>NZ_VSEY01000041.1 GCF_008086045.1 Nonomuraea sp. PA05 | reverse complement strand
TTACATACGGTCCGCACTTGGCCAGGGTGGCAGGTGCTGAGAGGCAACGTGAGTGATATGAATCACATTCAAGTCGTCTGATGATGCTATGTCGACGCTGATAGTTCGTCTGACCTGTGAGCATGATCCCTGTCAGTTGTCCGGTCATGACTGTATGTGTCAGGAAAGCGACGCTCCCATCGTTGACCGATCTTGAATTGTCGATCACATTCCTCTTGATCGTCCTTATATCTGCCTTAGGCATCTGATGACCCTGTGGCCCGGGTCTGCGTCAGCGTGCCGTGAAGGGGTTCTGGATGCGTGGTCGTCGTTTACGGATCTCGTTAGTGACCTTAGTGGTCAGTCTCGCGTCGCTGGTGATGATCTCCAGCGTGGGCGTGCCTGACCAGCTGATTCAGCACGCGGCGGCCGCCGCGCCGGATCCGGAGCAGTCGGTGGAGGGCCGCCGGGTACCGGACAAGAAGACGGTCAAGGGGGCGGAGGAGTCCGCGCCGAAGGTGACCCGGCAGAAGCCGGTGTGGCCCAAGGCAGGCCAGGCCGAAGTCGCCGTGCCGGAGCCGGGCCAGCTGGCCGAGGCCGGGACCCTGCCGGTACTGGTGGGCCAGGTGCAGGGCGCCGCACTGGACAAGGTCACGGTGGAGACGCTGACGCCGGAGACCGCGGCGAAGCTGGGCGGCGTCGGGGTGGCCGCGCGACTGGTGCGCGCCGACGGCGGCACCAGTCCGGGCAAGGTGCGGGCGGCGTTCTCCTACGCCGATTTCCGCAACGCCTACGGCGGCTCGTTCGCCTCCCGGTTGCAGGTGATGCGGCTGCCCGCGTGCGCCGTCCAGGTGCCGCGGCCCAAGACGTGCGTGATGCACCCCACCGTGGTGCCCTCGACCAACGACCTCAAGGCGGGCACGCTGACCGCGGAGGTGGAGGCGGCCCCGGTCGGCGCGAAGGAAACGCCGGTCACTCCGTCGGCACCCAGCAAGGACCGTAAGGCGGACGCGGCCAAGGCGGCCAACGAGCGGCTGGCCGCGCAGCTGGCGGCGGGCTCGGTGTACGTGCTGATGGCCGGACTGACCGGGCCGGACGGCAACTGGGGCGCCACCGACCTGAAGCCATCGGGCACCTGGCAGGCCGGCACGTCCGGAGGCGGGTTCGACTACGACGTGCCGCTGCCGGAGCCGCCGTCGGCGGCCGGCAACGGGCCAGACCTGTCGCTGCAGTACAACGCGTCCTCGGTGGACGGGCAGGGCGATTGGACCAACAACCAGTCCAGCGTGGTCGGCGCGGGCTGGGACCTGAGCACGGGCTTCATCGAGCGGCGTTACCAACGCTGCAAGGTGTGGACCCAATACCACCCCACCAACTCGGACCTGATCTGGTACGCCGAAGCGGTCGAGAACGGCAGTGCGTTGTGCTGGGAGGCGCCGGACGAGCACGCGGCCGGTGTGGACCGGACCCAGTCGGAGCTGGTGCTCAGCGCGGGCGGCCGCTCAGCGCAGATCGTCAAGACCACGGCCGGGGTGTGGAAGACGGTTCCGGACTTCGGCTGGAAGATCGAGCAGGTCGCCGGGGGCGCGGACGGCAACGCCTACTGGAAGGTCACCGACCGGGACGGGCAGGTCTGGCGGTTCGGCTACAACAAGGACGCCCAGTGGCAGGTGCCCTACATCGGTGAGGAGCTGAATGAGCCGTGCGCCGACCGGTACTGGGCCAACTTCATCCCGCCCACCTGCACCGGGGTGTGGCGGTGGAACCTGGACCAGGAGGTCGACCGCAACGAGAACGTGACCGACTACTCCTACTACCGCGACGTCAACTACTTCTGCCTGCCCTCCTGCACCGACGAGGTGTATGCGATGCTGCCCTACGACCGGGGCGGTTTCCTGTCCTCGGTTACCTGGGGGCACAACAGCCAGGTCGCCGGGAGCGTGCCGACCGCGCGGATGACGTTCACCACCGGCGCGCGTACCGGTGATGACGTGCCGACCGACCTGCAGTGCGCGCAGGCGGCCGGCTGCGCCAACAACGCGATCTCCTTCTTCGCCACCCGCCGGCTCGCCTCGGTGCAGACCGAGTCGCGCACCTCCGGCTCGGCGGCCTGGGATCCGGTGGACCGGCTGGACCTCACCCACAGCTGGGTTTACCAGCGCACCGACCAGGGGCTGCCGTGGGACGCGGCGATGTGGCTGGATACCGTGCAGCAGAGCGGCCTGGCCGCATCCCCGCAGGTGACGCTGCCGCCGCTGGACTTCGACGCGGTGATGCTGGCCGGCCGGATGGACTACGTCAGCAACTCCGACTGGCAGGACCAGCTGTCCTGGCGGATGGTGCCGCGGATCGCGGCGATCAAGAACGGGATGGGCGGCCGGACCGAGGTCACCTATGGCCAGGCCGACCCGTGCGGCGGCGCCAAGGGCCGCGACGGCACCAACTACATGAGCGACCAGGTGGGCGACTGCTACCAGGTCGACATGGGCAGCGAACCGGAAAGCGACTTCGAGACCTGGGCCCGCTTCTACAAGCAGCTGGCCACCAAGGTGGTCGAGCGCGACATGGTCGGCGGCTCGCCGGACATGGTGCACAGCTACGAGTTCCTGGGCAGCCCGCACTGGGCGAACCCGGTCCAGATCGCCGAACCGAACCTGGCGCCGGCCGGGTCGAGCTGGCGAGGCTACGGCCAGGTCCGTACCATCAAGGGCTCGGGCAGCGACCCGGCCGGCTACAGCGTCAGCACCCGGACGTTCTTACGCGGCACCGGCGGTACGGTCACCGACTTCGACGGGACCGCGGTCACCGACGCGAGCCTGTTGCAGGGGCAGGTGCTGCAGGAGCAGACCTGGCAGATGACCGCGCTGAGTCCGCGCGCCTACACCGAGATCGCCTCCACCCGGTGGGAGTACACGCTCACATCGACCGGTACCGGCTGGGCCGGCCAGAACCCGGCGTATGTGGTGCAGACGCGGGAGCGCTCGCGGGAGAAGGTCACCGGCGGCAGCTGGCGCTACACCGACGAGAAGACCGTCGCCAACGCCGACGGACTGCCCAAGACGATCAACGACTACGGGCAGGACGGCGTCGCCACCGACAACTCCTGCACTTCGATCACCTACGCGCGCAACGCCGACGCCGGCCAGTGGCTGATCGACTTCCCGTCCGTGGTGGAGAAACGCTCCGGCGACGACTGTGCCACCGGAACGCTGGTCGGCAAGACCGTCACCCTGTACGACCAGGGCACCGACCCGGCCACGAACAAGCCCAGCGACGGCAACCCCACCGAGGTCCGCGCCCACGCGAACGCGAGCACCGTCTCCACCAGCAAGGCCACCTTCGACGACTACGGCCGGACGCTGACCGCGACCGACCCGCTCGGCAAGACCACCACGACCACCTACACCCCGGCGACCGGCTGGCCCACCGGCGGCATAGCGGTCAAGGACCCGCTCGGCTACACCACCACCACCAGCATCTCGCACACCCTGGGCGAGCCCACCAAGACGGTCGACGCCAACAACAAGACCACCGAGCTGGACTACGACGGCATCGGCCGGGCCACCGCGTTGTGGAAGCCGGGCCAGCCGCGCAGCGGCGGCACGCCCAGCGCCACCGTCGCCTACGCCATCGCCTGGGACGGCTGGCTGGGCCAGCCCACCGCGCCGATCAAGACCACCGCCAAGCAGCTGCTGACCGGTACCGGCAGCGGAGCCAAGTGGATGACCAGTCACAGTTACGAGGACGGGCTCGGCCGTCCCCGGGAGAGCCAGACCGCCTCGCCCAGCCCGGCCGGCGGCCGGATCGTCGTGGCCACCACCTACAACGCGCGCGGCCTGACCGAGGCGGTCGGCGAACCGGCGCACAACTCCGCCGAGCCGGGCAGCGGCCTGCTCAACCCGGCACCAGCCGGCCTGCCGCAGTGGACCAAGTCCGTGTACGACGGCCTGGAACGCGTGACGGCGTCCATCGCCTACCACGAGGGCACCGAGCTGCGCCGGACCAGCACCGCTTACCCCGGCGCCGACCGCACCGAGGTCACCCCGCCGGTCGGAGGCAAGACCGCCACCGTCACGGACGCCTTGGACCGTGTCGTCAAGGTCGAGGAGTGGTCGGACGCCACCAGCCACGCCGACACCCTCTACGGCTACGACCTCAACGACAACCTGACCAAGATGACGGACGCCAACGGCAACGTCCGCACCTACACCTACGACTGGCTGGACCGGCGCACCGCCGCTGCCGATCCGGACGCGGGCGCCTCCAGCTACGGTTACGACGCCGCGGGCCGGCAGATCTGGGCCATCGACGGCAAGAACCAGAAGGTCTCCACCGTCTACGACGATCTGGGCCGCCGCACCGGCCAGTGGGCAGGCGAGCCGAACACTGGCACCCGGCTCGCCGCCTGGACCTACGACACCGTCGCCAAGGGCCACCCCGGCGCCGCCACTAGTTACACCGGCGGCCAGCCGTACACCCAGACGGTCACTGCCTATGACGGCGACTACCGGCCCACCGCCACCACCATCACCATCCCCGCCAACGAAGGCGGTCTCGGCCGCGACTACGCCTTCACCTCCGCCTACGACGCGGCCGGCAACCTGCGCGAGCAAGGTATGCCCGCAGCCGGCGGTCTGCTGGCCGAGAAGCTCACGCACAGCTACACCGACCTCGGCCTGACCAAGGCCACCACGTCCGACCTGGGCGGCTTCACCTACGTCAAGGACACCACTTTCACCGCCACCGGCAAACTTGAAAGTCGCCTGCTGGGCGGCAACGGCCAGATCAAACGCGTCCTGGAACGCGATGCCACCACCGAGTGGCTCTCCCGCGTCACCACCCAGACCAAGGCGAACACGTCCACCCCGGACACCGTCCAGGACGACCGCTACAGCTACAACCTGGCCGGCAACATCACCCGCGTCTTGGACGCCGACTCGGCCATCGCCGGCCAGACCGACGGCCAGTCCGAATGCTTCAGCTACGACGGCCTGCTCCGGCTGAAGACCGCCTACACCACCACCGCGAGCTCCTGCACCGGCACCGGCGATGTCTTAGGACTGGACCCCTACAGCCATGCCTATGCCTACGACAAGGTCGGCAACCTCACCACCCTGACCGACAACGGCCAGAGCGCCACCTACACCTACCCCGCCGCCGGCGCCACCGCCGTCCGCCCCAACGCCGTCACCAGCATCGCCCGCCCCGGCGGTACCGACACCTACGCCTACGACAACAAGGGCCAGCTCACCGCCCGCACCGTCGGCGGCAAGCAAGGCACCTTCATCTGGGACCAGCTCGGCCAGCTGACTCAGGCCACCATCGACGGCCAGCAGACCGGCATGATCTACGACGCCGCCGGCGAACGCCTGATCCGGCGCGACCCCGACGGCAGCACCACCCTCTACCTCGGCTCCATGGAGCTGCGCCTGGCCAGCGGCGCTGTGACCGGTAAGCGCTACTACAGCAGCGCCGACAGCGAACCGGTCGCCATGCGCGACGCCAATGGCGTCACCTGGTTGCTCGCGGGCAAGCACGGCAGCACCCAGCTGGCCGTCAACGACACCACCGGCACCGTCAGTCGCGAGCGCTACCTGCCCTTCGGCCAGCGCCGAGGCGGCGACGACTTGCCCTTCACCGACCGCGGTTTCCTCGGCAAGACCGAAGACGCCTCGACAGGTCTCACGTACCTGGGCGCCCGCTTCTACGATCCGGCGATCGCGAGGTTCATCTCCACCGATCCTGAACTCGACCTCCGCACCCCCGAGTGGGCCAACGCGTACTCCTACGCCGGCAACAACCCCGTCGAGCAGTCCGACCCCGATGGCCGCCGTGTTGACACCGGAAACCGGGAATCCGACGCGAACTTCGCCGAAACTCACAATCCCAATGGGGCGAAGAAGACCAAGGCCGAGAAAAAGATCCACAAGCAGCGCCAGCGGGCATACGCCAAACAGAAACGAGAAATAGAAGCCTGGAAGAAGCGCGAAGCAGAAAGATCTCGTTATCACAACCGTAAGTCATACATCAAAAAGGAAGATATAGAGGCCTTCCGATGGCTGATGAGCACCGCAGGTGGTGGCCTCACAGATAAGTTCCCGATGATGTCGTTCAATGCAAAGCGCGGATACGGCAATCAGAGGCATCGGTCAGGGAAATTCAAGTTGCCATCGGACTGCAACAGCTTTGTGCCAGGCACGAAAGTCCTCATGAAGGACGGCACGCTCAAGGCGATCGAGGACATCCGGATCGGTGACGCCGTCATAGCGACGGATCCAGAGGCTGGGACGACGTCGACAAAGGCTGTCACGGCGCTCCTTGGCAACGAAGGCGGCAAGAATCTTGTTGAGCTGACCATCCAGACCGGCGACGGAGGCGACAAGAGAGCAAACGAGGGAGGTCGAGGCGTCAGCACGGTGACCTCCACATACCAGCACCCGTTCTGGGTTCCCGACCTGCGGGAATGGGTCGATGCCGGCGACCTTCGGCCCGGCATGTGGCTGCGAACCTCCGCTGGCACGCACGTCCAGGTCACGGCCGTCAAAAAGTGGAGCGCCACCCAGCGGGTGCACAATCTGACGGTCGCCGATCTGCACACATACTTTGTGGCAGCCGGAACAACGCTTGTTCTAGTACACAACGCGGAACCGTGTAGCGGAGTCGCTCTGGGTTACCGGGCACACGGCACTCGCAAATTCGCCGAAGACCTGCGGTCAAAGCACTTTTTGGACGAGAGCGCTGACACCTGGCGAGCTCCTACCCAGAAGGCTATAGCCGACGGAGACATACCACTGCACGTAAACATGAAAGGCTTCTCGGGAGGTTTCGAGGACATGGCCAAGAGGGGCCTGAATCGAGGCGGCGTTGCTCCCCATGCTACTGAAGAGGAAATGGGCTGGATCGCTAGGGCCGTCAAGAACCACCGGCGGTCGTGGAGTTCCATCAAATTCTACGATGCCGAAGGAAGGGTTGTGGATATCCCGGAACCTGACTGGTCGTCATTCGGCCGGCTGAGGGATTTCCCCTTCTGACAGTCAGTAGGAAGTAGTCTAGTCCGCTCGGGCCCATCTCCTGGCCCGAGCGGGCTACTATGATTGTAGAGTCGCCATTATGGCCTAGCTGGAGGGATGCCCGTCGCATGAGCGAAAGAGAAGTTGCTGCAGAGCCGGTGCGATCGGTTGAGGCAGTGGTCCGCCCAGGGCTATATCCTGATCTTCTGCGCGCCGGTGGGCTTGCCCCCGCCCTTCGAGAAGTCGCTCACGCATTGAACATCGCTATCGGCGCTGTGGTTGAACAGCAAGGAGATCGGTGGCATATCACGGCGAAGATAGAGTCGGGGCGTGGGACGATGTCTATCTTGATCGGGGCGGAAATGCGGCTTTTCTCTATCAACATCTCGCATGGCACGTTCTCTTGGGCTCACGGCTCTAGCGATTCTCTCGAAGATGTGGTTAGAGTGGCGGAAGCCTGGCGCGCCGATGTGACGCTGCAGGAGCTAATCCGACGATTTCCATTCATGGACTACAACGAGGTGGCGGCGTCGTACGAAAATGGCACTCCTATTGAGGGGCAGTGGGAGCGGCTATTCGCTGATCCCGATCTTATCGGAATGCGGAAATTGTTGCGCTCGGCGCATGAGAGACGAGAACTCGCACTTCTTTTTCCCTATGTCAGCCATATGACGCTGCGTTTTATCGTTGACCCGTATGTGCGATCGGGTGCAACCATGTCCATTACGCCGATCTCCGCAGGGAGCATAAGGGTAGAGATTTTGGGCATGAGTGATACGCGAAGAGAAGTTCCGTCAGTCGATGACGCGGTTGAATTGGCGGTCGCATATTCTTCCGTCCTGGCCCAGTCAGGAGACGAGTGACGGTAGGGGGTGTCTGGAAGGTCAGTGCGGACCTTGCAACAGGCGAGCCTGCTACGGGTGCTTCCAGATCCCGTCGACGCTGACATCAAGGTCACCCGACGAGGCCGACTCGGTGAGCTTTCTGCATGAGTGCGCCAGGTCGTATGAGGAGACACAATATGCGGCACCCTCAGGATTCTCCTTGCCGGAAGTTGGCGAGCGATGGAGCCGACATCGCGCCTACAGGTTGGACGGAAGGTCCCGACCTTGGCGATATGATGTCAGTCGTTCTCGATTGCAGATCGGAAGTACGGCGTTCGAGCCGGGGGTGGATAGCGTCGAAATATTGTCTCATGGCGTACTCAGCGTCAAGCTTCGGACAGCATAAGCATCGCTAACGCTGTCCGAGCCGGGTTCGGACCATAGGCGGAGCATTCACGATTTCATCAGTCTCAAAGACGCGCATCGTGACAAGGTTGTATGTCTCATGCTTTCGCCAGAACAGGACGACAATTTTGTTTCGTGTCTCGGGGTTCAGCATCTGGGCTCATCCGCGGATCATGAGTTCCGATCCATCTGGGATAGGAAAGGGAGATTCGCAATTACTTTGAGAGGTTGATCAGCTCCCTTGATAGTGCTCCCCGCCGCGGCTTGCTCGGCGGGGAGGTAACGTCCCGCCGGTGTGGTGTAGTTCGGCTCTCGCGCGAAGCTCTGTTGAATCGACTATGCCGTCATTCATCAGTGCGGACTGCGCCACCTCCTGATGGTCAGGGCCGAAGCGTTCTCGTCTGACGGGACACGTGTGGGCTCGATGAAGCCGGGCGGTTGAGGGCACCCCGGCGGGCAGATGGCACACGACCCCTGAAGATCGTTGGGTGTCTACGCCAGTCGATCAAGAACAGGGGCCGCGTTCGCGTACCATCATCCCCGATCGACGTGCTCGCCCGCCACCTGGAGCACGTCACCTTCACCGACTCAACGGCTGATCTGCCCACACTCGCCGGGATCCTGGACATCATCCCGGACCCGCGCAGCCGACGAGGTCGCCGCTACCGGCTCGGCCCGTTGCTGGCGTTATCCCTGCTCGCCGTGCTCGGCGGCGCAACCTCCCTGGCCAAGATCGCCCGGTTCATCGCCGGATACGACCCCGATCTGCGCGCCGGGGCCGGTTTGCCCGGCACCGTGCGGTTGGCGGCCAGCACCTTGGGACGACTGATCTCACGGCTGGACGGCGACGCCTTCGACACTGCGACCTGCACCTACCTGGCCACACTCGCCGACTGCGGCCCGCACTCCACCATCGACATCCGACCCCCGGCCCGGACCGCGCTGTCCGGCCTGGCCGTGGACGGCAAGGCCCTGCGCGGCAGCCGCACCCCGGACGGGACCATCCACCTGCTGGCCGCCACCCGCCACGACAGCCAGATCGTCGTGGCCCAACGGCAGGTCGAGGCCAAGAGCAACGAGATCCCCGCGTTCACACCTTTGCTGTCCCACCTGGACTTGACCGGCGTGGTGGTCACCGCCGACGCCCTGCACACCCAGCACGACCACGCCCGGCACGTCGTCGCCGCCGGGGGCCACTATCTGTTCATCGTCAAGGGCAACCAGCCCACGCTTCTGCACCGGCTCAAGGCCCTGCCCTGGTGCGAAGCCATCCTCAACGACCGCACCGACGAGACCGCGCACGGCCGCCGCGAGATCCGCCGCGTGAAGATCTGCACCGCCCGCCCCCACCTGCCCTTCCCGCACGCCGCCCAGGCCATCCAGATCAAACGCCGTCGCACCGGCCACCGCACCGGCAAGACCACCATCGTCACCATCTACGCCATCACCGACCTGCCACCAGGTCGGATCACTCACGCCCAGATCGCCGCACTCATCCGCGGACACTGGAGCATCGAGGCCCTGCACCACATCCGCGACGTCACCTACCGCGAAGACGCCTCCCGCATCCGCACCGGCACCGCACCCCGCATCATGGCCGGCCTCCGCAACCTCGCCATCGGCCTGGCCCGCCTGATCGGCTGAACCAACATTGCCGCCGCCACCGACCACTACCGCAGCCATCCCGCTGACGCTCTTCAGCTACTTGGTTTCACCACATGAGAACGCAACGGCCCTGGCGCTCGACCCCACAGCCCAAGAGGCTCGGTACCCGATCACCACCAAGGGCCGGCCCACGTTCGACAAGGTAGACAGGCTAGATATGCGCGCAATCCATGAAGCGATGGAAGGCGTAGCCAAGTACCTGACCGGGACGGACGTGGGACTCGCAGAACACTTCAGGTACCGCCAGGAGCTCGTGGAGGAGTTCCGCTACGACTGGTGACGTTGCGTACCACAGGCGATCTCAAGCCGATCACGTGACTGGCGAGTGATCAGCGCCTAGGACGGGATGAGAACCTGCTGGCCTGGCGTCACTCTCGGCTGCAGCTGAGGAAGCACCAGTGACATGGAACCGCCCCGCCGTTCGAGGCTCAGGCGGAAGATCGATCATGGTCCACGGTTGGTCCACAGTCAGCGAGCTACAACGAGAACGAGCGGGACTCCGTGAGACTGGAGGCCCGCCCGTACCTGAGATGTTCGCCCTGGTCAGCGGCCGGAACCGCTGGTCAAGGTCGAGTGCCCCCTGCAGGATTCGAACCTGCGCACCCGGCTCCGGAGAGGGTTGGCCAATCCCAACCTAGGCAGGCTCTGAGCTGCAGGGTTCCCTCTGACGACGATGAGATGATCATTCTTGGCCCATCACTGGCCCACGGCTGGTGGTGACAGCCGTTCCATAAGTGCTCGAGTGGTTGCTCGAGGGACAAGCTACGCCCATTTGCTGCTGTCTCTTCCCCGCCGGCCACAGATGGCATCGACAGAGCTGGATCTATGGACTTAGCAGAGTCTGTACGGCAGCGTCAATCTCGCCACCTACGCCATCATCCATCAGAGCATCACGTATTCGTTTGCGCAATGCCTCGAATCGCCCAGAGGGAAGTGCGGTCCCTTGCGCTACCGTCTCTGCTTTGACTGCGAGTCTTACGATTCCTTGGTGTAGATCGTTTTCTGGATCGTAGGAGGGTATTGGGATCCTGAATACGTACTTATCGAAGTCGCGAGGATTATGTTCGCCGCGGGCTTGATATGGACGCACGGCCATCGTCAAGGTGTTAGAATTCAAAATAGCTGTGAGAAAACGGGCTTCGTCCAAGCTGTGAGCAGCTGCCCAATATAGCTTGTGCTCAATTATTGCATCAGTATTGCTGATGATAGCTGCGGCCAAGTAAACGCCACTAGCGCCGTACGCGACTCGGTGAGGTGCTGCTGGAAATTGCTGCGACAAACCACGTCGGTAGTCAAGGCGTTGGACTAAGGTAAGTCGTGCACTCGACCGATTATCGATCCATGCCTTTTCCGCAGCACGCCACCAGCTTTCGAGACCTTCGTACTGGGTTAACCGATCATCCTCACAGTGAAGAAGTCGTTCACCGTCCCATGGGATGACTGCATTCAGGGTCTCCAAGCAGCGGAATGGCAAGATAGAATCACCGAGATATACCGGCTTAATAAAGCGCTCCTCGACGGTCCCCTGCAGAGGACTGAGCTCCTTCCAAGGCTTCTTTTCGAGAGCGCTGCGGCGACTCCTAAGCTTGCGGCGAGGGCCTCCAACCCCGAGCGGACCTATAGCATCGTCCTCCACCATGAAAAGAAATCGAGGCACGATAGTTGCCCCTTGCGTGAACCGACGCGCATATGGGGACACATGCTCATCCACTATCCGTATGCCTTCTACCGACCTGGAGACATGTTCAGCAGCCTCAGCACGAGATGCTGACTTGGTTTCGAATCTCCCGCTCCAGACTTCGGGACTCTGAACAAGTGCATTGGCTTTCTCGCCCGTAGTCATCCGTTTCCCGAAAATAACGCCGACGGACTGCTGGAAGAAGGATGGTTTGATCTGATGCAGATCCCATGGGCGGTCGAATGCCACCTTCAATTCAAGATTCTTTCCCCGGTAGTGTGCGGCACGGAACCCGGTGTACTGACTGCGTGAAAGGGTTGCCAACGGCATAACGAATCCGAAGTTGCCATCTGGGCGCAGATATAATTCTATGCATCGTAGGACGAATAGGGCTGCGAGTTCTTGGCTTGGAGTCGCGCTTGCTCCTGACCATAACCCTCTTTGGACGCACATGGCGCGGAATGCGCCCTGCTGGTTTTGAGTCATGTGCCTGTAAGCCAGCCAGGGAGGGTTGCCTACGAGTACGTCGACCTGATTTTCTGGACGCGCCAGCCATACAGGTCTTGCTATGTTGCGGACATAGTAACCCCAAATGTGATCCAGGTTAGCGTCATGAAGCTCGCACATCCGCTCGAAGGTTCGTTGTAAAAGGGCGCGGTGACTGTCATCGTCGATACCTAGAGCTGCGAATGCGTTTGCAAGCGATGGCGGTGCAGTCTCGGGTGATCTAGCTGTTGCCCTCCTAGCCAGTTCCGCGACAAGTCGGTCGAATTGGCCAGCATCCGCGACTATATCTTGAGGGAAGAGCAGGCTTTCGCTATTGTCTCCCCAGCTAGGATCTTGGACAAAAGATTGATGGTCTAAATCAGTTGGCACGCTGAAGTTCTCAGCGCTTAGGAACGACAGTTCCTCGCCCCAGCGGAGTGAGTCGCCAAGGTATACTGGTACGGTGAAAGCGGGCCGCCCTGAAGCATTCAAACGGTGCATGCCTATTGCGAGTAGATAGGTCACTCGGGCGAGAGTCACCGCTACAGGGTGGACATCAAAGCCAATCACATGCTGACCGACTCCGGAAACTATCTCTGGAAGGCTCTTCCCTTCCGCCTCCGCTGCGCTCACGTAACGACGTACTGCATGGAATAGGAAGGTGCCGCTTCCGCAGCTAGCATCGAGCACACGCTGCTCAAGTGGATCGCTAACGCTATGTGCTAGGACTTCTTCTGCTAGCCAATCAGGAGTGTAATATTCGCCGAGGCGATGTCGCACGTGTTTGGGTATTATAGACTCATAGAGAACTTTCATGACATCGTGCTCAACTTGATCCCATGCAAACCTGGTTAAGCGTCTCGCCATATTCTTGATGAACATCTCTCCATCTGGTGCATGCGCCAACCAATCAAAGAAGTCTGGCTCTATGACTCCTCCAACCAGAACTTCAGAGAAAAGTCCACCCGACATCAACTTTTCGGCTCCGACTTCTGGGTCCTGAGGGTCGAAGCCAATTACCGCATGCCCGACAAGTTCTGCAATCAGTACGAGAAGTGTGTGGTCTACAAACAGCGCGTCGTCATCAATAAAATTGGTCCCGGATGCAGTAGTAAGAAGCTTTGCCCATAGATCACGCTTCACTTGTACTCTTGGATGATCTCGGCAATGGCGGTAAATTGCTGCGAGCTCGGCGGAATCAATTTTATATGAAGGGCTGGTGGAGCCTAACTTTGCAATAATCTCCTTAGGTGTTGGCTTGATACGTTGTTGTGTTGCCAGCAGTGCTTCCAGCCATGAGATCAACGCTGTGGTCTCCAGCGAGGCTTGCTCCAGGTTGAACGTGGCGAGCTCCTGCTGCTGGAGGACGTTGTCTACGTGATGGTAGACGAGCCATTCGATGCCATCTGTCAAAATGCCTATATAGTAGTTCTCCGTCTGTTGTCTTCTCAGCATAAGATTGCGATGAAGCTGCTGCTCCGCAACCTGTCTGCTACCTGGTCTCCTCAGATCTCTCTTGATTTCGAGCACGGTGAAGCCTGGGTGAACATCGATCCAGGATCGCTGACCATCGACATCAAGCCCTTCTTGGCAATTGAGATCGTTTTCTTGTAATCCGAGATCGGCAGACAGGAGAAGCTGTCTAATATTTGCTGCGACTTGACCAGAAGTTCTTGTCGCAGTGCGTGCGGCGAGGCGCTTGACTATTTCTGCAAGGCTTTCGCCTCGCGGTTGATCTGTAACGGCAAGGTGGGGCCAGCGGTCAATCACTGCAGTGATGGGAGTGGCGTACATCGCCGCCCCGGCAGCAAGAGTAGGGTGATCTTCGCGTGGGTGGTTCCATCGAACTATGCCGGCCGCTTTCAGTGTGCTCCCAACCAATACAGGTGCGCCGCTAAGCCCTTGGAGAGGAAGCCCTGCGGCTGATTCGTTACAGGAAAGTTGAATTACTGGCGCACCATCCACCAAACGGCCTCGGGACCAAGATACCTTTCCTGACGCAGCGAATCGAACCACGCCATGTATAGCAGCGGGATTTCCGGGGGCAACGTAAGGGGTGTGTTCCGGTATATCAGTGGTGAGCTGAATGGGAGCGAGATGCTCTGGGATGGGTTTCTTAAGGGCGAGCAGTGCGATGTCGATAAGTGGCTCGCCGTCCTGATAAATGGCGTCGGAGGCGCCCCCAGACCATATACACTTCACTCGTGAGAATTTGACCTGCCCTGCGTGTCGATCGCCGACACAGTGAAAAGCGGTGAGGGCAAGGCATGGGCTTATGGCGAATACGGTTCCAAGCGGCACGTGCGTTCTTGCATCCTGCAGTCGGCCGATGGCTAGTGTCATGCCTGGCTCTGCTTGGTCTTCAACGTCATCCGGGCCGAGAATGTTGCGCCGGTTGTCGCCTTGGCTATAACAACACCAGTCTCTGCTTGAATGGCTATATCGAAGCCTATCTCCAGAGATTCGATGTTCCATGTATGCTTTGAGGGCTGTACGACGGATTCTAGCTTTGACCGGAATTGATCGGCTATTTCAGCCACGCTTGCGGCGATGTCTCCGGCTCGCTTGCGGAAGTCTTCTGGAATGGCCAGCCTGGGGGCAAGGTCGCCTGACGCTAAAGGCGGTTGCACCTCGACCAAGATCTCTAAGTAGCTGTCGCCGGTTCCTTTCGCTGGCTTTGTCATGTTCTCCCTCGCCGTTGAACGCTCGTGTGAGCATTTTCTCAGGCGAGACAGTGAATGAATAGGGAGTGACTGCAAGATGTAGGCGCGCTATGCTATCCGGCTTAACGCGCCTGGGATATTAACAGCTGTATCAGCTTTAACACTCGTCTCTGTAACCCCATGAAGGCTTCCAGTAGGAGGCCAGGATGGCCGCTTGTGAAGGCACGCTCGAACTGCGGTTCTAATATCTAATGGTTCGTAAGTTGTGTCGCACGAGATTATTGGCGGAGAGGACCTTGTCGACCGTCGTCACTCGTCCAAGTAGCTGCAAGGCCTAGCGCTCACTATTGAGGACAACTGCTTGACGTTGTCTCGACTACGAGTTCCACGCGGTCGCTCCGGAGAACTTTGCGGTGTTTGCGAGGTCCCGGGGTTATCTCGAAGACAGGCACGCCTTCCGGGAGGCCGCCGAACTCCCTCAGTTCGCCTGGCGTGGCCAGTTCTCGTCGTTCGTCCGGGGTCGGCATGCGTGCGATCACTCGCGCTCCGGTAGGGACGTGGTACGGCTCTCGGGTCGGCTCAGTGGCCACCATCGACCCCCGCTTGCGGACCGTCGTGATTCGCCCTTCGGCCCGTAGATGCGCCAACGCATCGCGGACCGTGTCGCGGCCAACCTCGTACATCTGCGCCAACTGAGACTCCGAGGGCAACCACGCTCCTGGCTGGTAGCGGCCGGCGGTGATGTCGTCGCGGATCGCGTTGGCGACCTGGCGATACACCGGCACCCCGGAGCTGTAGTCGATCACAACACACAAGTGTCACTCGGCCATGTTGCCATGAGCCTTGTGGCCATGAGGCCCTAGAGTTAACGTGGGCGAACGTCAGCCGGTCGGGATTTTTGGCTGACGTCCATGTCCAACGCAACGCCGGAAGATCAACCACACATGACTTCCATACTCGGCATCCCGCCGGCAGACCTGCACGGCGCGTTCAGACGCTTTTACGTCTGGCGCGACCAACTCGGCGTCTGGCGGGCGAGGCCGCTGCCCAAACTGAGTGCCGACGAGATCACCTATGGCGTCAAGCCGGAGCTCGAAGCCGACACGCAGCTAGAACTCGCCTTCGCGTGCGCGTGGCAGCGCTGCCGCCGCAACGTCTTCCGCTACCTACAGGAGTGCGCCGTTGAGCCGACGAGCGGTCGTGCCACCTCCTGACCCGCGTACGCCACGCTGGGAGCCGTATCTGCGTCGGCCCAGAGACCATCTTCGGATCACCGAGACCTCGTGCTGCGGCGTGCTGGAGTGGGCGAGCCAGGGCGGGCAGTTCCTCGTGCTGCGCGCCGGTTCATCCGGGCGCTATGAGGAGATCGGCAGGGGCCGCTACAACCATGCGCGTGCGGTCTGGATGGCGCTCATGGTGGCGTTCGAGAACGAGCATCGATGTGAAGACCCAGACGATGCCGCCATCGAAGGTAGGCGGGACGAGGTGCAAGAGCGCCAGGAGCGGGCCGGCTGACCTGGTTCGGATCTCCCGCCGTGGGCCATGCTGAGGAGCCACCTGGAGGATCTCGGAGTTCTCGAAGGCAACAGGGCACTTGGGCCGACCTGGCGTCATGCCGCGTCCCTCGGCTCTGTCGGGGGAAGACATCAGAAGAGGCGCGGAGCCGCGATGCATCGCAGGTCTTAGCCTGTCCGCCCTACCCTAGAGACGATGTGCCTCGGCGAGGGAGCGCGATGAGCAAGGCGACGGATGGCCCCACCTACGTACGGATTGCCGAGGACATCCGCAGCCGCATTCGTGACGGGGATCCGCCCGCCGGCGGCATGCTGCCCTCCGAGGCAGACCTAGCTCGTACGTACGGCGTGGCGAGAGGCACCGTTCGTCAAGCCGTCGCCGAGCTGGAGCGCGCGGGACTAGTGGCCAGCGAGGCAGGCCGTGGACGTCGAGTGGTCGGAGAGGGGCCGCCAGGCGCCGGCCGTGCGGCCTCGACGCAGTACGAAACGATCGCCGAGGCTCTCCGCAAGCGCATCGCGAACGGTGAGCTTGTGCCCGGTCAGCAACTGCCTGGTGAGGTAGTGGCTGCGGAGGAGTACGGCGTCTCGAAGGGAACCGTCCGGCAGGCGTTCCAACTGCTTGCCTCTGAAGGGGTGATTGCCTCCGTCCATGGCAAAGGGTGGTTTGTCGGCGGGCCCAGCCATGCGCGTACGCGCGCTGACGACGTTGCCGCCGCCCTACGGCAGGACATAGCCGGCGGGAAGTTCGCCGTAGGGGCTGTGCTCCCTGGGGAGAATGCACTGGCCCAAGAGCAAGGCGTTGGCCGTATCACTGTCAGACGAGCGTTTGCGCTGCTAGAAGCGGAAGGGATAGTCGAGAAGCGCGCCGGCCGAGGCCGCGTGGTCAAGACGCAACCAAAGGGTTCCTAGTGACCGTGTTCCAGCCAGCCGCAGTCCCCTTCACCTCTCAAGAAGCTCACGCGACCCTCCAGGAGGCGTGCAAGGTCGCCGGCCTCGTGAGCGAGGACGCGCGGTTGATCCGCCTCGGGGAGAACGCCCTGTTCTTTCTGCCTGCCGAACGAGTCGTCGTGCGTATCGCCAGGAGCTTGGACGTGCTTGACGACGCTCGCAAAGAGGTGGCGGTGTCGGCCTGGCTCTATGAGGCGGGACTGTCGGCGGCGCGGACGACCAGTCACCATCAGCCCCTCATCGTCAGGGACCGGCCTGTGACGCTGTGGCACTTCATCGACAACGGTGGAGGTCCCGCGACTCTGATCGACCTAGCAGAGGTGCTGCGTGCTCTGCATCGGATGCCGGTACCTGAAGACCTGCCACTGCCGAGGATCGACATCCTTGGGCGCGTCTCGGAGCGCATCTCTTCGGCCGATGTCCTATCCGACGAACAACGTCAGTTCTTGCTGAGGAAGTATCAGCAGCTACGTACGGCTTATGAGGCCCTGGAATTTCCTCTCGCCGCCTGCGCGGTGCATGGTGACGCTCACTCGGACAACCTCATTAAGACCACCGACGGCACCATAGTGCTGATCGACTTCGAGCGCTTCGCGTTCGGCCCTCCCGAGACCGACCTTGCCGTCACGGCCATCGAACACTCCTTGGGCTGGGGTACTCGTGCCGAATATGACCAGTTCGCGGAACGCTACGGCTTTGATGTCCTGGAGTGGGAGGGCTATCCCGTGCTCAGGGACATCAATGAGCTGAAGATGACGACATGGCTCATGCAGAACGTCAATGAAGACGAGGCTATTGCGCGGGAATTCCACAATCGCCTCTTGTGCCTTCAGAACCCTGGTATGCCTCGTCGCTGGCGGGCCTTCTAGCGAGGCGTGTTACCTGCCAAGCAGAGGGTACTTTTCGGCGACAAGAGCGTTGAATGCCTGGACTGAAACTTCGCAATCGAAGCTGGTGAGATCTGCCTTGAGGTCTCGGATGTACCGCAGGTAGCGTTCCGACTTGAGAGGCCCTGCGAGGTTGACGGCTTCGAGCGCGACCAGGGCGGCCTTCGCCGGCTGCCCCATATGCACATAGCTCGCTGCCTGCACCAGGCGGTCAAAGGCGAGGGTCCGCACGTACATCGGGTCGCACAGATCGACGGCTTGGCCCACGAACTGCATTGCCTGTGACGGGATCCTGAGGTCGCGATAGCAGTGCGCACCTTCGCTCGCCAGTTCCGCAGCGTCGAAGTAGCGGGACCACGGCGGATCGTCTTCCGCCTTGCGTTTGCTGAAGTACTTCTCGGCCTGGAGCAGGGCGCGTGCGCACTGGACCTCATCGCCGTTACCCGCGTGGGCCCGCGCTTCCATCGCGTAGAACAGGGCCATCGGTGTAGCGGTGGATACGTCCTTGCAGCCCTCCTGAGCAGCGCGGGCAAGCTGAATCGCCTGGTTGTACCGACCAAGGTAGTTGGCCTGATGGCTCATGTCGGCCAGCAGCAGGCCGCCCATCATGCGGTCGCCTGACGCCTGCGCGAGGCGAAGGCCCTGGAGGAAGTACCGCTGGGCGAGCCCATGCCGTCCCAAGTCATAGGCCGTCCAAGCGACCAGCTCGGTGATCTCGGCGGCAGCCGCGTACAGCGACCGTCCTACTGGCTCTGTGAATTTGCCATCCAGCATTGGGACAACTTCGCGGTTGTAATACTGAATAAGTGCGGAACGTGCGTGTCCGCCACCGAATTGGAAGCCCATGTTGGCGAAGATCTCAGTGGTTATCCGGACTGTGTGCACATCCCACGCGCCCACTGATGGTCGCGCGTTTTCCCTGGATTGAAGTGGCTCTGGTCGTGACAGAAGCCATGCGATCAGGGACTCTCCCCAGGCGTCCGGCACGACCACGGACTCCAGCGCAACGGGATCATCGGCGAGGTCTCTGCGGGTAAGGCCCAGCAGCAGGCTTCCGACTTCGGAGATCCCGCCGCCGTGCGCGAGAGTCGCCTCAAGCGTCTCCGGGGTGACGACGTCGCCAAGCCCGATGTCATCCAGGGAGAAGGTCACGCCGGCCTTCTGGGAGAGGGCCTCCGCAATGAACCTTGCAGTCGCCGGCCGAGGCTTCACGCCATCAAGCCAGCGCTTGACGTCCACATGTGTGCAACTCAGGTCTTTGCCGTCATTCTGGCCAATTTGTCGCACTCGTGAGGCTAGTCCGGAATTCGAGCAGTCTGCGCGCCGCATGGCCTGTGCGAGCGCCACATTGGGTATCCGCGACACGTTCACCTCCGCATATCCGAGCCGTGGCAATCATGGCGCGGACACGGCTTACGCGGCTCGAATTCAACAAATTCGGTATGGCGTTTCCCCTGGTCGAGGACCGGATCACCCCCAAAATCACCCCCTGTGCATTCAGTCCCGGGGGTGATCACGGTGTTGCCGGAGCGCGCCACGAGGAAGGCTTGAGTCAGCAGGAACGAGCGAGGCGAGACCCGCAGGAACCCACGACAGTCGGCGCCTAGGACTTGACTCTCAGTGACTGTACATGTTCTATGTCTCTTAGGACCTGCTCGCAGGTTCTCGAACCGAGAGGGCTCAACATGCTTGTCCGTCCGCGAAAGGTGCTCCCGACCGTCCTCGTGATCTGCGCCGCCCTCTACGCCCTGAAGGACCCGGAGGGCGCGGCGACCATCGTCAAGGCGGCGGCACACCTGGTCATGAGCGCGTCCGAGTCGTTCGCGCGGTTCGTCCAGACCGTCAGCAACTAACCGCAGGAAGAGAGACCCACCAGTGGCACACAACATCAACCGACCGATCCACCCGGCGCGCATGTCGCTCGCCGAAGTCGAAGCGACCTGGCGCGTGGACGGCGAAACGCCGCTTCCCGAATGCACCTACGACCCCGAGCTGCACACCGGCCCTCGGCTCACGATCGAGAGCACCGAGGAGCGGGCCGCCCGCGAGGGCGTTGCCCGTGAGGTCTGCGCCACCTGCCCGGCCCTGTTGCTCTGCGGGCTCTACGCGCTGGAGACGCGCCCGACCTCGGGCATCTGGGCGGGCCGGACGTCCACCGAGATCGCCGATCACGGCACCGAGCTGGAAGACCTGGAGGTGGCCTGATGGCAAGCCGCATCCGCGCCCGCTACTGGGACCCGACCGGCGACCGGTACAGCATCCCCACCTACCCGTGGAAGATGGCCCCGCCGCACCTGCGCACCCTTCGCCAGCTCACCGCCGAGGGGCTGCGCCCCGGTGGGCAAGGAGTTCAGGCGCAAGTGCTGTGGTGCTCCCGCCGCTACGGTGCTCCCGGTGTCCGCGCCGCCTACCTGTACGACGTGCGGTTCGCGCTGCCCAAGCGCACCGCGACTCTTCGCCAGCGCGTCGCCCTGTCGAAGGCGAACGCCGCACGCCGTACCTGCCCGGAGTGCCTGACGGACGTCGGGTACGTGCTGCCGCGCCACCTCGGCATCTGCCTCGACTGCGCAGCGGAGGTGGCCGCATGAACGCCTGCACCACCGCACCGCGCCCCCTCACCGAGGGTGAGCGGACCGCCGTAGCCGTCACCGCCGCCGTGACCGGCGCGCTTGGCCTGATCGGGTTCGTCAACAGCTTCGAGCGTGTCGCACACGCCGCCGACCCCTCGTTCGGCTGGTTCGCCTGGACGGTTCCGCTCGGCATCGATCTGGGCATCGCCGTGTTCTCGGCACTCGATATCGTGCTCGCCCGTCTCGGCATGCGGCTGAGCTGGCTCCGGTTCATCCCGTGGGCACTGACCGGCGCGACGGTCTACCTCAACGTGGCCGCCTACCTCAGCGCGCCCGGTCGTACCGACTGGTTCGCCGTCGTCGCCCACGCGCTGCTCCCGCTGCTGTGGGTCATCGCCATCGAGGTCGGTGCTCACGTCATCCGCAAGCGCGCCGACCTGGCCAAGCCCGATCACATGGACGGGATCCGCCGTTCACGCTGGCTGCTCGCCCCGATGGCGACGGTCGCGCTCTGGCGCCGCATGGTGCTCTGGGAGATCTGCAGCTACCCCGAGGCCCTCGGCCGCGAGCGCGAACGCATCCTGGCCAAGACAGAGCTGCAGGACCGGTACGGCCTGCTCTGGCGCTGGAAGGCCACCCGCCGCGAGCGAGCCCTGTACCACCTCGGCGAACTCACGCCGAAGAGCATCCCAATCAAGGCGGAAGCCGTACGCGTCGATCCAGAACCCCCGGCCCTGCCACCCGCGCCCCGCAAGCGCCCTGCCCCCAGCCGCACCCGTACCAAGAAGTCCCTGCCGCCGACGCCGAACGTGGGTGACCTCGTCCCCCTCGGACGACGCGTCGCCGCCGATCTCAAGGCGCAAGGCGAGCCCCTGACTCGTGACCGCCTTCGAGACGCCATCCGCCGCCAAGGACAAAGCATCTCGACCGACCGCGCCGGAGCGCTCCTGTCGCGCCTGAAGAACGAAGGCTCCGCGAAACAGACGACGCCCGTACGCGAGAACGAGGCCGCCTGATGACCCTGACCATCACCGACACACACATGACCTCGGACACCTGCCCGCACGTGGCCGAACTTCGCGGCTACCGCTGGAGCGTCACCGGCTATCCCGGACGGACCTTCGACCGCAACCAGGCCATCACCGCCATGCTGCTGGCCGAACTACTGACTCAGCGCCCGTTCGCGGAAGACCGTACCGAACTGCTCGCCACCAACTGGCGGGCCGAACTCGGCATCACCGCAGCGGACGGACCGCACACCCCGACCGCCGCCGAAGAGCCCGCAGACCGACCGGACGAGCAGCGGTCCGACCGCGCATCGTCCCTGACCGCCACATGGGGCGCGGCCTCATCCGCCAAGACAACGACCGCGCCCCAGGACCCCGCGACCAGCAAGTCAAACGAGGTGCACACATCATGACCCACCAGCAGGACAATCCCAACCACGAGGACGACAAGGACCAGGACCGGTCCGCCGCGCCGGACCAGGAGAACGGCAAGGACGCGGACATCGTCCATCTGGACGCCGCCCGCGCGGGACGTCAGCCGCAGAGCCCCGCCGACCGGTCCGAGCAGGACAGCGAGGACAGTCCCGCGAGCGCGGACGGACCGGTCCTGGAAGGCGCGGTCGTCCGCGTCGACCAACCCGGTCCGACCGCTGCGGACTGGCGGACCGCGCTGGAGGCGAAAGCACGCAGCCGACAGCCGATCGTCCCGCTCTGGCTGCGCTCCCGGACGGAAGCCGTCGAGACCGTCAAGTGGATCGGCCTGCACTACCTGCACGTGGCCGGCTACCAGGTCTGCCGCGTACCGCTCTACGGCGGACGGCTGACCGCCCGCGCCCCGCGTGGGTTCCTGCGCCTGGTGAGCGGCGTCATCAAATGGACCTTCGACCTGGAGGGTGAGCCGGTACGCCTGGCCGCCGTCCAGAAGGCCGACCCAGAGGCGTACCTGAAGCTCAGCAGGCAGCGTGACTCCCGCGTACGGCTCCGCGCCCTAGTGTCCGTCAGCGCCCTCGTCACGCTGCTGGTCGCAGGCGTCATCGTGGCCGACCAGACGGACCCCGTGCAGTGGATGGCGCTCGCGGTCGCCATCGCCACGCTCGGTGTCCTCGGTAAGCCCGCCGACCGCCCGCTGATCAATCGCGCGGTCGTAGCGTCCACGGTGGAGAAGCTCACCAGCGACATCGTGGTCCGGTCCCTGACCGTGCTCGGCATCGCCGGTATCAACCAGGCCATCGCCAAGAACCCCAAGGACGCCATCCGGTTCGTCGCCCCGATCACCCGCGACGGCCCCGGCTGGCGGGCGGACATCGACCTGCCGTACGGCGTGACCGTGGCCGACGTGATGGACAAGCGCGACCGCATGGCCTCGGCACTACGCCGCCCGCTGGGCTGCATCTGGCCCGAGGGCGACTCGACCATCCACGAGGGACGGCTGATCCTCTGGGTGGGGGACAAGGACCTGTCCAAGACCGTCATCAAGTCCCCGCTGCTCAAGGCCAGCTCGCACGACGTCTTCAAGGGCATCCCGTTCGGCTGTGACCCGCGAGGCCGCGCCATCGTCGTACCGCTCGTTGAGCAGAACATCCTGATCGGCTCACAGCCTGGCCAGGGCAAGATGGCCTCAGTGCGAGTGCTCGCCTCCGGCGCGGCCCTTGACCCGAGCGCCGAACTGTGGATTCACGAACTCAAGGGCACCGGCGACCTTGACCCGCACGAACAGAACTGCCACCGCTACGTCTCCGGCATCGAGGACGAGGCCATCGGCTACGCTGCCGACTCCCTGACGCTGCTGCGCAAGGAGGTCATGCGCCGCGCCGCCGCCCTCAAGGCCCTGCCGCCCGACCTGTGCCCGGACAAGAAGGTCACCCGGCAGATCGCCGACAAGCGGTCCCTGGGACTGCATCCGCTGGTCGCCATCTTCGACGAATGCCAGAACCTGTTCGCTCACGCCGAGTTCGGCGACAAGGCAGGCGATGACGCCGAGTTCATCATCAAGCTCGGCCGCGCCCTCGGCGTGATCCTGGTGCTGGCCACCCAGCGCCCGGACAAGGACAGCTTGCCCACCGGCATCAGCGCGAACGTCACCATCCGGTTCTGCCTGCGCGTCGCCGGCCAGCTCGAAAACGACATGATCCTCGGCACGTCCGCCTATAAGAACGGCATTCGCGCCACCGTCTTCCAGCCCAAGATGGACGCCGGTATCGGCTACCTGCTCGGTGCAACCCCGATGCCCAAGGTCGTGCGCACCGCCTACCTGGACACGCCCGCCACGCAACGCATCGCCGACCGTGCCCACGCGCTAAGGGCCAGCACGGGAGCGCTGAGCGGGCACGCCCTCGGAGAGACGCCCGAGCAGCACGCGCCCACCTTCGACCTGCTCGCCGACATGCTGGCCGTGGTCCCGCCGTCCGAGGCCAAGGTGTGGAACGAGGCAATCGTGGATCGCCTCGCCGAGCTGCGTCCAGACATCTACGGACCGTGGGCGCGCCTGGAGGGCGGCGCGAAGACGGCCCAGCTCACGACCGCGCTCAAGCCGTACGGCATCAAGACCATGCAGGTCTGGGGCACGCCCGAGGGCGGCGGCAAGGGCGCGAACCGCATCGGCATCACCCGTGACGACATCGCCACCGCAGTCACCCAGCGTGACAGTGGCAAGGCGTCGTAACCCAGCCGATCGCCTCTAGACCTAGAGGCAGCCCCCTCTAGGTCTAGAGGCCCTCCTAGAGCCCAAAACCGCGTCCGACCTGCGATCTAGCACCTAGACCCCTGACCTGCGGAAACTCTGGAAACGGCCCTGGAGGCTCACATGGCCACCGCCATCGTCCTGCTAGTCCTCTGCCTATCGATCGTCACGTTCGGTTACAAGGGCTTCTGCCTGGCCTCACCCTGGGGCGCCTGCCTGCGATGCCGACCCGGCGGCAAGAACCGCACCTGCCGCGCCTGTGACGGCACCGGCATGCGGCCTCGCCTCGGCTGGCAGCTCTACGTCTACGCCCGCCGCCTGTACCGCGACGGCACTCACTGACCCAGTCCTACGGAAGGAACCCGCCATGTCCGGCGAGACCACCATCACGATCATCGGCAACCTGACCAACGACCCCGAACTGCGCTTCACCCAGACCGGTACGGCTGTCGCCACGTTCACCATCGCCTCAAGCCCGCGTGTCTACAACAAGCAGCTTGAGCAGTGGGAGGACGGTGAGGCCCTGTTCATGCGCTGCTCGGCCTGGCGCGACCTCGGCGAGCACATCTGCGAGTCCCTCACCCGAGGCACCCGCGTCATCGCCTCCGGACAGCTCCGGATGCGCACCTACGAGACCGACGAGGGCGAGAACCGCACCGTCTTCGAGATGACCGTGGACGAGATCGGCCCTTCCCTGCGCTTCGCCACCGCCAAGCCCGCCAGAGCGGCCCGCAAGGCCTTTACCAGCCACAACGGCAGCGCGCCCGACGCATGGGCCACCACCGCCCCGACAGGCGACAAGCCGCCGTTCTAGCCCCGCTCACCGCAGCACCGGGATACGGCCTCGGCGACCAGCCGCCAAGCACAACCGCCGAGGCCACCCACCCCGATCACGAGGAAAGGCACTGCCAGCATGACATCGACCAGCACACGTTCCCACCGCTACACCCGAACGATCACACCGCGCCCGCACCTGGAAGACCTCAACCACCTCGGCCGGGGTCGGCTCACGCTCGACGTGCACGCCGCCACCCCATTGGACGCACTCAGGCATGTCCCCTCCGAGGGTTACCGCCTCCGGTTCCTTGAGGTCAAGGAGGCGTCCAATGGGGTGGCCTGACCTGACCCGCGCCGCCCTTGAGGCCGCAGCCCGTGGCTGGTGTGTCTTCCCGCTCACCCCGCGCGGCAAGAAGCCGTTGCGTGGCTTCACCGACTGGGAGCGGCACGCCACCACCGACACCGACCGCATCGCCGCCTGCTGGCCCCGCCAGCCGTACAACATCGGCATCGCCTGCGGCCCGTCCCGCCTGGTCGTGATCGACCTCGACCAGCCCAAGCCCGGCGAGCACCCGCCCGCCGGCCTCGACCAGCACCAGCCGCAGAACGGAGAGCAGGTCTTCCGCCTGCTGTGCGCCGAGCACGGCCAGCCCTACCCCGACGACACCTTCACCGTCCGAACCCGGCGCGGCGGCACGCATCTCTACTTCACCCCGCCTGAGGGCCTACAGCTGCGCAACAGCGCAGGCCACAAGGGCGGGCTCGGCTGGCTGATCGACACCCGCGCCTGCGGCGGCTACGTCGTCGGCCCTGGCAGCCACGTCACCCAGCCGGACGGCACCGGCCCTTACGAGATCATTCACCATCTGCCACTCGCACCGCTCCCGGCTTGGCTCGCCGAGGCGCTCACACCCGCCGCACCACCTTCGATGAGCGCCGCCGATCTGCTGGCCAACCTGCCCGATCACCGGCTGACCAAGTACGGCGAGGCCGCACTACGCGGCGAGGTCGAACGCGTGGCCGCCGCCCAACGCGGCACCCGCAACCGCACGCTCAACACCGCCGCCTTCAACCTGGGCCAACTCGTCACACGCGGCGTGCTGCCTGCCGAGGTCATCATCACCGCCCTCCAATCCGCCGCCGAGACCGCGAACGCCGAAGGCGATCCGAACCCGCCTCGCGAGATCGCCGCCGTCATCGCCTCGGGATTGTCCGCAGGCATGAAAGCCCAGCCACGCCGTTGCAGGGCCGCATGACCACCAGCCAAGGAGCACCAACCATGAACGACCGCACACCCACCGGCGGCGCCCTGCTCGACCGACTACGCGCCGCGCTGACCCGCTACGTCATCCTGCCGAGCCCCGAGACCGCCGACGCCGTCACCCTCTGGATCGCCGCCACCCACGCCCAGCCCGCATGGGCTCACGCGCCCCGCTTGGTCATCCGAGGCCCGGAGAAACGCTGCGGCAAGTCCCGTCTCCTGGACGTGGTGGAGGCCACCTGCCACGAGCCGTTCATCACCGTCAATTCCTCCAGCGCCGCCGTGTACCGCTCCATCACCGAAGACCCGCCCACCATGCTCGTGGACGAGGCCGACACCATCTTCGGCCCCAAGGCCGACGGCAACGAAGACCTCCGCGGCCTGCTCAACGCCGGACACCAGCGCAACCGCCCGGCCAAGCGCTACGACGCCGCCACCAACCGCGTGGAAAGCATTCCGACCTTCGCCATGGCCGCACTCGCCGGCATCGGCGCGATGCCTGACACCATCGAGGACCGCGCCGTCGTCATCCGTATGCGCCGCCGCGCCCCCGGCGAGAACGCCGCTCCCTACCGCCACCGCCGTGACCGGCCCGCTCTCCGCGACCTGGCCACCGATCTGAACCTGTGGCTCCGCGCTGACCTGTCCGGCTTGGAAGCGGCAGAACCCAGCATGCCGGTAGAAGACCGCGCCGCCGACACCTGGGAACCCCTCGTCATCGTCGCGGACCACGCGGGGGAGAGCTGGCCTGATCGCGCCCGCGCCGCCACTGTGACGCTCACCGCCGAGGCCGACGACAACGGCCAGACGTCAGCCCGAGTACGCCTGCTGTCCGCCTGCCGCACCGCGTTCGGTCCCGACACCGCCCTACCCACCGCCGTACTATTGGAGCGCCTCAAAAGTGACCCCGAGAGCGAATGGGCCGACCACGGCCCGGCCGGACTGACCGCGATGAAGCTCGGCACGATGCTACGCGAGTACGACATCCGCTCAGCCAACATCCGCTTCCCCAACGGCATGCAGGCCAAGGGCTATCAGCGGGCTGACTTCGCCGACTCCTGGGGGCGCTACTGCCCGGCCCTCGGCCCTCTTCCTGAGGCCGATGTATTGCCGATCGAGAGGGAGAGCCGTCCCAGCCGTCCCAGCCTCGTCACCGCAGGTCAGAGCGGGACGGCTCCGATCGCTGGGACGGCATGACCCGTCCCGCCAAATCAAGCCGTCCCAGGGTTGACCTGCGGAAATGATCCTGGGACGGCTGGGACGGCTTATCCCTGCCCAACTACCCACGAGCACCCTCGGCGACCAGTCGCCAAGCACAACCGCCGAGGCATCACCCAGCACCGATCACGATGCCCGAAAGGCAGCCGCCACCATGACGACACGTCCCAAGAGCCTGCTCACCATCGCCGAGGTCCTCGACGAGATCGACGTCCCGAAATCCACCTTCTACCGCTGGCTGCACACCGGCCGCGGCCCGAGGTCCCTGAAACTGCCCAACGGCAAGCGCAAGGTCCGCCGCTGCGACCTGGACGCCTGGCTCACCACCTTCGAGCAGACCGCAGCCTAGGAGGACAACACATGGAAACCCTCGACGTCGTCATCTGGACCATCCGCCAGCGCAAGGGCCGCGCCAAGCCCTACGAACTCCGCTGGAAGGTCGGTACGGAGCCCAAGTCTAAGTCCTTCCTCACCCGCGCCCTCGCCGACCACTTTCGGGCCGACCTGCTCAAGGCAGCCAAGAAGGGCGAGCCCTTCGACACACTCACCGGCTTGCCCGCCTCTGTGACGAAGACGGAGAAGGTTGCGCTGACCTGGTACGACTTCTGCCGCAAGTACGTGCGCATGCGCTGGAAGGCAGCCGCTGCCAAGACCCGCGAGAGCATCGTAGACAGCCTCACCGTCGCCACGTTCGCCATGCTGGCGGACGAGGCTTCCGGCCTCCCGAAGAGAGAGATCAGAGCGGCGATGCAATGGGCCCTCATCCCGCGTCAGGAGGGCGAGGAGGCCCCGCCTCATCTTGCCTATGCCGTTCGCCTGCTCCAGAAGGGCACGATCAACGTGAGAGACCTCGCAGACCCCATCGTGGCGCGCAACGTCTGCGAGCAACTCACGCTCACGCGCGACGGCAAGCGCGCGGCGGCCGACACGACGGCCCGCCGGCGCCGCGGCCTCAACACCGCCCTTGAATACGCGATCGACCTCGGCGAACTGGCCGAGAACCCTCTCAAGCGCGTCAAGCAGAAGAAGGTGGCCAGGGACAACACCGTTGACCGGCGCTGCGTGGTCAACCCCGCCCAGGCCCGCGAACTCCTCGTGAGCCTCTCCTACGTCGGCAGTTGGCACCGCGGACGAGGCCGCCGCCTCGTGGCCTTCTTCGCCACGCTCTACTTCGCAGGCCTCCGTCCGGCCGAGGCAATCGGGCTCCGTGAGACCGACTGCCTTCTGCCCGAGGAAGGGTGGGGGTTGCTCACTCTCGAGATCACCCGTCCTAGCAGCGGCAAGCAGTGGACCGACAGCGGTGACGTACACGATCAACGCGGGCTCAAGCAGCGAGGGGAACGCGAGGTCAGGCCCGTGCCAATCCCACCGGAACTGGTGGCCATCCTGCTCGCACACCTCAAGGAGTTCGGCACAGCCTCAGACGGACGGCTGTTCCGGAACGAGCGCCGTGGCGTCCTAGGCGCATCTACCTACTCACGGGCCTGGGAAGAGGCCCGCCACTTCGCCCTGGCTCCGGAAAAGGTCACCTCACCCCTCGCTGGAAAGCCCTACGACCTGCGCCACGCCGCCCTGTCCACGTGGCTCAACGCAGGCGTCGACGCGTCGGTAGTAGCGGAGCGCGCGGGCAACAGCGTGGAGGTCCTCCTCAAGCGGTACGCCAAGTGCCTCGATGGGCGGGACGGCCAGATCAATCGCCAAATCGAGACCGCCCTCGATAACTGAAGGAGTCCAGTCGTAGGAATCTGAAACATGCTCTCAAGTGGTGAGGGCCAGCGAAGACAGGTAAGACCTTGATGCGCTACGGAGACCCCGGCAACGCTGGCGAAGGAAAAGGGCTTGACCGGGGTCTCCAGTTCCTATTTTCAAAGATCGGGGTCGCCGGTTGAGCTCGCGAATAATTCGGCCTGCTGTAACACTAGCTCGACCGCCTTCTTCTCGCGATCGGGCGGATAGTCGTACCTGGCTAGGAGCTTCCGGACCTTGGAACGCATGGCAGCGCGCACGCTTTCTTTGAGATTCCAGTCAATCGTCGCGCTGGAGCGGACTGCCTTCACCAGTTCGCGAGCAATCGTCTTAAGCGTTTCGTCGCCCATCTCAAGTACGGCAGAGTCGTTCTGCACGATGGCATCGAAGAAGGCAATCTCGTCCACACGCAGGCCGAGAGACTCGTGGCGTTTGGCCTCGTCGCGCATCTCCTTGGCCAGCTTGACCAGTTCGGAGATGATCTCGGCCGTAGAAAGCGTGCGGTTGGTATAACGGTTGATCGCTTCTTCGAGTTGCTCGGAGAACTTGCGACCCTGCACAACATTGGAGCGCTGTACCGTCTTGATTTGCTCGTTGAGCAGTCGGCGCAACAGACCCATCTGGAGGTTCGGGCGGTCCTTGTGCGCGAGCGAATCGAGGAATTCATCCGACAGGATTGAGAGCTCAGGGGTCTCGACGCCAGCAAGCTTGTAGATGTCGATTACTTGGTCTGCGGTAATGGCTTCATTGACCAACTGGCCAATCGCTGTGTCGATCTCGACTGCGCCGGAGCCGCCGCGGCCCGAGTCGGGGTTAAGAATCTTGAGGATGGCCGAGCGTACGTCGATGAACATGCGGATGTCGTTGTGGATAGCACCAGCCTCGTCCCGGGCACTGCAGAGAGCGAATGCCTTGGCGAGCGCGAGCACTTGGTCATTGAAACGCTGCGTACGATCGGGGTCGGCCATCACGAAGTCAAGCACCTTGGCGTGCTGGGCGAGCCGCTGGGAGGCCGACAGGTCAGGTGACGAGTCAAAGTCACAGCCGCTGAGTAGTCCGCGCACGATGTCGTGTTTTTCGAGCATGATCGCGACGAACTCTTCGATCGGGACGCCGGCCTGGTCACGGTCTGACGGCGAGTACTCGATCAGGGCTTCCTGGAGGTTGGAGAAGACGCCGATGTAATCGACGATGAGGCCACCGGGCTTGTCACGGAAGGTACGGTTGACTCGTGCGATGGCCTGCATGAGGCCAGCACCTCGCATGGTCTTGTCGACATACATGGTGTGCATTGAGGGGGAGTCAAAGCCGGTCAGCCACATGTCGCGCACGATGACGAGTTCGAGTGGGTCGTCAGGGTCCTTCGCGCGGAGCTTGAGATCCTTGCGCACGTCCTTGCTGTGTATGTGCGGCTGGAACGCGGCAGGGTCGGCAGCCGATCCGGTCATGATGACCTTGATCTTCCCCTGCATCGGGTCGTCAGAGTGCCAGTCGGGCCGCAGCTTGACGATCTTCTCGTAGAGCCGCACCGCAATGCGGCGCGACATGGTAACGATCATGCCCTTGCCGAACAGCGCCTCCCGGCGCTTTTCCCAGTGGTCGACGATGTCTTGGGCGACTACGTCAAGCCGATGCTCGGCACCGACGATGGCTTCCAGGCGCGACCAGCGGGACTTAGCCTTCGTGGCTTCGGACTCCTCGACCTTCTCGGTGATCTCATCGGCGAGCTCATCGAGCGCCTCGTAGTCCTTCGGGCTAAGTTCGACCTTGGCCAACCTTGATTCGTAGAAGATTTTGACGGTAGCGCCATCCTCAACGGCACGCGTCAGGTCGTAGACGTCGATGTACTCGCCGAAGACCGCGCGAGTTGACTTGTCGTTCGTCTCTATCGGCGTACCCGTGAAGCCGAGATAGGTAGCGTTCGGCAAGGCATCGCGTAAGTGCTTGGCTAGACCTGCCTTGAGCTGCCCCCGGCTGTCGAGCTTCTCGCTGAACCCGTACTGCGAACGGTGCGCCTCGTCGGCCACAACCACGACGTTGCGGCGGTCGGTCAGCACGGGGTTGCGGTCGCCATCTTCGCCGGGCGAAAACTTTTGCAGGGTGGTGAAGATGATGCCGCCGGACGCGCGGCGAAGTTGCTGGCGCAGTTCGATACGCGTGTCGGCATGAGCTGGGCGTTCCGGCAGGATGCTGGCCGGTGCGAAGACTTCCTCAAACAGTTGGTCGTCGAGGTCGTTGCGGTCGGTCACGAAGACGAGCGTCGGGTTGCTCATCCGCGGGTGACGCATGACCTTGGCGGCGTAGAAGACCATCTCGAAGCTCTTGCCGGAGCCCTGGGTGTGCCAGACGACGCCGCCGCGGCGGTCGCCGTCCGGACTCGAAGCCTTGATGGTCGAGTCAACCGCAGTGTTGACCGCCCAGTACTGGTGGTACTTTGCCACGCGCTTGATCAGTGCCTTGATCTTCTGGCCGGTCCTGCTATCGGTGACCGTCTCCTCGCTGAAAACTACGAAGTTCTGCAGGATGTCGAGGAGACGACGCTGATCAAAGATGCCCTTGATAGCTACCTCAAGCGCAGGAAGATTCGTAACGACCTGGCGCCCGGTAATGGTCTTCCAGGGGGCGTAGTGCTCGAAGCTGCCCGTGAACGAACTCATTGCGGCACTCATCCCGTCCGAGATGAGCGTCACGGCGTTGGCTGCGAAAACTCCCGGGATGGTCGAGCGGTAGGTCTGGATCTGGTTCCAAGCGTGCTTGAGCGTGGCGTTCGGATTGGCAGGGCTCTTGAGCTCCAGCAGGCCGAGGGGTAAGCCGTTGACGAACACTAGGACGTCGGGGCGCCGCCGCTTTCCGTCCTCTAAGACAGAGAACTGGTTGACCGCCAGCCAGTCGTTGTTCTGCAGATGTTCGAAGTCGATGAGCCAGATACGGCTCGTGCGGATCGAACCGTCCTTGCTCCGGTGCTCAACGGGCACGCCTCCCGTCAGCAGCATATGCACACGGAAGTTCTCGTCGAGCGGGTCCAGGGACTCGGCACGCCCCAACCGCTTGATCGCCTCATCGATCAACGACACATTGGCTCCGCCGTTGATTCGTATCGCGGCCTCGCGCAGCCGGTCGTAAAGATAGATCTGCTCGTACGATGCGCGTTCGGAGTACTCACCGCCCGGTGCGATCTCCGGCCCGAACGCTGTGGTGTAGCCAAGCTGCCGCAGGTAGTCCAGCGCGGCATCCTCGACGGTCGACTCGTTGAAGCTCTTCACGCGATAGCCTCCTCCACAGCTCGATGTGCTTCGGGGACGCGGATACGACCTGAGATGAGTTCGGGCAAGAGTGCGTCGCGGAATTGGACCAGATGATGGTTCTCGCGAGCTGCCTGTGTGCCACGCGCAAGCAACGAGTCGGCCACCTTGGCGAACCGGGTATCGGTCGGAACCTCAATGGGTAGGCGTTCGAGCCGATCCGTGGCAAGTCGACCTGTCCCGTGTCCAGCCTCGTCGACCAGGCCAAGGATGGTTTCGCGGTTCGCGCGGAGCGCGACCGCCAGAACTGAACTGTCGATCCGAGGAAGGATCGCCTTACAATCCTGGCCAAACGCGACATCACGCTGCGCCACACCAAACCGAAACTCGGTTTTGAGGCTCATTCCGCGCACCACCATCAATACGGTCCCTGCCGGCACGATGTGGGTAGCAACGGCTGCTCCGGCCGCCGTAAGTGTTCGATCGCTGGCGTCCACGTAGAAGCTCTTCAGGCTCGCCGCCGAGATCCAGGGTAGGTCTCCGCCCCAGTACTCGGTTGTTGACGTGCTCGGAGTGCCACCCGACAACCATCGCCCAGAGTCCTTTAGCAGCAGGAGTTCCGAGCCCTGCGCACACTCATCGACATACATGGCCTCGGCGAGGTCGAGCACCAGGTCCTCGATGTGACGGTTCGACTCGATCTTGTCATCCAGCGCGCTGAGAGTGGCGGCTATGCCGCGCTGCAGGCCTAACGGAGGTAGCGTGAACTGAAAGTCGCCCATTTGTTGAGCGTTGAGCGTAGGTTGCGCAGCACCAGAACGGAATCCCGCGACATGCTGCCTCCATGCCTTCGACTGGAGTTGATAACCAAGGAACTCTGGAACTGCTACAGACGCTCTTGCTTGGAACCGAACTAGGTACCCAGCGAACACGGCGCTCCGCGTCTCACTCACCGTTGCTGCGTTGCCGACCCCATTCCCGAGCCGGGATATGAGCAGGTCGCCGGGTCGGATTGCGTACTTTTCGAACTCCGAAGGGTCGAGGTCGCAGTAAGGCACCGACGACCACTTGATACGACCGGATGCAATATCGGTCTGTCGGACGAACAAAGGGCCGACGGGCTCAGCCGATCCCTTTGCGATTGCTCCATACTGGGGCTTCTCGCACACCTCGGAGAGCCTCACGTAGGGCCATTCGGTCACTGAAGATCACCCAGTCGTTCACGTACGGCTGCCTCAAGCTCGCGTCCGCGATCGAACTCGGCGTACAATTCCTTGGTGAGCCGGGCAATCTTTTTATTAATCGGCTCGTCGTCGGCTTCGGCTTCTTCGGTACCGACGTACCGTCCAGGTGTCAGGACGAAGTCATGCTGCTCGATCTCGTTCAGCTTCGCGGCGCTAGCAAAGCCGGGTACGTTCTCGTAGCCGCCGTCATGGTTGCGCCAGGCGTGGTAGATGTCGGCAATCTTGGCGATGTCGCTGTCGTCGAGAACTCGCAGCCTCCGCGTTTGCATTCGCCCGAGCTTGCGCGCATCGATGAACAGCACTTCTCTCTCGCGCCTGCGGTGGCCGTTGCCGTGCCGATCCTTAGAGACGAACCACAGGCTGACCGGAATGCCGGTGTTGAAGAACAGCTTGTCTGGCATGGCCACGATGCAGTCCACTAGGTCGGCCTCAACCAGCTTGCGCCGGATGTCGCCCTCGCCGACGCTCTTGCTGGATAGCGACCCATTGGCTAGCACAAAGCCAGCCGTACCCCTTGGCGACAGGTGATATATGAAGTGCTGCACCCAAGCGAAGTTGGCGTTGCCGGTAGGCGGGGTGCCGTACCTCCAACGCGGGTCGTCGGCGAGCTTGGCGTCCCACCAGTTCGAGACATTGAACGGTGGATTGGCAAGCACGAAGTCGGCTCGCAGATCGGGGTGCAGGTCTTGGCTAAAGGAGTCGGCGGAGCGATCGCCGAGGTCGGCCTCGATGCCGCGCAGTGCGAGGTTCATTCTGGCCAGCCGCCATGTGGTGTCGGTGAACTCCTGGCCATATATCGAGATGTCGGTGCGCTTGCCGCCGTGAGCCTTCACGAATTCGGTGGACTGCACAAACATGCCACCCGAACCGCAGGCCGGGTCTAGGACGCGCCCTTTGTATGGCTCCAACATCTCGACCAGCGTCTTTACCACGCTTCGCGGCGTGTAGAACGCGCCGGCATCCTTGCCGGTCTCCTTGCCGGCGAACTGACCAAGGAAGTACTCGTAGACTCGACCGAGCACGTCATCCGACCCATGGTCGTCCGACTCGGTGAAGCCGATGCTGCCAATGAGGTCGACCAACTGACCGAGGCGACCCTTGTCGAGCCCCTCGCGGCCATAGTTGCGCGGCAGCACGCCGCGGAGGGTGCGGTTCTCCTTCTCGATGAGGTCCATCGCCGTGTCAATGTCCTGGCCGATGGTGGGCAGCTTGGCTCGATCCTGGATGGCCTGCCAGCGCGCCGGGCCGGGTACCCAGAAGGCGTTGTGGCTGGTGTATTCATCACGGCTTTCGAGGAACTCAGCCCGGCGCGATTCGTTCGGGATGTACTCCTCGGAATCCGGATTGCTCAATCCAGCCTCGATGGCGTTGCGGCGTTCCTCGAAGCGGTCAGAGATGTACTTCAGGAACACCAAGCCGAGGACGACGTGCTTGTACTCGCTCGGCTCCTGGTTTCCGCGTAGGGCATCGGCGGCGTCCCATAGGCGCTGCTCCAGGGACTTTTCAGGCCTGGCCGCCTGCTGCTTGCGGGGCCGGCCTGCCACTAGTGCGATTCCTTTATTGCCTGGGCCGCCACGTTGCTAAAGTTCAAGATCTCTCCGCCTGCAAGATGATGTTTGAGAGTTTCGCGTCTTACCCACGTCCTGCTGGGCGGACGGATGAGGTTAGCCACGGCGAACGCCCGAACACAGGTTCCACTCCAGGGTCTCCTTGGATTCAACCGTAGTCAGCGTTGCGAACACATCATGTCGCATCAGGGCTTCGTTCTTCCAGTTGGTGGACGGGGAGTCTGCCACTTCGTTAGCTGTAGTCGCTCGTGTACGAGTTCTCGTCTGACGGTTGCCCACCCGGCGTGACAGTACTGTCCGGAGAAGGGCGCACGCCCGGCGGTTCTGCTATACCGCGCTGACGTCAATGGCATCTGAGGAAGCACAGGTGGCATAGGTCGCCTTGTGGCGTTCGGGGCTTGGATGGAAGCTCTACCATGGCCCACAACTGGCCCACGGCCCGTGAGCGTCAACGAGAACGGGCGGGACTCCGTGAGACTGGAGGCCCGCCCGTTCCTGCGATGTTTGCCCTGGTCAGCGGCCGGAACTGCTGATCAAGGTCGAGTGCCCCCTGTAGGATTCGAACCTACGCACCCGGCTCCGGAGGCCGGTGCTCTATCCCCTGAGCTAAGGGGGCTCAACGAGTGACAAGGCTATCAGCTCCTGACCACCACTCGGCACCAGATAAAGCCTCGCGAACACTTCCAGCGAAAACCCCCCGTGACCAGCCCGCTACACGTTAACTTTGCGCCCGTGGGCGAGGTTCTTGGGAAAGTACTGGTCGTAGACGATGACGAGGTCATCCGGCAGCTCATCGCGGTCAACCTGAACCTGGAAGGGTTCGAGGTCGTGACCGCCACAGATGGGCGGGATTGCCTCGAGCGCGTGCGCGACGTCATGCCCGATGTCATCACGCTTGACGTGATGATGCCGTTCCTGGACGGGTGGACGACGGCGCAGCGATTGCGGGCGGAGGAGGACACCAGCCATATCAAGGTCGTGCTGATCACGGCCAGGGCGCAGGACGACGACAAGATCCGAGGGTGGGGGATCGGGGTGGACGCGTATCTCACCAAGCCGTTCGATCCGGCGGAGTTGATTCAGGTCGTGCGGGATCTGGCCGCTGGGCGCGCGGTTGACCGCTGAAGGAGTGGCGGGCTAGCTGGAGGGCGGTTGCCGAGGGGGCGGCCAGGGGTGCGGGTTGGGCTCGCGGCTTCTGGTCGTCCCCTTGTTGGTTCTTCGCTGGTGTCGGGGCGGTGGGGGTGGCTCGGGTCAGGGGCTAGGATGCTCGGTCGGCTGGAGGGGGCTGTACGGCTGCGCGGGCAGATCGGGTTTATGGCGAGGTTGGTGGCCAACCTGGTTGGATTGGCTCATATTGCTCCCGGCAAGGGGCGGCATGACGCTGCTCGACGAGGCGGGTGCGGTGGTGGCGGACGGTTGTGGCGCTGGGAGCGTCATGCGTCCGATGCAGGCGGCTCGGGTGTTCATCGGGTTCAGGGTGGGCGGCCGCCAGCGGGAGCCAGAAACGGTCAGGAAGGGTACGGAAGTGCGTAGCTCGATTTTCGGGAATCTCGATCCGCAGCAGTTGCCGCCAGGGTTCGCCCTGGAGAACGGCAAGATGTTGCGCGTTCAGCTCCCCCACGAAGTGCTGGCGAAGCAGGGCTCCATGGTCGCCTTCCAGGGCCAGATGGACTTCGACTACGAAGGCTCGGGCGGCCTCGGGAAGATGTTCAAGAAGGCCATGACGGGTGAGGGCGCCTCGTTGATGCGGGTACGCGGGGAGGGGCTGCTGTACCTGGCCGACAACGCCGACGACATTCACCTGTTCTACCTGGAGAACGAGGGGATCACGGTCAACGGGCGCAACCTGCTGGCCTTTCAGCCGCAGCTCGGCTGGGACATTCAGCGGGTGCAGGGGGCCGGGGTGGCGGCCGGTGGGCTGTTCAACACCACGGTGACGGGGACCGGGTGGGTGGCGGTGACCACGCATGGCACGCCGGTGCTGCTGGATGTGGCGCGTATGCCGACGTTCGCCGATGGGCAGTCGGCTGTGTGCTGGAGTGCGGCGTTGCAGGTGGGGGTCAACCGGACGATGAAGGTGGGGGCCTTGATCGGGCGGGGGAGTGGGGAGGCCATGCAACTGGCGTTCAGGGGGCAGGGGTTCGTGCTGGTGCAGGCCAGCGAAGGGGTTCCCGTGGTGCAGGCGTCTCGCTGATCGAAGCGTAGGTGGGCCGGTTGGCCGATGTGACTGCGTGCTGCACGTCGAGGACGGCAGGTAGGCGGTCAAGGCGCTGCTGGGCGGCCATGGTCGGGGGCTAGGCGGCCATGTACAGGGCTTTCGCCGACACGGAGAAGGACGAGGAACTGGCGGGCGGCGTGAGTGGGCGGCGTGAGTGGGCGGCATAAGTAGGCGGCGTGAGTGGGCAGCGTGCGCGGGGCGGTGCTGGCGGGACAGCTCCGTGGCGCTGGCCGCCGGCGTCTACGCGAAGCCAGAGGTGTTTACGCGAAGCCAGAGGTGTTTACGCGAAACCAGAGGCGTCTACGCGGAGCCAAAGGCGATTACGCGAAGCCGGCGGCGCCCATCACGATCAGCGTCTGACAGCGACATGGCCCCGCCGCGAGCGCCGGGGCCACATACCTCACGAGCAACTAGGCGTCGGAGCGCTGTTGGCGCCGTTCCAGGACCCCAGGAAGCCGAACGTGGCAGACGCCCCAGGCGCGAGCGCGCCGTTCCACGACGCGTTACGCACCGTCACGGACGCCCCGCTCGCACTCAACGTCCCACCCCACAGCTGAGTGATCTGCTGCCCGTTGGCGAACGTCCACGCCACCGCCCAAGCGGACCGCGACGCGGTACCGGTGTTCTTGACGGTGACCTCCCCCTGGAACCCGCCCTGCCACTGCCCGGTCGTCTTGTACGTAGCCGTGCACCCCCCAGGAGGCGGCGTGACGGTAGGGGTGACGGTGGGCGTGGCGGTGCCACCGCCGGCCAGAGCATCGACGAGCGGCGGGTACCACTTGTCGGACATCTTCTGGTCACCGGCGGCGTTAGGGTGCACGCCGTCATAGGTGTCGGTGCCGGTGCTGAAGCCGGTCCACTGGTCCACGACGGTGACGGGCGACTGCGCGGTGGAGGTGGCGGTGGCCCAGGCGGGGATGGCGTTGTTGAAGTTCACGGTGCGCTGGGCGCACTCGGCGCAGCTCGACGGATTCATCGGGATGATCTTGGCGACGAGGATCTTCATGGACGGGTTACTGGCCCGCATCTGGTTGACCAGCGTGGTGAACGCGCTGAGGATCGTCGTCGGCGCGATGTTGCTCCACACGTCGTTGGTGCCGAGGTGCATGATCACGATGTCGGGCTGGGTGGCGGAGAGCCAGCCGGGCAGCAGGTTCTGGTTGGCGATGTTGGTGGCGAGGTAGCCGCCGTGTCCCTCGTTGTCGCCGTCGTGAGCCACCCCGCAGCCCTGCGGCGGGAGGGTGCCGACGAAGTCGATGTTGGTCTGGCCGGCGCTCTGGAGGCGGTTCCATAGCAGGGCCCGCCAGCAGCCGGGGGATCCGGTGATCGAGTCGCCCAGGGGCATGATCCTGATCGGGGCGGCGCTGGCCGTGGCCGTGGTGGCGAATAACACCGCAGCGGCCAGCGCCACCAGCGCGGCCAGCACGGAGCCGATCTTGCTGCGCATCGTGTGCTCTCCCGTCGTAGGCCTGCGCAGATCGTAGGAGGGGCTGCTCGGAGCCGGAAAGCTCGACGATCATGGCGAGGCTCTGACCTGGGAGTACGGATGTAAGTTTCAGGCGCCGCGGACCACCGCCAGCGGGCAGGGGGCGTGGTGCAGGAGGGCCTGGCTGATGGAGCCGATGAGCATGCCCGCGAGCTGGCCGTGCCCGCGCGAGCCCACGACGAGCAGGTCGGCGCGCTGGGCGGCCTCCTTGAGCACCTCGACGGGATGCCCGTGCACGACCTCGGCCACCACGTGCACGGTGGGATGCCGCTCCCGGTGCCCGGTCAGCGACTCCTTCAGGGTGCGCAGGGTGTCCTGTTCGCTCTCGCGGGAGGCGGGCTCGAAGCCGCCGGGGTGCGGCCAGGCCCAGGCCCGCACGGCCCGCAGCCGGGCGCCGCGCAGCTCGGCCTCGGTGAAGGCGAACTCGAGCGCGTCGGCGGCGCCGGGCGAGCCGTCCGTCCCTGCCACGATCTCGCCGCGCGGGGAGGCGGGCGGCTCGTGGATGAGGACGACGTCCGTACGCGCGTGCGCCGCGACCCCGTACGCGACGGAGCCGACCAGCAGCCCCCGCACCCCGCCGATCCCGCGGCTGCCGACGACCAGCAGTTCGGCCCCCTCCGAGGCCTTGACCAGCGCGGAGCGCGGGTCGCCGGGGAGCAGCACGCCTTCCATGGACACCTTCGGCCACACGCGTCGCGCGCGTTCGCAGGCGGCGTTGAGCACGGTCTCGGCGCCGTCGCGCATCCACTGGGCCACCTCGGCGTAGCGGACGGCGCCCTCGCACACCCACTTCGGCACGGCGTGCGCCACGGTCAGCGGCTCCTGCCGCAGCTCGGCCTCGGCGGCGGCCCAGCCGGCGGCCTCCAGCCCGGTACGGGAGCCGTCCACCCCTACGATGATCATGACAGTGCGTAACACTCCACCTCGGCGCGGCGGAACGGCAGCCCCTGCGCCTCGGAGTCGCGCGCGCACCTGCGCTCGGACTTGCTGAGCCGGAGCGTGCCGCAGACGGTCACGCCGGAGTACGTGCGGCAGTCGAGCGCCGGGTCGGTCCGGCCGATGCGGTACATGCGCTTGACGGCCGCGCGGCACTTCGCCTTCCCCGTGTCGGCGTAGCGGCACTGGGCGATCAGAGTGTCGTACTGTTCCTGGCTGACTTCGTGCTGAGTCATGCCGTCCCCGGCGGCGGCGGTGGCGCCGGACGCGGCCATCACGACGAGTAGTCCTGCGACAGCGGCGAATCTCTTCATGTTTCCCCTGATGGGGACCGTACCGCTCACGGCGATCGCCAAACCTCCCTACGCGGGTTTCGGGCGGGGCGGCGCGTGGGTACGATCACCGCCGACCAACGCGGGAGCCCGGTGGAGACCGGGCTGAGAGGACGGCTGACAGCCGCCGACCGCCAGAACCTGCTCCGGATAATGCCGGCGAAGGGAGTTTGCGCGATGACGAGCGCGCGCTTTTCCAAGATCTACAGCGGTGAGCTGCGGGTGCCGATGCGCCAGGTGCACCTGTCCAACGGCTCGTCGGTGACGCTGTACGACACCTCGGGCCCGTACACCGACCCCGCCTACGAGCCTGACCTGCGGCGCGGGCTGCCGCACCTGCGCGAGCGGTGGATCCGCGAGCGCGCGGAGCAAGGGCAGCCGGTGACGCAGGTCGGGTGCGCCCGGCGCGGGCTGGTGACCAGGGAGATGGAGTTCGTGGCGGTGCGCGAGGGCGTCACCCCCGAGTTCGTACGGCAGGAGGTCGCGGCGGGCCGGGCCATCATCCCCGCGAACGTCAACCACCCCGAGACCGAGCCGATGATCATCGGCCGTGAGTTCCTGGTCAAGATAAACGCCAACATCGGCAACTCCGCCGTCTCCTCCTCGATCGAGGAGGAGGTCGAGAAGATGACCTGGGCGACCCGCTGGGGCGCCGACACGATCATGGATCTGTCCACCGGCGCCGACATCCACGAGACCCGCGAGTGGATCCTGCGCAACTCACCGGTCCCGGTCGGCACTGTGCCCATCTACCAGGCGCTGGAGAAGGTCAAGGGCCGGCCGGAGCTGCTGTCGTGGGAGGTCTACCGCGACACGCTGATCGAGCAGTGCGAGCAGGGCGTCGACTACGTGACGGTGCACGCGGGGGTGCGGCTGGCGCACGTGCCGCTCACCGCCGGCCGCAAGACGGGGATCGTCTCGCGCGGCGGCTCGATCATGGCCGCCTGGTGCCTGGCGCACCACCGCGAGAGCTTCCTGTACGAGAACTTCGCCGAGATGTGCGAGATCCTGGCCCGGTACGACGTGTCGTACTCGCTCGGCGACGGCCTGCGCCCCGGCTCGATCGCGGACGCCAACGACGAGGCCCAGTTCGCCGAGTTGCGCACGCTGGGCGAGCTGACGGGGGTCGCCAGGCAGCACGACGTCCAGGTGATGATCGAAGGGCCGGGACACGTCCCGATGCACAAGATCAAGGAGAACGTGGACCTGCAGCGCGAGCTCTGCGACGACGCCCCGTTCTACACGCTCGGCCCGCTCGTGACGGACATCGCGCCCGGCTACGACCACATCACCTCGGGCATCGGGGCCGCCATGATCGGCTGGTTCGGCACGGCGATGCTCTGCTACGTCACTCCCAAGGAGCACCTCGGCCTGCCCGACAGGGACGACGTGAAGACCGGCGTGATCACGTACAAGATCGCCGCGCACGCCGCCGACCTGGCCAAGGGGCATCCGCAGGCGCAGGCGTGGGACGACGCGCTGTCGGACGCGCGCTTCGAGTTCCGCTGGGAGGACCAGTTCGACCTGTCGCTCGACCCCGGGACGGCCCGCTCGTTCCACGACGAGACGCTGCCGGCCGCGCCCGCCAAGACCGCGCACTTCTGCTCGATGTGCGGCCCGAAGTTCTGCTCGATGCGGATCAGCCACGAGATCAGGGACGCCGGGTACGCGGAGAAGGCGGCCGAGTTCCGGCGGCTCGGGGGCACGCTCTACGTGGAGTGACGCATTGTCCAATGTCCAGAACCGCAGGTCTGGATAAAGACGACGTGGTTTCCCGCTCTCACGGTGGCAACGTGACAGTGAGCCCGGCGCGGCAGGGGCGCCGGGCTTCCCACGACCACCGGAAGAGAGGAACTCTCGTGTCGATCAGTACTCGTGTGGCGGCCGTCGCCGCGGCGTCCGTCGTCGCCGCAGGGCTCGCCGCCACCCCGGCCTCCGCGGACGTCCACCGGGGGGTGGCCGGGTGCTTCGCCTGGTCCTGGGGCGACGGGAACACCTCGGTGACCGTGTACTGGCACAACCGCTGCAGGACCAAGCACAAGATCACCATCAAGTACAGCCTGAGCTGGACCTACAAGACGTACACGGCCACCGTCGGCGGCAACGGCAAGGGGCACAAGAAGTTCCAGACCGCCTCGATCGTGTCCATCAAGGACGCGGGCCGGGCCTAACCCGGCAGCGTCTCGCCGCCGATCGGGGCCAGGACCTCGCCCGTGTAGTACGACGACAGCCGGTTCGAGGCGAAGAACACGTACGAAGGGGCGATCTCGTCCGGATCGGCCGCCCGCCCCATCGGCACCTGCTTGCCGAAGCTCTCCACCTTCTCCTGCGGCATGGTGGCCGGGATCAGCGGCGTCCACACCGGCCCTGGGGCGACGGCGTTGACCCTGATACCGCGCTCCACCAGGTTCTGCGCCATGGAGTAGGTGAAGGCGTTGATCGCGCCCTTGGTGGCGGCGTAGTCGATGAGCGACTTGTTGCCGCGCAGGCCGTTGATCGACGAGGTGTTCACGACGGCCGCGCCCTCGCGCAGATGCGGGAGCGCGGCCTTCGTGATGCGGTAGTAGCTGTGGATGTTGACGGCGAACGTGTGCTCCCACTGCTCGTCGTCCAGCTCCTCCAGGCCGCTCACCGGCGCCTGGTAGGCCACGTTGTTCACCAGCACGTCCAGGCCGCCCAGCTCGGACACCGCCTGCTCGACGACGGCGGAGCAGTGGGCGCGGTCGGCCAGGTCGCCCGGCAGCAGCACGCAGCGCCGGCCGGCCTCCTCGACCAGCTTGCGGGTGTGCGCGGCGTCCTCGTGCTCCGTCAGGTACGCGATCGCGACGTCCGCGCCCTCCTTGGCGAACGCCACCGCGACCGCCCGCCCGATGCCGGAATCACCGCCCGTGATCAGCGCCTTCTTGCCGCTGAGCAGGTCGCGGCCGACGTAGTCGCGCATCTCGTCGCGCGGCTCCGGCGCCATCTCGCCGGTACGGCCGGGGTAGGGCTGGTTCTGGGGTGGTGGTGTCTGCGCCATGTCCAGCGGCCTGCCCCTGTTCGGGTATGGCTAACGCCTGCTACCGTACGAAACCCTGTGACCTGAGCCAGTCGCGGGCCACCAGCACGGGCACGTCGCCGTCCACGTCCACCTGGGCGTTGAGGTCCTGCATCACCTGGTTGGTCAGCTTGGCGCTGATCGGCGCGAAGATGCGGGCGATCTCCGGGTGCGCGTCGGCGACCGGGCGGCGCATGGTCACCGCCGCGTTGTACTGCGGGAAGAAGTGCCTGTCGTCGTCCAGCAGGACCAGGCCGAGCGCCTTGATCCGGCCGTCGGTCGTGCTGGTCAAAGCCAGCGCGCACTGGCCGCTGGCGATCGCGTTGTACAGGATGCCGACCGCCACCCTGCGGACGTTCCCCCTCGGGACGTCCGCGCCGTAGGTCAGGCCGTAGCCCCGCAGCATGCCGAGGAAGCCGTCGTCCCTGCCGAAGGCCTCGTGGTCGACGCAGAACGTGCGCTGCGCCACCGGGATCTTCGTCACGTCGGAGATCTTCGTCAGGCCGTACTTCTCGGCCGTGGCGCGGGTGACGGCGAGCGAGTAGCTGTTGTTCAGCGGGGCGGGCGGCAGCCAGACGATGCCGTTCCTGCGCAGGTCCAGGTCGCGGACGGCCACGTACTGCCCCTGCGCGTCCGGGATCGGGTCGGTCTGGCCCAGGTAGGTGATCCAGGCCGTGCCGGTGTACTCCCACATCAGGTCGGCGTCGCCCCTGGTCAGCGAGGCGCGGGCGTTCACGCTGCCCTGCACGTTGGTCTGGTCGGTCACGTCCGCGCCGGCGGCGGTGAGGGCCAGCACCGCGATCTTGCCGAGCACGAGCTGCTCCGTGAACTCCTTCGACGTCACCCGGATCCGCGCGCCGTCGAGGCCGGGCACCGGGCGGATGCTGCCCGGCTCGACCGGCGGCACGAACGACGACGCGGGCCGCAGCCCGCACGCCGCGACCGCGCTCGCGACGAGCAGCACCGCCGCGAGCGTCCTCACGACAGCCCCTTCGGCGACAGGTAGCGCTGTGCGAGCCCGCCCAGCCAGTCGATGAGCAGCGCCAGCACCGCGATCAGCACGCACCCCGTGATCAGGACCAGGTTGCGCTGCGTGCTCACCCCCGTGGTGATCAGGTCGCCGAGCCCGCCCGCGCCGATGAACGCCGCGATGCCCGCCGTGCCCACGTTCAGCACCAGCGTGGTACGCACCCCCGAAAGGATCACCGGCACCGCCATCGGCAGCTCCACCTTGAACAGCACCCCCGCGGCCGACATGCCGATGCCCCGGCCCGCGTCCACCAGCCGCGGGTCCACCTGCTCGATGCCGACCATCGTGTTGCGCAGCGTGGGCAGCAGGCTGTAGGCGAACAACGCGACCACCGCCGTCCAGAACCCGATGCTGAACAGCACCGCCAGCAGCACCACCATGCCCACCGCCGGGGTGGCCTGCCCCAGGTTCACCAGCGACAACACGATCGGCGTGGCGCGGCGCAGCGCCCGCCGGGTGAGCAGCACGCCCAGCGGCAGCGCCACCAGCAGCACCAGCACGGTCGAGAAGAACACCAGCTGGATGTGCTCCCACGTGCGCCTGAGCAGGAACGGCAGGTTCAGCGAGCCCTGCTCGATGCTGTCGAGCGGCACGACCTGCGTGTAGACGACCATCGCCGCCGCGACGGCCAGGTAACACAGCGGGGGCAGGATCACGTGCCACGACCGGCCGATCCGCGGCTCCGGGGTGGTCTCCTCCTTGGCCGCCGCGCTCTCGACCGTCACGAGGGCTCGCCCCTGCGCAGGCGGCGCTCCCGCTCGCGGGCCTTGATGGCCTGGATCGCGTTCTGCACGGTGGCCAGCGACAGCGCCCCCGCGTACGCCCGGCGCCTGCCCAGCACAGGCAGGAAGTCGGTGTCGGCGTTGAGCAGCGTCTCCAGGGCGTCCTGCAAGGTCTTGCGGTGGCCGATCGAGCCGGTGATCGGGTCGCCGGCCGTGCCGACAGGGCCGTGGCGGCCCTCCAGGTCGGTCTGCGCCACCCACTTCAGCGGGCGGCGCATGCCGTCGAGGATCAGCGCGTAGCCGCGCCCGTCGACCTCGACCTCGCGCAGCAGGTCGCGCGCGTCCATGTCCTCCGTCGCGTACGGCACCTGGTCCAGCTCGATGTCGCCCACCTGGGTCAGGCGCAGCAGCCGCATCGAGGAGCCGCCGCCGAGGAACTGCTCGACGTAGTCGCTGGCCGGGTTCGTGAGGATCTCGGCCGGTCTGGCGTACTGCACGACGTGCCCGGGACGCTGCATGATCGCGATGTGGTCGCCGAGCTTGAGCGCCTCGTCCACGTCGTGGGTGACGAAGACGATCGTCTTGGCCAGCTCCTCCTGAAGGCGCAGCAGCTCGTCCTGGATGCGCTCGCGGCTGATCGGGTCGAGGGCGCCGAACGGCTCGTCCATCAGCAGGACGGGCGGGTCGGCGGCCAGCGCCCTGGCCACGCCGACGCGCTGCTGCTGGCCGCCGGACAGGCGGCGCGGGTAGTTGTCGCGGAACGTTCCAGGCTCCAGGCCCACCAGCGTGAGCAGCTCGTCCACCCGCTCGGCGATGCGCGCGCGGTCCCAGCCGAGCATCTTCGGCACCTGGGCGATGTTGGCCGCCACCGTCATGTGCGGGAACAGGCCGGCCTGCTGGATGACGTAACCGATGTGCCTGCGCAGGCGGTCGGGGTCGATGTCGCGGGAGTTCTCGCCACCGATGAGGATGTCGCCCGAGGTGGGCTCGATCAGGCGGTTGATCATGCGCATCGTGGTGGTCTTGCCGCAGCCGGACGGGCCGAGCAGGACCACGATCTCGCCTGCCGGGATGTTCAGGTCCAGCTCCCGTACGGCCGGCTCGCCGCCGCCGGGGAACGCCTTGGTGACCTTCCGCAGTTCGATCGGCACGCCGCCGCTGGCCTGCCCTGTCACGGACGACGCCCGCTCGATCGGCACGCCGCCGCCGGCCCGGTCAGCCACGGGCCGCCCCCGTCCCCGGCGTGGTGAGCCTGCCGAGCAGGACGAAGCAGCCGTCGAAGAGGAGCGCGAGGATCGCGACCCCGATGGTGCCGGTCAGCGCGGCGTTGACCGCGTTCGCGCCGCCCAGCCTGGCCAGGCCCGAGAAGATCTGCTCGCCGAGACCGGGGCCGGAGACGTAGGCGGCCACGGCGGCGATGCCCATCGCGAGCTGCGTGGCGACCCTGATGCCCGTCAGGATCACCGGCCAGGCCAGCGGGAGCTCCACCCTGGCGAGCGACCTGCGGCGGCTCATGCCGATGCCGCGGGCGGCGTCGACCAGCATCGGGTCCACACCGCGCAGGCCGACCACGGTGTTGCGGATGATCGGCAGCAGCGCGTACAGGACGATCGCCGTCACGCTCGGCGCGACGCCCAGGCCCAGCGGGGGGATCAGCAGGCCGAGCATGGCCAGCGACGGGATCGTGAAGAGCACTCCCGCGACCGCCGTGGCCAGGGCCGACGGCCTGGGCCGGCGGTAGGTGGCCACGCCGATGAACACGCCGAGGAGGGCCGCGACCAGCACGCACTGGGCGACCATGCTGGCGTGTTGCACGGTCTCGAAGGCGATGAGGTCCCATCGATCCTCGATGTACTCCCACAGGTTCACCTGTCGTAACTTAACCGTGATGGACAGCCTCAAACGGCTCAGCGGTCGCTTCAGTACCACTGTTTGCCCTTGTCCGGCGGATGCGGATTGCACCGGCTCCTTGGAAAGTCCGCGCCCTTCTCGGCTGGGGCGGCTGGTCCTGTCCGCGGAATAATCCGCAGAGTCAGACTGATATGTACAGGTTTTCGCCCTTGGCGACAGGAAGCCTTTATGGTGCCTCTCGTGGAGAACAAAGCAAATGTTGCTGTCCGTTCCAGTATGGGGAGAAAGATGCGGCTGGGGGTGATGGTGCTGGTCTGCTGCGCGGCAGTAGCCGCAGCGTCGATCCTCTTGTTCGGGCCGCTGACCGACATGATCGCTTCACACGACGTACAGAATGTCGCCAAGGCCGAACAGCCCAAGGAGTTACGGATCGCGCGGGATGCCGCGCGCGGGCGAATCGTTCAGGTGATCCTGGGGATTCTGGGCATTGGCGGTTTCGTTTATACAGCTCGAAACTTCACACTGGCCAGGCAGCAGAGCGAGCTGAACAGGCGCACTCTGGAACTGGCCACGCTGCAGGTGCACGAGCAGGTGGAAACCACCCGGCGGTCACTTACGCAGAATGAGAGCGCACAGATGACCGACCGGTTCATGAGAGCGATCGACCAGTTGGGCAGTGAGGCGTCTGATATCCGGCTCGGCGGCATTCACTCGCTGGAACGAATAGCGCACGACTCTCCTCGTGATCACCCGGCAGTCATGGAGGCGCTGACGGCCTTCGTGCGACGAGTCTCGAAGACGCGGTCGGAGGAAGTACCACAGGATCTACAGGCAGCCGTGACGACGCTGGTGCGCAGAATCCCGGAGTCTGACCGAGGACGTCTGAATCTGCGTGGCGCTCATCTGAACGGATTGGACCTGATCGATGCGAACCTGGTCCGAGCCGACCTCACCGGAGCCAGTCTCGCCGGAGCGGACCTGAGCAGGGCCGACTTGAACGAGGCCACGCTGGCCAATGCCGACCTGAGCAGGACAACATTGTGCGCAGCGCGCATGGGCGGAGCTAAGCTCACCCAGGCCGTTCTTCGGGAGGCCGATCTGTCTGCCGCCGGTCTGGTGAAGGCGGAGATCACGGACGCTGATCTGAGCGATGCGTGCCTGCGGGAGGCCGACCTGAGTGGCACGAAGGCGGAGCGAGCAAGATTCACCGGGGCAGATGTCACGGAGGCCAGCCTGGTCGGTGCTCATTTGACTGGAGCCGATTTCACCGGAGCGATCCTGGAGGACAGCAGGCTGGGCGCAACCACGTTGAACAAGGCAGTGCTGTCCGGTGTCCGCGCTGATCGTGCGGTGTTCGCCGCAGCCGTTCTGACAGACGCGGTGATCAGCGCCGCGTGCTTGGCCGGGACAGATTTGAGTGATTGCCGGCTGGACAACGCCAATCTTTCTGGTGCCCGACTCGCGGGAGCACTTATGCACGGTGTTGATCTGACCAAGGCCAAACTTGTGGGGTTGGATCTCACCGGAGCGATTGCGACGGTCACCACTTGCCTGCCGTCCGGTTGGCAGCGTGAACCGGACAGCGGCCTGATCCGCCGCATTTTCTGAGCTTGTCACACGGGGTCAGCGTATGGTTCGGCGCTTCAAGAGGAGCGATCGCTCACCTCGCCCATGATGCGGTTGTACAGAATTCGCGCCTCATCGTCCTCGGCCACTGTCATGACAGTGCGCAAAATGCTGAGTGCCGCCATGTGCTGCCCCGCCTGTGCCAGTGCTCTGGCAAGCTCGATCTTGATGGATGTGTCCACCGGCAGGCGAGCCGCTGCTGCTCGCAATTGGCCCTGCGCGGCAGCGACATCTCCGCGGGCGAGAGAGATCCGGCCGATGGCCGCGAGCATGACTCCGACCGCGGCCTTGTCCTGCTGTGTCTCCAACAGGACGAGCACCCGCTGGTAGGCGTCCTGGGCCTTACTCAGGTCCCCGCGGGCGTAGAAAATATTGCCGAGTATGGTGTGCGCACCGATCTGGGTCCGCATGTCCTGAGTCGCAGCGGCGGCTTGCCGTACGTGCCTCTCGGCTCTGACTTGATCACCATCCACGAGAGCGTCAACGGCGGCATACAAGCGGTCGGTCGGCAACATGTTCGTGGGAACGATGGCGCCCGCTCGTTGTCCGAGCTGTCCGAGAGGTTCCAGCAGCCGATCGCTGCCCACCGTGTAGACACGTGCCCCATCTGTGACTCGCACTTGCAGGACCGACCGGTTCACCAGCGCTCTCATCAGCGAATTGGGCATGCCTGCCGTCTCTGCCAAGCCCTCGGTCAGCATCTGCGCCGCCCCGAAAGGCGAGACGAAGGTGGTGGTCAACCAAGAGCACAAGCGGATGGGGTCGTAGCCGAAACCCGTTGCCACTTCTTGAATGGCGGACCGCAACGCCTCTTGCAGAGCATCGTTCGCCGCCACGTGCTGTGTCTCGGTGAGTGACCTCTCATGCTTCGGCCATGCCTGCCACATATGGGCACAGACTGCTTGCAGGTGCCATGGGTGCACAGTCGACAAGCGCCGCTCCGAACGCACTCTGCCGGCCTGGTCAACAATCCTTACCGTGGTCAGGTCTTCTACCAGTGCCTCCGCCACGTTGGGTGAGACGTTGCGGTCAGTGGTGTCCCGCACAGGATCCCGGATGGCTTCTACAGCTGCGTGCGGAGACAGGCCGGTCAGCTCGAACAGGGCGATGTCCGGTATCAATTGCTCGATCTCGGCCCGAAGAGCGTTGAGGCGATCATCGCGAACGCACAGCAGCAGATGGATGTGCTGGGCGCTGGCCAAGGCGTGAAGGAGTTCGCGCCGCTCGTCGCCCCGGTCGCCGAGGTACATGTCTTCGATGTGGTCAATGCAGGCGAAGACGGGCTTTGACCTGTGTTGAATCTGTCGCAGGAATTGGCCGATGCCCAAGGGTGGCAGCGGCCTTTCCGGTGCCCAGCTCCTGAGCAACGTGCGAGCCAGTGGATTCTGTGACGGTACTGAGGCTTCCGGAAATGGCGGCCCACCCGCCACTCTGCCCACCGGAAGGACATGCGCGCCGAGTCTCTGCATGCGAGGCATGACCCCGCTGTGCAGCAGGGAAGACTTCCCCGTCCCCGGCGCACCGTGCAGCACCGTCAACGTCCTCGTACGCCATAGCTCGGAAGTGCGAGTGGATTCCTGATCCCGGCCTTCGAACAGCAGTTCTTCAGACTGTCGATAAGGGCGCATGCCGGGAAACGGGCAAATAGCGCTACTGGCCGTCATATTATTCACGGCCATAGCCGATACCTTGGCGATGAGGGACACCGTAGCAACGATAGAGGAACTTCATCGTCCGGCGCCCGCCCCGCCTTGTCGGCGAAGCGGCCTGAGATGTACGGAGCGCATCCGCGTACGTCATGGTGACTCATCCGAGCGGGCAGGCTCACCGGGGGGATCGCCGCCGAAGAGCGGCTCTGCCGGGTCAGCATCGGCCGCCAGGATACGGGTGACAATCCGATCCAGACAAAGTGGCCCCATCGCCTCAATTTCGGACAAGAGTGAATTGCTCAAATCGATGATTTCGGTCTCGACGTCGCGCTGAGAGTGCGCCATCGTGGCCTCTGCCCCCTTCCTGTGCCCCGACAATCATCATCGACAGGTGCCGTCGTGGCTACTGTCTCCCTTGCTCAAAAACGTTGGCTTCCATGTTTAGGATGACTGTGTGCTGAGTTTTTTGGAGCAGACATGACCGAGATACGGCGCAAACCTCACGTCTGGGGACGAATCCCCCCGCGCAACAAAGACTTCACTGGGCGAGAGCAGCTTCTGGAGCGGCTTCTGCTCGGCGTTAGCGGCGGCGTGACCGCGGTGCTGCCAACTGCGCTCCATGGACTCGGTGGGGTAGGAAAGACGCAGATCGCTGCTGAATTTGCACATCGACACAAAACGGACTATGACGTCGTTTGGTGGATTCCATCCGATCAGCCGATGCTCGTCCCCTCTTCTATCGCTAGGCTCGCGCCTCATCTCGGGCTGCCCAAGGCCAACGAGATCGGTGTGGCCGAAGCTGCGGAGAGTGTGATCGAGGCGTTGCGCAAGGGGGAGCCGTACGACCAGTGGCTTCTCATCTTCGACAACGCGCACGACCCGGAGTCGATCATGGAGTACGTCCCTGATGGACCGGGCGGCGTCCTGATCACTTCGCGCAACTTCGCATGGGACGGCGTCGTCGACACACTGACCGTGGACGTGTTCTCCCGTGAGGAGAGCCGTCAGTTCCTCGACCGGCGTGTCCCGGGCATCGGAGGCAGCGAGGCCGACGCTCTGGCAGAGGCGCTTGGTGACTTGCCGCTGGCCCTGGACCAGGCCGGCGCCCTGCAATCCGAGACGGGCATGCCGGTGCGGGAATACCTCACGCTTCTTCGCGATCAGACCGGCAAGCTTTTGGCCGAGGGCCGGCCGATGGAATATGACGTGCCGTTGACGGCCACATGGGCCCTGTCGGTTTCGACCTTGCGCGAGGAGCAGCCCGACGCGGTCGAGTTGCTGCACCTGCTGGCCTTCTTCGGTGCCGACCCCATCCCCCGGGACGTACTCAGCACAGGCCGGGGCACGGTCGATTCACCCTTGTCCGACATCCTCGACGATCCTCTCCAGTTCAGCAGAGCGGTTCAGGCGCTCGGTCGCTACGCACTCGTCCAGATCGACAGGGAAAATCAGACGATCCTCGTCCATCGCTTGGTTCAGGCCCTGCTGCGGGAGGATGTCAGCGAGAGCGAACGGGAGCGATTCCGCCACAACGTGCAGCGGCTCCTGGCCGCAGCAGTGCCGCTCCAGCCGGACGACACCGCCACTTGGCCGACGTTCGCACGACTGATGCCGCATCTCGGGCCGGCGCAGATGGCGCAGTCGTCCGACCCCACCGTCCGGCCGCTGATGCACAATGTGGTTCGTTACCTGTACCAGTCCGGTAACGCGCCCGGTGCTCTCGCCCTCGCAAGAGAGTGCGTGGCCGCTTGGAAGGCCAATCCTGGATCCACCTCGCGTGAGCTGTGCACCATGCAGCGGCACCTCAGCATTTCGCTGCGGTTCGTGGGCCGCTACAAGGAGGCGTTCGAAGTGGGCTCGCAAGCCCTCGCTGAGGCCGAGCGCTCGCTTGGCGCCGAGGACGAGGAGACGCTGCGCCTGACGAACAACCACTGCACGGACCTGCGGGCCCTGGGGCTGTTCGCCGATTCGTTCGCACTTAGTTCGTCGGCAGCGGAGCGGCATCGAGCCGCCTTCGGCGACGAGGACGAACGCACCCTCCGGATGCGGACCAGTCTGGCACTCGACCTCACGCTCACCAGCAGGTATGAAGAGGCCGAGCGACTGCTCAAGCGCGTCTACAGCGCACTACGCGATCTCTACGGCTCTCCTAACCATCCCACGGCTCAGATTGTCATGAACAACCTGGTCCGGGTCATCAGATTGCGCGGTGACTATGCCGAGGCACGCGAGCTCGGAGAGGATGTCTACGCGGTCGGTGTGGCGACGCTCGGTGCCGATCACCCGACCACGCTGAGGGCCGCCAGCGACCTGGCCATCGCCATGCGCAAGGCCGAAGGGGGCAGCAGCGAGGTCCTGCACTACTCCGAGGATCTCGTTCAGCGCTATCGGCGTCTCATGGGAGATCAGCACCCCGACAAGCTCGCCGCCGACATGGCCTTGGTCAACGCCTACCGTGAGGCAAGACGCATTCCTGACGCCGTATCCGCCGCCGAGCTCATCACTTTGGCCTATGCCCAGGTGTACGGCTCGGATCATCCCTACACGCATGGCTGCCGCCACAACCTGGCACTGTTGATCAGGCTGTCAGGCGATCATGGGAAGTCATGTGAGCTGCATGAATTCGTCGTCTCTCGGCTGACGGAGTTGCTGGGTCCCGGTCATCACTACACTCTGACCGCCTTGCTCGGCTACGTCAGTGACTTGGCATCGCTCGGGCAATGGGACAAGGCTGTCGTCCTCGGTGAGGAGGCTCTGGCGGACCTGCGGCAGCTGCTCGGAGCTGATCACCCCATGACGCTGGGATGCATGGCCAACCTCGCGCTCGACATGTCCAAGCTAGGCAGGACGGAGAAGGCCGTCTCCCTGAGGGGCGATGTGCTGACCCGTCTCCAGCAACGGCTGGGTGAGGGGCATCCGACAGTTGTCGCGGTGGGCAATGGCGAACGACTGGACTTCGACTTCGACGCGCCCCCGATCTAAGGGCGTTCGCTTCCGTGCGGCCATCGTGGGTTCGTGGTGTCGAAGTCATGTTGATGCCGCGCGGCGGCGGCCCGCGCGAGTTCGACGGCGGCGATAGGCACCTCCTCTTCGGCGAATGCATGCAGCCTCTGCAACATGCCGTCCATGAATCGGCGCCCGATCGGCGTGAGGGCCGCGCTTTCGCAGATCACATGCGCGGTCTTCGCTGCGGCGTCGCGCCACCGGGCGAACTCGGCATGTGCCACGACGCTGTCATCGACAAGGCGCTGTCGCCGCCAAAAGTCGGCGACACCGAGATGGGCGTAGGTTCCGTGAAGAAGACCGGACAGGGGGCGAGGGTCGTGGCGCCACGGCGCGTAGTACCGCGCCTCGGGATCCGGCTCGATCAGATCCACTAGGTAGAGAAGTACGGTGAGCTTGGCGTGCTGGATTTCGTGAGCCAGGGCCGCGGCCAGAGTCCGGGCACATGAGGGACGAGCCAGCGCGACGCACCCGAAGGTCGTGCGTGAAGTGCCGCTCGCCGCCCAGCCGGCGCGCGACATGGGGGTTATGGCTGAGATCATGGACATGATCTCGTCAGCCGTCGAGATGTGGCCGTCGCGCAATATCGTCCACGCGTCCTGCAACAACCTTCGCCACTGCAGGACTTCGGCGTCGGTCAGCCGTGTGGCCAATTGGGGCCCGGCTGGGAAGCGATATGGATCGAGATCGTCCAACGTCAGGTGAAGAACGCCGTGCGGATGCTCGGCCACGATGCGACGAAGTCCCAGCCACCCATCGGCGTCGCACGTGGAGTCGGCGGGAATTTCGATGCGTGATCGGCGGGAGATGACCGCGCCGTTGGACGATGTGATGCGTATCAGACAGGCTTTCGAGCCGATTTCCGCGGCGCCGAGAGAGGGAAACACGACGGTTCTTGCCTGCTGGGACAAGCGGGTTTCGAAAGGAAGCCCTGCCCGTATCGCGGCTGTGGCGGCCAGGACGGCCATCTGCGTGGTTTCCGGAGTGCCTTCCCCTTGGCGTAAAGCTCCCATCGTCGCCAATGCCCAACCGCCAACGGCGGGATACCGTAGAAGGGCGTCGACATGTTCGGGTGCTGTCTCGTGCATTCGCGCCAGTTCCTCGAACGATCTCCTGACCTCCGCAGACCCGGCCATGTCCGCGACTACCTTGATGAGTACTAAATGACGATCGCGGGCCGCGGCCGATAGGAAACGGCCAGCCGACAACCCTCCTTGGCCGCCTGCTAGAGCGTCGAACAGCTGATGCGGAATCACGAGTCGATCCACGAAGAGAACCCCGCTTCATCCATCGGCTGTAAGGGATCGATTCCTCCCTCGTTCCGCCGACAACTATGCCATGATGAGTGAGATCGTCATATGGCGGCCGAGTCTCATCCAGGCCATATCGCGGTCTCCGTACTCGGTTCACTCGCGGAAATACTTAGTCGTTTTAGTGTGGTCTTTGAGGTGCTGGAGCCCGCTGACTGCCGGCTTCTTCGCAAGTCACCTTGGCGAAGAACGGCGCGACGGGAAGAGCGGTCAGCAGTGCGACGACGGCAGCGAGACCGTCGCGGCCGCTGCAGGCGGACCGGTCTGTCGCCACTTTGTTCGGCCCTGGGTAACGGCTCATGGTGCAACCCGGCGGATCCAGGCCCTACTGGTGCCGACATGTCAACTGCTTCGCAACACTGAACCTTTTTCAGGCTCCGCGGCGGCTGCCCTGGTCACAGCGTGATCGCGATGCCGGTGTTCGGCCGGTGACATGAAGAAGCTCCTGGTAGACGGGTTGATCACCACAATCCACACCGTCGCAACCAGGAGCTTCAGGTGTTGTTCTACCGTGCTGCCGTCGATTTGTCGCCTCAGACGCTGAAGTACGTCGCCGGGATGATCCGGCGCCACCGTAAGGCGATCGGGTCGCTCTGGCGGCGGCTCAACCCCGCCCGGCAGGCGTTGCTGGTGCTGGTCTACCTGCGCAAGGGCGAGACGTTCACCGAGCTCGGGGCAGGGTTCGGGGTGTCGACGGCGACCGCGTGGCGGTATGTGGAAGAGACGGTTGCGCTGCTGTCGGCCCGCTCGCCCAAGCTCGGCCAGGCGCTGCGTCAGGCCAAGCGGGACGGGCTGCACTACCTGGTGCTGGACGGCACGCTGATTCACATCGACCGGATCGCCGCTGACCGGCCCTACTTCTCCGGCAAGCACCGCGTGCACGGGATGAACGTGCAGGTCCTCGCCTCGCCGGACGGGACGATCCTGTGGACCTCCGGCGCGCTGCCGGGCAAGGCCCACGATCTGAGCGCCGCCCGCATCTGGGGCATCCTGCGCGCGCTCGAACGGGCGGGCATCATCACCCTGGCCGACAAGGCGTATCAAGGTGCCGAAGGCCCGGTCCGCACCCCATACAAAGGCAAGAACAAGCCCAACTCCCAGAAGCAGGCCAACCGCGCCCACGCCCGCCTTCGCGGACCCGGCGAGCGCGCGAATGCGCAGTTGAAGAGCTGGAAGATCCTCCGCAAGCTACGCTGCAGCCCGAGCAAGGCCGGCCACCTCTGCAAGGCCATCGCCGTCCTCCAGAACCACCGCGTTGCTCAGGCGTCCTGAGGATGAAAAGAGGTCACTGCCTGGCGCCGGTCGGTATCGGCAGACATGGCTTGGTACAGCTCTGGCGTGCGCACTGCGTTGGCGCGGCGGTGGATCAGGGCTGGAGGGAGGCGACGAACTGCGACATGCCGGCCAGCCAGCGGTCGGGGTCCTCGGCCTTGCGGCGGGCGTACTCGGCGACCTCGGGGTGCGGGAAGATGTGGAAACGCTCGGCGGCCAGCCCCTCGACGACCGCTGCCGCCACGTCCGCCGGATCCAGGATCTCGCCGGACGCGCGTACCGCCTTGGCCGTCAGGTGGTCGGTGTCGATGCCGTGCTCCAGCATCGCCGTCTGGACGCCTTGCGGGCACAGGACGCTGACCTTCACGCCCTGGTGGGCGTAGTGGATGGCGACCCACTCGGCGAACGCGACCGCCGCCGCCTTCGACACCGCGTACGGGGCGTCGCCAGGGCAACTGATCAGGCCCGCGGCCGAGCAGGTGTTGAGCAGGTAGCCGCCGCCCCTGGCCACCATGGAGGGGACGACGGCGCGGGCGGCGTACACGTGGGCCATGACGTTCACCGCGAGCAGGCTGCTCCACTCCTGGGCGGGGGCGTCGAGGCCGTGGCCGCCGATGATGCCGGCGTTGGAGCAGAACAGGTCAACGGGGCCGAACGGGGTGTCGGCGAGTGCGGCCACCTCGGGTTCCGAGGCGACGTCCACGCGTTTCGCGACGGCTCGGGGGCCGATCTCCTTGGCGACCGCGGCGGCGCCTGCCTCGTCGAGGTCGGCCACCACCACGCCGGTGGCGCCTTCTTCGGCGAATCTGAGGGCGAGAGCGCGTCCGATGCCGCTGGCGGCTCCTGTGACGACGACGACCTTGTCCCGTACCAGCATGTGCGCTCTCCGTTCTCGCCCGTCACTCCTAGAACATGATTCTACTTTGCGTGCTGGCCGCTCACCAGATGAGAGGCTTCTCATCTGGGCCTCAGCGTGGTCTCCTCGAAGGCCGTCAGGGTCGAGCCATGAAACATCGAGGAACGGTGATTCTCCTGGCCCTTCTGGCGGCGGGGGCCGGGGCCATGTCGGTGGGGCTGGTGCGGGCGGCCGACGAGGAGCTCGACCTGGGAGGCCCCGTCGTGGTCTCGCCGTCGTCCTCGCCGGGCGGCGCCAACGCGTCCAGGGCCGTGCGGGGGGACGAAGGCGCGTCCGAGCCCGTACGGACCGATGACGGCGCCTCCGGGCCCGTGCGGACGGATGAGGCAGGCGCGTCGGAGCCGTCGCGGACAGGGGAGGCGAGCGCGGCCAAGAGCGGGGAGCCGGTCAGGAGTGAACGGCCGACGCCGCGCAAGGCGAAGGCGGAGCCGGTCCAGCCGCCCTCTCCCCGGCCCGGAGGTGGCGGCGGCGACGATGACGACGATGATGGTGGCGACGATGACGGCGACGACTGATGGAGAGATCGCATGCGGCTGAGCGCCCGTGCCCGGATCGTGGGCTGGATGCTCGTCGTCGTCGGAATCGCCCTGACCGTCGCCGTCTCCGTGACCTGGTCCACCCTGCTCACCCGCCTCGACCACCGGATGGACCTGGAGCTGGGCAACGAGGTCGAGAAGCTCCGGCTGTACGCGGAGAAGGCGTACGAGCCCAAGTCGGGGCAGCCGCTGGTCGACGTCGAGGATCTGCTGATCGGATACCTCCAGCTCAACGCGCCCGACCGGTGGGAGACCTTCTTCAGCATCCTCGACGGCAAGGCGCACAAGATCACCGCGATCCCGCCGCCCGTGCGCCTCGACACCGACGAGAAGCTGGTCGCCCGGATGGCCACGGCGACCCGCGTCGAACGCCACGAGATGGAGACCAGCAAGGGAACGGTCCACTACGCGGTGATCCCCGTGAGCGTGTCAGGAGACTCGCGGCGCGGGCACTTCGTCGTGGCGCACTTCTACGACCTCAACCGCGACGACATCGTCGACGCGGTGGGCGTGCTCGGGCTGTCCGCGCTGGCGGCGATGGGGCTGGCGGGAGCGGCCGGGTGGTTCGTGGCGGGGCAGGTCCTGGCGCCGGTGCGGCTCGTCCGGCAGACGGCGGAGCAGATCAGCGACTCCAGCGATCTGACCCGCCGCCTCGACGTGCCGGGCGACGACGACGTGGCGGCGCTGGCCTCCACGTTCAACCACATGCTCGACCGGCTCGAACAGGCCTTCGTCGTGCAGCGCCACTTCATGGACGACGCCGGTCACGAGCTGCGCACGCCGATCACGGTCATCCGGGGCCACCTGGAGCTGATGAGCGACGACCCCGACGACCGCGCCGAGACGCTCGCCCTGGTCACAGACGAGCTCGACCGGATGAACCGGATCGTCGACGACCTCCTCACCCTCGCCAAGGCGGAGCAGCCGGGGTTCCTGGCGCTGGACAACGTCGAGCTGGCCGATCTCACGGTCAGCGTGGTCGCCAAGGCCCGCGCGCTGGGCGTCCGGCAGTGGCGGGTCGACGACGTGGCCGAGGCGCGCCTGCCCGCCGACCGCCACCGCCTCACGCAGGCGCTCATGCAGCTCGTGGCGAACGCGGTGCGCCACACCGCCGACGGCGACCTGATCGCCGTCGGCTCCGCCGTGCGTGACGGGCGGGTCGAGCTGTGGGTACGCGACAGCGGCCCGGGGGTCGCGCCGGCCGAACGGGAGCGGATCTTCGGACGGTTCGTCCGCGGCGCCGGGCGCACCGGGGCCCATGACGGGGCGGGGCTCGGCCTGGCCATCGTCAGGTCCATCGCCCAGGCACACGGAGGCACGGTGAAGGTGACGGAGGCCCCAGGGGGAGGGGCCTGTTTCGTCATGTCTCTTCCGCTGTGGGAGCTGTGGAGGCTGAATTGAACCGGATTCTGATCGCCGAGGACGAGGCCAGGATCGCCTCGTTCGTGGAGAAGGGGCTGCGCGCCAACGGCTTCGTGACCGCGGTGGTGGGCGACGGGGTGGCGGCCTACGACCTGGCAGGCGCGGGCGGGTTCGACCTGCTCATCCTGGACATCGGGCTGCCGCTGAGCGACGGGTTCACGGTCCTGCGGCGGTTGCGGGAGTCGATGGTGACCATCCCTGTGATCATCTTGACGGCGCGTGACAGCGTGAGCGACACGGTGGCGGGGCTGGAGGGCGGCGCCGACGACTACATCGCCAAGCCCTTCGCCTTCGAGGAGCTCCTGGCCAGGGTGCGGCTGCGGCTGCGCGCCGACCGCACGCCCGAGGTGACCGTGCTGCGGGTGGCCGATCTGTCGCTCGATCTGCGGACGCGGCGGGTCTACGTGGGCGACCGGGCGGTGGACCTGTCCACCAGGGAGTTCGCCCTGGCGGAGATCTTCTGCCGCCATCCCGACCAGGTGCTGACGCGCGAGCAGCTGCTCAGCCACGTGTGGGGGTTCGACTTCGACCCCGGCTCCAACGTGGTGGACGTCTACGTCCGCTACCTGCGCCGCAAGATCGGCGCCGACCGGATCGAGACCGTCCGCGGCACCGGCTACCGCATGAGAGTCGCCTAATCGTCAGCTCACCACCGCTTCACCCCCCACTACCAAGCTGTTCATCAGGAACACTGCGGAAGGAGCGGTTGTGATCACAGGGTTGGCGATGGATCTGGGGGCGATCGTGCTGCTCGCCTACGGCCTCTACTACCGGCGCCACCACCGGCGTGACCTGCTGTTCGCCTACGTGGCGCTCAACGTGGGCATCTTCGCGGTCGTGTCGCTGCTGCTGGTCCAGCGAGTCGACATCGCCGTCGGGTTCGGGCTGTTCGGCGTGCTGTCCATCATCCGGCTGCGGTCCAGCGAGATCACCCAGCAGGAGATCGCCTACTACTTCGTGGCGATCGTGCTGGGCCTGGTCAACGGCATCGCCGCCGCCTGGCCGCTGACGGCGCTGCTGCTGAACGGGGTGCTGCTGGCGGTGATGTACGTCGCCGACCACCCCGGCCTGCTGGGGCGCACCAGGCACCAGGTGGTGACGCTGGACGTGGTGCACGCCGACCCGGAGGCGCTGCGGGTGGATCTGGAGAGCCGGTTGCGGGCGCGGGTGTTGCAGTGCGAGGTCACGCAGGTGGACTACGTACGGGATGTCACGGTGGTGGACGTCCGCTACGTGGCGCCGAACACCAGGGTCGGTGTGCGGTGAGGCGGTCTGGCGGGATCGAGGGGGCGTCGACGGCCGAGCCGTATGCGGACGCGCTGCTCGCGGGGGTCGCCGCCGCGATGCCGCCGATCGGGCTGGAGGACGTGCCGGAGCTGATGAGCCGGGTCGACTGCAAGTACATCGTCACCGCCTCCACCATGGCGCGGCTCGCGGCGGAGCTCGGCGACCGCTTCCTCGCGCTGCGCATCGGCGGGCGGCGGCAGTTCCGCTACAGCTCCACCTACTTCGACACCCCCGGCCTGCTCACCTACCACCAGCACCGCCAGGACCGGCGGCGCAGGTTCAAGCTCCGCACGCGTACCTACCTCGACGGGGGCGGCCAGTGGCTGGAGCTCAAGCTCAGCGGCGCGCGCGGCAGCACCGACAAGCACCGCATCCCCTACGACGGCGTGCCGGGCCACACGCTCACGAACCAGGCGCTCGACTTCGTCCGCGACACGCTGCTCGGCGAGCTGCGCCTCATCGCGCCGGAGACGCTGGAGCCGGTGCTGGCCACCGACTACAAGCGGGTCACGCTCATCGACTGCTCCGGCACGGCGCGGCTGACCTGCGACACAGGGCTGCTGTTCCGCGACGGGCGGCGCAGCACCGCGGCCCGGGGGGATCTGGTGCTACTGGAGTCGAAGTCGGTGGACGGCAAGGCGCTGGTCGACAAGGTGCTGCGAGGGCTGGGGGCGCGGCCGGTGAGCGTCAGCAAGTACTGCCTCGCGGTCGCCGCCCTGCGCGATCTGCCCGCCAACCGGTGGCATCCGGTGTTGCAGCGCTACCTCATGCACCGGCCGGCGCCCCGGCGGTCGGGGGCGCGCGGGCACTGGTCAGGCGCCATGGCCGCGGATCGAGGCGCTGACGGGCGGAGCGCCGCCTCCGCCGAGCGGCGGCGGAATGCCGGAGGGGGGTGGCATAGTGATCGGCCATGGATGTCGCCAGGTGGCTGCTGATCGACGAATCCGTACGCGACGGGATCACGGAGCAGATCCACCTCGCGGTGGCCGCGGGGCGTCACGACTTCGAGCGGGTGGTCCGCGGCGTGGCCGAGACCTGGATGACCGAGGTAGACGACAAGAGCCTGCTGGACGAGGCGATCAGGGATGTCGCGGCCGAGGAGTTCGCGGGGCATCTCGCCGCTCAGGACGGGTGGCCCGCGGAGACGGACAACGATCGGCTGAGCCTGGCGATGGCGGAGCTGTCGATGGCGGGCATCCTGGCCAGGGAGCACTACACCTGCTGCATGACGTGCGGGCTCGCGGAGATCAGGGCGGAGATCAGCGAGTTGTCCGGGGTGCGGGGTTACGTCTTCTACCACGAGCAGGACGCTGAGCGGGCGGTGATGGGCGGAGGCGTCTACCTCGCGTTCGGGCCCGGCGATCTCGAAGGCGAGGGGGACGCCTCGCCGGACGGGGGCATCGGAGACTTGCCGGATGGGGGCATCGAGGACTCGCCGGACGGGAGCATCGAGGACTCGCCGGACGGGAGCATCGGGGAGGAGATCGTCGCCGTGCTGCGGCGGCGGGGGCTGCGGGTGGAGTGGGACGGGGACGACGGGCAGCGCATCCACGTGCACGTGAACTGGCGGCGGCGGCGCTTCGGACCGCTGGCGGAGCATCCGGAGATGGGCGGGCGGGGGGAGCCCGAGGCCGGGTTGCGGGTCAGGTTCTGTGACCCTACGTGGGTTGTGCGGGACGAGCCGGTGGTTCTGTCCGCGCGGGAGAGCCGGGACCTGCTGCTGTGGCTCACTCCGCGTGACGGGAATTTCGCCTGCTATGAGGGGGAGTCGGGGGAGGTTCTGCAGTTCATGTGGAGGGGTGGGGTGCGGCTCTGGGCGGAGACGCCGGATGTGGCTGCGCGGCGGTCGTATGGGCGGTATGTGACCCTTGATGAGGGGTTGGCGATGATCGCGGTTCTCGCGGAGGGAGATCGGATCGGGCTGGGGGATTCGGGGGACTTGGAGACGGTTTTCTGGTCATAGTGGAAGATCCGATCGCGGGTTTGGCGTAGGGTGCGGCGATTGACACGTTTATGGCTAACCGCTATCTATGGGCTGGTCGTTGGGGGAGGGGCGTAACGCGCTGTGCTGCTTCCTCCGTCTGCCGAGGGTCTCGTGGATTACGTCGCCGGATGAGTGAGCTAAGGATCTGTGAGTAACAGCAGCGGGTATGGGCCGGAGCCGACCGGGCGCGGGCGTGAAGGTGAGGGGTGGTCCGAGGGGGCGGGGCGGCCGGGGAGGCGGCGTCGCTCGTCCCGGGAAGGGGCGTCCGGCTCCTCTCGTGACCCTCGTGACCCTCGCGATGTCGGTGGGGCGCCGCGTGCTGGATCGCCGCGTGCTGGATTGCCGCGTGCTGGATCGCCGGGTGCTGGAACGGCGGGTGCTGGAACGGCGGGTGCTGGAACGGCGGGTGTGCCGGGTGCGGGGGCGGCGGGTCGTGGTGGAGGCCATGAGGATGCTGCGGCGGCGCAGTCACGGGCTGGGCGGCGCAGGAGCGGGGCCGAGGGGGTCGGTGAGCCGGGCGGGCGCTCCAGGTCGCGGAGGGCCGGCGAGCGGGGGCGTAGTGGGCAGGGTTCAGGAGAGCCCGGTGGAGTTCGTGGCCCAGGGGGCGCGGGCGGGTTCGCCGAAGGTGGTGGAGACGGCGGCGGGCGTTCGCCGGGTGACGGTTCGGGGCATGCAAGCGCCGGGCGTGGCGGTGCGGGGCGTGGCGGTGCGGGGCGTGATGGGGCGGGGCATGACGGCTCTGGGCGTGGATGTGCTGGGCGTGGCGGTGCGGGGCGTGATGGGGCAGGGCGTGATGGGGCAGGGCGTGACGGCTCTGGGCGTGGAAGTGCTGGGCGTGGGGGCTCGGGGCGTGAGGGTTGGAAGCGCTTCATCCCTAACTGGAAGATGGTGGTCGTCGGCCTGACGGTCCTGGTCGCGGGCCTGTTCGGCATGATCATGGTGGCGTACGCCAACACGCCGCTGCCCTCGGGCACCCAGCAGGAGGCCACCGAGCAGGGCAGCATCATCTACTACCGCGACGGCAAGACCGAGATCGCAAGGCTGGGCACCAAGCGCGAGATCGTCCCCATCTCCAAGATCCCGCGCCCCGTCCAGGACGCGTTCATCGCCGTCGAGAACCGTACGTTCCGCACGGATCCCGGCATCTCGGTGTCGGGCATCATGCGTGCGGTGTGGAGCACGGTGAGCGGCCAGCAGGTGCAGGGCGGTTCGACGATCACGCAGGAGATGGCGCGAGGGTACTACGACGGCCTGAGCCAGGAGCGGACGCTGAAGCGGAAGATCATGGAGATCTTCGTGTCCATCCGCGCCGGCCAGGAGCTGTCGAAGGACGAGATCATGGCCATCTACCTCAACACGATCTACTTCGGCCGCGGCGCGAACGGCATCCAGGCCGCCGCCCAGGCGTTCTTCGACAAGGACGTGGACAAGCTGACGCCCGCCGAGGGCGCGTACCTGGCGGGCCGGATCCAGAGCCCCGACGCCTTCGACAAGGCGGAGGCCGCGAAGAACTTCGCGCCGACGCGGGAGCGGTTCGACTACGCCATCCGCGGCATGGCGATCGTCGACCCGGCCAAGTACGGCGAGCTGGCCACGACGGCGAAGTTCCCCAAGCTGGCCAGGCTCGACAAGAAGGAGACGCTCAAGGGCATCAACGGCTACATGGTCGACATCGTCCAGCGGGAGCTGGAGCAGCGCGGGATCAGCAGGGAGCGACTGCGCAAAGAGGGTTACCGCGTCACGACGACGTTCGACAAGAAGCTGATGCAGGCCGCGAAGAAGACGGTCGAGAGCAACCTCGCCGCCGTCAACGACAAGAACATCCACGCCAACCTGGGCGCCGTGGACCCGCGCAACGGCCAGGTGCTCGCCTTCTACAGCGGCCACGACTACCTCAAGAGCTTCACCAACAACGCCTTCGACGCCAACAAGCAGGCCGCGTCGGCCTTCAAGCCGTATGTGCTGGCCGCCTGGCTGGAGAGGGGCTACAGCCTCAGGAGCCTCGTGTCCGGCGACGGGCCGGTGACGCTGCCGGGCACCAAGCCGATCCGCAACTCGCACGACGTGGGCGCGGCCGTGCCGATCGACCGGGCCACCGCCGAGTCGGTGAACACGGCGTTCGCCACGATGGCGCAGGAGGTCGGGCTGGAGGCCGTCGCGAAGATCGCCGAGGGCGCCGGGATCGACAAGAAGGACCTGGAGCTGGCCATCCAGGACCACGCCTACGGCATGTCCATCGGCGCAGGCCTGGTCACCCCCGTCGAGCAGGCCACCGGGTACGGCATCTTCGCCAACGGCGGCGTCCACCACGACGCGCACGTGGTCCTCTCGGTCAAGGCGTTCACCGGCAGGACCGTCATGAAGGAGGCAGCCGCGTCCAGGACGGTCATCAGCCCGGACACCGCCGCCGACACCACCTACGCGATGCAGCAGGTGGTCAAGTCCGGTACCGCCCGGGGCACCGCGCTGCCCGGCGGGCGGCCGATCGCCGGTAAGACCGGCACCAACAACGAGAACAAGGAAGCCTGGTTCGTCGGCTACACCCCGCAGCTCTCCACGGCCGTCGGGATGTACAAGGAAGTGCCGCAGATCGACCCGAAGACGAAGAAGGCGCGTAAGGACCCGAACGGGTTCGTGCTGAAGAAGGAGGTGTCTCTGGGGAACATCCAGGGGGCCGGGACGCCTACCAAGATCTGGCGCGACTTCATGGCGATCTCGATGGACGGCAAGCCGGTCGAGGAGTTCCCTGCGCCTGCGTTCGGTGGTGACCCGCACGACCTGGTGCAGAAGCCGGAGCCCAAGCCGACCGAGGATCCGTCCGAGAGCCCTGGCGATGACTTCGGCCAGGACCCGGACTGCGATCGGGATCCGGCGGCCTGCGGCGGTCCTGAGACCGGTGAGGATGATCCTTTCGGGGGTGGGGATGATGAGACGCCGGACGATGACGGTGGTGATCCCGATGGCACCACGACGATCGACGATGGCGGCCAGCCGTCCACGGGCGGGTAGACGGCCGTTCAGGGGCGGGGCAGGCGGCCGTTCGCGGGCGGGGTAGGCGGCCTCCTCCTGCGTGCGAGTGTCCGGGTGGCTCTCTGCTCCCTGCGGCGAGTGACTGGGCGGCCTCCTACGTCCAACGCGAGTGACTAGGGCGGCGGCGTGACAGTACGCGGTCGAGCAGGACGGGCACCGTCGTGAGCGCCGCCAGGCCCGCGCCGAGCCACGGCACGCCCTGGACCCCGCCGTCGGCGTCGAGCACGACGGCGGCGAACGCCGGAACGAGGCTGATCCCGAGCTGGAAGGCGGAGACGGTGGTGGCTCCGGCGAGCGTGGGCGCCTCGCTCGCGATGGAGAACACCCGCCCGTAGATCGCCGGGTTCAGCACGAACCCGGCGATCCCCAGCAGGAGCACGAGGGGCACGACGGCGGTCGCGTGCCTGGCGAACGTCCCGAGCAGGACGGAGCAGGCCAGGATGCCGAGGGCGCCGGCCAGGAGCGCATGGGTGGGCAGCCGGTCGGCGACCCTGCCGCCGATGGACAGCCCCACGAACGCCCCGACGCCGAACAACGTCAGGACCGCGGGGATCCAGACCGCGGGCATGTCGGTGACGTCGGTGAGGAGCGCCGAGAGGTAGTTGAAGGTGATCATGTACGCGGCCGTGCTGAGGAGGGTGGCGGCGTACACGGTCCAGAGCTGGGGGCGTCGCATGGTGCGGAGCTCGTCCCGCACGCTGGTCCCGCCGCGCGCGCGGGTGGCGGGCAGCGCCACTAGCGTCAGGAACGCGCCGGCGGCAGTGAGGGCGGCCACTGCCCAGAAGCCGCCGCGCCAGCCCGTGAAGTAGCTGATCAGCGTGCCGGCCGGGCCGCCGGCCACCATCGCGAGGCTGAGGCCGCTGACGACGACGCCCGAGGCGCGCGCCGCCCGGTCCGGCGGGACCAGGCTGATCGCGGTGACGGCGGCGACCGCCCAGAACCCGGCGTAGGCGAGACCGGAGAGGAAGCGCGTCGCCAGGAGCACCGCGTAGCTGTCGGTCAGGACGCCTGCCACCACGCAGGCGGCGAAGATCACCTGGGTGGTCACAAGAGTCGTGCGCCGTGGCCAGCGGAGGGTCAGGATGGCCAGGGGTGGGCCGCCGATGACTACGGCGGCGGCGAACGCTGAGATCAGCGCGCCGGCTGAGGAGAGGGATATGCGTAGATCGGCAGCGATGGTGGGGAGGACGCCGGCGAGCAGGAACTCTGCGCTGCCCATCGCGAACAGGCTCAAGGAGAGCAGGTAGACGCCCAGGGGGAGTCTGCCGCGTGTGCTCCGGAGGGTGGCGGCGCTCATCGGCGCTCACCCGCCGGGACGGTGCCGCGCTGGTCGCGCACCGCGCGGTTGAAGTGCGACGGCCCGTTCCAGGAGCGGCCCACGCACCCCGGACCGACGATCCCCACGACATCATGCCTGTTCATCGCCTTGTTCACGGCGAGATAGTGCGACCGCCGTGGCTAGGATGACAACTCTCGTTGCTGTTTTCGCAACAGCGGCAGTCTCCCGGAGAGCGAGGAACGGCATGGTGGCAACGAACTTGGCCGAGACGCTGGCGCAGGTCGGCCCGCGGCTCAGGCGCATCCGTACGCAACGGGAGGTGAGCCTGTCGGCGCTGTCGGAGGCCACCGGCATCTCCAAGAGCACGCTGTCCAGGCTGGAGTCGGGCCAGCGCCGTCCCAGCCTGGAGCTTCTTCTGCCGATCGCGCAGGCGCATCAGGTGCCGCTCGACGAGCTGGTCGGCGCGCCGGACGTCGGCGACCCGCGCATCCGCTGCAAGCCCGTGGTCCGCAACGGCCGGACCGTGATCCCCCTGACCACCCAGCCGGGGCCGCTCCAGGCGTGGAAGTCGATCATTCCCGCCGAGCAGAACCAGCCGCGGCCGATCACGCATGAGGGTTATGAGTGGATGTACGTGCTTTCGGGGCGCGTGCGGCTCGTCGTGGCCGATCACGATCTGGTCCTGGGGCCGGGGGAGGCCGCGGAGTTCGACACCCGGCTGCCGCACTGGTTCGGGCCGGCCGGGGATTCTCCGGTGGAGGTGCTCAATCTCTTCGGCCGGCAGGGGGAGCGCATGCACGTGCGGGCCAAGCCGCGAGAACGCGCGGGGAATTGATGGGATTGGTACGACTCGCCCGTGCTGACCTGGGGAAACTCGACTCCGCGTCGTCATGGTGATAGGCAGGGATCGTGCTTGAGCGCATTCATGAGGTACCGGGCGTCATGCTGAGTGCGGATGAGTATCTCGACGACTTCTGGCCGACTTTCCGCCAGCTCGATGACGTGTTCTGGAAGCTCGAACGCATCCAGAGCTTCCGGGGCGAGCCGAGCTGGGTGGCGATGGTGGAAGGCGACTGGGACCGTTCGCTCAAGCTCGTGGACGACGGGTGCGGGCCGGTGCGGGAGCGCGAGCGCCCGGCCAAGCGCATCAGACGGCGGCGCATCAGGATCGTCGAGCAGCCGGTCACGCCCTACCTGCAGTGGGAGATGCACCTGCTGGCGCTGAAGGTCGCGAGCGTGGAGCAGGTGCGGGTGCTCGACGCGGGCGAGGTGGCCGAGATCGAGATCGACCGGCGGCTGCCTGAGCTGGTCGTGCTCGGGACGGTGGCGATGTACGAGGTGACGTACGACGAATCGGGCACGCACAGCGGGGCGCGGCGGATCGACGATCGGGAAGTGATCTCGGCGTGCCAGGGAGAGCTGGACAAGCTGTTCGAGCGGGGGGAGGAGTTGCGGCCCTACTACGAGCGGGAGATCCTGCCGCTGCCTGCTCCCCGGGTGAGCGTCTGAACGGTGGGGCGGGCTGTCAGGACCTGCAGTTTCACTGGTTCGAGGAAGTGGCCCTCGGGGTTGAGTGCCAGGAGGGCGCCGGTGATGTCGCGTTCGAAGGCGGGGCGGCGGGGGCCGAGGAGGTTGTGCGGGCTTGGGCTGGGCTGCGGGCCGAGGTAGTGGTGCTGGACGTCTTCGATGGCGGGCCTGTGGTCACCAGCCGAAGCGTCCGAGATCGGGCCGGTTGCCTGGGTGACGTGCCGTGCGCGTAGGAGCCGATCTCCGCCGCTCCTACGCGCAGAACAAGCCCCTCACCTCACAGCGGAAGCCCTCCGGTGGCAGAGCTGGTGGAACCGGTCGCCTGGTAGGCGGCGATCGTCCGCTCAGCGATCCGCATCTGATGAATCTCATCGGCCCCATCAGCGAACCGAGCCCACCGAGCATGCTGGAACATGTTCGCCAGCGGCGTGTCCGTCGAGTAGCCAAGGGCCCCGTGCACCTGAATGGCCCGGTCCACGATCCGGTTGAGGCTGTTGGCCACGAAGTGCTTGGCCATCGACACCTCCGTACGGAAGTCCTCGCCCTTGTCGATCTTGGACGCGGCGTGCAGCACCATCAGCTTGCACTGGTACAACTCCATGGCCGAGTCGGCGATCAGCCACTGGATCCCCTGCTTCTCCGCCAGCACGGACCCATGGCTGTACCGGTTGAGCGCGCGATCGACCATCATGTCCAGCGCCGTCTCCGCCTGTGAGATCCACCGCATGCAGTGGGCGAGCCGGGCGGGCCCGAGGCGGTACTGGCCGAGGCGGTGGCCGTTGCCGCGGCCGCCGAGGATGGCGCTGGAGGGGACGCGCAGGTCCTTGATGACGATCTCGCTGTGGCCGGTGGAGCCGTGCATGGTCTCCACCTCGCGCACGTCGTTCCAGCCCGGGTTGGGCAGGTCGACGAGGAAGGCGGTGTTGGCGCCGCGTGAGCCCTCGGGGACGTCCGGTTCGGTGCGGGCGATGAGGATGGCGAAGTTGGCGCGGCGGGCGTTGGAGATGAACCATTTGTGGCCGTTGATGACCCACTCGTCGCCGTCCTGGACGGCTTCCGTGCGGATGAGGGTGGGGTCGGAACCGGCGACCTCGGGTTCGGTCATGGCGAAGCAGGACATCTTGGCGCCGTCGAGGAGCGGGCGGAGGTACTTCTCCTTCTGCTCGTCGGTGGCCCAGTGCAGGAGGGTGTGCATGTTGCCCTCGTCCGGGGCCTGGCAGTTGAGTACCCAGGGCCCGATGCGGGTCTTGGCGGCCTCCGACTGCACCATCGCCAGCTCCACGTGGCCCAGGCCCATGCCGCCCCACTCCTTCGGCATGTGGGGCAGCCACAATCCCTCCGCCTTGGCCTGGGAGCGCAGCTGGAAGATCGTGCGGAGGTACTGGTCGCGGTCGCCCTCCTGCACCTCCTCCATGGCGGGCATGACGGTGCCCTGGATGAAGGAACGGATCCGCTTGCGGATCTCCTCGTGCTCGGGGGCGAGGGTGAAATCGATTGCCATGTCGGGCTTCTACTCCTTAATGGGGAAATGACAGGCGAGCCAGTGGTCGTCGCCGATTTGCTGGATTTGCGGCTCCTCCTCCGCGCACTTCGCCGCCGCACGCGGGCACCGCGTGCGGAAGCGGCAGCCGGAGGGAGGATCTACCGGCGACGGGGGTTCGCCGCTGATCAGGGTGTCGGCGGGCGGCAGGTCGAGGCCGCCGCCCGGGATGGAGGCGATCAGGGCCCTGGTGTACGGGTGCGCGGGCCGGCTGATCAGGTCGGCGCTCGGCGCCAGCTCGCACACCTTGCCCAGGTACATGACCATGATGCGGTCGCTGACGTTCTTCACCACGGCCAGGTCGTGGGCGATGAAGACGAGCGTGAGCCGGTAGCGGGCCTTGAGGTCCTCCAGCAGGCCGAGGATCTGCGCCTGCACGGAGACGTCCAGCGCCGACACCGGCTCGTCGCAGATCACCACCTCGGGGTCGAGGATGAGCGCCCTGGCGATGGAGATGCGCTGGCACTGCCCGCCGGAGAACTCGTGCGGCCTGCGCTCGGCCGCCGTCGCCGGGTCGAGGCCGACCGCTTCGAGCACCTCGTCCACGCGGTCGCCCGGCTGGTGCCACACGCGGGGGCCCTCGCCGACGATGTCGCGGACGCGGCGGCGGGGGTTCAGGGACGAGATGGGGTCCTGGAAGATCATCTGGAGGCGCTGGCGGGTCATGCGCAGGGGCTCGCCGCGCAGGGCGGTGAGCTCCAGGCCGTCCAGCTTGACCGAGCCCGAGCGGGGCGGCGGGAGCTGGACGAGCGCGCGGGCCGCGCTGGACTTGCCGCAGCCCGACTCGCCGACGATGCCGAGCGTCTCGCCACGCGCCACGTCGAAGCTCACGCCGGCGACCGCGCTCACGGTGCGGCCGCGTCCCGCGGGGAACTCCACGACCAGATCCTCCACCCGCAGCAGCACCTCGTCACGGGGGCGAAGGTGTGCGTTTCCGCTACCTGCCACGGCTCTCAACTCCTGACTCGACATCGGCGGGGTCGCCGGCGCGCGCGTCCCGGGGGTACCAGCAGGCGTACTGGTGGGGGTGCGGGCCGTCCTCGAAGAGAGGCGGCGCCTCCAGCTCGCACCGCTCCTGCGCGTACGGGCACCGCGCCCGGAACGCGCATCCCGCCGGCAGGTGCGCCAGGTCCGGCGGCCTGCCGGGGATGACGCGGAGCCGGTGGTGCACCGGGTCGGTGAGCCGGGGCGCGGCCTGGAGCAGGGATTCGGTGTATGGCATCCGCGGACGCGCGAACACCTCCCTGGCGGGCCCACGCTCCACCACCTTGCCCGCGTACATGACGATCACCTCGTCCGCCCATTCGGCGACCACCGACAGGTCGTGGCTGACCAGCACCACCGCCATGTCGCGTTCCTCGCGCAGCCGGTGCAGCAGCCGCAGCACCTGGTCCTGGATGGTGACGTCGAGCGCGGTGGTGGGCTCGTCGGCGAACAGCACGTCGGGACGGCACGACAGCGCCATCGCGATCGTCACCCGCTGCCGCATCCCGCCGGAGAGCTGGTGCGGGTAGCGGCGCAGCATGCGTACCGGATCGGGGATGCCGACCGAGGCGAGCAACTGGACGGCCTCGGCGCGAGCCTGTCTGCGGGACATGCGCAGATGCACCCGCAGCGGCTCCATCACCTGCGTGCCGATGGTGCGGACGGGGTTGAGCGCGGTCATCGGGTCCTGGAAGACGGTCCCGAGCCGCCGGCCGAGCACGGAGCGCATCTCGGCCGGGCTGTAGGTGGTCAGGTCGTCGCCCGACAGGTACACGTGGCCGCCCCTGACCGAGGTGCCGGGCAGCAGCCCGAGGATGGAGCGGATCAGCATGGACTTGCCGGACCCCGACTCGCCGACGATGGCCAGGGTGCGGCCCCGGTCGAGGGTGAAGGAGACGCCGTCCACGGCCTTGACGACGCCGCGCGGCGTGACGAAGTGCGTGCGCAGCTCCTCGGCCTGCAGCAGCGTGTCGCGGATGGCGTGGGTGGCGGTGGGCATCGGGGCGGCGGCGGCCTGGCGTACCGGCTCCAGGCCGATCTCGCGCACGTCGGTCATGGCCCGCAGCCGGTCGCCGACCAGGTTGAAGGAGAGCACGGTCAGGAACATGACGATCGAGGGCGCCAGCACGACGTGCGGCGCCGTCTCCATGATCGTGCGGCCCTCGTTGATCAGGCCGCCCCAGGTGGGGGTGGGCGCCTGGACGGACAGGCCGAGGAAGGCCAGGCTGCCCTCGGCGACGACGACCACGGCCATCCCGATGAAGGCGTAGGAGGCCGCGGGGACGGCCACGTTCGGCATGATCTCGCGCCACAGGATGCGCCGGTCGCGGGTGCCGAGCACGCGCGCGGCCAGCACGAACTCGCGCTCGGCGAAGGTGAGGGTGGCGCCCCGGATGAGGCGCACCCAGGAGGGCACCCCGAGCACGCCGAGGACGATGAGCACGTTGCGCAGGTTCGCGCCGGCGAACGCCACCACGGCCAGCGCGAACACCAGCGCGGGGAACGCCTGCGCCACGTCGTTGACCGCCATGATGACCGCGTCGGCGGTCCGCCGCCGGTAACCGGCCAGGATGCCGAGCGGCGCGCCGATGCCCAGGCCGAGCAGCACCGCGCCGATGCCGACGCCGAGCGAGACGCGGGCCCCGTACACGACGCGGCTGAGCACGTCGCGGCCGAGCCCGTCGGTGCCGAACGGGTGCTCGGCGCTGGGCCCTGTCTGCGGCGGCCCGGCGAGCGTCTCGTCGTAGCGGGCGAACGGCAGGAAGTCGGCCAGCAGCGCGGCGAGCAGCACCAGCCCGATCCAGCCGGCGGCCAGCCAGATCCCGAAGCCCAGCCGCCGCCTACGCACGACGGATCCGCGGATCGACGGCGGCGTACACCAGGTCCACCGCGAAGTTGACGACCACGTAGCCGACCGAGATCAGCACGACGCCTCCCTGAACCGTCAGGTAGTCGCGGGAAAAGATGGAGTCGACGATGAGCCGCCCGATGCCGGGCAGGCCGAAGAGGGTCTCGATGATCACGGTGCCGCCGATGAGCGCGCCCAGGTTCAGGCCGATGGCGGTGATCAGGGTGATCGCGGAGGGGCGCAGCGCGTGCCGCCACAGGATGCGGCGCGGTGACAGGCCGCGGGCGCGCGCGAGCGTGATGTAGTCCTCCTGGAGGGTGGCGATCAGGTCGGTACGCAGCAGCCGCGCGTACACCGCGAACTGCCCGCAGCCCAGCGTGATCGCCGGCAGGATCACGGACGTGAGGTTCCATCCGATGTCGACGGAGATGGACGTCCAGCCGGTCGCGGGCAGCACTTGCAGGTTGACGGCGAAGACGAGGATCAGCAGCACCCCGAGCACGAACACGGGCGTGGACAGCAGCGCGAAGCTGAGCGTCGTGAGCACCTGGTCGAGGGCGCGCCCGGCGCGGCGGGCGGCGGCCACGCCGACAGGGATCGCCAGGCCGAGCGCCACGATCTGCGCGGCGACCAGCAGCTCCAGCGTCACGGGCAGCCGCTCGGCCAGCTCGGTGCCGACGGGCATCCTGCTGATGTAGGAGTTGCCGAAGTCGCCGACGCCCAGGCCGGCCAGCCAGTCCAGGTAGCGCACCAGCAGCGGCTCGTCGAGCCCGAGCTCCTGGCGGAGCTGCGCGCGGGACTCCTCCGTCGCCGACAGGCCCAGGATCTGCGTGACCGGGTCACCGGGCAGCAGGTTGAGCAGGGCGAACGACAGGAAGGTCACCACGATCAGCACCACCAGGAGCCGGACCAGCCGGTGGAGGACGATCACTGGCCGCTGACCCAGAGCTGGCCGAACGGGTGGTACGGGATGGGTGAGCCGGTCAGTGGCAGCCCCTTCTCGCCGTCGGGCAGCAGGTGCTCGCCGATGCCGCGCACCTTGGTCTTGGCGATGATCGCGCCGGTGTCGAGGTGGTCGACGAACACGTACGGCACCTGGTCGCGCAGCCGTTCCTGCACGGTCGCGTACGCCTGCTTGCGGGTGGCCTCGTCAGGGCTCATCCGGCCGGCGTCCAGGGCGGCGCTCAGCTTGTCGTCCTTGAGCCTGGTCATGTTGAGCGATATGGCGCCGACGGGCTTGGCGTAGGCCTGGTGCATCCAGACGTACTCGCCGTCGGGGTCCTGCGCGGAGAACTGGGTCCACACGGTGGCCGAGAAGTTGCCGGTGATGGCCCGGTTGATCAGGTCGGGCTGGTCGGCCTGCTTGATCGACACCTCGATGCCGGCCTTGCGCCACATGTCCTGGGCCAGCTCCACGCCCTGCATGGTGTTCGGGTCGGGGGTGGAGATCAGCTCGAAGCGGATCGGGCCCTTCTCCGCCTCGACCTCCTTGACCAGGGCGGTGGCCTTGGCCAGGTCGTAGGTGGGGTAGCCGCCGGGGGCGTACCAGGGGGAGTCCTTGGACCAGGGGCCGTCGGCGGGCTGGGTCATGCCGCCGCGCAGGGTCTTGATCACGGTCTCGCGGTCCATGGCGTGGGCCATCGCCCTGCGCACCCGTACGTCGTCGAGCGGGGCCACGGCGGTGTTGAGCAGGAACATGTACTCGGCCACGGCCATGCCCTGCGCCCGGTGCACGGAGTAGGCGTCCTTCATGGCGCCGAACTTGGTCAGGTCCTCGTCGCGGGAGGTGCCGATGGCGTCCACGCCGCCCGCTTCGAGCGTCTGGGCGCGGGTCTGGGTATCGGGCAGGATCCTGAACTCGACCTCGTCCAGGTAGGGCAGGCCCGCCCGCCAGTAGCGCGGGTTGCGGGTGACGACCATGCGGTTGTCCGGCACGTACTCCTTGAAGATGAACGGCCCGGTGCCGACCGGTTTGAGGCTGGCCGTCTTGGGGTCGTTGAGCGAGGCCGGCGGGATGATCATGCCGGTCTGCACGGTGAGCAGGTACGGGAAGGCCACCCACGGCTGGTGCAGGAGCACCTTGACCGTCATCGGGTCCGGCAGCTCGAACGACTTGATCGGCATCATCGCCGCGGCGGTCAGCGGGGAGCGCTTCTGCGCTTCGAGGTTGGCCTTGACGATGTCACCGGTCAGCGAGATGCCGTCGGAGAAGGAGATGCCCGACCTGACCTTGATCGTCCATTCGTCGTACTTCTTGTTGGGGGTGAGCGACTCGGCCAGATTCGGCTTCCACGCGCCTTCCGCGTCCACGCTCACCAGGGTCTCGATGATCGTGCCAGTCATGCTGTAGCTCTGCGCCGCGAACTGGTCTGTGACCGGGTTGAACCCGTTGGCGTCCGCGCTGAGCGCGTAGACCAGGCGCCCGCCCTGCGCGGGGCCTGTCGCGGCCGGCGCGCTGGACTGGGACTGTGGTTCGACCGGTCGCTGGCCGCTGCACGCCAGCAACACCATCGCGGCAAGCGCCAGCGTGGCCGGCGTCCTCCAGCGTTTCATCCACGCCTCCTCCCGGCAGTTCCCCCGAGAGCAATTTCACCGATAGTACTATCGGTGAAATTCCGCACAAGTGGCGCGAGACAATCGTTACGGGAGGGGAGGGACTCATGACGAGCACGCCGCTCACGAGGAGCGAGGCGAAGGATCTGACCAGGCGCAAGCTCATCCGCGCCGCGCTGGAGATCCTCGACGAGGAGGGTGAGGCGGGGCTCAGCACGGTCAAGGTGGCCAAGGCCGCCGGCATCGCGCAGTCCAGTTTCTACGTGCACTTCAAGGACATGCAGGAGCTGCTGCGGGAGCTCGCGGAGGAGGGCGGGCAGCGGCTGCGCGACTCGATGCGCGAGGCGCGGCGCAGGGCCCGCGAGCACCCCGGCGACCTCGACCTGCACCGCGAGACGTTCCGCATCCCCCTGGAGTCCATCTGCCGGCACCCCGAGCTGCTGCGGATCCAGCTCAGGGCGCGGCACGACCCCTCCTCGTCGCTGCGCGACTTCGCCGTGGAGACGGCTGCGGCCTATCGCGAGCATCACGCCGCCGACCTGGCCGCGCTCGGGTACACGGCCGACAACGAACGTGACCGGCGGCGGCTGGAGATGATCGCCGATGGGATCAACGCGGCCACCAACGCGCTGGCCATGGGGCATCTGGAGGGGCGCTATCCCGATCTGGATGAGGCCGCCGACATACTGACGGCCCTGTCGCGGGGGGCGTTGCGGCTGCTCAGGGCGACGTCGGGCGGCAAATCGGGCGCGGGCCGGCCGGCCGACGAGTCCGCCAAGCCGGACGCGGCCGAGGCGGGCGGCTGAGGCGGGCGGTTGAGGCGGGTGGCTGAGGCGGGTGGCTGAGGCGGGGCGGTTGAGGCGGGGCGCGGGGCGGTGAGGTGGGTCAGCGGTAGGCGAGGGCCTGCGTCCGGTAGAGGTCGGCGTAGTCGCCGCCCGCCGCCAGCAGCTCGTCGTGGCTGCCCTGCTCGGCCACCCGGCCGCGGGACAGCACGACGATGTGGTCGGCCATGTGCACGGTCGAGAACCGGTGCGAGACCAGCACGGTGATCGCCCCCCGCTCCGCCGAGTCGCGGGTCTGCCGCCCGAACAGCTCGAACAGGTCGTGCTCCGCCTGCGGGTCGAGCGCCGCCGTGGGCTCGTCCAGGAGCAGCAGCAGCGCGGCCTCGCGCATGAGGCCGCGGGCCAGGGCGATGCGCTGCCACTGGCCGTGCGAGAGCTCGGCGCCGCCGAACGTGCGCCCGAGCTGGGTCCGCAGCCCCGAGGGCAGGAGGTCCACGATGCCGTCCGCGCCCGCCCGCGACAGTGCCCGCTCGATGCGGGCGGTGTCGCCGATCCTGGGCAGGTCGCCGGCGCCGACCGACTCGGACACCGGGGTCTGGAGCTTCAGGAAGTCCTGCAAGGTGCCGGTGCACACGGCGGACCAGGCGGCCGGGTCGAGGTCGCGCAGGTCCACGCCGTCCACCAGGATCGCGCCGGACGTGGGCCGGTGCACGCCGGTGAGCAGCTTGATCAGGGTGGACTTGCCCGCGCCGTTGATGCCGACCAGGCCGAGCGAGGCGCCCGCCGGGATGGTGAGGTCGACGTGGTCGAGCACCGGTGTGTCCGTGCCGGGGTAGGCGAAGCAGACGTCCCGCAGCTCGATTCCGGCGGTCAGGCGAGTCGGGACGGGTGAGGTCGCCACGGGGAGGCGGGTCGGGGCGGGGGAGACCCGCGCAGGGGAGGCCGCCGCGGGGGAGGCCGCCACAGGGGAGGCCGTCGCGGGGAGGCGGGCACCGTTCTCCGCCGCGTAGCCGAGCAGCCAATGATGGTGCTCGGCCACCCGGCCGCCGTCCGCGACCAGCGCGATGGCGGAGATCGCGCTCTGCTGCTGCGCCCGTAGCTGGCCGGCCAGCGAGATGATCAGCACCACGTCGCCGAGCGTGGCCTGCCCGCGGGCCAGGAGCAGGCCTGTGAGCAGCAGCGCCCCGCCCAGCATGAGGTAGTAGAACGCCCAGGCGCCGATCTCGCCGCCGATCCCGCGCAGCCGCGCCCTGGCCTCGAGGTCGGCCGCCTCCTTCCACAACGCGCGCGCGTGCCGGTCCAGCTCGGCCCCGTTGCCGGAGATCCAGATCTCCTTGGCGGGGTCGGGGTTCAGGCACAGGTCGTGCAGCAGGCCCTCGCGGCGCAGCGGCTCGACCGTGGCGTCGAGCGCCTCGCGTTGCAGGCGCGTGGCCCGGTTGGCCAGGGGCAGGATCGGCAGCGCCGCCAGCGCCAGAAGCGCGAGCGCGGGATGCACGCCGATGAGCAGCCACAGGCTCAGCCCGATCCCGACGAGGGTGGAGGCCGCGTGCGCCGCCGCCCAGCCGGTCTTCGACAGCGCCAGCGTGCCGCGCCGCAACATGGTGATGCGGTTGAGGAAGTCGGCCCGCTCCAGGTGGGTGACGGTCGGGATGCTCGCCGCGGTCTCGGTGATCTCCTGCTCCAGCGCCATCTGGACGCGGTCGCGCAGGTCGTTGCGGAGGTTGTGGGAGAAGCGCCAGCCGATGATCTGCAGCGCGTGGGAGAGCATCCCCAGCGCGACCGCGGCCAGCAGACCGGCGAGGAGGTGGGTGCCGGCCGCGTCGACCACGTGCCGCTGGGCGTAGGCGGTGCCGGCCGCCAGCCCGGCCTGCAACATCACGAGGGCGCCCACCGCGAAGGTCACGCGGCGGTCCGCGCGCAGGCTCAGCGCCAGGGTGTGCCGGGCCATCCGGGTGCTGTTCCGCAGCGTCATCGCGCCTCCCTGGAGTGGAACCTGGACGACTGAAGGCGGAAGAGCCGGGCGTACTCGCCGCCGAGCCTCATCAGCTCGTCGTGCGAGCCCTCCTCGGCGATCCGGCCGTCCTGGAGCAGGACGATGCGGTCGGCGGGCCGTACGGTGGAGAGCCGGTGCGAGATCAGCACGACGGACGCGCCCCCGACCGACCCGATCACCTGCTCGTGGAAGCGGGCCTCGGCCTTGACGTCCAGGTGCGCGGTGGGCTCGTCCAGGACGACGAGGCGCCGCCCGTGCGCCACGGCGTACAGCGCCCGGATCGCGGCGAGCTTCTGCCACTGCCCGCCCGACAGGTCGCGGCCGTCGCCGCCGGTCCGCCACAGCTCGGTGTCGAGCCCGGACTCCAGCCGGTCGAGCACCGGCTGGGCGCCGCCCGCCCGGACGAGCCGCATGAGGCTGTCGTCCCCTGGCACGGGGGCCTCGGGCGCGGCCAGCGTGATGTTGTCGCGCGCGGTGAGCGGATAGTGCACGAAGTCCTGGAACAACGCCGTCATCGAGCGCCGCCACGCCCCGGCGTCCAGTGAGCGCAGGTCGGTCCCGTCGGCGGTGATGCGGCCCGTGGTGGGCCGGTACAGGCCGGACAGGAGCTTGACCAGCGTGGTCTTGCCCGCGCCGCTGCCTCCGACGATGGCCAGCCGCTCGCCGGGCCGGATGGTCAGGTTCAGCCGGTCCAGCACGGGCCTGGACGCGCCGGGGTAGGTGAACGACACGTCCTCGAACCGCACCAGCGGCGGAAGGCCGGGGGAAGCGCTTTCCGCGCCGGCGTGCGAAGGGCCGCCGACGGCCATGCCCTCCAGCCTCCGCAGCGCCGTCACGGCGGTCTTGCCGTAGTCGATGTCGTACGACTCCCCGCCCATCACGGAGATCTCGAAGATCCCCCAGGCCGCCACCAGGCACTGCGACAGCCCGGCGATGCTCAGCTCCCCGGCCCGCGCGGCCAGCCCCGGCACCAGCAGCCCGAGCCCGGCGCTCAGCATCGAGAGCAGGAAGGTGGCCTTCTGGCTGCGCAGCACCCGCCGGCGGGTGCTCCAATGGCGGGCCTCCCACGCGCGGTGGGCGTCCAGCCGCCGCTCGCTCACCCATCCGGCGAGCCCGAACAGCCGGACCTCCTTGCCCGCGTCGGGGCTGGCGGCCAGGTCGGCCCAGAAGTCGACCTTGCGCCGTTCTGGGGTGGCGGCGTCCTTGACCGCCTCCAGGTGCGTCCACTGCCGCCGGGTGATCGACCGGGTCAGCACCGACAGCGCCAGCAGCACCACCGCCAGCACGGGGAAGAACGCGGCCAGCACCACCGCCATGGCCGCCGCCGACGCCATCCGCGCGGTGATCTCCAACTGCCCGATACTGGCGGCGCCGGGCGAGCGCACCCGCCAGGTGATGCCCTGGTCGCCGGCGCGCACGGCCACGTCGTGGAACTCGGGGTCCTCCAGGTGGCCGATGTCGTCCGGACGCAGGGCGATCCGGCGTACGCGGGAGCGCACCACGCCGTCGATCCGCTTGCTCGCCGACGCCTTCAGCGCCCGGGCGAGGATGCCGGCGGCCTCCTTGGCCAGCATCGCGGCCGCGAACCCGGCCACCGGCCACACCAGGGCCGCAGGATCGAAGCCCGCGGAGGACATGGCGGCCACCGCGTCGTGGGCGAACAGGGCGGTCAGGGGCGCGGCGGCGACGGACACGACGACGGTCGTGCCCAGCGCGGCCAGCGTGCGGGGGCGGCCGAAGCGTAACAACGCAAGCAGGCGTGCGCGCTCGTCGAAGGTGTCGCGGACGGCGGTCCAGCTCAGATCACGCCAGGAGAACCTGGGGTACGTGTCGGTCACGGGTCTCGCTGCCTCCAAGATCGACAGCCAGATCGTCACACGGGGCACCCGGCCAGGTCAAGAAAATATTCACCTGCTGTTAGATATGCGAAGGGCCGCCGGGCAGCGGCCCTTCGCTCATCGCAGCAGCTCAGCGGCGACGGCTGACGCGGCGTCCGCGTCCAGCCGGCCGTCCAGCACGGCCGTGACCACCCGCCTCGTCAGCGTGGTCCCGAACGTGAGCGGCCGGTCCCACGCCAGCGCCTGCCCCACCCCGGGATACTCCTCCACGCGGACGAACCACGGGTCCCCGTCCGCCTGGGCGAACACGAGCGTCCAGTCCCGGCCCTCAGGCGTGGTGCCCTCCATGGCGAGCCACGGGGACACGCTGCCGTGCACGGCCTGCTCGTCCCCCGGAAGGGTGACACGGTCCACGGAGGTGCCGGGCGCGCGCCAGAAGAAGCCGCCGTAGCCCGCGCCCGCGCGGCCCTTGGTGGCCGAGCTGTTGACCTCCAGCGGCGCGCCGGTCAGGTTCGTCAGGGTGAACGCGAAGTCCAGCGCCCAGCCGTGGGCGAGGGGCCGCGCGGTGACGGTGCGCTCCTCGCGCGCCACCAGCCGGTCGCCAGGCCCGATCCACTCCAACTGCTCGGTGAAGCCGCCGTCGTCCAGACGGGTGAAGGACACGTGTCGTTGCGTGCCGTGGTCGTCCAGCCAGGTCGGCCCCTGGTCCTTGACGTAGGTGCGGCCGCCCCAGAAGTTCACCCCGCCGAGGTCGGAGATCGCGACCCCGACGCCCAGGTGGTGCACGTGGTCCTCGGGCCGGACCTGGGTGACCTGCACGCCGCCGAGGGTGCGCACCGCGTGCAGGTACGGGCGCGGCGAGTCGGTGGCGGGCAGGTCGGGACGCACCTCGTAGGCGGCCACCGGCTCGTCCGCCACCAGGAGCTCCACCCGCGTCCACGGCACGTCCAGCTCGGAGAAGAGCGCCAGCTCGGTCGCGCTGCGCCGGGTCAGCTCGGTGACGCCGGGCAGCAGCCGGCCGACCACCTCGCCCTCGGCGTCCCGCTGCACGACCTGGTGCCGCTCGGGGATGGGCGTCGGCTCGGGGGCGAGCCGGATCGCGTCCAGCACCTGCGTGAACCGCTCGGTGCTCGCCAGCGGCACCAGCAGCTCGGCGCCGGTGCGGACGTGGTCGATGAGGTTCTCCAGCAGCCCCGCCCTGTCGTGCACCGTCGTCGTGACCGAGCCGTCGGGCAGCTCCACCTTGAGCCGGTCGTGCGTGTACGTGAGCGTGGCCACGCCCGCGTCGCCCCGCACGACCAGGTGCGCCTCGCCGCGCACGCTCTTGCCGGGCGGCGGCTCCACGTAGGGCGCGCACAACGTCGCCGCCATGGTGATCGTGAACCCGTCCGCCAGCCGGACGCGCACGCAGGAGGTGTCGTCCGACTCGATGGGATGGGCGCGGTACAGCTCGGTCTCGATCTCCGCGATCGGGCTGTCGTGCAGGGCCAGCGCGGTGGCGATGGCATGCGCGAACGGGTTCGTCAGCGCGCCGTCCATCACGTCCACGCCGTTCATGCGGCGCCGGCCCGCCCAGGGGGCGCGGGTGAAGTAGGCGGACGGGCGGTGCCAGGCGCCCCAGCCGCCGATGCCGCGCACCTGGCCGAGCCGCCCGCTCGCGATCAGCCCGCGTAGCGCGGGGACGGCCGCGGAGCCGAGCGACTGGAACCCGACCTGGCAGGCCAGCCCGGTCTCCGCGACGACCTCGGCGATCCTGCGCTGCTCGGCGGGGCTGGGCGCGGGCGGCTTCTCCAGCAGCACGTGCGAGCCGGCGCGCAGCGCGGCGATGGCGAGGTCGGCGTGCGTGTTGATCGGCGTGCAGACGATCGTGAACTCCGCGCCGGTCTTGGCGATCAGCGCGCCCAGGTCGGACGACTGCGCGGGCGCGCAGAAGTCCACCTCGACGGGCCGCAGGTCGCAGACGCCGACCAGCTCGACCACGCCGCGGCCGGCCAGCTCGCGCAGGATGCCCAGATGGTGCCTGCCGTGGCCCGTGGCACCTGCCAGGACCACCTTCGCGGGCGCCATCACGACCACCTCAGCCCGAGCCCCGGGTGGCCGCCCGCGCGCAGCACCCCGCCGGACACCTCCACCGGGTACGGCTCCGCCAGCAGCCCCAGCGTGGCGAACGAGGCGTCCTCGACGTCCTCGGCCATGACCGGCAGCGGCAGGGACAGCGCGAGCTGTCCGGACACCTCGCTCAGCAGGTGCGGGTAGACCGGCACGTCGTAAGCCCTGGCCAGCTCCGCGATCCGCAGGAACGGCGTGATGCCGCCGACCCGCACCACGTTCGGCTGCACCACGTCGCACGCCCCGGCCGCCAGCAGGTCGCGGAAGCCGTAGGTGGTGTAGACGTTCTCGCCGACGGCGACCGGCACGTCGGTGGAGCGGCGCAGCTCCACGTGCGCGGCCACGTCGTCGGCGGGCAGCGGCTCCTCGATCCAGTGCAGGTCGAACTCGCGCAGCGCGGCGAGCGCCCGCCTGGCCCTGTGCAGGTCCCAGCGCTGGTTGGCGTCGATCATCAGCAGCCGGTCGGGGCCGATCACCTCGCGGACGGCGGCCACCCGCGCCACGTCCTCGGCCAGGTCGGGGCGGCCCACCTTGATCTTGACGCCGCGGTATCCGGCCGCGACCCAGCGCCCGGCCTGCGCCATCAGCTCGTCGAGCGGGTAGTGCAGGTTGACGCCGCTGCCGTAGACGGGCACTTCGTCGCGCCGCCTGCCGAGCACGTCGGGCAGCGACTCGCCGCCGCAGCGCAGGTCCCACAGCGCCAGGTCGATCCCGGCCAGCGCGACCGTGGTGATCCCGCCGGGGCCGGCCTCGCGCAGGTGCCGCCACAGCCGGTCCCAGACGACCTCGGGGTGCGCGGGCAGCCCGACGAGCGCTTCGCGCAGGTCGTGGTCGAGCAGCGCCTTGACGGCGTGCGCGCCGATCTGCGGCGTCCAGGAGAACCCGGTGCCGGTGCGGCCGTCCTTCAACGTGACGTGGGTGACGATCACGTGGTTGTACGGCACGTCCTCGCCCCACGGACGCGGCAGCGGCGCGGAGCGCAGCTCCGTCCTGAGATCGGCGATGGTCATGACGCGGCCAGGTCGAGACCGGTCTTGATCAGCTCGTCCAGCTCGGCGAGGTGCTCGTCGGTCACCTCGACCAGCGGCGGGCGGACGGCGCCGACGTCCAGGCCGCGCAGCCGCACACCGGCCTTGACCAGGGCGACGGGGTAGCCGGGCACCTTGCCGCGCAGGCGGACGAGCGGCGCGTAGAACTTGGTGAGCAGCCGCTCGTCGCCGTTCAGGTAGGCCAGCGCGATCTCGGGCGCGAACGCGAACACGGCGCTGGAGTACAGCTCCACGCCGATGCCCCGGTAGGCGGGCATGGTCAGCTCGGCCGTCGGCAGCCCGTTGAAGAACAGGAAGTCCGGGTACTTCTCGCGCACCGCCAGCACGGTCCGCTGCATGCGGTCGATGTCGCCGAGGCCGTCCTTGAGGCCGATCACGCCGGGGATGCCGGCCAGCGACACCACGGCGTCCGGCTCCAGCACGACCGAGCCGCGCTGGTAGACGATCACCGGCAGCACCTCGGCGACCGCCCGCACGTACGCCTCGAAGCCGTGCCCGGGCCCCTGTGCCAGGTACGGCGGCATGAGCAGCAGCCCGTCGGCGCCCGCCTCGCGGGCGGCGCGCGCCTGGTTCAGCGCCGTGCCGAGCGGCCCGCCGGCGCCGGCGAACAGCGGCACCCGGCCGTCCACGACCTGCGCCGCGATCCGCGTGGCCCGCGCGTGCTCGGACTCCGACAGGGCCGAGAACTCGCCGGTGCCGCACGCCACGAAGACGCCGCCGGGCCCGTGCTCCATGCCCTGCCTGACGTGCTCGGCCAGCACCTGCTCGGCCAGCGTGCCGTCGGCGTCGAACGGGGTCACGGGAAAGAACAGCACACCGCTGAGGTTCATTCGGTTTCTTCCTTGAGTTCGGTACGCCAGCTTCGCTTGGGCTGCCAGCCGAGCAGGCGGGCCGCCTTGGCGGTCGAGAAGGCGGGGGTGGTGCCGGTGAGGCCGGCGGCGAGCGCCTCGGTGCCGGGCAGGACCTGGGGGAGCAGATCGGCCAGCGGCTTCCTGGCCAGCGCGTCGGCGGCGCCGGCGAAGAAGACCTCGCCGTTGGGCAGATCGGGCAGCGCGTCGGAGAGCACCGCGATCATCTCGGCCGCGTCGCGGGAGTCGATGTAGTTGAACAGCGACACCCCGCCCAGCTCCGGCCGGTCGAGCCGCTCGCGCACCGTGTGGCCGGACTGCGTGGGCGCGCCCGCCCACTCCTCCGGCGGGATCACGAAGCACGGCCGGACGGCGACCAGCTTCGTGCCGCCCGCCCTGGCGTACGCCTTCATCGTCTCCTCGGCCGCCACCTTGGACAGGTTGTAGGCGTTCCACGGGCGCACCGGGTGCTCCTCGTCGATGGGCAGGTACGCGGGCGTCCAGCCGCCCGGCACGCCGTACCCCATGACGGTGGGGCTGCTGGCCACCACCACGCCCGGCACGCCCAGGGCCACCGACGCGGAGCACACGTTGTACGCGAGCTGCGTGTTGACCTTGAAGATGACCGATTCTGGAACGCTGAACGGGGTCGCGATCGCGGCCAGGTGGATCACCGACTCGGGCCGGAACCTGGCCAGGACCTCGAACGTCTCACCGGTGTCGGTGAGGTCGGCCGGCAAGGTGACGGCGGCCTCCGGTGGGGTGCCTGGGGCGCGGTCGACGCCGATGACCTCGTGCCCGGCCGCCGCGAGCGTGCTGACCACGCTGCGGCCGAGGCGTCCTGCGCTTCCGGTGACGAGGACTCTGCTCACCGTGTGGGACTCCTTCAAGACTGCAAACAGTTGCACTAAACCTTCATGTCCGGAAGGGTGAGGCGTCAAGAGGTGATTTCGTCACCGCCCGTCTAGCTGGGGGTTCCTAGGGACTTCCGAGTCATGGGCGTGCGGCAAGCGCTTTCATCGTACTCATGGGTTCTGCAAGCGGTTGCGTTAGGGTGTGCGACTGTGACAGTGACGATTCGTGATGTGGCCAGGGCCTCCGGAGTGCATGTCTCGACGGTGTCCCGGACGTTCTCCGCGCCGCACATGGTGAACGCCGCCACCCGCTCCAGGGTGCTCACCGTGGCCGAGGAGCTCGGTTACCGGCCCAACCGGGCGGCCAGGGCGCTCACGACCGGGCGTACCCACAATCTGGGCCTGATCGTGGCCGACATCGCCAACCCGTTCTTCCCGCCGCTGATCAAGGCGGCGCACTCGGCGGCCCGCCAGCGCGACTACCACCTGTTCGTGGCCGACACCGACGAGGAGCCGGCGGCCGAGGAGGAGCTGATCCAGGCCTTCTCCAAGCAGGTGGACGGCGTGGTGCTGTGCAGCCCGCGCTCGTCGAACAAGGCGCTGGAGCGGCTGGCGGAGCGGGTGCCGTTCGTGGTGATCAACCGGCGCCTGCGAGGCGCGGCGACGGTCCTGATGGACGTCGGGCACGGCGCCAGGCTGGCCGTCGAGCACCTGGCGGGGCTGGGGCACAAGAAGGTGGCGCTGGTGTCGGGGCCCGCGGGGTCGTGGACGAGCGCCGAGATCCGTACGGCCGCCGAGCAGGTGCCGGGTGTCGAGCTGGTCGTCATCGGCCCGAACGCGCCCACCGAGCGGGGCGGGTTCGCCGCGGCGGCCCGGGTGCGCGACTCGGGGGTGACGGGCGTGCTGGCCTACAACGACCTGGTGGCCATCGGGCTCATCGAGGGGCTCGGCGACCTCGGGCTGAGCGTGCCGGAGGACATGAGCGTGGTCGGGATAGACGACATCGTGCCGGGCCGGCTGAACCGGCCGAAGCTCACCACCGTGGCCATGCCGACGGCCGCGGCGGGGCGGCTGGCGGTCGATCTGCTCATCCAGGAGGTCAGTGCGACCACCTCGCTGGAGACCCGGCTGGTGATCAGGGACTCCACCGCAGCTCCACGGTAGTTTCGTGATAGCTCTGCGTCTGCAAACGGTTGTACTAAACCGGATCGTAATTCATCAGACTTATTGACGGCACACCCTCTCTACCTGGGAAAACGTCGTGACGATATATCGGTAACGGCTATGTAACGCCTGCAAAGGGTTGACGGAACTTTCCTGCCAGCTATAGGAAAGCGCTATCCATTCACTTCTCGCCGGAAGGTCCGTGATGACTGAAGTTTCGGTGGCGGTGAAACCCGAGCGCGCGGTGCCCCAGCCCGTCCGCGGCGGCCACCGCTCCACGAAACGGTCCCGCCGGGAGGCACGGGCCGCCTACCTCTTCCTGGCCCCATGGTTCGTCGGCCTGCTCGTCATCACGATCGGCCCGATCTTCGCCTCCCTGTACCTGTCGTTCACCGACTACAGCCTCCTGGAGGAGGCCAAGTGGGTCGGGTTCGACAACTACGTCAAGATGTTCACCGAGGACGAGCGGTTCATGAACTCGCTGTGGGTGACCACGGTGTACGTGATCGTCTCCGTCCCCCTGCAGCTCGCCTTCGCCCTGGGGCTGGCCCTGGTGCTCGACCGCGGACTGCGCGGCCTGTCGTTCTACCGCTCGGTCTTCTACCTGCCCTCGCTGCTCGGCGGCAGCGTCGCGATCGCGATCCTGTGGCGGAAGGTGTTCGGCGCGGACGGCCTGGTCAACGCGGTGCTCGCGATGTTCGGCATCGAGGGGCCCGGCTGGGTGGGGCACCCCGACTACGCGCTGGGCACGCTGATCCTCCTGCACGTGTGGACGTTCGGCGCCCCGATGATCATCTTCCTGGCCGGCCTCCGGCAGATTCCCAGCAGCTACTACGAGGCCGCCTCCGTGGACGGCGCGAGCAAGTGGCGGCAGTTCAAGTCGATCACGATCCCGCTGCTCACCCCGATCATCTTCTTCAACCTCGTGCTGGAGCTCATCAAGTCGTTCCAGTCGTTCACGCAGGCGTTCATCGTCAGTGGCGGCAGGGGCGGCCCCGCCGACTCCACGCTGTTCTACACGCTCTACCTCTACCTTGAGGGGTTCAAGAACTACGACATGGGCTACGCCGCCGCGATGGCGTGGGTCCTGCTGATCATCATCGCCGGGCTCACCGGGGTGAACTTCCTCGCTTCCAAGTATTGGGTCTTCTATGGCGACACCAAGTAGGCCGGTCCCGGTCCTGTTCCGCCCGTTCAGGGGCGGACGGGTGGCCAAGCACATCCTGCTGATCGGCTTCGGCCTGGTCATGCTCTATCCGCTGCTGTGGATGATCTCCAGCTCCCTCAAGCCGGAGGAGCTGATCTTCCGCGAGCCCGGCCTGCTGCCCAGCCAGGTCACCTTCGAGAACTACACCGAGGGCTGGTACGCGCTCAAGCACCCCTTCGGTTACTACCTGTGGAACTCCGCGGTCGTCACCGCCATCTCGGTGGTGGCGAACCTGGTGGCCTGCTCGCTGGCCGCCTACGCGTTCGCCCGGCTGAACTTCCCGCTGAAGAAGTTCTGGTTCGCGATCATGCTCGGCACCATCATGCTGCCGCACCACGTGACGATCGTGCCGCAGTACATCATGTTCTCCGAGCTCGGCCTGATCAACACGATCTGGCCGCTGGTGACGCCGAAGATCCTGGCCACCGACGCGTTCTTCATCTTCCTCATGGTGCAGTTCATCCGCACCCTGCCGCGCGAGCTGGACGAGGCGGCGGAGATCGACGGCGCGGGCTACTGGCGCATCTACATCAGGGTCGTCATGCCGCTGTGCATGCCGGCGCTGGCCACCACCGCGATCTTCACGTTCATCTGGACATGGAACGACTTCCTCAGTCAGCTCCTGTATCTCAACAACCCCGACAACTTCACCGTACCGGTAGCGTTGCGCACGTTCCTGGACGCCAGCAGCGATTCGTCGTGGGGCCCGATGTTCGCCATGTCGATCATCGCGCTCGGCCCCATCTTCGGGTTCTTCCTGGCCGGCCAGAAATACCTGATCCGTGGTGTCGCCACCACGGGCCTGAAGTAGATCCTCCACCCCCCAACAGTGAACACCCATAGGAGGTAGAGCCGTGAGCTCTGGCAAGAAGATGTGGTCGGCGGCACTGCTCGCCACCGCTGTGCTGGCGGTCACCGCGGCCTGCGGCAGCGGCAGCGGCGGCGGAGAGACCGCCGACGGCAAGATCAAGCTGCGCTTCTCCTACTGGGGCAGTGACGCGCGGCAGAAGATGACCGAAGAGGCCATCAAGAAGTTCGAGGCCAAGAACCCGACGATCGACGTCGAGGGCGAGTTCTCGGACTGGGCCAGCTACTACGAGACGCTGTCCACCAAGGTCGCGGGCAGCGACGCGCCCGACGTCATGAGCCTGGAGATCCGCGGCCTGCGCGAGTACGCCGACCGCGGCACGCTGGCCGACGTGACCGGCAAGGTCAACACCGGTGACATCGACGCCAAGGTGCTGGCCACCGGCGCCATCGACGGCAAGCAGTACGCCATCCCCACCGGCGTCAACGCCTTCTCCCTGATCGTCAACAAGGCGCTGGTCGAGCAGTCCAAGGCCGAGCTGCCCGACGACAAGGCCTGGTCGTGGGAGGACTACGTCACCCTGGCCAACAAGGTCACCGCCGGCAGCGGCGGCAAGGTCATCGGCACGCAGCTCAGCTGGAACCCCGCCTACCTGCAGATCTACGCCACCCAGAAGGGCGAGCAGTTCTACAGCGGCAACAAGCTGGGCGTGACGCCGGAGACCATCAAGGAATGGTGGGCGATCATGCAGAGCCTGATCAAGGGCAAGGGCGCGCCGGACGCGGCCAAGAGCGCCGAGATCGGCGCCACCAGCATCGACCAGTCGCTGCTCGGCACCAACACCGGCTCCATGGGCATGTGGTGGAGCAACCAGCTCGGCGCGGCCACCAAGGCGTCGGGCCAGCAGCTCGACCTGCTGCGGATGCCGAAGATCAAGGGCGCCACGGTGGGCGGCATGTTCACGCAGCCGGCCATGTTCTACAGCGCCTCCTCCAAGACCGAGCATGCCGCCGAGGCCGCGAAGTTCATCGACTACATGATCAACGACCCCGAGGCGGGCGCGATCATCCTCAGCGACCGCGGCCTGCCGGCCAGCTCCAAGGTGCTGGCCGCCGTCCGTGACAAGCTCCCCGAGGCCGACCAGAAGACGCTCACCTTCCTTGAGGAGAACAAGAGCGAGCTGTCCGACCCGCCGGCCGCCCCGCCGAAGGGCTCCAGCGCCACGGAGGACATCATCACCCGCTACTCCGAGGAGGTCATGTTCGGCCGCATGACGCCCGACGAGGCGGCGCAGAAGCTGATCACCGAGGTCAACGCCTCCATCGCGGGCTGACCCAGGTTCTGAGGAGAGGCATGAGGTACGCGTTCGCCGGGCTCGGGCACCGCGCGCAGATGTACGTCGACGCGCTGCTCGGGGAGTGGCGCGACGCCGGCACCATCGTCGCCCTGTGCGACACCAACCGGACCCGCATGGACTACTACGTCGAGCGGATCGGCCGGCAGGTGCCGTGCTTCGCCCCCGATGAGTTCGGCAAGGTGCTCGAGCTCGCCGACGCGGTCATCGTCACCACCATCGACGCCGCCCACGCGCCGTACGTGTGCGCGGCGCTCGACGCGGGCCGCGACGTCATCGTGGAGAAGCCGCTCACGATCGACGCCGACGGCTGCGCGGCCATCGCCGCCGCCGCGGAGCGCAGCACCGGCAAGCTGATCGTCACGTTCAACTACCGGTACTCGCCCCGCAACTCCGCCGTGCGCCGCGTCCTCCAGGACGGCGCCATCGGCGAGGTCACCTCGGTGCACTTCGAGTGGATGCTCGACACCATCCACGGCGCCGACTACTTCCGCCGCTGGCACCGCGACAGGGCCGGCTCGGGCGGGCTGCTCGTGCACAAGTCCACCCACCACTTCGACCTGGTCAACTGGTGGCTGGACGCGGCGCCCGAGCTCGTCTTCGCCCAGACCGATCTGCGCTTCTACGGCGCGCAGAACGCCGCGAAGCGGGGCCTGACCGGCCGCCCCGGGCGCGCGCACGGCGCGCCCGGGCTCGGCACGGACCCGTTCCTGCTCGACATCGCCAGGGACGAGCGGCTCAAGCGGCTCTACCTGGACGCCGAGCACGAGGACGGCTACATCCGCGACCAGGACGTGTTCGGCGAGGGCATCACCATCGACGACAACATGTCGGTCATGGTGCGCTACGCCAACCGGGCCGTCATGACGTACTCGCTGCACGCCCACGCCCCCTGGGAGGGTTACCGGGTGGCGTTCAACGGCACGGCGGGGCGGCTGGAGCTGGACGTGGTGGAGCGGGAGTGGACGCCCCCGCACGCCGCCGTCGACCCCAGCGCGGCCTCCAAGGAGCACGCGTCCGGCTCGTCGGAGCGGCTTCTGCTGCGCCGGCACTGGAGCGAGCCGGAGGAGGTGCCGATCGAGTCGGGGGCGGGCGGGCACGGCGGCGGCGACCGCCTGCTGCTGAACGACGTCTTCCGCGGCCCCGGCGACGACCCGCTGGCCCGGCAGGCCGGTTACCGCGACGGCATCCGCAGCGTGCTGACCGGCCACGCGGCCAACGTCTCCGCCCGTACCGGGGCTCCCGTGCGCCTGACCGACGACGGCACGCGTGTTCTCTGAGCTGGCCGGGATCGCCGCGGCGCAGCTCGGGCTCTACCCGGTCCTGCCCGGGCCCGAGCTGCGCGCGGCGGCCAGGCAGGCCATCGGGGTGCTCGACCTCGCCGCAGCCGGCGTCCGCGTCGAGCGCACCTGGACCGACGGCGACCTGTACGGCGAAGAGCTGTCGTGGTCGGTGGGGTTCGGGCCGCGCACGCGGGCGTACCTGCTCAAACCGCGCGACGCGGACGGGCCGCTGCCCGGCGTGGTGGCGCTGCACTGCCACGCCGGGATGAAGTACGCCGGCAAGGAGAAGATCGCCGACGGCCCCGAGGGGCCGTCGCCCGAGGTGCGGCGGCTGCGCGACGACATCTACGGCGGCCGGGCCTTCGCCAACGCGCTGGCCAGGCGCGGCTTCGTGGTGCTCGCGCACGACGTGTTCGTCTGGGGCAGCCGCCGCTTCCCCCTGGAGACCGCTGAGGGGCCGCCCGGCGAGGCGCTGCGTGGGGACGCCCCGGACGCGCCCCTCAGCCAGGCGGACGCGCCCCTCAGCCGGACGGGCGCGTCCCTCAGCCAGGCGGACGCGCCCCTCAGCCGGACGGGCGCGTCCCTCAGCCAGGCGGACCGTTATGACCTGGCGGCCAGAGCGCACGAGCACGTCGTGGCCAAGCACTGCGCCGTCCTCGGCACCTCGTTCGCGGGCGTCGTCGCGGGTGAGGACCTGGCGGCGGCGGCCTACCTGCGCTCACGCCCCGACGTCGGCGCCGTCGGCTGCGCCGGCCTGTCGGGCGGCGGCCTGCGGGCGGCGCTGCTCGGCGCGTTCGACCCCGACGTGCGCGCGGTCGTCGTCGCCGCGATGGCCTCCTCCTACCGCGACATGCTCGGCGGGCACGTCGAGCGGCACACCTGGATGCTCTGGCCGCCCGGCCTGCCGAGGCTGGGCGACTACCCGGACCTGATGGCCGCCCGCGCCCCCGAGCCGCTCATGGTGCAGTACGCGATGCGCGACGAGCTGTTCCCCGAGGCCGGGATGCGCCGCGCCCACGCCCTCATAGCAGAGCGGTACCGCGACGCCCCCGGCGCCTACGAGGCCGTCTTCGCCGACGTGCCGCACAGCTTCGACGTGCCCATGCAGGAACGGGCCTTCGACTGGCTCGCCGCGCACCTCGCTCGTCCCTAGCCGCCCTGCTTCCAGGTGGCGATCAGCTTGTCGTAGTCGAGCGTCTCCGGCTTGCCCCGCTCGTCGGCCAGCTTCGGCGCCGGGGCGCCCGGCTGGTCGAGCCAGTACTGGGCGGGGCGTTCCTGGTTCAGCTTGGGCGCGCACTGCCCGCCGTAGCCCTGCTTCTCGCGGGAGAGCCGCTCCAGCCGGGAGAGGATCTCGTCCTGCTGCCTGGCCAGGTTGTCCATCGACTGCTGCGGCGTGGTCTCGCCGGTCACGGCGGTGGCCACGTTCTGCCACCAGAGCTGGGCCAGCTTCGGGTAGTCGGGCACGTTCGTGCCGGTCGGCGTCCACTGCTTGCGGGCGGGGGAGTTGTAGAACTCGATCAGGCCGCCGTACTTCTTGGCGTTCTCCGAGAAGTACTGGCTCTTGATGTCGGAGTCGCGGATGAACGTCAGGCCGACGATCGACTTCTTCAGCGACACCGTCTTCGACGTCACGAACTGCGCGTACAGCCACGCCGCCGCCCTGCGGTCCTGCGGCGTGCTCTTCAGCAGCGTCCACGAGCCGGCGTCCTGGTAGCCCAGCTTGTTGCCGGTCTTCCAGTACGAGCCGTGCGGGCTCGGCGCGATCCGCCACTTGGGCGTGCCGTCGCTGTTGACGACCGGCAGGCCCTCCTTGGTCATGTCGGCCGTGAACGAGGTGTACCAGAAGATCTGCTGGGCGATGTTGCCCTGCGCGGGCACCGGGCCCGCCTCGCTGAAGTTCATGCCCGCCGCCTCGCGGGGCGCGTACTTCTTCATCCAGTCCACGTACTTCGTCAGCGCGTAGACGGAGGCGGGGCCGTTGGTGTCGCCGCCGCGGGTGACCGACGAGCCGACCGGGCGGCAGTTCTCCACCCTGATGCCCCAGTCGTCCACCGGCAGGCCGTTGGGGATGCCGGGGTCGCCGTTGCCGGCCATCGACAGCCAGGCGTCGGTGAAGCGCCAGCCCAGCGACGGGTCCTTGCGGCCGTAGTCCATGTGGCCGTAGACCTTCTTGCCGTCGATGGTGCCGTTGCCGTTGACCTTGCTGGTGAAGAAGTCGGCGATGTCCTCGTAGGCCGCCCAGTTGACCGGGACGCCGAGGTCGTAGCCGTACGCGGCCTTGAACTGCTTCTTGATCTCCGGGTCGGTGAACCAGTCGTAGCGGAACCAGTAGAGGTTGGCGAATTGCTGGTCGGGGAGCTGGTAGATCTTCTTGTCCGGGCCGGTGGTGAAGCTGATGCCGATGAAGTCGTCCAGGTCGAGGGTGGGCGAGGTGACGTTCCTGCCCTCGCCTGCCATGTAGTCCGACAGCGGCACCACGTAGTCGCCGCGCGAGTGGGTGCCGATCAGGTCGGAGTCGTTGACGTAGGCGTCGTAGATGTTCTGGTTGCCCTGGATCTGCGTCTGGAGCTTCTCGACGACGTCGCCCTCCTGGATCAGGTCGTGCTTGATCCTGATCCCGGTGATCTCGGCGAACGCCTTGGCGAGCTGCTGCGACTCGTACTCGTGCGTGGTGATCGTCTCGGAGACCACGTTGATCTGCATGCCCCGGTACGGCGCCGCGGCCTTGATGAACCAGTCCATCTCGGCGAGCTGCTGATCCTTGCTCAGCGTGCTCGGCGTGAACTGCTCCGACACCCACCTCTGGGCCGCGGCCTTGCCGTCGGCCTCCTTGAAGTCGCTCGCCGGTTTCTGCGCGCTCTGTGTGCAGCCGGCCGCAATGAGGGCGACGGCGGCCATGCCCACGGCCGCGGACCTGCGTGTCCGATGCCTCATGGTCAGCTCCTTCTTCTGTTAGCCCCAAATGCCGATCACGACCGCCACCAGCACCGCGCAGCCGAGCGCGAGCCACATGGACAGGTCGGTGATCGCGATCCAGCCGGCCAGCACGACGGCGGCGCTGATCAGGCCGATGTAGAGCCGGTCGCCGCGGTCGGTCTCGATGCGCAGGAAGCCCCGCCTGGCCACGGGAGGGGAGACGTGCGCCCAGACCGCCATGACGATCAGCAGGAGGGCAAGCCCGGCGAACACCAGGGCGGTGGGGACGGTCCAGACCATCCAGTCGAGCATCGCTAGACCCTCCCCAGGGCGAAGCCCTTGGCGATGTAGTTGCGGACGAACCAGATGACGATGGCGCCGGGCACGATGGTGAGCACGCCCGCCGTGGCCAGCAGGCCCCAGTCGACGCCCGCCGCGCTCACCGTCCGCGTCATGGTGGCCGCGATCGGCTTGGCGTCCACCGAGGTGATCGTCCTGGCGATGAGCAGCTCGACCCAGCTGAACATGAAGCAGAAGAACAGCGTCACGCCGATCGCCGAGCGGATCATCGGCAGGAAGATCCGGATGAAGAAGCGCGGCAGCGAATAACCGTCGATGGCGGCGGTCTCGTCTATTTCCCGGGGAATCCCGGACATGAATCCTTCGAGGATCCACACCGCGAGCGGAACGTTGAACAGCATGTGCGCGATCGCCACGCCGAGATGCGTGTCGAACAGGCCGACGCTCTGGTAAATCTGGAAGAACGGCAGCAGGAATACCGCGGCCGGCGCCATGCGATTGGTCAGCAGCCAGAAGAACAGATGCTTGTCGCCGGCGAAACGGAACCGCGAGAACGCGTACGCGGCGGGCAGCGCCACGGTGAGCGACATCACCGCGTTCATCGAGGTGTAGATGATGGAGTTCAGGTAGCTCGAATACCAGGCGGAGTCGGTGAAGAAAGTGACGTAGTTGTCGAACGTCACGCGTTGCGGAATGAGCGAGAAACTGCCGAGGATGTCCTCGTTCGGCCGGATCGACATGCCGAACATCCACAGCAGCGGCAGCATGAGCGTGGCCACGTACAGCCAGAAGACCGTGCGTCCCCAGGGCAGCTTCCTGGTCATGCCGCTCACCTCCCCGACCTGGTGAGCACGGTGAAGAAGACGTAGCAGATGACCTGCACGATCAGGAAGTAGAGCAGCGAGAACGCCGCCGCGGGCCCCACGTCGAACTGGCCGACCGCGATCTTCGACAGCAGGATGCTGAGGAACGAGGTGGCGTTGCCCGGCCCGCCGCCCGTCACCACGAACGGCTCGGTGTAGATCATGAGGCTGTCCATGAACCTGAGCAGGATCGCGATCGTCAGCACGCCCCGCAGCCGGGGGAGCTGGATGTGCCGGAAGGTGGCCCACGCCGAGGCGCCGTCGATCTGCGCGGCCTGGAAGTACGGCTCGGGGATCGAGCGCAGCCCCGCGTACGCCAGCAGCGCCACCAGCGGCGTCCAGTGCCACACGTCCATGAGCAGGACCGTGATCCAGGCGTCCGTGGAGTCCAGCGTGTAGTTGAAGTTGACGCCCAGCACGTTGTTGATCGTCCAGCCGCCCAGCCCGATGTCGCCGCGGGCGAAGATCTGCCAGATGGTGCCCACCACGTTCCACGGGATGAGCAGCGGCAGCGCGACCAGCACCAGCGCCACCGACACCCCCACGCCCCTGCGCGGCATCACCACGGCCAGCGCCACGCCCAGCGGGATCTCCAGCAGCAGCACCTGCAGCGAGAACAGCAGCGTGCGCACCAGCGCCGCGCGCACCTCGGGGTCGCGGGAGATCGCCTGGAACCACTCCAGGCCGACGAAGACCCGGTCGGTGGGGCTGAAGACGTCCTGCACCGAGTAGTTCACCACGGTCATCAGCGGGATCACGGCGGTGAACGCCACCGACACCACGACCGGCACGACCAGTAACCAGGCCCGGTTGTTCCTGCGCTTGGGCGGCGCCTGTGGCTGCTCCTCCTCCACGGGCGTCTCGGGGGCGACGACCTCGCCGCTCACCTGGCTGCCTACGACGGTCACGCCTGGCCCCTTCCGTTCAGCGGCGCGAGGGAGCCGCACCTGACCTCGTCGCGGAACAGGAACGTGCGGTCGGCGGGGAAGTGCAGGAACTCGACCGCGTCCGGCCGGTAGGCGGAGCCCGCCTCGGCCTTGGCGATCACCTGGTGCTCGCCGACCAGGGTGTGGACCAGGTCGTAGGCGCCCATCCGGTCGATCGCGGTCACCCGCGCGGGCACGCCGGGCGAGGTGCCCGCCCGGGTGATCCGGACGAACTCGGGCCGCACCCCGATGCGCACGGGGCCGGGCGGCAGGGGCTCCCCGACCCTGCCCACGTCCTCCTGGCCGACGCGCACGACGTCCCCGGCGATCTCGGCGGGCAGCATGTTCATGCCGGGCGAGCCGATGAAGTGGCCGACGAACTCGTGCGACGGCGACAGGAACAGCTCCGACGGCTCGCCCGCCTGCACGATCGCGCCGTCGTTGAGCACCACCACCTCGTCGGCGAACGTCAGGGCCTCCGTCTGGTCGTGGGTCACGTAGATCAGCGTGTGGCCGGTGTCGCGGTGGATCTCCTTGAGCTTGCTGCGCAGCGTCCACTTCAGCGCCGGATCCACCACGGTCAGCGGCTCGTCGAGCAGGACGGCGGCCACCTGGGAGCGGACCAGGCCGCGGCCCAGGCTGACGATCTGCTGGCGCCCCGCGTCCAGCCTGCGGGACCTGCGGCTCAGCACCTGGTCGAGGCCGAGGAGCCGGGACACCTGCCTGACCCGCCGGTCCACCTCCGGCTTGGGGACCTTCCTGTTCCTGAGCGGGAAGGCGAGGTTGTCGTAGACCGACATCTCCTCGTACAGGACGGGGAACTGGAAGACCTGCGCGATGTCGCGGCCCCTGGTGGAGACCTCGGTGACGTCGCGGTCGTCGAAGAAGATCCGGCCCTCGGTGGGCGTGATCAGGCCGGAGATGATGTTCAGCAGCGTCGTCTTGCCGCAGCCGCTCGGGCCCAGCAGCGCGTACGCGCGCGAGCTGCGCCAGGTCCACGTCATCGGCTTGACCGCCCACGTCCTGCCGCCGTCGTAGCTGTGGCCGACGCCTTCCAGCCGGATGTCAGCCATGCAGGTCCACCTCCGCGGCGCTGGTGGCCAGCAGGCGTCCGCCGGCCTCGTCGAAGACGAAGACGTGCGCGGGGTCCACGTACGCGACCGTGGGCTCGCCCGGGGTGAAGAGCTGCGTGCCCGGCAGGTGGGCGACCAGGTGACGGCCGCCCTGGAGGAGCAGGTGCAGGAACGTCGCGCTGCCCGTCACCTCCGCAAGCCTGATCTCGGCCGGCAGCTCCAGCGCGCCGGGGCCGTCCCGCTCGATCGTCACCTGGTGCGGGCGCACGCCCAGCATCACCGTGTGACCGGAGGCGTGGGCGCGCGGCGCGGGGAAGGACGTGCCGAGCAGCTCGATCCGGCCGTCGCGGACGACGCCGGGCAGCAGGTTGAGCGGGGGATCGCTGAGCGTGGCCGCCACCGCGAGGGTGGGCGGGTGCGCGTACATGTCGGCGACCTCGCCGACATGCTGCACCCGGCCCTCGCCCAGGACCACGGTCGGCGCGGCGAACGTGAGCGCCTCGCCGGGGTCGGCGGTCGAGTAGAGCACCACGCCGGAGGAGCCGGCGAACATGGTCTTCAGGTCGGCGCGCAACTGCTCGCGCAGCTTGAAGTCGAGGTTGGCGAGCGGCTCGTCGAGCAGCAACACGTCCACGGGACGGGCCAGCGCGCGGGCGATGGCGGTGCGCTGCTGCTGCCCGCCCGACAGCTCCGACGGGCGGCGATCCAGCAGGCCCGCGATGTCCATCAGCTCGGCCACCTCGCGCACCCGGCGGTCCAAGCCGGCGCGGCGGAAGCGGGGGTCGAGGCGGAGCGGGGAGGCGATGTTCTCGTAGACGGTCAGCGAGGGATAATTGATGAATTGCTGATAGACGAAAGCGACCGAACGTTTTCGCACGGAGATTTTCGTGACATCTTCTCCGTTGACCAGCACCCGGCCGGAATCGGGGCTCAGCAAACCGGCGACGACGCGCATCAACGTCGTCTTTCCCGCCGTCATCGGGCCGATGAGGGTGGTCATTCCGTCGGATAATTCGAGGTTTATGTCGTCGAGCCAGGTCTCTCCGCGCTGCCGAACGGAGATGCCGTCGAGAATCACCGTCACTGTGCCCGGTCCTCTCTGCTTCCCTCCCTTCTAACATGATCTGTATGGACCTGAAAAGAGTACTTGTGAGGCTTCTGTGAACGCTGTTGCCTTTGTGGTTGACCCCTATCTGTAGCCCCTGGTCAGGGCAGAATCGCGTCCACGTAGCCGCCGTCCACCCGCACCGCCGCGCCCGTCGTCGCGGAAGCGAACGGAGAGCTCAGGTAGACCACCAGATTCGCGATCTCCGCCGGCTCGATCAGGCGCTGCAGCAGCGACTGCGGCCGGTGCAGCCGCATGAACTCGCGCTGCGCCTCCTCCCACGGCAGCTCCCTGTCCACGAGCTGGTAGACGAAGTCCTCCACGCCCCCGGTGTGCGTCGGGCCCGCGATCACCGAGTTGACCGTGACCCCGCTGCCCGCGGCCTCCTTGGCGAACCCCCTGGAGACCGCCAGCAGCGCCGTCTTCGTCATGCCGTAGTGGATCATCTCCTTCGGCACGACCACCGCCGAGTCGCTCGCGATGTACTGGATCCGGCCCCAGCCGCGCTCCCGCATCCCCGGCAGGTACGCGCGCGTCAGCCGCACCGCCGCCAGCACGTTGACCTCGAAGTAGCGCCGCCACTCGGCGTCCTCGATCTCCAGCGCCGGCCTGGCGCCGAAGATGCCCAGGTTGTTCACCAGGATGTCCACGTGCGGGAGCGCGCCCAGGACCCGCTCGCAGCCCTCCTCCGTCGAGACGTCGCCGGGCGCCGCCACCAGGTCGCCGCCGTCCCGCTCGCCGCCGTCCCGCTCGCCGCCGTCCCGCTCGACGTCGATCCGCTCGTCGTCGATCCGCTCGATGGCCATCCGCTCGATGGCCGCCGCCACCGACTCCTCGCTGCGGCCGTTGACGCCCACGCGAGCCCCCGCCCGCGCCAGCCCGGTGGCGATCGCCGCGCCGATTCCCTGAGTCGAGCCCGTGACCAGCGCGGTCTTACCGCTGAGATCGATCCGCATGATGTCATTCTCCGCGATCAGATCGTGACTGCCTGCGGCGGGGTCGCCGCGTAGGCTGGAGGCCAGGCGTGGAAGGGGCGTGGGTGCACCGGATCCTGTGGCTGGTCGTGGCGGTCGCCTTCGTGGTGGGCATGGTCATCCCCGACGATCCCGAGCCCGTGCCCGAGGAGTGCCCGGCACGTGACACCAGGGTCGCGGCGCCCTACGCCGTCACCGGCTACTGGGTGATCCCGCGCGCCGACCGGTGCGTCACCCAGCGCATGGTCGAGGCCGTCCACGCCATCGGCGGCGACACGCTCATCACCTTCGGGCCCCGCTTCAACGCCCGCCAGGACCCCGACTTCCCCGACTGCCAGGTGGACGGCAGGCCCTGCGCAGAGGTGCCGGGGCAGCGCGTCCGGCAGGTGTACACGTACATGACCGGCGAGGAGTTCGGGCCCGGCATGCTGCGCTGCCCCGGCATCGACCGGCGCATCGAGAGCGGCGGGCGCACCTTCTTCCGGCTCACCCTCGCCGAGTCCTGCGCCGCCGCCGAGCACGACCTCGTGCTCGCCTCCACCGACGGCGACGGGCTGGGCAACCTGATGCGGGAGGCCAGTGCGTACGGGATGACCGTCTACCCCGGCCTGCCCGCCGCCTCGCAGCGGGAGGACAAGCCGTGGGAGCCCGACGCCGCCCACACCGCCGCGCTCAACGCGTTCACCGCCCGGGTGCTGGCCGACTACCGCACCCGGTTCGCGGGGCTGTCCGCGTTCGGCGGGGTGTACCAGTCCTTCGAGCTGGCCATGCGGGCGCGGGCGGACCGCGACCCGATCATCTCCCTGTACACCGCCCAGCACGCCGTGGTCGCCGCCGTGCTGCCGGGCAAGAGGATCGTGGTCAGCCCGTACATCGACGCCCGCCGAGGCCGCGGCTTCCCGCCGTCGCAGGTCGCGGAGGGGCTCGCCGACATCGCCGGCACCCGGGCAGGCCTGCCCATGGCGGTCGCCGTCCAGGACGGGCGCGGCACGGGCAAGGTGCCGGTGCACGGGCCGGGGGAGGACGATGCCAAGGTGGCGCCGCGGCTGGTGCCCGTCGTGGGTGACGTCACCAACGCGCAGGCGTACTACGGGCCCACCAGCGCGTACGTCGAGGCCGCCGCCGGGCGGGTGCCCGAAGGGGTCGAGCTGTGGGTGAACGTCGAAGGCTTCGAACCCTCGCCCGCCGCGGGCGAGTGCGGCCGGGCCGACCCGCTGCCGCCGCGCGGGCGCGCCAGCAAGGCGCGGCTCGACCAGCAGGTCATGGCGTCGGGGCCGCACCCCGTCAAGATCATCTCGTACGGGTGGGATCCCTTCTTCACCTGCCAGGCCCGCTACGACACCCCGTCGCTGGCCGACGACATCGCGGCCGGGTGGCAGCAGCCGATCATCGTGAACGCCGTTCCGCAGGCCCGGGACGGGCGGCCCGGTGTGCTCGTCGAGGGATACCACCTCCAGGGCGGGTCGTTGCGGTTCGAGCCGGGTGGGGCGGTGGTGGCTCTCGAACGGCACTCGGCGGGGCGGCTCGAAAGCGCGTGGGTGCCGTACGCGTGGCCGTGGACCTCCGTCACGGCCACCAACGCGGCCGGATACTCCAGTACGAGCGGCTACGCGAACCGTGAGGAGCGCTGAGGGGCGCCGGGGCGGCGTCCGGCTCGGGGGGTGCTGAGGGGCGGCGTCCGGCTCGGGGGGTGCTGAAGGGGCGGCGTCCGGCCCCTGGGGGCGCTGAGGGGCGCTCGGCGTGTTTCTGTCGGTGGCCGTCGCTAGCTTTCGATCATCCCCCGATCGATGGAGGTTGGTCGATGTACCGACAGGGCGACATCCTGATCGTGCCCGTCCCCGAGGAGTCCGTCCCCGGCGGGCTGCGGCCCGAGCCGCGCGACGCCCGCGGGCGGCTGGTGCTCGCGCACGGCGAGGCCACCGGGCACGTCCACGCGATCCCCGGGCCTGGCACGCTGGCGCGCGGCTTCCTGCACCTGCCCGAGGGCGGCAGGCTCGTGCACGAGGAGCACGACGCGATCTCGCTGCCGAAGGGCTGGTATCGCGTGGTGCGGCAGCGCGAGTACGTGCCCGGCTCGTACCGGGTGGTGGCCGACTGATGGACACCATGACGTGGGAGCGGGTCGCCCTCGCCACGGGGCCGGGTGCGGGGGCCGAGGAGGCGGTGCGGCAGGCGTACCGTGAGGCGGGGCTGGCCGAGCCCGAGCAGGTGCTCGTGCTGCCGTCGCCGCTGGCCGGGGCGATCGTGGCGGCTTGGCTGACGGGTGACGACGCGATCCGGGCGAGCTTGAGGCGACCCCGGCTTGAGCGGGCGTCGGGGCAGGCCCTGGGCCAAGCTTCGGGGCAGGCTTCAGAGCAGGCTTCAGAGCAGGCGTCGGGGCAGGCGTCGGGGCAGGGCGATCGTGTGGTGCGGACCCGGCTGGATTGGGCGGGTCCGGCGGCGCGGGCCGTGCTGGATGGTGGCGACCCCGGGCGGTCGGTGCGGGACACGATCCGTACCGCGCCGTGGGAGCGGGCCAGGGCGGCCACGTACGCCGAACTGGGGCCCGCCGGTTGGGCGCAGCTCTGGGGCGAGACGGGCGGCCGGTTGTGGCCCCAGGTCGAGCGGCTCGTCAGCGACATCCGCCGCGCCATCGCCGACTGGGGTGCGGGGCGCGTCGCAGGCTCCGCCAGGGACGGCGCGGGCTCCCGCTGGGACCTGCCGGGCTCGGGCCAGGGCGCGACGGGGCGCGACCGGGGAGCCGACCAGGAAGGCGAGAGCCTGCGGCGGGTGACGATCGACGCCGTGCTCGGCCAGCACGACGCGCCCTGGCTGTCAGCGTTCGACGGGCTCGGCGGGGTCGACGGGCTCGGCGGGGTCGAGGGGCTCGGCGGCGTCGAGGGGCTCGGCGGGGTCGACGGACTGGGCGGGGTCGGTGGGCTCGGCGGGCTCAAGCGGGTCGCCGAGCAGGCGGGCTGGTGGTGGCCGTACGAACGGCTCGCCATCATCACCGAACGCCCCGTCGAGCTGCACCTCGACGACCTGGGCCGCCTGCACCGCGCCGACGGCCCCGCCCTGTCCTACGCCGACGGCTTCGCCCTGCACGCCTGGCACGGCATGCCCGTCCCGCCCGACTTCGGCGCCACGATGACCGGCCTCACCCCGGAGCGCATCCGTGAGGAGGCCAACGCCGAGCTGCGCCGCGCCATGCTGGAGCACTTCGGCATGGAGCGCTACCTGGCCGAGTCGGGCGCCAAGCCGATGCAGTCCGACGAGACCGGGGTGCTGTGGCGGATCGAGCTGCCCGGCGACGAGCCGCTGGCCATGGTGGAGGTGGTCAACTCCACCCCCGAGCCCGACGGCACCAGCCGCACCTACTTCCTGCGGGTGCCGCCGTGGGTGCGGCGGGCGCGGGAGGGGGTGGCGTGGACGTTCGGGCTCGCCGAGGAGGAGTACCGGCCGCAGCGCGAGACCTGACGTCACAGCTTTCCCGGCGCGCCGGGCAGGACGAGCTGGCGGAAGTCCTGGGCGGTGTACGTGGCGAGCTTCCTGGCCCGGCCGGTCTCGACGTTCACCGCGTAGGCGGTCATCGTCCGGTAGGGCGGGTCGAACTCCTCGTCGGGCTCCTGGTCCTCGGCCTCCGTGTTGCACCGGACGGACTCGGTCAGGACCGTCACCTCCTCCGGCCCGAGCCACGCGCGCAGGGAGACACTGGTGACGCCCGCGTCCATGCCTCGCACGGTGACGGACCTGAGTTTCTCGCCGGTACGGCTGTCCAGCAGGGCCAGGCCGCCCGGCCGGGGGCAGGTGTGGTCGCCGGCGAAGATGTTCTCGATGACCGCGATGCTCCGCCCGTCGGGCGCCAGGGGGCTGAAGTGGTAGTCCTGCGGCAGCTTGACCGAGGTGCCGTCGCCCGGGGTCGTCCACAGCCCGGGGATCGTGCGCAGCATCGACCTGGGCGCGTACTGGGAGAGCGTGAGGGTGCCGCCGTCCGGTGACAGGCCGGCGGGGACCCAGCCGTTGGGCAGCTCGCGGACGGCCCGCTCACGCAGGTCGAAGATCAGCCCCGGGTCCTTGAAGATCGGGTTCTTCATGAAGACGAGGAAGCGGCCGTCGTCGGACAACATCAGCCGCGTCATGCTGTACAACCAGTCCTTGGGCACCTTGGCCGGAGCGGTCGTCCGCCTGCCCGAGGCCAGGTCGCGCACCACGAACGTGTCCTCCTCCTCCCCGTAGTAGGCGATCTTGCCGCCGTCCCGGCTGATCGCCAGCGGGCTGTCGCGCAGCCCCATCCGGCGGGGCACGAGGCTGGGCAGCGCGTCCGGCACGCGGTACGTCCTCCCGTCCCGCGTGACCAGCCGCCACTCCCCGTCCTGGCAGTCCTCGGGCGCCGGCCCGCTCTTGGGCGTGCAGTACGTCTTGACCGCGTGACTCAGCGGCCCCACCCCCTTCGCCGGCAGGTCGGTCACCGAGGCGGCGTCGTCGGGCCCGGGCGGCAGCAGCCGCGCGGCCAGCGTCGCGCCCAGCGCCGTGACCACCACCATCGCCGCCGCGACCAGCGAGATCGCCGTACGCCGCCGGCGGTCCCTGATCATGATCGTCCGTTCGGCCAGGTCCACCCGGGGAGAATCCTCGGCCAGGTCGACCAGCACGTCCCGCAACCAGGTCATCGCTGTCCCTCCCGGACGTCGGATTCCAGCTCGGCGAGCTTCGGCGCCAGGTCCGGCGCCAGCTCGCGCAACTTGGCCAGCGCGTAGTGGGCCTGGCTCTTGACCGTCCCGACCGAGCAGCTCAGCAGCTCGGCGGTCTCCCGTTCCGTGCGGTCCTCGTAGTAACGCAGCACGATCACCGCCCGCTGGCGGGGCGGCAGCCGCAGCAGCGCCTGACGCATCACGACCCGGACGAGTGTGGAGTCCTCACTGGAGTACGGCCGCTCGGGCGGCGCGGCGGAGGACAGCTCGGCCGTCGTCCTGCGCATCCGCCGCCACGAGATGTACTGGTTCACCAGTGCCTTGCGCGCGTACGCCTCGGGGTGTTCCACGCGCGACAGCCCGGACCAGCGCCGCAGCACCTTGAGCAGCACGCTCTGCAGCAGGTCCTCGGCCAGGTGCGGGTCGCCGGTGAGCAGGTACGCGGTACGCATCAGCGCCTGCTGATGACCCGCGACGAACTCGCGGAAGCTGTCGTTGCGATCCAATACGACTCCTCTCGCCCGTTACCGACGCCGATGACAGGTCGAAAGGTTCGGTGAGACTTACGGCATGCGGGGGATGCGTTCCAGGATGCCGCCGGCGAAGACGTCGTAGAGGGCGAGGGGCTCCAGGTGCACGTAGCCGATGTGGCAGTCGCAGGCCGTGGCCGGGCAGGGCCGGGGTCGCAGGGCGGGCAGGTAGGAGCCGTCGTACAGGTTGCCCAGCACCTCGGGGACGAAGTGGCAGCGGCGGACGGTGCCGTCGCCGTTCACCGAGATCACGCTGTCGCCGGTGCGGCAGGGCAGGCCCGCGCTGGCGTGCGGGAAGCGGCTGTGGGCGAACAGGGGGTCGATGGCCGCCCACTCGGCGGCCTCGGCGTCGGTGTAGAGGCGGCCCTCCTCGGCGTTGACCCACACGTACGTCTCCGGTGGCAGGTCGGCGCGCAGCCGCCGGGCGTGCGGCAGGTGCGCGGGGTCGCCGACGATGCCGACGCTGTGCCGGACGGGCAGCGAGCGCACCTTGGCCAGGAACCGTTCGTAGGGCACCTGCGTCGGGTGGTAGGTCACCCACAGCGCGGCCCGGTCCGTGGCCTGCGCGAGCCAGTCCGTACGGCAGCTCAGGTTCGTCTGGATGACGACTTTCGCGACGTGCGGCAGCCCGGACAGCTCCACGATGGCCCGCCGGTACCACGATCTGACCAGCCCCTCGCCCCACGGCGTGAACAGGATCGACACCTCGAAGTCCCGCCCGGCCACCCAGCCGGTGAACCGTTCCAGCGCGGCCCGGTCGGCGCGGAGCTGCTCGGGCGTGTCGCGGCGCTTGGCGAACGGGCAGTAGGCGCAGTCGTAGTCGCAGCTCGCGAGGGGGCCGCGGTAGAGGATGGTCAGCATGCCTGGTACCCGTCCATGAGCGCCCGCACCCGCGGCGAGAACAGGGCCGGGCCGATCGCGTCGGAGTGGGCAAGGCCCTCGGGGGTGAGGGCGATGGTGGTGTCCGTGACCGTGAGCCAGTCGCCGAAGGAGTCCAGGAGGGGGAAGTCGGCCAGGACGTCGGAGCCGAAGCGAGCGGCGTACAGGGGCCGTGACAGGCCCTCGGCCTGCAGCAGCGACTGGATGAGGTGGCGGCGCCCGCGCTCGGCGGGGGAGAGCGCGAAGCCGACGTTCGCGGTGGTGAAGTCGGTCTGGGCGACGTAGTCGTCGATGATCGAGCGGACGTGGCGGGCGCCGACGGCGTAGTCGAAGGAGTAGTGCAGGCCGCTGGTGTACGACCGGGCGCCGCAGCCCAGGCCCACCATGCCGTCGGTCTGGCAGCAGTAGCCGGTGGAGCCGGAGGAACCGGGCAGGCGGAACATGCGCATCGACACCTGCTCGTACCCGGCGGCCAGCAGGTGGTCGCGCCCCGTCCTGTACAGCTCCAGGCGCTGGTCGTCCCATGCCCTGCCCTGCTTGCCGAGCCCGGTCAGCGGCCGGACGTACAGCGGGTAGAGGTAGAGCTCCTCGGGCCGCCAGCCGAGCGCCGTGTCCAGCGAGTACAGCCACGACCTGGGCGTCTGGCCGTCGATGCCGTAGATCAGGTCGATGTTCAGCACGGGCACGCCGGAGGCCCTGATGGCGTCGAGCGCCGCGTCCACCTCGGCGCGCTTCTGCGGGCGTACGGCCGAGCGGGCCTCCTCGGGCACGAAGCTCTGCACGCCGATGGAGATCCGCGACGTGCCACGCTCGGCCAGCACGGACAGGCGGTCGGGGGTGGCGGTGGCGGGCGAGGTCTCCACGGACAGCGGGACGCGCGCCAGGTCCACGCCCATCGTGCGCTCGGTCAGGTCGAACAGGCGAGTCAGCTCGCGGGCGCTGAGGTACGTGGGCGTCCCGCCGCCGAACGCGGCCGTGGCGAAGCCGGTCTCCTGCAACGCCTCGCGGGCCTGCTCGGCCTGCCGTTCGAGGGCGTCGAGGTAGGCCGTGACGAGCTCCTCGGGCGCGCCGGTGCGGGTGAACAGGTTGCAGAAGCCGCAGCGCATCTCGCAGAACGGGATGTGCACGTACAGGGCGCCGGGCCGTTCGCCCGCCCAGACCTCCTTCAGCCGCGGGCGGGGGTCGAGCGGCCGGTACGCCGTCTTGTGCGGATAGGCGTAGACATAACTCTCATACGGCCGCATGGCTCTCCAGGACGAAGTGGGTGTAGGGGACCGTCCAGACCACCTCGTGGCCGATCCGGTGGCCGACGTGCCCGTCCTCGCCGTACGCCGTGCCGTGGTCGGAGCAGACGATGGTCAGGCAGGGCCGTCGGCGGCGCATCAGCGCGTAGAGCCGGCCGATGTGACTGTCCACGTAGCGCAGGGCGGCGGCGTGGCTGTCCAGCGAGTCGCCGGTGGATCCCGGCAGGTAGAAGTGGTTCGGCTGGTGCAGGGCCGAGACGTTGACGAAGAGCAGGACCGGCCCCGGCACGCGCGCCAGCACCTCGGCGGCGCGGTCGATCTGGTGCTCCAGCGAGGCGGGGTTCGTGACGCCGAACTCCGGCTCCCAGTGGCTCTCGGCGAACAGGCCGGGCAGCGCCGACCCGAGCGGGGTCAGCTTGTTGAAGAAGCCGACGCCGCCGATGCACACCGTGTGGTAGCCCGCCCGCGCGAGCCCCGTGGGCAGGTCGGGCGCGTCGAACACCCACGTGCCCGCCGCCGTGGTCTCGCTGCCGGGGAACGTCGCCGCGAACAGCCGGGGGTGTGGCCCCGGGGCGACGGGGGTGGGCAGGAAACCGGCGAAGAGGGCGGCGTGGGAGGCGTAGGTGAAGCTGCCGGGGCTGTGCCGCCGCTCCCAGCGGACGCCGGGTGGCAGGAGGTTCGGCAGCAGCCCGGCCTCGGCCTGCGCGGCCGCCACGTCGTAGCGCAGGGTGTCGAGCGTGATGAGAAGGATGTCGTGGCTGCCCACGACGGTGTTCATGTCCATGCGCGGGTCAGCACCGCCTCGACCTGTTCGGCGTACGTGTCACGCCCATGTCCCGAAAAATCCCCCAACCCAGGCAGCAGGTCCCCGAACGCGTTGACCTCGGCCACGGCCACCGACCGCCAGTCAGCGCCCACCATCACATCCACCCCCGTGCTCAGACTCCTCGGAAAGCACCCGGCCGCCCGCGAGGCCGCCTCCAGCACCCGCTCCCACAGCCCGGCCCGCCCCCGCACCGTCTCCAGATCGCCGCGCGCCCCGCCGAGGTGCAGGTTCGTCATCGGGCTGCGGCTGGTCCGCACGACGGCGTGCGTGGGCCGGCCCGCCACGGTCACCACCCGCAGGTCGAACGTCCGCCCGCCGGTGGCCGCCTTCGGGAACCACCGCTCGACGTGCAGCCCGTCGGGAGCCAGGTGGTCCACCAGCCGCCGCACCTCCGCCTCGTCCGTCACGGCCCTGACGCGCAGCGCGTTGCACCACGCCCCGCCGGCCCAGGTGGCCGACGTGGCGGCGTGGACCCGTCCGGCATGGGCCTGAAAGGCGATCACGCCGGACGCGGACGAACCGTGCGCGGGCTTGACGAACACGCGGGCCCACCGGCGTGCGGTCATCCCGTCCCGCAGCTCCTCGTACGAACCGGCGGAGAACCCCTCGGGCACCGGCACCCCGGCCCGCGACAGCACCGCGTGGCAGCGCCGCTTGTCGAACATCACCCCGATCTCGCCCACGTCGCCCAGCAGCCGCACTCCCGGGATGGCCGCGACCCGCGCCAGCCCGGCGGTGAACGCCCGGTACCAGGCGGCGCCGCCGCCGACCCGCGACGGCTCACCCGGGCCGCGCAGCAGCGCGTCGGCCTGCGCGTCCTCGCCGGGCGAGTCGACGCGCAGCAGCACACCCTGGGGTGTGGCGAGTTCACGTCCGGCCAGCACGTCGCGCCAGGCGATGACGTGCGGTTCCGCGAGGCCGCGGGCGAGCACGGCGTCGCGGAACAGCGTGACCCGCCGATCCCCAGGCGTCCCCACCACGGCGAAACGCACCGTCACTCGCTCACCGCCACGTACATCCAGCCGTCGTCCTCGGGGCGCCACTGCTCGTCCAGATCGACGGCCACCCCGGGCAGCGCGTCCCGCACGCGCCGCATCATGTCGTCGCCGAGGAAGTGGTGGCGCAGGTCGAGCACCCGCAGGTGGGTCAGCGGCTGCCCGCTGAGCAGCGCCTCCGCGCCCCGGTCCGTGAGCGTCCCCATGCCGAGGCTGAGCTCCTCCAGCCGCCCGGCCACGGGAGCGACGGCCACGGCCGCGGCCACCTCGTCCATGCGCTCGCCGTCGCGCAGCCCGAGCCGCTTCAGCGCGGGCAGCCCGGCGCCCGACAGGATGCCGTCCAGGTCGGCGGCCGTCGAGTCGCCGCCGTACTGCTCGACGCCGAGCCACAGCTCCAGGTGCTCCAGCGCGGGGAACGCGCAGGCGCCGACCGCCCTGACGACGGAGCCGGGCAGCCCGCCCGACTCGAAGCGCAGCACCCTGAGATGCTCGTGGGTGACCGGCTCCAGCCGCAGCCCCTGCGAGCCGCGCACCTCCAGCCGCTCCAGCTTCGGATACGCCTCCAGCAGCGGCGTGAGGTCGCCGTGCCGGATCCAGGAGATCTCCCAGTGCTCGGGCTCGATGAACCCGAGGAACACCGAGCGCAGCCGGGTCAGCCGCGGGGCGTGCCGCGCCAGCAGCCGCGGCGCGTTGGCGGCGCCGTGGCCGGTGACGGCGAGGGCGGTCACCTGGGCGGGGTTCACCCGGCGCAGCAGGAAGTCCAGTTCGTCGGCCAGGGCCGTGTCGTCCTTGTCGTCGTCGAAGCCGAAGCCGGTCTCGTCGGTCACGAGCCAGGCGACCTGGTCGGGCCGGACCATCATGGTGCTGTCGGCGTCCACGACGGGCAGGCCGGCGAAGCGTTCCCGGTGGTCGCCGCCCAGGTCGGAGTGGTAGACGGCCCTCTCGTGGAGGAACGTGTCGCCGGGGTCGCGGGGATCGGCCGGAGTGTCCTCGTACTCCTCGAAGTCGTCCATGTCACTCCGAGATCGCGAGGTAGGGCCCGCCGCTGAAGCGCGGCCGGGTCAGGTCGAGGGTGACGCCGGGCAGCGCCGCCCGCAGGCGGGTCTCCATGGCCTCGCTCACGTAGTGGTGGTGCAGGTCGAACACGCGCAGGTGGGTCAGCGGCTGGCCGCTGAGCAGCGCCTCGGCGCCTTCGTCCATGAGCACGCCCAGCCCCAGGCTGAGCTCTTCGAGCCCGGCCACCACGGGCGCGGCGGCCACGGCGGCGGCCACCTCGTTCTGCTGTTCGCTGTTGCGCAGGCCGAGCCGCTTCAGCGCGGGCAGGCGGATGCCGGACAGGATGCCGTGGAGGTCCCCGATCGTGTTGTCGCCGTAGTAGGCCTCGGTGCCGAGCCACAGCTCCAGGTGCTCCAATGCGGGGAACGTGCTCGCGCTCACCGCCCGCACCACGACGCCGGGCAGGCCGCCGCTCTCGAAGCGCAGCACCTTGAGGTGGTCGTGGGTGACGGGCCGCATGGTCAGCCCGTCGGACCCGCGCACCTCCAGGCGCTCCAGCTTCGGATACGCCTCCAGCAGCGGCGTGAGGTCGCCGTGCCGGATCCAGGAGATCTCCCACTGCTCGGGGGAGACGTGGCCGAGGAAGACCGAGCGCAGCGCGGGCAGCCGGTCGGCGTACTCGGCGAGCACCCGCGGCGCGTCGGCCGCGCCGTAGCCGGTGACGGCAAGGGCCTGGATGCGGGCCGGGTCCAGGTGGTCCAGCAGCTCGTCGAGGTAGCCGGGCAGCAACGTCCCGCTTTCGTCGCCGGTCTCGGCCGCGTCTTGCACCAGCCAGGCGGCTTGGTCGGTCAGCGACTCGACGGACGGCTGGAACGGCATGACCGTGCGGCCGGCCCATTGATCGTCGTTGTAGAGGTCGGGCTCGGCCAGGAAGGTGAGCCCGGGGTCGGTGGCGGTCATTCGCTCACCGTGACGTAGCGCCAGTCCTCCTCGCGGCTGCGCCGGTCGTCGAGCCGCACGTCCACGCCGGGCAGCGCGGCGCGCAGGCGCTCGGCCATCGCCTCGCTCAGGTAGTGGTGGTGCAGGTCGAGCCGGCGCAGGTGGGTCAGCGGCTGGCCGCTGAGCAGCGCCTCGGCGCCCTCGTCGCCGATCGAGCCCATCGACAGGCTGAGCGCCTCCAGCCGGGCGACGACGGGCGCGGCGGCCACGGCGGCGGCGAGTTCGTCGGCGAACGGGCAGTTCTGCAGCCCCAGGTAGCGCAGGGCGGGCAGCCGGTCGCCGCTCAGGAGGTCGGCGCAGTCGTTGACGGCCGAGTCGCCGCCGTAGTCCTCGACGCCGAACCACAGCTCCAGGTGCTCCAGCGCGGGCAGGTCGCTGCGGCCGACGCCGCGGGCGACCTCGCCGGGCAGACCGCCGGTCTCGAACCTGAGCACGCGCAGCGCGTCGTGCCGCACCGGCGGGAACGCCAGGCCCGACCCGCCGCGCACCTCCAGCCGTTCCAGCTTCGGGTAGGCCTGCAGCAGCGGCGTGACGTCGCACTGCTGGATCCAGGAGATCTCCGACTGCTCCCAGGTCATCGCGCCGAGGAACAGCGAGCGCAGCTCGGGCAGCCGGTCGGCGTGCTCGGCCAGGCGGGCGAGGATGGGGGCGCTGTCGGTGTCGTAACAGTCCTCCCACTCGCCGACGACGATGGCCTTGACCTTCTCCGTGTCGACATTGTCGAAGAACCAGTCGAAACTTTCGGAGATCTCCTCGAAGTCGTCCCCTTCGTTGGCGCTCAGGCGCCATGCGACCGCTCCGGCGTCGGGCGGGGGCTCCTCCTCGTCGAGGGGCGTGGACGCCACGGGCAGCCCGGCGTAGGTCTGGAGGTAGTCCTCGCTGTTCGTGGGCTGTATGTCGAAGATCACGGGTGGTCCTAGGGGTTCGGGGGGCCGGAGGCTCCTGTCCTACCAGATCCACCCGACATTTCTGGATCTATGCCGCGAAAAGTCGGCGCCCCCAGTGGTCGCTCGCGTCCCGCACCCCCGGCGGGCAGGCGAACAGGCCGCTGGAGACGTGCCTGATGTACTCGTTCAGCACGTCGGCGCGCGCCAGGCTGAGCTGGATCGGCACGAACTGCCTGCGTGGATCGCGCTGGTAGGCGATGAAGAACAGCCCCGCGTCCAGGCGGCCGAGCCCGTCGGAGCCGTCCACGAAGTTGTAGCCGCGCCGCAGCAGCCGTGCCTGGCCGTGGAAGCTCGGATGCGCCAGCCGCACGTGCGCGACCTCGCCGATGCGCGGCTGCCCGTCCGGCCCCCTGGCCGCGAAGTCCAGCTCGTCGAACTCGGCCGCGCGGCCCAGCGGCGCGCCCTCGCCCTTGTTCCTGCCGATGATCTGCTCCTGCTCGGCGAGCGACGTGCGGTCCCAGGTCTCGATCATCATGCGGATCTTCCTGGTGACCAGATACGCGCCGCCGGCCATCCACGGACTGCCGTCCCCCTCCGCCGCCCAGAGCTGCTCGCGCAGCAGCGCCGAGTCCTCCAGCTTGAGGTTGTTGGTGCCATCCTTGAAGCCCATGAGGTTGCGCGGGGTGACCTGCTCACGCGAGGTGGAGGAGGTGCGGCCGAAGCCGAGCTGCGACCACCGTACGGCGACCCGCCCGAAGCCGATCCTGGCCAGGTTGCGGACGGCGTGCACGGCGACCTGGGGATCGTGGGCGCACGCCTGCACGCACAGGTCGCCGCCGGAGATGGCCGGGTCGAGCCGCTCGCCGGGGAACCTGGGCAGCGCGGCGAGCTGGGCGGGAAGCCTGCCCGCCAGCCCGAAGCGCTCGTCGAAGAGCGACGCCCCGAACCCGATCGTCAGCGTCAGCCCGGAGGCGGGCAGGCCGAGCGCCTCGCCGGTGTCGTCGGGCGCGGCCTCGGGGGCGCCGCCCACCGCGCCGTACGAGCCGGCCTCCTTGCCCTGTGTCAGCCGCGCCGCCGCGGCCGTCCACTCCTGCAGCAGCTCCACCAGCTCGGCCCGCTTGTCCGTGATGACGTCGAAGGCCGTGAAGTGCAGCCGGTCCTGGGCGGGCGTGACGATGCCCGCCTGGTGCTCGCCGTAGAAGGGGACCGGGTCGGACGCGGAGGCGGCCCGCGCCCGTGGCGGCTCGTCCAGCATCGATCGCGCGACCACCGCGCCGGCGCCCAGCGCGGCGGCCCCTGCCGCGCCGAAACCGAGCAGCTTCCTCCTGCTGACCATGACAGATCCCCTTACTTCGCCACGATCGGGGCGATCTGGCTGATCGGCTCGCCCAGTGCGTTGATCGCGTCGGAGAGCGTCCTCAGCTCGGCCTCGGACAGCTCGTCGTGCAGCCGCCAGCCGTCGCCCTCCTGGTGCACGGCCAGCGCCTGCTCTGCCGCCGCGAACTTCTCGTCCAGCGTCCTGACCAGGTCGGGCGCCCGCTCCTCCAGCACCGGCCGGAGCGCCTGCACGGCCGCCTTGGAGCCTTCGAGGTTGGCGTCGAAGTCCCACAGGTCGGTGTGCGACCAGATGTCCTCCTCACCGGTGATCTTGCCGGTGGCGACCTCGTCCAGCAGCTCCTTGGCGCCGTTGGCCAGGTTCAGCGGGGTCAGCTCGGTGGCGTTGGCCTTGGCCACGATGGTCTTGACGTCCGTGATCAGCTTGTCGGCCACGGGGCCGCTGTCGCTGACGTCCTTGTGGATCCACAGGTCCTTCTCGATGCGGTGGAAGCCGGTCCACTCCTCGCCCTCCGCCAGGTCGGCCTCGCGGCCGTCGATGGCCGGGTCGAGGTCGCCGAAGATCTCGGCGACCGGCTCGATGCGCTCCCAGTACGTCCGCGAGATCGGGTACAGCTCCTTGCCCTTGGCGATGTCGCCCGCCTTGACCGCGTCCACGAACTCCTGCGTCTTGACCAGCAGCGTGTCGGTCTGCGACTTCACGTAGCGCTGATAGCTCTTCGTGGCCTGGGCGAGCTTGGCGTCGGCGTTGAGCGGCCGGTGCTCGCCGGTGACCTTGAGCGCGTTGCGGATGCCCTTGCCGACCATGCCGGGCTTGCAGGCGGTCTCGTACGTGCCGGCGGGCAGCTCGGCGATGAGCTCCCTGGTCAGCCCCGGCACGATGTTCTCGACCTCGGCCATCACCCGGTCGCCCGGCGCGTACACGTAAAACTCGGTGACCTTGGTGCCGCCGTTGGTGATCGCGAACGTGGTGGTGCCCGCCGCCACCTCGGACGCCGCCACCTTGCACTCGGTGTCGCTCGCGGCCACGGCCACCTTGCCGGGGCCAGAGGCGGGGGCGGGGGCGTTCGAGCCGCAGGCGGTCAGCACCGCGAGGGCCGGCAGGAGGACGGTGATGGGACGCATGGCGGCTCCCGTTCAGGCCGCGGCGGGCGCGGAGACCCGCTGGGGGCGCAGGAAGAGGACGAGCGCGGGGACGAGGTACGCGGCCCACACCACGACCTCGGCCACGCTGGGCTGCGGGGTGAGGTTGAACATCCCGGACAGCACGGTGCCGTACCAGGAGTCGGCGGGCAGGGCCGCGCTGAGGTCGAAGGCGCGCGCGTTCAGGCCGGGCAGCACGCCGGCCTCCTGGAAGTCGTGCACGGCGTACTTGAGGATGCCCGCCGCCACCAGGATCAGCAGCACCCCCGTCCAGGTGAAGAACTTCGTCAGGTTGATCCGCACGGCGCTGCGGTACAGGCCCCACCCGATGAGCACGGCGGTGAGCAGGCCGAGGCAGATGCCGATCAGCGGCTGCGCGGTGGCGGTGGCGCCCTGCACGGAGGCGAAGAACAGCAGCGCCGTCTCCAGCCCCTCGCGCGCGACGGCCAGGAACGCCATCACGGCCACCGCGATCGAGCCGACCTCCAGGGCGCCGGCGAGCCTGCCGCGCAGCTCCTTGGAGAGCGCGCGGGCCGCCCGCCGCATCCAGAAGATCATCCACGTGACGAAGCCGACCGCGAGCAGCGAGGTGATCGCCTCGAACAGCTCCTGCCGCGTGTAGTCCAGCCGGGCGGCGGTGAAGGTCAGCAGCGCCCCGAACGCCACCGACAGCGCGACGGCCGCGCCGATCCCGGCCCAGACGTGGGGGAGCCTGTCCGTACGCTCGCTCTTGACGAGGAAGGCGACGAGGACGGAGACGACGAGCGTCGCCTCCAGCCCTTCGCGTAGCCCGATGAGGTAACTGGCGAACATCGGCTGTCCACCGCCCTAACCTAGGGGAGGCTCACCTAAATTAGGGCAGGCAAAACAACCCCGGGCAAGCTCCCGGGACGGGACTGTCACTCCTTGAGGTTGCCGGCCAGCAGGTCGAGCAGCGGCTCCCGGCGTACGCACCGCTCCAGCAGGAACGAGTCGGCCAGCGCGAGCAGCTCGTCGTCGCCGAGGCCCCTGAACAACCCGGCGTACTCGGGCAGCATCGCCTGCGCCAGCAGGATGTGCCTGATCAGGTCGTCGGCCTGGTAACGCGCGCCCCACGGGTACGGCTCCCAGCCGGGGAACTCCGTCTCCACCAGCGCGTGCAGCGGGGCCAGCACGTCCGCCGACTCCTCCATCGTCGAGCCCCAGCGGTCCACGCCGAGCCGCCGCTTCCTGGCGATGAAGCCGCCGAACCGGTCCAGGTACGGCCCGGCCGCGTGCACCAGGCCCTGCAACCCCACGTCCTTGTACGTCCACAGCGACCAGCCCGCGTCCTGCTCGTCGTAGATCGCGAGCTGGTCGCTCAGGATCTGGAGGCGCTGCCGGTCCACGGCCGGGTCGCCGGTGTAGACGGGGCCGAACTCGCCCACCCACAGCGGCGTGCCCGTCTCGCGCTGGAAGCGGGAGCGCCTGGCGAACGTGCGCTCCAGCTCGGCCCGGTCGCACCACTCACCGCGGGTGTAGCCCGGGTAGGGGCCGCCGTGGGCGAACCCGGCCAGCGCGTAGTCGTGCATGACAAAGACGGTGTTCTCATACACTTCCCGAAATATCGAGAAATCGGTGGAGTAGGTGTTGCCGTCCAGGAACAGGACGTGCCGCGGGTCGGCGGCCCTGACCGCCTTCACCAGCCGGTCGTAGAACGGGCCGATCACCTTGCCCGTCACGTCGCCGGGCTCGTTGACCGGGTTGTAGCCCGCCACCCAGGGATGGTCGCGGTAGTGGTCGGCGATCACCTCCCACAGGCGGATCGCCCGGTCCTGGAAGTGCCGGTGCTGCCAGAACGCCGCCACGTGCGTGGGGTTGTCGGAGTGCCAGTGCTGGTTCTGCGCGCCCGGCAGCGCGTGCAGGTCGATCACGCTGTAGACGCCGTGCTCGCCCAGCAGGTCGATCACGCGGTTCAGGTGGCGGAAGCCGCGCTGGTCGATCTCCAAGGGCCGGTCGTCGGACTCCCAGTGGTGGTAGTTCACCGGGATGCGCACGCAGTTCATGCCCAGCCCGGCCAGCAGGGCGGCGTCCCGCTCGGTGAAGAACGAGGTCAGCAGCCGGTCGAAGAACAGCTCGGCCCGGTCGTCGCCGAGCACGGAACGCACCGCGTACCGCATGGAGCTCTCGTTGGCCGGGTAGCCGGTGATGAAGTTCTCCATGTTCATCCAGCCCCCGAGACCCACCCCCCGAAGCCGTACCGGCGTGTCGTCGTCCGTCACGAGATGGGTTCCGGACACGTGCAGCATGGAGTCACCCCTTCGTCGCACCCGCGGTGAGCCCACCGACCAGGTGACGTTCCGCTATGGCGTAGAACCCGAGCGCCGGGACCATGGCCAGGATGAGGTAGGCCAGGATGCGGGCGGTGTCGGAGGCGTACTGGCCCTGGAACTGCTGGATGCCGAGCGGCAGCGTCCAGCTCGTCTCCTCGCTGAACACCACCAGGGGCAGCATGAAGTTGTTCCAGCTTCCCACGATGGCCAGCACCGAGACGGTGGCGATGGCGGGCCTGGCCATCGGCAGCAGGATCCGCCAGAAGAACCCGAACGGCGAGCACCCGTCGATCGTGGCCGCCTCCTCGATCTCGCCCGGGATGCTGCGGAAGAAGCCGCGCAGGATGATGATCGTCAGCGGCAGGCCGAAGGCGGCCTGCGTGAGGATCACGCCGAGCGGGTTGTCCAGCAGGCCCAGCGTGCGCAGCATCACGAAGATGGGCAGGATCGCCACCGCGAACGGGAACATCAGCCCCGCGGTGAACAGCGTGAAGTACAGCTCCCTGCCCCGGAAGGCGAACCGCGCGAACACGAACGCCGCCAGCGCCGACAGCGCGATCGTCACCACGGTGGTCACGACGGCGATGAACGTGCTGTTCCACACCTGCAGCCAGAACGAGCCGGAGCCCAGCACGTCGGTGTAGTTCGCGGTGATCCACTCGTTCGGCAGCCCGAACGGGTTCTCCGACAGCTCGCTGTTGTCCTTGAACCCGCCGAGCAGCGCGTAGAAGACCGGGACGACCATGAACACGCCCACGATGACCGCGATCACGTGCAGGGGCAGCGTGTTGCGGCGCCGCTTGAGCGGCTTCTTGTGGTTCATGGCCGGGCCCCCTGGGAGGTCATCGCGCCCTCCAGGTCGCGGCGCATCACGAACCGCTGGTAGACGAGGGCGAACACGAGGCTGAGCGCGAACATCACGACGCTGATCGCGCTGGCGTAGCCGACCTGGGAACGCTTGAAGCCCCAGTCCATCATGGTGACGGCCATCGTCTCCGAGGAGTGCGAGGGCCCGCCGCCCGTCAGGATCCAGACCAGGTCGAAGAGCTGGATGGTGTAGATGACGGACAGGAAGATGCTGATCCGGATCGTCGGGCCGAGCAGCGGCAGCGTGACGTGCCTGAACGTCTTCCAGGCCGTGGCGCCGTCGATCTGGGCCGCCTCGATGAGCTCGTTCGGGATGTTCTGCCGTCCCGCGAGATAGATCATCATGTGGAAGCCGAAGTACTTCCAGGTCATGACCAGGAAGAGCGACATCATCACGGTGTCGGGGTCCGCCAGCCACTCCGACTCCCAGCCGAACACCGACAGGACCTGGTTCGCCATGCCCGAGCCGGGCGAGAGGATCAGCGAGAACAGCACGCCCGTGATGACCTCGGACAGCACGTACGGCGCGAAGAACAGCACCCGGTACAGCGCCCGCCCGCGCATGCGCTGGTTCAGCAGCATCGCGATGGCCAGCGAGAACGGTAGCTGCACGCAGATCGACAGCAGCACCAGCACCGCCAGGTGCCACATGTCCTGGGCGAAGATCTCGCTGCGGAACAGCCGGGTGAAGTTGTCCACCCCGATGAAGTCGGTGGGCAGGCCGCCGAACCCGTTCCACCGGAACACGCTCGCGTACAGGGCCACCAGCATCGGGGCCACGACCAGCATGACGAAGAGCACCAGCGCGGGCAGCAGGAACAGGGCGATCGTCACCCAGCGGCCACGGCGTGCGGCGGCAGGCGCGGGGGCCGGAAGCTGAAGCGCCTCCGGCCCTTTCGTGAGCGTCGTCATCCGGCTTCGCTCTTGGCCACTTCGCTGATGTCCGCCCCGACCTCTTCAGGCGTCTTCGTCCCGGCGATCAGCTCGGCCACGCTGTCGTTGACCTGCTGGCCGACGGCCGGCGGGTAGGCCTGGTCCAGGTAGAGCTGGTAGCCGCTGGCGCCGGCCAGCAGCGTCGCCACCTGCTTGAGGTTCGGGTCCTTGACCGCGCTCTCCTCGCCCTTGAGCACCGGCAGCACGCCGCCGGACTCCACGGCCTTGGAGTGGTTGCCCATCTCCGTCATGAACTTGACGAAGTCGACGGCCTCCTTCGGCGCGTCCGAGCCGACGGTCAGCCCGCCGCCACCGCCGAACGCGTCACCGGCCGAGCCCTTGCCGCCCTCGACCGCGGGGAACGGGAAGAAGCCCAGGTCCTCGCCGAGGCCCTTGCCCGCGTCCGCCTGCACGCTCGGCGCCCACTGGCCCATCAGCTCCATCGCCGCCTTGCCGTTGCTGACCGTGGCGGACTGGCCGTCGGGCGTGGAGTAGGCCGCGCCCAGGAAGCCCTTCTGGAACGGCTGCAGGTCGGCCAGCGCCTTCACCTGCTGGCCGGCGGCCACGAAGTCGGGCTTGGTGAAGTCGTGGTCGACGGCCGCCTGCTTGAGCGCGTCCAGACCGGCGATGCGCATCGCGAGGTAGGCCCAGTAGTAGTGGCCGGGCCACTTCTCCTTACCGGCCAGCGCGATCGGGGTGACGCCCGCGGTCTTCAGCTTCTTGACGTTCTCCAGGAACGCCGACCAGGTGGCGGGCGGCTCCGTGATGCCCGCCTTCTCGAAAAGTTTCTTGTTGTACCAGAAACCCACCAGCCCGATGTCGGTCGGCAGGCCGTACGTCTTGCCGTCCAGTTGGTACGCGCTGAGCGCCGCCGGCGTGAAGTTCGGCAGCACGTCGGCGACGTCGCCGGAGATGTCCTTGACCAGGCCGGCGTCGATCTGCTGCTTGAGCACGCCGCCGCCCCACGAGGCGAAGACGTCGGGCGCGTTGCCCGACTGCGTGATCGTGGTCAGCTTGGCCTTGTAGGCCTCGTTCTCCAGGACCGTGGCCTTGATCGTGACGTGCGGGTTCTTGGCCTCGAACTCCTTGGCGCGCTGCGCCCAGAGGGACTTCAGCGGCTCGGCGGTCGAGAGGTGCCACCACTCCAGCGTGACCTTCGCGGGCGCGCCGCCCGAGCTCTGCTGAGGCGCCGCGTCCCCGCCGCCACCACCACCGCAGCCGGCCAGGAGCACCGCGGCCGCGACTAACACCAGACTGCGTTTCATGGGGTTCCTTCCTCAGCTTGGCGAAAGTTTCGTGAACCCCCCGATAATTTCTTTGGCGCGATCGTAGGTAAACGTCATGTAAAGCGTCAACACCTCGACCGGGAGCGATCCCAAACCGAAACTTTCGGATACACTCCCGATTTGTGTCAGCGAAGAGGCGGGTGACGATCGCACTGATCGCGGAGGAGGCCGGGGTCTCCATACCGACGGTCTCGAAGGTCATCAACGGGCGTCCGGAGGTCGCTCCGGCGACCCGCCACAGGGTCGAACGGCTACTGCAGGAGCACGGCTACCAGCGGCGCATCAGCCAGGACGACACCCCGGCCGGCCTGGTGGACCTGGTCTTCGCGGAGATCGAGTCACCCTGGGCCATGGAAATCGTCCGAGGGGCGGAAAGCGCGGCCCACGAAGCCGGCGCCAGCGTCGTCATCTCGGTCCTCCACACGCACGCGGGCCCGGGCCGTGACTGGCTCGAACGCCTCGCGGCCCGGCGCACGGACGGCGTGGTGATAGTCGCCTCGCGACTTTCGACCGGCATCCAGGCCCAGCTCAGCGCGCGCTCCCTGCCGTTCGCCGTGGTCGACCCCGAAGGCGAGCCCGCACCCGGCGTCATCTCGGTCGGCGCCACCAACTGGAACGGCGGCCTCGCCGCCACCCGCCACCTCCTCGAACTCGGCCACCGGCGGATCGGCATGATCAGCGGCCCCGCCGACATGCTGTGCAGTCAGGCGCGTATAGACGGTTACCGGGCGGCTCTCGAGACCGCCGGCCTTCCCGTCGTGCCTGACTTGATCAGGCGCGGCACGTTCCTGGTCGAGTCCGGGCACGACCAGGGGCACGCCCTGCTCTCCCTGCCTGAGCCGCCTACGGCGATCTTCGCTGGGAGCGACCTGATGGCGTTCGGGGTCTTCGAGGCTGCCCGGCAGCGTGGGTTGCGGGTGCCTGAGGACCTGAGCGTCGTCGGGTTCGACGACCTGCCGCTGGCCAAGTCGGCTTGGCCGCCGTTGACCACCGTGCGGCAGCCGTTGCAGGAGATGGCGGCGTTGGCTACGCGGACTGTGCTGGCGATGGGGCATGGGGAGGTTCCGGAGACCAAGCGGGTGGAACTGGCCACGGAGCTCATCGTTCGGGACAGCACGGCGCGGTACGAGTAACCCCGGCTTCGCCCACCCGTTGCCCGGTTACCGGGTGGGCCGTTGGGAGCCCGCCCCGAAAGGGCTTCGCGTGGAGGCGCTTCGCGCCGTGGAGCTCAGGCGTTTTTGATTTGGCGCCTTGCGGCGCACCCCCGGCGCCTGCGGCGCTCTCGCCCGCTCTGTTGCCCATTTGCCGGATGGGCCGTTGGCTACTTGTCTCGCGCGGATTTCCCTGCACTCACGAGGATGGGATCAGATAATCTGATTCCATGAAGGTGTTGACTGCTACAGAAGCATCACGAAGCTTCGCTGCGGTTCTCGACGAGGCCGAGCGAGGCGAGACCATCGTGGTCACGCGTGGCGGGAAACAAATTGCGGTGATCACCCCCGCTTCCGCCGCACCAGGCCGTATGGTCAAGGCGTTCCTGGCCAGAAGCGCACGCGACCTGGACAGTGACTTCGAAGCCGATGTCGCTGCGGCCAGGGAAGTTGTCGACGACGAGATGAGGGGCACATGGCCCGACGCCTGATCCTTGACACCGGGGTACTCATCGCCGCGGAGCGGGGGAAGGCCGCTGCGGGTGATGTCATTGGAGACGCGGATGATGTCGCCATCGCCGCCATTACGGTGGCGGAGCTGCTCGTTGGCGTGGAGTTGGCGGATGGCGCGCGTCGCACGGGTCGGCAGACATTCGTCGACGAGGTTCTCGCGTTGATCCCAGTCGAGGAGTACACAACGGATGTGGCGAGGGTCCATGCACGGCTCCTCGCGCATACCCGCTTGGAAGGCAAGAAGAGGGGCGCGTACGACTTGTTGATCGCTGCGACTGCGGCCGCCACGGCAAGAACCGTCATAACGATGGACTCGTCCGCCTCTTTCGGTGACTTGCCTGGCGTGAAGGCCGTGGTTATCCCTCGCTAACCAGCGCGTTCGAGATCACCTCTTGGATCGGTGCGTTCCCGGGAAGAGCCATCGTCGGCCAGCACCCGGTGCGGGCGCGCCCAAGCCCCCGCACGATCTGCGCCCCCCTTGGATCCTGTGTGCGCCGTGGCGGCTCACTACCATTCCGCCATGTTTTCCGATCTTGTCTTCTCCGCCATCATGGCACTGCTCATAGCCGGTTTCGTGGGTCTCCCCCTGAGCATCGCGGCGGCGACCATCCCCGCCGCGCGGCTCTCCGCCCCGTCCGATCGCCACGAGCCCATGAGCAGGAAAGCCGTCGTCCTGGGGCTGTTCGCCTCGTTCGCGGGCGTCTGGCTGATGGGGCTCGGCGCGTGGCTGGCAAGTGGGGATTCGCGTTACGGCGCCTTGGAATCCCTCGGGGTGCTACTGATCACCCTCGTCGGCGCGGGCGTGCTCGCCGCCGGTCTTGGCCCGCTGCCTTCGTGGCTGCTGGAGACCCTCGGCCCGGTCGCCGAACGGCTGCCGTCGCCCTTCCGCCTTGCCGTCCGCGATCTGACCCAGCGTCGTGCCCGTGCGGTGGTCGCGATCACTCTGGTGATGCTGACGTCGGGCTTCGGCCTCGCGCTGACGATCATCGCGGTGGGCGAGACGACGCAGAGCAGGGCCGAGTACCTTCCCCAAGGAAGGCCGGGCAGCTTACTAGTCCAGTCGCGCTACGTGTACCTGGAGCCCTTCTCAGCCGTGGACGCGGCCACCATACGAGCGGCGATCGAGCGGGAACTGCCGGGCGTGCCGATCGTCCAGAATGAGACCGTTCCGGACTCCTCTCGGTTTTTCAACGCCGCAGCGGAGAACATCGAGATGCCGGAGGAGGCCGTCTACGGACATCACGTCATCGGTGACGAGAAGCTGCTGCGGTACCTCACAGGCGACCAATCGACGCCGTACGACGAGAGCACGGCAGTAGTGGTCACGTCCGCCGGCGTGCAGGTCGACTCGGTGAACCTCTTTTACGAGCTGCACAAGGACGACGAGACCACGCAGACCAAGACCGTCCGCGCGGCCGTCGCCAAGCCAGCCGACCCCTACATGCAGACGATCTTCGTCCCCGCCGAACTCGTCCGGGACCTCGGTTTCCAGCTCCAGCCCGCCGAGCTGATCGTCGACCCCACCCTCCACCGGGTCACGGCCGAGGAGCAGCAGCGTCTCGACGACCTGCTGGACGACGCGCTCGCGGACATTTACGTCGAACGAGGCTTCCAGGCCTCGACCGGGTGGCTGCTCTTCGCCGCGGCGGCGTTCCTCGCCGCCGTCGGGTGCTCGCTGTCGTCCGGCTTCGGCGTCGCCGCGAACGCGCGCCAGGCCCGCGTCATGCGACGCGCGGGCAACGGGTCGGCCGCGGCCTTCCGCTGGTTCTGCGCCTCCCGCGCGGGTCTGAGCGCCCTGTGCGGGACGGTGCTCGGCGCGGTCGCCGGAGGTCCGGCCGGGATGTTGCTGCTGTGGCCGCTGACGGTGCGTAGCGCGTGGGAGGACCCGGCACGGGTGCCGTTCGAGACCCCGTGGCCGGCGGTCGTGGTGATCGTCACCGGTCTTCCCGTCCTCGCCGCGGCCCTCGGTGCGATCTTCGCCCGCGAGCACCCGCACGTCTCCGCGCCCGCGGCGTCTCGGCCTGACACCGGCATCGCGCCGAGCTCAACCCTTGGGTGAGAGGTCGTCCAAGACCCCTACCGGGCTATCTTGTCCAGCTCGGCGAGCTCCTCATCGGAAAGCGACAACCCGGCCCCGCCGACGTTCTCCCGCAGATGCGCCACCGAGGACGTCCCGGGAATGAGCAGGATGTTCGGCGACCGGCGCAGCAACCAAGCCAGAGCCACGGACATCGGCGTCGCATCCAATCGCTCGGCAACCGCGGACAACCCCGCCGACTGCAGCGGGCTGAAGCCGCCGAGCGGGAAGAAGGGCACGTAAGCGACGCCCTGCTCGGCAAGCTCGTCGATCAACTCGTCGTCCTGCCGGTAGGCGAGGTTGTACATGTTCTGCACGCACACGATCGGCGCGATGGCCCGCGCCTCCGCGACCTGTTCCGCCGTCGCGTTGCTCACCCCGAGATGCCGGACGAGCCCCTGCCGCTGAAGCTCGGCGAGCGTCTCGAACGGTTCGGCGAGTGAGCCGGGCTGGGGCCCCTGGGCGTCACCGAGCCGGAGATTGACCACGTCGAGCACGTCGAGCCCCAGGGATTCGAGGTTCTCGTGCACGGCCCGGCGGATGTCGTCGGGCTTGCGGGCCGGCGGCCAGCCGCCCTGGTCGTCGCGGGTCGCGCCGACCTTGGTCACGATGTGCAGCGACTCGGGGTACGGGTGCAGCGCTTCGCGGATCAACTGGTTGGTGACGCGCGGGCCGTAGGCGTCACTGGTGTCGAGGTGGGTGATGCCGAGGTCGGCGATCTCGCGCAGGACGGCGAGCGCGCTGTCGCGGTCAGCCGGGGGACCCATCACCCCCGGGCCGGCGAGCTGCATGGCGCCGTAGCCGAACCGGGTGACGGTCAGGTCGCCGAGGGTCCAGGTGCCGCCGGGAAGAGACGTGCTCATGTTCTGCCTTCTCGTGTCGAGCTTTAGGGTGGTGCCTGATGGCTCCTTGCTCCAGTATGGATAGGTAACTTCCTATCAGGAAGTACGCACTTCAGAGTGCGTAAGACACCGGCGGGTCAGAGGAGCGGTCGATGGCGACGACGACGGCGGCGCAGAAGAGGGCGCAGGAGAAGATGGCTTATGACGCTTTCGTGGCGGCATGCCCGAGCCGCAAGCTGCTCGATCGGATCTCCAACAAGTGGGTCACGCTGATCCTGGCCGCGCTCGGCTCGCTGGAGGTGGACGAAGGCTGCGCGGGCGGGCCACGGTCGATGCGGTATTCGGAGCTGTCCCGGCTGCTGGCAGGGGTCAGTCAGAAGATGCTCACGCAGACGTTGCGCTCCCTGGAGCGCGACGGCCTCGTCACGCGCACCGTGACGCCGACCGTGCCCGTCACGGTCACGTACGAGCTGACCGACCTCGGGCTCTCTCTGCACGAGATGATGCGCGGCATCAAGGCCTGGGCGGAGACGCACATGGATGACGTGCTCGCCAATCGCGACACGTACGACGGCCGGGTCGCCTGATTCGGACCGGCGAGGCGGTCATGAGCCGACGGCGGTGTGCCGGAGAGGGTGCGGGTGTTCGGTTGTCCATGCCTGGAAGGCACGGAAGCCGCCTCCCGAGGGGCCGCGATGTCGCTTGATGTTTCTCGCAGAGCCTTCGCGCGACCAGGCCTGCCGCGCGGACGCGAAGAGCGCACGCGCTTCGTCGCCGTGGACGGCTGACCCGGACAGGGTCTGGAACGCCTTCTCGCACAGCGCGATGTCGCCGGGAGCCTTGATGCGAACCTGTCCCGGGACGGTGTCCACGCGCACCTGTGCGGTGTCGTAGATCCAGAAGTTCTCCGGCGGCCAGATGCCGGTCTCGGCCCGCCGGATGACGACCCCGAGGCTGACGTTCGGGCGCCGTGTCAGCTCCGTGAGCTTGTCCGACTGCTCCGCCATGACCTCCGGACCGCCGTACAGGGTGTGCGGGGCCTGCTCACCGATGAGGATGGCGAAGCGGCGTGTGCCGTTCGTCATGACCTCCTGCTGCTTCATGCGCGCCTCGACGGCGGCGTCCACGTCGTCCGGGATGCCGCGGAAGCCGATGATCTTCGAGAGGTGCCCGCGCGCGTACGCCATGGTCTGCATGAGACCGGGCACGGCGCCGTGCTGGAAGATCTGGAAGTGGCTCGTGCGGTCAGTGGAAGTAGGATTTGCGTGAGTCCACGCCGGTCCGGCTGGCGATGCAGCGGTAGAACCGCACCCCGTCCTCGAACTGGGACTGCGACGGCGGCATCACGTCCGCCTCCCAGCCCGCGGCGGCGAGGTTGCGTGCCGTGCCGGCCCTGCTGGCCAGCAGGACCGTGCGGCTGCAGACCTTCTTCACGGTCGGGTGCCTGGCGAGGTCCTGCTGGACGTACGTCTCGGCGTCCTTCGGGATGGGCGCCACCGCGAACGTCTCCCACGAGTGGGACTCCTCGCAGCCCAGCCGCCTGGCCTTGGTGTCGCCGACGATGATGACCAGGCCGCCCCAGCACTCCGCCTCCCGCACGCACGCCGCCCCGCCGCCTCTGATCCTCGCGGCGGGGCAGTTCTCGGTGTACGTGTCCAGGCCCTTGAAGACGCTGGGCTTCTTCTTCTGGGTCGTGGCCTTGGAACTCGGCGCGGCGATGGTCTCCTGCTCGGTCTCGGGGGCCTGCTGGATGACCTGGGTGTAGACGAACACGCCCGCACCGGCCACGATCACCAGCGACAGGGCGGCGATGATCGCCACCAGGACCTTGTTGATGCCGTGGGGTGCGGCCGGGGGTCTGGTGGGCTGTTCGTGCGGGGGGTTGGTGGGCTGCTGGGGCGGGCCTGCGGGGGGTGGGGTGAAGGGTGCCGAGTGGCGTCCAGAAGAGGCGGGCGGGATGGGGGCGTGGGGGCCGGAAGAGGCGGGGGCCCGGGGGGGGGGGGGGGGGGGGGGTGGGGGGGGGGGGGGGGGGGGGGGGGGGGGGCCCCCGGGGGCCCGGGGGGGGGGCCCGCGCGGGGGGGGGGGGCGGGGGGGGGGGGGGCGGGCGCGGGGGGGGGGGGCGCGCGGCGCCCGCGGGGGGCCCCCGGGGGGGGGGGGGGGGGGGGGGGGGGGGGGGGGGGGGGGGGGGGGG
>NZ_VSEY01000040.1 GCF_008086045.1 Nonomuraea sp. PA05 | reverse complement strand
AGCTCAAGGCGCCGGACCGGGACACATCGTGGCCGTCCGGCTCCCCCGCGGCCACCACCTCATCACCACACTGCTGGCCATCTGGAAAACCGGCGCCGCCTACCTGCCCATCGACCCCGCCCTGCCACCGGCCCGCCAGAAAACCCTGCTCGCCATCGCCAACCCCACCCTGCTCATCACCGAACCCCCAGCGGCCGGCGCCCCCGCACCCCTGGCCGGGCCGCACCCCGACGACCTGGCCTACGTGCTGTTCACCTCCGGATCCACCGGCGAGCCCAAGGCCGTCGCCATCCCGCACAGCAACCTCACCGCGTTGTTCGAGGGGCTGGCGGCGCGGATCCCGCCGCCGACGTGCGCGCAGTGGCTGACCAGCCCCGCCTTCGACATCTCCCTCGTCGAGATGTTGTGGCCGCTGATCCGCGGCGGAACGGTCGTGGTCGCCCCGTCGGACGGCTTCGGCCCGGGCCGCCTGACGCACGGCTCGACGGCGGACGGCAAGCCGGTGCCGCTGCGCTGGCTGCAGGCGACGCCGTCACACGTGCGGCTCATGCTCACCGACGACGTCTACCGCCGGATGATCGCGGGCCTGGACTGCGTGGTCGTCGCCGGCGAGGCGTTCCCGCCGGACCTGGCGGCCGAGCTGCTGGAGCTGGGGACGAAGAGCGTGATCAACGGGTACGGGCCCACGGAGGCGACGGTCTACGCCACCGTGCACCAGGTGGAGAGCCCCGTGGGCGCGCGGGTGCCGATCGGCGAGCCACTCCCCCACACCATCACCCACACCCTCGACCCTCACGGCCAGCCCCTCCCACCCGGCGCCATCGGCCAACTCCACCTCACCGGACACACCCTCGCCTGGGGCTACCTCCACCAACCCGCAACCACCGCCGACCACTTCACCCCCAACCCCCACGGACCACCCGGCACCCGCCTCTACCACACCGGCGACCTCACCACTCACACCCCCGACCACACCCACCACTACCTCGGACGCACCGACCACCAACTCAAAATCGCCGGCCACCGCATCGAACCCGCCGAAATCGAACACGCCCTCACCACCCACCCCCACATCACCCACGCCACCGTCACCACCAGAAACAACCACCTCACCGCCTACATCACCACCACCCCCCCCACCCCAACCCCCCACCACATCCACACCCACCTCACCCACCAACTCCCCCACCACCACATCCCCACCCACATCATCACCATCCCCCACCTCCCCCTCACCCCCAACGGCAAAATCGACCACACCGCACTCAACGCCATCCCGCTGCCCCGCACCGGGGTCACGGTCGGCCGCGAGCCGCGCCCCGGCCCGGAGCAGACGGTCGCGGCGGCGTGGCGGCAGGCGTTGCAGGTGGAGCGGGTGGCCGCCGACGTGTCGTTCTTCGACTCCGGCGGGTCGTCTCTCCAGCTCATCCAGTTGCACGCGCTGCTCGACGCCGAGTTCCCCGGAGCGATCCGGCTGATCGAGCTGTTCACCGCCGTGACGATCGAGCAGACCGCGGAGCTCGTCTCCGCCCGGCAGCCGCCCAGGACGCGGGAGTTCCTGGTCTGACCGTCCACCCCAAGAGCCGAAGGACAGCGATATGCCTGAAGCGCCGATCGCCATCGTCGGACTAGCCGTCACGTTGCCGGACGCGGCCGACTTCGAGCAGTTCCACGCCAACCTGAGCAGCGGGTTGTGCTCGGTCCGCCCGGTCTCGCGGTGGCGGCGCTGGTTCACCAACGAGCCGCTCGACGTCGACTACCCGATGGGCTCGGTCGATCGCATCGACCTGTTCGACAACGAGTTCTTCCGCGTCTCCGACGCCGACGCGCTGGCCATGGACCCGCAGCAGCGGGCGGCGCTGGAGCTGGCCTGGCGGGCGATGGAGGACGCGGGGATCCGGCGCCGGGTGCTGGGCGAGGGCCGTACCGGGGTGTTCCTGTCGGCCGCGACCTCGGGCTACGGCAGGCTGCTCGGCCGGACGACCACGCTGTCCATGCTGGGGACCGCTCCTGCCGCGATCTCCGGGCGGGTCTCCTACCATCTCGGGCTGCGCGGCCCGTCCGTGGCGGTGGAGACCGGCTGTTCGGGGTCGCTGGTGGCGGTCGCCCAGGCGGTGGACGCGCTGCGGGCCGGTCGGTGCGACCACGCGTTCGCCGGGGGTGTGAGCCTGCGGGTGTCGCTGCCGACGTGGGAGGCGATGGCGAAGACCGAGATCATGTCGGCCGACGGCCTGTGCCGGGCGTTCGACGCCGACGCGGACGGCACCGCCGACGGCGAGGGCGGCGCCGTCCTGCTGCTCAAGCCGCTCGACCGGGCGCTGCGCGACCGCGACAACATCCACGCGGTGATCCGCTCCGTCGTGGTCAACCACAACGCCGCCCGCGCCGTCGGGCTCAGCGCGCCCTCCACGCAGGCGCAGGTGGAGCTGCTGCTGGACGCGTGGGAGGAGGCCGGCATCTCGCCGCGCGACCTCGGCTTCGTCGAGGCGCACGGCTCCGGCACGCCGCTGGGGGACGCCGTCGAGCTGTCCGCGCTCGCCACGGCGTTCGGCCGGGCAGGCGCGCCCGGCCACGCGTGCGCGGTCGGCTCGGTCAAGACCAACATCGGGCACCTCGACCAGGCGGCGGGGATCGCGGGGCTGGTCAAGGCGGTCGTCGCCCTGGAGAACCGGACGATCTACCCGTCGCTGCACTACCGCACGCCCAACCCGGACGCCGTGCTCGACGGCTCGGGGATCGCCGTGTCCGTCACCGCCGCCGCGCTGGGCGAGGGTGAGCGGGCCGCCGGGGTCAGCTCGTTCAGCCTCACGGGGACGAACGCGCACGCCGTCGTGACCACGCCGCCGCCGCGTGAGCGGGGTGGGCGGGAGCGGGCCTCGGGGCAGGTGGTCACGCTGTCGGCCAGGTCGGCGGCGGCGCTCGAACGGCACTGCGAGCGGATGGCGGAGTACGTGGAGGACCGGGCCGGGCTGTCGCTAAGCGATCTGGCCTACACGCTCAACGCGGGGCGGGAGGAGTTTCCGGTCCGGCATGCGTGGGTGGTGCGGGACACGGCGGAGTTCGTACGGCAGGCGCGGTCGGGGGCGGAGGGGCGGCTGCGGCCGGCCACCGCCGCCGGGTCGAACCTCGTGGTGGTGCTGCCCGACGAGGTGGAGCTGGAGGAGCATCCGGTGCGGGCGGGCCTGGTGCGGGCTCTCGCCGAGCGCGGTGAGCAGGCGCCCGACGGCGCGACGGGCCAGGAGCTGGCCTACCGGCTGGTGGCCGCCGCCGGGCTGGCCCCGTCCGGCCACATCGCGACCGGACGCGGGCGGCACACGCTGCGAGCGGTGCGAGGCACCGCCGAGCCGCCGGCGGCCGGGACCGGCGCCTCGCCACCGGCGGCCGGACCCGAGGCGGCGCCACCGATCGACCTGGAAGGCGTGCGGGCGGCGGTCACCACCCTCCAGCAGGAGCCCACGCTCTTCCTCGTGCTGGGCCCCGACGGCAGCCGGCTCGCCAGAGCCGTGGAGGAGGCGGGCGCCGAGCGGATGCTGCACTTCCCGTCCGGCGACATCGAACAGGCCCTCAACACGCTCGTGGCCACCGCCTCCCGCGAGGGCGTCCAGGTGGACTGGGAGCGGCACCACCGCCACCTGTCCCCCCGCCGGGTGACGCTCCCGACGTACCCCTTCGAACGCCGCCGCCTGTGGCCGCTCCAGCCCGGCCAGGACAGGCCGGGCGAGCACGCCGCCACGACGAGCGCGACCCCGGCCGAGGTCCGCACGCCGGACGACGTCGAGCAGGCGCTGCGCCGCATTCTCGGCGACGTGCTCAAGGTGCCCGACCTGGGCCCCGAGCCCGACTACTTCTCACTGGGCGGCAACTCCATCCTGGGCCTGGAGGTGATCGACCGGATCGGGCGCGAGCTGGGCGTACGCCTGCCGCTGCCCGACCTGTACTTCCATCCGACGCTCGTGGAGCTCACCCGCCACGTGGTGGAGCTGCAGCAGAGCGGCGACGGCGCGGCGACGGGCGCGGTCGTGACCAGGCGCGAGCAGGCGGACTACCCGCTCAGCCACGGCCAGGAGAGCCTGTGGTTCCTGCAGCGGCTCGACCCGGACAGCTCGGTCTACAACGTGACGATCGACATGCGGCTGCGCGGCGAGCTGGACACGGCGGCGCTGCGGCGCGCCGTGTCCCGGCTGGTCGAGCGCCATGAGGTGCTGCGCTCCAGGTACGTCCCGGCCGCCGGCGGCCAGGTGCGGGCGGTGGTCGATCCGCCCGGCGAGGTCGCGCTGCCCGTGGTCGACCTGCCGGAGAGTGCTGGGGATCGGCTGGCCGCGCTGGTCAAGGAGCTGGCGCTCACCCCGTACGACCTCGAAAGGGGCCCGCTGTACCGGCTCGCGCTGATCAGGATGGGCGAGAACGACCACCTGCTGGTGTTCGGCACCCACCACTCGGTGGACGACGGGTGGAGCCCGGCCATCGTGGACCGCGAGCTGTCGGCCTTCTACCTGGCCGAGACCTCCGGCGCCGAGCCCGACCTGCCGCCGCTCACCATCCAGTACGGTGACTTCGCCACCTGGCAGCGGAACACGCTGACCGGCGACACCCTCGCCGGGAAGATCGGCTTCTGGACGGGCTACCTCGACCAGGCGCAGCCGCTGGAGCTGCCGACGGACCATCCGCGCCCGCCCAAGCTGGGCGAGCGGGGCGGCCACGTCTTCTTCACGATGACCGCCGAACAGCTCGCCGGGCTGCGCGTGCTGGCCCAGCGCGAGCGGTGCACGCTGTTCACCGCCACGCTGACGCTCTACAAGGCGCTGATGCACCTCTACACCGGCAACCAGGACCTGGTGATGGGCACCATCGTGGCCGGGCGCGACCTGCCGGAGACGCGCGACATGATCGGCTACTTCAACAACATGGTGACGATCAGGACCAGCGCGCGGGACCGGCCGTCCTTCCGCACCCTGCTGCGCCGGTTGCGGCGCTCGTTCCTGAGCACCATCGACCATCACGACGTGCCGTTCACCAAGGTCGTGGAGGCGCTGAGGCCGCCGCGCGACCTGAGCCGCCACCCGATCTTCCAGGTCGGCTTCACCTACCAGAACATCCCGCGGCTGCCGCACCGGATGGGCGGGCTGGCCCAGCGCCGTTCGTACGACCAGCACTTCGTCTACGGCCTGCCGCCGGACCGGGCGCCCTGGGACCTCAACCTCACCATCTGGGACATCGAGGGCGAGTCCTCGATGACGGCGGTGCTGGAGTACTCGAAGGACCTGTTCGAGCAGGTCACGGTGGAGCGCATGGGCAGCCACTTCCTGGCCGTGCTGGACCGGGTACTCGCCACGCCGGACGTGCCGCTGGCCGAGCTGGGTGTGCTCACCGAGGCCGAGCGCGAGGACGCCATGCGGGACGCCGTGCGGCCCTTCGACGAGGGGGCGTCCCTGGAGGAGGCGCACCTGCTCGACGTGGCCGGGTGGGTCGCGCGGGAGGAGCCCGGGCGGGCTGCGCTGGTGTCGGGGCGGGGCACGGTCGGGTACGCGAAGTTGCTCGGGCGGGCACGGCGCAGGGCGCACGGGCTGGTCGCGCGTGGGGTGCGGCCGGGCGACACGGTCGCGATGTCGCTGCCCCGGTCGGAAGAGGCCGTCGTCACGATACTCGGCGCGTGGCTGGCGGGCGCCGCGTACCTGCCGCTGACCGCCGGCACGCCGCCGGCCCGCAGGCAGCGGCTGCTCGCCACCGCCGGCGCCACCCTGCTGGTGACCGGCGAGCACACGGCCGAGCACACCGGCGAGCACGCAGGCGAGCACGCGGCCGAGCACACCGGCGAGGTCGCAACGTGCCGGCCGGAGGAGCTGGACGTGGCCGGCGACGGCGCGCTTCCCCCTCCCGACCTGGACCGTCCCGCCTACGTCATCTTCACCTCGGGCTCCACGGGCACGCCGAAGGGCGTCCTGGTCGCGCACCGGGCGCTGGTCCCGTTCCTGGCGGCGTGGCGGGCGCTGCGCGACCGCGCCGGGGCGAACCTGCGCGTCCTGAGCCTGGCGACCACCGCGTTCGACGTGTTCACCGGCGACGTGCTGCGCGCGCTGGGCACGGGCGGCAGCCTGGTGCTCGCCGGCGAGGACGCGGTGCGCGGGCCGCGCGAGCTGCGCGCCACCATCGAGGAGTTCGGCGTCAACACCGTCGAGCTGGTGCCGGCGCACCTGCGCGCCGAGCTGATCGATCTGCTGGCGGAGTCGGGCGGCAGGCTGGGCGGGGTGCGGCTGCTGTGCTGCGGCCTGGAGTCGTGGCGCGAGTCGGAGCTGCGCACCACGCGCCGCTACCTCGACGACGACGCGCTGATCGTGAACATCTTCGGGGTGACGGAGGCGGCCATCGACAGCCTCTGCTCGGTCCGCGACGCGTCCGCCGCCGGGCCGGTGGACGGGGACGACCGGCTGGTGCCCGTCGGCCGGCCGTATCCGGGGGTGCGCGCGTACGTGCTGGACGAGGCGCTGCGGCCGGCGCCGGCGGGCGTGATCGGGGAGCTGCACCTGGGCGGCGGCGGCCTGGCGCTGGGGTACGCGAGCCAGGCGGCGCTCACCGCGGACAGGTTCGTGCCCGACCCGTTCGCCGCCGTCCCAGGCGCGCGCATGTACCGGACCGGGGACCTGGCGCGGCGGCGGCCCGGCGGGGAGCTGGAGTTCCTCGGCCGGGTGGACGACCAGATCAAGGTGCACGGCTTCCGGGTGGAGCCCGGCGAGATCGAGAGCTCGCTGCGGGCGCATCCGGACGTGCTGAACGCCGTCGTCCGGGCCCGTGGCAGCGGCAGGGACGCGGCGCTGATCGCCTTCCTGGTGCCGGCGCGGCCCCGCCGCACCGCGGGCGCGAAGGAGCTGCGCGCGTTCCTGCGCGGGACGCTGCCCGACTACCTCGTCCCGCACCGCTACACCTGGCTGGCGGAGCTGCCGATGGCCGCCAACGGCAAGGTGGACCTGGACGCGCTGGACGCCCTGTCCGCCACCCTGTCCGCCGTGTCCGAGCCCGCCTCGGCCGTCTCGGTGCCGCCGCGCGACCGGGCGGAGCTCAGCGTCGTGCGCCGGTTCGAGCAGACGCTCGGCCTGGCCCCGGTCGGCGTGCACGACAACTTCTTCGACCTGGGCGGGCACTCGCTGCTCGCGGTGCGGCTGCTGACGGAGCTGGAGCAGGACCTGGACGTTCAACTCCCGCTGAACGTGCTGTTCGAGTGCCCGACGCCGGCGGCCCTCGCGCAGCTCGTCCAGTCGGACGCGGTGCTGCCCGCGGCGGCCTCGCTGGTCGAGCTGAGCGGCGGCGGCCCCGGCACGCCCGTGGTGCTGGTCCCGCCGTCCGGCGGCAGCCCGCTCAGCTACTACCCGTTCGCCAAGCGGCTGGGCCAGGATCGTGTCGTGCTCGGCCTGTCGTCGCTGGGGCTCAACGGCGAGGACGAGCCGCTGGAGGACGCCGGCACGATCTGCGAGCGTTTCGTCAAGACCCTCACCGACCACGGGCTGCGCGGGCCGCTCGTCGTCGGCGGCTGGTCCTTCGGCGGCACCCTCGCCCAGGAGCTGGCGCTGCGGCTGGCGGAGGCGGGCATCGAGGTGCCGCTCGTCGTCCCGATCGACGCCGCCCCCGTGGACCTGCGGCCGCACCGCCTGCCCGGCAACGAGCACGAGCTGCTGCGTTACCTGCTGGTGCTGGACCACGACTACGCCATCCCGGACGAGGAGCTGGACGGGCTGGACGCCGACGGCCGGCTCGCCAGGGTGCTGCAGCTCGCCCAGGACGAGGGGCACTTCTCCGGCGCGATGACCCCGGGGCGGCTGCGCGTCCTGCTGCGGCTGCTGCGCGCCAACGAGGAAGCCGTCCTGTCGCACCGGCCCCGCCGCTGGGACGGCGAGCTGCTGCTGCTCCGCACGGCGGGCGGCCCGGAGCCGGGGGTGAACCTGGCGCGCGACCTGGGCTGGGCGGCGTACGCCGGCCGCGTCGCGGTCCGCGAGGTGCCGGGCACGCACTTCTCCGTCGTCCCCGCCGAGCACCAGGCGCTGGGCGCGGCCCTGCACGCCGAACTGCTGGAACGCCGCCTGTGAGCGGGCGTAGCGTCCTTCACCACCGCAACCGTCGAAGAGGGAAGCCATGGATGACCCGACCGGCGCCACCCCGTTCACCGTGGTGGTCAACGACGAGGAGCAGTACTCCGTGTGGGACACCGGGCAGCCGGTGCCCGCGGGGTGGCACGAGATCGGCTTCACGGGGACCCGGCAGGAGTGCCTGGAGCACATCGGGCGGATCTGGACGGACATCACCCCGCTGAGCGTGCGCCGCCGCCTCGCCGCGCTCCGGGGTCCCGGCGAGGAGCAGCGGTGAGCGTCGGCGTGGTCGGCGCCGGGCAGATCGGCCGCACGGTCGCGCACGCCTTCGCCGAGCACGGCCCCGTCGTCCTGATGGACCGCGACCCGGACGCGCTCGGCCAGGCGATGGCGGCGATCCGCCGCGCCCACCTGGCCCGCCTGCTGCGCAAGGCGACGACGGTGCCCGGCGACGTCCTGACGGGGCGGATCACGACCACCGGCGACCTGCACCGCGCCGCCACCGCCGACCTGGTCGTGGAGAACGTCACCGAGGACGCGGAGCTCAAGCTGGCCGTCCATCGCGGCCTGGCCGCCGCCCCGCCGGGCACGGTCATCGCCGCCAACACCTCCGTGATCCCCATCTCCTTCCTGGCCAAGGCCCATGAGGATGCGGGAAGGCTGCTGGGCCTGCACTTCATGATCCCCGCGACCGAGATCAGGACGGTCGAGCTGATCACCGGCCCCGCCACGGCACAGGCCACCGCCGAGCGCGCCACCCGGATCCTGGACGAAGCCGGGTTCGCGGCCGTCGCCGTCGGGGACGGCCCCGGCTTCGTGGCCAACAGGGTGCTCATGCCGATGGTCAACGACGCCGCCGCGCTCGTCCGCACGGGCGTCGCCGCGCCCGCCGACGTGGACGCCGTCTTCACCGCCTGCAACGGCCACCGGCTCGGCCCGCTGGCCACCGCGGACCTCATCGGGCTCGACACCGTCGTCCACTCGCTGCGCATGCTCGTGCGCTTCACCGGCGAGGAGCGTTTCCAGCCCGATCCGCTGCTGCTGCGGCTGGTCGGCGAGGGACGTTCCGGCCGTAAGGCCGGGCGCGGCTTCTTCAGCTACGGGACGGGAGCCGCATGAGCGGACCGGCCCGCGCGAGGACGCCGCTGCCCGCCGACTACTGGCGGCTGTGGTCGTCGTCCGTGGCCTCGAACCTCGGCGACGGGATGCGGCTGACGGCGATCCCGCTGCTGGCCGCCGCCATCGACCCGACGCCGCTCACCGTGTCGGTCGTCAGCGCCGTCTCCTACCTGCCGTGGCTGCTGCTCGCGCTGGTCGCCGGCGCCGTCGCCGACCGGGTGGACCGCAGGCGGCTGATGGTGCGGCTGCAGATCGTCCGGGCCGTGGCGGTGGCCGCGTTCGCGGTGATGCTGACGGCCGGGCACGCCTCGATGGTGCCGCTCGTCGCGCTGGCGCTGGTGCTCGGCGTCGCGGAGGTGTTCTTCGACTGCGCCGCCGCGACGGCCGTGCCCGCCGTGCTGCCACCGCACCAGCTCGAACGCGGCAACTCCCGGCTGCTGTCGGCGGAGATGGTGGCCAACGAGTTCGCGGGCCCGCCGGTGGGCAGCGTCCTGTTCGCCTGGCGGCAGGCGGTGCCGTTCTGGCTGGACGCGCTGACGTTCGCGGTCAGCGCCCTGCTGCTGGGCCGGTTGCGCACGTCGCTGAACCCGCACGACGCGCCCGCCGAGACCGGGCCCAAGCCGGGGCTGCTGGCCTCGATCCGCGAGGGCCTCGCCCTGACCTGGGCGTCCGCGTTCCTGCGGACGTGGACGCTGATGCTGGCCGTGCTCAACTTCGCGCGCGCCATGACCGTGGCCGTCTTCGTCCTGTACGTCCTGCAGCTTCTCGGCGGGAACGAGCTCACGTTCGGCGTGCTGTCCGCCATGGTGGCCGTGGGGGCGGCGGCCGGCGGCTGGCATGCCAAGCGGGTCGTGGACCGCATCGGCCGCAAGGCGTCCCTGGCGCTCGGGCTGGCGCTGCACGCGGGGTCGAACCTGCTGCTGGCGACCGTCGTCGGCGTCGTCCCGACGGCGCTGGCGGGCATCGCGTTCGGCGTCGGCGTGGCGGTCTCCAACGTGGTGTTCGTTTCGATCCGCCAGGTCACCGTCCCGGCCTCGCATCTGGGCCGGGTGAGCAGCGTGCAGCGGTTCTTCGCCTGGGGGGCGCTGCCGCTGGGCGCGCTCGCCGGCGGCGCCTTCGCCGCGTCGGCGAGCCTGCGCGCCCCGTACGCCATCGCGGCGATCTTGGTCCTGGTCGCCGGAGCCCTGCTGTGGCGGCCGCTGATGAGGCCGCCGGAGGCGGCGGAACGCCTGCTGGACGCGGAGCCATGAGCCAGGGAGGTGCCACATGACCGCGACGGACGTCGCCGGCCAGGTCCACGCGTTCATCCGGAGCAGGGTCGGCGACAGGGACATCCGCGCCGACACCGACATCTTCGAGGAGGGCCTGGTCGACTCGCTGTTCGCGATGGAGCTGATCACCTTCGTGGAGACCACGTTCGGGCTGAGCGTGCTCACCGAGGACCTCGATCGGGACAACTTCTGCTCCGTGCACGCCATCACCCGGTTCGTGCTCGGCAAGAACGGGGCCGCCGCCCGCCGAGATGCGGGATGACCGGCCTCGGCGACGTGGTCGCGCGGCTGCCCCCGTACGCCGCCGCCGCCGACCTCGACGGGCGGATGCCGGAGGAGGCGATCGCCGTCCTGCGCGAGGCGCGGCTGCTGGCCCCGATGGTCGCGGCGGAGCACGGCGGGCCGGGGCTGGACCATGCCGGTTTCGGCGAGGTGTGCGAGGCGGTCGGCGCGGTGTGCACGTCCCTGCGCAGCCTGATCACCGTGCAGAGCATGGTGGCCGCCGCCGTCGCCCGATGGGGGCGGCCCGAGCAGCGCGCCCGCTGGCTGCCCGCCCTCGCCGGTGGCGGCGTGCTGGCGGGCTTCTGCCTCACCGAGGCGGAGGCGGGCAGCGACGCGGCGGCGATCACCAGCAGTCTCGTGCGGGACGGCGGCGGGTGGCGGCTGACCGGCCGCAAGCGCTGGGTCACCTTCGGCCAGTCGGCCGGGCTGCTCCTGGTGCTGGCGCGAGCCGGGGAGGGCGGCACCGCCGTCCTGTGCGAGGCCGGTCCGGGAGTGCGCAGGCTGCCGCGGGCCGGCTCGCTCGGGCTGCGCGGCGCGATGCTGGCCGACCTGGAGTTCGACGTGGAGCTGCCGGACTCGGCGGTGCTCGGGCGGCCCGGGTTCGGGCTGGCCACGGTGGCGGAGACGGCGCTGTCGCTGGGGCGGCTGAGCGTGGCCTGGGGGTCGGCGGGCATGGTGCGCGGCTGCCTGGAGGCCTGCGCCGCGCACGTACGGGACAGGCGGCAGTTCGGCGCGGCCCTGGCGGAGCACCAGCTCGTCAGGCGGCTGATCGCGCGCATGGCGGTGTCGGCGCAGGCCGCGCGGGCGCTGTGCAGGGAGGCGTCGGCCGCGCGGGACCAGGGCCTGGCGGACGCCGGGAGCCTGGTGCTGGCGGCGAAGTACTTCGCGGCCGGGGCGGCCGCGGCGGCGGGCGCCGACGCGGTGCAGTTGCACGGGGCCGACGGCACGGCGGCGGGCGCCTACGCGGCCCGCATGTTCCGGGACGGGAAGATCATGCAGATCATCGAGGGAAGCGATCAAATGGGAGAACTGGCCATCAGCGCCCGGGTGCTCGGGCTGCCCGCACACCGGAGGCCCGCGTGATCGGCCTGTCGGCGGTGGAGATCGCCGTGCCGGAGGGCCGGCTCACGCTGGAGGAGGTGCTCGCCGCTCCCGGGCGCAGCGAGCAGGACCTGGCCACGATCCGCGAGCTCGGCATCCGCGAACTGCCGGTGAACGACGGTGAGGACAGCGCGCACGCGCTGGCGGTGGCCGCCGCGCGGCGGCTGCTCGCCCGGCAGGGCCTGGCCGCCGACCGGCTGGACGTGCTCGTGCACATCCCGGCGCGGGTGCCGGAGAAGCTGATGGCGTCGGAGGTGACCCGCGTGCAGGCGGACCTGGGCGCGTCCGGCGCCACCTGCCTGTCCACCGGCGACCTCGGCTGCGCGTCCAGCTCGGCCGCCCTGCTCATCGCCCGCTCGCTGCTGACGGCGAATCCGGGCTGGCACACCGCGCTGATCACGCACGGCTCGGTGGCCCCGACCGGCGACCGCTACCGCCGCCCGGTGACGCTCAGCGGGGACGCCGGCGTGGCCGCCCTGCTGACCCGCGAGCCCCGCTACGCGATCGAGGACATCCGGCTGCGCTCCGACGGCAGGTTCTGGGACCTGTTCGAGATCGACTACCTCGACCGGCCGCGCGACGCCTGGACCGAGTCATGCTCCTCGGTGCGCGACTACTCCTTCACCCTCGCCGTGCAGAGCAGGAACGTGCTCAGGGACCTGACGCGCGAGGTGCTCGGCGACGCGGCCGGGACGGACCACGTCGTCATGCAGAACCTGTCCAGCGGCGCGTTCGGCTTCTACGAGCAGGCGCTCGGGCTGAAGATCTCCCCGGTGTGCCGCGACAACCTGGCCCGCTACGGGCATCTGGGGCCCGCCGACGTCCTGGTCAACCTGGGCTCGCTCGACGCGCTGCCGGGCGAGCGCGTCCTGGTGCTCAACAACAGCCCGTCGGCGGCGTGGAGCGCGGCCCTGCTGCGGGCGGGGTGAGGACGGCCGATGAAGACGATCAAATGCCTGGTCTGGGATCTCGACGACACGCTGTGGGAGGGCGTGCTGCTCGAAGGCGACGGCGTACGGCTGCGCCCGCACGTCCTGGACACGCTGAAGGAGCTGGACGGCCGCGGCATCCTGCACTCCGTCTCCAGCCGCAACGACGGCCCGGCCGCCCTGGACCGGCTCGCCACGCTGGGCGTGCTCGACTACTTCCTCGTCCCGCAGATCGGCTGGGACGCCAAGAGCGGCCACGTCGCGCGGATCGCCGGTGAGCTGGGCCTCGGGCTGGACACCTTCGCCTTCGTCGACGACGACCCGTTCGAGCGGGCGGAGGTCGCCCACGGCCTGCCCGGCGTGCGCTGCTACGACAGCGCCGCCGTCGCGTCGCTGCCCGGCCTGCCCGACTTCCGGCCCGCCGTGGTGAGCGACGAGAGCGGGCAGCGGCGGCAGCTCTACCGGGCCGACCACCTGCGCCGCACCGCCGAGACCCGCTCGGGGCTGAGCCGTCAGGACTTCCTGGCCACGCTGGGGCTGCGGTTCGAGGTGCGCCGCGCGAGCGAGGCCGACCTCGGCCGGGCGCACGAGCTCACGATCAGGACCCACCAGCTCAACACCACGGGCATCACCTTCGGCGAGGAGGAGCTGCGCGAGCTGATCCACTCGCCCGCCCATCAGGTGCTGGTCGCGTCGTTGAGCGACACGTTCGGCGGTTACGGCACGATCGGGCTGGCCGTGCTGGAGCTGGCCCCCGGCTCGTGGCGGCTGCCGCTGCTGCTCACCTCCTGCCGGGTGATCTCCAGGGGCGCGGGCTCGCTGCTGCTCCAGGACGTCATCAGGCGGGCGTACGCGGCGGGCGTGCGGCTGCGGGCGGAGATGATCCCGACGGGCGCGAACCGGGCGATGCTGGTCGCGCTGCGGCTGGCCGGGTTCGCCGTCACCGGGGAGGAGGGCGGCCGGATGCTGCTCGAACTGACGCCGTCGAGCGCGCCGGCCCCGCCGCCGCACGTCGTGGTCAGGAGCGACGGATGAGGACCGCGACCCGCGACACCCTGTACGCGCGCTTCGCCGCCACCGCCGCGGCCCTCGCGGACGCCCCCGCCCTGGAGGTGGGCGACGCCACGCTGACCTACCGGCAACTGGAGGGGACGGCCCGGCGGCTGGCCGCCTGGCTGGTGGCGGAGCACGGCGGCGTCCCCGGCCGGGTGGCGCTGCTGGCCTCGCGCACCGTCGCCGCCTACGCGGGGTACCTCGCCGTGCTCTCGCTGGGCGCCACGGTCGTGCCGCTGAACCCGGCCTTCCCCGCCGCCCGCAACGCGGCCCTGTGCCGCCTCGTCGGGGCGGACGCCGTCCTGATCGACTCGGCGGGCGCGGGCCAGGCGGGCGCGTTCCCGCACGTGCGCACGGTGCTGCCCATCACCCACGAGCCGCCCGCGGCCCCGGCCGAACCCCGGCCCGCCGCGGCCCGCGAGGTGGCCTACGTGCTGTTCACCTCCGGCTCGACCGGCGTGCCCAAGGGGGTGCCGATCCGCCACGCCAATCTCACCGCCTACCTCGACCACTGCGTCTCCCGGTACGCCGTGGGCCCGGGCGCGCGCCTGTCGCAGGAGTTCGACCTGACCTTCGACCCGTCGGTCTTCGACCTGTTCGTCACCTGGAGCGCCGGCGCCACGCTCGTCGTGCCCAGCGGGGACGAGCGGCTCGCGCCGGTCGAGTTCATCAACCGGCGGCGCCTGACCCACTGGTACTCGGGCCCCTCGCACCTGTCGCTGGCCGACGACGCGGGCGACCTGTCCCCCGGCAGCATGCCGCACCTGCGGTGGACGATGCTCGGCGGCGAGCAGCTCACCGGCGCGCTGGCGGCCAGGTGGGCGGAGGCCGCGCCGGGCAGCGTCGTGGAGAACGTCTACGGGCCGACGGAGCTGACCATCACCTGCGCCGCGTACCGGCTGCCCGCCAGCCGGTACGCCTGGCCGCGCACCGCCAACGGGACGGTGCCGATCGGCGCGATCCACCCGCACCTGGAGTACGTCGTGCTGGACGAGGACGGCCGCGCCGCCCCCGAAGGGGAGCTGTGCGTGCGCGGCGGCCAGCGGTTCTCTGGCTACCTGGATCCGGCCGACGACCTCGGGCGGTTCGTCACGTTCGAGGGCGGCGTGTCCGAGAGCTACGACGGCTCCGCGCCGCTGACCGCGCGGCACTGGTACAGGACGGGGGACCGCGTCCGCGACGACGGCGGCAGGCTCACCCACCTCAGCAGGCTGGACAGCCAGGTCAAGGTGTACGGCCACCGCGTCGAGCCGGGAGAGGTCGAGGCGGTCCTGCGGCGCCACGCGCGGGTGCGCGACGCCGTCGTGCTGGCCGTCGAGGGCGCGCGCGGCGACGCCGAGCTGGTCGCCGCCTACACCGGGCAGGAGCTGCCCTACCGGGAGCTGGCCGCGCACGTGCGGGCCTGGCTGCCCGGCCACATGGTGCCCAGGCGGCTGGTGCACCTGGCGCGGCTGCCGCTGAACCACAACGGCAAGGTCGATCGGCGGGCCCTGTCGGAGCGGCTCGTCAGGTGATCTCCAGGTTGGCCATCATCGCCATGTCCTCGTGCTCGGCGTTGTGGCAGTGGAACAGGTAGCGGCCGCGGTAGCCGTCGAAGCGGGTGATGATCTCCACCGACTCGCCGGGACGCAGCGAGACGGTGTCCTTCAGTCTCGCGTCGTGCGGCAGGGGCGGCCCGCCGCTGCGCGACAGCACGCGGAAGCCGACGAGGTGCAGGTGGACGGGGTGGTGCACGTCGGCGACCAGCCGCCACACCTCGACGTCGCCGAGACCCGTGGTGACGTCGGCGCGGGCCGGGTCGAACGGCAGCCCGCCGATCAGCCAGCCGTGGCCGCCGTGCACCCGCCCGGTGCGGAAGGCGAGGTCGCGCACCCGGACGGCGTCCGAGCGGCGCCAGGCCGGCAGGTCGGTGGACAGGACGGCGGGCACACGGCTGTCGTCGGCGGCCCTGCGCGCCACGCGGAACGCCATGACGTCCTTGGTACGGCCGGAGCCGAGCCGGTTCAGCAACCGGACACGGCCGCCCACAGGGACGCCCCTGAAGTCGACGACCAGGTCGTAACGCTCGGCAGGCGCGATCGGCAGCAGCCGGTGAACGACCGGCGCCGCCAGCAGTCCCTGGTCGGCGCCGACCTGGACGAGGTCGAGGCGGCGGCCGTCGTCGGTGACGGCCTCCAGCTCGTAGTGGCGGGCGTTCGAGGCGTTCAGCACGCGCAGCCGGTAGCGGGCCGCGTCCACCTCTTGCACCGGCCACGGCGCGCCGTTGACCAGGATCACGTCCCCGAGCACGCCCGCCAGGTACGGCTCCGTCACGCCCGGCCGCTCGCGCAGGGCGGGGTCGAGCGAGGGATACAGCAGGCCGCCGTCGGCGGCGAAGGCCCGGTCGGCGATCATCAGGGGCAGCTCGCGGCGGCCCGCGGGCAGGCCCAGCGCCTCCTCGGCGTCGTCGCGGACGAGGTGCAGCCCGGCCAGGCCGCGCCAGATGGCGGGGGCGGTGAAGTCCATCCGGTGGTCGTGGTACCACAGCAGTGTCGGCCGCTGGTCCAGCGGGAACGTGTAGTCGCGCGTCAGCTCCGTCACCACCGCCCGGTGATCGTGCATGCCGTGCCCCCCGTGCCCCGTCCAGCCCTTGGGCAGGACGAGGTCGGTGGGGTAGCCGTCGGAGGCCGCCGGGGTCCGTCCGCCGTGCAGGTGCACGACCGTCGGGACGGGCAGCTCGTTGCGATGCGTCACGGTGATCGGCCGGCCGCGACGCGACTCGATCGTCGGGCCGGGGAACGTGCCTGCGTACGTCCACAGCCTGGTCCTGATCCCGGGCAGGATCTCCGCGGTCGTCTCGCGCTGGACGATCTCGTACCGGCCCTCGCCGACCGGCTCCAGCGTGGCGGGGATCGGCAGCGGCACCTGGTACGGCGGCGGCAGCGGGACGGCGCTGCGCAACTCGGCGCCGGTGACGGCCGGGCGGCGGGCCATCGCGGCCGCGGCCGACAAGCCGGTGGCCGCCACCAGCCCGAGCGCCCCGCCGATGCCCAGCGCCCGCCGCCTGCTCACTTCAGACATCGGGCGTCTCCGTGCGGAACGGCCGCTGCCAGACGGCGATGAACAGCACGGCCAGCGCCACCACGGTCATCACGCCCAGCGGCAGGTGCAGCCACAACGCCCCGTCCAGCCCGGCGAAGTACTGCACGGTCTCAGCCCCCACCACCGCCAGCGTGGCCACGAACGGCCACGCCTGACGCAGCCGCGCCCACACCACGATCGCCACCACGAGTTGCAGGTAGCCGATCGAGGTGACCACGTCGGCGCCGAGCGCGTGCCACCGCAGGCTGTCGTAGTCGCCCGTCAGATACACCCCGGCGAACACCGGCTGCCCCGCCATCGCCACGACGTGCGCGCTGACAACAGCGCGCAACGCCCACCCCAGTCCCATGCCGACCTCCTCATTCACGAGCAGCACCGACGATATGTCTGGGGAGTTATCCTGTCTAAGATCAATATCGCTATGCCGTTATGTCCGGGGAGTCATGATGGACCTGAACACGCTCAGGCAGTTCGTGGTGGTGGCCCGCCTGGAGCACCTCAGCCGGGCGGCCGACGAGCTCCGCGTCGCCCAGCCGTCGCTGAGCCGCACCATCAACCGGCTGGAGAGCGAGCTGGGCGCCCCGCTGTTCGACCGCGCCGACCGGCTGCGGCTCAACGACACGGGCAGGCTGTTCCGCGAGTACGCCGAACGCGCACTCGGCGAGCTGGACGCGGGGCGGCGGGCGGTCGCCGAGGCCGTCAGCCAGGGCGTGGGCGGCGTGCGGCTGGCGTCGGAGACGTTCCTCACCCTGACGGGGCCGCTGGCGGCGTTCAAGCAGGCCCATCCCGCCGTCGAGGTCGGGCTGCACTGGACGCCCGCCGAGGAGATGGCCCGCCGCCTGCGGGCGCAGGACGTCGACCTGTGCGTCGCCTCGCAGCCGATCCACGCCGAAGGGCTGGCCTCGGCGCGACTGTTCGACGAGGCTGTCGGGGTGGGCACGCCGCCCGGCCATCCGCTGGCGGAGCGGGCCGCTGTCAGCATCGACGAGCTCGCCGGTCAGCCGATCATCACCGCCCGGCCCGGGCACTGGATCCGCCGGCTGCTCGACCGCCTCTTCGCCGCCCGCGGCCACACCCCGAGGATCATCTGTGAGAGCGACGAGCCCACCGCCATCGCGGCGCTGATCAGCGCGGGGCTCGGGATCGGGCTCGTCCCCGCCTTCGCCCGCCGCAGCCCAACGCGCGTGCCGGGCGCCTGGATCCCGGTCGACGACCCCGGCTGCCGTCGCACGGTCACCCTGTACTGGGGCGCCGACAGCCACCTGTCGCCGGCGGCCCGGCTGATGCGCGGCACGATCACCGGCTGGGACTGGACCGGCGGCGCCCTCCCGCCGTCGTCCGGCGACCTCGGCGGGCCGCTGACCTTGTAGCCGCCCGCGCTGCTCCCCATCCCCGCGTATGAGTCCCGGCATCCGCCACAGGATCGCCGTAACCCCCTCCCGAGATGGGATAGATCATGCGCAAATCAGCCCTGTTACCCCTCTTACTGGCCCTCACCTGCCTGTCAGCACCGGCCCCAGGCGCGCGCGGACGTCCCGCGCCATCGCCTACACCTTCGACAGCGGCGACGCGGGCAACGTCAACGTGGACGCCATCACGGTGGCGGCGCGCCCGGTGCTGGAGGCGGAAAGCGCCACCCTGCGCGGCGGCGCGGTGGCCGGCGCGGAACATCAGGGCCACACCGGTACGGGTTACGTCGGCGGCTACACGGCCGAGGGCGGGCCGCCCGCTCCGCACGGCGGGTGGCCTACCGCACGCTCAGCCCGTCGAACAGCAGGCCGAGCAGCCGGTCGAGGCCGGTGGTCCCCCGTCCCTGGTTCTGCTCATGCGCCCACGCCACCCCGAACACCAGCGTGGTCAGCTCCGCCACGGTCACGTCGGCGCGGATCTCGCCGCCACGCTGGGCCTCGGCCAGCAGCGCCTCCCCCGCCTCCCGCATGGCCGCGCACGAGGCGTGCAGGGCCGAGGACTCGTCCTGGAGCGTGGCCGACAGGGCGGTCGTCAGGCCACGGAAGGTGGTGCCCGCCTCGGCGAACCCGCGCGCCCAGGTTAGCAGGGCACCGCGGGGCGAGGGGTGGCCGAGCAGGTCGCGGGCCCCGGCGGCGAGCGCGTCGAACCGTTCCCTCAGCACCGCCTCCAGCAGCGCCTCACGGGTGGGGAAGTGCCGGTAGAGCGTGCCGATGCCGACGCCGGCGCGTGCGGCGACGTCCTCCAGCGAGGCGGCCACGCCTGCCCGGTCGAACGCGGCGCGGGCCTCGGCGATGAGCCGGTCGCGGTTGCGCCGGGCGTCGGCGCGCAGCGGGCGCGCGGTCGTCGCGCGGTCCATGGTGTTTCTCCTTCACCGTTGCCAACCGGAGCCTGCCTCCGTATCGTATCCCGCAGACAAGCGGAGGCAGCCTCCGAAACGCGAAGGAGAACGGCGATGGACCTCGGGGAGACCAGGGACAGGCTCGGCCGGTACGGCGTGTGGATCGCGCCCCAGACGCTGCTCGGCACGCCGGTGCCCGTGCAGCGCGAGCAGTTCGCGCGGATCGAGCGGCTGGGATACCGGTCGTTGTGGACGGGCGAGCCGCCCGCCGCCGCGCCGGCCGGTGGGCGGGAGATCTTCACGCAGCTCGCGGTCATGCTGGCCGCAACCGAGCGGCTGGTCGCGGGCTCAGGCATCGCCAACGTGGGCATCCGCCCTCCGTCGGTCACGCACACGGCGGCGGCCACGCTGGCCGAGGCCCACCCGGGACGGCTCGTGCTCGGGCTCGGCGGACATCCGGGCGAGCGCCCCATCAGCGGCCTGCGCGACTACCTCGACGCCATGGACGAGGCCGCCACCCGCCTGCTGCCCGGCATCGCCTACCCCCGCGTGCTGGCCGCGCTCGGCCCCAGGGCGCACCGGCTGGCCGCCGACCGGACGGACGGCGTGCACCCGTTCCTGCAACCGGTCGAGCACACCGAGGCCGCCCGCAAGGCGCTCGGGCCCGGCCCGCTGCTCATCCCGCACCAGGCGCTGGTCATCGAGTCCGACCCCGGCGCGGCCAGGGAGCGGATCCGCGCCGTCCTGCGGGTGGGGCAGCGCAACGTCGAGACCCCGTACACGGCGAACTACCGCAGGCTCGGCTACGGTGACGAGGATCTGGCGGACGACCGCAGCGACCGGCTCGTGGACGCCACCCTGGCCTGGGGCGACGAGGAGGCGGTCGCCCGCCGGCTGCGTGCGCACCTGGACGCGGGGGCCGACCACGTGCTGCTGCATCCGCTGGCCGCGGACCTGCCCTCCGCCGTCGACACCCTCGACCGGCTCGCGCCCCGCCTTCGATGACGGGGCGGCCCGGCTAGTAGCCGAGTTCCGCCCGCAGCTCCGCGCAGGTCTCAGAGACGATGTCCAGGACCTCCTCGACCCGGTCCCGGTGGGTGCGGTGGCTGACGACGCAGATCCGGATCATGTACCGGCCGCCGATCCGCGTGCTGGACAGCAGGGCGCGGCGGCGGGCCGTCACCCGGCTCAGCAGCTCGGCGTTGAACGCGTCGGCGTCGCCGTGCCCGGGCGCCCAGCGGAAGGCCACGGCGGTCAGGCTGGGCCGCCACGGCACCTCGAAGCCCTGCTCCAGCAGCCTCTCGCAGGCCAGCTCCGCCAGGTCCAGCTTCTCGTCCAGAGCCTCGCGGAAGGCGCCCAGCCCGTACAGTTTGATCGGCAGCCACAACCGCAGGCCGCGGAACTCGCGGGTCAGCTCCGGCGAGTACTCGGTGAAGTTGGGGATGTCCTCCTCCTCGCCGAGATCCTGCAAGTACTCGGCGCCCACGTGGTGGGCCTGGCGCAGCCGCGAGCCGTCGCGCACCAGCAGCGCCCCGGTCCCGTACGGCAGGAACATGGCCTTGTGCGGGTCGATCGTGATCGAGTCGGCCAGCTCGATGCCGCGCAGCCGCGACCGGCCGCGCTCGGTGAGCTGGAACGGGCCGCCGTAGGCGGCGTCCACGTGGAACCACGCCCCCGCGCCGCGGGCGGCGGCGGCCAGTTCGGGGAGCGGGTCGACGGCTCCGGTGTTCGTCGTGCCCGCGCTGCCGATCACGAGGAAGGGCCGCAGCCCGGCCCGCCGGTCGTCCTCGATCATCCCGGCCAGGGCCTGCGGGTCCATCGTCAGCTCCGGCCCGGCCGGCACGACGCGGACGTGCGCGCGCGGGATGCCGGCCAGCAGGGCGGCCTTGGCGCAGGAGGCGTGGGTCTGGGCGGTGACGTAGGCGGTGCCGCCGAGGAAGTCCTCGCCGAGCAGGGTGGTGCGGGCGGTGACGACGGCCGAGAAGTTGGCCATCGAGCCGCCGGAGGTGAGGATGCCGCGCGCCTGCCCGGGGTAGCCGAACAGGTCGCAGAGCCAGCGGATGGCGGTGGCCTCGATCTGGGCGCAGGCGGGGGCGAGCTGCCAGACGGTGACGTACTTGTTGAGGGCGGCGATGAGGAAGTCGGCGAGCGCGGACGCGTACAGGCCGCCGCCCGGCACGTAGGCGAGGTAGCCGGGCCCCGCGCTGATGGCACCGCTGCGGGCCGCCGCGTGCACGGTCTCCAGCAGATCCGGTAACGCGCCGCCGTGTTCGGGCGCGGGCTCGCGCAGCGCGGCGGCCAGCCCGGCGGCGCCGTCGAGGTCGAAGGCGGGCAGCTCGGGCAGCTCGTCCAGGAAGCGCTGGACCAGGGCCAGCACGGCCTCCCCCATCTCGCGCGTCTGCGCCGGGCCGGGTTCGAAGGGGTACTGCTTGGCATCGGACATGCTGCGTATCTTCGCAGCGCGCCGCCGCGAGGTGTGACTACTGTAGGTGTACGGGTGCGTACGCGTAGATATTGGACATGCCTTTACTCTGCTTTGAGACTGTCGATAAGGTGGCCTGTCAAGATCTGTTGGACTCTCCCGAGGTTGAGGTATGAACCCCAAGAAGCTCGCATCCGTCCTGCTCGGCTCCGCTGCCATCGCGGCGCTGTCTCTCACCCCGGCGACGGCCGCCTCCGCACAGACCGGCGCGGCCACGGCGGCGGTCGAGCGTGACAGCGTCCGGTGCTCCAAGCCCAGCGGCCAGTGGGCCAACTTCTCCTGGGGGCAGGGCAACACCAGCGCGACCATCTACTTCAACAACCACTGCAGCCACCGGCTCAGCGTCAGGATCACGTTCGTGCGCAAGGGCTCGGTCGGCGACAAGGCCGCCAAGTACCGGTGCATGACGGTCAACGCGAAGACCAAGGGCAAGAAGAAGTTCTACGCCGCCGTCTACGAGCCGGCCTCGGTGACCCGGGTGTCGAGCTGCGGCTGACGCGCCGCCCTGACCGTGCCCGGCTCGCCGTCCGAGCAGGCCGTGCGCCTGCTGCCGGTGATCGGGACGCGGCGCATGGACGTCCCGGCCTGAGCCGGCAGGGGGCAGGTTCACCTCTCGGGCAGGAGCCCCACGTCGGACACCGGCCCGAGATGGCCGAGCTTGTCGGGGTTGGCCACCGAGTGGATCGCCTGGATCACGCCGTCGGCGATCTCGAGCCCGACCACGCTGGCCACGCGCCCCTCCGCGTCGTACATGACGGCGCCCGGCCGGCCGTTGACCCAGGCCGGCCGGTAGGAGACGCCGAGCTTGGCGACCCGGCGCAGCCCGGCGACGAGCAGCCGCGCGACGCGCTGCGGGTCGGTCGCGGGGCGTCCGAGCGCCTGCGCCTTGCCGCCGCCGTCGCCGTGGAAGACCACGTCGGGCGAGAGCATGCCGAGCAGCGCGTCCATGTCACCGCCGGCGGCGGCGTCGAAGAAGCGGCGGGCGAGCTTCTCGCCGCGCGCCCGCCGCGCCGGCGCCGGGGTGCTGTCGTGCGCCTGCCCGCCGGCGGCGACGCGCTGCCTGGCGCGGGCGAAGATCTGCCGGCAGTTGACCTCGGTCTTGCCGGTGATCCTGGCCACGTCCTGGTAGTCGTAGCCGAACACCTCGCGCAGCATGAACACGGCCCGCTCCACCGGCGACAGCGACTCCAGCAGCACGAGGAACGCCATCGACAGCGAGTCGGCCAGCTCGGCGTGCTCGGCCGGCCCCGGCTCGCCCGCCGGCGCGACGACGGGTTCGGGCAGCCAGTCCCCCACGTACGTCTCCCTCCGCACCCGCGCCGACCTCAGATGGTCGATGCCCAGCCGCGTCACCGCCGTGGCCAGGTACGCCTTCTGGTCGGCGATCTCGGTGCCCGCCTGGCGGGCCTTGGTCAGGCCGAGGAACGCGTCCTGCACGAGGTCCTCGGCGTCGCCCACGGTTCCCGTCATCCCGTACGCGATGGAGAACAACAGCGGCCGGTACGTGCTCGCCGCCATCTCGTCCGCAGGCATCGGCGTCTCTCCCGTCAACGTGGCTTGTCAGCAGGTCACCAGGCTATGGGGCCGAGCCGGTCGACGAAGATGCCGGTCGGCCCGTCGGCGCCGAGGGTCGCGAGCCCGACGATCGAGTCGGTGCCCTCGGTGACGGTCAGCTCGCCGGTGTGGCCGTTCATGTCCGTGGCGGCGAACTTGCGGTTGGCGACCTCGCCGGGGGTGGCGAGGTTGAACTTGATGTGCGGCAGCGCCTGCGCGTACCTGACGGTGATCATGTTGAGGGCGGTCTTGGACGAGCTGTAGGCGAGCTCGTGGAACTTCGAGGCGGCCTGCCCCGGGTCGGTGACGACCGAGAAGGCGCCGACGGCGCTGGAGACCATCACCACGCGCGGGTTGCCGGCCGCCTCCAGCAGGGGCAGGAAGGCGTGGGTGACCCTGATGGGCCCGTACACGTTGGTGTCGTAGACGGCGTGGATCTCCTCGACCGTCGCCTCGGCGGGCGTGACGCCCCTGCCGGGCGCGCCCGCGTTGTTGATCAGCACGTCCAGGCTGCCGGTGTGCTCGCGGACGAGCCTCGCCGCGGCTTCGACCGACTCGTCCGAGGTCACGTCGAGCGGGACCATGATCACCCGCACGCCCTCGCCGGCCAGCTTGTCCGCCGCCGCCTGGCCGCGGCCTTCGTCGCGCGAGCCGAGGAAGACCGTCCAGCCGAGTTGCCCGAGCCGCCGCGCCGCCTCGAGACCGAGCCCCTTGTTGCCTCCGGTGATCAGCACCGTTGTGTTCGTCATGCCCTCTCAAGACGGGGTACCCGCCACTCCCGTGACACGGTGTGAGGGACGTCACAGCCTCGGAGGGGTGCATGACCGTGAAGACGTTCGCCTGGCGACCTGTGGAAACGCTTCCGTAGGACAACCTTCTCACTGGCATTATCATGCCTGCTCTTCTTCGAGAAGGCCAGGAAAGTCCGCAGCCTCACTCTTGACCGTGTCATGTAACCGTTTTATCTTCATGACCATTCTGTTTCGGCTCCGCACCGCAGAGAGGCGTAACACGTGAGCATGACGCGGGTCCGTGGCGGCACCGGGGCGACGACCGGTCCGCCGATCGAGAAGGCGCAGGCCCCGTCCCATCGCGGGAGCCCGCTGCGGCGCATCAGAGCCGATCGCGTGCTGCTCCTGATCGCGGTGCCCGGCCTGGTGTACTTCCTGGTCTTCCACTACGGCGCGCTGTTCGGCAACGCGCTGGCGTTCATGAACTACGTCCCGTTCCTCGGGATCCCGGGCAGCGAGTGGGTGGGGCTGGCGCACTTCGAGCGCATGCTCACCGACCCCGAGTTCTGGAACGCGGTGCGCAACACCCTGACGATCGCCGTCCTGCAACTCGTCTTCTTCTTCCCGGCCCCGCTGGCGCTGGCGCTGCTGCTGCACAGCATCGTCGGCGACACCGTCCGCAAGTTCGTGCAGAGCGTGGTCTACCTGCCGCACTTCCTGTCCTGGGTGATCGTGCTGGCGCTGTTCCAGCAGATGCTCGGCGGCGCGGGCGTGGTCAACGGCTGGCTGTCCGACCTGGGCGCGGGCTCGATCTCGATCATCGGCAATCCGGACGCGTACGGGCCGCTGGTCGTCGCCCAGCTCGTCTGGAAGGAGTGCGGCTGGGCCACGATCATCTTCCTGGCCGCGCTGTCGCAGGTGGACGAGCAGCAGTACGAGGCCGCCGCCATCGACGGGGCGAGCTGGGGACGGCGGCTGTGGCACGTCACCCTGCCCGCCATCCGCCCGGTCATCGTGCTGCTGCTGGTGCTGCGGCTCGGCGAGTTCCTGTCGATCGGCTTCGAGCAGTTCTTCCTGCAGCGCCAGTCCGTCGGCCCGGAGACCGGCGAGGTGCTGGAGACGTTCGTCTACGTCACCGCCTTCGCCGGCGGCGACTTCGGCTACGCCGCGGCGGTCGGCCTGTTCAAGGGCGTGATCGGCATCGTGCTCATCTACACCGCCAACAAGGTCGCGCACCGGCTCGGCGAGCAGGGGGTCTACAAGGCATGAGCACCACCCGAGCGCCCGCCTGGATGGGCCGCCCCAGCCTCGCCGTCCGCATGCTCAAAGCGGTCGCGCTGAGCGTCGTCGTGCTGCTGGTCGTCTTCCCGCTGTGGACGGTGCTGGCCACCAGCCTGGCCAGCCCGCAGAACGTCATCGACAACGGCGGCTGGGTCGTCTGGCCGACCCAGTTCTCCTTCGACGCCTACGCCGACATCCTGGCCGGCGGCATCATCACCCGCGCCCTGCTCATCAGCGCCGGCGTCACCCTGGTCGGCACCGCGCTCAGCCTGGCCTGCACGATCGCGCTGGCGTACACGCTGAGCAGGCCCAAGGTCTACGGCGGCAAGCCGATGCTGCTGCTGGTGCTGTTCACGTTCCTGTTCCCGCCGGGGATGGTGCCGCTGTTCCTGGTCGTGCAGAGCGCGGGGCTGGTCGACAGCTACGCGGCGCTGGTCCTGCCGTTCCTGGTCAACGTGTTCAACCTGGTCGTGATGCGCGGTTTCTTCCAGTCGATCCCGCAGGAGCTGATCGACGCCGCCCGCATGGACGGGGCCGGGGAGCTGGCGATCCTGCGCAAGGTCGTGCTGCCGCTGTCGAAGGCGGTCATCGCGGTGATCGGCCTGTTCTACGCGGTCTCGTACTGGAACCGGTTCTTCGAGGCGATCATCTACCTCAACGACCAGAGCATGTGGCCGATCGGCACCGTGCTGCGCCAGTACGTCACCGGCGGCGCGGCCCTGTCGGAGACGTCCGGCGAGCTGGCCATGAGCTCGCCGCAGTCGGTGCAGATGGCCGTGGTCATCCTGGCCACGCTGCCGATCGTGTGCGTCTACCCCTTCCTGCAGCGCTACTTCGCCAAGGGCGTGCTCACCGGCGCGCTCAAGGCCTGAACCACCCCCCACCAGAAGGAATCCTCGTCATGGACAACACCCTGGATCGCCGTGCCCTGTTCAGGGGCGCTCTCGGCGTGGCCGCCGCGTCGCTGCTGACCGCCTGTGGCGGCGGCGGGAGCCCGTCGGGCGGCGGCGTCTCCAACGCGGGCAAGCAGCTCGTGCCCTGGCCGGCGTACGTGCCGTTCGCCGGTCCGAAGCCGGACGCCCCCGGTGACGCCACCGGCGTCCAGCCCCTTTACCTGAAATATCCGGAAACGCTGGTGCAGTCGGTGAACGACACGGTCGGCGACGGCTCGAAGGTCACCGCGCTGGTCGTCACCTACGGCCCGCCGCCCACGCCCGTCACGCAGAACCGCTACTGGCAGGCCATCAACAAGGCGCTCAACGTCGACCTCCAGGTCACGGTCGTGCCCGACCCCGAGTACGGCCAGAAGATGACCACCCTGATGGCCTCGGGCAGCGACCTGCCGGACATCATCATGTTCACCAACCTCGCCCTGCCGCACTCCCTGGAGTTCATCCAGGCCAGGTGCGCCGACCTGTCGGAGTTCATCGGCGGCGACGCCGTCAAGGCCTACCCGAACCTGGCCAACATCCCCGCCTACGCCTGGAAGGGCATGGGCCGCATCAACGGCAAGCTCTACGGCGTCCCGCTGGAACGCCCCACCCCGGCCAACAGCCTGTTCGTCAACCGCACCGCCATGAACGAGGCGGGCATCCCCAAAACCTGGACCACCGAGCAGTACCTGGACGCGATGAAGGAGCTGAGCGGCGACCGCAAGTGGGGGCTCGGCTGGTACAAGACGCTCTTCGGCGGGCTCGGCGGCATCACCTACCACGCAGGCTCGCTCGGCGCGCCCAACACCTGGTCGCTGGCGGGCGGCCAGTTCACCTCCACGCTGGCCACCCCGCAGTTCGAGCAGGCCCTGGACGTGATGCGCAAGCTGGCCGAGGCCAAGTCGGTGCACCCGGACAGCCTCACCGTCAGCTCCACCGACATGCAGACCTACTTCCACAACGGCACCGTCGCCTCCGTCCAGGACGGCTTCGGCTCCATGTCGCCCACCACGTTGACCAAGATCAACAACCGGTTCGAGCTGGACCTCGGCTACCCCTACGGGCCGGACGCCACCCCTTGGCAGGGCCCCGGCATGTTCGGCTACGTCACGTTCAAGAAGGCCGCGCCCGAGCGGATCAAGATGCTGCTGCGCATCAGCGACTACCTCAGCGCCCCGTTCGGCACCAAGGAGTACGAGCTGGCCAACTACGGCGTCGAGGGCGTGCACTTCACCAAGGACGGCGACGGCATCAAGACCCTCGACCTGTTCCAGACCGAGAACAACAACACGCTGCCGTTCCGCTACATCGGCGCGGCGCCGTCCGTGCTCCACCTGCCCGGGCACCCGCGGACGGCGCAGGCCACCTACGACTGGCAGAAGGCGACGCTGCCCAGGAGCGTCGCCAACCCGGCCAACGGGCTGCGCTCGGCCACCTCGGTGAGCAAGGGGGCGGCGATGAGCCAGATCATGGGTGACGGCATCGCCGCGGTCGTCTTCGGGCGCAAGCCGCTGTCGGCGTGGAAGGACATCGTCACCCAGTGGCGGAACGCGGGCGGGGACCAGGTGGCGCGGGAGTTGGCCGAGGAGCACGCGGCCACGCAGTGAGGAGGGCGGTGTAACCGCTTCAACGGGCGTCGTGCTGGACGCGCTCGAGCTTGGTCCAGCCCGTCCAGCCTCGCTCCTCCAGCAGCTCGATGAGCCGGCGGGCCGGGGCGCGGCGGCTGCGCGGGTCGAGGCCGGTGGTCGGCTCGTCGAGGAAGATCAGCCGAGGGCGCGTCACCAGCGTCATCGCCAGGTCGAGCCGCCGCTTCATCCCGCCGGAGTACGTCCCGGCCCGCCGCCCGGCCGCCTCCGCCAGGCCGAACCTGTCCAGCAGCCCCTCCACCACCGCCTTCGCGCCGCGCCGGTCGAGGTGGCCGAGATCGGCCATCAGCCGCAGGTTCTCGCGGCCGGTCAGCAGCTCGTCCACGGCGGAGAACTGCCCGGTCACCCCGATCGCCGCCCGCACCCGGCCGGCCTCCCGGCGCACGTCGTGACCGGCGACCCTGGCGGTGCCGGCGTCGGCGGGGAGGAGGGTGGACAGGATCCTGACCGTGGTGGTCTTGCCTGCTCCGTCGGGTCATGGGGCCATGGTGCGGGGTTGACCCAGCGTCAGGGTCAACCGCTCCCCGGCCCTCCGCCGTCGTTCTTCTTCCGCGCGCTGTAGGCGGCGCCGAAGGCCACCCCCAGGGCCAGGCCCAGCGAGATCCCGATGGCGAGGTTGTCCAAGGCGAGCCCGAAGACGACGCCGAAGATCGTGCCGAGGCTGATCCCGAAGCCGAGCCCGGCGCCCGAAGAACTGTTCCTGTCCGTCATCGCATCTCTCCCAGAGGGACGTGAGCTGATGCCACTCACCGAACCTTACGCTGCCGGCGTGGCCGTGCGGCGGGAGAAGCCGCGGGTGCCCGGAACCAGGGCCGCGGCGGCGGGGGCGACGAAACACACCAGCGCGCACCCGGCCAGGACCGGCTTCCAGCCGAACGCGTCGATGGCCGGGGCGAGGAAGGCCAGGCCGACGGGGGCCAGGCCGTAGGAGATGAGGAAGTCGAGCGAGGAGACGCGGGCGAGCAGACGGGGCTCCACCTCGCGCTGGGTGGCGGTGAACCAGGGCACGTTGAACAGCTCGATGCCCAGCCCGGCCACCGCGTACGCGGCGAACACGGCGGCGGGGTGCACGGGCAGGAGGAGACTGAGGGGGGCGAAACCGTACAGGGCCAGGCCTGCCAGGGCGGTCCAGCCCTGGGCTCTGGGTTTCCAGCGGGCCACGAGCACCGCTCCGGCCAGGGCGCCGAGGGTGTAGGCGGTGAGGGCCGCCGCCAGTACGGCTTCTGTGCCGTAGCGGTCGCGGCTGACCAGCGGGAGGGCTACGCCGGTGGCTGAGTAGCCGGTGAAGATGACGGCGGCCAGTGCTGCCAGGCCGGCCAGGAACCAGGGGTGGCGGCGGGCCTCCCGCAAGCCTTCGCCGAACTCCGCCAGCAACCGCACCCGCCCAGAAGCAGGAGCGGGCGCAGGAGCGGGCGCAGGAGCGGGGAGGCCGGTGGGAGGGAGCAGGGCGGCGAGCAGCCACAGCAGGCCGGTGCCGATGAGCAGCGCCCAGGTGTCCAGGACGACCGCCAGCAGCGCGGTGCCGGCAGGCGCGACCAGGGTGGTGACGCGTACGGCGAACGTGATGGCCGCGTTGGCCTGCCGCCGCCGCCCGTCCTCCACCACCTCGGCCGTGAGCGCCTGGAACGCGGGCCGGCACGCCCCCTGCCCCGCCCCGACGACCACCGCCGCCACCGCCATGACCAGGACGGAACCGCCGAGGCCCAGCGCGATCCCCGGGGTGGCCACGGCGGCGGCCAGCCCCGCCCACAGCACCACGCCCCGCCGCGAGTACCGATCGGCCAGAACCCCGCTGACCGGCACCGCGGCGAGGAATCCGACGGTGCGGGCGGCCAGCACGACGCCCAGCTCGCCCGCCGTGAGCGTGCGGTCCAGGACGGCGAGCCCGAGCACGAACGGCAGCGCCCAGGTGGCCAGCCCCGAAGCGGTGGTGCCGCACCACAGCCGGACGAACCGCCGGTCACGCAGAACCGGCACGCTCACGCGTCCAGCTCGCGCAGGTACGCCGCGAACCCTTCCAGCCCGTCGACGTTGCGCGGCCCGCTGATCCCCTCGTTGTAGTCGAGCACATAGAACCGATCGTTGACCACGGCCGGCAACTTGGCAGTGGTGGGGAACTCCTTGAGGAACTTGATCTTCTCCTCGGCAGGCTTGTCACCGTAGTCCAGGATGATGATCACCTCGGGCTTGGCCTGAACGACGGCCTCCCAGGTCACCTCGCTCCACCGCGCGTCCAGCTCCCCGAAGATGTTGCGCCCGCCCGCGAACCGGATGATGTCGTTCGGCGGCACCTGACGGCCCGCGGTGAACGGCTTGTCGGTCCCCGAGTCGTACAGGAACACCGGCACCGGATCCCCCTGAGGAGCCTGAGCCCGCACGGCCTCGACGCGCTTGCGGTACCCCTCGACGAGAGTCCGCGCCCGCTCCTCCACGCCGAAGATCTGGCCGAGCCGTTCCAGGTCGGTGTAGAGGGCGTCGAAGGGCGTGACGCGTTCGGGATGACCGGGATAGTTGAAGCACGACTCGGTGTGCATGAAGCTCTGGATCTTCAGCCCGTCCAGGATGGCCGGGGTGATGCCGCGCTGGTCGCTGAAGCCGGAGCGCCAGCCGGCGACGACGAGGTCGGCCTTGGCGTCCACGACCAGCTCCCGGTTGAGCAGGTCGTCGCTGAGGAACTTGACCTTGGCGTACTCGCTCGCCCACGGCGACTCCGTGACGGGCGGGTTGGCGGGCGGCATGACGTAGCCGTGGACGTGCTCGGTGAGCCCGAGGGCGAACAGCTTGTCGGCGCTGCCGCCCTCGTAGGCGACGGCGCGCCGCGGGGTGGTGTACTCGACGTCCTGTCCGCACCGTTTGACGGTCACCGTGCGTGCGGCGGTGCCGCCGTCCTCCACCTGCGCGCCGCAGCCGGCGATCAGGAGCAGTCCCGCCAGGAGCGCGGCGGAGGTAGGTGTGTTCACGCGGATCTTCCTTCCGTGGTGGTGGCGGTGCCGAGGTCGTAGAGCACCTGCGGGACGCCGGTGAGGGGATGCGGGACGACGCTGGCCTCGACGCCGAACGCCTCACGCAGGAGCTGTTCGGTGAGGACGTCGGCGGGCGGCCCGGAGGCGACGAGCGTCCCGTGGGAGAGGACGGCGAGCCGGTCGCAGGCGGAGGCGGCGAGGTTGAGGTCGTGCAGGGTGACGAGCACGGCCGGCCCCGACTGCCTGAGCATGGACAGCAGCCGGATCTGGTGGTGCAGGTCGAGGTGGTTGGTGGGCTCGTCGAGCACCAGCAGCCGCGGCTCCTGGACGAGCGCCCTGGCCACCAGGACGCGCTGGCGTTCCCCGCCGGACAGCGACAGCACGCCGCGCCCCGCCAGGTGCAGCACCTCCATCCGGGCCATGGCCTGGTGGCACAGGTCGCGTTCGCGGGCGCTGAGCGCCTGGTTGCCGCGCAGGTGGGGGGCGCGGCCGAGGGCGACGACCTCCTCGACGGTGAAGTCGAGGTCGGCCCGTCCCTCCTGGGTGAGTGCGGCGATGACGCGGGCGCTGTCGCGCAGCGGCATCCGCGACAACTCCTGACCGTCGATCCAGACGGCGCCGCCCGAGGGCCGCAACGCCCGGTACACGCACCGCAGGGCCGTCGTCTTGCCCGAGCCGTTGGGCCCGATCAGACCGACGACCTGCCGTTCTGCCACGTCCAGTGCGAGATCACGGACGATGGCGGCGCCGTCGATGGTCACCGACAGCTCGTCCAGCACGAGCAGGCCGCCCATCAGCGTCCGCCGAACAGGTAGCCGCGGCGGCGCAGCAGCACGACGAAGACCGGCACGCCCACCAGCGCGGTGATCACGCCCAGCGGCAGCTCGCGCGGCGCCACCAGGGTCCTGGCCACCAGGTCGGCCCACACCATGAAGATGGCCCCGGCCAGCGGCGCGATGGTGAGCACGCGGACGTGCGCGGCGCCCGTCCACAACCGCACCAGGTGCGGCATGACCAGCCCGACGAACCCGATCGCGCCGCTGACCGCGACCATCGCGCCGGTCGCCAGCGACGTCAGGACGAACAGGCCGCGCCGCAGCCTGACCGTGTCCACGCCGAGGCTCACCGAGGTCTCGTCGCCGAGGGCGAGCACGTCCAGGCTGCGCGCGTGGCGGCGCAGCAGCACGACGGTGGCGGCGGTGACGGCCGCGACGACGGGCAGCGCGCCCCAGGTCGCCGCGCCGAAGCCGCCCATCGACCAGAACAGCACCGTGCTCGTCGACTCGCCGTCCGGGACGAAGTAGACGATGAGGCTCATCACGGCCTGGAAGCCGAACGCCATGGCCACCCCGGTGAGCACCAGCCGCAGCGGCGTCAGGCCGCCGGCGCCGCGCGAGGCCAGGTAAACCAGGGCGGACACGAGCAGCGCCCCCAGGAACGCGCCGGCCGAGACCGCGTAGACGCCCAGCGCGGTGAGTGTGCCCGTGACGCCGACCAGCACCGCCCCGGCCGACGCGCCCGACGACACGCCCAACACGTACGGGTCGGCCAGCGCGTTGCGCACCATGGCCTGGATCGCCACCCCGACCACGCTCAGCCCGGCCCCCACCAGGACAGCCAGGAGCACGCGCGGCGTGCGCACCTGCCAGATGATCTGGTACGCCGTGACCTCGTCGGCCGTGATGGAGCCGCCGGTCACGGCCGCCCAGAGGAAGCGCAGCGTCTCCCCCGGCGGCACGGCGGCGGCGCCCAGCCCGATCGCCAGCAGCACCGACACCGCGAGGACGCCGGTCAGCAGGGCGACGGTCACCGGCATGGCGAACGTCGCGGCGGGTGGGGATTTGGACTGCGATCTCAAGGACACTCCAGAAAACGAGAATCATTTTCGGAGCAAGACCGTACCACCACAAATCGCCACGATCTCCCTAGGGCGGCATGATGACCGTTATCGTTTGCATACCGGGTCCGGACGTCGGCGGGAGAGAACACTCGCGAAGACGAGCCGCGATGATCGTGCTGGCGGCCCTGTCCGGATGCGGCGGCCAGGATCCCGGCGGGCGGGAAGGCGTGACCCGGCTCGGCGACGTCCGCGCCGAGGGCGGCAAGGTGGTGCTCGAGCTGAAGGAGGGGGTGGCGCTCGCGGCGGACTCCCCGCGTACGTGAGGCCGTCTCTCAAGCCAGGGGCAGGCCGTCCGGCGGCGGGTGCGGCAGCTCGCGCCCGGTGTCGGCGGTGATCCCGTCGATGGCCAGCTCCAGGTAGCGCCGCCACGCCTGCGGTTCGGCGGCGAGCAGCGGCTCGGCCGTGTGCTGGACGCCACTCACCAGCAGCACCACGTCGATGCCGGTGATCCCGGGCCGGACCGCGCCCTGCGCGCGGGCCCGGGCGGTGAGCGCCTCCGCGACGCCGCACAGCCGATGGATCGCCTCACGCACCTCCGCGTGCTGCAAGGACGGCCGCCCCACGGTCTCGCAGAACGCGCGGTCACCGACGAAGGTCTCCACGCAGGTGGTCATGAACCGGCGCAGCGCCGGACCGGCGTCCTCGGCTTCGAGCAACGCGTTCCCGGCCTCGCTCAGCTCGCCGAGGATCCCCAGCATGATCGCCGCGAGCAGGTCGTCCTTGGACGGGAAGTGCCGGAAGACCGTGCCCTTCCCCACCCCGGCCCGCTGCGCGATCTCACCGATGGACACCTCCACGCCGCGCTCGGCGAACATCTCCGCCGCCGTGTCGAGCAGCAGCCGCCGGTTGCGCACCGCGTCCTTGCGCGGCGAGGCGGCGGACGTCGTCCCAGCCATGCGCCTCCTTTCCGCTCACCACCCTAGCGCAAGGTGACCCATCGGTCCGTTTCATCCGTTACAGTAAAAGTGACCGACCGGTCCGCTTAAGGAATTGGAGTGAACACATGAACACCACGCTGCACGGCAAGGTCGCCCTCGTCACCGGAGCGTCCTCGGGCATCGGCGAGGCCACCGCGCTGGCACTCTCCGCGGCCGGGGCGCGCGTCGCGGTCGGCGCGCGGCGCGCCGACAGGCTGAAGGCCCTGGCGGGCCAGGCGCCCGGCGAGACGCTGCCCCTCGACCTCGACGTGACCGACCAGGAGTCGGTACGGGCGGCGGTCGCCGCCACCATTGAGCGGTTCGGCGGCCTGGACATCCTGGTGAACAACGCCGGGGTGATGCTCAGCGGCCCCATCGCGGGCGCGGACACCCGGCAGTGGACGCGCATGGTCGAGACCAACCTGCTCGGCTCGATGTTCACGGTCCACGCGGCCCTGCCGCACCTGCTGGCGCGCAAGGGCGTCGTCGTGCAGGTCTCCTCCACCTCGGGCCGCACCGCGTCGGCCTTCAGCGCCGTCTACGCCGCCACCAAGTTCGGGGTCACGGCCTTCTCCGAGGCGCTGCGGCAGGAGGTCACCGAGCAGGACGTGCGCGTGGTGGTCGTGGAGCCCGGCTTCGTCGCCACCGAGCTGGCCGGCCACATCACCGACCCCGCGATCAGGGCCGCCGCCCAGGAGATGGCCGGCTCCATGCGCACCCTGCGGCCGGAGGACATCGCCGCCGCCGTCCTGTACGCGGTGACGCAGCCGGAGCACGTCGCGGTCAACGAGCTCCTCATCCGCCCGACGGACCAGGCCAGGGCGTGAGCTGGTGATCTTCCTGGCGGCTCACCGACCTGACTATTGTTGATCTCCACACGGCGGAGGGGGATCATCACCGATGGTGCGGGGCGGGGCCGAGTCCCTGGGCAGCGGGTACGTGCTGCTGGACGAGATCGGCGGCGGCGCGATGGGCACGGTCTGGCGGGCACGGCAGCGGGACACCGGGGAGCTTGTGGCGGTCAAGCTGCTGCGTGACGGCCTGGCCGGCGACAGTGACCTCGTCCTGCGGTTCGTGCAGGAACGCAACGTGATGCGCGCCCTGCGCCATCCCCACATCGTCGCCGTCCGCGACTTCGTCATCGAGGGCGACCGCCTCGCCCTGATCATGGACCTGGTGGAGGGCGGCGATCTGCGCGGGCTGCTCCGGCAGCGCGGCACCCTGCCTCCGGCGGAGGCGGCCCGGCTGATGGCCCAGGTCGCCGACGCGCTGGCGGTCGCGCACGCCGTCGGCGTCGTGCACCGGGACGTCAAACCGGGCAACGTCCTGATCGACGCGGCCACCGGGCAGGTGCGGCTGACGGACTTCGGGGTGGCCCGCATCGTGCACGGCCCCGGCCTCACCCAGACCAGCGCGGTCATCGGCACGCCCGCCTACCTGGCTCCTGAGGTGGCCGACGGCGCCGCTCCCAGCGCGGCCGTGGACGTCTACGCCCTCGGCCTCATCCTGTACGAGCTGCTCGCCGGGCGTCCCCCGTTCGTGGGCGACCATCCGATGGCGCTGCTCCGCCAGCACGCCACGGCCGCGCCGCGCAGGCTGCCCGGCATGCCCGGCCCGCTGTGGGCGCTCGTCCAGGCCTGCGTCCTGAAGGACCCGGCCGGGCGTCCCAGCGCTCTGGCGGTGGCGGCGGCGCTGAAGGAGGCGGGGCCGTCGCTGACCGGGCTGCCCGCCCTGCCGCCGGTGCCCAGGGACGAGGCCGTCTCCACGACGTCCGAGCCCCTCCCGGCCGCTCCAGCGCCGCCGCCCGGCCGGACACCGCCGGTTCCTGGAGAGAACACGGTGACGTCGGAAGGGCGCGGCCGGCCCCGTCAGCGCCTGGTGATCGCCGCGTCCGCCGCAGCGGCGCTGGTCCTGGCCGGCGCGGCGGTGGCCGTCGCCGCCCCGTGGCGGGCACCGAAGGCGAGCGCGGCTCCCTCGACTTCCCCGACCGGCGAGGCGGCGAACCCATCGGTCGTGACACCCAGCCCGGAAGTCCCCACGCCGTCGCCGAAGAACCTCAAAAAGCGCAGGGAGCCTGAGGACGAGCCGAAGCAGGAAACCGTCTCGGCCCCCACGACCCCGCCGCCCTCGACGAAACCGCCCACGCGCCGCGTCCGCACGCCGAAGCCCGCACAGACGTCCCCCGAGGTGGAGCCGGAGGAGCAGCCGCCGTCACAACCCCCCGCGCCGGTGTGGAAGTGCCGTTCGTGGCTGGCCGTCGGCAGCGGCGCGGAGATGTCGCCCTGCATGGCCGTCGTCGGCGACACCATCCACCTGAAGGGCCAGATCAGAGGCTCCGCACGCTCCGACGTCCACGTGCAGCTCTACGACACCGACGCCGACGCGAACCTCTCCCAGCCGTTCATCTGCGTCGGCCTCACCCCGCCGGACGGCGGCGTCGCGGCGTGCGGCCCGTTCACTCTGCGGGCCCCGCGCACCGGCGCCAAGGTGGACGTGCGCCAGCGGTGGCGGGCGGCGGGCACCACGACCTGGGGCGGTGGCGCGGAGAGCCCCTGGGCCCGCTGGTGATCCGCGCAGCGTGACAGGACGCGGCAGAGCGCGTCGCGCGGCGCGCGGGTGAGCACGGCGCGGCGGCTACCGGGGCCGGCCAGCTCCAGGTGCAGGTCACTGCCGAGCCGCTCCGCCAGATTGACCCACGAATCTGCCACGAGAATGCACCATATATCGGGTCTTTTCCGGCCGTAGCGTTGGGTGCATGAACACGATGAACGCCTTGCGCACCGTCGTCCGCGGCCCGGTCCTGCTGCCGGGAGACCCCGGCTTCGACGCCGCGCACCGCCCCTGGAACCTGGCCGTCGGACAACCGGTGGCGGCCGTGGTCGAGGCGGCCGACGCCGACGACGTCGCCGCGCTCGTCCGTCACGCCCGGTCGGCCGGGCTGAGCGTCGCCGTCCAGCCGAACGGGCACGGCGCGTCCGGCAGCGCCGCGGGCACGATCCTGCTGCGCACCGGCCGGTTGGACACCTTGGAGATCGACCCGGTGGCCCGCCGTGCCCGGATCGGTGCGGGCGTGGCGTCCGGCCGCCTCCAGGCCGCCGCCGCCCGGTACGGCCTGACGGGGCTGCCGGGCAGCTCCCCCGTCGTCAGCGTGGCGGGCGTGGCGCTCGGCGGGGGGCTGAGCTGGTTCGGCCGCGCGCACGGGTGGGTCGCGGACGCGGTCACCGCCTTGGACGTGGTGGACGCGGAAGGCCGGGCCCGGCGCGTCACCGCGGACTCCGACCCCGACCTGTTCTGGGCGTTGCGCGGCGGAGGCGGGGACTTCGCCGTCGTCACCGCGCTGGAGCTGGCCCTGCACCCGGCGCCGCACCTGTTCGGCGGGCGGGTCCTGTGGGCGGGCTCCCACGCGGAGGAGGTACTGGACGCCTACCGGCGGATCACCGCCGGCGCGCCGGACGAGCTGACGGTCTGGCTGGACCTGCTGCACTTCCCCGGCTCCGCGCCCATGGTCGCCGTGGACGCCACGTACCTCGGCCGGCCGGACGCCGCCCGTGACCTGCTGGCGCCGCTCGACCGCCTGGCCCGGCCGCTGTCCGACACCCGCGGGGTCATGCCGGTGTCCGAGCTCGGCGGCATCACCGCCGAACCCACCGACCCCGGGCCCGGTCTCTCCCGCGCGGAACTGCTCACCGTCCTGGACGACGCGGCGGCCAAGTCGCTGCTCGCCGACCCGATCGCGCCGCTGCTCAGCGTCCAGGTCCGGCACCTGGGCGGCGCGTTCACCCGCCCGTCCGACACGCCGCAGGGGGCGCTGACCGAGCCGTACGCGCTCTACATGTTCGGCATCCCCGCTGACGCGGAGACGGCCGCGGCCGTCGCCGCCCGGCAGCGCGACCTCGCCTCGGCGCTGCCCGTCAGCGGGCGCAAGCCGTACACCTTCCTCGGGCCTGACGAGAGCGCCGCCGACGCCTTCTCCCCCGGCGCCCTGGCCCGGCTCCGCCGGATCAAGCGGCACCACGACCCGCACGGCGTCTTGCGCGCCAACTTCCCCGTCGGACGCTGATCCGGCGCACCGGGGATAATCACCGGCATGCGGTTCGGGATCCTCGGTGACACCAGGGCGTGGCGCGACGACGGGGCCGAGGTGCCGCTGGGCGGGCCCGCCCGCCGGGCCCTCCTGGCGCTGCTGCTGGTGCGGCCGGGGGCGGTCGTGCCCGCCGAACGGCTCGCGGCCGAACTCGGGCCTGCCGGGGTGCCGTCGGCGCATGCGCTGCATTCACAGGTGTCCCGGCTGCGGGCCTGCTTGGGGGCGGAGGCTCCGATCGAGCGGGCCGGCGCCGGGTACCGGCTGCTGGCCGCCGACGAGGACGTGGACGCCTGCCGGTTCGAACGGCTCGCCGCCGAGGGGCGGGCCGCGCTGGGCTCTGGTGAGGTCCGGCGGGCTGTGACGGCGCTGACGGCGGCGCTGGCGTTGTGGCGGGGGGCCGCGCTGGCCGGGCTGCCGGACAGTGAGCGGGCGCGGGCCGCGGCTGTGCGGCTGGAGGAGTCGCGGATCGGCGCGCTGGAGGACCGGATCGAGGCGGAACTGCTCCTCGGCGAGCACCGCGCGGTCGTGCCTGAGCTGCGGGAGCTGGTCGAACGGCATCCGCTGCGGGAACGCCCGGCGGGGCTGCTCATGCGGGCGCTGTCGGCGGGCGGCGAGCGGGCCGAGGCTCTGGTGGTCTTCGAGGAGACCAGGCGGCGGCTGGCCGGGGAACTGGGCGCCGACCCATCGGCCGAACTGGCGGAGCTGCACCTGGAACTGCTGAGCGCCGGCCCGTCACCGGCGCCCACCCCGCCTCCCGCCCAGCTCACCTCGTTCGTGGGCCGCGACGACGAAATGGCGGAGATCACCGAACTCCTGCGGGTGACCCGGCTGGTCACGCTGACCGGGCCGGGCGGCGTCGGCAAGACCCGCCTGTCCGTCGAGCTCGCCGCCACGGCGGACGGCGAGGTGTGCTTCGCGGAGCTGGCGCCCCTGCGTGACGGCACCGGCCTCGCACAGACACTTCTGAACGCGCTCGGCCTCCGCCAGAACGGGCTGCAACTCGCCGACGGCCCCCGGACACCGGTCGAACGCCTCGTCTCAGCGTTGTCGGACCGGCCGCTCCTCCTCGTCCTCGACAACTGCGAGCACCTCGTGGACGACGTCGCCGCCCTGGTGGCCCGCCTGCTGGCGACCGGCCCACGACTGCGTGTCCTGGCCACCAGCCGCGAACCGCTCGGCATCATCGGCGAGAACATCCGGCAGGTCCGCCCGCTGAACGGCGAGGCAGCGGCCCGGCTGTTCACCGACCGGGCCCGCGCCGCCCGGCGCGGCTTCGTGCCCGACCCCACGCTCGTCCGGCGGATCTGCGCGGCCCTCGACGACCTCCCGCTGGCCGTCGAACTGGCGGCGGCCAGACTGCGCACCCTCGACCTCGACGACCTGGCCGGCCGTCTGGACGACCTGCTCGGCGTCGCCGCCCGCGGCAACCGCACCCCCGACCAGCGGCACCGGACGCTGCGGTCGGTGGTGGCCTGGAGCTGGGCGCTGCTGTCGGCCGGGGAGCAACGGGCCGCCCGCCGCTTCACGGTCTTCGCGGGCGGCGCCACGGCCGGTGCGGCGGTGGCGGTGTGCGGCACCGATGAGGAGACGTTGGAGTCGCTGGTGGACAAGTCGCTGCTGGAGGCGGTGGGTGGCGGGCGGCTGCGCATGCTGGAGACGATCCGCGCGTACGGCGCCGAACGACTGAACGCGGCAGGCGAGCGTGAGGCCGCCCGGCGTGCCCATGCCCGGTACTACCTCGACCTGGCGCGGACCGCCGACCCGTGGCTGCGGCGGGCCGAGCAACTCGACTGGCTGCCGGCCCTCGCCGCCGAGCACGACAACCTGATGGCGGCGCTGCGCCGGTCAGTGGCGGCGCGGGACGTTGAGACGGCGCTGCGCCTGATCGGGGCGATCTCGACGTACCTGTGGATCCGCGGCGTGTCAGCCTCGGCGGCGCCGCACGCCATCACGCTGCTCGGCACGATCGGCGACACGCCCCCGCCCGGCCTGGGCGAGGAGTACGCGACGTGCGTGCTCGTCGCCGCCTCCACCACCGCCGGACGCCCGGCCTGGCGGCGGCACCGCGCGGCGGCGGGCGAGGCGCTGGCCGCCGCATGGCCCGGCGATCGGTCCGGCAGGCATCCGGCCGCGCTGCTGCTGTGGATCATGCACAACGCGAGCGAGGCGGAGCCGCACGACGCGTACGAGCTGGTCGCCGCCCAGCGCGACAACCCGGACCCGTGGGCGCGCGCGACCTCCCTGTACGTGACAGGCTTCGGCCACCTCGGCGGCAAGGAGCCAGACCCGGCCGAACACGCCTTCCACCTGGCCGCCGACGGGTACCGCGCGCTCGGCGACCGCTGGGGGACCGCGCTGGCCCTCGACGTCCTGGCGGGCCTGGCGGCCGGGCGCGGCGACCGTGCGCGGGCCGTCGAGCTGACCGACGAGGCCCTCGCGCTCACCGACGAGCTCGGCGCCCTGGAGGACAGCGCCGACCTGCTGGTCAACCGGGGCGATCACCTCGCCGCCGAGGATCCTGAGGCCGCGGGCGCCGACTACGCCAGGGCGGCCGGTCTGGCCCGTCGTGCCGGGAGCCCTGCCGGGCTGTCCGCCGCTCTGCGCGGGCTCGGTGACCTCGCTCTCGCGCGGGGCGAGCTGGGGGAGGCCGAGCGGTTGTACACCGACGCGCTGGAACGCATCGACCCGCACTGGGTCAAGAGCGTCGGCAACCGGGTTCGTACGCTGGCCGGGCTGGGCCGGGTCGCCGAGGCGCGGGGGGATCAGGTCACGGCCCGCGACCGGTACCGGCAGAGCGCCGCGTCCGCGTCCGCGATCGGCGCTTCCGTCCCCGACGCGCTGCGCCTGCTCGGCCTGCCGGAACCGCTCGTGGCGGCAGTCCTCTCGTAGAGGCCGTGGACGCAAGGGCGGTGAGCGCGCGGTGAGGCCGCGGTGAGCGCCCCCCGCCAAGCTCCGTCCCATGACGACCCGCACCATCCTGATCTCCGGCGCCTCCGTGGCCGGCCCCGCCCTCGCCTACTGGCTGCACCGCTACGGCTTCCGCCCCACGATCGTCGAACGCGCCCCCGCCCTCCGCGACGGCGGTTACGCCGTCGACTTCCGCGGCCAGGCGCACCTGACGGTGCTGCGCCGCATGGGCATCCTGTCCGCCGTGGAGCGCGCCCGCACCGGCACCGGCTCGACCTGGTACGTCAACAGCGCGGGCAAGCCCCAGGCCGAACTCCCGGCCGACCTGTTCGCCGGGGACGTCGAGATCCTCCGCGGCGACCTGTCCCGCATCCTCTACGACGCCACCAGGCAAGACACCGAGTACGTGTTCGGCGACTCCATCACCTCACTCGCCGAGGACGCCGACGGCGTGCACGTCACCTTCGAACGCTCCGCGCCCCGCCGCTTCGACCTGGTCATCGGCGCCGACGGGCTGCACTCCAACACCCGCCGCCTGGCGTTCGGCCCCGAGGACCGGTACGTCAGGCACCTCGGCGTCTACTGCGCGATCTTCACCACCGCGAACCATCTCGGCCTCGACCGCACCGGCCACGCCTACCGCACCGGCGGCAAGCTCGTCGCGATGTACAGCGCCCGCGGCAACACCGAGGCCAGGGCCGCCTTCTACTTCGGCTCGCCGCTGCTGGACCTGGATCGCCGCGACGCGGCCCGCCAGCAGGACATCCTCGCCGAGCAGTTCACCGGCAACGGCTGGGAGAGCGACCGGCTGCTGCGCGAGATGCGGCACGCGCCCGACTTCTACTTCGACTCGGTCGGCCAGGTCGCCATGGACTCCTGGACGCGTGGCCGGGTCGCGCTGCTCGGCGACGCCGCGTACTGTCCCTCGTCGCTGTCGGGGATGGGGACGGGGCTGGCGGTGGTGGGCGCGTACGTGCTGGCGGGCGAGCTGGCCGCGGCCGGCGGCGACCACCGCGCCGCCTTCGCCCGCTACGAGGAGGAGATGCGGGAGTACGCGGCGGGCTGCCGGAAGATGGGCGACGGGGTGGCCAAGCTGATGATCCCGCAGAGCCGGTTCGTGGCGGGGTTCCTCAACCGGTACTACCGGCTGCTGCCGTACCTGCCGGGCAAGAACCTGGCGGCGAACATGGCGCGCAGGACCGCCGAGAACATCACGCTGCGCGACTATCGGCAGCTCACCGGCAGGTGACGCGGCCCGGTCAGGTCTTCCGCGCGAAGAGGACGGCGCCGGGGGCGCGCTCGTCGAGGCCGAGCAGCCACTGCGCCTCCACCGTGAACCCGGCCTCGCCCAGCCACGCCGCCACCTGTTCGGGCCGGCGACGGTGGACGTGCACCCGCATGGGGTGGCCGCCGTACCCCTGCGTCTTCAGGACGGACTCGTCGCCGGTGTGGAAGCCGACCAGCAGCGGCCCGCCCGGCCGCAGCACCCTGTGGAAGTGGCCGAGGACGGCGGGGATCGCGTCGTCGGGGACGTGGATCAGCGACCAGAACGCCAGCAGGGCGGCGGCGGAGGCGTCCGGGAGGTCGAGGTCGGTCATCGAGCCCACCTGGAAGCGCAGGTGGGGGTGGTCGCGGCGGGCCACGTCGATCATCGCGGGGGACAGGTCGACGCCGAAGGCGTCCAGGCCCAGGTCGTGCAGGTGGGCCGTGACGTGGCCCGGCCCGCATCCCACGTCCGCGACCGGTCCTTCGCCGGTGGCGCGGACCAGGTCGGCGAACAGGGTCAGGGCCGCCCGGAGGTAGGGGCGTGCGCCCAGCGCTTCGCGTAGCTGGTCGGCGTAGCTGACGGCGACTGTGTCGTAGGAGGTCCGGGTGTCCTCCAGCCAGGTGTCCGCGTTCATGGGCCGACACCCTAGTGCCGATGCGAGCCTCGCGGCAGGTCACGTGGTCGCTCCCGGGTGCGCCGCACCCCCGCGCGAGCGCGGACCGGCCGCGGCGTAATCTGTCGTGGTCCCGTTGATCCCATGCCTTGAGGAGACCGTTGTGGAGGACGTCACGAGCCGGCACCGGATACTGGCCGTGCTCGCGCGCCGGGCCGCCGGGGCGAGCCGTCCGGGAGACAGGAACGACGGCCACCGGGTGGCGCTGGCCATCGAGGGCGGCGGGATGCGCGGCACCGTGTCGGCGGGCATGGCGCTGGCGATCCAGCAGCTCGGCCTGCTGCCGCTGTTCGACGCCGTCTACGGCGCCTCGGCCGGGGCGATCTCGGGTGCGTGGCTGCTGAGCACCCGCCCTGAGGGGCTGCGGGGCTGGACGGATCCGGTGTTCGCCAGGGCGTTGATCCGCCGCGGCAACGTGTTGCGCGCCCGTCCCGTGGTGGACGTGCGGGGCCTGATCGAGACGGTCTACGTCCGTGAGTTCCCGCTGGACTTCGCCTCGGTGCTGGCCGCCCCGATCGAGTTCCACCCGCTGGCCACCGACGTGCTGACGGGCGAGTCGGTGGATCTGCACGCGGCGCTGACCGACGAGCGCGCCCTCCGGCTCGCGCTGCGGGCGAGCGCCGCGTTGCCGCTGCTGGCCGGCCCGCCGGTGGCGATCGGCGACCGGTTGCTGTACGACGCGGGTGTGGCCGAGTCGATCCCGTTCCGGCAGGCGCTGCGGGACGGCGCCACACATGTGCTCGTGCTGCGTTCCCGCCGATCGATCGACAGGGCTGCCGTGCGTACGTCGCCGTCGCTGGGGGCGCGTCTCCTCACGGGCGTCGGCCTGCGCCGTCACACCCCGGCGTTGCGGACGGCGTTCCTGTCGCGGGACGCCCGGCTGGCGGCCGACGACCGGCTCCTGGCCGAGCACGACCTGGACGGGCCGTCGCTGAGCGGCGGTCCGGCGGTCCTGTCGATCCGGCCGCCGGACGCCTCGCCGGCGATCAGCCGCCTGGAGAGCGACGCGGCGCTGCTGCACACCGCCTTCGAGGTGGGTCACGCCGCCGCGGCGGCGGTGCTGAAGAACGTTCCCGCCCGTCGCGACTGAAGAAATTCTTCAGCGACATGCTCTGCCATGAGCGCGAATAATTGTCGCCGAGCCGGTAATTCTACATAGAGCGGAATTTACGACCTTCCTATGGTGAGTAGCAATCTCACGAGAAAGGAAGGAATCATGCGGAAGCTTCTCGCAGGCGGCGTACTGGCCGCCTCGTTGGCCCTTAGCGGTCTCGCCACCGCGGCTCCTGCCCAGGCCAGCGTGGCCACCGACACCACGACGGCCAGCGCGTCCGTCAAGTGCCCGAGCGGCTACTACTGGCACAAGCACTGGTACAAGAAGTACTACAAGCCGGGCCACTGGTGGAAGGGGCACTACCACAAGAAGGGCCACTACCACTACTCCTACAAGTGGCACTGCCACAAGAAGAAGTGATCAATGAAAAGGCCCGCCGGCATTCCCGTCGGCGGGCCTTTTCGCGTTCATGAAAAACCAGGGATCGTGGGAGGCGGGCGGCCGGGCCGGGCCGCCTCACGGCGTGCGGTCGTCGGCCAGGTGCTGGACCCAGGTGGACAGGCCCTGCATGAGGACGTCGAGCTCCTTGCGCAGGGCCTCGTTCTCCTCGCGCAGCTCAATGTTCTCCTCGCGCAGTGCGGTGTTGTCGGCGCGCAGCTCGGCGTTCTCCATGTGGAGCGCGGCGAGCTGGGGGTCGGGGAGCTGGGCGCGGGGGATGGTGGTCTCGGCTTCCGGCGCGGGGGCCGCGGGGTGCGGGTGCTGGTCCGCCGCGCGGCTGTCCCAGGCGGGGGTGGACGGGCGGAACGCGTCCCGCCACGGGCCCAGCTCCTCGTGCCCGATCCGGACGGGAGCGGGCGGCCAGACCTGCGTCACAGGCGGCTCATCGACCGGCACAGGCATGGCGAGCGGCTCCGGGGCGGGCCCAGCCGCAGGCACGGAGACGGGCCTTGTCGCAGGCACAGGAGCGGGCTCAGGGGCGGACTCAGGGGCGGGCTCTGTCGCGGGCTCGGGGGCGCGCCTCGGCTTGGGCAGGGTGAGTGTCACCAGCGCCGCCACCACGGCGACCCCGCACCCCACCAGCAACGCCGTCCGGAACCCCCACTCCGACGGCAACGCCCGCCCGCCCAGCGTCACCGTCATCTGCGACAGAACGACACCCACCACGGCCGCCGACACAGACGTCCCGATGGACCGCATCAAGGTGTTGAAGCTGTTGGCCGACGCGGTCTCGCTCCGCGGCACGGCCCCCATGATGAGCGCGGGCATGGCCCCGTACGCCAGCCCGACCCCGATGCTCCCGACGCTGCTGGCGACCATGAGCCCCCAGGCCCACCCCATCAGCCCGACCGCGGCCCCGTACCCCAGAGCGATGATCAGCGCGCCGGCGAACAGGCTCGTCCTGGGCCCGCGGGCGGCCGACAGGCGGGCGCCCAGGGAGGAGACGGCCATCATCATCAGCCCCGACGGCGCCAGCCACAGCCCCGCCGCGAGCATCGACTGGCCGAGGCCGTAGCCGGTCGCCTCGGGCAGCTGGAGGAGCTGGATGACGACGAGCGACTGCGCGTACATGGCGAAGCCGACGAGGACGGAGGCGACGTTGGTGAGCAGGACCTGGGGGCGGGCGGTGGTGCGCAGGTCCACCAGCGGGTCGCGGGCGCGCAGCTCCCACAGGCCCCACAGCAGCGCCACCACGACGGCCGCGCCGAGCAGCCCGAGCGTGGTGCCGCTCCCCCAGCCCCAGCCGGCTCCCTTGGAGACGCCCAGCAGCAGGCAGACGAGGGCGATGCCGAGGCCGATGGCGCCGACGACGTCGAGGCGGCCGTGGCCGCGGGCGGGGGTGGCCGGGACGAGCAGCCAGATGAGCACGGCGACCAGGACGCTCAGCGCGCCGGAGCCCCAGAAGAGCATCCGCCAGTCGGCGTACTCGGCGACGGCGGCGGAGATCGGCAGGCCGAGTGCGCCGCCGATGCCCATGGACGAGCTCATCAGCGCGATGGCGGAGCCGACGCGTTGCGGGGGCAGGAGGTCGCGCAGCGCGCTGACGCCGAGGGGGATCATGCCGACGCCCAGCCCCTGGAGGCCGCGGCCGACGATCATCGGGAGCAGCGATCCGGCCAGGGCGCACACCACCGATCCGGCGATCAGCGGCACCGAGCAGGCGAGCATCATGCGGCGCTTGCCGTACAGGTCGCCGAGCTTGCCGACCACCGGGGTGGCGACGGCGCCGACCAGCAGGGTCACGGTGATCACCCAGGAGGTGTCGGCGGCACTGGCGTCGAGCAGCCGGGGCAGCTCGCCGACCAGCGGCACCACCAGGGTCTGCATGAGGGAGCCGACGATGCCGGCGACGGCGAGCACGCTGACGATGCCGCCGCCAGAACGCGAGGTAGGCGCGGAGTGCACGTTATGTCCCCTTATTGCCCGTTAAGTCCGTTTGGACTATACAAGCGTGTGCACAGTGCACATCTCCGGGGTGCCGATGGCGTGCTAAGCTGCCGCTCGTTCGGTGTTGGATCTCGGATGAGAGGGAGGTGAGGTTTGATGACCGCGGTGAAGACCGCTGCCGTGCGCAGCGCCCGGACATTCCTCACGTCCCTGGCCCCGGTCTGACCCTTCGCGTCTCGTCGGGGCCCTTCCCGCAAGGTGTCTCACGTTGTCCGACCATTTCACGCGTCCTTCCGATGCCGGGTTGTCCCGGTACGGCTGGACGGAATCACTCGACCACGCCTTCGCCGAACATCGCGACGCCGGGCTCGTGCCCGCCCGGATCGCCCGGGTCGATCGCGGCCTGTGCGACGCGATCACCGGGTCAGGCCCGGTGCGGGCCGCGCTCGCGGTGCCGCACACGTCCGACCCGATCCTGATGCCCTGCACGGGCGACTGGGCGGCGCTGCGCCCAGGCCGCGAGCCGCGGCTGGTGACACTGCTGCCCCGGCACAGCACGATCGTGCGCTCGTCGGCGTCGCGCACCTCCCACGGGCAGGTGCTCGCCGCCAACGTCGACACCGTCGTCATCGCCGTCTCCCTGGCCGCTCCGCTCGACCCGGCCCGGCTGGAGCGGCTGCTGGCCATCGCCTGGGACAGCGGCGCCCAGCCGCTCATCGTCCTGACCAAGGCCGACCTTGCCACCGACGCCGCCACCGACGCCGCCACCGACGCCGACGCCGTGCACGCGGAGGCGAGCGAGCTGGCGCCGGGCGTGGACGTCCTGGTCACCAGCGTCACCACCGGCCAGAACGTCGACGTCCTGACGGCGCTGCTGAGCGGCACCACCGTCCTGCTCGGGTCCTCGGGCGCGGGCAAGTCCAGCCTCGGCAACGCGCTGCTCGGGGACGAGCGGCTGGCCACCGGCGAGGTACGCGCCCAGGACGGCAAGGGCCGCCACACCACCGTCCGGCGTGAGCTGGTGCCCCTGCCCGGCGGGGGCGTGCTCATCGACACGCCCGGATTGCGCGGCATCAGCCTGTACGACGCCGCCGACGGCCTGGAGCAGGTCTTCGCCGAGATCGAGGACCTGGCGGAGCAGTGCCGGTTCGGCGACTGCGCGCACGGCACCGAGCCGGGCTGCGCCGTCCAGGCCGCCATCCAGGCGGGTGAGCTGGCCGAACGCCGTCTCGCCAGCTACCGCAAGCTGCTGCGCGAGAACGCGTGGGCGGCGGCGCGCACGGACGCGCGGGTGCGCGGCGAGCGCACCGAACACCAGAAGGCCATCACGCGCCACCTGCGCGCGACCTACCGATTCAGGGACAGGCAATCATGACGACGACCAACACCGGCACCGGCACCGGCTCCTGGATCACCCGTCCCGAGACGCCGGCCGACCTCGCCGCCATCCGCGAGGTCAACCTGGCGGCCTTCCCCACCGCACTGGAGGCCGACCTGGTCGAGGCGCTGCGCGCCGACCCGGCGGCGTGGCTGCCCGGAATGTCATGGGTGGCGCAGCGGCCCGGCGGCCCGGTCGCCGGGTTCGCGCTGTTCACGCGGTGCCACGTGGACGGGGCTCCGGCTCTCGCGCTGGGGCCGTGCGCCGTTCTGCCCGAGGCGCAGCGGCACGGGGCGGGCTCCGCGGCCATCCGCGCCGGGCTGGAGGCGGCCAGGCGGCAGGGCGAGAACCTCGTCCTGGTGCTGGGGCACGCCACCTACTATCCGCGCTTCGGGTTCGTGCCGGCCTCGCGTCACGGGATCCGGGCGCCGTTCGAGGTCGAGGACCCGTACATGATGGCCCTCGTCTTCGACGGCGCGCGGCCGGTGCCGTCGGGGACCATCCGCTACCCGGCGGCGTTCGGCGTCTGACCCGTGAGGTGAGGGCGCCCTGCCTGGCAGGGCGCCCTCACCGCTCGTCGCGGAAGTCCTGCGGGCCGGAGGTGAGGAAGTCCTGCAGCTCGCGGTGGCGGAACTGGTAGGTGGCGCCGCTGACGCGCAGCAGCCGGGCCTCGCACGCCCAGTCGAGGAACGTCCACAACCGCAGCGGCAGCAGCCCGCGCGTGGCGGCGACCGCCAGGCCGATCATGGTGCGGGTCCAGGCGACGGCGCCGAAGGCCAGGCCGAAGGTGACGCCGCCGATGAGCGCGCACACCAGCGACTCCAGCACGTCCTGGTTCATCACGAACACCAGGAAGGCGGCGACCCCGCCGGTGAGGCCGAACGCCAACCCGATCGTCGGGTTGCGGTGCAGCGCCTCGCGCGGGTGGGCCAGCTCGGCGTCCATGCTCCACCCGCCGGTCGCGATCTTGAAGGCGATCCCGAGCGCGACGGCCAGGACGAACGCCGCGCTCACCCCCGCGACCAGCGCGACGGGGCCGGCATGGGCCAGCCGCAGCGGCGCCAGCCCGGTGAGGGCACCGCAGAGCCCGAAGCCGAGCAGCGTGACGGGCTCGGCGCGGACCGCCTCGGAGACGGTCATGCGCTCGGCGCCGACCCGGCCGGCGGCGGTGAGCCCGATGACCGCGCCGAGCGTCAGCCCGCCCGTCCCGCCCGCGACGACGGCGAAGCCGGGCCCGAAGATCCTGCCCCCGGTCATGGCGAGCCCGGCCAGGCCGCCGAGCACCCCCACGGGAACGCCCGCCATCGCGCCGAGCAGCGCGCCCGCGAGCCGCCGCCGGGGAGGGACGTTGGCCCGCCCACCGGCCGCCGCCGGCCACGACGACAGTGAAAGGCCGGTCGCGATGCCCACCCAGGACGCCATGAGCGCCAGGGTCAGCATCTGCTCCGGGTGCAGCCCTGGGCCGAGGTCGCCGGGGCCGTCGACCGCTGAGCCCGTCCAGAAGGCCAGCATGGCGGTGATCGCCAGGAGCGCGCAGCACAGGCAGTGCAGCGCCCGCACCAGCCGCCACCCGCCGACCGGCCACAACAGGTGCGGGACGAGGTCGATCGCCGTCAGCCCCGGCGGCGGGCGTCCCGTCCCGCTGGTGCGGGCGGCCTGCCACCGCAGGTGGGCCGCCAGGTGCACGAGCCAGGAACGCACCTGGTCCGGCTGGTACGGGGTGCCGTGGGCGGCGCGGGGCGCCAGGCGGGTCGCGGCCGGGACATAGGCCTCCAGCAGCCGCCTGGCGATCCGCTCCGCCCCGTCGTGCGGGTCGGCGTCCGGGTCCGCGCGCAGCAGCTCGCCGGGGTCGGCGCCCGACTCGACGGCGGTGACGGTCAGCAGCAGCCGCCACGGCGTGGCGAGCGCGGCGTGCACGGCCTTGCCCGCCGAACCCGACAGCGCCGCGCGGATCGTGTCGCGGTGGACGGCGCGGGGGTGGCCGTCCGGCCAGCGGGCGCGCAGGTAGGCGGCGATCTGGTCGTTGGTCAGGTCGTGCAGGTGGATCAGGGCGGCGTTGCCGAGCCCCGCCCCCGCGTCGCGCAGCTCGGCGTGGCGGTCGGCCCGGCAGGTCACGACGACGGCGCCCGGACGGCGGCCGGACAGGTCGCTGTAGCGGTTGAGCTCCTCCAGCAGGCCGATCGCGCGGCGCGGGGTGCCGGGCGATGGGTCGGGGTCCAGCTCGTCGAGCCCGTCCATCACCGGGAGGACGCGGCGGTCGCGCACCAGGCGCCGCGCGTCCTGGGACAGGAGCCCGTAGTCCTGGACGAGCTGGTCGGCCAGCCACGGCTCGAAGGGGCTGCCCAGCGTCCATCGGGCCGCGTTGAGGCGGACCGGGACCATGCGGGGGTGGCCGGGTTGTTCGAGGAGTTGCAGGACCAGCTCGATGGCGAGGACCGTCTTGCCCGCGCCCGACTCGCCGACGACCATCAGTCGCTGGGGGCGCAGGGTGCCGAAGAAGCGGCCGATCGTCTGGAGGTCGTCCCCGTCCTGGTGCTCTGGGCCGTGCGGGCCGAACGACACGGGCGCGATGTCGTAGCCGCCGAGCAGCCCCTTGCGCGCCCTGTCCTCCTCCCGCACCACGCGCCGGACCAGCAGCTCGATCGCGGGGTCCGGATCATGGCGGGCGGTCTCCTCCTCGGCGCCGGGCGGGGGCGCGGCGGGCGCGGCCAGGCTCGTCCGCGCCGCCCGCCACCGTTCGAGCTCCCCGGGGATCAGCTCCGCCGGATGGTCGCAGGACCGCAGGCAGGCCGTCACGAACGCCCTGACGAACTCCCACCTCGGCAGCCGGTCGTTCTGCCGCAGCACGTGCGAGGTGGTGCTCTTCGGCAGCGCGTCCACCATGGCCCCGTCCGAGGCGGCCATCTGCCCGCCGAGGGTTCGCAGCCTGCTCAGGGACGGCTCCCCCGCCCACTGCCGCAGCCTGACCAGCGCCTCGACGAACTCGGCCGCGTCGCCGGCCTCCTCGGGGCCGGGAGGGCGGGAACGCTCCGCGTCCGTCACCGGCCCGCCCTCACCAGCGCCCACGTGAACCTCCCCCGGCCGCGCCGCAGCCGGCCTCCCTGGAGGCACACGCCCTCCAGCGTCTGCACGTGGCGGGACTCCATCAGGAAGTTGCGCGCCTCGTCGGCCTCCACCAGGTCCCTGCCGACCGCGATGGGCACGAACCCGTGCCGGGGAATGTAGACCCACCGGCCCCGGTCCCAGTCGTAGGGGTCGAACCAGCGGTGCCGCACCGTGCCGGACACCCGCACCTCCCGCCCGTCCCTGGTCAGCACGAAGGAGCCCTGCGAGCGCAGCAGGCTCATCCGGCTCACGTAGAACAGTTCGGTGCCGATGAACGCGTTGATCCGGGCGTCCCAGTAGTCGTGCAGCCAGGCCGAGTCGTGCTCGCCCAGCAGCGCGGCGCGCCGCACGAGTTGCCTTTCGAAGCGGCGCTGGTTCTTGCGCTCGGCCTTCCTGATCACCTTGAACGAGCGCAGCCAGCGCAGCGACATCGTCCTGGACGCGCCGGCGCCGTCCATGAAGTGCTCCAGGAAGTCGGAGGCGATCGGGTGGAAGTCGCGGCCGCCGTCGACGATCGAGCGGAACAGGCCGACCAGCTCCGGGACCGGCCTGCCCGTCCGGCGCCGGAGGCCTCGCAGGAACATGCTGGCTCTCCCCGTGGTGAGGTCGAGGGTCACGGACACGTCGGGCGGTACTCCTCCTGGCTGATGAGGCTCTCCCATTCCTGGCGGGTGAGTGAGCGGCCCGCGTTGGCGCAGGCGGCGCCCACGAGGTCGGCGGGCGTGCCGGCGTTCCACAGCCGGGCGGTGCCGTCGCCGGCCACGGTGGCGACGGCGGCGCCGTCGCGCCGGTAGGCGATCGCGTTCACCCCGCTGGTGTGGCCGGTCATCGGGGTGCCGAGCGGCCGGTAGGTGCGCAGGTCCCACAGCAGCACGTCGCCGCGCGCGGTGCCGGTGGCGAGGATCTCGCCGTCCGGGCTGAAGGCGAGCGCGACGGACGCGTCGTCCTCGGCGATCAGGGCGATGCCGGCCGGGCGGTGGTTCGGCACGTCCCACAGCCGCACGGCGTCGTCGGCGGCGGTGAACGCGAGCGTCCCCCCGTCGGGGCTGAAGGCCAGGTCGTTGACGAGCCCGCCGGCGACGGCGGGCGGGGTGCCCGCCGACTGGCGGCCGGTGGCCACGTCGAACAGCCGCACCCGCGCGTCGAAGCCCGCGCTGGCCACGACACGGCCGTCGGGGCTGATCGCCATCCCCGTGATGACGTCGGTGTGATCGGCGAGCACGATGTGCGGCCCGAACCGGCGGCGGGTCGCCACGTCCCAGAACACGATGCCCTTCTCGTGCTGCACGGCGACGAACCTGCCGTCCGGGCTGAGCTCGCACACCCCCGACAGGGCGGCGTCGTGCGCGAGCACCCGGCGGCCCGCGACGTCCCACAGCCACATGCCTTCGAGGCTGGAGGACAGGAGGGTACGCCCGTCGGGCAGGAACGCGAGCTGGGCCACGCCCCGGCGGGCGCCCTTGGGGGTGAGCGGGGGGCCGAGGGGTTGCTGGGTGGCCACGTCCCAGAGCTGGACGCCGGGGCTGCCGGGGACGCCGGTGGCCAGGACGCGGCCGTCGCGGCTGAGCGCGACGGCGGACTCGGCGGGCATCGGCCGGCCGATCTGCAGGTGGGTCCGCGGGTCGGCGAGCCGGACCACACCGTCGTCGCCGGCCGCGGCCAGCAGGTTCCCGTCCGGGCTGAACGCGACCTGCTCGACGCCCATGCCGTTGTCGGCCAGGGCGACCACCTGCCGCCTGCTGGCCGTGTCCCACAGGACGGTGCGGCCGGTGCGCCCGGCGGTGGCGATGCGGGTGCCGTCGGGGCTGAAGGCGACGCTGTTGAAGCCGGTGTTCCTGTCCCTGATCACGGCCGTCCGCTTGCCCGTGGACATGCTCCACAGGCGCAGGGCGTTGTCGTGGCTCAAGGTCGTGAGCGTGCCGCCGTCCGGGCTGAGGGCGAGGTCCAGGACGGTCTCCCGCTGCGTGGCGATCGGGGCGCCGCGCGGGCGGGACGTGGCCGTGTCCCACAGGCGCACGGCCTTGCCGGCGGCGACGGCCAGGGTGCCGCCGTCCCGGGTGAACACCACGTCGTTGACGATGCTCCTCAGGTTCCTGTCGTGGTCGGGGCGGCCCATGGCGGGCCCGCGGAGGCGGCGCGTGGCCGTGTCCCACTGCCGGACGACGCCTCTGAAGTCGCCGGTCACGATGGTCCTGCCGTCCGGGGCGTACACGAGCGCCGACACGACCGCCTCGTGCTCCAGCGGGGCGCCCATCTCGCGGCGGCTGGCCACGTCGTAGAAGCGGACGGTGCTCAGGCACGCGGTGGCCAGCGTGCGGCCGTCGGGGCTGAGGGCGAGCTCGACGCTCGAACAGTCGAAGCGGGCGCGGGTGATCGGGGCGCCGAGCTGCCGCCGCGTCGCCGCGTCCCACAGGCGCGCCGTCCCGTCGTCGCCGCCCGTCGCGATGGTCGAGCCGTCGGCGCTGAACGCCAGCGCCATGACGCCCTTGGTGTGCCCGGTGAGGCTGCCCCGTCCGGTACGGGTGGCCGCCGACAGCACCCGGTTGCGGGCCTCGTCCGTCTCCGCGATCTTCCAGGCCGCCACGGCCAGCAGCGACGACAGCGGCACGTCGCCGGCGACCTCGCTCTGCGCCGCGAGCTGGCGGGAGGTCGCCAGCCTGCGCTGCTGGGCGGCCTCGCCGGCCGCGTTGACGGCGGTGGCGGCGCCGATGACGGCCAGCACCGAGAGCATCGCCAGGCCGGTGACGGCGAGCCTGCGGCGGCGGCCGGCCCGCCTGGCCTCCCTGACGGAGGCGGCCAGGAAGGCCTCCACGGTGGGGCCGGGCGGCGGGAAGCTGTCGGGGTCGCGGTCCCAGCGGGGGCGGCTGTCCTGGACGGCGAGCAGGCGGCCGCCCCGGTAGAGGAAGGCCTGGTCGCGGTGGTTGTCGGACCACTGGGCGGCGGCGTCGAGGAGGCGGTCGTAGACGGACTGGGCGGCCAGGTCCGGTTCGAGCCACTGGCGGAGGGTCGGCCAGGCGGTCAGCAGGGCGTCGTGGGCGATCTCGACGGTGTCCTCGTGCAGGGTGAGCAGGCGGCGGCCGGCGAACGCGGACAGCAGGCCCTCCGCCGGGGAGGAGGCCGCGGCGTGGATCTCCGTCAGGCGTGCGGCGCGCCGCGCCACCTGGCCGCCCGCCGTGATCAGGGTCAGCCTGCGGAAGATCCGCAGCGCGGCCTTGCGGTCCTGCGGCGGCAGCCGGTCGAGCACCTCGTCGGCCGTGCGCCGCACCGAGTCGCGCACCCGGCCCGACTCCTCGTACCCGTGGACGGTGAGCATCCCGTCCACGCGCCGCTCCCACGTGTTGCGCAGCGCCTGGGAGAGCAGCGGCAGGGCGCCCGCCTGGAACCGGCCGCCCGCGTCCCGGCCGGCGCGCAGCTCGCCCAGGATGATCTCCACCAGGCCCGGCTCAAGGGTGAGCCCGGCAGCGGCGGCGGGCCCGGTGATGGCCAGCCGCAGGTCCGGCTCCGTCATCGGCTCGACGATCACCTGGCCGTCCTGGATGGCCTCGGCGAACTGCGGGTAGGCGGCGCAGCGGTCCCAGTAGTCCGCGCGCACCCCGATCACCACCGCGGCGCCGTCCGGGCCGTCGGCCATCGCGTGCAGGGCCGCCACGAACGCCTGCCGCTCCCGCTCGCCGGGCACCAGCGTGAACAGCTCCTCGAACTGGTCGACCACCAGGAGCACGCGCTCGCCCGGCCGTCGCGGATCGTTCCCGTCCAGCGCCTGGGTGAGTGCGCGCGACGGGTCCGCCGTGGGGGTGATGAGCAGGCAGCGCCACTCCCGCGCCCCCGTCAGCGTCCCCCGCGCCACCTCGGGGAGCAGGCCGGCGCGTAACAGCGACGACTTGCCGACGCCCGAGGCGCCCGAGACGAGCAGGATCGTGCCCTGCCCGGCCAGGCGCTTGGCCAGGCGGTCGAGGAGGTCGCGCGTGGCGCGCGTGCGGCCGAAGAACAGCTCGGCCTCGCCCGTCTCGAACGGCGCCAGGCCTTGGTAGGGGCACACCTCCTCCGGATGGTCCCCCCGTTCGCCCATGGCGGTCATTCTGACAAACGCGGCTTTCCCCATCAAACGAGTACCGTCCGATTTCGTCCAATGTCGTCCCGTCAGTGGCTGGAACGGCGCGAACGCGGTTCTGATGGACCTTGCTGTCAGTTGATCGCCGGTTGCGCGGGGGCGGGCCGGGGATCCTCAACGGGGGATGTCGGGGAGACACTTTGCACTCAGCACGACCTGCTCTGCCCGGCCCCGGGCGGAGCGCAGTCGGGGAACCCACGTCGGGGGCGTTGCTGCGGGGATGGCGGAAACGGGCGTTGCTGACGCAGGAGCAGCTCGCCGAGCGGGCGGGGCTGAACGTCAGGACCGTGCGGAGGCTGGAGAGCGGCGGGCTCCGGCAGCCCCGCACCACGTCGGTCCTGCTCCTGGCGCAGGCGCTGGAGCTGGACGGGGAGGAGCGGGCGCTGCTGGCCGCCGTCGCGCGCGGCGTGACGGCCGACGACGGGAACGGCGAGCGGGCCGGGGAAGGTCCGCCGCGTGCGGCGGCGATCGTCCCCCGCCAGCTGCCCGCCGACGTCACGGCTCTGGTCGGCCGGGCGCGCGAGCTGGCGATCCTGGAGGGGGACGGCGCGGGCACTTCCACGATGGACGGCCTGGCGGGCACTTCCACGATGGACGGCCTGGCGGGCACGGCGGGGGTCGGCAGGACGGCGACCGTGGACGGCATGGCGGGGGTCGGCAAGACGGCGCTGGCCGTGCACGCCGCCCACCGGCTCGCGCACCGCTTCCCCGACGGGCAGCTCTTCGTGGACCTGCGCGCCCACTCCCCCGGCGCGGCCCCGGTCGAGCCGGGCGAGGCGCTGGCCCGCATGCTGCGCGCGCTCGGCGTTCCCGGCGACAGGATCCCCTGCCACCTCGACGACCGCACCGCGCTGTACCGGAGCGTGCTGGCCGAGCGCCGGGTCCTCGTCGTCCTGGACGACGCCGCCGACGACCACCAGGTGCACCCGCTGCTGCCCGCCGGGCCCGGCTGCCGGGTGATCGTGACGAGCCGGCGGCGCCTGACTTGCCTGGGAGAGAGCCTGTCGCTGGACGTGCCGCCGGTGGCGGAGGCCGTGGCGCTGTTCATCAGGACGGCGGGGGTGGGGCGGGCGGCAGACGCGCCGCTGGACGTCCTGCGCGAGGTCGTGGAGCGGTGCGGGCGGCTGCCGCTGGCCGTGTGCGTGGCGGGGGCGCGGCTGCGTGCGCACGCCACCTGGAGCGCGCGGCACCTGCTCGGCCTGCTGGCGGCCGATCGGCTGGGCGAGTTGCGGGCCGGACGGCACGACGTGGCCGCCGCCCTGGACCTGTCCTACGCCGGGCTCGCTCCTGAGGAGCGGCGCGCGTACCGGATGCTGGACTGCTTCGGCGCCGTCTTCGAGGTCCACGAAGCCGCCGCCTCGCTGGGGACCACCTCCGCGCGTGCGGCGCGGCTACTGGAAGGGCTCCTGGACGTGCACCTCCTGCGCGAGATCGCACCCGGCCGCTACCGCCCCCACGACCTGGTACGAGACCACGCCGCCCGGACCTCGTCAGCGTCGGCGGCGGCGGCCGGGAGGTGACCGCCCAGGCCGCCGGAGGAGTGCGGCCGGACGGTCACCGGCTCATCACGCGGGCGAGTCGCTCAGCACCTTCGCCTCTTCCTCCTCGATCTGCTGGTTCCACTCCCGCTTGGAGGACTGCCAGCCGTCCTCGTCGCGCCCCAGCCGCCAGTAGCCGGAGATCGAGAGCTGCTCCATCGGCACGGCCCGCTCCACCCGCAGGTAGCGCCGCAGCTCCTTGACGAACGTCGCCTCGCCGTGCACGAACGCGTGCACCGTGCCGTCCAGGAACTTGGCCTCCCGCACGGCCCGCACCAGCGCCTCGCCGACCTGGCCGCCCTCGCGGTGCAGCCACACGACCTCGGCCGCGCAGTCCGTCGGCAGCTCCTGCTCCTCGGCGGGGTCCTCCACCTCGACGAAGACCTTGGCGGGCGCGCCGGCGGGCACCCGCTCCAGCGCGGCGCCGATGGCCGGCAGGGCGCTCTCGTCGCCTGCCAGCAGGTGCCAGTCGGCCTCGGCGCTGGGCGCGTAGCCGCCGCCGGGGCCCATGAAGCGCATCACGTCGCCCGGCTCGGCCTGCATCGCCCACGGCCCGGCCAGGCCCTGCGCGCCGTGGCAGACGAAGTCGATGGCCAGCTCCCGCGCCTGCGGGTCCCAGGAGCGGACGGTGTAGGTCCGCGTCGTGGGCCACTGCTCGCGGGGCAGCTCGGCGCGGATCACCCCCATGTCGAACGGCTCCGGATACTCCACGCCGGGCACCGGGAACAGCAGTTTCACGTAGTGGTCGGTGAACTCACCCGCTTTGAACCCGGCGAGCCCCTCGCCGCCGAGCACCACGCGGATCATGTGGGGGGTCAGCTGCTCGGTGCGCAGCACCACAGAGGTGGTGCACCGGGGGGCACGCCGGGTCGATTCCGTCGCCATGGGACTCCTCCTCGCTAGATTAGGTAAGCCTAACTTAGCCATCGACCTTGACGTGCCCGGCCAGGTGGGCAGACGCACCGCGCGCGGAAGGGGCGCACATGCGGGCGCTCAGACACCCGAAGCGTTCCGCGAGCTTGCGGATCTCCTCCTGCCGCCGCCTCGCGTCCATCGGCTCCTGGATCATGCCTTCGCGCCTGAGCCGCTCGGTGACAGCCGTTGATCATGAGGAGAACCTCCGCCGGACGGGCGGCGTCTAACCCGCCGTGGATCCATTGCTGGCGGGCGACCCGCCTCGTATCGGCGGTTACTGGCTGGCAGGCCGGCTGGGCGCGGGCGGCCAGGGCGTCGTCTACGAGGCCTACGACGCGGCGGGGACCCGCGTCGCCGTGAAGGTGCTGCGCGCCGAGGCGCGTGATCGTTTCGCGAAGGAGGCGGAGGCGGCGCGCCGGGTGGCGTCGTTCTGCACGACCAAGGTGCTGGACGTCGAGCTGGGCGGGGACGCGCCGTACATCGTCAGCGAGTTCGTGCCGGGGCAGAGCCTGCGCAGGGCCGTACAGGGCGGGCGCAGGTTCACCGGCGACGACCTGCACAGGCTCGCGACGGCCGTGGCGACGGCGCTGACCGCCATCCACGACGCGGGCGTGATCCACCGCGACCTGAAGCCGGACAACGTCCTGCTCGGCCCCGACGGGCCACGGGTGATCGACTTCGGCATCGCGCGGACCACCGACATGTCGCTGACCGCGACCGGAGAGGTGGCGGGCACGCCCAGCTACATGGCGCCCGAGGTGTTCACCGGGCAGCGGGCGGGCACCGCGGCGGACGTGTTCGCGTGGGGCGCGGTGCTGGTGTTCGCGGCGACGGGCGAGGACCCGTTCCGCGCCGACAACCTGGGCGGCGTCATGCACCGGGTGCTGTCGGCGCAGCCCGACCTGAGCATGCTGCCGGACCGGCTGGCCACGCTCGCCGCCGCGGCGCTGGAGAAGGACCCCGCCGCCCGCCCGTCCGCGCGTGACCTGCTGCTGGCGCTGGTGTCGGGCGACGGCGGCGACGTGCGCGGGCTGCTGGCGGCGGGCAGCCGGTCCGCCGCGGGCATGTACGTGCCGCAGACGGCCGACCCGGAGCTGGGCGCCATCGCCGAGGACGTCTACGCCTCCCTCCCGGCCGAGGAGCGCGACCTGGCGGCCGAGGTGTTCCTGCGCCTGGTGACCGTCACCGAGGACGGGCACGAGACGGTCCGCTGGGCGGCCGTCGAGGAGCTGACCGACGGCCGTCCCGAGATCCAGCGCATCCTGGAGCGCTTCGCCTACCTGCTGACCCGGCGGGACGGCGCGGTCGCGCTGTCGCGCCCCGCGCTGCTGCGCGCCTGGCTGCGGCTGCGCCTGTGGGTGGACGCCGACCGCGCGGGCCTGGCCACGCTCGCCCAGCTCTCGGCCGCCACCCGCCACTGGATCGAGCACGGCCGCAAGGACGGCGACCTGCTGCAGGGCAGCCGCCTGGAGCAGGTGCTCACCTGGGCCGCGGCGGGACGCACGCACGTCCGGCTGACCGGCGCGGAGCGCTCCTTCCTGCACGCGGCGACCGCCCTGACCCGCAGGCGCACCAGGCGGCGGCGCACGGTCACGGTGGCGCTGGCCGGGCTGCTGGTGGTCTCGGTGGTGGCCGCTGGGGTGGCCTTCGTCCAGGCCCGGCGCGCCTCCGAGCAGAGCGAGGCCGTCGCCCAGCAGCGCGACCTGGCCGTCGGCCGCCAGGTCGCGGCCGAGGCGGACCGGCTGCGCACCACCGATCCGGTCGCGGCGATGCTGCTCAGCGTGACCGGCTGGCGGCTCGCGCCGGGCCCCGACACGCGGCGGAGCCTGATGGGCTCGCTGACCATGCCGGAGCGCGCGGCCTTTCGCGACCCCGCCATCAAGGGCGTGACGGCGGCGGCCTCGGCCGTCTCCGGCCGGATCAGGGCCGTGGCCGGCGATGACGGGGTGCGCGTCTACGACGTGACCGCCAGGCGGCAGCGCGCGTACTGGAAGTGGCCGGCCGGGTTCGCCGCGCTGCCGGGGACGGCGGCGCTCAGCCCGAGCGGCGCGACCCTGGTCGTGCTCAGCGAGAACACCATGTCCGCCTGGGACACGATGACCGGCAGGAAGCTGCGCGAGCAGGCGGTGGCCGAGGGCACGCCGCGCCCCGACCTGGCGTTCGGCGACAACGAGGACCTGGTGAGCGTGACCCGGATGGGCTCGGTGGAGCTGCTCTGGAACGTCAGGACGGGCCGCGCCTTCCGGCCGGACATGGAGGCGGGCGTGTCGCCGGCCATCTCGGCGTCCGGCGAGTTCGTCGCGGGCATGGGGCTGAACGAGGGGATGAAGGTCATCCGCCTGTCCGACCTGTCGGTGGTGTCGTGGTCGCCGAAGACGTGCCACGCGATCGCGTTCTCCCCCGACAGCTCCCGCATGTACTGCGCGAACGGCGACGTCAAGGCCTGGAACACGCGCACCGGCCGCCGGATCCCCGACGGCGACGAGCCGTTCTGGGACGTGTTCGAGACCGGCGCCCGCCTGTGGGCGTCGGCGGACGGGACGCGGCTGCTGGGCCTGTACCAGAACACGATCCGGGTGTGGAACGCGAGCAGCGGCGACGAGCTGTTCACCTACCACGCGGAGGGCGAGCCGGAGCAGGCCTGGATCGAGGGCGGCGGCTCCGTGCGGTACCTGCTCGGCAACTCGACCGTCACGCTCGGCACCGGCTCGCGCGGCCTGGCGGGCACGCTCCCCGGCCGCGCCAGGCTGATCAGCCTCGGCGACGGCCCTGTGCTGGTCGCGGCCGAGCCGGACGACCGGCTGCGCGTGTGGGACGGCCACCGGCTCGGCGCGCCCCTGCCGGACTCGGCGGAGTCGGCCGCCCACGAGGTCGATCCGCAGGGCAGGCGGCTGGTGGGGGTGACGGACGACACCAGGACCATGCGGGCGTGGGACGTCGCCACCGGGCGGACGTCGTGGACCTGGCCGGTCCCGGCGATGCAGAGCGTGGTCGCCACGGCGTTCACCCCGGACGGCGCCAGGCTGGTGCTCTCGCTGGCCGAGACCAGCCAGCGCGACGCCCGCAACGAGCTGCTCGTGCTGGACGCCGCCACCGGCAAGGTGCTCAAGCGGCACCACCTCGACACGGGCACCGGCGACCTGGCCGTGGTGCACTCCGGCGACGCCGTGGTGACCACTGCCGGCAGGATGCTGGACCTGGACACCGGGCAGCTCACCGGATCCGGCTTCAACAGCGGGGAGAGCGTCGCCATCGCCGCCGCCCGCACCGAGCCGCTGGTCGCGTTCGGCTCGTCCGCCGTGCAGCTCTGGGACCACGCGGAGGGCACCGAGCTGTCGCCGCTGCTGCGCCCGGCGGGCGCCACCGCGGTCTCCGACATCGCCTTCAGCTCCGACGGCGCGCTCGTCGCCGCCGTCAGCAGCACGCGGCAGGAGGAGTACTTCGTGCACGTCTGGGACGTCGCCACCCGGCAGGAGGTGGCCGCCGTGCCGATCGGGTTCGGCGACGAGCTGCGCTTCAGCGCCGACGACAGCCTGCTGTACGCCGGGGTGCGCGGCTACCGGACCGTCACGACGATCCCCGTCGGCGGCGACGCGGTGGCGGCGCTCGTGTGCGAGAACGCGGGGCGGACGCTGTCCGAGCGGGAGTGGTCCCGGCACCTGGGCGGCGTCCCCTACCGCGACCCCTGCGCGCAGCCGCACCCATGAAACTTCCAGACCCCGTCGAGCCGGGTCTCCGCAGGTGAAGGCCGCTCTCGCCTGCTGGAGGGCAGGACGCTGTGAGCGTTAACAACGTCACTTTCCCCGCCGCCTTTGTAGCCTTCAGGCCGCTTAGACCACGGAGGTAGGCAGGTCATGAGAAGACCGTTCCTCGCTCTCGCCGCCGCCCTGCTCGCGGCCGTCGCGGCCGTCCTGGTGTCCGTCCAGCCGTCGTCGGCGGCCACCGGCCTGCACGTCAGCGGGACGAAGATCCTCGAAGCGGGCGGCCAGGAGCTCATCATGCGGGGCGTCAACCACCCCCACGTCTGGTACACCGGCCAGACCCGCTCCTTCGCCGACATCAAGGCGCTCGGCGCCAACACGGTGCGCGTGGTGCTGGGCACCGGCAAGCGGTGGGGCCCGTCAGGCGACGTCGCCAGCGTGATCTCGCTGTGCAAGCAGAACCGGCTGATCTGCGTCCTGGAGGTGCACGACACCACCGGGTACGGCGAGGAGGGCGCCGCCGCCTCCCTCGACGAGGCCGCCGACTACTGGATCAGCCAGAAGAGCGTCCTGACCGGCGAGGAGAGCTACGTCGTCATCAACCTCGGCAACGAGCCCATCGGCAACGTCAACGCGAGCCAGTGGATCGACGCCACCGCCGGCGCGATCAGGAAGCTGCGCGCCAACGGCTTCGAGCACCTGCTCATGGCCGACGCCCCCAACTGGGGCCAGGACTGGCAGTACGTCATGCGCGACAACGCCCAGACGATCCTGGACGCCGACAGCCGGCGCAACACCGTGCTGTCGATCCACATGTACAGCGTCTTCAACACCGCCGCCGCCATCACCTCCTACCTCGACCGGTTCCAGGCCAACGGCTGGCCGCTGGTCATCGGCGAGTTCGGCTGGCGCTTCAACTCCGGCGAGGTGGACGACGAGACGATCGTGGCGGAGGCCCGTACGCGCGGGCTCGGCTACCTCGCCTGGTCGTGGAGCGGCAACACCGACCCGATCCTGGACATGACGGTCGGCTTCGACCCGAACCAGCTCACCACCTGGGGCCAGCGCATCTTCAACGGCGTCAACGGCATCAAGGCCACCTCCAAGGAAGCCGCCGTCTACGGCGGCGGCGGAACCACCAGCCCCACCCCGACCGTCTCCCCCACCCCGCAGCCGGGCGGCTGCTCCGCCACCTACAAGGTGACCGGCCAGTGGGGCGGCGGCTTCCAGGGCGAGGTCAAGGTGACCGCCGGCAGCTCGGCGATCAGAGGCTGGACGGTGACGTGGACCTACGCCGACGGCCAGACCGTCACCAACGCCTGGAACGCCACCGTCACCGGCAGCGGAGCCGCCGTGACGGCCCGCAACATGAGCTACAACGGCAGTCTCGCCGCGGGCGCCGCCACCACGTTCGGCTTCCTCGGCTCCTGGAACGGCGCCAACAGCGCCCCGGCCCCGGCCTGCACCCCCGCGTGACCTCACTGGCTAAGCTGCGCGCATGGCACGTGTTCTGCTCTTGCACTCGATGTACGGCCTGCGTCCCGCCGTCCACCAGGCGGCCGACAGGCTGCGGGCGGCCGGTCACGAGGTGCACGTCCCCGACCTGTACGACGGCCGGGTCGTGGACACCCCCGAGGAGGGGATCGCGATCAAGGACGAGATCGGCCGGGACGAGCTGCTGAAGCGGGCCGTGGCCGCCGCGGCCCCGCTGTCCGACGAGCGCCTAGTCTACGCGGGTTTCTCGCTCGGCGCGGCCATCGCGCAGAACCTGGCCCTGGGCGACGAACGGTCCCTGGGCCTGCTGCTCATGCACGGCACGTCCGACATGGCCGACGGCGTCTCCGCCGACGACCTGCCCGTCCAGCTGCACGTCGCCGACCCCGACACCTACGAGCCCGCGGACTGGCTGAACAGCTGGTACCTGGGCATGCGCCGGGCGCGGGCCGACGTGGAGGTCTTCCGCTACCCCGGCGTGGGCCACCTGTTCACCGACCCGGACCTGGCCGACTACGACGCCGGGGCGGCCGGGCGCGCCTGGGCCATCGCCGAGGACTTCCTCGCCGGCCTGTAGTCCGCCCTTCGGCGGGGTCGCGGCCGGTCGTCCAGGGCGAGATCTGCCGAACGGCGGATGGGCGCCGTCGCCGGGCCGCTCCAGGCTTGAGCCATGAGAAGAATCATGGCGTCCTGGCCCCGGTGGGCCGGGTACGCGGCGGCCGGGTGGTCGCTCGGTTACGGGGCGCTCGGGCTGTTCTGGGCGCTCGGCGGCGCCGGGTTCCCCTTCGGCAGGAGCGACCCCGACTGGGAGCCGGGGCTGTCGGTGCTGGGGGACGCGAGCGGGGAGGTGGCGGCGCCGCTGATCGCCGTGCTCGGTCTGCTGGGGGGCGTCGCGGGGGTGGCGAGCGCGCGGGGGGTGCGGTGGGGGCGGCCGGTGCTGCTCGGGTTCTCGTGGGTGGCGGCGGCCGTTCTCACCGTGGTCGTCCCGGACAACCGGGTGCTGATGGTGGTGGCTTACGCGCCGCTGCTGGTGGTGTTCCTCTTCACGGGGGTGCCGGGCGGGCAGCCGATGGCTGAGCTGGTGCCGTGGTCGCGGATCAACCTGTTCGTCGTGCTGGCAGGCGGGCTGCTGTGGGCGCTGGCCGCGCTGGCCTACCAGCGGCGGACGGCGGGGCGGTGCGCGGCCTGCGGGCGCGGCTCGCACGGTACGGCGGGCAGCGGGGGCGCGCGCCGTACGGCGAGATGGGGCGGGAGCTCGCACGGCGCGGCGGGCCGCGGGGGCCCGCGCCGTGCGGCGGGGTGGGCGACGCCGCAGGCGGCGCGGCGGTGGGGGGTGTGGGCGGTGGTGGTCGCGGCGGCCATCCCCGCCGGGTACGACGCCAGCCGCTTCGCCTGGGCGGCGGGCCTCCCGCTGGGGATCACCGAGGAGTTCTGGCAGTGGCTGGACGAGTCGGGGCTGCGCTGGGCCGGGCTGTTCCTCAGCCTGATGGGGCTGGGCGGGGCGATCCTCACGCTCGGGCTGGCGCAGCGCTGGGGCGAGGTGTACCCGCGGTGGATCTGGTTCAGAGCGGGCCGGCCGGTGCCGCCCATGCTGGCCGTCGTGCCCGCCTCCGTCGTGTCGGTGATCGTGTTCTCGGGCGGGCTGACGTTCTGGCGGCTGCGCATGGTGCACGACTACGGGTGGGACATGTGGGCGACGTGGGCGCCGTCGCTGCTGTGGCCGTTGTGGGGGGTGGCACTGGCCGCCGCCACCCTCGCCTACCACCTGCGCCGCCGGGGCGCGTGCCGGGCGTGCGGGCTCGGCGGCCCGCCGGCCGCGCAACCGGCGGGGCGCGCATGACCATGGCCGGTGATCGCGTGTGGGTGGGACAGGCGGCCGTGCGTGGTTAGGCTCGCGATCGTGAAACGGGACGGCAGGACGGCGGCCTTGGTGGCCGGGGGCGCGGGGGCGGTGTCGCTGGCCGTCACGCTGGCGCATCCGCTGGCCGGTCTGGCGGGCGTGAACATCGTGGCGCTGGTGGCCGAGGTGGCGGTGCTCCTGCTCCTCACCGTCCGCACCATCCGCCGCTCCCCCGCCCGCCGAGCAGCCGTCTCGGCCACCCTGAGCTGCGCGGCGGTGGCGCTCATCCTGCTGCGCGCCGTGTGGCCGGGCCCGCCCCAACTGGCCCTGGGCGCGTGCTCGGCCTGGTCCCTGGGCGCGGTGGCGGCCACCGGGATCGGGCTCTACCTGCGCAGACTGGACGACAACCGGCGCCGCGCGGTCGAGGAGGCCACCCGCACGCAACGGCTGGGCCTGGCCCGCGACCTGCACGACTTCGTCGCCCACGACGTCAACGGCATGCTGGTGCAGGCGCAGGCCGCGCAGGTGGTGGCGGGCGCGCTGCCGGAGCCGGTCGCGGACGCGCTGCGGCGCATCGAGGACGCCGGGCAGCGGGCGCTGGCCTCGCTGGACCATACGGTGCACGCGCTGGGTGAGCGGGGGCCGGGCATCGAGGGGCTGGCGCGGCTGGCGGACGCGTTCTCGCCGGGCGTGCGGGTGGAGCTGACGGTGGAGGCGGCGCCGCGGCAGGAGGTGTCGTCCCTGGCCTACCGTGTGGTGACGGAGGCGCTCACCAACGTGCGCCGGCACGCGCCGCGCGCCACGGCCGTGGTGGTGGAGGTTCGTGAGGAGGGCAGGGTGGTGCGGGTGCGGGTGGCGGACGACGGAGGCGGCAGCTCGCCGGGCACCAGGATCGGCGGGGGTTTCGGGCTGGCCGGCCTGCGCGACCTGCTGGAGGCGCGCGGCGGCAGGCTGGTGGCGGGGCCGCACGATCGTGGCTGGCAGGTCGTCGCGGAGATCCCGGCATGACGACACGGATCCTGCTCGCCGACGACCAGGAGGACGTGCGGATCGGCTTCCGGCTGATCCTCAACGCCCAGCCGGACATGACCGTGGTGGGCGAGGCGTCCGACGGCACGCGAGCGATCGAACTGGCCCGCCATCTGGCCCCCGACGTGCTCCTCGCGGACATCCGCATGCCGGGCGGCGTGGACGGCCTGGAGGTCACCAGACGCCTGGCCGCCGAGACCCGGGTGATCGTCGTGACGACGTTCGACCTGGACGAGTACGTCCACACGGCCCTGAGGCACGGCGCCTGCGGCTTCCTGCTGAAACGTTCGGGCCCCGCCCTCCTGGTGGAGGCCGTCCGGGCGGCGATGGCGGGCGACACGCTGATCAGCCCGCAGGTGACCGTACGCCTGCTCAAGGCCCTGAACCACCGCACCCCGCCCCCGCTGGACGACCCGCTCACCACCCGCGAGCTGGAGATCGCCCGGCTGGTGGCGCAGGGGCACACCAACGCCCGCATCGCGACCGAGCTGACCATCAGCCCGGGCACCGTGAAGACGCACGTCGCCCACATCCAGCGCAAGGTGGGGGCCGCCAACCGGGTGGGCATCGCCGCCTGGGCCTGGAGCAGCGGCCAGGTGACCTGACGAGGGAGAGGACCTGAAGATGATCGAGACAGCCGACCACGGCGGCATCGCCGTGCTGACCCTGGCCAACGGCCCGGTGAACGTCCTGGACCTGGAGCTGCTGAGCGCCGTTCCCGAGGTGCTGGCCGCCGTGGCCGACGCCCGCGCGGTGGTGGTGACGGGCGGCGGCCGGGCGTTCTCGGCGGGCGTGGACCTGAAGCGGATCGTGGAGGGCGGTCCCGGTTACGTCGAGAAGTTCCTGCCGGCGCTGAGCGAGGCGGTGCTGGCGCTGTTCGGGCATCCGAAGCCGGTGGTGGCCGCCGTGAACGGGCACGCGCTGGCGGGCGGGTGCGTGCTGGCGGCGGCGTGCGACGTGCGGCTGATGTCGGGCGGCACGATCGGGCTGACGGAGCTGGCGGCGGGGGTGCCGTTCCCGACGGTTCCGCTGGAGGTGATGCGGCACGCCGTCGGCCCGGCGCTGGACACGATGGTGCTCGGAGCGGGGCGGCTGCCCGCCGGCCGGGCGGTGGAGATCGGGCTGGTGCACGAGGTCGTGCAGCCCGACCGGCTGGTGGCGGAGGCGCTGCGGCGCGCGCAGGAGCTGTGCGCGGCGCCGCCCGACGTGTACGCCTTCGCCAAGCGCCAGCTCCACACGCCCGCCCTCGAACGGGTCCGCGCCTTCCAGGCGTCGGACGATCCCGAGGTGCTGAGGATGTGGAGCTCGGAGCGTACGATGGCGACCCTGCGCGGCTACCTGGCCTCCCTGCGCCGCCCCTGACGGGCTCAGTACGTGATGAACCCGTACAGCGCCAGGTGGTTCGACTTGGTGCCGCTCACCGTGTGGCCGACGCTCGACGGCCGCACGGCGCCCTTGACGAACAGGTAGTCGATCTTCTTGGCGCCCATGGTCGCCTTCGTCCCGTAGCCGGTCATGCCGAAGCCGCCGAGCGTGGCGGGGGCGATGTTCGTGCGGTTGGCGTCGACGCCGATGACGCGGATCGCCGAGGCGTTCATCAGGCTGGTGGCGTCGGCTCCGACGTGGATGCCCGAGCCGCCGATGCCGGTGTCGCCGTCGCCCGCGCAGGCGCTGGCGCCGTTCTGCTCGGGCAGGTGCATGGTGGCGGCGAAGACGGACGTGCCCGTCGCCTTGATGGTGAAGCGCGCCGCGATGGCGCTGGTGCGCTTCCACTTGTGGGTGTTGGCGGCGCCGGCGTCGTTGCTCGGCGGCTTGTACAGGGTGCAGCCGGCGCCCCCGTCGTAGGCGGTGCCGGGCTTGAGCCAGCCCGCGCTCCAGTACTTGGAGGTGTCGCCGAGGCTGAGCGTCCTGGTGTTGTAGAGGATGGCGTTGGTCTGCTTCTTCTTCAGGTCGCCGAGGTCCTGCTGGCTGCAGTGGTGGCTGCCGCCCCACGGCTCGGGGTCGTCCCAGGCGACGATCGCCTTGAACGTGCCTGCCGCGTAGCCGAACTTGGCGGAGAGCTGGTCGGCGTAGGCGGTGGCCTGGCCCGTGCCGCGTACCTGCTGGACGATGAGCAGGTCGGGAGCCTGCACGCCGGACGTGCCGGTCACGCCGTTGTCGTCGACCAGCATGGAGCGCAGGTGGTCGGGGCCCGAGACGCGGGTGCAGGTGCCGTCGGCGTTGTTGCGCACCAGGTTCTCGAGGTTGTTGCTGTAGACCCGTAAGACGCGGTCGGCGGCGGCCGCGGGCGCCGCCGGCGCGAGAGCGGTGGTGGCGAGCGCGGCGGCGGTCACGGCCGCCGCGCCGGATGATCGGAGACTCAGTGGCATGCTGGCAGGGTAGCGATCACCCTGCGGCGCGTCCTACGCGAACGTGACGCAGTCCGGGTTCGGCACGGCCATGGACGTCTCCGTGCTGGTCAGCCTGCCGGAGCGGGGGTCGAGCCTGAACAGGTTGACGGTGCTGCTGACCTGGTTCGCCACGAACATCCACCGGTTGCTCCGGTGGATGGTGAAGCTCCACGGCGACGTCCCGCCGCAGGGCACGCGCTGGACGAGCGTGAGCCGGCCGGTCCTGCGGTCGGCGGCGAACACGACGATCGTGTGCTCGCCCCGGTTGGAGGTGTAGACGAAGCGGCCGTCGCGGCTCATGCCCATCTCGGCCCCGCTCCTGGTGCCGGTGTACTCGGGCGAGTCGGTGGACAGGCTCTGGACCGGCGTGATCTCCCCGTTCCTGGGGTTCCAGCCGAGGACCTGGAGGTCGGCGGTCAGCTCGTTCAGCAGGTAGAGGGTGCGGCCGTTGGGGTGGAAGCACAGGCGGCGCGGGCCGGAGCCGGGGTTGACCGCGTAGGCGACCGGGCCGGGGGTCAGGACGCGGGTGGCGCGGTCGAAGCGGTAGGCGAACACGCGGTCGGCGCCGAAGTCGGCGACCAGCGCGTACCTGCCGGTCGGGTCCACGACCACGTGGTGCGGGTGCGGGCCCGCCTGGCGCGGGTGCGGGCCGGATCCGGTGTCGACCACGATGGACGCCGGGGAGCCGAGCCCGCCGTCGCGCCGGATCGGCAGGGCGGCGGTCAGCCCGGCGGCGAAGTTCGCCGCCAGGACGGTGCCCGAGGGCCGGTCGACGCCGAGGTACGACAGGCCGCCCGCGGTGCCCGCGCTGTCCGTCGTCACCTTGCCGATGAGGGCGAGCGCGCCGCTGGTCCTGTCGATGGTGAACGCGGAGACGGTGCCGCCGGCGTCGCCGCTGCCGACGTACAGGACGGGCTTGGACGGGTGCTTGGCCTGCCAGCTCGAGTTGACCTGCGCGACGACGCCGAGCGATGTCAGGGTGGCGTCGCCCGCGTCGAAGCGGGCGCCGTTCACCTGGGTGCCACGCCAGGTGCCGATGTAGAGCAGCTCCGGCCGGGAGCCGGTCTGGGCGCTCGCACCGCGCGCGCCGGTGAGCGTCGCCGCGACGGTGGACGCCGCCAGCGCGCCCAGCACCCTCCTCCGGGAGGGCCGCGAGGTGCCGGTCTCAGGGTGTTCAAGGTCCCACATGGTGCGATGGCCTCTCTGTCCGCGAGGAACACGGTCATGAGAGCGCCGGACACCAACCACGTAGTGCCACAGTCTGAGGCCGCCCGGGGCTGATCGTCCAGTACCGAAAGAGATTGTTGGACAATCAGTATTCTCACAGGATGCGGAGTCTTGCGGTTATGAGTCGCCGCTGTTACGTTTCGTTCATCGCTTGTCGGACAATCCTTCAGTCACGAAGCAGGCGAGCGGATCGGCGTGGGAACGCCAGACGCACCAACCACGAACCAACGCATCAGCGACTGTGCGCACGGGTGTCGCCACCACCCGGACATACGCACACAAACTTCCCTACCGCCGCTTCCGGCGGTCAAGGAGGCACATGTTGTCCAACGACCATCTCGCCCCCCAACCGGACGCGCTTCGTTTCGAGCACGTGACCCTGGAGTTCCCCGGAGCTCACCGGCCCGCCATCGAGGACGTGTCGTTCCAGGTCGGGCGCGGCAAGTTCGTCGCGGTGATCGGGCCCAGCGGGTGCGGCAAGAGCACCATCCTGAACCTGGCCGCGGGGCTGCTCTTCCCGACGCAGGGGGACGTGCACTTCGACGGCGAGCGGGTCACCGGGGTGAACTCCGAGGCCGCGTACGTCACCCAGCAGGCCAACCTGCTCCCCTGGCTCAGCGTGAAGGCCAACATCGGCCTGGCGCTGAAGTTCCGCAAGGTCCCCAAGGAGGAGCGCGACGCGCGGATCGACCACTGGATCAAGGTGGTCGGGCTCACCGGGTTCGAGAACCACTTCCCGCGCGAGCTGTCCGGCGGCATGCAGAAACGCGTCGCCATCGCGCGGGCGCTGATCTACGACCCGTCGATCGTGCTGATGGACGAGCCGTTCGGCCCGCTGGACGCCATCACCCGGCTCCGGCTCCAGCAGGACCTGCTCAACCTGTGGGAGGAGCAGAACGGCACGCTCGTCTTCGTCACCCACGACCTCAACGAGGCCATCTACCTGGCCGACGAGGTGGTCGTGATGTCGGAGGGGCCCGGACGGATCCGCCGCGTGCTGCCCGTCCCGTTCGAACGGCCGCGCAAGATCAGCTCGCTCGTCGACTCGCGCGAGTTCGCCGAGCTCTACAACGACCTCTGGAGCCTGTTCAGCTCCGAGCCGCAGACCTCGGACGCGACGGCGTGAAGCGGGGGCTGGAGCGTTGATATCGATCACGGAAGAGATCGCCGTTCCGAGCGCCCGGGCCCGGGTCTGGGAGGTCATCTCGGATCCGGCGCAGGTCGTGTCCTGCATCGGCGGCGCCGAGTTGGGGGCGGCCCACGAGGACGGCTCGTTCGACGGGACGCTGGTCGTCAAGTTCGGCGCGGTGCGGGTGAAGTTCGCCGCCCGGGTGACGCTGGAGCTGGCCCCTGACGAGTTCGAGGGGCGGCTGTCGGCGCGCGGGCGGGACGGGCAGCGGGCCACCCGGTTCACCGCGGACGCCACGTTCCGGGTGGTGGAGGCGCCCGATGGGGCGCGGGTGGCGGTGAGCGGGGAGATCGGCATCAACGGCAAGCTCGCCGGGCTGGTCGAGTCGGGGGCGGGCGCCGTGGTCACGCGGATGACCAAGGAGTTCTCCGAGCGGCTCATCCAGCACTGCGCCACCCCGGCCACCGCCGACGCGGCCGATGCGGCCGATGAGGTCGTCGCGCCCGCCGTGGCAGGCAGGGCAGCACCGGTGACCACTGGACTGTTCGGCCGGTTGCGTGCCTGGTGGGCGCGCCTGAGACAGCGGCGCGACCCGGCGCCCATGACCATCCACCAGTCGAAGGAGGCGGGCACAGGCAATGCCCAGGCTCAATAGGGTGATCGACGGCCTGGCGGCGGGACGGCACGTCTTCGCGTCCTTCGCCGCCGCCGACCCGTCGGTGGCCGTCGAGTTCAGCACGGCCGGCTACGACGGCCTGATCTTCGAGGCCGAGCACAAGCCGTGGGACGTCATCGCGCTGCGCGACAGCCTGCAGTACCTGCTGAACCGCCGCCAGATCTTCCAGTCCGACAGCCTGGCGGCCGGTGTCACGCCGCTCGTGCGCATCCCGGCCAACGGCGGCGAGAAGGCGCAGTGGCATGCCAAGCAGGCGCTGGACCTGGGTGCGTACGGCATCGTGTGGCCGCACGTCACCTCGGTGGAGGAGGCGTACAACGCGGTGGCGGCCTGCCGCTACCCGCGGCTGCCCGGCACCGACCGCTACGAGCCCGCGGGCGTGCGCGGCGACAGCCCGGGCGCGGCGGTCCGCTACTGGGGTGTGTCGAACCAGGAGTACTACGCCAGGAGCGACGTCTGGCCGCTCGACCCGGACGGCGAGATCCTCGTCGGTCTGATGATCGAGAGCCGGCGTGGCGTGCAGAACCTGCCGGACATCCTCGACCAGGTTCCCGGCATCGGCCTGGTGCTGCCCGGCGAGGGCGACCTGAGCCAGGAGCTGGGCGTCCCCCGCCAGTACGACCATCCGCTCGTGATGGAGGCCAAGCGCCGCATCCTCGACGTCTGCGGCGAGCGGGGCGTCGCCGTCGGCCATCCGCACGTCACCGCCGACAACGTCAAGCAGGTGCTGGACGACGGCTACCGGTTCCTGATGTCGGCCCCGGTGCGCTCGTACCCGGGCCTGGACCTGGGCCGGACCCTCACCAGGAGTGATTCATGATCATCGACTGTCACGGTCATTTCACCACCGCGCCGCCCGCGCTCGGCCGGTGGCGGCAGCGGCAGATCGAGGCGTTCGAGTCGACGGGGGCGCGCGTCTCCCCCGGCGAGCTGAGCATCGGCGACGACGAGATCCGCGCCGCCATCGAGAACGGCCAGCTCAAGCTGCAGCGCGAGCGCGGCACCGACGTGACGATCTTCTCCCCCGGCGCGGGCAAGATGGCCCACCACTACGGCGACGAGCGGACCAGCCTGGACTGGTCGCGGGTCAGCAACGACCTGATCGCCCGGGTGTGCGGGCTGTTCCCCGGCCGGTTCGTCGGGGCGTGCCAGCTCCCGCAGTCGCCGGGCGACGCCCTGCCCGCCTCGATCGGCAACAGCGTCGCCGAGCTGGAGCGCTGTGTCGAGGAGCTGGGGTTCGTCGGCTGCCTGCTCAACCCCGACCCCTCCGACGGCCACTGGCAGGCGCCGCCCCTGACCGACCGGGTCTACTACCCGCTCTACGAGAAGCTGGTCGAGCTGGACGTGCCCGCGATGATCCACGTCGCGATGTCGCGCAACCCCGCCTTGCAGGGAACCTGCGCCCACTACCTGAACGGCGACACCGCGGTCTTCATGCAGCTGTGCATGTCCGATCTGTTCGTCGACTTCCCCACCCTGAAGCTGATCATCCCGCACGGCGGCGGGGCGGTGCCGTACCACTGGGGCCGCTACCGCGGGTTCATGATCGACCAGGGTCGGCCGCCGCTGGAGGAGGCGGTGCTGAACAACGTCTTCTTCGACACCTGCGTCTACCACCGGCGCGGCATGGAGCTGCTGCTGGACGTCATCCCGCAGCGGAACATCCTGTTCGCCTCGGAGATGATCGGCGCCGTCCGCGCCGTGGACCCGGAGACCGGACGGCGGTTCGACGACACCAAGTACGTGCTGGACTCCATCGGCACGGCGACCGAGGCGATCTACGGCGGCAACGCGCTGCGCGTGTTCGGACGGCTTGAAGGAGCTCTGAAGTGAAGGTCTACGAGGCTCTGGCCGAGGCGTTCGTCGCGGAGGGCACCAGCGACGTGTTCGGCATGATGGGCGACGCCAACATGCACTGGATGAACGCCCTGGCCCAGCGGGGCGTGCGGCTGTTCGAGGTGCGGCACGAGGGCTCCGGCCTGGGCATGGCCGACGGGTGGGCGCGGGCGAAGGGGCAGCCGGGCGTCGTGACGACGACCAGCGGGCCCGGGGTCGCGCAGCTCGCCACGTCGATGATCGTGGCCAGCCGGGCGCGTACGCCGCTGGTGGCCTTCTGCGGCGAGACGCCGTGGGGCGACCAGGGCGCCGTGCAGTACCTGGACCAGCGGCGCTTCGCCGCCGCGATCGAGTGCGGGTTCGTGCACGTGTCGCGGGCCGACCTCGCGGCGGAAGCCGTGCAGAAGGCGTTCTACCTGGCCAGGACCGAGTCCCGGCCGATCATGATCAGCGCGCCGATCGACGTGCAGAAGCAGGCGTGCGAGGAGCTCGACGACTACGTGCCCTCCACCGCCCTCATCCCGCATGTGCGCTCGCTGCCCGACCCGGCCGCCGTCGAGCAGGCCCGCGACATCATCCGGTCGAGCAAGCGCGTGGTCATCATCGCGGGCCGCGGCGCCCGGCGCGCGAACGCGGGCGAGCAGGTGCTGCGCCTTCAGCAGCAGACCGGCGCCCTGCTGGCCACCACCCTCCAGGCCAAGAACTGGCTGTGCGGCGACAGCGACTACCACGTGGGCATCGCCGGCCTGTACGGCAACAAGGTCGCGATGGAGCTGCTGCAGGAGGCCGACTGTGTGATCGCGGTGGGCGCCAGCCTGAACCACTACACGATCGAGCACGGCTACCTGTTCCCCGACGCCCGCTACGTCCAGATCGACACGGCTCCGCACCTGGTCATGGGCAACGGCGCGGTGGCCGACGCCTACATCAGGGCCGATGCGGTCACCGGCCTCACCCGGCTGAGCCAGACGCTGGACGGCCGGACCGAGGGCTACCACACCGCCGAGGTGCTGCACCGGCTGACCGCCCCGCTGGTCGCGCCCGCGGAGTTCCGCGGCGAGCCGGGCCGCATGGACCCGCGCGAGGTGATCCACGTCCTGGACGAGGAGATCCCCGGCGAGATCGGCCTGGTCCTGGGCAGCGGGCACCAGACGGACTTCGGCACCATGCTCTTCCAGCGCTCCCGCGACGTGCTGTCGAACTACGGCATGTTCGGCGCCATCGGCCAGGCCCCGCTGCTGACCATCGGGTCGATCGTGGCCAACGGCAACAGGCCGGCCTTCGTGGTCGAGGGCGACGCCAGCTTCCTGATGCACCTGCCGGAGTTCGAGACGGCCTGCCGGTACGGCATCCCGATCCTGGTCGTCGTCATGAACGACGAGGGGCTGGGCGCCGAGTTCCACAAGGCGGCGGCGGCCGGCCTCGACCCGGAGCTGGCGCTGATCCCGACGCCCGAGCTGGGCCCGGTCGCGGTGGCGCTGGGCGGCGGCGGGGCCACGGTCAGGACGGCGGGCGAGCTGCGCGCCGCCCTCGCCGAGTACGTGCGCGCGCCCCGCCCGACCGTGATCGACGTGCGCATCAGCCGCGGCGTGATGAGCGTCCCCTACCGCCGCCTCCTGCACGGCGAGGACGTGTGATGACGGCGCTCACCGTCCAGCTCGGCGACTATCCGCACACCCGCCCCCTGAAGGACGGAACGATCCAGGCCGAGGGCGTGACCTGCCGGTTCACCGAGTCGGAGCCGCTGCACACGGCGTTCGCCCGGATGGTCCGCGACCTGGAGTTCGACGTCTGCGAGCTGGCCCTGGCGACCTACCTCCAGGCCCGCGAGGCGGGCGTGCCGATCACCCTGCTCCCCGTGGTGCTGATCGGCGGCACCCACCACGGCTCACTCACCCGCCTGCCGGACGGCCCCGCGCTCGCCCCGGCCGACCTGGCGGGCAGGCGTGTCGGGGTGCGGGCCTACAGCCAGACCACGGGCCTGTGGGTGCGCGGCATCCTGCGCGAGGAGTACGGCCTGGAGTCCTCGGACGTCACCTGGGTCACCACGGAAGAGCCGCACGTGCGCCAGTATCGGGAGCCTGCGTACGTGACCCGCTCGGCGGCCGGACGGGTCGCCGACCTGCTGCGGGACGGCGACGTCGCCGCGGCGGTGCTGGGCCCCCGGGCCATCGGGGGCCAGGGCGAGGGCCTCGTCCCGGTGGTCCAGGATGCCGGCGCGGCGGCGCTGGCCTACGTGCGGCGCCACGGCTTCGTCCCGGCCAACCACGTGGTCGTCGTCCGTGACGACGTGCTGCGCGCCGCCCCCGGCGCGGTGCGCGCCCTCTACCACGCGCTGGCGGAGGCGATCGACGCCACCGCCGCGGACCGCGACGACTCGCCCGCCGGGCGCGCGGTCGCCGCAGGTTGGAGCGAGGAACTGGCCGGTTGCCTGGCCCTCGCCTCCCGGTACGCCCTCGAACAGGAGCTGGTGCGCTCGCCCATCGACGTCGGCGCGATCGAGAAGGAAACGGACCTCTTGCGATGACGGGACTGCGACAGCGGGGCCACGCCCCCACCCGGAGACCGGCCGAGTTCACGCCGGAACTGCTGGCGAAGATCGACTGGCGGCGGCGCGCGGCCGACGAGCCCTTCCGCGGCGTCGCCACCTCCGACGGCGTGCGGCCGGGCCTGTTCCCGCTGCGCGCCACCGGCCTGGACGTGGCCGGCGTGCGGCGGACGGCCGAGGACTACCTGGCCGCGCTGACTCCGCGGGAGCTGGCGCGGGGCAGGTTCGGCATGGACGACGTGACCTGGCGGCACTGGGCGAACGGCGCCCGCTACTTCCTGCGCCACGGGCTGTGCCTGGAGGACCTCGGCCAGGACAAGCGCGACAGGGCGCTCGCCCTGGTCCGCGACAGCCTCAGCGCGTACGGATACACGCAGGTCATCGACATGATGCGGCTCAACCTGACGATCGGCGAGCTGCGCGGCGAGGAGCACCTGCTCAACGAGTGGATGTACTGGTTCAGCGTCTACGGCTCGCCCGAGAAGGGCCGCCCGTGGGGCTGGCAGCTCGACGGCCACCACGTCTGCGTCAACTGCGTGTTCGTGGGCGACCAGATGGTGCTCACGCCGTCGTTCCTCGGCGCGGAGCCGGTGGTCGCCGAGTCCGGCAGGTACGCGGGCACCACCGCGTTCCGCCGCGAGGAGGCCGTCGGCGAGCGGCTGTTCCACAGCCTGACCGGTGAGCAGCGCGCCCGCGCGGTGATCGCCGAGGAGATGCCGCCCGACCTGTTCGCCGGCGCGTTCCGCGACAACTTCGAGCTGAACTACGCGGGCCTGCCCCTGGGCGAGCTGAACGGGCCACAGCGGGCGATCGCCACCGACCTGATCGGCCTGTACGTGAACAGGGCCCGCGACGACCAGGCCGCCGTCCGGATGGAGGAGGTCCTCGCGCACGAGCGGGAGACGTACTTCTCCTGGATCGGCGACGTGAACGACGTCTTCTACTACCGGATTCACAGCCCGGTGATCCTCATCGAGTTCGAGCACCAGGCCGGCGTCATGTTCGACAACGACACGCCGACGCGGCGGCACATCCACACCGTGGTCCGCACGCCGAACGGCGGCGACTACGGCATCGACCTGCTGCGCCGGCACCACGAACGGTTCCACCCGAGGGAGAGCAAGTGAAGTTCGTTCTGGGCCGAGACGACCTCGCGGACGCCGTGCGGGCGGCCGCGCGCGAGACCGGCACGAGGGCGGAGCGACTGGACGTGCGCCCGGTGAACAGGGCCGCCCGCCCCATGATCGCCGAGTCGTCGGCGGACCTGTGCGAGCTGCCGATCGTGACGCTGCTGCAGGCCGTCGCGCACGGGCGGCCGGTGCTGCTGCTCCCCCTCACCGCGCTCGGCCGCTTCCAGCACCAGACGCTGGTGACCTGCGGCGACCTGACGGTGGACGACGTCGAGGGCCGCACCGTGGGCATCCGCTCGTGGAGCCAGACCACGGGCGTCTGGGTGCGCGGCTTCCTCGGCGAGCAGTTCGGCGTGGACCTGCGCGAGGTCGACTGGGTCGTGTACGAGGGCGGCCACGTGGACGGCCAGGCCGACCCGTCGTGGGTGCGCCGCGCCCCGGAGGGCTCGCGCCTCCAGGCGGACTTCCTGGAGGGCCGCGTCGACTTCGGGATCATGGGCAACGAGCTGCCGTCGGACGACCGGGTCCGCACCGCGATCCCCGACCCCGCGACGGTCGCCGCCGCCTGGTCGAAGGACAAGGGGTTCGTCCCGGTCAACCACGTGGTGGGCGTCGGTGAGCGGGCGGCGGGCGCGTACCCGGCCGCGATCCTCGCGGCGTACGACGCGATGCGCGACGTGCTGGCCGCCACCCCCCGCGACAACGGTGCCGTGGACATGAACCCGGTGGGTTTCGAGGCGCTGCGCGGGCCGGTGACGCAGGCGGCGGCGTACGCGCTGGAGCAGGACGCGCTGCCCCGGCCGGTGGACTTCGACGAGCTGGTCGCCCGTTCCTGCGCGGCGCTCGGCGTCCCGCCGTCCCGCCTGGGCGGCTGAGGCCGGATGGCCGGCGATCGGGGGCCGGTCCCCCACCACACATCTCACGCTCGGATCGGAAGGCAGGCAATGGACAAGCTCTCGGTGGCCCTCGGCGAGTACCCGCACGGACGGGCGCTGCTGGACGGCGACGTCGAGGTGGACGGGTACCGCGTCGAGCCGGTGGAGGTCAGGCCGATCATCGCCGCCTACCGGCGGATGATCAGGGACCTGGAGTTCGACGTGTGCGAGCTGGCGCCGGTGTCCTATCTGATGGCCCGCCAGGCGGGCGTGCCGCTCACCGCGATCCCGGTGTTCCTGAACCGGCGCTTCCACCACGAGGACGTCCGGTGCGGCGCGCGCTCCGGCATCCGGGTGCCGCGCGACCTGGAGGGACGGCGGATCGGGGTGCGGGCGTACTCGGTGAGCACCGGCGTGTGGGTGCGCGGCGTGCTGTCCGAGGAGTACGGCGTGGCGCACGAGAAGATCACCTGGGTGGTGGACGACGACGACCACGTGGCGGGCCGCGTGCCCGCCAACGTCGAGCGGGTCACCGACGGGCGTTCCCTGGGCGAGCTGCTGCGCGCAGGGGAGCTGGACGCCGCGCTCACCGGCAACGCCGGTACCGGCCGGGCGGGCCCGCCCCGCGCCGACTGGACGGCGGCCGGGCTGACCACCGAGGAGGCCGGCGAGGACTATCCGCTGTTCGCCGGCGCCGAGGTGCTGACCACGGACTGGTACCTGCGCACCGGCATCTATCCCCTGCACTCGGTGATCGCGATCCGCTCCGAGCTGGTCGAACGCGACCCCGGCCTGCCCACCGCGCTGTACGCGGCGCTGGCCGAGAGCAAGCGGCGGCACCTGGCCGCCGACCCCGGCTGGTCGGCGCTGCCCCGGCTGGCCCGCCAGGCGCGGCAGATCGGCGGCGACCCCATCCCCTACGGCGTCGGGGTCAACGAGCCGAGCCTGCGCGCGATGGTGCGCTTCGCGCGCGATCAGGGGCTGCTGGACGAGGGCTTCCCCGCGGACGTGCGCGAGCTGTTCGCGGATGGCGACTACCAGGACGCCTGACGCGTCCCGTACGGAAGGAGGACGAGAACGTGCACCTGATCGACACGCACTGCCATGTCATCTCGGATGACCTGGCCGGATATCCGCGCGCGCCGCTCGGCGGCAAGCAGTCGGAGTGGGCGGAGTCCAGGCCGGTCACCGCCGGCGGGATGGCCGCCGCCATGGACGCGGCGGGCATCGCGCAGGCGGTGCTGGTGCAGGCCACCACCGCGTACGGCTACGACAACTCCTACGTCGTGGACAGCGCCGCGCGGCGGCCCGGCCGCTTCGTCGCGGTGGGCACCTTCGACCCGCTGCGGCCGGACGCCGCCGCCGCCCTGGAGGCCGCGACCTCCGGGGGCGGCCTGGCGGGGGTGCGGCTGTTCACCAGCGGCAGCACCGTGCCCGTCCAGGGTGAGTGGTTCGCGGCGCCGGAGACCTACGCGTTCTGGGAGAAGGCGGGTGACCTGGACGTCACCGTCTGCCTGCAGATGCGCCTCGGGCCCGCCACCAAGCAGCTTGAGGAGGTGCTGGAGCGGTTCCCCGGCGTGCGGGTGCTGCTCGACCACATCGGCTACCCCGACATCGCCGCCTCGCCCGCCGGCGCGGGCGCCGAGGTGGCCAGGCTCGCCCGGCACGGCAACCTTCACCTCAAGCTCACCCACCGCAACCTGGAGCGGCTCCAGGACGCCGGCGCCGAGGCGGCGGGCTTCCTCGACCCGGTGATCGAGTCGTTCGGCGCCGGGCGCGTCGCCTGGGGTTCGAACTGCCCGGCCGCCGAGCAGTCGCTGCCCGAGCTGGTGCGCCTGGCCGAGGAGGTGCTCGCCGGCCTGCCGTCGGACGCCCGCGAGGAGATCTTCGCGGGCACGGCGCGCCGGTTGTATCCGAGTCTCGGATCCACGGGCTGACTCTCATGGTGGACGCCGTGGAACCGGACAGGAACTCGCAGACCCGGCAGAGCCAGGCGTACGAGGGGCTGCGCTCGCTGCTGCTGTCGGGCGGCATGCCGCCCGGCACGCGGCTCACCGAGGTCGAGCTGACCAGCAGGTTCAACGTCTCGCGCAGCACCATGCGGGCCGTGCTGGTCCGGCTCGCCCAGGAGGGTTACGTCACCAGCGAGGTCAACCGGGGCGTGCGGACGCGCAGCTTCTCCGCCGCCGAGGCGGCCGACATCCTGGAGGCGCGTGAGGTGCTGGAGTCGGCGCTGGCCGGCAAGGCCGCCGAGCGGGCCACCGAGGAGGAGATCGGCGAGCTGCGCGGCACGCTGGCGGCGATGGAGGGCTGCAAGAGGCGCGGCGACCAGGCCGGGTACTCGCAGGCCAACCGCCGGTTCCACCAGCAGGTGAAGGAGGCCGCGCATCAGGAGATCCTGGCGCGGGCGTACGACACCCTGCTGTATCCGCTGGTCATGCGGCAGTACCGCAACCTGTCCGCGCAACACCCGCGCAGCGGGTCGCTGGAGGAGCACCAGGCGATCCTCATGGCCATCGTCACCCGCAACCCGGACGCGGCGGTGGCCGCGATGCGCCATCACGTGGCCTCCGCCCGGCGGGCGCTGCTGCTCCAGACGATCGCCGACAGCGCCGCCACGCTCGACCGCGCCGCGCCGCCCGCCCAGGACGCCCCGGTCGCCCCGGTCACCCCGGTCACCCCGGCCGCCACGCACGCGGCCGACTGACAGCCCCGTGCGGCGAGCCGTTTCGCCGCACGGCCAGGAAAGGACCCCCCAATCATGCGCCACCCAGTGGAAACCGAATCCGGGCTGGTGGAGGGCGTGCCGGGGCGGGACCACGAGGTCACCGTCTTCCGTGGCGTGCCCTACGCCGCTCCCCCGGTCGGCGAGGCGCGGTGGAGACCGCCGCGCCCGGCGCCGCCCTGGCCCGGGGTGCGCAGGGCCGACGCGTTCGGCCCGATGTGCCCGCAAGCGCCCAGCGCCGAGGTCGGCACCGGCCTGCCGATGGACGAGGACTGCCTGTACCTCAACGTCTGGACGGCCGCCGCCGACGCCGGGGAGCGGCGTCCCGTGCTGGTCTGGATCCACGGCGGCGGCTTCCGCGTGGGCACCGGCGCGGAGGCCCGCTACGACGGCGAGCACCTGGCCCGCGAGGGCCTGGTCGTGGTCACCTTCAACTACCGGCTGGGCGCGCTCGGCTTCCTGGCCACCCCCGAGCTGAGCGAGGAGTCCGGGCAGCGGGCCTCGGGCAACTACGGGCTGCTCGACTGCGTGGCGGTGCTGCGCTGGGTGCGGCGCAACATCGCCGGCTTCGGCGGCGACCCGGGGCGGGTGACGATCGCCGGTCAGTCCGCCGGCGCCGGGGCGGTGAACTTCCTGGCCATGTCGCCGCTGGCGGAGGGGCTGTTCCACCGGGCGGTCGCGCAGAGCCACGCCCGCCACAGCCGCGACACCGAGCTGCGCTACCTGGCCACGTCGTACCGGACGCTGCCCGACGCCGAGCGGTCCGGCACCCGGTACGCGGCGGAGCGCGGCGGCACGGCACCGGACCTGCTGCGGTCGCTGCCCTGGCAGCGGCTGGTGGACGGCGACACCGCGGTGGACGACGCGGTCCAGACCGGCAGCGCGGCCAAGCCTCCGCTGTTCAGGCCGGTGGTGGACGGCTGGGTGATCCCCGCGGGCTACGCGGACACCTACGCCAAGGGCACGCAGAACGCCGTCTCCTACCTCGCGGGCAACAACCTGGACGAGGGCGGCGCGGTGCCGGAGAGCACGTTCGCCGCCTACCGCGCCGCCGGGGCGGGGACGTGGCGTCCTGGCATGCCTCCGGTGCACGTGACGCTGGACGCCTTCACCGCGGCGGCACGGCGCAGGTTCGGCGCGCTGGCGGAGGAGTTCCTGCGGCTCTACCCGGCGAGCACGGACGACGAGGCGGCCAGGGCGCACTGCGCGGCGGTGCGCGACAACGCCCGCGTCTCCACGTTCCTGTGGGCCGCGGACTGGAGCGAGCACGCCGGCCTGCCCGTCCACACCTACCACTGGACCCACGCCTCGCCGGTGCGGGGCCAGGAGCCGCGGCGCGCCTCGCACGGCTCGGAGATCGAGTTCGTGTTCGGCAACCTCCGCGAAGAGTTCGGCGACCTCCGCGAAGAGTTCGGCGACCTCCGCGAAGAGTTCGGCGACCTCCGCGAAGAGTTCGGCGGCCTCCGCGAGGACGGTGCGGCAGGGGGCGGCGCCGGATGGACCGGTGAGGATCGCCGGATCGCCGAGGTCATGTCCGCGTACTGGGCCAACTTCGCCGCCACGGGCGACCCCAACGGGCCGGGGCTGCCGCACTGGCCGGCGTACTCGCCGGGCTCGGCCGTGGTGATGGAGCTCGGCGACGGCTTCGGGCCGATCCCCGTGGCGGATCCCGCCCGCCTCAAGTTCTGGAAGCGCTTCTTCAGTCAGGAAGAAGCATGGTGACAGGAGATGACATGGGACACCACCTCACGGACGGCGCTCTCGTCGGCAGCCGCGCATCGGTGACCCGTCGGCGCTTGCGGGTCGTCGCGCTCGCCGGCGTCCTGGCCCTCGGCGCCTCGCTGACGGCCGCGTGCGGCGACTCCGGGTCCGGCGGCCAGGGCGGCAGCGGCCCGATCGCGATCAGCGTCGGCAGCGGCGAGGGCATCTTCGACCTGCCGCTGCGGGTGGCGCAGGCCAAGGGGTACTTCGACAAGCAGGGGCTCAAGGTCACGTTCGTCTCGACGAACGCCTCGACCGGCCCCGCCGCGCTCGAGTCGGGCTCGGTGCACTTCCTCAACTCCAGCCCCACCGGCTTCCTGTCCGCCCTGGCCAAGGGGGTGCCGCAGGTCGCCGTCGCCGCCGACGGCCTGGGCAACCCGCTGGGCATCGTGGTCAGCAAGAAGTTCGCCGACGCCCACAAGCTGACCGCCGCCACCCCGGTGGAGGAGGCGGCCAAGGCGCTGGACGGCTCCATCGGCGGCGCCAGCTCGGCCAACACCAAGGCGCAGGCGAGCAACTTCCTCAAGGCGCGCGGCGTCGATCCGGCCAAGGTCAAGTGGGTGTCGCTGCCCAGCCCCGCCGCGAACAAGGCGGCGCTCAACAGCGGCCAGATCGACTGGTTCATCACCGGCCAGCCGACGCCGCTGTCCATCGAGCAGGCCGGTGAGGGCCTGGTGGTGGCCGACTCCAAGCGGGTGCCCGAATGGTCGGGCGAGCAGGCCGGGTACGGCGAGCTGATCGTGGCGCGCAAGGACTACCTGGACAAGAACCCGGAGGTCGCCAAGAAGTTCGTGGCCGCGGTTCAGGAGTCCACCGTGTACATGGGCGCCCACCTGGACGACGACGAGCTGCTGAACCTGGCCTCCAAGGAGATGAAGGGCGTTCCCGTCCCGGTGCTGGAGGCCAGCCTCCAGCAGGCCGGCTGGCCGGCGACCGCCGCGATGGACGACGCGACGTGGAAGAAGACCCTCGACTTCGTCAACGGGCTCGGGGTGCTGCCCAAGGCGATGACCGTCACCCCGGACAACTGGACCAACACGTACGTGCCGTCCGGCGGCGGCGCATGACCCTGCCGCCGCGGACGGAAAGGAGTTTGACATGGTGGCTGCCACCGAAAGTCCGGTGAGGAAGAAGACCGAGGTCGTGGTCGCGGCCAGGAAGCGGAGCGACCGGTGGCAGGGCCAGGGCACCCTGGTGGCGCTGCGGGTCGTGGTGATCGCGGTCGTGCTGGGCCTGTGGCAGGTGCTGAGCGGCCCCGTCCTGCCCGAGTACGCCGTCAGCAAGCCCACCGAGGTGGCCGCGTCGCTGGTGGAGCTGCTCGGCTCGGCGTCCGGGTGGAGCGACATCAGGGCGACGGTGATCGAGGTGGTGGCCGGGTTCTCCATGGGCGTCGTGCTCGGCGCCGTGCTGGGGCTGGTGCTGGGCTCGTTCCCGCTGGCGGGCCGGGTGCTCGAACCGCTGATCGCGGCCTTCAACGGCATCCCCAAGATCGCGCTCGCGCCGCTGTTCCTGCTGTTCTTCGGGATCGGCGCCTGGTCGAAGATCACCATCGCGATGATCGGGCCGGCGTTCGTCATGTTCTACAACATCTACCTGGGCCTGCGCCTGCGGGAGCGGGAGCTGGTGGAGATCGTCCAGGTGATGGGCGGTCGCCGGCTGCACCTGCTCGTCTACGTCACGATCCCCACGCTGGCGGCGCCGTTCTTCGCCGCGCTGAAGACCGGCGGCCCGCTCGCCATCCTCGGCGTCATCGGCGCCGAGTTCATCGCCTCCACCGAGGGGCTCGGCCACGGGCTGTTCACCGCCGCCCAGAACCTGGACGCGGCCAGCGAGTTCGCCGGCCTGATCGTCCTGATCGCGATGACGCTCATCCTGAACGGGCTGCTGAGCTGGCTCGACAGCCTCGCGCTCAAGCGCCTCGGGCTCACCCCGCGCAGCCGTCCGTCGGCGGCGGAGCACTCCTGACGCGCCTGACCCACCCCCCGAAGAGAGGACCTGGTACAACGATGGACAACGGAATGAAGCGCCGGTCGTTCCTGGCCGCCGGCGCGGCAGCCGTCGGCACCGCCCTGCTCCCGCAGCCCTTCGCGGTGGCCGCCGCCGGGAGCGGCAAGAAGGGCGTGATGCTGATCAACCGGATCGGCCCCTCCACGTCCGACCTGTACATCTCCAACGCCGACGGCACGAACGAGCGCAAGCTGCTCGCCACCCCGGGCTTCGACTACCACGCCGGCGTGTCCGCCGACGGCCGCACGGTCGTCTTCACCTCGGAGCGGACCGGCGACGGCAACTCCTGCCTGTACCGCGCCCGCATCGACGGGACGAACATCCAGCCGCTGCTCACCGGCCCGGCGATGGACGACAGCGCCGTCCTGTCGCCCGACGGCGCCAAGCTGGCGTTCGTCTCCACGCGCGGCGACCGCAAGGCGCACATCTGGGTGTACGACCTGCGCGCCGGGAAGCTGAAGTGCCTGACCAACAGCGCGGCGGTGGCCGGCGACCCCGCGCTCCCCGACGGCCACTTCCGGCCCGCCTGGTCGCCCGACGGCCAGTGGATCGCCTTCTCCAGCGACCGCGGCACGCCGTGGCGCGGCCACAACGACGGCAAGGGCTGGGAGCACACGCAGGAGCTGAGCCTCTACGTCATCCGCCCCGACGGCACCGGCTTCCGCAAGGTGGCCTCGAAGGAGGGGTACTGCCTCGGCTCGCCGAAGTGGTCACCCGACGGCCGCCGGATCGTCTTCTACGAGATCACCACGGAAGGCACCTGGGGCGCCCACCGGCCCGAGTACATCGGCAAGGTGGAATCCCAGATCGTCTCCGTCGACTTCGTGACCGGCGACCGGGTCGAGCACACCGCGGGCCCCGGCCTGAAGGTCTCGCCGCAGTACGTCAACGCCACCGAGATCGGCTACCTGCTGAAGGGCGGCGCCGACGAGGGCCTGGCGTACGTGTCGGGCACGCTGCCGGCCGTCAAGCGGCCGTGGCTGCGCTCGCCGGTCTGGACGCCTGACGGCACGTCGGTGATCTACCAGAAGGTCGGCTTCGCCGTGCGCCCGCTCGACAAGCCGGTCTACAGCTGGGACTCCGACTGGGAGTACCGCTTCTGCGACGTGTTCCCCGTCCTGTCGCGGCAGGGCCGGCTGGCGATCACCGACAAGCAGCTCGGCCACTCCTCGATCGTCACCATGCAGCCTGACGGCTCCGACCAGCGGCTCGTGTTCGACAGCTTCGGCAAGGGCCTCGACCCGGTGATGGTGGCCAAGGGCCTGGCCGGCGCGTTCCGGCCCGCGTGGTCGCCGGACGGCGCGTGGATCGCGTTCGGCCTGGGCGGCTGGTTCCAGGAGCGCGCCAACCACACGGCCGTGATCGCGCGGGTGCGCAGCGACGGCTCGGCGTGGGAGACGCTCACGGACGGCACCACCAACGCCGGCTTCCCCAGCTACTCGGCCGACGGCAACGAGATCGTCTACCGCGTGTGGGGCGAGCAGGCCAAGGGCCTGCGCATCCTCAACCTCACGACCGGCGCGACCCGCGTCCTGACCGACGAGTACGACAACCTGCCCGACTGGTCGCCCGACGGCAGGCTCATCCTCTTCACCCGCAAGACCAGCGCGACCAACTTCGACGTGTGCACCATCCGCCCCGACGGGACCGGGCTGCGCGTCCTGACCACCAGCGGCTCCAACGACGGCCACGCCGTCTGGAACCCCGACGGCCGCATCCTCTACAACAGCGGCGAGTACGGCTTCCGGCAGGAGGCCGCCCTGTACGACAACACCTTCCAGCCCTACGGCCAGATCTTCGTGATGAACGCGGACGGCTCCGGCAAGCGCATGCTGACCGACAGCCAGTGGGAGGACTCCATGCCTCTCTACCTGCCCAACAGCGTTCTGTGACCTGAGCGGGGCCGCCTCCGCCGGGGGTCCGGTGGAGGCGGCCCTTGCGCCGCGCACTCACCTGAACTACCGTCTGGACACATGTCCGGCGAATTGTTGGAGCCGACCCGCCGCCGGCTGTCCGACCGGCAGGCCGACACCGTGCGCCGGCTCACCGACGCGGCGGTCGAGGAGGTCGCGGCGACCGGGTTCGACGGGTTCACCGTGCGCAACGTGGCGCGCCGCGCGGGGGTCGCGCCCGCCACCGCGTACACGTACTTCACCTCCAAGAACCACCTCATCGCCGAGGTGTTCTGGCGGCGGCTGCGCGCCCTGCCGCCCATCCCGCCGACGCCGGCGGAGCCGCGCGAGCGGGTGATCGCGGTGCTGCGCGAGATCGCGCTGCTGGTCGCGGGCGAGCCCGAGCTGGCCGCCGCCTGCACGACCGCGCTGCTCGGCACCGACCCGGACGTGCGGGAGCTGCGGCTGCGCATCGGCCGCACCATCCACCGCCGGCTGCTGGCCGCGCTCGACCCCGGCGCCGAACGCCCGACGCGGGAGCAGACCCGCGTGCTCAACGCGCTGGAGTTCGCGTACGCGGGGGCGCTCGTGCACGCGGGCATGAACTACAGCTCCTACGCCGAAATGGCCGACCGGCTCGCCGAGGTGGCCGAGCTGCTGTTCTGAGGTGGTGATCGCCGTGCAGGGCAGTCCGTTGTACGACCCGTACGACTACGCGATCCACGAGGACCCGTACCCCGCCTACCGGCGGCTGCGCGACCACGCGCCGCTCTACCGCGACGACGGCCTCGACTTCTGGGCGATCTCGCGGCACGCCGACGTGTCGGCCGCCTTCCGCGACCACGAGCGGTACTCCAGCGCCAACGGCGTCTCCCTCGACCCGAGCGCGTGGGGCCCGGCCGCGCACCGCACCATGTCGTTCCTGGCCATGGACCCGCCCTCGCACACCAGGATGCGCACCCTGGTCTCCAAGGGCTTCACGCCGCGCCGGGTGCGCGAGCTGGAGTCGGACATCCTGCGGCTGACCAGGCGGCACCTCGAACCGGCGGTGGCCGCCGGCGGGTTCGACGTGGTCGCCGACTTCGCGGGCAAGCTGCCGATGGACGTGGTGTCCGAGCTGATGGGCGTGCCGGAGGCCGACCGCGACGAGGTGCGGCGGCTCGCCGACCTGGTCGTGCACCGCGAGGAGGGCCTCAACGACGTGCCGCCCGCCGGCATGGAGGCGGCGCTGGTGCTGGCCGGCTACTACCAGGACCTGGTCGCCGAGCGCCGCCGCAGGCCGCGCCCCGACCTGACCTCCGCGCTGCTCGCCGCCGAGGAGGGCCGCGACCGCATGACCGGCGAGGAGGTGGTCGCCTTCCTGTTCCTCATGGTCGTGGCCGGCAACGAGACCACCACCAAGCTGCTGGCCAACGCCCTGTACTGGGGCTGGCGCAACCCTGAGCAGCTCGCCAAGCCGTTCGCCGACCCCGCCCTGGTGCCCGCCTGGGTGGAGGAGACGCTGCGGTACGACACCTCCAGCCAGCTCATCGCCCGCACCGTCACCGGGGACACCGAGCTGCACGGCACGCTCGTCCCCGCCGGCGCGCGGATGCTGCTCCTGATCGGATCGGCCAACCGCGACGAGCGGGTGTTCGCCGAGCCCGACGTCTACGACCTCGACCGCGACACCTCGCCGCTGATCAGCTTCGGCGGCGGCCGGCACTTCTGCCTGGGGGCCGGCCTCGCCCGCCTGGAGGCGAGGCTCGCCCTGACCGAGTTCGTCCGCCGGGTCCGGGCCTACGACGTGGACGCGGACAAGGCCGTCCGCGTGCACTCCGTCAACGTCCGAGGCTTCGCCGCGTTACCCATGACCGTCACCCCCCGATAACCGTCACCCCCGATAGCCGTCACCCCCGATAGGAGGTCCGCCTCCATGGCCCGATTCGCCCCCCACCCCGAACGCCGCCCCGCGCTGGTCAGCGGGGCCTCGTCCGGGATCGGCGCGGCCACCGCCGCCCTGCTCGCCGACGCCGGCCATCCCGTCGCCCTGGGCGCGCGCCGCGTGGACCGCTGCGAGCAGATCGCCGCCGCCGTCCGCGAGCGCGGCGGGCAGGCGGTCGCCCTGCCCCTGGACGTCTCCGACTCCGACTCCGTCAAGTCGTTCGTGGCGGCGGCCACCGACGCGCACGGCGACCCGGAGATCGTCGTCTCCGGCGCGGGCGACCTGGCCGCCTCCCGCATCCACGAGCTCGGCCCGGAGGCGTTCGCCGCCCAGCTCCAGGTGCACCTGGTCGGCGCGCACCGGCTGATCTCGCAGGTGGTGCCCGGCATGGTGGCCAGGGCACGCGGTGACGTCGTGCTCGTCTCCTCCGACGTGGTGCCGTCGCCCCGGCCCCGCATGGGCGCCTATGTGGCGGCCAAGCACGGCCTCGAGGGCATGGCCCGCGCCATGCGGATGGAGCTGGAGGGCAGCGGCGTGCGCGTCTCGCTGGTCAGGCCGGGGCCGACGATGACGGGGATGGGCATGACCTGGGACGCGGAGACGACCACGATCGTGCTGGAGGAGTGGGTGCAGTGGGGGCTCGCCCGGCACCCGCACTTCCTCCAGGCCGAGCAGGTCGCCGCCGTGATCGTGACGGTCGCGACCGCGCCGCGCGGCGTGCACCTCACGCTGGTCGAGGTCCAGCCGGAACGAGCGGTCGAGGTCGCTCCGGAACGAGCGGCCGAGGCCCGGCCGGGACAGGCGGCCGAGTCATGACGGCGGAGCCCGCGCTCGTCTCCGGCGGCCCCGACCACCTCGACGAGCTGCGCACCGACCCCATCGGGCTGATGCGGCGGGTGCGCCAGGAGTGCGGCGACGTGGGACGCTTCCAGCTCGCCGGCCGCCAGGTCGTCCTGCTGTCGGGCGCCGAGGCGAACGAGTTCTTCTTCCGCGCCCCCGACGAGGAGCTCGACCAGGCGGAGGCGTACCCGTTCATGACGCCCATCTTCGGGACGGGCGTGGTCTTCGACGCCACCCCCGAGCAGCGCCGCGAGGCCCTGCACAACCAGGCGCTGAAGGGCTCGTTCCTCAAGGGCCACGCCGCCACGATCGCCGCCGAGGTGGACCGCATGGTCGCCGGGTGGGGCGAGGACGGCGAGATAGACCTGCTCGACTGGTTCGCCGAGCTCACCATCTACACCTCCTCCGCCTGCCTGATCGGCAAGCGCTTCCGCGACCAGCTCGACCACCGTTTCGCCGAGCTGTACCACGATCTGGAGCGGGGCACCGACGCGATCGCCTACGTCGACCCGTACGCCGACATCGACAGCTTCCGCCGCCGCGACGCCGCCCGCGTCCAGCTCGTGGCGCTCGTCGAGGGCATCATGGCCGGGCGGGCCGCCGCGCCGCGCCCGCCGCGCGAGGAGCGCGACCTGCTCGACGTGCTCATGTCGATCCGCGACGACGACGGCACGCCGCGCTTCTCCGCCGACCAGATCACCGGCATGTTCATCTCGATGATGTTCGCCGGGCACCACACCAGCTCGGGCACGGCCGCCTGGACCCTGATCGAGCTGCTGCGCCACCCCCCGGTGCTGGACGGGGTCGTGGCGGAGCTGGACGAGCTGTACGCCGGCGGCTCCGAGGTCAGCTTCCAGGCGCTGCGCGAGATCCCGCTGCTGGAGTCGGCGATCAAGGAGGCGCTGCGGCTGCACCCGCCGCTGATCCTGCTGCTGCGGGTGGCCAAGACGGAGCACGAGGTGCTCGGCCACCGCGTCCCGGCGGGAACGCTGGTCGGCTGCAGCCTGGCGGTCTCCAACCGGATCCCGCGGGACTTCCCCGACCCCGACGCGTTCGATCCGTCCCGTTACGCCAAGCCGCGTGAGGAGGACCTGGTCAACCGGTGGACGTGGGTGCCGTTCGGCGCGGGCAGGCACCGCTGCGTGGGCGCCAACTTCGCGATGATCCAGCTCAAGGCGATCTTCTCGGTGCTGCTGCGCGACTGGGAGTTCGAGCTCGCCCAGCCGCCCGGCACCTACCGCAACGACCACACCAAGATGGTCGTCCAGCTCGCCCGCCCGTGCCGGGTCCGCTACCGCAGGCGGCGGCCGTGAAACTGGAAGCCGACCTGGACCTGTGCCAGGGACACGCCATGTGCGAGCTGGAGGCGCCGGAGGTCTTCGAGGTGCCGCGCAAGGGCCCGCTCAAGGGCAGGGTGCGCATCCTCACCGAGGAGCCCGACGAGTCGCTGCGCGCCCAGGTGGAGGCCGCCGTCCGATACTGCCCGACCAGGGCGCTGAAGCTGGGAGGCTGATCGTGTACCCGCGTGACGAGCTGGACGAGATGGTACGCCGCTGGCTGGAGGCCAACCGGCGGTGCGAGGAGCAGGGCGACTGGCGCCCGCTGGCCGAGCTCTACACCGAGGACGCCACCTACGGCTGGAACATCGGCCCCGGGCAGGACTTCATGGCGGTCGGCAGGGACGAGATCCGCGACCTCGCCCTCGGCTCCGAGATGGGCGGGCTGGACGGCTGGTCCTACCCGTACCAGAGCATCCTCGTGGACGAGCGCAAGGGGGAGGTCGTCGGGTTCTGGAAGCAGATCGCCGACGCCCGCCGGCCGGACGGCAGCGCGTACGAGGTGCCGGGGATCGGGGGGAGCTGGTTCCGGTACGGCGGCGACTTCCGGTGGCGGTGGCAGCGCGACTGGTTCGACCTGGGGAACGTCACGGCGGTGTTCGTCGAGATGATGAAGGCGGGGGTGCTGTCGGACGGGATGCGGCGACGGCTGGACCGGGCGGCTTCCGGGGCGGCGGTGCCGGGGTACTACGCGAGGGCGGAGACTCCTGTGCCGCTGTGGTGAGCCGCCCGGCCGTCAGTGCGGGATGGCGTCGATGAGCTGGCGGGCGCCCTGACGCAGCAGCGCGACCGCCACGGACGTGCCCAGCGTGGCCGGGTCGAGCGGCCCCGCCCACTCGTGCGCGTCGAGGACCGTCTTGCCGTCCGGGCTGAACACCCGGCCGCGCAGCGACAGGCGTCCGCCGCGCTCGGCGCGCCCGTACCCGGCGATGGGGCTGTTGCAGTGGCCTTGCAGGACGTGCAGCAGCATCCGCTCGGCCGTCACCTCGCGCCAGGTGTCGGCGTCGCCCAGGTCGGCGACCGCCTCGATGGTCTCGGCGTCGTCCTCCCTGCACTGCAGGGCGAGCACGCCCGCGCCGATCGGCGGGCACATCGTCTCCAGCGGCAGCGCCTCGGTGATCCGGTCGCTCATGCCGATCCGTTCCAGGCCCGACACGGCCAGCAGCAGCGCGTCGGCCTCGCCCGCGTCGAGTTTCTCCAGCCGCCGGTTGGCGTTGCCGCGCATCGGCACGCAGCGCAGGTGCGGGTGGGAGGTGGAAAGCTGCGCGATCCGGCGGACCGACGAGGTGCCGATGCGGGTGCCCGGCGGGAGCTCGTCGAGGGTGCGGCCGCCCGGGTGCACGAGGGCGTCGCGCAGGTCGTCGCGTTTGAGGAAGGCCGCCCAGGTGGTGCCGGCGGGCAGCGGCCGGTCGGCGGGCACGTCCTTGACGCAGTGGACCGCGAGGTCGGCGCGGCCCGCAAGGAGCAGGGCGTCCACCTCCTTGGTGAACGCGCCCTTGCCGCCGAGCTCCGACAGCGCGCCCTGCCACCGGTCGCCGGACGTCGTGACCGGCACGACCTCGGTGCGGACGCCGGGGTGCAGCGCGGTGAGCTCCTGCCGGACCCGCTCCACCTGGGCGAGCGCCATGGGTGAGGAGCGGGTGGCGATGCGGATCAGCTCAGAGACGGCCATCCGCCGATGGTAGCGCCACCTCCACCGGATCCGGGTCAACTCGTCGGCGGCGCCTCGGCGAGTGACAGGCTGTTGCCGTCGGGGTCGAGGATCTCGACGTGGCGCACGCCGTTGCCGTAGGTCTCCAGGGGCTCGTGCTCGATGCCGTGCGCGGCCAGCCTGGCGAGGATGTCGTCGAGGTCGGTCACCCCGAAAGTGATCATGGTCCCGCCCACCCGCGCGGCCCGCACGGGCCGGTCGTCGATGACGAGATAGGCGTTCACGCCCACCTGCCACAGCAGTTCCTCGCCGATGATCTCGTCGGCCTCCCGTCCGAAGAACGCCTCGTACCACTTCCGCGAGATCTCCAGGTCACGTACGCACACCACGCTGTGCAGATCCATCGGAGCCGCTCCTTTCCGCCGTTTCACAAGGAGACCATCCGCGCGGCCGGAACTCATCGGTCTCAGGGGACGTGCGGCGTGCCGTCGCGCATCGGCGGGAAGCGGAAGCGGGCCGCGGTGGTGGCGCGGGTCATGGCGGTGATCGGGTCCTCGCCGACCGGCTCGGTGCCGTCGTCGATGACGACCTCCCAGCGGCAGTGCGGCACCCTGTCGCCGGGGACGCGGGGCGGCCGGTGCACCGGCCGGATGCGCGCCCTGGGGTTGACCGCCTGGGCGGTCCAGTCGAAGGTGCCGTCCTCGATGTGGTGGCACATGCCGCGCACGGCCCGCTCGCCGAACGGCTCGACGTCGAGCAGCGCGCCGCAGGTGCGGAGCTGGAAGAAGCCGTGCGTCTCGTCGATCAGCTCGTACTCGACGTCCATGTAGTGCTGGGCGAAGCCGGGGTCGAGCTGGAGGCACTTGAAGATGGCCGAGACGCCGTCGCCCTCGATCCTCATGATCTCGCGGATACGCTGGGTGTAGACGGGGCTGGCGCCGCGCCACTCCTGGACGGCGATCTCCTCCACGGCCTCCTGGCCGTACTTCATCCCGACCGCGATGAGGGAGGAGCGGTCGAGCAGGTGCACGATGAGCGCGTACTCCCTGACCAGGCGCACGAGGGCGTCCTTCGACAGGTCCTCGAAGCGGAAGCCGGGGTCGAACGCGCCGGAGTAGTCGTCACGGGACACGGGCCCCTCCTTCGATTCCCCCTTGCACGGTCATTCGTGAACTGTAGTCTGGACACGTGTCCATAACAAGCGGACGCTTGCTCGACGACTGGGCGGAGCGGGGCTCTCCCCTCCTGATCGGCGGCAGGCTGGTCACGGGCGATCGGCGCTTCGAGACGATCGACCCGGCCACGGAAGAGGTCATCGGCCTGGCCGCCGACGCCACCGGTGACCAGCTTGGCGAGGCGATCGGCGCCGCCCGCCGCGCGTTCGACGAGTCCGGCTGGGCCACCGACCTCGGCCTGCGCGTCCGCTGCCTGCGCCAGCTCCGGCAGGCGCTCGAACGGCACGCCGACGAGCTGCGCGCGCTCACCATCAGGGAGGCGGGCGCGCCGCGCTTCCTGACCTACGGGGCGCAGCTCGACCAGCCCGTGGCCGACCTGGGCTGGGTCGCCGACCTCGCCGAGGACTACGCCTGGACGCGGGACCTGGGCCGGGCCGCGCCGATGGGGATCGCCAGCGACCGGCGCGTGCTGCGCGAGCCGGCAGGCGTCGTCGCCGCGATCACCCCGTGGAACTTCCCGCACCAGATCAACCTGGCCAAGCTCGGCCCCGCGCTGGCCGCCGGCAACACGGTGGTGCTCAAGCCCGCCCCCGACACCCCGTGGTGCGCGGCGGTGCTCGGCCGGCTGGCCGCCGAGGAGACCGACCTGCCGCCGGGCGTCGTCAACGTCGTCACAGGCCGCGACCACGCGCTCGGCGCCCGCCTGGCCGCCGACCCGCGCGTGGACCTGGTCTCCTTCACCGGCTCCACCGCGACGGGCCGCGCGGTGATGCGCGGCGCCGCCGAGACGCTCAAGAAGGTGTTCCTGGAGCTGGGCGGCAAGTCGGCGTGCGTGCTGCTGGACGACGCCGACCTCGCCAAAGCGTGCGCGTACGCCGCCTTCGCCGCGATCTCCCACGCCGGGCAGGGCTGCGCGCTCACCACCCGGCTGCTGGTCCCCCGCGCCCGGCACGACGAGGCGGTGGAGATCACCGCGCGGACGATGGCGCGGCTCGGCGCCGGCGACCCGTCCGACGAGCGCACCGTCTGCGGCCCGCTCATCTCCGCGCGCCAGCGCGAGCGCGTCGAGGGTTACCTGAAGCTGGCCGTCGCGGAGGGCGGCTCGTTCGCCACCGGCGGGCGGCGGCCCGACAGGGACAGGGGCTTCTGGATCGAGCCGACGCTGATCACGGGCCTGACCAACCGGGCCAGGGCCGCGCGGGAGGAGATCTTCGGTCCTGTGCTGGTGGTGCTGCCGCACGACGGCGACGACGACGCCGTACGGATCGCCAACGACTCGCCGTACGGGCTGTCGGGCGCCGTGCACGCGGGCGACCCGGAGCGGGCGCGCGCGGTGGCGCGGCGGCTGCGCACCGGCACGGTCAGCGTCAACGGCGGCATCTGGTACGGCCCAGACGTGCCGTTCGGCGGCTACAAGCAGTCGGGGGTCGGGCGCGAGATGGGGGTCGCGGGCTTCGAGGAGTACCTGGAGACCAAGTCGATCGCGGAGGGAACGGGATGACCGCGCGGAGATCGGGAGCGGCGGGATGAGGCGATTCGCGGGGAAGGTGGCGATCGTCACGGGCGCCGCCCAGGGCATCGGAGAGGCGTACGCGCGGGCGCTGGCCGCCGAGGGCGCCGGCGTGGTCGTCGCGGACGTGGACGAGCAGGGCGCGAAGGTCGCCGACGACCTCGGCGGCCTGTTCGTCAGGACCGACGTGTCCGACCCCGCCTCCGTCGAGGCGATGGCGGAGGCGGCCGTGACGGCGTTCGGCGGCATCGACTACCTGGTCAACAACGCCGCCGTCTTCGGCACCATGAAGCTGGACTTCCTGTTCACCGTGGACTGGGACTACTACCGCAGGTTCATGGCCGTGAACATGGACGGCGCGCTGCTGTGCGCCCGCGTCTGCCACGCCCGGATGGCCGAGCGGGGCGGCGGCGCGATCGTCAACCAGTCCTCCACCGCCGCCTGGCAGTACTCCGGCTTCTACGGCCTGGCCAAGGCGGGCGTGAACAGCCTCACCCAGCAGCTCGCGCACGAGCTCGGCTCGCTCGGCATCCGGGTCAACGCGATCGCGCCCGGCCCCGTCGACACCGCCGCCCACCGCGCGGTGGTGCCGGGCGGGATGTCGGCCAGGATCGTGCGGGACAAGCTCGCGCTCAAGCGCCTCGGCACGCCGGACGACCTCGTCGGGATGTGCCTGTTCCTGCTGTCGGACGAGGCGGCGTGGATCACCGGGCAGATCTTCAACGTGGACGGGGGCGAGGTGTTCCGCGCATGAGGTACGGATTCGTCGGGCTCGGCCAGATCGGCGGCCCCATGGCGGGCCGCCTGGCCGGCCCCGACCTGATCGTCTACGACGTCCGGGCCGAGGCGATGGCGCCGCTGGCCGAGCGGGGCGCGGTGGCCGCCGGGAGCCTGGCGGACGTGGCCCAGGCCTCGATCGTCTCGCTCATGGTCCGCGACGACGCCCAGGTGAACGAGGTGGCCGCCGCGATCGTCCCCGCCGCGCGGCCCGGCACGATCGTCGCCGTGCATTCCACGATCCGCGCCGAGACCGCGGTGAAGCTGGCCGAGGCGGCGCAGCCGTACGGGATCGAGGTGGTGGACGCGCCCGTCAGCGGCGGGTTCATGGGCGCGGCGGCGGGCACGCTCGCGGTCATGGTCGGCGCGAGCGAGGCGGCGTTCGCGCGGGTCGAGAAGGCGTTCGGCGCGTGGGCGGGGCTCGTCCTGCACATGGGGCCCGTCGGCGCGGGCACCCGCGCCAAGCTGGCCCGCAACCTGCTGCACTTCGCCTCCTTCGCCGCCGCCGCCGAGGCGCAGCGCCTGGCGGAGGCGGCCGGGATCCCGCTCGGCGCGCTCGGCCGGATCGTCCGCCACTCCGACGCCGTCACCGGCGGGCCCGGCGCCCTGATGATCCGCGACACCACCTCGCCGCTGCCTCCCGGCGACCCGCTGCGGGAGATCATGGCGCACGTGTTCGCGCTGGGCGACAAGGACCTGTCGTTCGCCCTCGAACTGGCCGGTGACCTCGGCGTGGACACCCCGCTCGCCCGGCACGCCCACCGGCGGCTGGCCGCCGACCTCGGCCTGGAGGAGCCCTCATGACGGACGAGCGGCGGCAGCGGGGGCTGGAGATGATGGCGCGGGTCTACGGGTGGGAGGTGCACGACGGGCCCGGCGACTTCTTCGGCGTCACCGTGGATCATCTGTTCGCCGACATCTGGTCGCGGCCCGGGCTGTCCATGCGTGATCGGCGGCTGCTCCTGGTCGGCGTCCTGGCCGCCAAGGGCCTGAACGACGTGCTGGACATCCAGATCCCGGCGGCGCTGGGCAACGACGAGCTCACCGCCGGGGAGCTGCGGGAGATCGCGATCTTCCTGACGCACTACATCGGCTGGCCGCTGGGGGCCAAGCTCAGCGTGCAGATCGACACGCTGATCGCCGCGCACGAGAAGAGGCGGGCGTCCGAACAAGGGTGACTCGTCAGGACGGGCATCGGCGCATGTATACACGGTGACAGCACCGGGCGACCGCACGCCATAGCATGTGATCATGCAGCCTCTGCCGGTGATCACCCCCGCCACCGTGGACGTGATCGAGGCCCTGACGGCCGACCTGAACCCGCGCTGGGCGCTGGAGATCGTCAAGGCCACGGGCCGCTCCCCCGGCACCGTCTACCTGGTGCTCGACCGGCTGGAGCGCGGCGGATGGGTGATCTCCACCTGGGAGGCGGACGCCGCCAGGCAGGGCCCGCGCCGGCGCCTCTACCGGCTCAAGGGCGAGGCGCTGCCCGCCGCGCGCCGCGCCGTCGCCAGGCGCGCCGCCGCGCACCAGCCGATCGGCCAGCCGCTCCCCCATCCGGGAGCCTGAAGGTGAACCCGCTGGTCAGGGGGGTCATCGTCACCGCCGCCGCGCTCCTGCCCGGCAAGGCGCGGCGCGAGCGTCACCTGGAGCAGTGGCTCGCCGACGGCGAGGGGGCGGCGGAGGCGGGCCTGACCTCGTCGCGTGTGGCGCTGGGCGCGCTCAGGGCCGCCCTCGTGATGAACCTGACCCGCCGCTCGGCGGTGCCGCTCGGCCTGGCCGCGGTCCTGGTCATCGGCGGGGTCCGGCTGGCGGTGACCACCTCCGAGCAGGCGCTCGGCACCGCCGTCGCCATGGCGGGCGTCGCCCTGCCCCTCCTGCTTCTGATCATCCGCAGGTTCACCGAACGCGACTGGGAGGACACCCTGACCGCCGGGCAGGCGGGCCCGCCCCCCGGCCGGAAGCGGCCTCTCCCCTTGATCCTCGGTGCCGTGCCGGTGATTCTGGCCGCTCTGCTCCTGCTCATCCTGTTCAGATGACCTTCGCGCGATCGCCGTCTCGGCGAGCCTTCGCGGGTCAGGCTCGATACGCCGTCCGGGTGACCAAGAAAGAATCGCTCAATGACGGAGCGACACCACGGAATTGTTTGAATCCGGTCGGCCCCGAAAGGATCAGAGAACGCGCGAAATCGTTATTTGGGCCCGCGTTCATTGTGCGGGGGTCTGGCTGCGCCGGATGAGGTCCAGGACGGCGTCCCTGGCCTCGCGGAAGACGGCGGCGATCTCGCCGGCCGCCGCGGCGACGGCGGCGTCGCCGGGTGGGGTGGCCGGTTCGATGAGCAGGTTCACGGTGTCGGCGAGGACGGTTTCCGGGTCTTCGACGCCCTGCGGCGCGTTCGCCGGGTCCTGGATGGCGGTCATGAACCCGGTGAGCACGGCGTGCACGGCGTAGATCTGGTGGGCGAGCGGCCGGTCGGCGCGGATGAGGCCGTGCCTGCGCATGATCGGCACGACCGTGCCACCGAGGGCGGTGGGTTTGGTACGGGCGTACAGCTCGCGGTCGGCTGGGTCCTGGTCGAGCAGCCGGAGCAGCTCGGGGTCGCCGCGCTGGACGCGGTGCGCGAGGGGGAGCCTGACCATGGTGCGCACCAGCGCGGGGGCCAGGTGGCGGGGCAGCACGGCGGCGGGATCGGCGGTGACGCGGGCGATGAGCTCCTCCATGCCGGTCAGCATGTCGCGGGCGAACAGCCCGCGGATGAGGTCCTCCTTGCTCGGCCAGTAGAGGTAGACGGTGCCCTTGCCGACGCCGGCCGCGCGGCTGATCTCGGACACGGTGACCTTGCCTGCGCCGTGGTCGAGCACCAGCTCGCGCGCGCTGTCGAGGATGCGCGCGGCCTTGCGTGAGTGGTGTTCGACCAACTGGGTCACCGGTGTCGTCCTCTTCCTGGGTCGGCCGCGTCGCGTTACCGGCCATTATCGTGCTCGTGGCCTGCCCCGATGACCGGGGGCGCGCGGCGGAGGAAGGACGAGTGGTTCACGGCGCCGAAGCGTGAGAACACGCCGGGGGACGGCGGGCGCGGAAAAGCCGCCTTTTCAAGGACACGATAAAGCGCACCCTTTCAGCAAAAAGCATGCTTACGCAGGGGTTTCAGCCTGCGACGGCTTTTGCGCAAACCCTGGCACAGAGGGCCCCCTCCTGTCTACAGTGTGGACAGCGAAATGTGGATTTCCCTGACATCTGATTACAGATCGGGCAGACGTCGATCTCAAGTTCGCAACAGTATGGGGACGGCTATTTGTCCGAAACGTTGGCCGATGATCCTGTTGCGCATTAACCAGCAGCGCTGACCCTAGTTCGGACAAAGGAGAGCTGTCGTGACCCATAGGCGGAGACTTGGGAGATTCCTCACGGCGGTGACAGCAGGCGCGCTTCTGCTGTCCGCTTGCGGCCAGAGCGGAAACGAGGCGAGCAAGCCGACGGCGTCCAGCACGGGCGGCGCCGCCTCGGGGCAGACCATCACCTACGCCGGTGAGCAGGAGTTCAACTCCTACAACAGCATCGCCGTGAACAACCTGGTCAACAGCACCGCCATGCAGCGGGTGCTGCTCGGCTTCTGGTACTACGGCGAGAAGGGCGTGGTGACGCCCGACAAGGACTTCGGCTCGTACACGAAGACGTCCGACTCGCCGCTGACCGTCGACTACGAGTTCGCCGCCAACGGCGTCTGGTCCGACGGCAACGCGATCGACTGTGACGACGCCCTGCTGTACTGGGCGGCCAAGTCCGGCAAGATCAAGGGCTTCCAGGTGGACGGCACCACCGGTGTCGAGCTCGTCAAGCCCCCCGCGTGCAAGGCCGGCGACAAGAAGTTCACCTTCGAGTACTCCGAGCCGTTCGCCGACTGGGAGAGCAACGGCCCCGGCGCCGCCGACGTGCTGCCGGCCCACGTGGCCTACAAGGCCGCGGGCATGACCGAGGCGGACTTCATCGCCGCGGTGCAGGCGGCGGACGCCAAGAAGCTCGAAGCGGTGATCAAGTTCTACAACGAGGGCTGGGTCATCGAGGGCGGCATCAAGGACATGTCGCTCTTCCCGGCGTCCGGCCCGTACAAGATCTCCGCCATGGAGCCCGGCCAGTCGCTGACCCTCAGCGCCAACGACAAGTGGTGGGGCGCCAAGCCGGCCACCCCGACGATCGTCATGCGGGTCATCTCCCAGGAGGAGCAGGCCCAGGCGCTGCAGAACCGCGAGGTCAACCTGATCGAGCCGCAGCCGAACCCCGACCTGCTCGCCCAGCTCGAAGGCATGCAGGGCGTGACCGTGAAGACGGGTGACGCGTACACCTACGAGCACCTGGACTTCAACTTCGACTCCAGCGCGTTCAAGGACAAGACGCTGCGCGAGGCGTTCGCCAAGTGCGTGCCCCGGCAGCTCATCGTGGACAACCTGATCAAGCCGCTCGCGCCGCAGGCGCAGGTGCTGCAGGTGCGCAACACGCTGCCGTTCGAGGCGGACTACGCCACCGTCTCGCAGGGCAGCGGCTCGGAGACCTACGCCCAGCCCGACGTCGAGGGCGCCAAGGCGCTGCTGGACAAGGCCGGCAAGGCCGGCATGGAAGTGAAGATCGGCCACAACCTGCCCAACCCGCGCCGTACGCAGGAGGTGCAGCTCATCGCCGACTCCTGCAACAAGGCGGGCTTCAAGATCACCGACGCCGGTGACGAGAAGTTCTTCGAGGCCGGCGGCCCCCTGGCCACCAACACCTACGACGTGGCGCTGTTCGCCTGGACCGGCTCGGCCGAGGTGAGCGGCTGGAGCTCGACGTACACCACGGTCAAGGAGTGCAGCGAGGCCGGCAAGGAGAACAACAACGGCTGCTACTCCAACAAGGAGGTCGACGACCTCATCAAGAAGCTGAACGCCGAGGTCGACAAGACCAAGCACCCCGCCATGATCGCCTCGATCGAGAAGGTGCTCTGGCAGGACCTGGCCACGATCCCGCTGTTCGCCCACCCGAACATGCTGGCCTGGGACGAGAAGATGCAGAACATCGTGCCCAACCCGGCCCAGTCGTCGGTGACCTGGAACATGGACAAGTGGGCGCTGGCCCAGTAGCCGTCCGATCACTCTGAACCACCCGGCGCGGAGCGGAGGACTCCCGGAGTCACCGCTCCGCGCCAGCACCACTCATGAACCAAGGAGATAGCGAGTGATCGCCTTCATCGCGCGAAGATTGATCGTCTCCTTCTTCGTGCTCCTGGCGGCCACCATGGTCATCTACGGGCTGACGGCGCTCGCGGGCGACCCGCTGGAAGACCTCAGGGAGCTGCCGGGCCCCGACCGGGAACGGAAGATCGCCGACCGCGTCGAGCGGATGAACCTCGACACTCCCCTCCCGCTCAGATACCTGGCCTGGCTCGGGAACCTGTTCCGCGGCGACCTCGGCGTCAACCGCGACGGCCAGGACGTGGCCGTGCTGCTCGGCAACGCCCTGGCGGCCACCCTCCAGCTCGTCGTGGCCGCCACCGTGCTCGCCGTCATCATCGGCGTCTGCGTGGGCATCGTCTCGGCGCTGCGGCAGTACAGCGGCTTCGACTACTCGGTGACCTTCACCGCCTTCGTCTGCTTCTCGCTCCCGCTCTTCTGGGTGGCGGTGATGCTCAAGCAGTACATCGCGATCGAGTTCAACGACTGGCTGGGCGACCCCGTCATCCCGCCCACGGTCATCGCGGTGGTCGCGCTGGTCGGCGGGCTGATCTGGGGCGCGCTCTGGGTCGGCGGCAGGCAGGCGCGGCTGGCCGCCTTCGGCCTCGGCGCCGCCGCCACGGCCCTGACGCTGACGCTGCTGTCGGCGACCCGCTGGTTCGCCGATCCCGGCATCGGCGTCGTCCTGCTGGCGGTCCTGGCGGGCGGCACCGCGGTCGGCGTCACCGCGCTGATCTCCGGGCTGCGCTACCGGGACCCGCTCTACGCCGCCCTCTCGGCCGCGGGGATCGGCGTGCTCTGCTCGCAGCTCCTGGATCCCGTGCTGACCGACCCGAGCTGGCTGGAGATCATCGGCCTGGCGCTGCTGACGGTGGCCGTCTGCGTGGGGCTCGGCTACGCCCTCGGCGGGCTGCTGCGCCGCCAGGCGATCCTCGCCGCCGTCCTTACCGGGCTGGTCACCGCCGGGCTGATCTTCCTCGACCGGATGCTGCGCGGCTTCGCGGACTACAGCGACTACGTACGCGGCCGGCCGATCGCCACGATCGGCTCCAGCACCCCCAACTTCGAAGGCGACTTCTGGCAGACCAACCTCGACGTGGCGGGCCACCTCCTGCTGCCGACCATGGCGCTGATCCTGATCTCGCTGGCCACCTACACGCGTTACAGCCGCTCCAGCATGCTGGAGGTGATGAACCTGGACTACGTGCGCACCGCGCGGGCCAAGGGCCTGCACGAGCGTACGGTGGTCACCAAGCACGCCTTCCGCAACGGGATGATCCCCATCACCACGTTGATGGCCTTCGACTTCGCCGGCGTGATCGGCGGCGCGATCGTGACCGAGAACGTCTTCGGCTGGCAGGGCATGGGCAGCCTGTTCCTGCGCGGGCTGCAAGAGGTTGACCCGGCTCCTGTCATGGCCTTCTTCATCGTCTCCGGGAGCGCGATCGTGCTGTTCAACATGCTGGCCGACATCATCTACGCCTACCTCGACCCGCGGATCAGGCTGTCATGAGCGGCCAGTACACCGCCGATCACTCCGGACCCACAGGAGAACCGCCCATGGCGATCGATGCGCAGGCCGCGGTGGCCGCGCAGGGCATGACCGTCGTCGCCCGCACACAGAGCCAGCTCGTCCGCCGCCGCTTCTTCCGGCACCGGGCGGCGCTCGCCGGCATGCTGGTCTTCGGCTCCGTCGTGCTGCTGGCGTTCACCTCCATCGGGTTCGGGCCCGTCCCGGGCTGGTGGGACAAGAGCTACCTGGCCACCGGGTCGGTGGTCGACCAGGGCAGGCCGACGCTGAGCCTGGTGCCGGAGTTCCTGGGCGGCGAGGGCATCCGCTGGGGCGAGCACCCGTTCGGCCAGGACAACATCGGCATCGACTACTTCGCGCTCACCATGCGCGGCACCCAGCAGTCGATCATCGTCGCGTTCATCGTCGGGCTCGTCGCGACGACGGTCGGCACGCTGGCCGGCGCCTTCGCCGGATATTTCAGGAAAAAGACCGAAGCGGTGCTCATGCGGCTGACCGACGTGATGATCACCATCCCGGTGCTCATCATCGCCGCCATCGTCGGCCGCACGTTCGGCGACTCGGGCATCGTGATCCTGGCCGTCTGCATCGGCCTGGTCACCTGGCCCACGCTGAGCCGGCTGATCCGCGGCGAGTTCCTGTCGCTGCGCGAGAAGGAGTTCGTCGAGGCCGCGCGGGCGCTGGGCACCTCCTCCCGCCGCATCATCTTCCGGCACATCCTGCCGAACACGGTGGGCGTCATCATCGTCAGCGCGACCCTGGCCATCGCGAACGCGGTGCTGCTGGAGTCGGCGCTGTCCTTCCTCGGTGTCGGCGTGCAGCCGCCCGACGTCTCGCTCGGCCAGCTCATCGACACCTACCGCAGCGCGATGACGACCCGCCCGTGGCTGTTCTGGTGGCCGGGCGTCTTCATCATCGCGATCGCGCTGTCCATCAACTTCATCGGTGACGGTCTGCGCGACGCGTTCGACCCTCGACAGACCCGGGTGCGTGCCTGATGACCGACCTTCCCGCCGAGATCCTCCGCGTGGAGGACCTGGCCGTCGAGTTCCCCACCGAGGACGGCGTCGTCAAGGCGGTCCGCGGGGTCTCCTACGCCCTGCACGAGCGCGAGGTGCTCGGGATCGTCGGCGAGTCCGGCTCCGGCAAGTCCGTCTCGTCACTGGCCGTGATGGGGCTGCTGCCGCGCGGCGCCCGCGTCCGGGGCAAGATCAGTTATCGCGGCGACGACGTACTGAAGATGTCCGCCCGCAAGCGGCGCGACCTGCGCGGACGCAAGATCGCCATGATCTTCCAGGACCCGATGACCGCGCTCAACCCGGTGCACACCGTCGGCGACCAGCTCGCCGAGGCCGTGCTCGCCCACGACCTCGTGCCGCGCAAGCAGGCGCTCGCCCGCGCCAAGGAGATGCTCGACCTGGTCGGCATCCCGCAGGCCGAGCAGCGGCTGCGCAGCTACCCGCACGAGTTCTCCGGCGGCATGCGGCAGCGCGCGATGATCGCGATGGCGGTCATCAACAACCCGGACGTCATCATCGCCGACGAGCCGACCACCGCGCTCGACGTGACCGTCCAGGCGCAGATCCTGGAGAAGCTCCTGGAGGTCAAGGACGCCGTCAACGCCGCGATCGTGCTCATCACGCACGACCTCGGCGTGGTGGCGGGCATCGCCCACCGGGTGCTCGTCATGTACGCCGGCAAGCCGGTCGAGATCGGCGACACCGACACGATCTTCTACCGGCCGCGCATGCCGTACACTGCGGGGCTGCTCGGCTCGATGCCGTCGCTGGAGACGTCGGGCGGGCGGCTGCGGCCGATCAAGGGCGCCCCGCCCTCCCTGATCAACCTGCCGTCGGGCTGCCCGTTCTCGCCGCGCTGCCCGCTGGCCGACACCCGCTGCCACGGCGAGGAGCCCGCGCTGGCGGAGGTGGACGAGGGCGGGCACTACGCCGCCTGCCACCACTGGGACCAACTGGCCGCGGTGGCGGATCCCACCGCGCTGTTCCGTACGGAGAGTGAGCCCGTCACATGAGCGTTCAGGTCACGCAGGAGCACCTCCTGGAGGTGGAGGACCTGGTGATGAGCTTCCCCGTACGCGGCGCGGGGTTCCTGCGCAAGGTGGCGGGGCACATCCAGGCGGTGAGCGGCGTCTCCATGCACGTCGACCAGGGCGAGACCCTCGGCGTGGTGGGCGAGTCGGGGTGCGGCAAGTCGACGACGGGCCGGGCCATCCTCCAGCTCCACAAGCCCACGTCGGGCTCGGTGCGCTTCGAGGGCAACGAGCTGACGACGCTGTCGCCGAAGCGGTTGCGCGCGGTGCGGCGCGACATCCAGATCGTCTTCCAGGACCCCTACGCCTCGCTCAACCCGAAGCTGCCGGTCAACGACATCATCGCCGAGCCGCTGAAGGTGCACGAGCGGTGGAAGGACACCGGCCCCGCGAAGGTGTCGGAGCTGCTGGAGCTGGTCGGGCTCAACCCCGAGCACGGCAACCGGTACCCGCACGAGTTCTCCGGCGGCCAGCGCCAGCGCGTCGGGATCGCCCGCGCCCTGGCGCTGGAGCCCAAGCTGCTCGTGCTGGACGAGCCGGTGTCGGCGCTGGACGTGTCGGTGCAGGCCGGGGTGATCAACCTGCTGGAGGACCTCCAGGACACGTTCGGGCTGTCGTACATCTTCATCGCGCACGACCTGTCGGTGGTCAGGCACATCTCCGACCGCGTCGCGGTGATGTACCTGGGCAAGATCGTCGAGACGGGCGCGCGCGACGACGTCTACGACCGGCCGGTCCACCCCTACACGCAGGCGCTGCTGTCGGCCGCGCCGACGGCCAACCCCGAGGAGGAGCGCCGCAGGCAGCGGATCATCCTCACCGGCGAGGTGCCGAGCCCGCTGGACCCGCCGAGCGGGTGCCGGTTCCGTACGCGCTGCTGGAAGGCCCAGGAGATCTGCGCCACGGAGGAGCCCGCCCTGATCGACCGGGGCACCGGGCATCCGGCCGCCTGCCACTTCCCGGAGGTGAACACCAAGGTGGTGTGAGCCGCCACCATAGATACAAGGTTGCATTTATAGCTGATACGCTGCGGGTATGCCCGAACCCGCGAAGCGTCCGTCCGCCGCGCACACCGCGTACGCGGTGACCAAGGAGCTGATCCTGTCCGGCGAGCTGCCCGGCGGCAGCCTCATCAGCGAGGGCGAGATCGCCGAGCGGGTCCAGGTGAGCAGGACGCCCGTACGGGAGGCGTTCCTGCGCCTGGAGTCGGAGGAGCTGCTCGCGCTGCACCCCAAGCGCGGCGCGGTGGTGGTGCCGGTCCCGCCCGGCGAGGCTTCTGACGTGCTGGAGCTGCGGCTGGCGCTCGAACGCGCCGCCGCCGGGCGCATCGCGCACACCGGCCTGCCCGAGGAGCACCACGGGCGGATGCGGGAGCTGCTGGCCCGGCAGCGGGCCCTGGCCGCGGCGGCGGACGTCGGCGGGTTCGCCCACGCCGACGAGGCGTTCCACCGTTGCATCGTCGAAGCGTCGGGGAACCGGCTGGCCGCCCGGTTCTACGCCACCCTGGGCGACCGGCAGCGGCGGATGAGCGTCCACGCGCTGCGCCCGCGGCCTGAGCGGCTGGCCCTGCTCGCGGACGAGCACGAGACGCTGCTCGGACACCTGATGAGCGGTGACAGCGCCACCTTCTCCGAGGCGCTGCTCGACCACCTCACGGCCACACACGGCTCACCCCGCTGACCCCCGCCGCGTCCTTCCTCCAACGCCCCTCCCCCCAGGGCCCCGATCACGTCCACGAAAGCCCTGCCCTCCTCATGCCGCACACCCCGCCCGCCACCGCCCTGTCACGTCCGAACGCCTGGCGCGGCGTCGCCGCGGCGATGTTCGCCTGCGGCTGGGGCGGCAACCAGTTCACCCCGCTGCTGCTCATGTACCGCCGGCTGGGCGGCTACTCGGCGCTCAGCGTGGACGCCTTCCTCGGCGCGTACGTCGTGGGCCTCGTGCCAGGCCTCCTGCTGGCCGGGCCGCTGTCCGACCGGCGCGGGCGGCGCCCCGTGCTCGTGGCGGGCACCATCGCCTCGGCCGTCGCGAGCCTGGTGCTCTGCTTCGGCGGCCACGGCGCCTGGCCCATCTACGCGGGCCGCCTGATCACCGGCTTCGCGGTCGGCGTCGCCATGGCCGTGGGCACGAGCTGGGTCAAGGAGCTGTCGTGCGGCGGCGACAGCGGGCTGCCCGCGCGCCGCGCCTCGCTCTGCCAGACGGCCGGGTTCGGGCTGGGGGCAGGCGTCGCGGGGGCGCTCGCCCAGTGGGGTCCCGCGCCCATGGTGACCCCGTACGTCGTGCACGTGCTGCTCACGGCGGCGATCCCCGTGCTGCTCCTGCGGGTGCCGGAGACGCGGCCGAGGCTCCCGCTGCGCGGCCTGCTCTCCGCCCTGGTGGACGACCTGCGCGTGCCCGCGCCCGCCCGCCGGCGGTTCCGGCTGGTGGTGCTGCCGATGGCGCCGTGGGTGTTCGGCGCGGCCGGGCTGGCGTACGCGGTCATGCCGCAGCTCGTCGGCTTCCGTGTGGGATCCTGGGGGCTGGCGTACGCGACCGGGCTGACCGTGCTGACGCTGGGCATGGGCGTGGCCGTCCAGCCGGTCGCCAAGAGGCTGCGCGGGGGCGCTCCGGTGGTGGCGATGAGCGTGATGCTCCTCGGCGCGGCGCTGTGCGCGGCGAACGCCGTGGTGCTGTCGCCCTGGCTGGCCGCCTGCGCCGCCGCCGTCCTGGGGGCCGCGTACGGCGTCGCGGTGGTGTCGGGGCTGCTGGAGATCCAGCGGATGGCGGGGGCGGACGACCTGGCCGGGCTGACCGGGGTCTACTACACGCTCGCCTACGCGGGCTTCCTGCTGCCGGCCGTGCTGGCCACCCTGTCGGCCTGGCTGTCCTACCCGGTCATGCTGGCCGCGGTGGCCGCCGCCGCCCTGGTCTGCCTCGGGCTCGTCGTGACCGGCGCCCGGGTCACGGCCATTCCCGTGGTAGCAGAAGGAGCAAAAGCCCCTTGACCGGGATTGCCGTGTCTAGCGTGAGGGTGAAGGCGGTTCCAGGACTTTCCGGGGGGATGATTCTGTGACGTTCTCGACAATCTTGGCGATGGTCTTCGTGATCGCGTTCGTGATCATCATCGTGAGCATGATCGTGTCGCTGACGGGCGGACGGTCCTCGGGGCGGCGGCGGCCCGCACGGCGCGGGTCCTCCGGCCACCACCACACCGTATTCGGCGGCGGGGGGTGGGGTGGCGGTGACGGCGGGAGCTACTCGGGAGGCGACGGCGGCGGCTGCTCGGGGGGCGACGGGGGCGGCGGCGGGGGCGGCTGAAGGCGCGTTTAAGCCGCTGACCAGCCACCGTCCACCGGGACGATCGCGCCGTTGACGAACGAGGCGGCGTCCGAGGCCAGGAAGAGCGCCGCCTCGGCCATCTGCTCGGGCTGGGCCAGCCGCTCTCCCAGGGCGAGCACGGGCCCGAGGCGGGCGGCGCCGGTGGCGTCGAAGGACGTGCCGTTGGCGATGTTGGTCATCGTGGGGCCGGGCAGGATGGCGTTGCAGCGGATGCCGTCCTTGGCGTAGGCCCAGGCGACGCTCTTGGTCAGGCCGACGACACCGTGCTTGGAGGCGGTGTAGGCGGCGCCGGCCGCGCCGCCGCGGATGCCGGCCTCGGAGGCGGTGTTGACGATCGCGCCGCCGCCCTGGCTCAGCATGTGCGGCAGCACCGCGTGGGTGACCAGGAAGGTGCCGGTCAGGTTGATCCGCAGCACCCGCTCCCACTGGTCGAGGGGGATGTCGGCGGGCAGGGCCATGGTGTCCATGATCCCGGCGTTGTTGCACAGCACGTCGATCCGCCCGTACGCGCTGATCGCCGTCTCGACGAGCGCGGCCACCGAGGACTCGTCGCCGATGTCGGCGGCGACGGCGGTGCCGGCGACGTCGGCGGCGGTGCTCGCGGCGCTCTCGGGGTCGATGTCGCAGGCCACGACGCGGGCGCCGGCCTTGGCGAAGGCGACGGCCATCGCCCTGCCGATGCCCGAGCCCGCACCCGTCACGAGGGCGACGCGGTCGTCGAAGGTCATGGTCAAGGATCGTCCTCTCGGTCGGGTGGGCCGCTCCCGCGACAACCGGACTGTCTCGTCCGGTTGGTACGATAGCCGCTGTGACCGCCGTCCGTCGACCCAACCGAGGCCCGAGGGCCGCGGCCCACAACAGGGCCGCGCTGATCGCGGCGGCCCGCGAGGCGTTCGCGACCGCCGGGTACGACGCCTCGCTCACCGAGGTGGCGCGGGCGGCCGGGGTCGGGCAGGGCAGCCTCTACCGGCACTTCCCCGATCGGGTCAGCCTCGCTCTCGCCGTCTTCGAAGACAGCATCGCCGAGCTGGAGGCGCTGGCCGCCAAGCCCGGCACCACGCTCGACGAGGTGCTGGCCCTGGTCACCGAGCAGGCCATCGCGCAGACCACGTTCATCACCATGGTCAGCATCCCGCCGCAGCCCGACCCGCGCATCCTGGCGGTCCGCGAGCGGCTGGCGAGGCTGCTGGAGACCGGGCTGGCCGGGGCCCAGCGCGCGGGGCGGATCCGCGCCGACGTCTCCACCGGCGATCTGGTGCTGGCGGTCGGCATGCTGGCGCTCATGCTCACCGAGATCCCGGCGTCCGAGCGCACGGAGACGGCGGCGCGGATCTGGCGGATGATCCGGCACGGCATCGAGAGCTGAGCCCCCGCCTGGTCAGCGGCACCCCGGGAGACGTCAGCGGCGCTCTGGAACGTTCCAGGCCGATCTGGTGATGAGGGCGGCGACCGCGTCCGGGTCGTCGCTCATACAGACGTGGCCGCAGCCGGGCAGTGACCCGACGCGCACGTCGGGCGGCAGTTCGTCGAGGTGGCGGGCCACCCCGGGCAGGAGCAGCAGGTCCCGCGAGCCGAACGCGACGGTCGCCGGGACGCCCAGCGGCGCGCCCGCCAGGTACCGGCGCCTGGCCGTGGCCTTGAGGGTGGCGGCGAAGCCCGGGCAGCGCCCCATGGCCAGGATGCTCGCGCGGGCCTGTGCGGGCGTCACCCGGAGGGGCCTGGCGTGGGTCTGGCCGAGGACGAGGACGCGTCCCAGCCGGAAGTCCACCAGGCGCGACAGCAGGCCGGTGGCGTGCTCGGCGCCCCACCGGATCATGCGCAGGCTGATCCGCTGGTAGAGCGGCGTGGCTCCGCGCCACAGGCCCGCCGGTGACACCAGGGTCAGCGAGGCGGCCGGGCGGATGGCGGCGAGTTCGAGCGCCACCCAGCCGCCGAGCGAGTGGCCGGCGAGGTGCGGCGAGTCGATGCCGAGGCCGCGCAGGAAGTCCGCCACGATCGCCGCCAGTGCGGCCGGTAACGGCTCGATGCGTTCGGGCAGCGGCTCGGACTCCCCGAACCCGGGCAGATCGACGGCCACCACGTCGAAGCGCTCGGCGAGCGCGGGGATGACCGGGTTCCAGGCGTCGCGCATGGCGCCGAGGCCGTGCAGCAGCACGAGGGGCGGTCCGGCGCCCTTACGGGTGTACGCGAGTGACGACACGTGCTCTCTCCTTCACTGGGTGACCCGGCGCAGCTTGCCGGGGTTGACCACGAGGTCCAGCTCGGTGATCAGGCCGCCTGCCACGGTGAAGCCCATCACCCCGACGACCGTCCCGCCGGCCTCGAACACCAGGCCCGCCGAGCCGTTGACCGTGCTCGTCCGCGGCGTGACGGCGTTCCTGGCCACGACGCCGAGCAGCAGCCGGGCGACGTTCGCCGCGCCGGTGACGGGACGGCGCGCCACCCCGGGCACCAGGCCGCCGCCGTCGGAGCGCAGCACGACCTTCGGGTCCAGGACGCGTACCAGCTCCTCGACACCGCCGTGGAAGCACGCCTTCGCGAACGCCTCGACCGCGTGCGCGTGCTGCCCCCGGTCGGGGGTGAAGCGCGGCGCGCGGGCGCGGACGTGCGCCCTGGCCCTGGCGACGAGCTGGCGGCAGGCCACCTCGCTGCGGCCGACCGTCCGCGCGACCTCCTCGTAGGACAGGCCGAACACCTCGCGCAGCACGAACGCGGTCCGCTCAGCCGGGCTGAGCGATTCGAGCAGGACGAGCACCGCCATGCTGACCGACTCGTCCAGGGTGACCCGGTCCTCCGGCCCCGGCACGGTCAAGGCGCCGACGAGCGGCTCGGGCAGCCACTGCCCGACGTAGCTCTCGCGCCTGGCCCTGGCCGAGCCCAGCTCGTCCAGGCAGATGCGGGCGACGACCGTGGTGAGCCAGGCCCGCACGTCGCGCGGCTCGCTGTCGCGCGCGCGGACGAAGCGCAGGTAGGCCTCCTGGACGACGTCCTCGGCGTCGGCCAGCGTGCCGAGCATCCGGTAGGCGACCTCGGTGAGATGGGGCCGGTACCGCTCGAACTCGTGGGCGGGGTGCATACCTGTTAGACGACGCAGTCCACCGGCCCGTGACAAGGGACCACCAGGAAGCCGGAAACTTTCAGTTTGACAGGGATTGATGAAGAGAACTTTCGAGGATATCTTCACGATCAAGCCGCCCCGCACCCTGGGGCGGAGAGATTGGGCGTTCGACCGTACCCCTCCACCCCCTGCCGCACGAGGTGACCCATGCCCAAGATCGGAAAGCTCGTCCTCCCCCTCGCACTCGCCCTCGCGGCGGCGCTGCTCCCCCAGCCCGCCTCAGCGCACTCCACCACCGCCGCCCTGGCCACCCACAAGAGCCCGTTCAACTGCGGAAAGACCTTCTACGCCAACAACTGGCTGCCCGACCACAGCCCTTCGGGCTCGATCGACTGGCAGGACTACGGCGGCGACGACATCAACGGCGAGACCGTCCGCGCCACCGCCGCCGGCACCGCGTACTTCTACGACGCCGGCAACACCAGCTACGGCAAGTGGATCGAGATCCGCCACGGCGACGGCACCAGAACCCGCTACGCCCACCTCGCCACCATGGCGCGGGCCGCCGGCGGCTCGATGAGCGTCGGCCAGGGCACCTCCATCGGCACCGTCGGCTCCACCGGCGGCTCCAACGCCCCGCACCTGCACTACGAGCAGCGCACCTCCACCGGAGCGATGGACACCAGCCCGACCGTGGACGGCGTGACCATCTCCCTGGGCCAGAAGAAGGCCGTCACCAGCACCAACTCGTGCGGCAGCGGCAACCCCTACACGGCCGAGGAGGTGTGCGGCAGCGGCTACTCGGTCATCGACTCCGCGGCGCTCACCGGGGGGCGCACGTACCTGCTCTACCACTCGGGCAACGGCAACAACTGCGTCGTGACGCTGAAGACGACGAACGTGGGGACGGCGTCGTCGATGTCGGCCTTCCTGGAGCCGCAAGGGGAGAGCAGGGCGACGAACTCGGGCAGCTTCGGCTACTACGCGGGGCCTGTGGTGCGGTCGGCGGCCGGGCAGTGCGTCAAGTGGGGCGGGTCCGTCGGGAGCAGCTCGTACACCAGCCCGTTCGAGCACTGCGGCTGAGCGGCCTCACTGCGCCGGGCGGCGTCTCGGGCGGGGCCGGGCCCGGGGGATCGGCACCGGGTCCGCGCCCGCGACCACGGTGTTGCGGACGGACCCGATGCCCTCGACGGCGATCTCGACCACGTCACCCGGCTTGAGCGGCGGCGGGGACTGCTCGCCGCGCAGCCCCCACAGCTCGGCGAGGCAGCCGCCGTTGCCGCAGGTGCCGGAGCCGAGCACGTCGCCGGGCCGGACCCAGGTGCCGCGCGAGGCGTAGGCGACGAGCTCCTCGAACGGCCAGCCCATGTTGGACAGCAGGTCGCGGCCGATCTCCGTGCCGTTGACGCTGACGGTGAGCCCCAGGTTCAGGAAGCCGTCGGCGTCGCGGTACGGCTCCAGCTCGTCCGCCGTGACCAGCCACGGGCCGAGGGTGGTGGCGGTGTCCTTGCCCTTGGCCGGGCCCAGGTTGACCTGCATCTCGCGGGACTGCAGGTCGCGGGCCGACCAGTCGTTCATGATCAGGTATCCGGCGATGTGCCGCCGCGCCCGCGAAGGGGTGAGGTCGCGGCCCGGCGTGCCGATGACGGCGGCGACCTCCAGCTCGAAGTCGAAGGCGTGGCAGCCGGGCGGCATCGGCACGTCGTCGTGCGGGCCGATGACGGCGTAGGGGTTGGTGAAGTAGAAGGCGGGGGCGTCGTACCAGGCGTCCGGCACCCCCGAGCGGCCGTCCACGCTCTTGCTCACGCCCTCGACGTGCTCCTCGAAGGCGACGAAGTCGCGGATGGTAGGCGGCTGGAGCGGGGCGAGGAGCCGCACGTCCGCCAGGGGGATCGGCACGCCGGTTCGCACGTCCCGGGGGACGCCGAGCGGGCCGGCGCCGTCGGGCAGCGGCCGCACCACGCCGCCTTCGACGAGGCCGGAGCGGGTGCGGCCGCGGTGGGTGAAGGTGGCGATCTTCATCAGACCGGCGGGGCGACGAAGACGCCGCGGTCGACGTCGTTGAACGACCCCTTGGCGACCAGCTCGTTCATCGGGTTGGCGGTGCCCCACTGGTCGGTGACCTCCGGCTCGGAGAAGTCGTAGACGTGCGGGTGCCAGGCGTCCTCGTCCAGTTCCTCCAGCTCGGTGGTGTACTCGACGGTGTTGCCGTGCGGGTCCATGAAGTAGGAGAACGTGTTGTCGCCCGCCAGGTGGCGGCCAGGGCCCCAGATCATCCGGACGCCGGCGCGCAGCAGGCGGCCCGTGCCGTACATGTACTCGTCCAGGCCGCGCAGCTCGAAGCTGATGTGGTGCAGGCTGGCGTGCGGGCCGCGGGCGATGGCCATGCTGTGGTGCTGCGGGTTGCAGCGCATGAAGTGCATGACCTGGCCCATGTGGGGATGGGCGAGGGTGTCGGACAGGGCGAAGCCGAGGTGGGTCTCGTACCAGGTGCGGGTGGCGTCGATGTCGGGCGCGTTCAGCACGACGTGCGAGAGGCGGACCGGGACGGACTCCTTGGCCTCCAGCTTGCGGTGGCTGCGGACGGCGACGTCGGCGGAGACCTCGACGGTGCGGCCGTCGAGGTCGAAGAAGCGAAAGCCGTAGCCGCCGCCGGGGGTGTCCAGCTTGCCCGGCTCGGAGATGATCCGCACCTGCGCGGCCCGCAGCCGCTCGGCCAGGGCGTCCACGTCCGCCGGGGTGGCGGCGCCGAAGGAGACCAGGTCCAGGCGCTTCTCCTCCGCCTTGCGCAGCCGGATGATGTACTGCTCGGGCGACCCTTCGGCGGCCAGGAAGCTGATGCCTGAGTCGTTGGCGACCTCGGTCAGCCCCCAGACGCCCGCGTAGAAGTCGCGCTGCTTGTCGTAGTCGGGCACGGCCAGATCGACGTGCCGCAGGTGCGTGATGAGTCTCATGAGGGATCCTTCAGGTCGAAGAGCCTTGCCGCGTTGCCGCCGCGTACGGGGGTGTCCGCCAGCCCGGCCGCGCGCAGGGCGGCGAGCGGGTCGGGGTCGCCCATGTCGAAGGGGAAGTCGGAGCCGAGCAGCACCCGCTCCTGCCCGGCCACCCTGACCAGCTCGCGCAGCACGGCCGGGTCGTGGGTGAGTGAGTCGAAGTGCAGGTCGCGCAGGTAGCTGCCGGGTTCGCGGGCGCAGCCGCGGGCGTCGGGCCGCACCCGCCAGCCGTGGTCGGCGCGGCCCAGGTAGTACGGCAGGTAGCCGCCGCCGTGCGCGGCCAGCAGCTTCAGCCCGGGGTGGCGGTCGAGCACGCCCGCGAAGATCAGGTGGGACAGGGCGACGGCGTTCTCGACGGGCTGGCCGACGAGGTTGGACAGGTACCAGCGGTCCAGGCGCTCGTCCAGCGTGCAGCCGAACGGGTGCAGGAACACCACCGCGCCCGTCTCGGCGGCGTGTGCCCAGAACGGCTCGTAGGCCGGGTCGGACAGGTCGCGGCCGGGGGCGTGCGAAGAGATCTCCACGCCCTTCAGGCCCAGGCTGAGCGCGTGGTCGAGGGCCTCGACCAGCAGTTCGGGGTGCTGGAGCGGGGCCAGGCCGAGCCCATGCAACCGCCCGGAACGCTCAGGCGAGGTCAGGCCGAGCCCGTGGAGCCGTCCGGAACGCTCAGGCGGGGCCGGGCCGAGCCCATGCAGCCGCCCGGAACGCTCAGGCGAGGCCGGGCCGAGCCCGTGGAGCCGTCCGGAGTCACAGTGGGCGGCCACGCCCTCGTTCGCCAGCCGCCACACCGTGCGGGCCAGACTCGGGCCGGCCCAGTAGTGGTAGTGGGACGGCGACGGGCTGACGATCTGCACGTCCACCCCGGCCGCGTCCATGGCCGCCAACCGGTCAGAGGCCCGCGTGAGCAGGGCGATCCGCTCGCCGATCATCGCCCCCGACACGGCGAGGGCCTCGGGCCCGTTGCGGCGGGCGTCCAGCTCCCGGTGCGCTGCCAGCCCCGGCTGCCCGGCCACGGCCTGCTCGACCTCCGGCAGCAGGACGTGCGCGTGCACGTCAACGGTGATCATGGGCGTTCACTCACCATCGCCGCGATCTCCCCCATCAGGCCGGGCACGTCCGCGTCGCGCACCCCGTCGAGCTGCCAGCGGGCCAGCCGCACCGACGCCTCGACCACGGCCTTCACCCGGTCGTGCCGGCGGTCCATGAACGCGTCGAACAGGCCCTGGTCGAGCCGGTCGGCGGCGAGCAGCAGCTCGGCCAGGACGGCGGCGTCCTCCAGGCACTGGGCGGCGCCCTGGGCGAGGGTGGGCGGGCAGGCGTGCGCGGCGTCGCCGATCAGGACGACCCTGCCGCGATTCCAGGGGCGTTCGACGAGCAGCGACTCGAACCAGGTGTAGTTGATGCGGGCCGGGTCGGTGATGTCGGCGCGGATCTCGTCCCAGGCGCCGCCGTACCCTGCGGCGAGGGCTCGCATGTGCGCGGCCTTGTCGCCGGCGTCCTCGCGCGGCCTGGCCTTCTCGACCAGGTACGCGTACATGGTGTCGGCGCCGGTCGGGCAGTAGCCGGCGATGAAGCAGGGGCCGCCGTAGATGAGGTCGGTGCGCTCGACGTCCTTGGGCCGGCGGGTGTGGATGCGCCAGATGCCCATGCCGACCGGCTCGGGCGCGGCCTCGACGCCGATCAGGGCGCGGACGTGCGAGCGGATGCCGTCGGCGCCCACCACCAGGTCGTAGGCGCCGGTGGTGCCGTCGGAGAAGACGACCTCTACCGTGTCCGACATCGCGCCCGACCCATTGTCCGACACCATGCCCGGCGCATTGTCTGACACGGTGCCCGGCGCAGTGTCTGACACGGTGCCCGGCGCAGTGTCTGACACGGCGCCCGGCGCAGTGTCTGACACGGCGCCCGGCGCAGTGTCTGACACGGCGCCCGGCGCAGTGCCCGACACCGCGTCCACGGTGAGGCCGTACCGGATGGTGGCGCCCGCCTCTCGCATGGCGGCGGCCAGGATGGCCGCCAGCTCGGGGCGGTTCATGCCGAGCGTCGCGGGCAGGCCGGGGCCGCCGGTGCGGGCGTCGGGGATCTCGGCGATCAGGTCGCCGCCGGGGGTGCGCAGCCCGAGCGAGTCGAACGCGAACCCGGCCGCGCTCACCTGCTCCCACACGCCGAGGTCGCGCAGCACCCGCAGCGCGTTGCCCTGCAGCGTGATGCCGGAGCCGAGCGTGGTGGGGCCGGGTGAGATCTCGGCGACGTCCACGGTGACGCCGGCGCGGGCGAGCAGGATGGCCAGGGCGGAGCCGGCGGTGCCGCCGCCGACGATCAGGACGTTCTCGATTGCGGGCATGGCCGCCTCACTTCAGCGCCAGGGGGTTGACGGGGGATCCGACCGCGCCGGTGACGGGCAGCGGAGGGGCGGTGAGGAAGAACTCGTACACGCCGTCGGCCGCGCAGTCGGCGGCCAGCGCGTCCAGGTCCCACATCTCGCCGACGAGCAGGCCGAGGTGCGGGATGACGACCTGGTGCAGGGGCTGGAACGCGTTGTCGAACTCGTTGGGGCGCACCTCGAAGCCCCACGTGTCGGTGGCGACGGCGGCGATCTCGGTGCGGTGCAGCCAGCCCGCGCTCCAGAACGACAGGCCGGGCGACGGGCCGCCCGCGTAGTCGCCCCAGCCTTCGCGCCTGGCCCTGGCGAGGCGGCCGGTGCGCACGCACACGAGGTCGCCGCGCCCGACCCGGACGCCGTGCGCCCCGGCCGTGGCCGTCAGGTGCTCCTCGGTGACGGCGAAGCCGTCCGGCAGTTCGCCGTACACGGCGGCGACGTCCAGCAGCACGCCGCGGCCCGCCACCGGGGCGGCCAGGTGCTCGATGCCGGTGACCCGGTCGCCCTCGCTGGTGACGACCTTGTCGGCGGGGCGGCCGTTCCACGCCCGGCCGTGGTCGAAGATGTGGCCGAGGCCGTCCCACTGGGTGGAGCACTGCAGCGGCATGGCGATCACGTCGTCCGCGCCGCCGAAGCCGTGCGGGAAGCCCTGGTCGCCGTGGACGGCGTCCAGGCCGGTGTCGGTCATGGTGTGCACCGGGTTGGTGCGGCGGCGCCAGCCCTTCTGCGGGCCGTCGGTGTCGAAGCGCTGGGACAGCGAGAACGACGCGCCACGGCGGACGAGGCGGGCGGCGGCTGCTCGCGCGGCGTCGTCGATGAAGTTCACGGTGCCGAGGACGTCGGCCTCGCCCCAGCGGCCCCAGTTGGAGTACTTCGCCGCCGCTTCGGCGATGGCCTGCTCAGCGTTCATCGACGCATCCGTTCCGCTGCGTGCCGAGCCCGGAGATGGTGCCCTCCATGACGTCGCCCGCGCGCAGCAGGCGGCCGTGGTGCATCCCGTTGCCCGCCGGGCTGCCGGTCAGCACCAGGTCGCCGGGCAGCAGCTCGATGGTCTGGGAGACGTAGGAGACCAGGCGCGCCACGTCGAAGATCATGTCCTTGGTGGACTCGTCCTGCATGACCGCGCCGTTCAGCTTGAGCGTCACGTGCAGCTCGCCCGGGTCGCCGACGAAGGCGGCCGGCACCAGGTACGGGCCCAGCGGGGTGAACGTCGGCGCGTTCTTGGCGCGCAGCCAGTCGGTGCCGATCTCCGGCATGTCGCGGCGGAAGACCACCTCGCGGGCGGTGATGTCGTTGGCGATCGTGTAGGCGGCGACGTGTTCGAGCGCGTCTTCCGGATTGATCCGGAACGCCGGGCGGCCGATGACCGCCGCCAGCTCCAGTTCCCAGTCCGGCTTCGTGCACCACGACGGGATCACCACGTCGTCGTACGGGCCGGTGACCGACGACTGCAGGCCGATGAACACGTACGGCTGGTCCTCGGCCGCGCGCCGGTCCATCATCGCCGCCACCTCGGCCCGCACCTGCTCGGCGGGGCGGCCGTCCGCGGGCTCGTGCGCCACGGCCAGGTCGATGACGTGGGTGCGGTAGTTGGCGCCGGACTGCAGGATCTGGCGCGGCTCGACCGGGGCGTGCACGCGCAGCTCCGCGAGCGGCCGCCACTTGCCCGCCGATGTCGCGGCAGACGTGGCGGCAGACGTGGCGGCAGACGTGGCGGCTTCGTGCAAAAGGGGCAGGACGTCGTCCCAGCGCTCCAGCAGCGCACGCGTGGTGGGGCCGTGGGCGCTCAGGTCGAGGACGCGGTCGCCGACGACGAGGCCGGGAAAGGCGGGGCCGGGAAAGGCGGGGCCGGGAAAGGCGGGGCCGGGAAAGGCGGGGCCGGTGGCGGCCGAGAAGGTGCCGAGCGCGAAGGGGCCGGCGAGAGACGGGGATGTTTCCACGAGGTTTCCTCCGGATGCGGTGCCTTAACCTTGAGCCATCCGGAGAGATCTGGGAAATCGATTCTTTGAATGCCGGACATCGACGACATGGATAGCGCGTGGACCTCGCCAGCCTCGACCTGAACCTCCTGGTCGCCCTGCGCGCCCTGCTGGAGGAGCGCAACGTCACCAGGGCGGGCCTGCGCGTCGGGCTCAGCCAGCCCGCGATGAGCGCCGCCCTGGCCAGGCTGCGCCGCCACTTCTCCGACGACCTGCTGATCAGGCAGGGCAACCGCTACGAGCTGACCCCGCTCGGCACCGCCCTGCGCGCGCCCGCCGGCAACGCCTGCGCGGTGCTGGAACGGCTGTTCACCAGCCGCGCCGACTTCCAGCCTGGCGCCGAGCAGCGCGACTTCACGCTGCTGTCCTCCGACTACGCCATCGCCGTCTTCGGGGCGCGGCTGGCGCGTGTCCTGCACGAGGAGGCGCCGGGGGTTCGGCTGCACTTCCGGCACGTGCCGCGCGACCTCGTCGAGAACCCCGAGGCCCTGCTGTCGGGGGTGGACGGCATGCTGATGCCGCACGGCGTGATCTCCGGCATGCCCGCGGTCGAGCTGTACCGGGACGAGTGGGTGTGCCTGGTGTCGGACGAGCATCCCGGCGCCGTCACCATGGACGACCTGGCGCGGCTGCCGTGGGTGGTCTACCAGCGCACCTTCGACGCGCCCGTCACCCGGCAGCTCACCATGCTGGGACTGGAGCCGCGGGTGGAGGTGTCCGTGCAGAGCTTCCAGCTCCTGCCCGCGCTGGTGGCGGGCACCCGGCGGGTCGCGCTCGTGCAGCGGCGGCTGGCGGAGCTGCTGCGCGGGCTGGCTCCCGTGCGGACGCTGCCGTGCCCCTTCGAGGCGGTGCCGTTGCAGGAGGCGTTGTGGTGGCACCCGGTGCACACGCACGACGCGGCGCACCGCTGGCTACGGGAGACGGCCGCCCGCGTGGCCGCCGAGCTGGGCGATCCGCCGGGCGAGTGACGGGCGGCCCCGCCCAGGAGGTGCCGGGCACGGCGGCGGCATGGCGGCGTCACCGGCTCACCAGGTGTAGAAGCCCTGCCCGGTCTTGCGGCCCAGGTGCCCGGCGGCGACGAGGTCGCGCAGGATGCGCGGCGGCTCGAAGCGCGGGCCGAGCTCGCGGGCCAGGTGCTCGGCGATGGCCAGCCGCACGTCCAGCCCGACGATGTCGGTGGTGCGCAGCGGCCCGACGGGGTGGCGGTAGCCGAGCGTCATCGCGACGTCGATGTCGGCCGCGCTCGCGACCCCCTCCTCCAGCATCCGCATCGCCTCCAGCGCCAGGCACACCCCCAACCGGCTGCTGGCGAACCCGGGCGAGTCGCGCACGGTGATCGGCGTCTTGCCCAGCGCCGCCACCCACCCCTGGGCCCGCGTCACCAGTTCGGGCTCCGTCTGCGGCGCCACGACGATCTCCACGAGGTCGCTCACCGGGACGGGGTTGAAGAAGTGCAGGCCGAGGAAGCGTCCGGGCGCCGCCAGCCCGGCGGCCAGCCCGGCCAGGGACAGGCTGCTGGTGTTGGTGGCGAGCACCGCGCCCGGCGCCTGCTTCCCGGCCAGGGCCAGCACCTCGGCCTTCAGCGCCGCGTCCTCGGGGACGGCCTCGATCACCAGCTCGCACCCGGCCAGCCCGGCGGGATCGGCGGTGGCCACCAGCCGGGACGCGGCCGACTCCGCGGGCTCGTCGAGCGTGCCCTTCGCGGCGGCCTTGGCCAGGCTGTCACCGATCCGGCCGCGCGCGGCGGCGGCCGTCCCGTCGGAGCTCTCCACGACGACCACGTGGCCGCCCGCGACGAGGAACGCGTGCGCGATGCCGGCCCCCATCCGCCCGCCGCCGACGACTCCCACGGTCCTGGGCAGGTCAGCGTTCATCGATGGCCCTCTTTCCTGTTGCGCCGGTCCAGAAACGCCGTCATGCGGGCGTGCTTCTCCTCGGTCTCGAACAGCACCGCCTGCGCCACGTCGTCCACGAACGGGTGCGCGTCGCGCGGCGCGTGGAAGACGGCCTTCATCAGCCGGGTGGCCAGCGGCGCCTGCGCCGCGATCCGGTCGGCCAGCAGGTGGCCGGTGGCGAGCAGGTCGCCCGGCTGCACCACCTCGTTGAGCAGGTGCACCGACAGCGCCTCCTCCGCCGTCAGTACGCGGCCCGCGAGCAGGATCTCCTTGGCCAGCGGCTCCCCGACCAGCTCGGCCAGCCGCCAGGCGGCGCCGGCGGCGGCCAGGATGCCGAGGCCCGTCTCGGGGTTGCCGAGGCGGGTGCGCGGCGTGCCGATCCGGAAGTCGCAGGCGTAGGCGAGTTCGGCGCCGCCGCCCAGGGCGTAGCCGTCGAGCAGGCCGATGGTGGGCATCGGCAGCTTGTGGATCCGGTCGAAGATCTTGGAGTTGATGCCGCGCAGGGCGTCGTCCCTGCCGCGTTCGCGGAGCTGGGCGATGTCCGCGCCGGCGGCGAACGTGGCGCCCTCGCCGACGATCAGGACGATCTTCGGTTCGGCCTCGGCGGCGGCGCACGCCTCGTGCAGGGCGTCCACCATCGAGCGGTCGATGGCGTTGCGGACGTCGGGGCGGTTGAGCCGCCACACGACCCGGTTCTCGCCCTCCTCGACCAGCAGGCTCGGCTTCCCGCTCATGGCCGCTCCACGAGCAGCGCCGCGCCCTGGCCGACCCCGACGCACAGGGTGGCCAGCCCCCGGCGTCCGCCGGTGCGTTCGAGGCGGCCGAGCAGCGTCACCAGGATGCGCGCCCCTGAAGCGCCCAGCGGATGCCCGAGCGCGATCGCGCCCCCGTCGGCGTTGACCCGGTCGAGGTCGAGATCGAGGTCGCGGACGCAGGCGAGCGACTGAGCGGCGAACGCCTCGTTCAGCTCGACGGCGTCGAGGTCGCCCACGCCCCACCCGGCGCGTTCGAGCACCTTGCGGGTGGCGGGCACCGGCCCGATCCCCATGATCTCGGGCGGCACCCCGGCGTGCGCGGCGGCCACGAGCCGCGCCCGGGGCGCCAGTCCGTGCCGTTCCAGGAACCGCTCGCTCACCACGACGACGGCCGCCGCGCCGTCGTTCAGCGAGCTGGAGTTGCCCGCCGTGATGACGCCGCCGGGCCCGTGCAGCGGCCGCAGCCGGGCCAGCCGCTCCATGCTGGTGTCCGCGCGCGGCCCCTCGTCGGCCTCGGCCAGGTCCCCGGCCGCGCCCTTGCCGACCGGCACCGGGACGATCTCGCCGGCGAACCTGCCCTCCTTGGCCGCGGCCACGGCCCGCTGGTGGGAGCGGAGCGCGAACGCGTCGAGCTCCTCGCGGCCCAGCTTCCACCGCTCGGCGACGGTCTCGGCGGTCTGCGGCATGGACGCGGTCGTGGCGGCGTCGAAGCGCGGGTTGGTGAAGCGCCAGCCGATGGAGGTGTCGAAGGACGCGCCCGGCTTGGCGAACGCCTTGGCGGGCTTCTCCATCACCCACGGCGCCCTGGTCATCGACTCCACGCCGCCCGCGACGACCACGTCCGCGTCCCCGGCGGCGATGAGGGCGCGCGCGGTGGTGACGGCGGTGAGCCCGGACGCGCAGAGCCGGTTGACGGTGAAGCCGGGCACCGTGCCGGGCAGGCCCGCCAGGAGGGCGGCCATCCGGGCGACGTTGCGGTTGTCCTCGCCCGCCTGGTTGGCCGCGCCGAGCACCACCTCGTCCACCAGGCCGGGGGCGATCCCGGCGCGGGCGACGGCCTCCCGCACGACGAGGGCGGCCAGGTCGTCGGGACGGACGTGGGCGAGCGCGCCGCCGTAACGGCCTATCGGCGTCCGCACGCCGGAGACGACGAAGGATTCGGGCACGTGCAGCTCCTGTGATCGGTTGACGGTACTGGTCGCGGTCAGGCGTCGTAGTCGACGGTCACCTGCTCACCGACCGGATAGGTCTGGCAGGTGAGCACGAACCCGGCGGCGACCTCCGCCGGTTCGAGCGCGTAGTTGCGGCGCATGTCCACCTCCCCTTCCCGTACCACGGCCCGGCACGTCCCGCAGACCCCGCCCTTGCACGCGAACGGCAGGTCGCCCCGGGTGGCCTGGGCACCGTCGAGCAGCGTCGTCTCCCGGGACACCGCCGAGGTGGTGCGCAGACCGTCCAGCACGGTGGTCAGCTCGGTGGTGGCGCCGCAGACCCCGTTCGCGAGGCGGCGGGGCGGCGGCGGAGGGGCGTCGGCGTAGAACAGCTCGACATGCGCCCGATCCTCTGGCACCCCCAGCTCGGCCAGCACATCCCGCGCCTCCTCGACCATCCGCAGCGGCCCGCACAACCAGACGTGGTCGAACACCTCGACGGGGACGAGCCCGGTCAGCAGGCGGCGCAGCCGGTCGCCGTCGAGCCGCCCCGACAGCAGCTCGACGTCGCGCGGCTCCCGCGACAGCGCGTGCACGACCTGCAGCCGGGGGCCGTAGCGGTTCTTCAGGTCGCCCAGCTCATCGGCGAACATGACGGTGCGGCTCGTCCGGTTGCCGTACAGGAGGGACACCTGCGCGGCGGGATGGGTGAGCACCGTCGAGGCGACCGACAACATCGGCGTGATGCCCGAGCCCGCGGCGACGCACAGGTGCCGCTCGCCCAGGTCAGGGTCCGCCTGCCAGGAGCCGGTGGGCGGCTGCGTCTCGATCCGGGTGCCGGGCCGCACCTCGTGCACGAGCCAGGAGGAGAACAGGCCGCCGGGGATCTCCCTGACGCCGATGCGCGGCGCCGCGCCGGCGGGGGCGCAGATCGAGTACGAGCGGCGGTGCTCGCGGCCGTCGATGACGCGGCGCAGGGTGAGCGACTGGCCGGCCTTGAAGGCGTAGGCGTCGCGCAGCTCGTCGGGGACGGCGAACGTGATCGCGGCGGCGTCGTCGCACAGCCGGTCCACGGCCGCCACGGTCAGCGGGTGGAAGACGGCTGCCCTGGACGGGGCGGGCGCGAGCGTGGTCATCGGCTCAGATCTCCTTGACGTGCTCGAACGGTTCGAGGCAGTCGGTGCAGCGGTAGAGGGCCTTGCAGGCGGTGGCGCCGAACTGCGAGGTGAGGCGGGTGGCGGCCGAGCCGCAGCGCGGGCAGGGCGGCGCGGTGCGGGGCGGGCCGAGCGTCAGCGGCACCGGTCCTGTCCGCTTCGGCACGGGGCCGGGCGCCGACATTCCGGCGGCGCGGAGCGCGGCGCGGCCCCGTTCTGAGATCCAGTCGCTGGACCAGGGCGGGTCGAGCACGATCCGCACCTCGACGTGGGCGAAGCCGGCGTCGTTGAGCCGGTGGACGAGGTCGTCGCGCATGGTCGCCATGGCGGGGCAGCCGGTGTAGGTGGGGGTGATCGAGGCGATGACGACGTCACCGCCGTCCGCGTCCCGCTCCATCTCGACGCCGCGCAGGACGCCCAGGTCGGCGAGGGTGAGCATGGGCATCTCGGGATCGCGCACCTGCGCGGCGACCTCGGCCGCCCGCCGCCCGGCCGCCCGCCGTGCGGCGTTCGCCGTCCCGCCGCTCACCAGCGCCCGCCCGGGTGAGCGCGGGCGACCACCTGCATCTCGGCGAGCAGCCGGCTCAGCTCCTCGGTGTGCAGCCCGTCGCGGCCCGTCCGCCCGCCGACCCCCGCCAGGTCGCCGCGTTCCGGACGTGGCACGCCGCTGACGGCCAGCACCTGGTCGAGCACGGCGTCCACCTCCTCGCCCAGCGCCGCGGGATCAACCCCGACACCGGCCTCGGCCAGCGCACGTTCGAGCGGGTGCGCCGCCACCAGCTCCCCCCGCAACGGCCACAGGGCGTCGAGGGCGGCGAGCAGCCTGCGGTGCGACTCCTCGGTGCCGCGCGCCAGCGTGAGGAACCATCGCCCGGCCCAGTCCCGGTGGTAGGTGACCTCCTTGACGCCCTTGGCCGCCACGGCCGCCAGCACCCGGTCCCGGCTCGTACGCAGCCGCTCCAGCAACGCCAGCCGGGCCGTGGAGAACAGCAGCAGCCGCACCACGACGTGCGCGAAGTCCCCGTTGGCCACCTCGGCCAGCCGCACGTTCCTGAACTCGCGGTCGTCGCGGAAGAAGGCGAGCGCGTCCTCCGGCGGCACCGGCGAGCCCTCGGGCAGCGCGGGCACCACGCCGGGGTCGGCGGCGGCGGCTCTGGCCAGCAGCAGGCGGGCCTGGCCGAGCAGGTCGAGCGCCATGTTGGCGAGGGCGATGTCCTCCTCCAGGTCGGGCGCGCGGCTGCACCACTCCGACAGGCGCTGCGACATGATGAGGGCGTCGTCGCCGAGCATCAGGCAGTACGCGGCCAGCTCGGCGGGGTGCACGCCGTCGGGCGTCGTGGTGTCGACGCCGGCCAGCGGGTCCTCGAAGCCGGTGCCGAAGGCCCACTGGGAGGAGTCGCCGCCGAGCAGGCCGTCGAAGACGCTGCCGTGTTCGTCGCTCATTTTGCGTTCCTCACATGTGCGGGACGTCGTCGGGGATCTCGTAGAACGTGGGGTGCCGGTAGACCTTGTCGCCGTTCGGCCCGAACAGCGGGTCCTTCTCATCCGGGCTGGAGGCGGTGATGGCGTCGGCGCGCACGACCCAGATGCTGACGCCCTCGTTGCGGCGGGTGTAGACGTCGCGGGCGTGCCGCAGGGCCATCGTGTCGTCCGGGGCGTGCAGGGATCCGACGTGCACGTGGTTGAGGCCGCGCTTGCCGCGCACGAACACCTCGTACAGCGGCCACTCCCGCCTGCCGGCGCTCATCGGGCGGCCCCCTGCGAAGCGGCCTCGCGGGCGGCGAAGGCGGTGGCGGCGTCGCGTACCCAGGCGCCCTCGTCGTGGGCGGCCCTGCGGTGCGCCAGCCGCTGCTCGTTGCACGGCCCGTCACCCCTGATGACGGCGGCCAGCTCCCGCCAGTCGGGCTCGCCGAAGTCGTGGTGCCCGCGCTCCTCGTTCCAGCGCAGCCCGGGGTCGGGCAGTGTCACGCCGAGCGCCTCGGCCTGCGGAACGGTCATGTCCACGAACTTCTGCCGCAGCTCGTCGTTGGAGTTGCGCTTGATCCCCCAGGCCATGGACCGCTCGCTGTTGGGCGACTGCGCGTCCGGCGGCCCGAACATCATCAGCACCGGCCACCAGAAGCGGTCCACCGACTCCTGCACCATGGCCCGTTGCTCGTCCGTCCCGCGCATCATGGTCATGAGCAGCTCGTACCCCTGTCGCTGGTGGAACGACTCCTCCTTGCAGATGCGGATCATGGCGCGGCCGTACGGGCCGTAGGAGGTGCGGCAGAGCGGCACCTGGTTGCAGATGGCGGCACCGTCCACGAGCCAGCCGATGGTGCCGACGTCGGCGTACGACAGGGTCGGGTAGTTGAAGATCGAGGAATATTTCTGCCTGCCGGTGAGCAGCATTTCGGTCAGCTCGGCGCGGGAGACGCCCAGCGTCTCGCAGGCGGAGTACAGGTAGAGCCCGTGCCCCGCCTCGTCCTGCACCTTGGCCAGCAGGATCGCCTTGCGCCGCAGGGACGGCGCGCGGCCGATCCAGTTGCCCTCGGGCTGCATGCCGATGATCTCGGAGTGCGCGTGCTGGGCGATCTGGCGGACGAGCGTCTTGCGGTAGGCGTCCGGCATCCAGTCCCGGGGTTCGACCCGGTCGTGGCGGTCGATGGTCGCGTCGAACGCGGCCTGCAGATCCGGCTCCGCCGGGGTCGTCGTCATGTTCCCTCCGAGACACATCACTCTTATTTACTTATCGCTCGGTCAGTAATACCGTGACACGGGTCGGGGTCTTCGCGCAACAGGTCCCGGGGAAAGGAGACAGCGTGAGCGCGCTGCTGGAGAGCTACGCCGCCGGACGATGGTTCCGCGCGGCCGACGACGGTGAACCGCTGCTCGACGCCGCCACGGGCGAGGAGGTCGCGCGGATCTCAAGCCGTGGGCTGGACGTCGCGACCATGGTCAGGCACGCCAGGGACACCGGCGGCCCGGCACTGCGAGCCCTGACCTTCCACGAGCGGGCCGCCCTGCTCAAAGCCCTGGCCAAGCACCTGCTGGAGCACAAGGAGGAGCTGTACGCGCTGTCCGCGTGCACCGGCGCCACCGCGCGGGACACCGCGGTCGACGTGGACGGCGGCATCGGCACCCTGTTCAGCTACGGCAGCAAGGGCGTCAGGGAGCTGCCGAACGACACGGTCGTCCTCGACGGCGGCCTGGAGCCCCTCGGCAAGGGCGGCACGTTCGTCGGCCAGCACCTCTACACCTCCCGGCCGGGCGTGGCCGTCCAGATCAACGCGTTCAACTTCCCCGTCTGGGGCATGCTCGAGAAGCTCGCGCCCGCCTTCCTCGCCGGGCTGCCCACGATCGTCAAACCCGCGAGCCAGACCGCCTACCTCACCGAGCTGGCCGTCCGGCGGATCGTCGAGTCGGGCCTGCTGCCCGAGGGCACGCTGCAACTCCTGGCCGGCTCGGCGGGCGGGCTGCTCGACGAGCTGACGATCCAGGACTCCGTGGCGTTCACCGGCTCCGCGCACACGGCCGGCATCCTGCACCGCCACCCGAACGTGCTCGACCACGGCGTGGCGCTCAACGTCGAGGCCGACTCGCTCAACTGCTCCATCCTCGGCCCCGACGTGCGTCCCGACGACCCGGAGTTCGACCTGTTCGTCAAGGGCGTCGTCACCGAGATGACCGTCAAGGCAGGCCAGAAGTGCACCGCCATCCGCCGCGTGCTCGTCCCCGCGGGGATGGCCGGGCCGGTGGCCGACGCGCTCGCCGGCCGCCTCGCGAAGGTGAGCGTCGGCGACCCGCGCAACCCCGACGTGCGGATGGGCCCGCTCGCCAGCCTCGGCCAGCGCGAAGAGGTACGCAAGGCCGTCGAGTCGCTGATGACCGGCGCCGAGGTCGTCTTCGGCGACCCCAAGGGCGCGGCCCTGCTCGACGGCGACCCCGAGCGCGGCGCGTTCATGACCCCGCTCGTGCTGCGCGCGCGGCCGGGAGCCGTCGAGCCGCACGACGTGGAGCCGTTCGGGCCGGTCAGCACCGTGATCGGCTACGACGGCCTGGACGAGGCCGTCGCGCTCGCCGCCAAGGGCAAGGGCAGCCTGGTGGCCTCCGTCGCCACCCACGACCCCGGCGTCGCCCGCTCCGTCGTGCTCGGGCTCGCTCCGTGGCACGGCCGCGTCCTCGTCCTCGACAGGGACGACGCCAAGGAGTCCACCGGGCACGGCTCCCCGCTGCCCGTCCTCGTGCACGGCGGCCCGGGACGGGCCGGCGGCGGCGAGGAGCTGGGCGGCGTGCGCGGCGTCCTGCACCACATGCAGCGCACCGCCGTGCAGGCCTCCCCCGACCAGCTCACCGCCGTCACCGGACGGTGGACGACCGGCGCCGCCCGCGCCGAGTCCGGGGTGCATCCCTTCCGCAAGTCGCTGGCGGAGCTGCGGATCGGCGACACGATCGCCTCCGCCCCTCGCACGGTGTCGCTCGCCGACATCGACCACTTCGCCGAGTTCACCGGCGACACCTTCTACGCCCACACCGACCCGGCGGCCGCCGCCCGCAACCCGCTGTTCGGCGGCATCGTGGCGCACGGCTACCTGGTCGTGTCGCTGGCCGCCGGGCTCTTCGTCGACCCGGCGCCCGGGCCCGTGCTGGCCAACTTCGGCGTCGACTCCCTGCGCTTCCTCACCCCGGTCAAGGCCGACGACACCATCGCCGTGACGCTGACCGTCAAGCAGATCACGCCCCGCGTCAACGCCGACTACGGCGAGGTCCGCTGGGACGCCGTGGTGACCAACCAGGAGGGGCTGCCGGTCGCCACCTACGACGTGCTCACGCTGGTCGCCAAGACCTGGGACGCGCGGTGAGCGGCCCGGTGGACGGGGCTCCGGTCGTCGTCGAGCGCGACGGCGGCGTGGCCGTCGTGACCCTCAGCCGCCCTGAGCGCCGCAACGCGCTGGACGCCAAGACCAAGGTGGCGCTGCGCGGCGCCCTTGAGGACGTCGCCGCCGACGGCGCCATCCGGGCGGTGCTGCTGACCGGGGCGGGCGGCGCGTTCTGCGCCGGGCAGGACCTGGCCGAGCACGCGGCGGCGCTGCGCGAGGATCCCGCGCACGCGTTCGACACCGTCGAGGAGGACTACGCGCCCGTCGTCCGGCTGCTCGCCACCATGGGCAAACCGGTCGTCGCCGGTGTCAACGGCACCTGCGTGGGCGCGGGGCTGGCCCTCGCGCTCGCCTGCGACCTGCGCGTGCTCGCCGAGGACGCCGTGCTCGGGACGGCCTTCAGCGCCATCGGCCTGACCTGCGACTCCGGGCTGTCGGCGACGCTCACGCGGTCGGTCGGCGAGTCGCGGGCCAGGGAGCTCGTCCTGCTCGCCGAGCCGTTCAGCGCTCAGCAGGCGGTCGAGTGGGGGATCTCGGGGCGGGTGGTGCCGCGCGACGAGGTCGGCACGGCGGGGCGGGCGCTCGCCGCCCGGCTCGCTTCCGGGCCCACGGCGGCCTACGCGGAGTCGAAACGGCTCATCGGGGAGGCGTGGGGGCGCGACCTCGGCGCGACGCTGGCCGCCGAGGCCCGGGCTCAGGAACGGCTGGGGCTGACGAAGGACCATGCGGGGGCCGTGGAGGCGTTCCTGGCCAAACGCAAACCCGCCTTCGAGGGTCACTGACAGGTTCACGCATGGTCGGGCAGGGCCTCCGGGAGCTGGTGGCGGGAGGTGATGGACAGCTTGGCGAAGACCTTGCCCAGGTGGTACTCGACGGTCCGCGGGCTGAGGAAGAGCTGGGCGGCGATCTCCGGGTTCGACAGGCCGGCCCTGGCCAGGCGGGCGACCTGGGCCTCCTGAGGGGTCAGCCCATCGTCGGCTTCCGCCGTGCGCTTGCGGACGGTCTCGCCGGTGGCCAGCAGCTCGCGGCGGGCACGCTCGGCGAAGGCCGTGGCGCCGAAGCGGTTCAGCATCTCGTACGCGGTGCGGAGCTGCTCGCGCGCGTCCACCCGCCGGTGCTCGCGGCGCAGCCACTCGCCGTAGAGCAGGTGGGCGCGGGCGAGGTAGACGGCGACCCGGCCGCCGCTGAGCCGGCCGATGGCCTCGCGGTACAGCGCGTCGGCGGCCTCAGGGCCGGACAGCAGTGCCCTCGACATGGCCAGCAGGCCGAGCGCCCAGCTCGTGCCGCTGGCTGTGGCCCGCTCCTCCAGCCGCCGCAGCGCCTCCCCTGCCGCCTGCGGGGTGTCGCAGCGGACGGCCGCCTCGACCAGCTCGACGAGGGCGAACCCGTAGACGCCGAGGTCGTCGTGCTCGCACGCCTGCTCGGCGTTGGCCAGCGCGTTGCGGTACTGACCGAGGCCGTTGTACAGCACCGCCTCCACGAAGTGGCGCGCGCCGAGCGCCCGCCCCTCACCCCAGCTTGTCGCCCACTCGATGCCGACCTCCATCATCGACACCAGCTTGACGTCGCCCGACCAGGCGAGGAGCAGTGACGTGGCGTACAGGAGCAGGGAGTTGCCGGTCATCCTCAGCAGCGCGTGGGATTCCTCGATGCACGCCGTGGCGGCGCCGAACTCGCCGGCGTGCACGTGCTCGGCGGCGCGGTAGGTGAGGGCCAGGGGCAGGAAGTTGACCGCGCCGCTCTCCCTGGCCGTGCGCAGCGCGTGCGTGGTCAGCTCGGACCACGTCTCGTCGTCCCACATGTCCGCGGCGGTCAGCCAGGCCAGGAACAGCCAGCGCATGACGTCCTCGCCGTGGTGTCCCGCGTCCCTGCGGAAGGCCAGCAGCGTGTCGTTCAGCAGCGGCGCGCCCTCGACGTAGCCCTCGGCGAACCGTGCCACCAGGGCGTCGAGCAGCGCGTCCACCAGCCGTGGCGGCTGCGGTGCAGGCGGCGCGGCGCGGGCGGCGTCCGCCACCTTCTGAATGGCGCCGTACCCGTTCAGCCTGCCGGAGTGCACCGCCGAGCCGATGGCTTCGAGGTACGCCTCGCGGGCGCGTCCCGGATCGACCTGTTCCAGGGTCCTGGCCGCGTCGAGCAGCAGCGGGACGGCGTCGCCGCCGCGCCTGCGCGCGAACAGGATCTGGCCGCGCAGCCGGGCCAGCCGTCCGCGGCGCAGCTCGTCCAGCGGGCCCATCTCGGCGGCGTCGAGCAGTTCGAGCGCCGCGTCAGGGGCGCCCGCCTCGAAGGTGGCCTGCGCGGCGGACACGGCCCTCATCCCCCGTCTGACCGGGTCGGGCGTCAGCTCGGTCGCCCGCCGCAGGAACGCCGCCGCGGCCGCCAGCCCGCCGCGTGCCTGGGCGCGGCCGGCCGAGCGCTCCAGCTCGTCCGCCACCGTCTCGTCGGGCTCGACGGCCGCGTGGGCGCGGTGCCAGGCGCGCCGGTCCGGATCGGACGCGGGGTCGGTCGCCTCCGCCAGCGCCCGGTGCACCTCCCGCCGCTCGCCGGGGTCCGCCGCCCGGTACGCGGCCGAGCGCACCAGCGGATGGCGGAACCGCGCCCGCGTGCCGAACTCGGCCAGCCCCGCCGTCTCGGCCGCTGGCGCGGCGTCGGCGCCGATGCCCAGCCGTTCGGCGGCCCGCCTGAGCAGCGCGACGTCCCCGACCGGGTCGGCGGCGGCCGTCAGCAGGAGCCGGCGGCTCGCGGGCGGCAGCTCCTGGATGCGCCGCAGGAAGCTCTGCTCGATCTGGCCGGACAGCGGCTGCGCGTCCGGGCGGCCGAACCCGCCGGCCAGGTCGGCCGGGGTCAGGTCGCGTGGCAGCTCCAGCAGGGCCAGGGGGTTGCCGCGGGTCTCGGCGACGATCCGGTCCCTGACCCGATCGTCGAGCCGTCCCGGCACCACCGAGTCCAGGAGCGCGCGTGCGTGGTCGTCGCGCAGGCCCGTGATGACCAGCTCGGGCAGCCCGGGGAATCGGTCGTCGGCCGCCGGTTCCGCCGGGGTGCGCGTCGCGAACACCATCGCCACCCGCTCGGCGAGCAGGCGGCGGGCGACGAAGGCGAGCGTCTGCGCCGAGACCTGGTCGAGCCACTGCGCGTCGTCCACGGCGCAGACGAGCGGCCGCTCCTCGGCCGCCTCGGCCAGCAGGCTGAGCACCGCCAG
>NZ_VSEY01000004.1 GCF_008086045.1 Nonomuraea sp. PA05 | reverse complement strand
CCCCCCCCCCCCCCCCCCCCCCCCCCCCTCCCCCCCCCCCCCCCCCCCCCCCCCCCCCCCCCCCCGGCCCGCCTCGCCCCCGCCCGCTTCGCCGCCGCCTTCTCCTCCGCGCCCTCGCCAACACCACCTCCTTCGCCCCCGCAGCCTCCTCAACCTCCGCCGCCGCGCCGCCGTACCATCGGCAGCGCCTCCCTACGCGGCCGAGTCGCGAACTTCCGGACGCCCGGCCCGCCCGTGCGGACCTGCGGCGGGCCGTGATGGCAGGCTAGAGGGATGCGTCTGGCTACCTGGAACGTGAACTCGGTCAAGGCACGGCTACCCCGCCTGCTCGAATGGCTGGCCGACACCGCGCCTGACATCGTGTGCCTACAGGAGACCAAATGCCCGGCGGCGGCCTTCCCGGCGGCCGAGGTGGCCGAGCTGGGCTACGAGGCCGCAGCCCACGGCGACGGCCGCTGGAACGGCGTCGCGCTGCTGTCCAGGGTCGGGCTGTCCGACGTGACGCTCAGCTTCCCCGGCGAGCCAGGCTTCGGCGAACTGGACGGAGTCGGCGCCGCCCGCCCCGAGGCCCGCGCCATCGGCGCGACGTGCGCCGGGATGCGCGTCTGGTCCCTGTACGCGCCCAACGGCCGCACCCTCGACTCGCCCCACTACGTCTACAAGCTCGACTGGTTCGCCGCGCTACGCGACGCGCTCGCCCCAGAGATCGCCGCGGGACCGGTGGTGGCGTGCGGCGACTACAACGTGGCGCCCACCGACGCCGACGTCTGGAACCCAGCCCTGTTCGTCGGCGCCACCCACGTCACGCCCGCCGAACGCCAGGCACTGGCCGAGCTGCGCGACCTCGGGCTGCGGGACGTGGTGCCGACCCCGATGAAGGGGCCGCACCCGTACACGTACTGGGATTACCGGGCCGGGATGTTCCACCAGAACAAGGGCATGCGGATCGACCTCGTGTACGCGAGCGAGGACGTGGCCGGGCGGGTGCGGGCGGCGTACGTGGACCGCGAGGCGCGCAAGGGGAAGGGACCGTCCGACCACGCGCCGATCGTCGTTGACCTGGACGCATAAATGTAGTCACAAATCGCTGTCGGCCGAGTATTCTGTGTTCTCACAGTTTCGGGGGCGGTAAGCAACTCCAGAGGACCACAGGGGGGATTCCCGTGGAACCTTCAGATGGCCGCGTTATCTTATTCATCCTGATCGGGCTCGCCGTGTTCGCCCTGGGACGCCGGTTCCAGGCAATGATCATCATGCGTCAGGTGTACAAGCAGAGCGCCAGGCAGGTGATGGCGCGGAGGGCGACCGCGCACAACGCCGCCAAGTCGATGATCGGGATCACGCTCGTCGTGATCTTCGTGGTGTGGCTGGTGCTCAACCTCAACCGGATCATGTAGGTGCCGCCGCGCTGCGCGCCCCGTTCGGACGCGGCGCGCAGCGCATCGCCTGCCTGCCATGCCTCGCGACCTCCGCCACCCACACCACCGCACCCCGACCCCGGCCGCCATCGGCGCCCTTGCCTGGCCCACCTCCGCCATCACCTTGTGGTCCGCCTGCCACGCGCCTCGACCATCACCCTGAGCTTCGCCTGCCGGCCACCTACGCCACTCGCGCCTTGACCCCGTGCGCCTTGACCACCTGCGCCTTGACCCCGTGCGCCTTGACCACCTGCGCCTTGACCACTTATGCCTTGGCCGCTCGTACCTTGGCTGCCTTCGCCATGCCGGCCGCGACCACCACCGCCACCCCAGCAGCGGCCGCACCCACCGCCCGCGTCAGCCGCACCGCCCGCGAGATGTCTCGGACCCCCGGCCGAGGCCCATCCCCCATCGTCGGCCGCTCCTCGACCTTCCCCCCGTACACGTTCTTCCCCCCGAGCGTCACCCCGAGCCCACCGGCGAACGCAGCCTCACACTGCCCCGCGTTCGGGCTGGGATGCCGACGCCCGTCCCTGCGCAACATGGCCCGCGCACCCCCGGGATCAGGCGCGGTCAGCACGGTCAGCACACCGGTGACCCGCGCGGGCACGTAGTTCGCCACGTCGTCGAGCCGCGCGGCGGCCCACCCGAACTTCTCATAACGGGGGGAACGGTGCCCGACCATGGCGTCCAACGTGTTGATCGCCCGATAGGCCAGCATCCCCGGCACCCCGGCCACCGCCCCCCAGAACAGGGGCGCGACGACGGCGTCGGAGGTGTTCTCGGCCAGTGACTCGACCGTGGCCCGCGCAAGTTCAGGCGCCTCCAGCCCCCTCGGATCCCGCCCGCACAGGTGGGGGAGCCGGGCCCTGGCGCGTTCCAGATCGTCATCCTCCAGCGCGTCGGCCATGTACGCGCCCTCCCTGGCCAGCGTGGTGCCACCGAGCACGGCCCAGGTGGTCACGGCCGTGAGCGCCGTACGGAGGACTCTGCTGCGTCCGGTCGCCTTCACGGCCAGCACGCCGAGCGAGGCCGCGCCGCCGACGCACACGGCGACGTGCAGCACGCCCCGCCGCCGGTCGTCCGCATACAGGGCCTGCTCCAGCCGCGCCGCGCCACGCCCGAACACCGCCACCGGGTGAGCAGGACTCTGCGGATCGGCGAGCAGCTTGTCGAGGGCCACGCCGAGCGCGAGCCCCAAAGGGTCATACCAAGTGGGCATGAAGCTCATCTTCGTGCACATCCAGCCACGCCGCGGCCCGCCGGATGCGCTCCCCGGCGCCACCCGCCCACATCTTGGCCCAGTTCCCGCCCGCGGAGGCGCGCGTGCGCATCACCGTGTAGGAGCGGTGGAAGCGCAGCCTGGCCAGTTCGAGGAGCCTGCGCCGGTCGCGGGGCGGCACGCCGTACGCGTCGCAGAACAACCGCAGCCGGGCACCGACGTCCACCGTGCGGAGGAGCGGAGTGCGATCGACGGGGTCGGAGATGGGCGCCCAGTGGCGCAGGGTGGTCACGATGTCGAAGAGCCGGGTGGTCGGCCGGGCCAAATCAAAGTCGATCAACGCGTACGGCTCCAGCTCCCCACCGGTGAACCCCCCACCACCGGAGAACCCCTCACCACCGGTGAACTCCCCGCCAGGGAAGGCCAGCCCACCACCGAAAGACGACGCCCTACCCCCAGCAGACGCTTCATCCCTAGAAGACGCCCCGCCACGACGTCCCCCCATACGACGAAAAACCACATTCTCCGGCGTTAAATCACAATGCCCGATCACTTCCGGCGCCCGGTCATCATTCGACCCCCCTTCCCACCCCGCCTCCGTCAACGGAAACCCGGCAGTCGCATCATGAAAGCGCCGCAACAACCCACCAAGCCGGGCCAACGCCTCATCGGTTACGCTGTCCAGCCGCAGCCCAGTCGTACCAGGAAGAAAGGTAAGAACCTCGCGACCGAACTCATCCATCCCCACCACCCTCGGCGCCCCGTCGAACCCGACAGCCTCAAGGTGTCTCAGCAGGGCATGCACGGCAGGTGTGGACATACTGGCCGGTCTGCGCACGGTGTCACCGACGCGCACCACCCCGTCTGTCACGTCCCCGCCCTGCAGCGGAATCTCATGCAGGAGCGTCGCGACCATGCCCAGATAGCTTAGACCTATTTGCCCCACCCCCGCCTGGCCTTTTCCAACTCAGGAGATTGCCGCCCCGGCCCGCTAGCCTGCAACTTCATGCCGATCCTGCTGTCGCTGGCCGCGTTCGTCATGACGCTGCTCGGCGGGCTCGTCGCCGACCGCGTCGGCGCGCGCCGCCACCTCGTCCTGGGCTTCGCGGCCGGCGTCATGCTCGGAGTGGTCGCCTTCGACCTCCTCCCGGAGGCTCTCGCCCTCGAACCCCTCCACCTGCACGGCGTCCCCCTGCCCATGCTCACGTTCGCGCTGGCGTTCCTCGGCATCCACATCGTGGAGCGCTCCATGGGCATGCACGACACCCACGAAACGGACTACGCCACCCACCGACACGCCCGGGCGGGCGTCGGCCTCACAGCCGGTTCCGCCCTCGTCGTCCACAGCTTCCTGGACGGCGCCGCCATCGGCGCCGCATACCAGACGGGCACCTCCCTCGCCGTGGCCGTGGCGATAGGCGTCATCGCTCACGACTTCACGGACGGCTTCAACACGTACACGGTGACCTCCCTCTACGGCAACGCCCGCCGCCGCGCCCTCACCCTCCTCACCCTCGACGCCCTCGCCCCCGTAGCAGGCGCCACCCTCACCGTCCTCCTCCCCATCCCCAACACGATCCTCGGCGCATACCTCGGCCTTTTCGCCGGATTCCTCCTCTACCTCGCCACGTCCGATATCCTCCCTGAGGCCCATACGCCCAGACGGGCCACTGGATGGACGTTGACGGCTACCGTGCTGGGAACGCTGTTCATGTGGGGTGTGATCGGGTTGACAGACTGACACGGGGAAAACGTGTGCGTGACATGTCGCCGGATCATGCACAATAAGGCGGGAGCGCCCTTAGCTCAGCTGGATAGAGCATCGGACTTCTAATCCGACGGTCGCAGGTTCGAATCCTGCAGGGCGCGCTTTGATCATGGTCTGACCTGCAGTGATGCGGGATCGGATGCGTTCTAGAATTTTCCTCTATCGGTTGCGTGCTCCATACGTGCTCGCGCGCGCCAACACCGCCCACACCATGATCGACATCGGCGTTCTGGGGCTGTCTTGGCGAAGGAGCGGCCCCGTCCCGCCGTCTGGTCGCGGCGATCACGGGGCCGGTTGCAGTTGTGGCAGGTCAGACCCGCAGCGGGATCACCTCTGCTGGCTTCTGCTGGCCCTCCTCCTCAGCGAGCAGGAGCGCTGCGGTCTTCTCCGCGGCTGCCATCGCCACTTCGGGGAAGACTGAGGTGTAGGTGTCGGCGGTGAAGGAACTGGAGGTGTGGCCCAGCGTCTCCTGCACGACCTTCATCTCTACCCCGGCCGCCAGCATCAGCGAGGCCGCGCCGTGGCGGAGGTCGTGGAGCCGGATGGGTGGCAGGCCGGCGAGGTAGGCCAGCCATAGGAACTGTTCGGTGACGTTCTGGGGATGCAGCCGATCTCCGTGCGGTTGGGTGAAGACGAACCCGCTGTCGGTCCACGCCTCGCCCAGGGCCAGCCGTTCCTGGAGTTGCCGCTGCCGGTGGGCACGCAGCGTTGCGGTGGTTTCGGCGTCCAGGGCGATGGTGCGTACCGAGGCGTCGGTCTTGGGCGTGCCTTCATGGACCTGCCCGGCCAGTTGCACCAGCTGCCAGTTGATCGTGACGGTCTGAGCATCGAGGTTGACCTCTTTCCAGCGCAGCCCGCACGCCTCGCCCCGGCGTAGCCCGCGCAGGGCGATCAGCCGGTACAGGGCGAAGAGGCGGTGCCGCTGGGCTTCTTCCAGGAACAGCCGGGTGTGGGCCGGGGTCCAGACCATCACTCGGGAAGGGCGCGGCGTGCTGGTGTAGGCGTCGACCGGATCCACTCGCCGCCCGCCCCGGCGCCGTGTTTCTGCTGTCAGGCGTTCGTGGAAGGCGGCCTGCCAGTCCTGGACCCGGTCATCGGTCCACACCAGCGCCTTGGGGCGGGTCTTGGCGGGAAGTTCCAGCACGGCGGCGGGGTTGAAGTCGAGCAGCCGGTCTTGCCGGATGGCCATGTTCAGGGCGTGTCGCAGGGTGGCGCGGATGCTGTGCATGGTGGCGACGCTGATCGGCCGCCGGTATTTGACGCTGGCCCGCACGCTCGGATCGGGGCTGGCGCGGCGTTCAACGATGGTGTCGTTGAACTCCTCGATCTGCTCGAACATCACCGCGATGTCGCTGACCTTGAGCCGATCCAACGCCAGCCGGCCGAGATGGGGGATCAGGTAGAGGCGGATGTGGCCCTCATAGGAGCGCCGGGTGCTCTCCTCGATCTTCCGCTTGCGCTGGAGGAACTCCTCCAGCCACTGCTCGACGGTGATCTCCTGCGTCAGACTGAGCCCTGTTTTGATCTTGCGGCGGACCGTCTCCATGTTGGGCAGCGCCTTGGTTTCGGCCAGCGTGAGCTTGATCAGATCGGCGATCTGCGTGCGAGTGGCGGGCTCGCCCGGCGCGGCCAACGTCAGCAGGGCCCGTACCTGGGCGAGTTCGGCTTCGGCGCCGTCCTGGCTGGTGAAGCCGCCGCGGCGGAGCGGGCCACGGCGCCTCCCGTCAGGGTGGGGAGGCAATTCGATCTGGTAGTGCCAGATGCCGTGCCGGTGGTTCCAGCCGCCGCCGGAGCGGCGCAGCTTGGGGCATTTCTGCCCGAGTTCCTTGCCGTCGCCGTCGCGGCAGGAGCAGCGTTTGAACGTGCTGCCGTCAGCCATCGGTTGTCCCGTCCTCCTCGATGAGGGCGTGATCGCCGAGCAGCGCGAGCAGGGCGGCGGTGGGCACCAGGTATCTCTTGCCGATGCGGATGATCCGGCAGGGGAACTGGCCGTTTCTGGCGAGTTGGTAGGCCGTGGTGCGTCCCAGTCCGAGCGCCCGTCCCGCGGTGACCACGTCGACCACAGCCGGCAGTTGCTGGATCTCGGCCCACGTCAGCGCGCGCCTCATCACCGGCCTCCAGACCGAGAAGAACGCGCGACTGCCATGAGCCCGCCCGACACGGCCACAGCGGTGCAGGAAGCCGGGTGAGCGTGAGGCGCACCACCGCCGACCGCCCCGAGCGCCGCGCCGGGCACGACGTATCGACACCCACCTCTGCGCCGGCACTCAAGCCCGACTCGATCGCCGCTACGGAAGCCACGCATCGCACGACGCCGTGAAGCACCGCGACGCCGCTGAGCAGCCCCTCGGGGGTGCCGAGGTGGATCGGGAGGTTGTGCGTTCGCGGAAGGTCGCGCACCGCGGACGAGCAAAAGCGAGCCCGATCTAATGCCGGCCACTGGTGCGAGGTGCTGAGCAGATCCTTGGTCGCGTTGAGGCAGCCCGGACAAGCCGTTCGGCGGCGTATGCCAGGGCCCCTTCTCGCTGAGACTGTCGAGTCTGATGGGCGTGCTGGGTGACGGACGTCGAAGGGTGATGTGGTGGGGTCCTGTCATGGCGATGTGGCCCGCTCATCCGAGCCACCGGGTCCCTGTCACCTTCTAAATACCTGCCTTCAGGCGCGAATTAGGACATGAAGGCAGGCAAAGAACAGGCAAGATCGCGCTCCGTAGCCCAGGTGTACTCTCCGGGGCAGGCTGCTGCCCATGCGCTCCGCTACAGCGCGGAACTACGCGTCTGGCTCGCTGACATCTGGGGGCGAGTCACAACCTCCCATCACCCTGGTCCACGTCGTGATGAACGTCCGACTTGCAGCGCCGTTGACCTCTAACAAGAGGGCTCGCATTAGGAGAGCTCGACTTGTTTTGAGTCCAACATGTCTATCGATGGGCGATATGTGGTTGCTGCTCACCGTACATTGGCGCCTCGGCAAAGACCTCCTATCGCCCGTCCCTTGACGGGCGTTTTGCTTAATCAAAACGATACTCGCAGCGAGAGCCGCGCAAAGCGGTCCAGCTCTTCAGATGCGGATGCTCTCGTGAGCTGCAGATCCGGTGGTCCGGCCGGGCCAATTGACGCTGCCTCGACGACGCCAGATGGATGAGCGCTGGGCATGAGTGCCTGGTCGCGGATGGCGAGGTTCTGTGGCGTCGGCGGCCCGTCTCTCCGCTGCCGGGCGTCCGAGCAGCTTGTCAATGCTGCGTCGTTCGCGTTCGACGGGACGGCCCGCGCGCGCCGCACGTCCGGACGGCCACCGTCACGGTCTCCCAATTGGCGCGGACGAGGCGGAGGGCTCTTGGCGATGTAGTACTCGGCCGCGCCCCGGCAGGCGTCGGACGCGATCGAACGCGTCTCGGCCAGTCGCACTGCCCAGGCCCGGCGGTCCACGAGCGCCCGGCCGCTGACCTGGTGCTCGGATGCTGTACTGAGCGATGCGACAGCTTGTGGAAGGCGCAACGGGGAGGCGGATTCGCCTGTGGCGCCGACAAAGACGTTGTCGAATGAAGGTCGCGCATGTCTGACTCCGCTGGTCAATGTGACTCATGTCACAAAGTATAGACCATTCGGTAAGGGGAGTTTCTACAAGCTGGCTGACATGCAGTGCGCCTCGCTGTGGATCAAAAACGCGACATTCCGTAACGTTTGCGGCGAACTTGCGGCTGTTGACCTCTAGATGATCGTCGATCAAGATCCGGACTGATCGTCTTTATCTACTCCTTACGGCCTGACGCGGCCTCTTCCGAAGGCCTGCGTCAGCGTGCCTTGAAGAGGTGGCGACATGCGAACCTGGCGACGGTTACGGACGACGGTGCTGGTCATCGCGGTGGCGATGGCATTAGTGATCTCCGGCTTGGGGGTGCCTGACAATCTCGTGTTTCCGGCGGCGGCGTCGGTTTCCGGGCCGGATCCCGAGACATCGGTGGATGGCCGACCGGTGGCGAAGGCCAAGACGGTCAAGGGGGCGGAGGAGTCCCAGCCGCAGGTCGAACGCAAGGAGCCGGTGTGGCCGAAGCCGGGCACGGCGCAGGTGGATCCCGGCGAGAAGGCGGTCGCGGCGGGTGCGCTGCCGGTCCGGCTCTCCGAGGTCAAAGGCGCGGCCGAGGTCGGCGCGGTGAAGGTGGAGACGCTGCCCGCCGACACCGTGCAGAAGCTGGGCGGGATAGGCCTCGCCGCCCGGCTGACCGGCGACAGCGCTGGAAAGGTGCGAGCGGAGTTCTCGTATGCGAGCTTCCGCGATGCCTACGGCGGTAACTTCGCCACCCGCCTGCAGCTGCTGCGGCTGCCGGCGTGTGCGCTGACGACGCCGCGCCCGCGCGATTGCGTGGTGCGCCCGCAGCCGGTCAAGGCGCACAACGACGTCAAGTCCGGCACGTTGACGGCCGACCTCGACGCCGATCCGGCTTCCGGTAAGGCGGCGGCGCTGACGTTGCCGAAGAGCGCGAGCGGTAAGGACGTCAAGACGGCCGATGCCCGCGCCGGGCAGGCGTTCACGTCCGGGTCGGTGTACGTGCTGGCGGCCGGGATGACCGGCCCGGACGGCAACTTCGGCGCCACCGATCTCAAGCCGTCCGGCACCTGGCAGGCCGGCACGTCCGGTGGCGGCTTCTCCTACGACTATCCGCTGCCGGAGGCGCCGTCGCCGGTCGGTACCGGGCCGAACCTGTCGCTGCAGTACGACGCCTCCTCAGTGGACGGCGAGGGCCATTGGACCAACAACCAGTCCGGCGTGGTCGGTGTCGGCTGGAATCTGTCGGCCGGGTTCATCGAGCGCAAGTACCGCCGGTGCACCGCCTGGACCGAGTACGCCGGCGACGCCGCGCTGATCTGGCACGCCGACGAGGACGGCCCCTACGGTTCGGCCGTCTGCTGGGAGTCGCCCGACGAGCTGGCCACCGATGTCACCAAGGACTACACCCAGTCGGAGCTGGTGCTGAATCTGGCAGGCCGGTCGGCCTCGATCGTCAAGGACCGCACCAGCGGGTTGTGGAAGACGGTGCCGGACTTCGGCTGGAAGATCGAGCAGCTCCCCGGCGGCGCGGACGGCCTGGAGTACTGGAAGGTCACCTCGAGCGACGGCCAGGTGCACCGCTTCGGCTACAACAAGGACGCGCAGTGGCAGTTGCAGTACGTCGGCAACCAGCGCGCCGAGCCGTGCGCCGACCGGTACTTCAACGACATGATCCCGCCGACCTGCACCGGTGTGTGGCGGTGGAACCTGGACCAGTCGATCGACGCCAACGAGAACGTCATCGACTACACCTACGAGCGCGAGACCAACTACTTCTGCATGCCCGACTGTGTCTCCGAGGTCTACGTGCCGTTGCCGTATGACCGGGGCGGTTTCCTCAAGCAGATCAGCTACGGCCACAACACCCAGGTGGCCGGTAGCACGCCGACCTCGCGGATGACGTTCACCACCTCCGACCGCGGCGGCCTGGACGTGCCGACCGACCTGACCTGCGGCCCGTCCTGTACGACCAACGATGCGGTCGCGTTCTACTCCACCCGCAAGCTCGACTCGATCCTCACCGAGTCCAAGAACCCTGCCTCAGGGGTGTGGGAGCCGGACACCCGCACCGATTTCCGCTACCGGTGGATCTACACCCGCACCGACTTCGGCCCGGCCTATGACCCGGTGCTGTGGCTGGACAGCGTGCAGCAGACCGGCCTGGCCGGCACGAGCGCGCAGAAGCTGCCGCCGGTCAGCTTCGACGCCGCCATGGTCGCGGGCAAGATGGAGTACGACAACTGGTCGGACTGGACCGACTTCCTGTCCTGGCGCATGGTGCCCCGGGTGGCCGGGATCGGCAACGGCATGGGCGGCCGGATCGAGGTGACCTACGGCCAGGCCGACCCGTGCGGCGGTGGTAAGGGCCGCGACGGCACCAGCTACTTACCCGACGCCACCGGCGACTGCTACAAGGTCGACTACTTCTACAACGAGGAGACCGGCCAGGAAAACTGGGGCCGCTTCTTCAAACAACTCGCCTTGAAGGTCGTCGAACGTGACCTGGTCGCAGGCTCGCCCGACATGGTCACCAGCTACGACTACCTCGGCGCCCCGCGCTGGACCAACCCGGTCGCCTACGCCCAGCCCGATCTTGCACCCGGCGGCAGCGACTGGCGCGGCTACAGCACCGTCCGCACCACCCGCGGCTCCGGCTCGGATCCGAACGGCTACACCGTCACCTCCGACACCTTCTACCGCGGCATCGATGGCGCCACCATCACCACCTTCGAAGGCACCACCGCCACCGACTCCCGCGCCCTGCAAGGCCAGCTCCTGCAGGAACAGACCTGGAAGCTGACCGCCACCGATCCGCGCGCCTACACCGAGGCCGAGTCCACCCGCTACGAGTACCAGGTCGCCGCCACCGGTACCGGCCCCGGCGTCCTGGATCCGGCCTTCGTGCACCGCACCCGCGAACGCACCCGCGAGCTGGTCACCGGCAGCGCCTGGCGCTGGAGCGACCAGCGCACCGCCTACAACGGTGACGGCCAGCCCACCACGGTCAACGACTACGGCGACACCGCCGTCACCACCGACAACACCTGCACCAGCACCACCTACGCCCGTAACCCGGCCAACGGCATCACCAGCCTGCCCGCCACGGTGGAGAAACGCTCCGGCGACAGCTGCACCAGCGGCACCGTACTAGGCAAGACCATCACCCTGTACGACGGCGGCACCGACCCCGCCAGCAACACCCCCAGCGACGGCAACGTCACCGAGACTCGCTCCTACGCCAGTGCCACCACCATCTCCACCACGAAGAACACCTTCGACGACTACGGTCGCTTGCTGACCGCGACCGATGCCATGGGCAAGGTCACCACCACGACCTACACCCCGGCTGTCGGCTGGCCCCACCAGGGTGCCAAGGTCACCAATCCTCTGGGCCATGCCGTCACCACGTTCTCCTCCCACCGCAACGGCCTGCCCACCAAGCTGGTCGATGCCAATGGTAAGGCCACGGAGATCGACTATGACGCCCTCGGCCGAGCCGTAGCTCTTTGGGAGCCCGGTCAGCCACGCAGTGCCGGCACGCCGACGGCCACCGTGGTCTACGACATCCCCTTCGACGGCAATCTTGGCCAGCCCACCGCCCCGGCCAAGACCACGCTGCGTCGCCTGCTGCGCGGCACTACCTACCTCACGTCGTACAGCTACGACGATGGGCTCGGCCGTACCAGGGAAGAGCAGACCGCCTCTCCCACCGCTGGCAGGGTCGTCACCGTCACCACCTACGACTCCCGCGGGCTGACCGCCGCCACTTCCCAGCCTGCCCACAACGGCAACGCACCCGGCAGCGGCCTGCTCAACCCCGTACTCACCTCCCTGCCGTCATGGACCAAGACCGTCTACGACAGCATGGAACGCCCGACCGCGGTCATCGACTACCGCCAGGCCGCCGAATTCCGCCGCACCACCACCGCCTACCCCGGCCTTGATCGCATCGAAGTAACCCCGCCGGTCGGCGGCAAGACGGCCACCGTTTCCGACGTCTTCGACCGCACGATCAAGACCGAGGAATGGAAGGAGGCCGCTACTCACCACGACACCACCTACACCTACAACGCCGCAGGCAATCTGACGAAGATCATCGACGCCAGTGGTAACGTCCGGACCTTCACCTTCGACTGGCTGGGCCGCCGCACCGCGGCCACCGACCCCGACGCGGGGAGCTCCAGCTACGGGTACGATGCGGCCGGCAGACCGCTGTGGTCGGTGGACGGCAACGGTACCAAGGTGTCCACCGTCTATGACGAACTCGGGCGCAGGAGCAGCCAGTGGGCTGGCGAGCCGCAGACCGGTAACAAGCTGGCCGAATGGACTTACGACAGCCCGGTGAAGGGCTACCTGAGCACGGCCACCCGGTACGTCGGCGGCAGCGCCTACAGCGACGCGATCACTGCCTACGACGACGCCTACCGGGCCACCGCCACCAAGGTCACCATCCCCGCGACCGAAGGAGTCCTGGCCGGCGAGTACGCCTTCACCGCAGCGTACGACCATGCCGACAACCTGATCGAACAAGGTTCGCCAGGCAAGGGCGACCTGGCCGCTGAGACGCTCACCCTGACCTACAGTGAACTCGGCCTCGCGCAGAGCCTGAGCTCGAACTACAGCGGCGGCACCACATACATCAAGAACACTACCTATTCCTCCACCGCGCGGCTCAACGAACGTAGCTATGGCGCCAATGCCCAGGTCAAACGAACCTTCACTTGGGACGAGGGGACGGGCTGGCTCAACCGTCTGACCACCACCACCGGAACCCAGCTCGCCCAGGACGACGAGCTCACCTACAACGCCAACGGCGACATCACCCGCATTCTCGATGCCGCCTCCGCTGCCAGCACCGCCCCTGGCCAGTCCGAATGTTTCACCTACGACGGATTGAACCGCCTCAGCACCGCCTACACCACTACCAGCTCCACCTGTACGGCAGGATCCGATGGCCAGGGCCTCGACCCTTACAGTCAGTCCTTCGCCTACGACGCGGTCGGCAATCTCATCAGTCTCACCGATAACGGCACCGCTGCCACTTACGCGTACCCGGCCGCCGGGGCGTCCGCCGTCCGCCCGAACGCAGTCACCTCCATCACCAGGCCAGGCCGTGTCGACACCTACGGCTACGACAACGCCGGGCAGATGGTCGCCCGCACCGTCGAGAACAAGCAGACCACCTTCACCTGGAACGCCCTCGGCGAAATGGACAAGGCCGTCGTTGACGGCCAGGAAACCTCCATGGTCTATGACACCGAGGGCGAACGGCTCATCCGCCGCGACCCTGGCGGCACCACCACCCTCTACCTCGGATCCATGGAGATCCAGGCCACCGCAGCCGGAGTAAGGGCCACCCGCTACTACACCGGACCAGATGGTGCCGTCGTGGCCATGCGCACCAGCGCCGGCGTGAAGTGGATGGCCTCCGGCTTGCACGGCTCCACGCAACTGGCCATCGACGACGCCACCGGCAAGGTGACCCGCGAACGATACCTCCCGTACGGCCAGCGCCGCGGCAACGACGACCTGCCCTTCACCGACCGCGGCTTCCTCGGCAAGACCGAGGACTCCTCGACCGGCCTGAGCTACCTCTCCGCTCGCTACTATGACCCGTCCATAGGGAGGTTCGTCTCCACCGACCCGCTTCTGGACTTGTCAAAGCCACAATGGACGAACCCGTACTCCTATGCGGGAAACAATCCCCTCGGCGCATCCGATCCCACGGGGCTGAAAGTCATCGACGATGCCCGGCCTGCCGACCCCTGCGCCAAGCCGAAGAGCGCGGCCTGCAAGATGGCGCGGAAGCAGCAGGCGGAAGCGGATGCCAAGGCGGCCCAATCGGAGGTGGATCGTCAGCTCAAGCTCCTGCTCAACGCAGTCATGTCACTGGCGAAGATCGCCGCCGACGAACTCGGCATCACCGCGGGCATCAAATGCTTCACCAGTGGTGATCTGAGCGCGTGCGGAGAAACCGCGCTGAACATTCTCGGCTCACTCGCCGGTGGTCTCGCGGGCAAGTTGGCCGCGAAATACGCCTTGCCTTGGAAGTGGAAGAAGGCCTACGAACTTGGAAAGGCCATCTGGAAACACGCCGGCGACGCCATCAGCGCCTTCAAGAACTGGCTCGCCGCCAAGGACAAACTTAAGATCGCAGGACGAGCACGAGAAAGCGCCCGTAAGGCTCTCGCGGCGGTATGTGGACGGAACAGTTTCGCCCCAGGTACTGCGGTCGTCATGGCGGACGGAACCCAGAAACCCATCGAACAGGTCGACGTGGGGGACAAGGTCCTGGCCGCCGACCCGGATACCGGCAAGGTCGAGGCCAAGCCGGTCGTGGAAATGATCACGGGTGGGGGCGCCAAGAACCTCGTCCAGGTGACCGTGGACATCGACGGTGACAAGGGAGATGCGGAAGGCGTTATCGTTGCCACCGACGAGCATCCCTTCTGGGTCGAGTCCCAGCGAGATTGGGTCGCAGCGACCAGGCTCGAGCCGGGCTCGCTGTTGCGGACGGCCAGCGGTGGGAGCGTCAGGATAGTTGGCCTGGCGAAGTGGACGACCAGTCGTCAGCGTGTGTACAACCTGACGATCGCCGACAACCACACCTACCATGTGGCCGCGAGCGGCGTCGGCGTCCTCGTCCACAACATCGACATCGATCCGGGATGCTACGGATTCACCGAGGACGACGCGAAGTCCCTGGGAAACTGGTACAACACCACGTTCTCCGACAAGGACGGAGCACTCTACGGCTCGGTCCGGTATCACTTGGACAAGCACGGGAAGGGCCGGACGCTCGCAGACTACACGCGGGAAGCCAAGTCCCTGTGGGCGCGTACTCCCAAGAAAGAACGTGAAAAAGTGCAGCTCGACAACGGCGAGGAAGGGTGGAGGATAAAGGTCGGGAAGACGTTCGGTATCTACACGAAGAGCGGAAAGATCGTTACTTATGCCGATTGACCAGGAGCGGATCAACCGGGCTCGACCAGAGTTCGAGTCCTTCGTCAAACGCCCGTTCCCGGAGCTGCCCCAAGGCGTAGAGTTCAGCGACCTGGTGACAGAGTTGCTGATTCTCGATCCCCGTGTCGGGGCGATGGCGACCGCTGCGGTCAAACGCCAGATAGAGGTCGCCGATCTGCGGAACGTGGATGACACGATGGATCGGCTGGCACGGATCAAGGCCGAATTGGCGCGAACTCCGGCACGTGCTTCGGAAGACGTTCCTGCTGTAGCGGGACTGGTCACCTATATTGACGACCTCGTCAAAGTCGGGCGGCTACTGAGACAGGCGATAGTTCCATAAGGGTCGAAACCCGAGTGAAGGCGTCCATGTGTGCGGAGCCGAGGACGCGTTCACTCGGGTTTCACTCTTTTGCGTCATCGCTTTGATCGAATTCATCCCAGGCCGACTCCGCTTTGTCGATGCTCTTCATAGCGGCCCGTACAGCGCGATCACGAAGAGCGAAGAGACAACGGGCACGCTCGTCCATGATGCCCGGCTCAGCTCAATGACAGTCGAAGGGCGCTGGTCAGACGAAGCTCGACATCCGGGCTCGGGTTCCCATGGGTGTCAGGCTTCGCCGTTTCCGGGGGCCACGGCGTATGTTCCTGGCTCCAGCAGATGGGGGAGCAGGTCATGGCCGTGCTTCTGGCTGGAGTGGTCGGGGAGCGCCACCCGCGCCACTTTCGCGGTCAACAGGGCGCCGCATGCTGTACAGGCGAAAACGACCAAGCAGTCTCCTTCGTTGGGTCGATGCGATCACGGTGGTGCAAATCCCGCCTCGCGCGGAAGTGCGGGTTGTACGCGAGCGGGCGCAGTAGGGGACGGGGAGACCGCGCGAGCTCTCGTGGAAGGGCAGTGTGTCGAGGGTGGGGAACTGCCGGGGTCGGTGGCGATCAATACGTATCTCGGCACCGCCGACGGTGAACATGTGGTGGGAGGTGGTGGTTACCGACCTCAGGAGATCTCGGTGTGGACCCGCATCGGCGAGATCACCGCCTACGACGGAAACTCTGCCACCAACGAGGAGAACCAGCGGATTCTGGAACTTGAGGTCACGCCGAGCGGTGAGGCGGGCTCCACATGCGCTCCTACCGCCGGAACCGACGTCGATCGCGACGACACCATCGCCAAATGGAAGGCGGACGGCGACGACTACTTCCGCTATGTCATGGGCGACACCGACAACGACCGGATCGACGTCTGCACGTTCCGCCCGATCCTGCGCGACGTTCACAAGGAATGGGCGCTCAAGCCGCTCAGGCTCTGGAACCAGATCGCCTATGACAACAGCTCGGGCCAGGTGAAGGGCAAGTGAATCGGCGGCGGTGATCCGTCCGACAACGACCCACAGGAAGTGCCCTACATCCCGCACGTACGCTGCGACTGGATACACCTGGGCGCGTCACAAACGGCAGAGACCACAAGGGCTGTCGCCGCCCCACACGACCCCACCGGGTACAAAGGCGGCTGCATCCATCCGCTGGTGAAACGAATCTTCTCCATGAAGGAATCCCGGGACACCAATTTCACCGAAGTCATCACCCACATCAAGGAAGCTCGGAACCAGGCGACGAACAAAGGAACATTTCCGCCACTACGCGACGGGGCGAACTACAGCGATCCGCTGAACCCTCCGCTCAAGGGCCCGCTTGGGAATGTGAAAGCGAAGGTGATGCGAGGAGACTGGCTGGCTTCCCGTGATGTGGAGGCGGGCAAACCCTTCACCAAGGCGACGGAAGATCAGGAACTGAAAAACCGGAAGGTGTTCAGTCTCAATCCAAAGGACTATCCACCCAGCGGCCTGTTCCAAGCAGAGGGTAAGTGGTACACCAACAGCTGGTGCAAGTACTATTGGGAGGAGGTCTACAGGGCTGCCCCTCGGCCTACATCGAGGACTGTCAACTGCGATGAATTCCCCTGGGCGTCAACCACGCAGGGTGCCGCGTCTGCGAAGGGACATTTTTCCATCAAGGCCATTTCGGGGACCCAGAACCAGTCCCACGGTGGCACAGTTGGGAATTGGACTAACACCCAGCGCCTGCTAGCTGGCGACAGCTTCTGGTACGAGATCATTCCATAGCGATATCATTCTGCAGGTGGCCGTCGGCCAGTCTGGCGGCCACTTCGGTCATACGATCCTCGAAACCGGAGCATCGTGACAAATCGCAACAAATTAGACCAATGGTCGTATTTCGAGGAGCGGGGTCTGGCGGGCAGGTTCGAGTGCTCGTGGGCCGAGGCACCCGACTACCGCGCGGTGGCCACCGCGCTGCGAGTGGAAGAGGAGATGCTCGCCTGTGACCTCACCCAGGCGCGGCGCTGGTTTCGCGACTACTCAGAAGAAAACCTCGTGTGGGTGGCCGGGCAGAGCCCCGGCTGGGTCACGATGTTCACCGTGTCCGGATTGTTTCCGTGGCGGGCCCTCGACTCGCTCCCACAGCCCGGTGGCCGGGCCTACCACCTGCTCTACTACGCGGGCGAGATCAGCGAACAGGCCTATGTCAACGCAGGTGAGTGGCAGGACCTCCCCGCAGAGCACTGGGACCGCCCCAGGCGGGAGGGGGCGGGCCTCATAGGCTCCTCCGACCTCGCCCAAGAAATGAACTTCTACCTGGCCGCTCTGGCATACAAGACCGGCAGATTCATCGACAACAGCTGGTTCGCCACGCCGGGGCTGCTCTGCCGCATTCCGGAAGGGGCGTGGCCGCGTGAATGACCAGTGGGAGTTACTACTCGGCGCGGGACTGGGCCGCGGATTCATCGGCACCTGGGTCGAGTCGGACGAAACTGACATCGTGGCCGCCCTGCTCGGCGCCGATCCCACCAGTCACCAGGACTGCAATCTTGAGGCCGCCATGGCCTACTACCGGCCGATGAGCTTCACCGAACGCATCTGGGCCGGTCCTCACACTGACGGCTGGACGCACGTCCTCACCATTAGCGGTCCACCCCCGATGACTGATCGCCTGACGGAAGCGAGTCTGCGTTTTCTCCAGGTTCACACCATGGAAGCCCAGGTCCACGACCTCCTCTGTGGCGACGGTGTCACTACCACTTGGGCAACCCAGCGTTGGTACGGAGAGGTCATCGCCAACCCCGGCTCCATGCTCGAGCCCTACCTCCGGGAAGTCGGCCGGCCAGCGATGCCGGAAGCCGTACACTCCGGATCCTGGATCACTGAACCCGAGCACCACGGACGGATCTGTCTGGAGACCTATCTCTTTCTCGCCGGGCGCATGAGCGGCCGGTTCATCGACCGTGAATGGCTGGGCGAGAAGAGACGCCTCTACACCGTTACACCGCAATGAGTGGAACGGGAAGGACTGAACAGTGTCGCGCCGGGCCATTCGAGCACGTCCTGGTGGGCTGGGCGCAGTGGATGTAGCCATGCTCGGTGAGTTCGGTCTCGAAGGCGCGGCCGTAGTATCGCCGATCGGCGATGATCGTCTGTTGCGGGTGGGTGGCGGCCACGTCGGGCGCGGCGTTCGGCGTGCTGAGCAGCACCTCGCGTTCGTCGGCCTTGGCGCGCCGGATAGGGCGAACAGCATAGGCAGGCTGCTCAGCGCGCACAGCGGGTGCATGCGTAGTCCCTAAGAGTAGCGCGAGTGGAAGGCGCAGTAGCCGTACTGCGCCCATGCGGTCAGCTCGAAGTGGCGAGCGGCCGCACTCGATCGGCGCCAGCATCCGGATCATGTGCGTAACAAGACCACGGACGTTCCGCAGCCGCCGGTTGTAGTCCGGGTGGCCTGGTAGATACGGGGCCATTCCGTTCATGTCGGCGCAGGCGTGCCGCAGCCAGCGGCGCTCGGAGGTGAAGCCCAGCAGCACCGACAGTACCGCCAGCGTTACCAGTTCGCCTTCACTGAGGGTAGGTGCGAAACCGACCTTCGGACGCCATGCAGCCAAAGCAGTTGGACGTTCACCGCGTCGTCGATACGCACGTACAGTGCAGTTGCGAGAGGGAGAGCGTGTACTTCCTGTGAGTTACGCATGCATCTGGCGCGATTACCGGTGGCGTTCGGTCACCGTCAACGTCCGGGCGGTCGCAGCGGGTATCGGGCGGCCGGGATGGCGGATAATTAGGGGCCTGAGCTGGGGAAACGTCATCAAGATCATCCCGCGTATGTCCCCTGATCATGGTCTTACGGCTGCATGCGGGCACTGCTTGCTGCCTAGCAAGGTCATAAAACAAAAGACCTGCGGCTGTGAAGCCGCAGGTCAGAGGCCTGAAATGCTGATCTAGGTAAGTGTCCCCGGCAGGATTCGAACCTGCGGCACCCGCTTTAGGAGAGCGGGAGTCCTTCAGCGTCCAATATGTCTTATTTGGGGGGTAGTGGTTTTCGCTCCATGTACATCATCTCCTTATATTGACCTCCAGCCCTGTACCACTTGCTCTCTTTTCCCTATTCAGGCCGATATTCGTGGCGGGAGGAGCGAAAATCATCCCCCGCTCTTCAGATGCGGGTGCTCTAGTAGGAACTGGACCCGCAAGGATCCTGTGGCAGGCTGACGAAAGCGTGCGTCGAGGGGTGCCGACGCCAGTTCGGTGCTGGCACAGATGGACCGCAAAACTGTCGCGGTCGACTTGGTGTTAGCGGTCATATGGAAACCCTGGTGGACGGACACGTCATTCCTGGTAGATGGCCATGTGACTCCTGCTGGGCGGCCACGAGATCTCCAGGTAGACGGACAGCTCTACAGGGCTGAGATGCGGGGCCACAGCCAGGCATAGCGAACGACGGCGAGGCCCCTCGGGCTCCACCAGGCGGCGCTGAGCTCGGTGCGCGATGCCGTGAGGCCCGACGAAGGAGGGGCTTGCGGCTCCGACCGCCCCAGCCCGTAGGGAGGGCACCGAAGTTGGCGATCGTGACGGTCTCAGCCCCGAGCCGTACGAAAGTCACTACGTGCACGGACAGGTGGCCGCCCAACCGGACACGTAGTGTCCGCCCACCTGGAGGTCGAGTGGCCATGAATCTGGATTGTCGTGGCCATCTACCTGGAGGAAATCGCGTCCGTTCACAACTTGGTCTCGGGAGAGGACACCGCCTGTTACGTCCGCACGTTACCTGGCCGGTGGCACCTCAGAAGATCGAGCCGACCCGCGAGACGCTGCGCCACGCCGTGGCGGTGGTGGCGCGCCCGGATGGCCGGCCGGTGCTGGCGTACCAGGACATCTTGTTGAAGGCCATGTACAGGCCCCGCTTGCGGGTGGAGGCGCCCATCGATTTCAGGGCGGAATTCTTGCCGGATCCGGCGCCGGCGACCAGGGTCAGGTCACGGCTGGCGACGAACACGTCCCTCGCGGCCCGCTGCTCCGCGGTCGGCTCAAGGGCCGTATGCGTCCTCTCGGTAGTTCGGCGAAACTGCCGCACTATCGAGGGTGACCGCAAGACTTCTCGGTTGTCGGCGGTTCGCGGTTTGCGCTGAGATCACGGCTCCGGTAATTCCTCGCGCAGGGCGTTGCGCAGAGGTTCGGCCATCATGCCGCTGACTGGGACGGTGGTGGGCAGTTGGGGCTCGTCGAAGTAGCGGGCCTTGTATCGGCGCAGCAGTGACTCCCCGTGCTTGGGCCAGGAGAAGTTCTTCTTCTTGAGGAGCTTGCCGAAGACGACGCCGGCGTTGTCCGGGGCGGGTTCGGTCAGGAGTTTGATGGCGGCGGGGGAGATGTCGTCGCCGCGGAGGTAGGAGGTCAGGGTTTCGCGGTAGCGGCGCCGGTTGATCAGGGTGGGGTTGGCGAAGAGTTCCTGTAGGAGGCCGAACTCGAGGTAGAAGCTGATGCCTGTTTCCGGGTCGAAGTGGATGGCCGCCGTCTTTGCGTCAAGCAGGTCACCAGGAAGGGTGTGACGGGGCGGAGGGGAGGTGTTGCCGGGCTGGGCTCGGTCCGTGCAAGCCCGCATGAAGGCGTCGTATCGCGAGGCCACGTTCTCTCCCCCGGATGACGAACTTGGCCCCACCAGCGTGCCCCGTCCGAACCGGCCATCCTTGTCGGCGGCGATCTTGAGGGTGACGGTGATGACGTGAACCGCTGGATCTTGCAGGAATGGATGTATGGGCCGTAACGAGGAAACGTGGTGGGTGCTGTGCGGGGACGAATTGTGCGGTGAGATCGTCGTCGGCGACATGGACATGCCCTGGATGCACGGCACCTTCGTCGCCGGCCCGGCCTTCGCCAAGGTGAAGCCGCTCTTCGATCGAGAGCTGGAGCTTTTGGAACAGGACGACGATGATCCGGAGGCGTGGGAGGCGGCATATGACCAGGTGGCGGAGGCCGTCTGTCTGATCTCACCACGCGGGCCGGTCGCCGAGTTTCTCCTGCATATCGAAGGTGATCGAGCCTGGTTCCGGTGGAGTGACGAACCGTTCACCCTGGAGTAGGCGATGTCGCCGAAAGGCTCGGTGATATTGCTGGTGGTACGTCGTCGTGTGGCTGGGCCAGGCTTGCTATCCGGTGACGCCGGTCTGTTGGGCGCGGGTGTGGGCGAGCCGGTAGGAGTCGGTTCCGGTCTCGATGGTGGTGGCGTTTTGAACGAGCCGGTCAACGATCGCGACACTCGTCTCCACCCGACGGGCCCGGTGCGACCAGTCCACCCGCCCGGCATCTGCTGGATCCGCTGTGCCGTTCCGACCTGCTGGGTGCGCGGTGATTGGCAAGGAGTTGCAACAGCTCATCGTTGAGCATCTCCGCCTGCGCCAGCGCGTCCGCGCCCTGTGCGAGTCGTTCACCACCGCTCCTGAGCGCCAGCCTCAGCAGAACCTGCCCCCGATCAGCGACGGGTTCGCCGCCTGGCATCGCGATCGAGATGACCGCAGGCCGGAACGAGAAGACGCCGCCACGGTCGCCGACAACTGGTGGGTCGAATGGTGCATCGAATGCACCATTCTGGTCGGCGAGCCGGCATGGCGAGCCCGCCAGGCAGCCGCGAACAACCGGTGGGACGGATCCGACAGCATGGACCTGCGCCGCGCCGAAGAGTCGCACCATTTTCCCCTGCGTGTCCCGGCTGCGCGCGCCACGCTGCCAGGCGATGGCGGTCTCGTGTCCGTCAGCCTGTTCGCCCTTCGGCTCGTCGGGTGAGCAGCAGGCCGATGGCCATGCCTGCTCCGCAGAGGACGAATGGCCAGCCGTATGGGCGACGGGGTGCCCATTGGTCGAAGGTGATCGCGATGCCGGACAGGAGGACGGCTGTGGTGAGGGTCCAGCTGACGATTCGAGTGAATCGGTGAGGCCGGTGCCGAGTGAGGCACCAGGCCAGAATGAGCGCCATGAGGAGGCCGGGCCAGGCGAAGATGACGTAGCTCCAGGCGGAGATTTCATCGGTGGTGGTCTCGCCGATGAGGGCATGCCTGAGCGGGCCGTCGAGGAGCAGGTTGAGCAGCGAGGCGGGGAAGGTCAGCACCGTGATCAGGATCCGGCCGTACATGTAGCCGCCGAGATGGCCGTTGATCGTTGCCCAGGTCAGGAGGGCGACGGCGGCCACGTACGAGGTGATCGTGAGCGACACCGGGCCGAGGGTGGATTTCGGGCTGCGGTACAGGAGGTGGGTCATGTGTCCTCTTCATGACAATGATGTCTCAGAGCGCGCCGTCGCCCTTGGCTCGGACGGCCTTGTAGAAGGTGTTGGCGTAGCTGAGGCAGAGGGAGCGTTTGGACGACTGGGTGCCGCGAAATGGGTCGGCGACCGTGCCGGTGATGGCGGCGCAGATGCGTTCCTTCATGATGGTCAGGAAGACAGCGTCGACGTGCGTGCGCTGGGAGCGGTCCAGGCCGTTCCGATCGCCGTTCAGCCTGTTGCGGATCAGGCCGTAACCGTAGTCATGGGAGTCGCATGCGGCGCGGAAGTCCAGCCAGTAGGTGGGCTTGTTGCCGACGATGGGGGCGCTGCAGCCGTCGTTGGTGATGCCCATCACTGACCCGCCGGTCAAGGTCGCCTTCCAGAACGGGGGTCGCATGACCTTGCTCGCACCCTGACGCACGTCGACGCTGGTCTTGCACATGCCGCGAAGCATGTAGTCGGCGGCATAGGGAGTGGGACAGGCTCGGGCGCCGAGGCGTATGGTGCGCCGTGCCGCGTTCGCCAAGGTGCCAGGGGAGGAGTAGGTGAGGTGCCATGACCCCTCCTCCGTGGTGGTCATCTTCGTGATGTCGCCGTCTGTCGAGTAGGCGTATACGAAGCGACGTTCAGGATTTTTGTCTGGCCGTCGCAGATCGCGGACCTGGCGCAGATGTCCGCCGGCGTCGTAGCGATAGGTGAGAGCCGTCACCGGTGGCGTGTCGCCGGCGGCGTTGTAGTCGATCGACGCGAGCAGGCCGGTTACCTCGCCCAGCGCGGATGGCGTGGCGGTGGTCCTGTCGGCATGGATGAAGGTGGCCGTGGAGCATGATGCGGGGTCAGGCTTCCGGCAGTCCGCTCGGGGAGCGGCCGGTGAGATCAGACGGCGCACTCGGCGGTGAGCGTCGTAGGTGACGCTCTGGAAGTCGCCATCGGGCAGGCCCACCGAGGTAGGCAGCAAGTGGCCGTGCACCCGGGACCAGGTGACGATCAGGCCCGTCTCGTCGGTCTGGGTGAAGGTGTCGTTGCTGTTGCGCACGATGAGACTGCCGGCGTGGACGAAGGCCTCTGGCCGGGACGGATCGGCGAGGTAGCGGTGAGACTCGGTGCCGTAAGCGAGGTCCAGCATGACAAAGCCGTGATCGCTGTGGTCATGCAGTCGGTTGCCCAGCATGCCGCCCAGTGGTTGCAGTTGCCAGCCGAGTCCCAGCACGCGCTCATTGGCCCGGACGGGATCTCCGCGTTGACCGGCGGTGTGGGTGCGGGTGATCAGCAAGCCGTCCTCGGAGAAGTCGATGGCACTCATCAGCCAGGTGCCCGTGGCGGGGTCTGCATATCCAGGTGGTGTGGGTGTGGCTTGGGCCAGGCTGTCGACAGAGAGCCAGGGAAGCATTAAGGCACTCATCGCAATCACTCGATTACTTTATGTGCTTGTAAGTGGATGAGTGGAATGGTGCCGGCGTTCAATGCCGGAACGGTATGCCGTGGTCGGCCGCGGCGGCGCCGACGATCGGCTGCTTGGAGGTGAGGATCAAGGCATGGGACTCAATGGCCCAAGTCTCTGGGCCCGCGGCCGCGGGTCCAGAGACGACAACGATATTCCTGAGGGTTGCTGGCGTCGGTCGGCAACCGCCCCGGCTTTGATGGAGACCTCAGCGGTTGATTGCTAGGGCTTCGTTGGGGTGGTGTTGAGCGTAGTAGATCGCCTCGAACTCCTCGGGCGGGAGGTGTCCGATGGCTGAGTGCAGGCGGATGGTGTTGAACCAGGCCACCCATTAGCGGTGGCCAGTTCCACGTCGGCCAGGCTGCGCCACGGCCCCGGGGCTCGATCAGCTCGGTCTTGTAGAGGCCGATCTGCGATTCCATCAGGGCGTTGTCGAGCGCGTCGCCGACCGTGCCGATGGAGGCGTCGATGCCGGCCGCCAGCAGATGGGTGGTGAACCGGAAAGAGGTGTATTGCTCGGGTTCAAGGAGTCGTTGCAACACTGCCTGTCAGCAAGCGTAGCTCCTCGTTGAACGCCTCTGCCGGAGTACGCCAGCCGAGGGTCTTCCGGGGGCGGCTGTTGAGCGTGGCGGCGATGGCGTCCAGGTCGCTTCGGCTGTGCCTGCTCAGGTCGGTGCCTTTAGGGAAGTATTGACGCAGTAGTCCGTTGGTGTTCTCGTTGGTGCCGCGCTGCCAGGGACTATGCGGGTCACAGAAGTAGATGTCCAGCCCGGTGTCGATGCGCAGTTGAGCATGCTGGGCCATCTCCGCGCCCTGGTCCCAGGTCAGTGACCTGCGCAGCTGCTCGGGCAGCGTAATGATCGTGGCGGCGATGGCGTCGCGAACCGCTTCGGCCCCGTGTCCGGCGAGCGCCGGGCCGTTCTTGACCCGCTCGCTCTCGCCATGGCCGTCCATCCGGGGCAGGTGCAGAAGCATCGTGTAGCGGGAGGTGCGCTCGACCAGCGTGCCGATCGCGGAGCTGTCCAGGCCGATGATCAGATCGCCTTCCCAATGCCCGGGCACGGCTCGGTCGGCGGCCTCGGCGGGCCGCTGACTGATCAGCACGTCCTCGGTGACGAACTTCTTCCCGCGCTGCCGGGTTCGAGCCCGGGGCACTCGCAGTGCGCGGCCGGTGCGCAGGCAAGCGGTCAGCTCGCGGCGCAGCGCGCCACGGCCCTGGATATACAGAGCCTGGTAGATGGCCTCGTGCGAGATCCGCATGGTTTTATCCTCGGGGAAGTCGACCGCAAGCCGACCCGCGATCTGCTCTGGGCTCCAGGACGTTGCCCAGCGCCGGTCCTGGCGGCGCCCGTGCCGTCGCCCGATCCAGCGGACCTGTGGTCCTTCGATCTCGCGGCCGTCCGGGGCGCGGACCGTGCCGGCCAGCCGGTCCTGCACATACTGCCGCAGCTGATCATTGGCGGCGAGCTTGCACACCTTGGGCCGGCGGGCCTGGCGGTCGGCGTGCCACTGCGCGACCGAGGCCCGATAGTCCAGGCGTCCGCCACGGGTCGCCGCGTTACGCCGCAACTCCCGCGATATCGTCGACGGGGCCCGTCCCAGACTGCGGGCGATCTCCCGTACTCCACGCCCCTGCGCACGCAGCATGGCGATCTCCTCGCGCTCGGCGAACGACAGGTAGCGGCCCGACAGTGCATCCAAGCTGATCGGCGGCATACCGCCACCCTCGCGAAACCACCGAGGCCCCAACGGCATTGACACGCCGCACGCGACAGCCGCCTCCTCGCTCGACAGCCCTTCGGCGATCAACCGCCAGAACCGCTGCTTCTCCTCGCGCCGGTTGACCGGAGGCCGCCCCGGTGACCGAAGCGGCGGCCGACCAGCCTGAATCGCGGCACGCGCCCTTCCCTGCGCCACAACATCCCCCTCGACGATCGAGGTGTTGCGACGACCAGTTGAATCCGCCTTGACTGCCCGCGTCCGAGTGATGAATCAGTCCCGGCCCGGCCGGGTGGCCGGTGCGCTCACGCCGCCACAGGGCCATGTCCAGGGCGTCCAGCACGAGGGTGGTGTGCTTGGTCAGCTAGGCGGCCCAGCCGACGATCGCCCGGGAGTAGATGTCCACGACGAACGCGACGTAGACCACCCCGCACCAGGCGGAAACGTGGGTGAAGTCGGCCACCCAGGTGGCGTTCGGCCGGGAGGCGGTGAAGTCGCGCTGCAGTCGGTCGGCCGCCCGCTCGTGTCCTGGATCGGGCGTGGTGGTGCGGATCTTCTTGCCCCGCCGGGCGCCTTGCAGGCCGAGCCCGCGCATCCGGCGCTCGACGGTGCAGCGAGCCACCCGATGCCCCTCCCGCAGCAGTTGCTGCCAGACTTTGCGGGCACCGTAGACGCCGTAGTTGTCGGTGTGGATGCGCTGGATGTGGGCGTCCAGGGCGGCGTCGCGCACCGCTCGCGTCGAGGGCGGGCGCCTCTTGGCGGCGTAGTAGGTGCTGGTGGAGATGGGGCAGCCGTGCTCGGTCAGGACACGGCAGATCGGCTCGACACCGAACACGTCGGCGTGCTGGTCGATGAAGGTCACGAGTGCGTGTGTGGCCGGTCGAGCTCGGCCGCGAAGAAAGCCGACGCGGCCTTCAGGATCTCGTTCGCCCGCCGCAGTTCGGCGTTCTCCCGGCGTAACCGCTTCAGCTCGGCCGACTCGTCCGTCGTGCGGCCGGGACGGCTGCCCTCATCGATCTGCGCCTGACGGACCCAAGTGCGCAGTGTCTCCGCGGTGCCGATGCCGAGCTTGGTCGCCACCGCGTTGATGGTGGCCCACTCGGTCGGGTAATCCGGCCGCACCTCGGCGACCATCCGCACCGCACGGCGGCGCAGCTCGGCGGGATAGGGGGACTTACCTGGCATGGACTCGATCCTCTCAAGAGATCAAGTCTCCACCGAACCCGGGGCGATTCACGGGAGGCCGGCCCGGGTGAAGCGGTCGGCCATGAAGCGGGCGTGGTCGATGCTCACGCAGAAGCCGAGGGCCCGCATCCGCCCCACATCACCCACTTTGCGGTGCAACGTCTCCAGGACCACGGCGGCGCGGCGATCGTTGCCCGTGTAGACGTTCGAGAGCTGGCCGACGTCATATCCCTGGCCCCGGCGCCAGCCGATCCGGCGCAGGTCGGTGCCGTCGTGCACACCGAAATACTGGAACGGGGCCAGCAGCCCCCGCTCCAGCGCCTCCCACAGGCGCAGCTCGGCGGCGATCCGGCCGCCGAACCAGTGCTTGATGTCCTGCCCGTCGGCACGCTCGGGGGTCGCAGTCAGGCCCAGGAGCACCTTCGGCCGCACTCCGGTGAGCAGCTTGCGATACGTGGCGGCCTCGGCATGATGGAACTCGTCCACGATCACCATGTCGAAGCGGTCCGGCTCCGCCAGCGGATTGGCCTGCAGGGTCTGGATCGAGGCGAACACGTGCCGCCACTGCTCGGGCCGGGCGCCGTCCACGTACAGCTCGCCGAACGTCTCGTCCCGCAGCACCTGCCGGAACGTGAGCAGGCTCTGCCGCAGGATTTCCTTGCGGTGGGCGATGAACAGCACCGACTCTGCCTGCCCGGCCATTCGTAGTCGCCGGTAGTCGAGCGCGGCGACCACGGTCTTGCCGGTGCCGGTGGCCATGACGACCAGATTGTGCCACCGGTGGTGGATCTCCCGCTCAGCGGCGAGCTCGTCGAGGATCTCGCGCTGGTAGAAGTACGGGCGGACGTCCACGTGCGCGAAGTCGAGCACCACGGACCGGCCGCCCGCCCGCTCGGCGGACAGGGCGCGGTCGAGCCGCCCGGCGTCGTGCGCCGGGTCGTAGGGCTCGAACGACGGATCGCCCCAGTAGTCGTCGAACGTGGCGGCGAACGTGTCGATCAGGTGCGGCTGCTCCGCCTGGGCGAGCCGGACGTTCCACTCCAGCCCGTGGCTGAGAGCGGTGCGCGACAGGTTGGACGAGCCCACGTAGGCGGTGGACAAGCCGTTGTCGCGGCGGAACAGCCAGGCCTTCGCGTGGAGCCTGGTCATCCGGGTGTCGTAGGAGACGCGGATCTCGGCGCCCATCGCCGCCAGCCGGTCCAGGGCCAGGCGGTCGGTGGCGCCGATGTAGGTGGTGGTCACCACCCTCAGCCGGCCGCCGCGCTGGAGGAACTCCTCGATCGCCTCGGCCAGTACCCGTACACCGTTCCACTTAGCGAACGCGCACAGCAGATCGACCTGGTCGGCGGAGGCCAGCTCCCGCTTGAGTTCATGACCGATCTCTGGTTGGCCGCGCCCGTTGACCAGCAACGCACTGCCGGTTAGGGGGACCGCCGGTCGCGGTGGAAAACGCACCTGCCCACCCGCGTCCCGGCCTTTGGCGATACCCAGCAGCTCTTCCGCGGCCTCCACCATCTCCTCAGGGGAGGCGGCCTCGGGTACCAGGTCGCCGAGGAGATCAGCGACCCGATTGACGATCCCCACCTGCCGAGCCAGTCGCACCGCGTCGTTCTCGCCCCGTACCGAGCGCAGGGCCCGCCGGGTGAGCGCGGCCAGGTGCCGGGCCAGAATCTCGTGGGAGTCGGCAAGGTCCAGGGAACGCCGGTCGATCAAATCACGATCGGACACCGCACGCAGCAGGCGATCCAGCTCACGAGTGACCAGATGCTGATAGACACCCGGCTGAAGATCGCTCACCCGGCGACTATAGGGCGCGGCCCGCCCCCGCGACAGGCCGGAATCGCCTTACACTGGCCGATCGTGGACTGGATCGAGCGTATCGCCGAAGTCCGGCGCTGGAGCAGAGGCGGCGAGCGTGCCCCGCACAAGCCGCTCCTCCTCCTGTACGCCCTGGGCAACTTCCAGCGGCACGGCAACGGTCCCATCCCGTTCAGCGCCGCCGAGGCCGAGCTGAGGAAACTGCTCAAGGAGTACGGCCCGCCGCGCGACACCAGCCCCGGCTACCCGTTCCACCATCTGACGAACGACGGCCTCTGGCTGGTCGAGACCCGCCACGGCCTCGGCAGCCCGGGCCCGGAACTGGGCCGCCTGCGCGACAGCGAGGCCGCCGGCCGTCTGCATCCCGACCTGGCCCGCGCGCTGGCGGAGGAGCCCGGTCTGCTGGGGCGGATGGCCCGCTATCTCCTGGATGCCAACTTCGCGCCGTCCCTGCACACCGACCTGTGCCTGCTGGCCGGCTTGGACCTGGAGACGCTGGAAACCCTCACGGAGACCAAGAAGCAGCGCGACCGGCGCTTCCGCGACCGGGTTCTCATGGCGTACGAGTACTGCTGCGCGTTCTGCGCTTACGACGGCTGGCTGGACGGCGCGGTGGTGGGCCTGGACGCCGCGCACGTGCGCTGGTGGGCCTTCGACGGTCCCGACGACGTGGCGAACGGGCTGTGCCTGTGCGCGATCCACCACAAACTGTTCGACAAGGGCGTCATCGGGCTGACCGCGGAGCGCGCCATTGCCGTCTCGGCCCGGTTCGTCGGCCGCTCGCAGTCGTCCCGGGACATGGTGCTCTCCCTGGCGGGCAGGCCCGCCCGACGGCCCCAGCCCGGCTTGGACGAAGTTGAGCAGGACCACATCGGCTGGCACAACCACCAGGTGTTCCGCACGCCCGCCCGAGGTTGAGGTCACTGGCTCCGGGATCTGGGACGCGCAGTCGGTCGGCTCACAAGCCGAACGTCCGCGACGCCTGACACCGAATTGTCGGACGGGCAGCGTACCGTCACCGGCATGCCCACCCAGGAACGCCGCGCAAGCGGACAGGCGTCAGCCCCAAGCCTTGCGAGGGGATGGCGAAGCTTACCGCGCCGCTACTTTTTGTCAGTCTGACAAAAACCTAGAGTCGGGTGCATGAGCGACGATCGATGGGAGCCGCCCGCCATCCTGCTCGCCGTTGACCTGGTGATCCTCACCTTGCGCGATTCGCGCCTGCACGTGCTGCTCGTCGAGCGCGGCATCGAGCCGTACGAGGGCGCCCAGGCGCTGCCGGGCGGCTTCCTGCAGCACTCACAAGAAAGTCTCCTCGTCGCGGCTCATCGCGAACTGGCGGAGGAGACCGACCTGAGCGTCGAGACACTCCGGCTGGAACAACTCGGTGTCTACGACGACCCAGGGCGGGACCCGCGTGGCCGGGTGGTGAGCGTCGCCTTCCTGGCCATCGCCCCAAGGCTGCCCGAGCCGACCGCCGGCACCGACGCCGCCGACGCCGGGTGGCAGCCCGCCGATCGGGTGCTCTCCGGTGAGCTGGACCTCGCGTTCGATCACCGGCGCATCGTCACCGACGGCGTCGAGCGTGCCCGCGCCAAACTCGAGCACTCCGCGCTCGCCACGGCCTTCTGCGGGCCGACGTTCACGATCACCGATCTTCAGGACGTCTACGAGGCGGTGTGGGGGATGCCGCTCGACCCGCGGAACTTCTACCGGAAGATCAAGAAAACCGACGGGTTCATCGTCCCGGCCGGTTCGGCGCGCAAGGCCGCGACCGGGCGACCGGCCCGGCTGTTCCGGGCAGGGCCGCGCGAGGTCCTGTACCCCCCGATGATCCGCCCCGCCGAAAACTCGCCGAACGGAAAGGAGCCGGCGCAGTGAGCCCTGTTGTGATCCTCACCGCACTCGACCTGGAATACCAGGCGGTCCGCGAAAAGCTGACCGGCCCGCGGCTGCACCGGCACTCCCAGGGCACCCTCTTCGAGGTGGGCCGGCTGGCGGCCGGCCGGTGCGAGGTGGTCCTGGCGCACGTCGGCAAGGGCAACCTGTCCGCGGCGGTGCTGGCGGAACGCGCCATCGCCGAGTTCCGGCCGGCCGCACTGCTCTTCGTCGGCGTGGCCGGCGCGCTGCACGCGCACATCGCGCTCGGCGACGTCGTGGTGGCCACGCACGTGTACGCCTTCCACGGCGGCACCAGCCAGGACGACGGGTGCAAGAGCCGTCCCCGAGTCTGGGAGACCTCGCACGCCGCCGACCAGATCGCCCAGCACCTGCACCGCACCGGCGCCTGGGCCGGGGACCTCGACCCGAGGCCGCAGGTGCACTTCGGGCCGATCGCCGCGGGGGAGGTGGTGCTGAACTCCCGGCTCTCCGAGCACGCCCACTGGATTCGCGAGCACTACAACGACGCGCGGGCGATCGAGATGGAGGGCGCCGGCGTGGCACAGGCCGGCCACTTGAACCGGGCGCTGCCGGTGGTCGTCATCCGGGGCATCAGCGACCGGGCCGACGGCACCAAGGAAGCCACGGACCGCGAGCAGTGGCAGCCGCGCGCCGTGGCCAACGCGGCCACGTTCGCCGCGGCTCTGGCCGAGGAACTGTCTGCCGAAGAACCCACGACAAGGAGCTCTGCCATGCCCGAGACGAACAGGAACATCGCCAAGGGAAACGCGCACGTTGGAGTGCAGGCCGGCACCGTGCACGGCGGAATCTGGATCACTCCGGAGACGTCCCGGCCGGCGGACCTGCCGGAGGCGCTGGCGGGGTTCCGCTCCCGGCTGTGGCAGGCCTGGGCGGACGGGCACCTGGACGAGGCGACGTACAAGGCGGCGGAGGCGGAGCTCAGCGCGGCCGACCAGGCGCTGGAAGGCGAGCTGCCGGATGGGAGGAACACGCTGACGCTGGCGCTGAAGAAGCTGCGCGGGCTGGTCGGCGACGTGGCCGCGCTGGCGGCGGAGCTCACCGCCCTCATCGCCCTAGCCCAATCCCTGTCATGACGGAGCCAGGGCATCGTGTCGAGAACGTGGCCACGGACTCCCACATCGGAGTGCAGGCGGGCACGGTGCACAACGTCACCGTCTACGAGATGGATCCGCGGGACTCGCCCGAGATCACGTTTCGCAAGGGTGTCTCGTTCCTCAAGGGCCGGATGCCGGGGCCGGCCCGCCGGCTGATCAGCGACGCCATGGTCGGCTACGCCACCAACGAGGTCTACTTCTACTGGTTGCTCGCCATGGTGAGCCGCCGGACGCGGCACGAGCTGACCAAGGACGAAACCTGCCAGCTGCGTGACAGGCATGCCACCATGGCGCTGCGGGGCGAGGATTCGTGGCGGGACGGCGTACGCATCATCGATCGTCTTCTGGAGTCGGCGGGCAAGGCGGAGGACGACATCCGCGTCGTGGTCAAGGACCTTGACGCGCTCCGCGAACCACAGCGCAGCTTGATCCTGGAGCACCTGGAGCTGTACCTCGACGGTCCCATCGAGGACCATCTGTGGCACCGGGCGCTGTCCAAGGCCAAGGCGGATCAGATGGCCGAGAGGCGCGAGGACCGGATCTGGAAGTTCTTCCACCCGTTACCAGCCAGGCCTCTGCTGCGGGAGCCTCAGCCACCTGACACACCGGCGAAATGCTGGGTCCGAGCGGTGGCATCGGCGTTCGTCCTGGTCGCGGCGACAGCCAATCTGGGGCACCTGATCCTGCAGAGCGGTCGCGCGGTGGTGATGGTCGCCTATGTGCTGGGCCTCGCCGGTGCCTCGGTCGGCATACGGGACACCGTGCTCTGGCGCCACCGCGTCGTACGCCGTCGTGCCAAGGACCGGGAGTATCGCGTACGCCAGATCAAGTTCGAGCGCGAATTCGTCGCTCGCCGCGCCAAGCAGCACCCCAAACGTAAGGCCAAGGCCGAGCGCGGCAATTTCGCGAAGAAGGCCGAGCACCGGATCAATCACTATTTCGCCAAGTACGTTCCTCCGGGCCTGGACCGTGACCAGTGGGCAGCCGAAACAGAGGGCATACGCCGGAGCCTGCGCGACGAGCTCACGGAGGTCTATGGCGAGACCCGGACCGGAGTCGAGAAGATCGCCTGGCTCATCCGGCACCGGGCGAGCCAGGCCGCCACGCGCCGCAGGAAAGGCACGTTGTGGAGCTACCGTCGGGAACTCACGACTCCCCGCTTGACGAAAGCACGGGCGATACTCGGATTCCTCACCCTTGCAGGCGCGGGCGGCTGGGCCGCTGCCGGCATCGTGCCGGACGAGCCTCTGTCTGCGACCGGCACGCTTCTCCTCCTGCTGATCTCCGGGTGGTTCTGCGCCCGTACCTGCCTGCACATCGTCCTGGAGCGTCGCCGGTACGCCGCCGACCGGGCTGAAACCCTCTCGGCCTACCTGGATGACCTGGAGGCCCTGGCCAGGTGGCGGGCAAAACTGGAGGACAAGCCAGATGACGAGAAAATGGCGACCTGGCTGGACTGCGACCGCAAGGTGCTCCTGGAGGAGGCGTTGCGGCATTACCGGCTGACCATGAGCGGTGTCATCGCGCACGCCTTCATCGAGGCTCCCGCCCGGGGGAGTGAACGCGCGCGACTGCGTGGAGGGCCGTGGCGATACAAGAAGTACCAGCTCCTGGTCTTCCTCGTCACCCAGGAAGGGGTGCGCCAGTTCACCGCCACTCTCGACTTCTTGAAGGGCACCTTCCACAACCGGCAGCGGCTCAACTACCGCTTCGAGTCCGTCGCGTCCGTAAGCGTCAAGCAGTCGGACGACGGCGGACGCGATTTTCAGCTCGCGCTCGTCAACGGCAATCAGATCAGTGTCGAGGTGAACTCCGGGATGGAGGAACTACAACTGGGAGAGCGCCCCGGAGCGGTGTCCGAAGTATCGCTGGACGCGGCGGGCCTTCCTCACACCCTCCATGTTCTGGAGGCGATCGCCGCCGAAGGGAAGAAGTGGGTCGATCAGCGAGAGCTGCGCACAGGGAACCTCTCGGCCGCTCTGGACGATCCCGAATAGGCGAGCTCAAGCGCTCGGGCGTGCGGCTTCCTTCGGCAGTGACCTGGTGCTTATAAGACCTGGAACTCCGCCGGTCTCGTGGCTACTCTGCAACAGAGTGTGGTGATCGGTTGCGAAGCGTCACTGGAGGAGCTGGAGGTCCAGTGGAACAGCGTGACGCGCAAAGCCTTGCCGACATCCTGTCGGTCGCGCCATGGATGGAGCTCGAACAGTATGTCGACCACCTGCGGGATCGGGTCGATGCGGCCGTTCTGGCCTCACACGGGCGGCCGCCGTACCCCTCCTGAGCGGCACGAAGGTTCAGGTGGGCGTGGTGATCGTCACCAACACCGGCGAATCGGTCGGGCTTGTGACGAGGGTGTTCGAGCACGAGCTGACCAGCACCGGCGACACGGCCAGGGAGTTCTTCGACAATCTCCGCAGGGTGCACGGCACCTCGAACCTGGCCAGCCGCGCCCTGATGCTCTTCGGCGAACGCAAGCTCCTGCTCGCCCAGGAGGCTGACTGGCGGATGATTCACGGGGAACTGGTTCCCTTCGAACTCCGTACGGGCCTGAGTCATCCGCGGGAGAACCTGCCGCCCGTCTTCGATCTCGTCCGCCACTACATCAAGGACCAGCGGTTCATCGCGGTCAGCGAAAGCCCCGAGGACCTGGACGTGCTCAACGCCGGCATCGTCCTGGAGCCGGGGGAGTTCATCGAGTTGCGTACGCTGGCCGACGACCTTACCGGTTTCCTGGACGGTGACGAGAGGTCGGGAGGAGCCAAGGCGCACTTCGACCGTATGAATCAGGCGAATTTCCGGGCCTTCATCGCGGAGGTGGGGCCGGAGGTCGCCATTCTGCTCATCAAGGCCGGGCATCGCCCGTTTCTCGTGGAGTGCCACCGGGAGCGGGTCGAGGAGGCGGCGGCGCTCTTTCTCGCCGACGCGCTCTGGACGCGCGGCCTGCCGGACACCGGCGCGCCCGTGACCGCGCGCGGCTTTCCTTTCCACATCGACCTCGCCGACAATGTGGCCCGCACGATGTTCAAGGCAGGAGAATTCCGGACGTTCATCGAAACGCGCTTGATGGAACTCGGGGTGGAGCACGGACTCACCGATCTGGACCCACGGAGGACACGAGGATGAGCTCGGACACCGAGGTCGAAGCCGGGGCCGAAGAACCACTGGAAGAGCCGGAAGCCCAGCACGACGCGCCTGCCGCCGCAGAACAGGAGATTCCCGCCGAAGACCTCGAGGCCGCCGAAGCCAGCCTCGCCCGATCGCTGATCACCCTCGGCTTCGTCGCCTTCGACGGGCCCGGAACGGACAACACCAGCAGCGGCGTCATGGTCTCCGAACAACTGCGCCGCCATTTCCGCCGTGACGCCTACGTAGGCGTCAATGACACCGAACAAGGCATCACCTTCCTCGGACGCGTCGTCGAAGGCCCCTTCCACAGCCCGCACGAGATCGGCCCCGATTCGGCCATCAGCCGCACCACCCTGCTCCATCCGGAACGCACCCAGTTCCGGCCCACCTATTACGCCGCAGGCACGATCGAGATTCTCGGCGAGGTCACCTCTTCGGAAAGCGTGCTGCCCACCTCGACCCGCCCCCGGCCGTACTCCCAGGTGTTCATCTATCCCAGCGACCGGCTGCGCCGGATGCTGGGCATCGAAGGCGACATGCAACTGGGCTCCCTGCTCGGTTACGACGACGTGAGAGTCGAGGCGGATTCGGCGAACAAGGGCTTCCTGCCGCGTAACGCCGGCATCTTCGGCACCGTGGGATCGGGCAAGTCCAACACCACTCAGGTACTGATGGAGGAGGCCATCCGGGCCGGCTGGGCGGTCGTCGCCATCGACGTCGAGGGCGAGTACGTACGGATGGACCAGGGGAACGACGAGCCGCACCTCGCGCACCTGCTGGAGGAACGCTTCGACGAACGGCGTCCGCGCGGCATCCCCGACTTCCGGGTGTACGTGCCGAACGCCGGCATGACGGACGCGCCCGACCCGTTGCCCTTCAAGGTGCCGATCGCCGACGTGCCCGAGGAAATCGTCGCCGACGTCCTCGAATGCAGCGAGCCACAGGTGAGAATGTGGGGAGCCATCACGGGCCAGGCCCGGCGCAACGCGGAGAAGGCCTCCGGGCCAGGCAGGATGGGTGCCCTCGCCGCCCCCGCGCCGCCTCCTCCCGCCCGCCCGTACGACCTCAGCGACCTGATCGACGGCTTGCAGGAGGACCCGACCACCGGTGGTATGCCCCTGCTTTCGCGAATGATCGCTTCGACGGAGAAGGCCACCGCCTCCACGCTGAGGAACAAGCTGTACAAACTCGGCAGGTCCGAGATGCTCGACTGGCGGCCCACCAGGAACACCCCGTACCTGGACGTGGACGAGCTGCTCGTGGAGCGGCGCCTGAGCGTCTTCGACGTGAGCGAGACCAACGACAGCGCCCGCAACATCGCCATCTCCTTCCTGCTGCAAGCCCTGTTCGACCGGGTGATCGCGGTCGCTCGCGGCGAACCCATCGGCAAGGACGGCCGGCCGCGACCCCCGGTACTGGTGGTGATCGAGGAGGTGCACACGTTCGTCTCGCGGGCCAGTGCGGGCAGCATGCGCGCGGTGCTGGATCAGTTGCAGGTCATCAGCCGTCGTGGCCGTAAGCGCTGGATGGGGCTGGTGCTGGTGTCGCAGCAGCCCGGGCATGTGCCGGAGGAGTTGTTCGAGCTGGCGAACACCCGCTTCATCCATCAGCTCAAGTCGGCCGGCAACCTCGCCCCGGTACGGGCCACCACGGGCGGCGTGCACGAGGCGCTGTGGTCGACGGTGCCTGCGCTGGGGCAGGGGCAGTGCCTGCTGACGGGCTCGGTGTTCCGCAACCCCGTCTTCGTACAGATGCGTCCAGCCCGCACCCGACGCATGCATACAGCATGACGAAACTGCCCACGGCCTCATCCCGGTCGTCCTAGCTGACGTGGCCCGCACCGCTTCCATCACCGATCAGACTGTCGGTGACGCCAGGCAGCACGAGATCAGCGCTCGGTGCTGGAGGAGCTACAGCAAGGAGAGATTCCGGGGCGGTGTCTGAGGTGTCGTTGGGCGCCGCAGGACTGCTTCACCCTCGCGGAATGAGAGCCCGAAGGAACAATGCCCGCGCGCGGAGGCGCTGGCATCAGCGCGCGTCATCAACGTCCGTAGCTCTCGGGATTGACGCGGCAAGATCAGCGAGTGTCTCGTGGGCCTGCCAGCCAGCGCTGTAGCCATTCGGGCAGCCACTTGGATCCCTGCACAGATCTGGGGGAGGGGATTGTCGCAAGATCCGAGCTCGTCGCCGCTATCCGGCGCTGAGTCCAGTTCGACCATTCGCCGGGCACACCTGTCGGTCCGCCCGGCCACGGTAGTCACCCTGGACGGTGGTGGCCGGCCGGAACGCCCGTACCTGGGCCGGGATGAGGCCCTGCTCGCGCATCAGGGCGCACACCAGCTCGGCCGAGCAGTGCTCGCCGCGGCGGGCCGGGGCGGCGTGCACCCGCCGGTAGCCATAAGTCTCGTGCGAGCCGGCGAAGATCTCGGCGACCAGGGTTGCCAGCAGGGCCCGCGTTGCGCGGTGGCCGAGGCCGGCCGCTCGCGCCACTCGTAGAAGCCCGAACGGGACACACCCAGCCAGGCGCACATCCGCGCGATCTTGTGGGAGGCCTTCTCCGCGTCGATGAGCTCGTACTTGGCGAGCGTCATCGAGTCTCGGACGCGAAGAAGGCGGCTGCTTTTTCAGGAAGATCAACTTTTCGCGCAGTTCGGCGTTCTCCCGCTTTAGCTCCCGGATCCGCGCCCGGTCCGGCCCGGAGACCGGCCGCTGCCCATCCCGGGCGTGCACGATCCGATGGCGATTCACCCAGCTGTCCAGGGTGCTGGCGTTGATGTCAAACTCGCGCGCCACCGACGCGACCGTCCGCTCGCCCTCCAGCACCATGCGGACGGCTTCTTCCTTGAAATCCGGCGAGGACTGCCTGCGACGCCTCGTCACGTACCTACCTCTTCCAGACTTCTGTCAGCTTATGTAGCCGACTGTCCGGAATCTGCTGGGCACCTCACGCTCCGTTCGCGTTCCTCCGGGCTGAGCTGGTCGTCCTCGTCCCGGATAGTGGGGGCGCGATGCCCGGAGCTCTCTTCCACCAGATGCTGCAGCTCACCTGGCACTCGCCAAGCGGACAGCCGATGACCAGCACGTGTACAACCTGACCGTCGCGAACATCCACACCTACTTCGTGACAGTGGGCAACGAGGCAGTGCTCGTACACAATGCCGACCGCCGTCCGGTGAAACTGGCGTTCCCCGCCGACCGGCTCGCGCCTGTGACCGCCCGCCGTCGGCGCGTTCCGTGAGCCGGCTCAGCGACGGACGCGGTAACGGATGTGGGTGGCCTCCGGGGTGTCGATCACCCGTACGACCTCCAGCTCGATCTCCGATGGCAGCAGGTCGAACAACCGGCGGCCACGGCCGAGCAGTACTGGGATCAGATGGACCTGCACCTCGTCCAGCACCCCAGCCTCAAGCGCCCGCTGCGCCGTGTACGCGCCCCGCACCTGCACGTCCCGCTCCCCGGCAGCGGCCTTCGCCTGCGCCATCGCGCTCTTGATCCCGTCGTTCACGTACGTCACCATCGGATAGCCCCAGCGGGCGGCGGGACCGGGCGGCCGGTGGCTCGGAACGAAGATCGGAAGGCCGTTGTGATCGCCGCCCCAGTGGTCCATGAGCTCGGCGGTCCGTCGTCCGGCGAGGACCGCGCCGGCCGCGGTCCACTCGTCCTGGAACTCCCTGACCGGCTCGGCCGGCTTGCCGGGCTCGCTCTCCACGCCGGCCCACTTGTGCAGCCGCTCGCCGTCCTCACCACCGAGGAAGTCGTCGGGATCAGCGATGTACCCGTCGAGCGACATCGACATGTCGAGCACTGACTTGGACATTTCGACCTCCTGAAGTCTCGATCCGAACGGGTCGCGCTCGAAGCGCCGGGGATGGACTCCTGATTTTCGGCCATGCGATACCGCTTGACCAGGGCGGCCACCGGCCATTCTGCGGACACGGCGACCGGTGGCCTCTTCGCCGCTGCCTCGGCAGCGCTCCCGGAGCGTCGAACCTGTTTGGTGCCCCCTCCGTCGCCGCCTTACGAGGAGCGGTAACGTACCCTCGCCTTCGTGGAACACCGGGGGGTCATGCGAACGGCTGGCCCGCCCGCGCCCGCGAAGCCGTCTCCAGCCTGCGCATGGCCGCTGGTGCCTTACCCCAGCCAGCCCCGGCGACAAGCTCCTCAGGAGGCGGCAAGGAGGAACGGTGTCTGTACGCTTTTGACGTTTTCGTCAGGGCAGTGATCTACTCCCTGCGGTGACGACTCAGACGAAGCTTCAGCCCGCCCCTGTCATCGACGAGACAGCCCGGCTGCTGACCGAGCACTACGTGTTCCCCGAGATCGCCGAGCAGCTCGCCGGCCTGCTGCGACGACGCCTCGCCGAGGGCGCGTACGACATGGACAGTGCCGAGGAACTCTCCCGTCTGGTCACCGCGGACCTGCAGTCCGTCAACGACGACAAACACCTGAGACTGAAGTACCACGCCGACCCGGTGTCCTCCGAGGAGGGTGCGGCAACCCTGGAGTCCATCCGCCGGGACTTCGACACCTCGCTGGGCGGCGCGCCCCGGGTGGAGCTACTCGACGGGGGAGTGGCGTTGGTGGAGCTGGCTCCGATGCTGTTCCCGCTGGACTGGGCCGCCGAACCGCTGAGCGCCGCGCTCACCCTGACGTCCCGCGCCCGGGCGCTGATCGTGGACCTTCGCGGCAACCGCGGCGGCGACCCGGACACCGTCGCCTTCGTCTGCAGCTACCTCCTGGACGAGCGCACCCACCTCAACACCATGCACTGGCGAAGAGGCGAGCGCAGCGAGCAGTCCTGGAGCCTGCCGCACGTTCCCGGCGCGCGTTTCGGCGGCAGCAAGCCGTTGTACGTCTTGTCCAGCGACAGCACCTTCTCCGCCGCCGAGGAACTGGCCTACGACCTGCAGCAGCTCGGCCGCGCCGTCGTCGTCGGCGAGCCCACCCGCGGCGGCGCGCACCCGTGCAAGGGCTGGACCGTGCACCCCCACCTGGAAGCCACCGTCCCCACCGGCCGCGCCATCAACCCCGTCTCCGGTACGAACTGGGAAGGCACCGGTGTGCGGCCGGACGTCCCTTGCGCCGCCGCGGACGCCCTCGACCAGGCACACGCGCTGGCCCTCGCCCGGCTGGCAGGCTGACGCACTTTTCACCCGAGGACCAGGTCCTGGAGCCGGCCCCACATTCGCTGAACGAGACCTCGCCCAGCGGCGGCTCGGCGGAGTTTCTCGCGCAACACCTGGCCGGCTTCCCGATCCAGGCCGCGCGGGGGCTGCCGCGTTGTTCCACGCCACCGCCAAGCTGCCACTGATCTCGTCCGCGGCGTCGAAGGCGTTGTGCCCTGCGGCGAGGTCGCCCACCTGAACCTGGGCCGGCCAGGAGACCTGGAATTTCCGATCAGCTACCTGTTCGACCGCGTGCTCGGCTGCCCCGAGGCGGATCGCGCCGCTCTCCTTCAGCGGCCATGGCCTCGCCGCCGGATCGATCAGCCAATCGAGTGCTCCTGCGGTCGATGCGATCACCTCCCGAGTGTCGGGAAGGTCCGCGTCGTCATCGGTGTCGCCGATCTCGAGGAAGATGTCGCTGTCGAAGGCGTCCAGCGCCCTATCGCGGAGCACGGCGAGATCGTGGACGACAACCCGCGCGGTCATGGTCCGTCGCCAACGCTGACCGGAGCGGCCGGGATCATGAGATCCGGTCACGGGAGGGATCTCCGGGGCGGGCAGATCAAAGAGCGCGGGGGTCTGTTCGGGCGTGGCCCGGACCTTCTCGCGGCCGGCCTCTCGGGCGCCGCTCGAATGAGCGATCACAATGTTCCGTTCCGCAGCGTTCGGCTGAGTCCTGTATCGCGGGGTGCGTTTCGAGGCGCAGGCCTGTGAAGGGCGTCAAACTCGGCCTTAGGCCTTCATGACTGCATCCGATGGTCGGCCGGCGCGCTGATGTTCGTTGATCAGCCCGCCGAGAACGTGACGACGCTCGATCCGGCCCAGCGGCAGCGGAATCACGTCGGAGCCATCATCGATGGGAGCTCGGAGAGGGCCCGAACGCCCCCGGTTCAGGATGCGGCGGATCGTCGCACCGCTCACCTGATGGCACAAATGTCGCAGTTCGCCACGGATGCGCTCGTAACCCCAGCGAGGATTCTCCCGCGCCAGCCTCTGGATCAACACCACGACCGCCGAATCGTGTCCTCCGGCGCGGTAGGTCCAGTGGCGTGCGATCCGACGCCGGTGCCGGCGCAGCAACGTCCCTGGCGTCACCGGCCGGTGAGCACGCAGCACCGCCGGCAGTCCCCGGCCAGCCCGGACAGCACCGCTCGATCCGCCCACGACAGCCTCGGACGGGACACCCGATGGACCAGCACGGCGACCTCGTGCCGCAGCACGGTTCTGGGAGGCGTCGCTACGGGGCAGCAGCGTCAGCCAGCCCACGAACATGGAGAAGACACGAAGCGTCACGAGCATGCCCGACCCAGGCCGCAGCTCACGACCACGACCGTGAACGGAGTGTTGGCCCCCTTCAGGCCGAGTTCCCGGCGCCCACAGGACCCCGGGCGGCCGGGTAGTTGCGCCCGAGCAGCGAAAAGCGAGATCATCGCGCATGCTCGACCCCTTGCCCGAAGACGATGGGACTTCACCGACGGTTTCTACGCCGCTGTTCGTGGGTCGTGATCGGGAGATGGCGGCGCTTCGGGTCGCCTTGGCCCGGCCGCCGGCGATCGTGCTGGTGGAGGGCGAGGCGGGGATCGGGAAGAGCAGGCTGCTGCGAGAGTGGTTGGCCGCGCCGGACCAGCGCACCGCCTTGGTCTCGGTGTGCCCGCCGCTTCGCGAATCGCTGACGTTGGGGCCGATCGTCGACGCGTTCCGTGGGATCGACCGTCCGGTGTCGCGGTTGCGGCTCACCGAGCTTGCGGGTGCGTTACGGCCCCTGTTCCCTGAATGGTCCTCGGACCTGCCGCCCGCATTGCAGCCTTTGAACGATGCGAAGGCGGCACGGCATCGCCTGTTCCGCGCCCTGGACGAGCTGCTGCGGGCTCTGCGTGTCGACGTTCTCGTGCTCGAGGACGCTCACTGGGCCGACGAGGTCACCTTGGAGTTCCTGCTGTTCGTCGCCTCCCGACAGCAATCGGACGGGCCAAGCCTCGTGATCTCCTATCGGCCGGAGGAGGTGGACGCCGGATCGCTGTTGCTGCGGCTGACGTCCCGGTTGCCTGCTGGGGTGACCCAGCTGAGGATCGCCCTGGCGCCGATGCGACCCGACGACACGGCAGCGCTGGTGTCCTCGATGCTGGACGGCAACCCGATATCGCAGGAGTTCACGACGTTCATGCACGAGCGGACCGGTGGGGTTCCTCTGGTGCTGGAGGAGTCGGTTCGCCTCATGTGCGACCGTGCCGACCTCGTCTTCCGCGACGGACAGTGGGTCCGGCTGAAGCTGCGCAAGCTACAGGTGCCGCCAACGGTGCGCGACTCCACCCGGGAGCGGGTGGGCCGTCTGTCGCCGACGGCGCAGCAGGTGTTGCGAGCCGCGGCCACGTTGGCTGAGCGGTCATCGGAGGCCACGATCGCGATGACCGCCGGTCTGTCCCCGACTGCGTGCCGAGGCGCCATCGCGGAGGCGGCCGACGTCGGCGTCCTGGACGGAGACGACCGCGGCCAGTGGCGGTTCCGGCACGTGCTGGCCGCCACGGCTGTCTACGAAGCGATCCCGTTGACCGACCGCAGGCACTTCCACCTGCTGGCCGGCCGGGCCTTGGAGGACATCCATCCGCCGCCTGTCGCACGCCTTGCCCACCACTTCCGTGAGGCGGGCGAGACCCGGTCCTGGGCGCGGTACGCCGAGCAGGGTGCCGAGCTGGCCATGGCCTCGGGTGACCACACCAAGGCGGTCGACTTGCTGGTCGATCTGTTTTCGTGGTCCGAGCTGCCGCCGGCGGATCGGGCACGAGTCGCGCGCATCGCCGGAGTGGCCGCGCTGGGCCGTCGTGAACCGGTCGACGAGGTCTACCACCGCGTGATCCGTACCTTGCGCTCGGTGCTGGAGACCCCCGGTCTCTCCGCCCGCCAGCAGGCCGAGATCCGTAACCCCTTGGGCCGGCTCCTGATCATCGGGGGTGAGGCGCAGGCCGCGCTCAGCGAGCTCGAGCAAGCGGTGACCAACCTCGACCATGACCCGGTCGAGGCGGCCCGGGCAATGACCTATCTAGGCTGGGCCTACGCGGGACCGTGGCCGGCGTCGACCCATCGGCGTTGGCTGGATCGCGCCGCTGAGCTCACCGCCGAAGTCGATTCTCCCGCGGAGCGGCTGAACCTGGCCGGCAACCGAGCCGCTGCGTTGCTCATGCTCGGCGAGGAGGAGGCCTGGGACGTCGTCGCTGGCCTGCCCATCGACGGCGCGGCCTCGGCGGAACGTCTCGACGTGGCCCGCATCCACGCGAATGTCGGGACCGGCGCACTGATCTGGGGCAGGTACGCCGACGCGGAAAGACACCTCGCCGTGGCCATGCGCCTTGCCGAGGCCGAGCAGGCGTCCCGGCTGCAACACAACGTCCGGCTCGAACAGACCAACCTGGCGTGGTTCACCGGCCGGTGGGAGGGGCTCGCGGAGACAAGCGCGGCGCTCGCCGATGCCGACCGGGACCGGCCGGCGCACTACCTCGGCAGCATTCGCCTCGCGGCCCGGCTGGCGGCCGCAGCCGGACGGCGGCGCGCGGCGGGGGAGCAGTTCCGGCTGGTCCTTGAGGAGTCTGCCCGTCTCGGCGCAGCCGACGACACGATGGAGGCCGCCGCTGCGCTGGCCAGACTGTGGCTGACGGACGGAAACAGCGGCCGGGCGCTGCAGATCACGAACGAGCCGATCGACACAGTTCGCAGAAAAGGCATCTGGGTCTGGGCGACGGACCTCGTCCCCGCCCGGATCGAGGCACTCCTCGTCGCTGGCGACCTGAAGGCCGCGACCCGCCTGGGCGACCAGTTCGCCAGAGGACTGCGTGGCCGTACGGCGCCTGCGCCTCGCGCCGCCCTCACCGTATGCCGTGCTCTGCTGGCCGCCGCAGCCGGAGACCACGCCCGCGCGGCGAGGGCGTACGACCGGGCGGCGCGCGCCTGGAACGCGTTGCCGCGCCCCTACGACGCCATGCTCGCCCGCGAGCGTCAAGCCGCGGCGCTCATGGCGCAAGGCCAGCTCGAACAGGGCCGAGAGCTGCTGGCCGCACAGTACGAGCAACTGTTCAAACTCGGAGCCCGCGGCGATGCGGACCGTGTCGCACAGCGGCTTCGCGAACACGGCGCCGAGGTTCCGCGATTGTGGCGCGGCGGTCGACGGGGGTACGGCGACCGGCTCTCACCTCGTGAGCTCGACGTGGTCCGACTGGTCGTCGCCGGCAAGACGAACCGGGAGATCAGCCGGATTCTGGCCAAGTCACCGGCCACGGTGGATCAACAGCTGCGTGCGGCGATGCGCAAGTTGAAGGTGAGTTCCCGGACCGCGCTCGCGGTCAAGGCGGTAGAGGCCGGAGTGTTCGCGGAAGAGGATTCCCTCAGCGACCCGTCGTGAAAATTGACGTATCCGCCGGATAGCGAAGATCGCTCGTCACCCCGAGCATGACTCCATGATCCATGGCACTGGGGCAGTGCATGCCTGAGCGACCTGCCGCGCGTGACGACTCCCTCATCGAGCACCAGCGACCATTTGAGCCGCGCGTCAGCACCCCTGACGCCCCTGACGCCCCTGACGCCCAAGATGACGGCGACGACGGCGATGACGAGAGCCACGACCCCTACCAACCCCTGTAGGCCGGAGGACCCCGCACGTGAGACTGAAAGCCCTCGTCGCTTCGCTGGCCGCAGTGGTCGGCCTGAGCATGATCTCGCCCTTACCGGCGTCGGCCGCTGAGCCGGATCCCGGTGCGCCCGCCGACAAGATCGCGTCGGACCTGAAGGGCCGCTTCCGCACGGAGCCGGTCTCCGACTTCTGGATCACGTTCGACACCAAGGCCGACCTCGCACCGGCGAAGAAGATCGCCGACTGGACCACTCGCGGTCAGTTCGTCTACGACGCACTGAAGGCCTCGGCCAGGGCCTCCGCGGCGTCCGTCTCCGCCGGACTCGACGCGGCGGGCGTGAAGTACACGTCCTACCCGCTCGTCAACGCCGTGCTCGTCAAGGGCGGCACGCAGAAGCTCGCGCTCGACGTCGCCTCGGTCGGGCAGGTCGCCGAGATCCATGCGTCGCCACAGGTCGCGCTGGTCGAGCCCGTGGACGAGAAGACGCCGGCCGACCAGGCCGTCCGCCCCGCCGCCCCCGCCGAGGACGGCACCGTCTCGTGGGGTCTGGACGCCATTCACACCCCTCAGGCCTGGGCCAAGGGGGCCACCGGTGCGGGCATCACCGTGTCCAACCTCGACTCGGGCGTTCAATTCGACCACCCCGCCCTGATGCGGCGGTACCGCGGCACGAAGCCCGACGGCACCGTCGACCACAACTACAACTGGATGGCCACCCGGGGTACGTGCACCGGCGCACCGTGCGACGACGACGGACACGGCACGCACACCATGGGCACCATGGTCGGCGACGACGGCACCAACCACGTCGGCGTCGCCCCGGACGCGCAGTGGATCGCGACGAACGGCTGCTGCGACAGCACCGGCGTCGAGTCGTTGCTCAAGTCCGGATGGTGGTTGCTCGCCCCGACCGACGTCCACGGGAACAACCCCGACCCGTCCAAGCGCCCCCACGTCATCAACAACTCGTGGGGCCAGAACGTCGAGCACAACTTCGACGACTTCTTCCAGGCCATCGACGAGGCCTGGAGCGCCGCGGGCATTTTCAGCGTCTGGTCATCGGGCAACACCACGCCGTACGCGGCGTGCGACACCGTCTCCTCGCCCGGCTCCGCCGAGAGCGCCTACTCGGTCGGCGCCTACGCGTCGGACGGCACGCTCGCGTTATTCTCCCGCAAGGGCGAGGGTGAAGATGGCCGGATCAAGCCCGAGATCTCCGCTCCGGGCGTCGCCGTCCGTTCGTCCTACCTGAACGGCAGTTACACCGAGATGTCCGGCACATCGATGGCGGCTCCCCACGTCGCCGGCGCCGTCGCCGGCCTGTGGAGCTACGATCCGACCCTCATCGGGCAGGTCGAGGAGACCCGCCGCCTGCTGGCCGAGTCGGCCGTGGACGTCGACGACACCGAGTGCGGCGGCACCGCCGACTTCAACAACAAGTACGGCGAAGGCCGGCTCGACCTCGTCCGCCTGCTCGAGCTCGCCCCCCGGCAGGGCGGTACCCTCACCGGTGTCGTCACCGCCGACGGCGCCCCGGCCCCCGCCGTCGACGTGACGATCAGCGGACCGTTCAGCCGGTCCGTCGGGACCGACAAGGACGGCCGGTTCACGATCAATCTCCCGGTCGGCGACTACCAGATCAGCACCAAGGCCTTCGGGTACCTGACCGCGACCGCGAGCGCCACGGTCGCCCTCGGCCAGAACACCTCGGTTGAGGTTCCCCTCACCGCCGCCGCGCGCCACGACATCAGCGGCAGGGTCATCGACGACAAGAAGCAGCCCGTCCCGAACGCCGACGTCTCCGTCAAGGACACGCCGCTGGAGGCCGTGCGCACGGACGCCAACGGCGCGTTCACGATCGCCGGTGTGCCGGAGGGCCAGTACGGGCTCGCCGTCACGCCCAACGCCTGCTTCTCGCCGACGTCCGTCCCGCTGACCGTCGGCGCCGAGAACAAGTCGCTGGAGATCCCGATCGGGCTCGTCGTCGACAAGGGCGGCTACAGCTGCTCCCTCTCTGAGGGGGAGTACCTGCGCGGCACCGACCCGGTCGCGTTCAAGAGCGGCGTGTGGGCGACGGTGGACCTGCCGTTCCCGATCGCGCTCTACAACGGCAGCCACGACACCCTCGGAATCAGCCTGCGCGGCGTGATCTCCCCGGACACCACCACCGGACCCGGCACCGGCGGTGCGGGCATCTTCCCGTTCTACGTCCCGTCCCCCGTCCAGTTCGCCCCCGGCGGGGGAGTCTTCACGGCGGCCACCAAGGTCGACGGTGAGGACGCGTTCGTCATCGAGTTCCGCGACGCCAAGATCTGGGCCTACCCGATCCGGTCCGAGTACACGGAGCCGGTCAGCTTCTCGGCCACGCTCACCCGCTCGGGCAAGGTGATCTTCGGGTACGGCGACGGCATCGGCACCGACGACCCGGTGACCGGCGGCGCCCGCACCATCACCGGCATCCAGGGCTGGGCCGGGGTGGACGGCATCCGGTTCTCCGACAGCGTCCCGGTGCTCCACGACGGGATGATCGTCACCTACGACCTCCCGGACTGGGGCTACCTCGACGCGACCGTCGTCGACAAGAACGACGGGCTGCCGGTGTCCGGGGCCAAGGTCTCGATCACCGGCAAGAACGGCCTCGTCGAGAGCGTCACGACCAACGGGACGGGCGTCGTGCATCGCCAGCTTCCGGTCGCCGGCTACACGATGACCGTCGAGGCGCCGAACTACGGGACGGCGTCGTACGACTTCGCCCTCGACAAGCTCTACGCGAAGGCGACGATCGACGCGCGTCTCACCACGGGCGCCGCCGGCCTGAAGGCGAGCGGCCTCGACGCCGTGATGGGAACCGACCAGAACGGTGTGGGCTCGCTGACGCTGACCAACAACGGTTCCGCCCCGCTCACGTACGACCTGGGCGAGGCCGCCCGCCACCACGAGCTCGACGCCGCCGGCGCCACCACGCGCACCGGGACAGGTGCGGACAGCACGATCGATCTCACCGCGTGGAAGGCCGGTGCGAGCGGCATGAAGCCGTCGAACGTCGACGGCAAGGCCGCGACGGCGAGCGCCGCGGAAGCACAGGCGGAAGGCAAGGTCGGCACGACCTCCGGCGGCGACGTCATCACCCGCATCGACATCCCGGGCACGATCGCGGAGAAGGAACCCTCCGGCATCGGGTACGACGGCGACGTCTGGGTCCACGACTACACCGCGCGGACCAACACCGCCTACACCGTGACGGGCAAGCGGACCGGCAAGGTCTTCGACGCCTCGTGGAACCCCGAGTACCGGGCGTTCGACATGGCGCTCGACACCAAGACCGGTGACATGTGCCAGATGGAGGACAGCCCGGCCAGCTACATCCACTGCTTCGACCGGGAGACCGGAAAGGAGACCCGCCAGATCAAGGGTGACTGGTCCACGCTGCAGCTGACCGGACTCGCCTACAACCCTGCCGAGGACGTGTTCTACATCGGCGGCCGGAAGAACGGCCTGATCGGAACCGTCGCCGGGACGTCGCACGACAACGCGGGTGCGCTGCTGTCCTTCTGCGCCCCGCCGCTGCCCGAGGTGATGGGCCTGGCCTACAACCAGGCCTCCGACACCATCTGGTACACCGACCTCACCTCGAACAGGCCCACCCGCCTGCTGCAGGTCGACCCCGACGACTGCTCGCTCGTCAACGCGTGGTGGTTCCCGGGCCAGAAGGCAGGCCAGGGTGGCGGCCTCGAGACCGACTCGACCGGGGCGCTGTGGGCGGCGGACCAGATCGCCGATGACGTCGTGCTGGTCGACGTCGAGGACGACCTGCTCACCGACCTGCCCTGGCTGTCGCTCTCCTCGACCGGCGGCACCCTCGCCCCGGGCGAGTCGACGACGGTCAAGGTCTCGATCTCCTCGAAGGACGCCGACCCGGGCACTCTCGGCGCGAACATCGTCGTGTTGTCCGACTCCGGACGGCAGCCCAAAACCTACGTCCCGGTGACGCTCACGACCACGAAGTACCAGGTCGGCGTCAACGCCGGCGGCCCCTCGTTCACCGACGCCTCCGGCTACACCTGGTCCGGCGACCAGGCGGCCCGTGGCAAGGCATGGGGCTACACCGGGAAGGGGAAGACGATCTCCACGAGGGCCGCGATCAAGGGCACCGAGGACGACGCCCTGTTCCAGTCCCAGCGCACCACGCCGGGCAAGGACCTGGTCTACACCTTCCCCGACACGCCGAAGGGCACCTACGCCATCGACCTCGGGTTCGCCGAGATCGAGCAGGTGTGGCAGGGCAAGCGGGTGTTCGACGTCCTGATCGACGACGAGCTGACGCAGTACGCCTACGACCCCGTGAAGGCCGTCGGCCCGAACGCCGCCGACTGGCACACCGCCGTCGTGCAGCACGACGGCGGCCCGCTGACCGTGGAACTGCGGGGCAGCAAGGGCCTGCGGGCTCCGAGCATCGCGGCGCTGCGCGTGACGCTCGATCCGCGCGGAGACAAGGCGGAGCCGGAGCCCCAGCCCGAGGAGCCGGAGCCGGGCCCCGTGCCGGTGGCCCCCGCCGGTCGCTCGTACGCGATGAAGGTGACCGACGGGCTCTACCGCCAGGGTACGGAGGAGTCCGGGTGGCACGGCGATGACGTCTGCGGCGTGCTGTGGTTCGACTCCAGCTTCCTGTTCCCGTTCTACGACACGGCCTGGGACGGCGTGTGTGTGACGACGAACGGCGCGCTGATCTTCGACCGGGCCGGCACCGTGGGGAACAACACGGCGCTGCCGTCGCCATACGCGTACGACGCGATCTTTCCGCTCTGGGACGACCTGGTCGTCGACGACCAGGCGGGCATCTACTTCGGCGCCACCGAGGTGGACGGCCTGGCCGCTGAGGTCATCGAGTGGCGCAACGCCGCCTTCGACAGCGACAGGGCGGCCCGGGTGAGCTTTTCTGTCACCCTGATCGCGGACGGCCGCATCCAGATCGGGTACGGCGACGGCATCGGCGGCGACAACCCCCTCACCCGCGGGTCGTCGGCGACGGTCGGCGTGGAGGGCCTGAAGCGCAACCCCGCGAGCCAGTACTCCTTCAACCAGCCCATCCTGAAGGCCGGTCTGGGGCTGGAGTACACCCTCCCGGCCGCGGGCACGATCGAGGGCACGGTCACCGACGCGAACGACGGCAAGCCGATCGCGGGCGCGATCGTCACGCTCGCAGGGCCGAACGGTGACCGGGTCATCACCACCGACGAGAAGGGCCGGTGGAAGGCCCAGGCGCTGGTCGGCGAGAACACCGTGCAGGTCTGGGCGCCGAACTACGTCACGGCCGGCCGCCCCGTGACCATCGCCAAGAAGGATCAGGCCGAGGTGGTCGACACGGCGTTGACCACGGGCGTCACAACCGTCACGGGAGGCGACCTCGACTGGCTCCTCGGCCCGGACCAGAAGGCGACCGCCGACGTGATCGTGACCAACACCGGCTCCGCCCCGCTCGAGGTGCGGCTCAGCGAGCAGAAACGCGCCAGCGACGGCGGGCACGAGGCCGCCGACCTTCCCTGGCTGACCCTCACGGGCCCGGCCGCGGCCGGCACGGTCAAGCTCGCGGCTGGCGAGTCCACCACGGTCACGGCAACGGCGGACAACGCCGCCGTCGAGCCCGGCGTGCTCGTCGGGGACGTGCTCGTGGCGTCGAACGCCGGCAAGAGCGAAGCCCAGTTCAGGCCGGTCCGCCTGGCGACCTCGGCCTACTGGAAGGGTGTCGACGCGGGCGGGTCCGGGCACGTCGGTGCCGACGGCTTCGTCTGGTCGCCCGACCAGAAGCTCGGCTCGCGGCCGTGGGGCTACGTCGGTGGCAATGCCCGTGCCACCAAGGCCGCCATCGGCGGCACGGAGGACGACGACCTGTTCCGCACCCAGCGGACCGGCGAGACGTTCGCCTACGTGTTCAAGAACGCGCCCGCCGGGACGTACCGGATCGGCCTCGACTTCGCGGAGTTCGAGAAGGTCAAGGCCGGCAAGCGTGCCTTCGATGTTCTGGTCGGCGGCAAACCGGTGCTCCACGACCACGACGTGCAGGCGAGGGTGGGTGCGCTGACCGCGGACGTGAACACGGTCACCGTCGAGCACGCCGGTGGCGATCTGAAGGTCGAGCTTCTCCGCGAGATCGGCGAGCGCGACCCGATCCTCAACGCCCTGAAGGTCCAGCAGGACCCGCGCCTATGAGATAGCCGACCCATCCGCCAGCAGTGGTCAGAGCCTTCTTCGTGGGGGCTCTGACCACGCCTACCGAGTTTGCCGCTTCCGGCCCGCGCTCCTCCATCTATGCAGCTCAAGCCGCAAGTGAGTACTCGTGGCACTCTGCCGATCCGCTGTGCCAAGGCATGTGACCGACGATGGCACTGCGGGGAAATAGGGGAAGCGCTCCTCCGGGCAGGCCGGTTGCGGCCCTGCTCGCGGGGAGCATGCGCAGGGCACTCTGCGGCACATCGGCCAGGACCTGCTGGAGACCGCCGTACGCGGGGTCAAGACCCGGCCGGTTTGCTCTGGCGTCGCTGGGGTCAGACCTTCGTGGTCTCGGAACCGCCGTCGTCGTTGTGGTCGGTTCTCTTCAGGTGGAAGATGAGACCGGGCCCGTTGCCGAGCCACTGAGAGTCGCCGCCGTCGAGGGCTTCGTAGGTGGCGCGTGAGCCTAGGACGCCTTTGACGACGACGCGGACCTTTTCGGCGTGCCACCAGTCGTCGCTTGGGTTCATGCGGACGTAGACGTCGTGTTCGAGCAGGTCGCCGAAGGTCAGTTTCGGGTTGCGAGGGTCGTTGTAGGTGGGGTACCTGGTGTTGCCGCCAGACCCGTAGATGTAGTGGAACTCCTGGCCGACTTCCGTGTCGTCTTCGCTGGGGAGGTCGAGCCAGAACTCGCGTCCTGCGAGGCCCAGGTAGATTTCGGCGTCGCTGCCGCCACCGGCGGTGGCGTCATCGGGGCCGGTGTGGACGTGGGCGTCGATGCTCTCGATGGGGTCGCGTCTGTTGATGGGGGCCATGGGTGCCCTCACGCTCCTTTGACTCTATGTAGTTGATTGAACTCATAGAGTTAATAACCAATATGGGCATGGCAAAACGTGGTAAAGCGTCAAGGACGCAGAGCAACCTGCGAAAACGACATCTATAGAGATCGTTTCTGAAGGTCAAAGCACCATCTGAGGGGAGGATCATGGGCGTCTTGGCGAAGCTGCGAGCGGCGTTCAACCGCGACGCGCAGATCACCACCCCCGAGGAACTGCTCGCCGCGCAGCGCAACCAGCGCACCGGCGGCGGCGTGTCCGTCACCAACGACACGCCCTACGGCACAGCGCCGTGTGGGCGTGCCTGCGCATCCGGGCCGACCCGGTCGGCACGATGCCCGTGGACGTGTACCGGCGGGTCAACGGCGTACAGGTTGAGGTGCCCAAGCCTCCCGTCCTGGTCAACCCGGGCGGGGCAGCAGATCGGCATCATGGAATGGCTGTACTTCACTCAGGTGGACCTCGACCGGGCGGGGGACACGTTCGGGGCTCATCACCGAGCGGTCGGGCGTCATCGGCCCGGACGGGCGCGGCCTGCCCGCGCAGATCGACCTGCTCGCGCTGCAGGACGTGACCGTCCGCGCGAACGGCGCAGTTCACCGTGGCCGGCTTCCCGCTCGGCCTGACGCCGGTGGCGTACGCGGCGTGGGGCACGGCAATGACTGGAAGTACCGGCCGATTCAGGCGGTCGCTCACCAGTCAGTTCGGCCTGACGGACATCGCCCGGTTCTTCGGGGTGCCGTCCAACCTGATCGCGGAACCTTCAATGCCTGATCATGCACTTGGGGTCCGGCGGTGTCCCGGCGTGAGGACGCGCTGTCTCGTGGCCTGGTGCCCGGCCCACGCTACGTGAAGTCGAACCGCTCGGCCCGCTGGCCATGGAGGACCTGCCGCCGTTCACGCCCGAGCAGCTCGCCGAGTTCGAGACGTTGTTCGTCAGTCCCCGCACACCACCCACCACTCACCACCGCGACGTCGGGAGCGACAGGATGAGCGCCACCTCTCGCGAGGCCGCCGCGGCGGCCCGCGCACAGCATGTACGGCAGCGCGGTGACCAGCCGTCGCAGCGACGCTGCGCCGAGCTGACGGGCTCCCGTGCGGTCGCCCGGGTGCCCGCCTCGATGGAGCTGTGCGAGCAGGGCGACGGCGGGCCGCTGGAGTTCCTCGGCTACGCCACCGTCTACGAGCGCGAGCCGCAGCTGGCGCAGGACCTCGCAGGGCAGTGAGGCCAGGAGCGCGGCGAGAAGGGCTCGGTCCTCGGGTGCGAATCGCACGCTGGTGTCGGCGCCGAGTTGGCGTTCAAGGACGGTGATCTGGTCACGCAGGGCGAGGGCCTCCACGTCCTTGTCCCGATCGCCCACGGGGAGCAACCGCAGCGCGGCGGACGCGTTCGTGATGGTCAGGTAGGCCAGGCGAAGGAGCACAGCGGATCATCCTGCCGTACGCGCTTCCGTCTCCCGGGTGAACCGCTGCGCTGAAAATGATCACGATGGGGTTGTTTCGTGAGGGATCCCCATCTACGCCTCTTGTCGGTCGCCGCTCCGTTTACTCGCTGCCGCGGTGACCGTGCTGTTCCGTTCGCCCGCGAGCCGGCCCGGACCGTCCCGAGGTGGAGCGGGGGTGAGTGTCACCCGGCTCCGCTACGGTGATTCGCCATGGATGATCACTTCCCCCCGGCCGAGGACGTCCTGGTCCTCTCCGAGCCCCTGCGCCGAGATCTGCACCCCCGTCGGGGCGGCGCGGTCCCCGCGGAACCGGGCGTCTCCGACCGGGCGCTGGGCGAGGTCGCGCCCGGCGACACCGTCGACCCCGGCGCCGCGGACGTGGCAGCGAAGCTGACCGAGAAGCACCGCGGCCGCATCGAGGCGGTGCTGTCGGCGGGCAGGAGCGACAAGGCCCTGGTCGCGCACGCGCGGGCGTACCTCAGCGGTGCTGATTGTCCCGCCGGGGCGGCGGCGATCGCATCGATCGTCGACCGCCTGGAGGAGGGGCGTGAGACGCCGCGAACCTTCACCGACGGGTGGATCGCCTCCCGCGGGCTCGCCTTCGCCGCCTGCGCGCTCGCCGAACTGAGCGGCATCGCCTCCTCGGCGGAAGACCTGCGCCCGCTGGACTCCCTTCGGCAGGTCGACTCGGTGAGCCTGCGCAGGGTCCGGGGGCTGCTGGCCTTCTGCCCCGAGGAGGAGTATCGGCGGGCGGTGGAACGCCTGGCCGCGCACCGCGGCACCCGCTCGCGGCGGTTTGTCGTCTCCTACCTGGTGCCCACCCGGCATGACTGGGTGGACGAGTGCTGTGCCGACCCGCCGTCTGCCGAGTGGGGCTCGAACGCCTTCTACCGCGAACGACTGTGGGCGTCGGTGGGCACGCCGCGGCACCTCGAACTGCTCCGCTGGAGACTGGAGGACTCCGACTTCGGCGCGTTCACGTACGGGATGCGCGCCACGATGGCCGATGGCATAGGCCCGGCGGCCGCCCCGGTCCTGGTCGACGCCTGGGACCGGCTCAGGATTTACAAGCCGTGGCGGGAGCGGTTCGTGGAGCTGATCTCCCTGCTTCCGAGCGACGAGGCGTTCAAGCTGCTGCTGGAGCGGTACGAGCGGGAGTTCGCGCGTGAGTACCTGCTCGGGGCGATGGAACGCTTCCCCGTGCGGGCGGCGCGGGTGCTGTCCGCGGTGGCCGCGAGCGACTCGACGTCGGCGCTCCTTGCCTCCGGGTTGCTTCGCCTGCACCTCAAGGCGCATCCGGAGCTGCCCGGGCCGGACCCGGTGCCGCGGGTCCCGGACGCGCCCGGCGAGGACGTCCCGGCGGTGCTGACCGCGCCGGGGCGGGTGGCCCGGCTGCCCGCGTACGCCGATCCCGATGTCCTGCCGCAGGTGCTGCTCAAGGGCGGCGGCCGGGCCCTGCCCGCCGACGCGACCAGGAGGCTCGTCACGCTGGCCAAGAAGCCGGACGAGCGGCTGGACGCGGTCCGCGAGGCCTGCGACCGGCGCTCGCTGGCCGACCTGGGCTGGGCTCTGTTCCTGCACGGCGACGCCTGGGCGCTGCCCGCGCTGGGATGGCTCGGCGATGGCCGGACGGCCCGCGACCTGGCCGCCCTGATCCCCGACTGGGTGGCACGGGGCGCCAGGGCCCGCGCGCTCAAGGCTGTCGACGCCATCGCCCGGATCGGCGCCGCGGAGGCGCTGGAAGTGCTGGACGAACTGGCGGAGACGGTTCAGGACCACGCGGTCCGAGACGCTGCGGCGAGGGCGCGCCCGTAACCACGCAGGTGCACCCGAGACGCGGTGGCACGCCCGTACCGCCTGCAGAGATCGCCGCCGGCGCGCCTGGCCTGCCGATCCGGCAGTAGACGGCCAGGGCCGGCAGGGCTGAGTGGTGCCAGCCCTGACCCAACCCCCGTGCGTTACGGGGCGCTGGGCCGTCCGAGCGGAACACCGTCCAACTCCAGGTGCCGATTCCGCCGAACGGCTGCACGTGAGCCCCGCCCGGTCAGCCAGGCCATCAGGAAGCAGGAGCATGAGGTCGGCGCCACGCTGTTCGAGCGCACCAGCCGCAGCGTCCGGCTCACCCCGATCGGCGAGCGGCTCTACGCCGGCCTGCGCCTCGTCCACCGGGGGCTGAGCGAGAGCATGGAGCGGGCCAGGCTGGCGGCCCGGGGCAAGACCGAGGTGCTCCGCGTCGGCATGCTGCCGGGCGACGTCCCCCGACCTGCGCCCCTACTGGGAGGCGTTCCGGGCCCGGCATCGGGAGTAGGAGCTGCGGATCCGCCGCAATCCGTTCACCGGCCCGTTGAAGCCGCTGCGCGACGGCGAGGTGGACGCGCTGCTCTCCTGGCTGCCGGTGGAGGAGGCCGACCACGGCCTTCCACGGCCGGCGCCCAGAGGTCACAGGGAGGTGATCTCCAGGGTGACCAGGCCGTAGACGCTCGAAACCGTTCCCAGGCCGATGGTGCACAGGAGGATGCTGGTGGCCGGGGCGGTGACCAGGTAGACGAAGGTGTCCCCTTGGAACAGGCCCGCGGTGACGGTGCCGGTGATGGTCGCCACCACCACCCCGCCCGTGATGGTGCTGGTCAGGTTGCCGGAAAGGGTGGAGGACTGGCCGGTGTTCCACGTGATCGTACGGTAGACCGGACCCGCGAGCAGCAGGTCCTGGCATGACAGGGGGATCCCCGGAGCCTGCAGATAGGCGGTGCCGGAGGTCAGGCTGGGCACGGTGGCCGAGACGCATACGCCGTACTGGGAGGAGATCGTGACCGTCACCGGCTGGGTCGTGCTGGTGAGTGCGGGCTGGTAGCTGATGGCCTCGCTGCTGGGTGCGGTGCAGGTGACGTCCAGGACGCCGGCCGAGGCGGGCGCGGTCACGAGCGGGACGGCGGCCAGGAGGGCACCGAGCAGGGCGGCCAAGGAGCGTAAGCGTCTGGGCATGAAGGCTGCTCCTTGATGATTCTCATACGCGGTCAGATAGAGAAATATCTTGGGGAGCGTAAAAGGACTCGCTGATATGCCTGGAAAACGGCAGCCGGGAGGTTCTCGGCGAAAGAATTCGTGGCGCGGTCAAGAAGAACCGCCCGGGTCCATCTGTCATACGTCCGAACAGAAGTCCTGTCAACTTTTGAATGGCCGGATGAGGACGTTGACCGCCGTCTGCACGAAGTGTTTCATGAGTTGGCGATGTCCCATGTCACGCCCGGAGGGTCTCCTCGGGCCGATATTTCTCCTACTCGACATCCACCTGCCAGGAGCGGCGATGAACTCTGTCGATATTCGGAATGCCAAGCTCGCTCTGGCGTTCCAGGCGCTCAATACGTCCGGTTCCGGGTACCTGAGCAGCGCGGACTTCGAGACCTACGCCAAGACGACCGCCGACCGGTTGCACTGCGACGCGGAGCGGGCGCGGGAGCTGTCCGAGGCCATGCGGGCGTGGTGGCGGCAGTTGGAGGAGCACGCCAAGGGGCCGGTCACGGTAATCGCATTCACGAATGCCGTCCGCGAAGGCATGGACGCCGGTGACGCGCATTATGACCAGGGCATCGGCAAGATTGTGGACGCGCTTGTTCACGCGGCCGACCGTAATGGCGACGGCATCATCAGCGAGCAGGACTATCTCCTCTTCTTCGAAGGCACGGCGGCCGACGAGGCCACGGCGCTGGAGGGTTATCGGAAACTCGACCTGAACGCCGACGGAGTTCTGACGGTGGAGGAGTTCAGGAAGGCGGTCCGGCAGTTCTACAGCGCCGAGGGAGTGGAGGCGGCGGGCAGTTTCCTGCTCGGGAACCCCTTGGCCTGAGAACCGGTCTCGAGGAGCGAGCCCTGACCCGACCAGCCCGTTCAAGGAGGCCACCATGGTCCAGAACAGCATCGAGCAGAAGTTCACCTACCTGTTCACCTGGTTCGACCGTACCGGCGACGGTCAGCTCACCCGCGACGACTTCCAGGGGATCGGCGAGGTGTTCGCCGCGGTGGCACCGGACGAGCCCAACAAGAACGCGCTGCGAGAGGCGTTCATGCTCTGGTGGGACGTCCTGGGCGAGGCCGGCGCCCCCGACTCCCGTGGCCGGATCGGGCCGCAGGAGTTCATCACCGCCATGCGCACCCATGTCGCCGCCGACGCCAAGACCATCGAACGCCTGGTGATGCCCATCATCGACGCCCTCATGCGCGCCCTGGACACCGACAAGAGCGGCATGCTCACCGCTGATGAGTACGTCCGCATGTACGACGCCCTCGGCATCGACCCGGCCACCTCCGCCCCCGCCTTCCAGCGACTCGACCGCAACGGCAGCGGCACCATCACGCACGACGAGTTCCGTACCGCCATCGAGGAGTTCTACCTCAGCACCGACACCGAGGCGCCCGGCAACTGGCTGCTCGGCTCGCCACTGCCGCGCGGCTGACGGGATGAGCACGCGGTTCGACGCGCTCGCCCAGCTCTACGAGGACATGTTCGATCTGCCCTGGCGCCGTGACCTGGAGTCGTCCACGGTGCTGGGGCTCCTCGGCGACCTCACCGGCAAGGCCGTCCTGGACCTCGGCTGCGGCACCGGCCACTACTGCCGCCTGCTCGAACGCGCCGGGGCCGGCCGGGTGGTGGGCTACGACACCTTCGAGGGCATGATCGTCCGCACCTCCCGGCGCGAGAGCCAAGAGGCGCTGGGCGTCGAGTACACCCACCTCGCCCCCGGCCCGGCTTCAGCGGGTCACCCGACGGCTTGGGAGGGCGCGGCTCCGAGTTCTGGTCCGTCTATCTGCGCACCCCCGCACGCCTGCCTCATCACCTGCCGCAAGGAGGGCCCACTCGTCGAGAAAGGTCCACCAACAATCCCGTGAGGTGAGCCCGATGATGAGTTCGGCGTAGCCGGCAAGCATGCCGTCGGGGGGACTGCTCCGCCAGATGTTGTCCAGGCGGAAGGCGAAGTGCTCAGCCGCCACAGGGAGCAGCCATCTTCGGTCAGGCCGCCGACAGGGACGAGGCGGTCGCCGCGGTCCGTACGCGGCGTGGCGGTATTCGTGGACCATGCCTGCAACGAGAGGCTTTCGGCGGATGGATCGCAGGTCGTTGAGGTCGGTCACGTCGTGGGCGGGCTGGGTGGCGATGTCCGGAGGACGTCGCCTCCGGGACCGGTGCGCTCGGTGCCGGTTGTAGTGGATCGAATACTCCTGCAGCATGAGGTGAAGGGTGTCAAGCTCGACCCAAGGCTCTGACCGGCCCAGCGGCAGCGGGATCACGTCGGAGTCGTCCTTGATGGAAGCTCGGAGGGCGGGGGAGCGGTGCGGCCGGTTGCGCCCGAGCGTCGAAAAAGCGAGATCATCACGCATGCTCGACCCCTTGCCCGAGGACGATGGGACTTCATCGACGGTTTCTACGCCGCGTTTCGTGGGTCGTGATCGGAGATGGCGGCGCTTCGGGTCGCCTTGGCCCGGCCACCGGCGATCGTGCTGGTAGAGGGCGCGAGTCGCTGACGTTGGAGCCGATCGTCGACGCGTTCCGTGGGATCGACCGCCCGGTGTCGCGATTGCCGCTCACCGAGCTCTGCAGCCTTTGAACGATGCGAAGGCGGCACGGCATCGCCTGTTCCGCGTCCTGGACGAGCTGCTGCGGGCTCCGCGTGTCGATGTTTTCGGCCCCCACAGGCAGCGGGCCTCACCTTGAACGGCGACGTGGCCCGCGTCACCGAGGTCACGCTTGCCTACCTGCCTGCGGTCGGGATCGACGCTGCTGCCGGTCTGCTGCCACGGCTGGCGGCGGACGTGAGCTGGATCGCGCTGGCCTCTTCCTGGTCGTGGATCTGCTGGCGGAGTTCAAGCTGGCCACCGGGCTCATCCTCGACCTTTCGCCGTTCGTGCACGTGCCAGCGCTGCTCCTGGGTGGCGCCTCGTCACCAGTAGCGCCGCTACTGGGGCTGGTGTGCCTGCGCCGCCGCGACCTGATGCCCTCCGCCTGAAACGGCCCGAACCCACCACTACGTCGACCGCCACAGCTGAGGGACTGTACGGTCTTCACCGGCAGACCCGCACCGAGCACGGCGGATACCAAGTTTCCCCGGGCATCTGAGAGGCCCTGGGCCGGGGTCTCCACCTCAAGGGTCTCGGGTGCCGATTCGGGCGAGCGCGGCAGCGCTCGGGCTGCCCGGTCGCGCGGTATAGATCACCAGGTGCACGTCGGTGCCGGGCAGGAGCAGGGTCTGGCAGTCCAGGTCGAGCTCGCCGAGATCGGGGTGGCGAAGGCGCTTTCGCAGCGTGGATATGGGTTGCACGTCATGGTTGCGCCAGCTGGCGGCGAAGTCGGGGCTGTGCGCGGCGAACTCGTTGACGAGCTCGGCGAGCACGCGTTCGCCGGGGTGGCGAGCGCTGGCCGCGCGCAGTCGCGCGGCGGACTGCCGGGCGAACTCTCCCTCTGCTCCGGCCGGTGCCGAGCAGACGGTGCCGCTGAGCCGGATGGACAGCCGCACGGTGTTGCGCTCCTCGGCGGGCAGGAGCCCGAAGTCGATGATCAACTCGGCGGCGGCGCGGTTCCAGGCCACGATGTTCTCTCGCTCGTCGGCCAGATAGGCGGGTATCGGCCCGAGCCCGTCCAGCAGCCGGCGGGCGTGAGCGGGAACCGGCGCCCGCTCAGCGTCCGTGTCCGGCGGGACCTGCCCGGCCAGCCGCGCCAGGTGCTCGCGTTCGGCGGCGGTGAGCCGCAGCGCCGTCCCCAGCGCGGCCAGCACCTGCGGGGACGGACGTGGTGCGCGGGCCTGCTCCAGCCGTTCGTAGTAGCTGTTCGACACCCCGGCCAGCGCGGCCACCTCTTCGCGGCGCAGACCGGGAGTGCGCCGGGCACGCCGGCCCGGCGGGTGGACGGCCGTGGCCGGCATCTGGTCCGGGCGCAGTGCCTCCCGCCGGCGGCGGATGAAGTCGGCCAGTTCCCCTCTGCTCACCCTCCCAGGTTGGCACAGCGGCGCCCGGCTTAGCCCCGCACCAGTGGTCCGGGGCTCAGCCGGCCGTTCCCCGCCGCCGGCCGGACGCCGAGTATGGCCTGGTCACACCTTGCCGAGATCCTGGAGGATCAGCGTGCCACGTACCCCTGAGGAGACTTTCCGCCGGCTGCTTGATCTGCTGCTGGCCAAGGACATGGATGCCATCGCCGAACTGTGGGCGGAGCACGGTACCGCCGAGTTCCCGTTCGCTGCGGGCGGTTCGCCTCGGAGGCTGTCCGGACGGGCGGAGGTCCGTGGTTATCTGACCGGCTATCCGGAACTGATGGACGTACGAGAGATACCGGCTCTCACGGTGCATCACCTGGAACAGCCGGACACCATTGTGGTGGAGTTCACCGCGCACGGCCGTACCGTGCGCACCGGCGAGCCCTACCGGCTGGACTATGTCACAGTGATCACCGTCCAGGACGGGCTGATTACCCGCTACCGGGACTACTGGAGCCCGCTGGCCGCCGCTTCGGCGGCCGGGACACTGCCCAAGCTGCTCGGCTCGCTGCACGCCGGGAACGCCCGATGACCGGGGTGCTGGTCACCGGCGGCACCGGGAAGACCGGGAGCGCACTGACAGCATTGCTGCGCGGCAACGGCGTGCCGGTCCGCGTGGCCGGTCGCAATCCGTCCGCCGGCGATCCGGACGCGGTTCGCTTCGACTGGAGTGACCCCGCTACCCATCCGGCCGCGCTGAGCGGGATGGACCGGGTCTATCTGGTACCTCCGGTGAACGCCGTGAACCCGCTGCCGCTGGTCGGTCCGTTCCTGGATGAGGCGGAACGGCTCGGCGTGCGCCGGGTGGTGCTCCTCGGCTCCGCCATCGTGTTGCCGAACGCCCCCGGTGCGCTGGAACTGGCCGCGCGGGTACGGGCGCAGCCCGGGTGGGTCGTGCTGCGTCCGTCCGGGTTCATGCAGAACTTCCTTCGCCCGCACCCGTTGGGCGAGCGGATCCGGCGGCATGGCGAGATCCGCACCGCCTCCGGTGCTGGCCGGCTGGGCTGGATCGACACGCGGGACATCGCGGCCGCCGCCTCCGCCCTGCTGATCGATCCCGGCGCCCAGCTCGGCGACCAGCGCGACTACCTGCTCACCGGGCCCAAAGCGCTGAGCTACCAGGATGCGGCGGCGCTCATCACCGCGCGCATCGGCCGGCCGATCCGGGTGCTGCACGTCGAACCCGACGAGCTGGCGGCCGGCTACCGCGCCGCAGGCATACCGGCCGACTTCGCCGCCGCCCTCGCCGCCGTGGACGCCGGTCTCAGCACCGGCCGGGACGATCTGGTCAGCACCGCGGTGCTGGACCTGACCGGCCGGCCACCCCGCCCCTTCGACGAGTTCGTTCAGGACCACGCGTCCGAGTGGGCGGACTGCGCGGTGCCCGAGCGCTGACCGGCGCCGCCAACCGGGATCCCCGCAGGTCGGCGAAGGTGGCGGTGAGACGGTGTTGCAGGGCGTTCGCGTACGATCCACCTTCCGGAGATGCGCCTTCTCCAACTCCGGGTGGCAGCGGAGAAGAACGGCAAGCACGTCACATCCCTTCTCCCGGCGGTCAGCAAGAACGCCCTGAAAAGATGAGCGCCACGGTGTGGTCGAGGGCGGCGGTTCGCGGTCTTGCGCAGAGATCACGGCTCCGGCGACTCCTCGCGCTGGGCGTTGCGCAGATGTCCGGCCATCGTGTCGCTGACCGGGACGGTGGTGGGCAGTTGGGGCTCGTCGAAGTAGCGGGCCTTGTACCGGCGCAGCAGTGACTCCCCGTGCTCGGGCCAGGAGAAGTTCTTCTTCTTGAGGAGCTTGCCGAAGACGACGCCGGCGTTGTCCGGGTCGGGCTCGGTCAGGAGCTTGATGGCGGCGGGGGAGATGTCGTCGCCGCGGAGGTAGGAGGTCAGGGTCTCGCGGTAGCGGCGCCGGTTGATCAGGGTGGGGTTGGCGAAGAGTTCCTGCAGGAGGCCGAACTCGAGGTAGAAGCTGATGCCTGTCTCGGGGTCGAAGTGGATGGCCACCGTCTCGGCGTCCAGCAGGTCATCGGGAAGGGCGAAGCCGGGCAGAGGGGAGGTGTTGCCGGGCTGGGCTCGATCCATGCAGGCCCGCATGAAGGCTTCGTATCGCGGGGCCACGTCCTCTCCCTGGACGACGATGTATTCGGCGCCGTACAGGTCGATGAAGACATCTCGCTGTTCGGTGAGTATGCGGCGTGCGGTGGCGAGCTTGTCCGGGTTGCGGAAGACCAGCTTGGGGTTGCGCAGGCCGAGCTCCGCCGCCTGAGTGAGGAGTTCCGCGCGGGCGTCGGCGGGGTAGAGGCTGATGTTCGCGCTGACCAGCCAGTCCTCGCCGAGCGGCACCAGCCGGCAGATGAGGAACATGCCCTTTTTCACCGGGCGGAAGGCGGACTCGCCCATGTTGGACCGGACGCGGTAGGTGAGCTCGTCGATGAGGTTGAACAGGATCACCGTGTCCTGGTCTTTGCCTTGGACCTCGAAGATGCCTTCGACCACGTCCCTCCAGCTGAGGATCATCTCCCGCTCCTGCGGGCTCAGACGGGGATGGGCGCGCAGGAAGCGGTCGATGACCGTGTCGCCGGAGTCCAGCCGCCGCTGCAGGACGAAGTGATCGATGATCATGCTCACGGCTGCCTCGCCGTCGGCGAGGCCATCGGGGTCGCTCTGCTCGAAGGCCTCGTTGAGCTCGCGGGCGAACCGGGGTGACAAAGCGAAGTCGATCAGCTGCCCCTTGAGGGCCGCGGCCTGCTCCATGACGTCCATGACGGCGCCGTCTCTTCCTTGGGCTTGTTCGGTCACTGGCCCACGGACATTCGATTGCTTCCCCGTCCGGTAGATCGGGGAACATGCGGGCCGAGCGTTGAGGCTATAGCGATGATCACAGCGGGGTTCGCAATTTCAGGTCAGCTACCAGCTCCGAGAGTACGAGCTCCTCCTCGACGCGTACGCCTCGTCGCTCCATCGCCACGGACAACTCCGGATCCCAGGGGGTCGGGCGTACCTGCCCGGACAGCGGCGCCGACGAGGGCACGGCTCGGTAGGAGGCGGCGTCGAAGCGCCACGGCAGGAATCCGGCCCGTTCGTGGATCGCGGCGGCGATGGCGATCCCGCCCCAGTCGAAGTCGCCGTGGTAGGCGAACGTCGCGCCGCCGGCCGCGAGCAGGTCCAGCAGCCGCCAGACGGCTGCCGACGGCCGGCCGCCGCCGCATACCAGGGGTGGGCAGAAGGCTCCGAGTTCGTCGGCCGCTGCCGCGACCACGATGGGGTTCTCGCAGATCCTGACCAGGTTCGCGCGCAGGGGCGTATCGTGCCGGAGAAGCTGGCGCAGGGTCAGCACGCATGGCTCGCCCGCAGCGCCGGCGGCGCTGAGCATGCGTCCGGTGGGGGAGTGGTCGTCACCCGGCAGCCCCAGGCAGAGCACGAAGGAGGACAGGTCGTCGAGGTGCACGCCGACCGCGGCCCAGGCCGAGCGGCGGGCGTCCGCGCCGCCTTCGCTCGCGTACGGCAGGCCGGACAGGGCACGCGCCGCGGACAGGGCGAGAGTCGCCAGCGGGCGTCCTTCGTCCAGCGCGTGTGCGTCCGCGCAGGTCTCGGCGGCGAGCCGGCCGAGGCGCGTGCCCGGTGACGGCAGTCGCTCCAGCACGGTGCTCAGCCGGTCGAGCAGGGTACGTGCTTCGCCGGCTGTGGTGGCGAGCCTTCTGACCAGGCCGGTGGACTCCAGCCACGATCGCCACCCGGACAGTTCGGGCCGTTCGGAGATGAGGGCGTCGAGCTTGGCGAAGGCCCGTTTCCAGTCCGCTGCATGCGTGGCCTTCTCTCCCGTCAGGTCCCGGATCGGGCCACGTAGCCGGATGACGGCCTCGCGCAGCCCGTCCGCGGCGATGCCGCCCGCTCGCAGGATGCGATCCACCTCGTCCAAGGAGACCGACAGGGAGGACCCGGCTCCCGCGCGGCGGCCGAGCAGCACCTCGGCCGCGCGGCGCTGCGCTGGGGTCGCCGTCGTGAGCGTCACCGTTCCTGTCAGCGCTTTGCCCTGTTCCAGGCGGCGGCGTGCCCGGTCGACCAGCCAGGCGGTCTCGTCGCCGCCCAGCAGCCGCCTCAGCCGCTCGCTCGCACCGCTGCCTGTCACGGAGCCGCCTGCGCTGGGGCCGTTCGTGCTGCTGCCGCTCATCCGGCCGCGCCGCCCTCGTCCATGCCGAACAGACCGTCCTGCCGTACGGCGTCCTGCCGTACGGCGTCCTGCCGTACGGCGTCCTGCCGTACGGCGTCCTGCCGTACGGCGGGGGCGGAGGGCGTGGGCACGCCGAGAGCGGGGCGTTCCGCCCGCCGCCGCTCGCGCCCGTCCCATCGCCAGGGCGTCACCAGTACGGCGTCGATGCCGTCCCGGCGCGAGAGCTGGCAGATCGCCAGCCCGGGCACCTGTGGGTAGCACCCCCACTCGCGCTCGCTGGTCATCACCACGTCCATGTCGAACGTGGCCAGCAGGCCCAGGCACTTGGCCCGGGAGTCGTCGTCCACCCCGGCGAACGCCTCGTCCAGTGCGACCAGGCGTGGCGCGTACGGGTTGCCCGCGGACTTGTAGTGGGCCGAGGCGGCGGCGAACAGTGGAACCGACGCCGCCAGCACCCGTTCTCCGCCGGAGGCGGGACCGGTGGCGGGCCGCCACTGGCCGTCCTGGAGCCGCTGGATGGCGAACTCGTGCCAGGCTCGATAGTCCAGCGCTCTGGTCAGGGCCTCGGTCCAGCCCGCGGCTGGGTTGTCGGCGTGCTCGCGGGCGATCCGCTCCTGCAAGAACGCGCCGACAGCGGCCCGGTCGGCGGCGGACCAGGCGTCCACGGTCTGGCGGAGCTTGCCTCTGATCCGGTCGAGCCCGTCGGGGGCGTTCCTGGCCGTCTTCCAGATCAGGCGCAGCCGCATGCCGGTGGAGGTGGGGCGGGATTCCAGCTCCCCGTTCATCTCCCTGACCTCTGACTCCGCCGCTGCGATCAGCTCATGCAGCGTGCCGGCGACCTCGTTGAGCAGATGGTTCTCCAGGATTTCGCGTTCCTTGGCCGAAAGGAGCTGTGCGCGTTGCCCGGTCTCCTCGGCCAGCGCCGCGGCCAGTTCGGGCATGTCCCTGGCACGCCCCTGAAAGATCACATCGACGATCATGACGCCGTCGTGCAGGGTCAGCCCGACGGAATGCCCGTGCCTGGCCATGGCGTCCGCCAGCAGCTTGTGCTCCTCGGCGACCTTCTTCTGCACCCGGTCCCACGGCCCGTCGCCCTCGTCCACGGCGTCGAGTTCGGTGTTGACGGCCCTGGCCAGGAGCACGGCAGGCGTCGCCGCCCACTCGCCGTCCGTGTCAGGCACGTCCAGATCGGCGAGCGCCACGTTCAGCAGGCCAGTGGCGGCGAACGCCTGGAACTCGCGTACGGCGGCGTCGCGGGCCGTGGCGGCCTCTTCGATCTGTTTGCGCAGGTTGTCGCGTTCGCCCTCGGCCTTGCCGCGTTCCTGCAGGGCCCGCTGCTCACGCAGGCGGGTGGCGCGTTCGGTGACGACGCGCTCGCGCAGTTCACGCTCCACCTGGTCGAGGCGGCGGAACAACTCCTCGACGGCGGCTCCCGCGGTCTCGGCCAGGGTGCGGTACACCTCGGCCGCGGCGCCCGCCTCCTCGCCTGCCTTCGCGGCCAGTTCGGCGGCGCCGTCGAGTTGCTCCTTCGTCCTGCCGAGCTCCCCCGCGGCGTCCACGGCGCTCTCCTGCGCGTCACGCCAGACTTGTATGGCGGGCCACAATTGGGCCAGGGCCAGCCGGTAGCGAGTGAGTGCCCCCTTGACCTCGTCGAGCGCCGCGGGATCCGCGGGCAGGCCGACGTCTCCGGCGAACTCCTCAGCCCGGACGCCCGCGTCCTGGAGCTCGTCCTGCCGCTCGCGGAGCGCCTTGTCCGCTGCGGCGTGTGCGGCGTCGACCTCGTCACGCCGTTCGTAGGCGGTGGCACGCTTGACGTGCGTCTCTCGCAGCTCGGAGTCCGAAGGCAGGCCGCGGTGTTCAGCGGCGAGCCTCTCTCGGCGGTCGGCGAGTGACTCAAGCCGGTCGCGCAGGTCTTCGATCCGCCGATCGACCTGGTCCAGCTCCCCGCGAAGCGTCTCCAGCCTGGCCCGCCGCGCCGCCTCTCTGGCGCCCTCGCCGATGTAGTGCGCCTCACTCTTGCGCCAGGAGCCGGTGAGCACGCCGTTCGCCCAGCGGCCGTCCACCGCGACCCAGGCCCGGCCGCCGTCACCCGGTCCGAGGCCGATGCCGGACAACACGGCCTCCACGGCGCTGTCGGCCAGTGTCGCCGCCTGCCGATCTTCCCGGTCGACGGCCGGGCGTAGCACCGCGCCGCAGGATGGGCCGGAAAGCGGCTGGCCGGCCACGACAACGGTGTCGTCCGTGGCCAGCAACGTCCCGTCCGGCGTCACCCAGGCGTCCAGAATGCCGGCGGCCTCCAGGGCGGCTTCCAGCCCGGCCCGATGGTCGGCGGGCACCGCGTCGGCGAAGTCCACCACCTTCCACAAGGGAGCGCCGGGACGGTCGAGGCGGGTGGCGGGGTCGCGGGTATGAGGTGGAGGCGGCGCCTCGTGGCCACCGGCCTCCAACCGGGAGATCTCTTCGGACAAATCCGCGGCGGCCCGCGTCGCCTCCTTGATCTCGGAGTCCAGCTCTGCTCCCAACCGGCCGAGCGCGTCAGTGGCCGTTCTGGTCGCGTCGCCCACGGCGTTCGCGGCAGGGTTGGGGCCGTCGGTAGAGGCAGCCCAGGACTGCAGCGCCGCGATCACCTCATCGGGATCGTCCAGCCGCAGCTCGACGAGGCCGGCCAAGTAGAGGGTGTACTTCTGGACGAGCCCGGTGACGGCCCCGCGCACCGCCTCTTCCGCGTCGGCGACCCGCTGAGCCACGGCCTGTGCGTCCGCGGTCAGCCGCTCCACCTCGGTGCGCGCGGCTCGCATCCGCTCCTGGGCCAGGCGGATGCGGTCGATGAGCCGCTCCAACTCGCCGATCGCCTGCTCCTGACGATCCGCCGACGCCTCGGTGTCACGCCTGATCCGCGCCAGCTCCGGCTCGTCGGCCACAAGGAGACGATCCGGCCCCGTACGGGCCGCCCCGGACTCGCACCGCGCCTCACGGGCGGCCGACACGGTCAGATCCTGCGCCCTGCCGAGGTCGCGCCCTGCCGCGTCGGCCTTGTCCCGGGCCGTACGGGCTCGCTGCTCGCGCCGCTGCGCCTCACCTGTGAGGCGGTCGCGTTCCTGCGCACAGCGGCGAGCATGATCGGCCAGCCGCTTGGCCTCCTGGCCGTACTGCTTGAGCCGCTCCGCGTCGCGCATCTCGGAACTGTCCCGAAGCGCGTCCCGGCGTGCCTCCAGCAGGGTTCGCTGTTCCTCCAGTTCTTCCAGCACCTGCTGGGCCGCCGCCAGCTCCGTCTCCGCCGCGGCGTGGCGGCCCTCGGCCTCGCCGAGGTCCCGGCCCAGATGCTCGTAACGGCTGTGTGCCAGTCGTGGCACGGCGGCCTTGCGCTTGGCCGCGATGGCGGCGTAGCGACGGTAGTGGACCAGGAAACCGGTCGCCGCCTCGCGCGCTTCCTCCAGTCCCCGCAGGGCGTCGCGCTCCTCGTCGAGGCCGCGGAACGCCTCGGCGACCGTGGCGATCAGAGCGGGGCTGAGCGGTGGCAGCGCCTCGGTCAGGGCGCGGGACAGCAGCTTCTCGTCCGGCTTCTTCGACAACTGCGGCTGGCGCAACTGAATGAGCAAGTTCACCAGGGCCTCGTAGCGGTGCTCGCCGAGCCCGAAGAGCGCCTCGTCCACGGCCCTGCGGTAGTCAGCGGCCCGGTCGTACACCATCCCGCGGCCCTCGACGGCCTCACGTAGCTTCTCCCTGGTGAGCACCACGCCGGTGGAGGAGAGCAGCTGAAGTTCCGCACCGATGCGCTGCGGGGTGAGGAAGAACCAGTGCCGGACGATGCCGCGGTCCTTGACCGCCTTCAGCCCGCACCCGATCGTGCGGAACTCCTCAGAACCGTCCGCCGTGCGTCGGCCGAACTCCATCCACGCGTAACCCAGCCGCTCGGGGTGCGGGTGCTTGCCGCCCAGCAGCAGGTTCCACTCCATGCGCTTCTGCCGGTCGCCGTCCGGTTCGACGCGATGCGGGGCCAGCTCTCCGTCGAGCAGGAACGGCAGTGTCAGTGCCAGCACCTTGGACTTGCCGGTGCCGTTGTTACCACGCAACAGCAGACGGCCGTCGTGAAAGTGGAACTCCTCTATGTCGTAATAGAACAGGTCGACGAGCCCGGCGCGCAGCGGCTTCCAGCGTTCGGAGGTCGGGGAAGTCAGCATCACTGTCCTTTGATCACGGGTTCGGCCAGTGCGTGGCGGGCGATGGCGGGCAGCCCCACGGCGGCGCCATCGGCGACGCGCACGAGCCGCAGCGCCGTCAGCTTGTCCAAGGCCGTGGCGAGCAGGCCGGTCTCGGCGCCCGGCTCGGTCACGCCCTTACGCCAGAAAGAGGTGTGCTCGCGGGCCGCCCGCCGGACGAAGGCCTCCAGCTCTTCGAGCGTCAGCTCGCCGTGGACGGCCAGTTGTTCGGCCACCAGCAGCGTCACGTGGCCGTCGGTGTACTGCTCCGGCATGCGGACATCGGTCAGCTGGTCCTCGGGATCGACCATCGCGATGCCCTCGGCTCGAACTTCGGCCACCAGCCCGGTGGCCTCTTCCAGCCGGCGGACGATGGCATGCCGCTGGGAGGCCAGGTATGCGCGCTCGGCTTCGTCGAGGTCGGCGAGATAGATCACCGGATCCTCCAGGAGCTTGCGGGTCAGCCGGCGGCGCAGGGCCTGGTTGCGCAGGTCGTCGGTGTCGGCGACCGGTTCGGCCATCAGCTCGGTGAGCCGCTCCTCGAACGAGGGCGCGGAGATCGTGGACGGGCCCCGCGCGCCGGTGAGCAGTGTGGCCAGTACCGGCCTGCGCACGTCGTACAGCACGTCACCGGTCGCCGACAGATACGCCTCCTCATCGCCGGCGACCCTGCGCAGCACACCCCAGTCCAGCAACATGCGCACGACGGCGACCAGATCGGCTCGCTCGGCCCGGGTATCGAGAGTGAAGGTGAAGTCCAGCTCCGGCTCTGCCGCGGCGGACAGCACCTCCTCCGCCAGCCGGCCGAGCGTGGTCTGCGCGTCCGCCCGTTCGAGTGTGGCCAGAGCCAGGCAGAACAGTACGTAGCGGCGCCGGCCGTACGGCTCCCCCGCCTTTCCCCGCGCCGGGTGAGTCGCGTCCCGTGCGTCCGGAGCGGTCTTGAACAGCCGCGCCGTCCCCGAGTCCACCATGAGCCGCCAGCCGGTTTCGCGTGCGAGCCAGTCGCGTAGCTCGGTCACGTGCCGGCGCACCAGTAGCAGCGCCTCGGGATCGCGCTCGGCGGTGAGCAGCGGTCTGGCCAGCAGCGCGCGCAGCGCGGCACGCCGCTGAACCCGTTCCTCGTCCCCGATCATGGTCCGGCCGTCAGGTCAGTGATCTCGATCACGTGCTCGGGCCCGGTGAGCACGCCGTCCTCCGTATGGATCTCCACCTTGCCTCCATGCGGAACGAGCGTAAGGCGTATCTCCATCGATCCGTCCGCACTCACCGTCTTCACCTCCGTCTCGCCTGGCCGGCGGGCCGCGAGCGCGTCGCCCAGCAGCCCCAGGAACAACCGGAAGGCTCGTGGATCGAGACCGTTCAGCTCTGACAGCGGGACCGGGCCGTCGGTCCGCAGCGCGGCGCGGGCCGCGGCTGTCTCACTCGCCTCCCGCTCGGCCTGCTCCACCAGCAGCCTGCGGGCCTGAGAGCGGTCGGCCACCTTGTTCGGCCTACCGCGCCGCTCATAGGAGCCGGTACGGCGTAGCTGCGGCGAGATCCTGATGGGTGGCGCCTCACGCCAGGGGACCCCTGCGTCGACCTCGTGCCATTCCTCCAGGGTCGCGGCCGTCACTGTCAGATGGCGGGATGGAGTCAGCCCGAACGCCGCCCGCCACAACCGATGCGCCGCCGCTTCATCGGGAGCCTCGGCGAACCAGCGCGCCAGCGCCCGAAAGTCCGCACTGCGGTCGGAACGCCCGGACCGCCGCTCATTGAGCAGCCCCACCGTGTCGATGAGCTGCTTGATCGCCGTGATCGCCGCCTGGCGCAGCAGCCGCGCCTGCGACGGCCGATCGGCGCCCGTGGAGATGAACCAGTCGCGGAGGCCGCGCCAGCGATTCGACCAGGAGGCGAACGCCGCTTCCTCGGCTCTGGCATACGCCTCCGCCGCCTCCTCCTCGTCGGGCACCGCGTCGGCGGCCTCGCGGCGCGCGGCCAGCTGGAACAGCCGGTCATGGTCGTATTCGTCCAGCTCACCCAGGAGCGTGGCGATCCGCGCGCCGGAGTTGGCGAGGTCGGCGATGAAACGGTTGATGTAGTCGATCAGCCGCTCCTTGTAGGCGATGAATCCCGCCACGTCACCGTCGGAGAAGTCGATCGCGCGCCGCAACGAGGCCATGAAAGCCTGCGCGTTGTCGGCCAGCGACGAGAACCGATCGGACAGGGACAGCAGCAGCAGGTGCACACGCGCAGGGTCGGGATCCGCATCGCGAGCGAGAACGGCCAGCGACTGCAACTGCTCGGCGATGTCTCCCAACGCCACAGACTGCAGCGCCCCGCGTTTCCCGATGGCGTCTTCGTAGAACGAGATCGCCTGCTCGGCAGCCTGCCCGGCATGCGTGAGCTGGAACAGGTACCGCTTGCGGTGGAAGTCCTCCACGCTCGTGACCCTGCCGGTGTCGGCGTCGGCCCGCAGGTTGCCCCATTCCCGCAGCTTGTCCAGTGCCTGCGCGAGCGCGTCGTCATTGTCCCGCCGCAGCTCCGCCGCCACGTCCTCGGGCCGGAGATGCACGATGAATCGTTCCTTCGCTCGCGCGAACGCACGGAGGATCTCCCGGTAGAAGGCCGCGTTGGGCACGCTCAGGTGAGCGAAGGGCTGATGCTCCTGAGACGGGAAAGCCATACCGACAGTTTCCCTGCCCAATGGGAGTGCCGTGTTCGATGTCGGTGGAGAGTTCCGGGGAATGTAGCAGAGTCTCTCCGTGCGGCCACATCGCTACTCCTCGTGATCCCGCTCGCGCTGAGGGCGTCAGGGCGCTGCTTGGGCATGGCACAAAGGCAACGCGCGACGGCCACGTGCTCGCAACGCCCCGTCACGTGTCGTTAGAGCCCGGCCCCGCTAGACAGGCAAAGCGCGATGAGGTGGCACGAAATTCCACCAAATAGCACTGCGCGGCACTGAAAGATCTTGCTTTTGATCCGACGGTCGCAGGTTCGAATCCTGCCGGGCACGCTTTGATCATGGCCTGACATGCGGTGATGCGGGGCCACCCGGAGCGTCCAGTGGCCCGGCACCATGGTGCCGGGCCACTGGTCTGTCACGTCCGTGACGTCCCTCAGCGGTCGTCTCAGCGTTCGAAGAGCCGCATGCGGTCGTAGGTCCAACCGGTGGTCTTCTCCGCGCTGCCGACAGGCTCGTTGAGAGTGCCGCCGGCTTTGGCGGTCCAGGTGAACATCTTGATCACGCCGCTGTCGTAGCCGTAGAGGGCGCCCAGGTCGTCGCGGCCGTTCCCGTCGAAGTCCCCCGTCACGACGCGCATGTTGGTGCGCGTGTAGCGGCCGGGTGCTCCGTACCAGGCTTCGGTGCGGTTTCCGAACACCTTGGTGACAGGGTGGGCGGTGAAGGTGATGGCCCTGTCCGAGCCGTCGGCGTAGTCGTACCAGATCACCACGTCGTCGCGGCCGTCCCCGTCGAAGTCACCGTTGTTGAGGTGGGACCTGTCGAAGTCGCCCCACGTGTCGCTCTCCCAGCCGTGGACGGGGTTGGCGAATCCGCCGTCGGCCCTGCCCGGGAACATGATCAGCTTGACCCGTCCGTCGCTGTAGCAGTAGAACGTCGCGATATCATCGCGGCCGTCAGCGTTGAAGTCACCGCTGGTGGTCTTCATCCCGCCGCGGTTCCAGCCGCCCGGTGACTCCCACGAGCCGGTGGGCGGGTTGAAGCGGCCGTCGACCGTCGCGGTGAAGGTGAACAGCTTGTCCCTGCCATCGGCGAAGTCGTACCAGACGGAGATGTCGTCCCGGCCGTCGCCGTTGTAGTCACCCACCTGGTCGTACATGCGGGCCCAGGTCCAGCTGCCGGGCCCCACGCTCCAGGACCTGATGGCGGGCGCGAAGGAGCCGTCCGTCTTGGCCAGCCAGGTGAACAGCGTCACCGCTCCGGTGCTGTAGCCGTAGAAGACGGCGATGTCGCCCCGGCCGTCGCCGTTGAAGTCGCCGGTCATCCGTTTGATGCGCTGGGCGTTGTCCCAGACTCCCGCTTCGGCCGAATAGGCGGTGATGGGGAGCTTGAAGGTGCCGTCCGAGTTGGCGTACCAGTTGTGGACCGAGTCGTTCCCGGCGCTGTAGTCGTACCAGCTGGCGATGTCGCTGCGGCCGTCGCCGTTGTAGTCGTGGCGGACGTGGGTGCCGCTGGACCACTGGGCATGGCCCTTGGCGTTGTAGACGACGAGGTTGCCGCGGTCCTGCAGCACCGCGTAGCCGTTGGCCCCGGCGGCGCCCGACTGCCAGGCCACGGTGGCGTCGGCTCTGTACAGGACGAGGTCGCCGTCGGTCCGCATGACAGCCTTGGCGCCGTCGGAGGTGGCGGTGGACCACAGCTGCTTGCCCGTGGCCTTGGCTTTGATGATCAGCTTGCCGCTGCTCAGCTCCAGGGTGACCGAGGAGGAGGAGTAGGACTGGCCGGGGGTGATGGTGGTGCCGGTGGGGATCCTGATGCCGGCGTTGCCTCCGTCGATCTGGACACCGTCGCCCAGGGTGCCGTCGCTCTTCCCGGGGATGAGGTACATGCTGTTGTCGCTCTTGCGGATCCATAGGTCGGCGAGCTTGTCACCGTTGAGGTCACCGACGGAGCCGAGGTCCGGGACGGCCGCCAGGCTGAGGCCGCCCCGCAGCTTGGCCCGCGCGGCGGTGCCCCAGGTGGCGAGGTTGAGCTTGCCGCCGGGGTCCTTGGCGCCGTTGGAGCGCCAGACGTCACCGCTGGCGTTGTCCCGCAGCCACAGGTCGGGAACGCCGTCGCCGTTGGTGTCGCCGGGGGCGATGACGGTGAACTTGTCCCAGTCGGTGCCGCCGACCAGGGCGGGCGGCCCGAAGGAGTCCAGTCGCTTGTTGTAGTGGCCGTGGTAGGCCCACAGCTTGTCGCCCTGCTTGACCAGCAGATCGGGGAAGGTGTCCCCGTTGATGTCACCCGGGGCGAGGACCTGTGAGGCGTCGTGCCAGTGGTTGTAGCCCGACGCGCATCCCGCGGGGTCCTCGTCGCTGGGCTCGGTGGGGAAGGGGCAGTCCAGGTGCAGTTCCTGACGGCCTTCCTGGTAGCCGGTGGTGGCGATGCCGGTGCCGTTGTTGGGGTAGGACCACAGGCGCTTCTGGCCGATGCCGGCGTCCTCCTCCAGCGAGATCAGGTCGGTGTAGCCGTCCTGGCCCCAGTCGGCCCGGTAGGTGATCTGGGCGGTGTCGAACGACTGGCCGCCGTTGCTCGCGGCGGAGAACTTGCCATCGCCCTGGCCCGCGTAGGTCAGCAGGGTGCCGTTGGAGTCGGTGGCCCAGATGTCCTTGTTCCCGTCGCCGTTGAGGTCCCCGGGAGCGTCACGCTCGGTGGAGCGCACGGCGTAGAACAGGTAGGACGAGGTGTCCGACCGGTTGCCTGCCGCGTCCACGCTGAACGCGTACAGCAGGTGCGGACCGTAGCCGGGAGGCACGACGGTGATCGAGGCGCCGGCGCCCTTGGCGACGTCGGCCTCCTTGACCTCGGGCGCGAAGTCGGTCCACCAGTGGTAGGACACCGCGTCGGTGACGCCGTTGGGCGACAGCGCGAAGAGCCCCGGCGTGCGCGCCTTGCCGGTGTTCGCGGGCCAGCCGGCGGCGCCGTCCGGGAAGACGGTGGAACTGATCAACGGGGGCTTGCTGGGCCGGGTCCGGTCGATGCTGAACTTGCAGGTCTTGGACCAGGCCGAGTAGGCGCTGTCGTGGTCCTTGGCGCGCACCTTCCAGGTGTAGGAGCCGGTGGGGGTGGAGGTGGCGGGCAGCACGAGGGTGACCGCGCGGCGCTTGAGGGTGGACAGCGACGACCCGAACACCTTGGCGCCCTTGGAGTCGTAGACCTCGAACTCGGCGGTCAGGTTGCCGGCGTCCTGGTCGTCCAGGGTGGCGTGCACGCTCACGGTGGTGTTGCCGACGGTGCCGCCGGTGGCACAGTCGGTCTTCGGGTTGGTGCCCAGGCTGTAGGGGATCTTGGGCGGGTTGTTGTACTTGGTCTCCAGCACCGCGGTCTTCGGATCGAACTTCTTCCACCCGAAGGTGTCACCCTCGTCGGAGGCGTACATGCCGAGGGTGATCGAGTTCCACTTCTTGCCGGCCGCCTCGCCGACCTTGCCGGTGACGTCGAACTCGAGGTTTCCGGCCGGACAGTCGTCGCTGCCGCGCCAGCCCTTGGCGTCGTTGACGGTGGCCAGTCTCGTGTGCTTGGCGGGCTGGTTGTTCCAGGTGGTGGACTTGCTGATGGCGCCGGTGTGCCAGACCTCCACGGGACGGTCCTGGCACGACCAGGACCACGAATTCCTGATCCGGAAGGTGGAGGACTTGACCTTCGCGCCCTTGATCTCGCCGATGTCGAACTGGAAGAACGACCGGGACAGTCCGTTGGTCTCGTTCTCGTAGCCCACCCGGGCGACCTCGTTGGAGTCCCAGTACGAGTTGCCCGGGTACTTCTTGTAGACCCGCGTCCAGTGGTCGCGCTCGCCCCACGCCCAGGACGGGTCGATGTACACCGGGTAGGCGGTGTCGGCGCCGGTGAGGAGCTCCTGGTCAGGAGTGATCTGCAGGGTGTCCCCGCTGACCTCGGTCGCCATCTCGGCGTCGCGGGAGCCCGGAATAGGCTCGAACACGTCTCCCGGCGCGGCGTCCCCGGCTGATGCCAGCGACCGGGCGGCGGCCGAGACCGGCGTCGTGGTGGAGGAGTCCCACATCAGCGGCGACGGGCTGGTGAACACGTTCTGCCCCGCCGGGTCGGTGGCCTGCACCGTCTTCGTGTCGTCGTCCACGGAGACGTCCAGGCCCACAGTGTGCATCTGGTACTTCAACGTGGCAAGAGCGGGGTTCGCCGCGGCCTCGGCGCTCTTGACGACGATCAGCTGGGAGAAGCCTTCGACCTCGGCCTTGAGCTGCAGGTCCACGCCGGGCAGCACGTCATTGTAGGTGGCCACGTTGCCGTTGAGCGTCGGAACCGGTAGCGCGGCCGGCCAGGTCAGCGAGAGCGTGCGGCCGTCCTTGACGCCGGACAGCAGCGGGCCCGTGCCGCCGCCCGAGAAGGTGACGTCCACCGCGGCGGCCTTGGGCACCACGGTGCCGTCGGCCGCCACCCGTAACGTGGGGTCGGCGGCCACCCAGGCCCCGTCGCGCATGACGCGCACCGGGGCGCCGTAACGCTTGGTGGAGAAGGATCCGTCCGGATTGGCCCACACGTCGGACACCTCGGTGCGGGCGGCGACGACCTCCACCTGCTGGCCGGTGGCCTGAGCCTGCCGCAGCGCGGCGTCCTCCTCCGAGAGTGACCCGTCGTCCACGGGATCGGTCGCGGCGGCGGCTTTCTCGGCAGCGGGCGCCGGCACGGTGGCGCCCGCGAGGACCAGGCTCGCCGAGAGAAGAACCGTTGCCCAACGGGGTATCAGGCCGTATCGCCTGGGAGATCTGCTTAACTCTGGATACATTCCTTTTCCTCATGTCCGTGATTCAGAAGTGGATCCTGAAAATACCGCGTAGCACCGGAAATGGACCCGACAGGGGAAGGCTTCGAATTTCGACATTGGAGATCGCCGCCCCGATCGCACCTCGGGCAGGCCCGGCGGGTCGTCAAGGACGGCCGTAAAAGTAGACTGCTGAATTCGGCTGATCATCAAGCGGTCCGCCGGCCGGGTGGCGGACCGCTCATGACATGAGGAGAGCTAACGGCATTCACATGGAATGGTCTTCGACGACGCCGGAATTTCCGGAATATACAGCACGTCCCAGGCGAGAATTGTCTCCTTGACCACCTCGTGGCGAACCTCGTTGCCGGTGAAGCGGATGATATGTGTCCGGGTCTCTCTCCGGACGGCGGGCACCAGGACGGGTATTTTTCCGAGATTCTCCTTGGTCGCATTCACCGTGAAGCGTCGCTCCGTGGCCTTCGTTGTCGTTTCCGACGAACTCCAATCCCAACGCCCTTCCCCGCCAACGCTGACGTCGAGACCGGCGAGTTTTGCGAGCTTCTCCCATTTAGCCGTGATCTCGCCGTTTATCGTGCGTCCGTGACTCTTGGTAGCCGTTTCGATCGTGCTTCGAGAGGCCACGAGGGTATCGGATTTATCTGCGTCGACTTGGCTCTGTTCCACTCGCCCGCCGAGCACGACCAGGGACTCGAAGGAATAGTCCAGATCATCGATATCCGTCTCGACGTGATAGCTGAGACGGATCCAGCTCGCGGGATCCATCGCCCGCAGGCGTTGGATCTCCTTGGCGTCCGCGTCGTAATACGTCGGAACTTCCGCAGCACCCTCATTCTGGTTTCCGTAACAATACGACGTCCCCTCACACACGTAACGCGTGTTACCGCCCGTCGCATGACTGACGCCGGAGCCGTCCCTGTAGGACTCGCTGCCGTCGGCGTGTGTCTGCACCCCGCTGCCGCAGCTCTCGTACCTGCCTCCGCAGGCCAGCCCCTTGCCACTGGGGTCGGAGAACGCCAGTGGGTTGTTGGCGCCGTAGCTGTACCCGCTGTAGGTCTGCAGTTTGTCGATCTCGAACAGGGGGTCGACGCTGATGAAGCGAGCGGTGGTGGGGTCGTACTCGCGTGCGCCAAGGTGAACGAGGCCGGTATCGGCGTCGTCGGTACCACCGACGAAACCCCTCTCACCCGTCCAGGAGGCGGGTGGGGTCCCGCGGACGGCGCCGAAGATGTGGCTGCGACGGTGGACGGCCGCCTGGGTGGCGGCGTCGACCTGGGTGGTGGTCGTGCCGTGGTGGTCGGCGAGCAGGAAGGTGATCTTCCCTGCGGTGCGCATCGCGACCGTCCGGCCCGCGAAGGAGTAGTAACGCGTGCCGGTCACCGTGCCGTTCGTCAGCTTGGCCTCGGTGCCGTCCGGCAGGTAGAGCGTGGTGCCGGTGCTGTCCCGGCGCATCAGCCGTTGCCCGTCGGCGCCGTAGAGGTAGGAGGTGGTCCTGGCGCCCTCGGTCGTGGTCGCCAGGTGGCCCTCCGCGTCCCAGGTCAGGCTCTGGGCGTTGCCCGAGCGACTCCGATTCGTGGTGTTGCCGGCCCTGTCGTACCCGTAGCTCTCGGTCGTGGTTCCGGACGGTCCGGTGGTCGTGACCGAGGGAAGCGCATGCGTGCCGGTGGGCGGTGCGGCGTAGGTGCGGGTGGTGTCACCGGTCGCGGTCCCGGTGGCGTGCTGGGTCTCCGTCCCGCGGTTGCCAACCGCGTCGTAGGTGTAGGACGTCCAGTAGGCGTCGGGGCCGCCGACGTTCGCGCTGCTGGGTGCGGTGGCGCAGTCGTCGGTGGCGGTCCATGCCCGGGTGATGCGGCGCAGCGCGTCAGTCGTGAAGCACTGGGTGTCCACCTGCCGGGTGGCGTCCTGCCCCGTCCCGGTGACGAGCTTCGTGATGTTGCCCGCCGGATCGTGGCCGTACCCGGTGTCGATCACCCGTTGCGGCGCGGCGTCGCGGTCGGTGATGGCCTGGTTCAGCAGGCCGGTGTGCTCGTCATAGGTGTTGGTGGTGACCAGCGGGCTGTCGAAATCCCCCTGCTGCTTGCGGATGTCGCGTCCGTAGTGGTCGTAGGTCGTGCTGCTGACCAGCGCGTCGGTGGCCGAGGCGCCGGCGTACAGGGTGACGGGCAGGCCTGCCGGGTTGTAGGCGGTCTCGACCTGTTCCCCGGCCGGCAGACCGCCGATGCCGGGATGCTTGGTCCACTTCACCTCGCCGGTCCGGTAGTACGCGGTGGTCCACTTGTACGTCCCGGCCAGGCCACCGTTCGCCGTCGTGGCCGGAATCGTCACCTCGTGGGCCGTCGGCTTGTACAGCGTCGAATACGCGGTGACCTTGGAGCTGTAGGCGTCCGGACCGTCGAACCGGGTGGCCGTCCCCAACTGGCCGAGGCCGCCGGTCGCGGTGTCGTACTCCCACTTCGCGAGCAGCGTCGTGCCCCGCTTCAGCGCGGTCTTGCGGCCCAGAGCGTCGTAGTCGGTGTGCAGGGTGATCTGGCGGGCGTCGGTGACGTCGGTGGCCCGATCTCCGGCGTCATAGACGCTGACCGTGGCGCCCTTGTCCGGATCCACGGAACGCACTTGGCGTCCGCGCACGTCGTACTCGTAGGTCCACGTCGCACCGGACGCGTCCTTGACCTTCGCCAGGCTGCCGCGCCGGTTGTACTCGTAGGAGGTGGACTGGGAAGTGGTGCGCCCGGCGTCGGTGTATTCGTCGATCCTCGCCTTCCGTCCGAGCGCGTCGACGACGGTCCTGAGAGCAGTGCCTCCGGAGGGAGGGATGACCGTGGTGGAGTCCCCGGCGTAGGTGGTGGTCGTCCGCTTGGTCTCGTCCCCGAACTTCTTGGAGATCACGGCGGTGACCCGCCCCGCGCGGTCGTACACGGACTGGGTGGCAGCCGGGTAGTTGAGCTCCTGACCGGTCACCATGACACCCTCGGCCGCACCCGTGGCGTAGAAACTGCCGGAGTTGTGCCAGGCCAGCCCTCGGGAGTCGTACAGGGTGCGGTTGACCAGGCGTCCGGAGCCGTCCGGAGACGGAGCCTGGGTCTCCACCTGCCGCAGCAGACCGTCGTAGAAGACGTACAACGGCCGGTACACGTTCTCGTGGTTCAACACCTTGGTCGTGACGACCAGCGGCGCGTCCCGGCGCACCTCATAGCCGAAGGTGTAGCTCGGCCGGTCCGGGTAGGCGGCTGCCGTGTGCGCCGGAGTCCACATCTTCACCACCCGGCCCAAGGGGTCGTACGAGCTCGTGGTGGTCCGGCCGTTGGCGTCGGTGACGCTGATCGGCTGGTCGCGCAGCGGATCCAGCACGTTCGTCGTCCGGTGTCCCAGGGCGTTGGTCACCTGGACTTCGCTCGCGACCTCGCCGGTCGCCGGCTTGTAGGCGGTGGTGGTCGGCTTGCCGTAGACATCGGTGACCTTCAGCGCGCGGCCGTAGACGTCGTAGTCACCCGGGGCGGTCGTGCTGACGGTGTCGTATCCGTTGCCGGCACCGTTGATCTGCTCCGTCCTGGTGACGAGTCCCTTGGACGGTGCGGTGGTCAGGCTGGTGGCGCCGTCGTGGTAGGAACGCGTGTCGCCGATCACGTCGGCCGGTCGGCTGACCGCGGAGCCACAGGTCACCGCCACCGTCTCCACGCGGGCCACCGTGGTGAGGATCCATGCGGTGTCGTTGCGGTTGTACGTGGTGGTGGTGCACTTCTCGTCGCCGCTCCTGGCCTCGTCACCGGTCTCGGAGACGGTGGTCACCATGCCGTGGCCGTCGAAGGTGCGGGTTAGGGAGGTCTTGCGCTCCCCGCCCGTCACCGTGGTGCGCGTCTGCTCCTTCTGGGTGCCGGTCCGGTAGGCCACCAGGTCCGGCAGATCGTCGTCCCAGGAGGTCTTGCGCACCTTGGTGGCGGTCGCGGCCGAGCGCCACGGCGTGAAGGACGTGGCCGACACGAGAGCCCCCGTGTCTCCGTTGTACGTGGCCTGCTCCCGTGTCATCCCGGCGAACTGCTCCCGGTCCGTCACCGACGCTCCGGAGGAGTCCGGGACGGCGGCGCCGTCCGTCCCGCGGAAGTAGCGGGTCTCGGTGAGCGTGGCCGGATCAGCCCCGGCGCCCTTCCGCGTCTGCACCCGGCCGTAGCCGCGGGCGACGGAGTAGGTGCGGTCGGCGGGCTTGGTGAACGCGTCGGTGCTCTTGGCCCATCGGGCGTCCGCGACGTAGGTGTACTTCGTCGAGGTGTCGGGGGTGTCCGCGAGGTTGTCGCTCTCGACGACCTCGGTGGCGACGTAGGAGTTGAACCAGTCCGTGGACGCGGTCGATCCCTCGAACGCCCATTTGACCGGGTAGCAGCGCGTGCCGTTGCTGGCGTCGGTGGGCGGCAGTGAAGCCGCGGTGCAGCCCGGGGGGCTGTAGGTGATGCCGATGCCGCCGCCGGTCTCGGTGATGATCTCGTTCAGGCGCAGCCGGACGAACGGTGCCAGCCCGTCCCCCGTCTTGTCCACCCGGTTGGCCATCTGCTCGCCGGAGAAGGTTACCGGCGGCGTGGCCGCCGTGCCGCCCGCCTTTCCGGTCCGGGTGATCGAGCGCAGCCACATGGGGGTCGATATTCCGTCGCCCGAGGCCGGGAAGTCCTGGGCCAGGGTCCAGGAGTCCACGTCCTTGTAGGCGCCTGCGGTCAGCACCTTCGTGGTGATCCCCGTCAGACGCATACGGCTCCAGAAGCTGGGCGAGTACTTGTCCTTGCACTCGGTCCCGGACGCGCACGCGCGATCCTGCGGGGTGTCGGGCCAGTTCGCGGCATGTGCCTCGTCGAAGGTCGAGCACCCGGTCAGACAGCGCTCGCTGACCTTGAAGTGGACCTGGCCCATGGCCTTGCCGGTGTAGACCGCGTCGGAACGCAGCCCGTAGTCGATGTGGTCGAGGTAGCCACCGCGCACGTAGGACGTGTTGGTCGACGATCCGGTGTTCTCGTTGAAGTTGCGGCCGTAGTGGTTGGTCTCCTGGTTCCAGTAGTACGCGATCGCGTTGCCGCGGGGGTCCACCGCGTAGTCCAGTTGCCAGCGCCACGCCTGCCGGCACCAGGCGGACGCGAAGGAGGCCGCATGGCACGGCTCCCCTGGCTGGTTGCCGAACACCGGCACGGTCCAGGTGGAGTTGGTCACGGGATCGTCGGCCGCGGTGCCGTGGTCCGACCAGCCGGGCAGCCGGTTGCGGCCGAAGAAGTACTGCGTGCCGTCGGTCGTGGTGACCTTCCAGTGCTCACCCTCGCCGTCCACGCCGCTCGTGCCCTGGTCACCGTTGGAGGCGCCGGTGAGCTTCTCCACCTTCGCCCCGGAGTCCTCCTCGACATGCCAGCCCTTGCCGGACTCGTAGACCAGTTCGGCGGACTTGCCGTTCAGCGACAGAACGGCGTTGTCGGTGTACCAGCACAGGTCCCCCACCCTGGTGGTGTTGGTCGCCCCGGCCTTGTCCTTGTCGTCGTCGCACGCCTTGTAGCGTCGTTCGATGTAGCCCGGCTGCCAGTCCCAGCCGTCCCCGATCCAGCTCGGCTGGTTGTTGGACGCCGCCGTGCGACCGTCCACCGCCTGCGAGGAGTAGCTGAGCGAGATCCCCGGCTGCAGCCCGCCCGGAACCGCGGGCACGGAGATGGGATGCTGCCAGGTGAAGGCGCCGGTGGAACCGCCGGAGCTCCAGCTGCCCGAGGGCTGCAGGGTGGTCGCCTTGTAGGTGCCCGACGAGCCCCCCGCCTCGGCGGTCACGGCCAGAACGGTCGCGCGGGCCGGCGCGCGCCCGGCGGCGCCACTCGCCGCCGCCGGCGGTGTCACCTCCGCCGTCAGCGTTCCGGCCTTCGTGTCGTTGCGGGTCGCCAGGGCTTTGCCGGTGCCGCAGTGCCTGGCTGTGGGCGTGCTCCAGGCGCACTCCGGCAGCTCCACCAGTCGCAGCCGGCTCGCGAAGTCGCCGCCGAAGGCGTTGCGGTAGGCGGAGTAGTCCACCGTCACGTCCAACGACTGTCCGGCTTGGGCGCTGTCGGTCCGTCTGAGGGAGATCAGGGCCCCTTCGGCACCCGCCTGGCGTGCCTTCGCCCGGTCCGCGACGGACACGTCGAATGTCGCTCCCGCGCCGGCGCCGAGGTTGCGAGCCGCACCGCCGGCCGGGGCGACGCGCACCGGCAGGTCGCCGGCCCGCAGTTCCTCTGCGCCCTCCGCACGCAGAGCCACCCTGGCGGACCCGGCCTTCGGCCAGGCGACCTCGGACGGCTTCCATCGGTGCGCCGCCGCGTCGTCCCTCTTGTTCGCCCTGCCTTGCCCCACGGCCGTGACGGGCACCGCCTTGACGGGCACCGCCTTCTGCTCCGGCAGCGACGGCGGAGACGATCCCGCGTCACCCCGCACCGGCACCGCCGTCGCTTGAGCCGGTAACAGAACCGTCAGTATCACGGCCACCACGGCGGCCACTGACGTGTGCCGGCCGGATCGTCTCATGCCCACACCCCACGCCTTTCTTCCCCTGGCATCCGACCGCCCTGGCAGCACCACAGCGGACAGCCGCGGCGGGGACGGCAGACGCGAACCACGGCGATGGCGGCGCGGCGGACCTCGCCGGCCATGCCAGGCTCCGGAAAACGTCTACAGTTGCGCCCCCAGCTTGCTCTCGTGATCTGTCGAACTTCTGTCTCCTGAGCGGCCTCGGCCCATCAGCGCTGGTGACCGCCTGTGGCGAGGGGCGGGCTTTCATCCGGCCGACGGGTATGAGGGGAGGCCGTAACGTGTCGCGGCGACGGCACCGGGTGGTTGCCACGGGCACGGAAGAGGGGCGGCAGGTTCGTTCGTCCCGACGGACTTCAGGTCCGTGACGGGCGGACGTTCAGCTCCGCCGGTAGCACCCGGCTTTCACTTCGGCCAGCCTGGTCTCGATTCGCGACGCGTCCGCGGGAGAGATGTTCCGGAAGAGGATGAGGGCCCGGCCCAGCGACTCCATGGCCGCGTCGGACGAACCCGCCAGCAGCTGCGCCTCCGCCAGCTGCGCCAGGGTCTCCGCTTCATAGATGAGCTCATGTCCGGCGCGCATCCGCAGGGCCTGCTGGTAGTACACGACGGCCTGGTCCGGTTCACCGAGGCTTCGGTGCACGAACGCCAGGCTGTCCAGCGCCGCGGCCGCGCCCATGGCATCGCCCAGACGCTCGAGCAGCAGGTGGGCCTGGGCACAGTGGTCACGGGCCGTGGCCAAGTCACCCAGTTGGGCCGAATACCAGCCCACGTTGTTGAGCGCCATCGCCTCACCGGCGCGGTGCCCGATGAGACGGCAGACTCTCAGCGCTTCGAGGCTGTGGGCGAGGGCCTCCTCGTTCTCGCCCTGCTGACCTGAAAGGACCGAGAGCTCAGTCTCGACCACGGCCATGCCGACGGCTTCGTCCGCGTCGCGGTAGAGGGCCAGCGCCCGCTGGAGGTGATCACGGGACTCCGCGAAGCGGCCCAGCCTGTTGAGCGCCTGCCCCAGCCCGAAGTGGGAGTAGGCGCGGGGCAGGTCCTCGTCGCCCCGCAGGGCGGCGGCGAGGGCGAGTTCGTGGATGCGCGCCTGTTCGGGCAGCCTGCCGTAGCGATAGAAGTAGGTGCGCACGGCTCGGGCGAACTGCCAGGTGGGAACGTTCGCACCGGTCGCGGCGCTCTCCTCGACCGCGCTGATCAGCGCCCTGCGCTCCGTGTGGAACCAGCGGGTCGCCGCCTCGCTGTCGGTGAACTCGCAGACGGCCACCCCCTCCCCGGGGACGGGAACGGACAGCGGAATCTGGAAGAAGGGATTCAGCAGCAGATCACCCCGCATCGCCGAGTGCAGGTAGTGATCCAGAACGCGGCGTCGCGCGGCGTCCTTGCCGGCCGGGCCGATCTCCGTGACGGCCAGTCTGCAGGCGTAGGCCCACACCAGGTCGTGCGCGCCGAACCGGTCCTTGCCCAGTGAACTGATCAGATGGCTCCTGACGAGTTCGGACATCACGCGCCTCGTACGCGACAGGTCCGTTCCCAGCAGGCTGGCGGCGGCCGCCAGCGTGATCTCCGGACTGACGTGCAGGCCCAGGAGGCGGAAGAGGCGGCCGGCGTCAGGGGTGAGTGACCGGAAGGACCAGGAGAACACGGCCTCCAGGTCGCTCCTGTCCTCTCCTAGTGAGAACGCCTCCAGCCGGTGCTCCGGACGCGTCATGTCGTCGGACATGACGGAGGCCAGATCATGGGCATGGGCGACCATCCGGGCCAGGACGATGTTGAGGGCCAGGGGCAGCCCTCCGCATACGTCGATGATCTTCTGGATCGTGGCCCGCCCAGGGATCGTCGCGACGTCCGCGAGCCGTCGTGTGATCAGTTCGCCGGCATGCTCCTCCGTCAGCGGATCGAGAGTGACGAGCCGTGCCGCGTACCCGACCACGAGGTCCGGCAGGACGTTCCGGCTGGTGATGACGACCAAGGAACCAGGAGACCCGGGAATCAGCGAGCGGACCTGCTCCGAGTCCCGGGCGTTGTCCAAAACGATGATCATCCGGCGGTCCGCCAGAAGACCGCGGAACATCCCTACCCGGGCGTCGAACGTCGTGGGGATACGCGTCGCGGGGACCCCGAGCGACTCCAGCATCGTCCGCACCGCGTCGCCGGGGGTGATGGGTGCGTCGTCGGGGCCGAAGCCGCGCAGGTCCAGGTGGAGCTGACCGTCCGGGAACCGCCGGCGGTTGGCGAGACACCAGCGCACCGCGAGCGCCGACTTCCCCACCCCGCCCATCCCCGCGATCAGGCAGACCAGGGGCGAGCCGGCGTCTCCGGGCGAGAAGGCGTCGAGATGGCTCTGCAACTGCGCGGTCTCGGCCCACCGACCGGCGAAGTGCTGGACGTCAGGAGGTAGCTGGCACGGCACCTCCCACCCCGGCTGAGGAGGTGACGCGTTGCTCCGCCGGTCGGCTCCCGTCTCACGCCCCAGCGCTTCGAGGTGCGCGCGCTGCAGCTCCGCCCCCGGTTCGAGGCCGAGTTCCGCCACGAACTGCTCCCGTACGCTTCTGTACAACCGGAGAGCGTCCGCACGCCGGCCGGAGCGGTGCAGGGCCGTCAGGAGCAGAGCGGCCATACGCTCACGCAGGGGGTGGTGGGGGTGCAGAGGCGTGAGCGCGAGCACGACATGGTCGTACCGCCCGGCTTCCAGATCGAGCTCCGCGAGTGATTCCACCGCGGCCAGCCGCTCTTCCTCCAGCGCGGGCACCATGGTGTTCGCGAGCCAGTCGCCCGCCGCGTCGGCGAACGGAAGACCGCTCCACTCGTTGAGGGCGCATTCGAGCAGACCGGCAGCCGTCGTCGGGCCGGCCGCCTGCGCGGCACGGACGAACTGCCGGAAGCGGTGAAGGTCCACGGATGCCGGCTCGGCCACGAGCGCGTAACCCGACGACGACGTGGTGAGCTCCGCCGCGTCATGCTGCTTAAGGAACTGGCGCAGACGCGATATCTGGACCTGGACCGAATTACGAGCCGCTCTCGGCGGATCTTCACCCCACAGCGCCGTAACCAGTTTCCTGGCCGGTACGACATGGCCCGGCGTGAGGAGCAACGTCGCCAGAACGGTCCGCTGCTGCGGGGTACTCGGCCTGTCCACCACTCCTCGACGGCTCAGGCCGATCGGCCCCAGCACTCGGAAACGGGCGTCGTTCATGCCATCACCTTCTGGTCATCGACAACGCTCGAGGGCGATCTCGGTGCCGGATATTACCCGGCTTTCAGAATGGGATCAGCGAGTTTTAAGTGCCCTGGGTGAGATTGCGATCAAGCGGAGCGGCCCGGTTCGCGGTCCGATTCGTGCGCGCGGCGAGCGCGCCCGACACACCGCGAATTCCCTACGAGGTGCAGGAGGCCAGGCCGGATGAAGATACGTCTACTGGGGGCGGTGGAGGCGCACGAACGCGACCGGAACATCCGGCTGCCCTCGGAGAGCACACGCGCACTCCTCGCACTGCTGGCATGGCGGCCGAACACGTTCCTTCCGGATGAACGGGCGGCGCAGGAGATCTGGGGATGTGATCAGCCGCTACATCCCACGGGGGCTCTCTACACATGTGCGAATCGCCTCCGCGGAGTGATTGCCGAGCCCGGGCAGTCGCCAAGGCGCAGTATCGTGTCACGTCGGCGCGGGGGCTACCAGTTGCTCGTCGATCCTCATGACGTCGATCTTCATCGCTCCCGCCGATTACTGGTCCAGGCCGGGCAGGCCGTACACCGTGACGACGACGTGGAAGCTCTCGAACTGTACGACACGGCGTGCGCCCTCTGGTCCGGCATTCCCCTGTCGGATCTCTCCACCGAGTGGGCGGCCAGGGCCCGCGTCGCGCTGGAAAGGGAGTGGCTCAGCGCGCGGACGAGCAGGCTCGCGGCCCTGCTCCGGCTGAACCGGCAGGGGGAGGCGATCCCGGAACTCTTCGATCTGGCCGACGGGAATCCACTCGACGAGAGGATCGCGGCCATGCTGATGCTCTCTCTGCACCGGGACGGACGCCAACGCGATGCGCTCCGCTGTTACGCGAGGATTCGTGCGGCGCTGGTCGAGGAACTGGGCGACGAACCGGGCGCGGAGCTCAGGCTTCTGCACACGCGGATGATCAGCCGTGATCATGGCCTCGTGCGGACCGGCGGGCCCCGTACGGCCGGCAGAGCCCAAGGAGCAGGTGTCTTTTCGCACCTGCCGATGGTCTGAGGAACTCGTGAGCCAGAGCGGTCGACGTGATTCCACCCCGGCCGCTCACCGAGCTGACGGCGGAGTACCTGGTTCTCCTGACGGAGCACCAAGCGATGACAACACCCCAAGATGGTGGCAGTCCTGATCCTGCAGCAAAACCCCAGCTCACAGTGAGAAATCGGGTTTCTGTACGAAACAAGATCACACGAATGCTAATCGCGAATCCGGGTCAGAGCAGTCGCTGAGTCACGAACCACCAGTTCAGGCTCGGGGTCGGTGATGACACCGCCCGCGCTCGGCCGCCCCGCGATCAGCTCGTAAAGCGCCTCGACGCCGGCCCGCCCGAGTTCGTACATGGGCATCCGCACCGCGGTGACGGCCGGCCGCAGGTGTTGCATCAGGTCGACGTCGTGGATGCCGACCACCGACAGCTGGTCGGGGATGGCGATGCCGAGGTCGCGTGCGGCGGCCAGGACCCCGACCGCGCTCATGATGTTGTTGACGACGATGGCGGTCGGCGCGGTCGCCGCCTGCATGGCCTGCCGGAGCCCCTCGGCGCCGGCCTGCTCGCCGAACCCGGTGGCCAGATGCGGGGCCGGGGTGAGGCCGGCGGCGTCCATCGCCTGCTGGTAGCCCAGGTAGCGCTGCTGGGAAAGGTATCCGGAACCCCCGACGAAGACGATGTGGCGGTGGCTGAGGTTGACCAGGAACCGCGTCGCGATCTCGCCCGCGCGGCGATCGTCCACGTCGATCCAGGGATGGTCCAGTGCGTGTTCCAGGATGAGGATCGGCTTGGGGTGGGAGCGGAGTTCGGCCATCACGTCGTCGTCCAGCAGCCCTTCGCCGCGGATCAGGATGCCGTCGACCGTGCCCTGGCTGAGCAGCCGGGTCAGGAACTGGCTGCCGGAGCGCATCGTCTCGGCATCGCCCAGCAGGACCGTCGCGCCGTGCTCCGCCGCCGCCTCGTAGACCCCGTGCCGCAGCGGTCCGTAGACCGGGTTGTCGAGCTTGTTGAGGATCATCGCGATCATGTCGGTCTGGTTGAGCCGCAGCGAGCGGGCCGTCTGGTTCGGCTGGTAGCCCAGTTGCTGCATCGCCTGGAGCACCCGGGTGCGGGTGGATTCCTTCATCCGGGTGTGGCTTGTGCCGTTGACCACCGCCGACACCACGGCGAGTGACACCCCAGCCGCCCGTGCGACGTCACGTTGCGTTGCCATGGTGACAGCTTACTTGGTTCTTGACGTAACGTCTCACCATCCCTATTTTGAATTAACGTTACGTCAACAAGGAGTACATATGACATCGACACGTCGCACCGTCCTGCTGCGGTCCTCCTGGGCGACGGTGAACATCGGCGACGTGGCTCACTCTCCTGGCGTGGTGCGAGCGTTTCAGCGGTACGCCCCCGAGGCCGAGGTCATCCTCTGGCCGGTGCGGCTGGAGGAGCGCGAACGATCCATGCTGCGGCACGCGTTCCCCGACCTGCGCGTCGTCGATGGCACTCTCGGCGAGGACGGGCCGAGCACCCCGGAGCTGGCCGCCGCCATCGACGGCGCGGACGTCCTGATGCATGGATCGGGCGCCGACGCCTTCCTGAGCACCGAGATCGACTGGTGGCGCGAGCACGTGGGCCGCCCGTACGGGTACTTCGGGGTCACCGTGGATCCGCTGTGCCCGCCGACCATGGCGACGCTGCCGGAGCTGGCACAGATGGTCGATCTGCTCCCGCCGTCCTATCTCGAGGACGACGTCAAGGACCGCTTCGACGGCGCCGACTTCGTGTACTGCCGCGAGACGCTGACCCTGGCCACTCTGCGCGGCCAGAAGATAACCGGGCCCGACCTCGCGTTCGGGCCGGATGGCACGTTCGCGTTCGACCACACTGACGCCGTCGCCGCCGCTCGCCTGCTGGAGGGTTTCGGCCTGCAGCCCGGCCGGTTCGCCTGCTTCGTCCCGCGGCTGCGCTTCGCCCCCTATGCCAAGATCTACGGCACGGAGCCGACCCGCGAGCAGATGCGGCGCGACGCGGTCAACCGGGCCACCGTGACGCACGACCTGGCGGTGCTGGCGGCGGCGATCGAGACCTGGGTACGCGTCAGCGGCCTGCCGGCCGTCGTGGTGCCCGAGATGAGCTACGCCGTCGAGCTCGCTCAGGAGCAGCTTCCTGGCCTGCTCAGCCCACAGACGCTCAGTCAGGTCCGGATCCTGGACCGGTACTGGCCGCTGGAGGAGGCGACCGGGGTCTACGCCGTCTCGTCGCTGGTGGTCAGCATGGAGTGTCATTCGCCGATCATGGCCGCACGACATGCGATCCCGACCGTCTACCTCCGGCAGCCGACCGAGACCACGAAATCGCAGATGTTCGCCGACCTCGGCGCCCCGGACCTGGTGATCGAGCTCGACCATCGTGCCGCGGCGACGGTCGTCGCGGCGGTCACCGACATCGCCACCGACCCGGCGCCCGCGGTCGCCCGCAGCAGGAGGGTCGCGGCCAACGCCGACGACCGGCTGCGGGCGGCGGTGCAAGCCTGCGTCGCGGGCCGGCCCATCGGCCTGCCCGCACCGGTGGAGACCGGCGATGCGTAGCCTGCGCGACCGCTGGCGGCGCGACCGGGTCCTGCTGCTGCTGGCGCTTCCCGGCGTCACGGTGCTGCTGCTGTTCCACTACCTGCCGCTCGGCGGGAACATCATCGCGTTCCAGGACTTCCAGCCGTTCCTCGGAATCTGGCACAGCCCGTACGTGGGGCTGGACAACTTCGAGCCGGTGCTCACCGGCGACCCGGTGTTCCTCAACGCACTCGTCAACACACTGATCATCACGCTGATCCAGGTGGTGTTCGTGTTCCCGCTGCCGATCTGCCTCGCGTTGATCCTGAACGCGACCCTCAGCGAGCGGCTCAAACGCCTCGCCCAGTCGATCCTCTACATGCCGCACTTCCTGTCCTGGGTCATCGTGGTCGCCCTGTTCCAGCAGATGTTCGGCAACGGCGGGATGCTCAACGCCTGGCTGCGCTCGGCCGACCTGTCCACGTTCAGCATCGTCGGCGTGCCCGAGTTGTTCAAACTCATGATCACATCACAGGTGATCTGGAAGGACACCGGCTGGTCGACGATCATCTTCCTCGCCGCGCTGTCCAGAGTGGATCCGGCGCAGCTGGAGGCCGCGGTGGTGGACGGCGCCTCGGCGGCTCGCCGCCTGTGGCACGTGACCCTGCCCTACATCCGCCCGGTGATCGTCCTGCTGCTGATTCTGCGGCTCGGTGACTCGCTGACCGTCGGGTTCGAGCAGATCATCCTGCAGCAGGCACAGGTCGGCGCCGGTGCCAGCGAAGTGCTCGACACCTACGTTTACAACCACGGGATCGTCGGCGGCGACTGGGGCACCGCGGCCGCGGTGGGGCTGATCAAGGGCATTGTCGGTGTCGCGCTCGTGCTCGGCGCCAACCGGTTGGCCCACGCCCTGGGCGAGCAGGGGGTGTACGCCAAGTGACGAGCCGACCTGCGCCGGCCGCGGTGTCCGTGGCGCGCCCCGCCGCGGGCACAGGGCCGAGGCCACGCTCGGGCCGCGGCGAGCGTCCGGTCTGGATGGGCGAGCCCAGCAAGCTGGGGGTCGGCGCGCGGGGACTCGTGCTCGGCCTGGGCTGCCTGGCGGTTCTGGTGCCGTTCTGGGCGGTGCTCATGACCAGCATCGCCTCTCCGGAGGAGGTCAACAGGGCGGGCGGCTTCGTGCTGTGGACGAACGAGCCGACGCTGGACTCCTACCAGGCCGTGCTGTCCGGCGGAGTCGTCACCCGTGCGCTGCTGGTGAGCGCCGGCATCACCGTGGTCGGCACGGCACTGAGCCTCGTCAGCACGATCGCTCTGGCGTACGCGCTGTCGCGGCCGGGTTCGTTGCTGCAGAAGCCGATCCTGCTGATGACGGTGTTCACCCTGCTGTTCAACCCGGGCATCATCCCGATGTACCTGACGGTCAAACAGCTCGGCCTGCTGGACAGCTACCTGGCACTGATCCTGCCGGTGCTGGTGAATGCGTTCAACGTCATCGTCATGCGCGCGTTCTTCCAGGACATCCCGCGCGAGCTGCGGGAAAGCGCCTATATGGACGGTGCCGGGGAGATGCGCATCCTGCTGCGGATCGTCCTGCCACTGTCGAAGGCGGTCGTCGCCGTGATCGGGCTGTTCTACGCGGTGGCGTACTGGAACGCCTTCTTCTCCGCGATGTTGTACCTCCAGTCGTCGGAGAAGTGGCCGCTGCAACTGGTGCTGCGCACGTACGTCGTCAACAACACCCCGATCGGGTCCGACCAGCTCAGCTCGAACCTGGAGAACCTGCCACCACAGATCTCCGTCCAGATGGCGATTCTCGTCATCTCCGTCCTGCCCATCCTGTTCGTCTACCCCTTCATGCAGAAGCACTTCGCCAAGGGACTCATGGTCGGCGCCGTCAAGGGCTGACCTGGAAAGGAGACGTCGTGGCACCTACCTTCAGCCGCCGCCGCGTCCTGGCACTCGGCGCGGCAACGGGGCTGGCCCCGCTGCTCGGGGCCTGCGGCGACGGCGGCCCGAGCTCGCCGAACAGCTCGGCCGGGCCGGTCAAGCTGCCCACCTACAAACCCGCCACCGCGGCCACGCCCGCCCTGGCAGCCGAGCCGGCCGGGGTGTCGCCGGGATACTTCACCTACCCGGCCGCCTCCAGCGCCGCAGCACAACCGGTGCGGGGCGAAGCCGTCACGGCACTGACGTACACCTACGACCCGATCGCTCCCGCGCTCGGCTCGAACCCCTACTGGCAGAACCTCAACAGCACACTCGGCACCGAACTGAAGATCACGTACGTCGCCTCGACCGACTACAAGAGCAAGGTCGCCACGACCATCGCCGGTGGCGATCTGCCCGACATCGTGGCCATCCAGGGTGTTGTCCAGCAGATGCCGGCCATGCTGAAGGCGACCTTCACCGACCTCACCGAGTACCTGTCAGGGGACGCGGTCCTCGCCTACCCGAACCTCGCCGCCCTGCCCACCGACGCCTGGCGCGGCACCGTCTACGACCAGCGGATCTGGGGCATCCCCGTGCCGAGGGCGCGGATCGGCACCGTGCTGTACACCAGGGCCGACCTGCTGGCCAAGGCTGGGCTCAGCCTCCAGCCCGATTCGTGGGCCGAGTTCAAGGAGATGGCGGTCGCGCTGACCGACGAGCGGGCCGGTCGGTGGGCGTTCGGACAGATCCCGTTCAACACCATCCTTGAGATGAACGGGATCACCGGCAACTGGCCCGGCGGCGCCGGCGTCTGGCAGGCCGCAGGTGGCGTCTTCACCCACTCCGGGACGACACCGCAGTTCACGCAGGCCCTCGCGGACACCGTCGAGCTGGTGAAGTCGGGGGTGGTGCATCCCGACCACGCGGGCGCGCCCAACACGAAGCGCAACGGGTGGATGCTGGCCGGCACGACCTCGTTCACCATCGGCGGGTACGCCGGGTGGGGCAAGTTCTACGGCCAGGCGAAAGACGTGCCCGGCTTCCGCCTGACCGGCATGCTCTCGCCCACCCGCGACGGCGCGGGGACGCGGGTACGCACGCCAGGCCCGACCCTGTCCAGCTTCACCGCTGTGGCCAAGACCGACAACGCCGATCGGATCAAGCAGATCCTCAGGGTCCTCGACTGGTTGTGCTCACCCTTCGGCAGCAGCGAGTACCTGGCCCTCCGGTACGGCGTCGAGGGCCAGACGTTCACCCGCGACGGCGCCGACCCGGCCCTCACCGAGGGCGGGCGCAGCCAGGTATTCCTGCCGGTGCGGTACCTCGCCGAAGCGTCGCCCGTCATCTACGAGCCGGGCAACCGCCAGGCCGTACAGGACCAGCACGACCACCAGGTCGCCGGCGTCCCGCTTGCCGTCGCGGACCCGACCCTCGGGCGGTACTCGGAGACCGCCGCCAGCAAGGCTGCCAGCGAGCAGCAGGAACTGGACTCGGTGCTGCTGGAGATCCAGCTGGGGAACAAGCCCGTCTCGGCGTGGCAGCCGGCCATCAAGAAGTTCATGGACCGGGTGGGCGACAAGATCAAGGCCGAGTACGAGGAGCAGGCGGGTGGTTGACGTGGACTCAGCCAAGTTAGGGAGACAACAGTGACGTTACGTTGGTACACGCGTCGTCGGGTCCGTACGGCGGTCGTGCTGGCTCTGGTGGCGGCGTTTCTGTCGCCGGGCAGTGCCGCCGTCGCCGACATGTCGGATCTCGGCGGGCTGCTCGACCTGACGCGCCCGGGGCTCGGCGGGGTGGCGGCCAAGCTGGCCGCCGGTGATGAAGCGGGCGCCGCGAGCGAGCTCAAGGTGTATTACGCGGGCCGCGACGACGTCCACTACCCGGCTCCGGCCGAGGGCCTGGGCGGTGGCGACTCGGGCCCCGACGAGCTCGCGGCGGGGATCTTCCGGTTCGGCGCCGAGACCCGCAACTTCTACGACAGCGCCGAGCAGCGGATCGACATCGACTGGCAGGACCTCTGGGGTGGGACGCAGACCACCCCGGGCGGCGCGCAGACTCTGATGAGCGACTTCACGTTCATCCCCAAACTGACGTACGCCTACGTGTCCGAGAGTGACCCGGCCAAGCGTGCGGCGTACGCGGCGGCATGGATGGACATCTCGCTGGACTTCTTCGCCGACAATCAGAGCTGGCCGCAGAACCGCAACCTGTCGGCGGCCAAGCGGCTCGCCCAGTTGGTCAGCGCGTTCTCCGTGTTCCGGGCCGATCCTGGCATCGACGCGAGCGATCTCGTGGCGTACCTGTCCGGCGTGCACGCCACGACGGACTTCCTCGTCGGCGTGATGCAGATTCATGTCGGAAACAACTGGTACGTGTCGATGGCCCGCTCCGTCTACGCGGCGGCCGTGTTCCTGCCCGAGTTCTCGTCATCGCCTGGCTCGGAGTGGTTCGCGGTGCGCTCGGCCGAGCGGTTCCTGCGCGCGTACTTGAAGGGCGACGGTGTGTACCGCGAGCCGGCGTTCAACTATCAGGCATACGTGGCGGACATCCTCAACTCCGTCATAGCGGTCGGGGGTGCCAACGGGCGAACCCTTCCTGATGCGCTCGTCCAGGCGGCGGACTGGATCGCGGATTCGCTGTTCGCGACGCGTCAGCCGAATCTCGAACCCGCGGCGATCGGCGACACGCCGAACAACGACGCGGGTACGTCGGCCATTCGCAGGAGCGGTGTACGCAACTCCTGGCCCGATTTCACCTGGGTCGCCTCCGGTCGGACGCAGGGGACCGCCCCGACGCTGCCGTCCACGGTTTTTCCGATCAGCTTCGCGGTCCAGCGTTCCGGATGGGACGCCGATGCCCGGTACATGCTGATCAACAACCAGAATTCCAGTTACACCGCCTCGCATCGGCATCCGGACGACCTCAGCCTGGTGATGGCGGCGTACGGGCGTCCGCTGATCGTCGACTCCGGGGTGGGGGACTACAGCCCGACTGAAACGAACGAGTGGATGCGCCGCAGGACCGCGGCGCACAACACCATCGAGGTCGACGGGCTCTCGCAGCAGAAGGGTGTCCCCCGCACCACGTCGCTGTGGCGCTCGAACGCGGGCCTCGACATCTACCGCGGTGCGGCGATGGGCTACCGGCCGGTCGAGCACGATCGCGCGGTCTACTTCGTCAAGCCCGGCTTCTGGGTGGTCTCCGACGCCCTCACCGGTGACACCGCCGCGCACGACTACCGGCAGCTCTGGCACTTCCCCGGTGATCCGGTGACCGTCAATCCGACGACGAAGGTCGCCACGGTCGGGTTCGACACCGTGCCCGGAGCCGCCCCTGTCGCCGGCGTGCGGCTCATCCCGGTGGCGACGGCCGGCGCCGCGGTGACCCCCACGGTCCACAAGAACGGCGCCGTACGCGTCGGCGAGCAGGTGCTCACCAACGTCGACTACCTGTCGTACGACTGGTCCTCCACCGGGCCGACGGGACTGGACACGGTCGTGGTTCCCGGCCAGGCCGGCGCGGCGCCCTCGGTGACGGCGAAGCGCATCGCCATGCCCGGGGTGAGTCACTCCGTGGCGACGGCGATGGAGATCGCCCTGCCGGGCGCGACCGGACGCTTCTACCTTTCGCGCGAGGCGAATCCCTCGTCGAGGGCGTTCGGAGCCGCCACGACCAACGGCGAGACCGCCTACCTCGAGCGTGCTTCGGGCGGCGGGCTCACCAGGTACGCGCTGACCAGAGGGACGTCGCTGATCGACCAGGACAACACCGTCGTCAGCGCATCCGCACCGGTGTCCGACGTCAGTGTGGAACTGCGCGGCGCGACCGCCCGGATCTCGCTCGGGGACCCGTTCACCGGCACGCTCTCCATCTACGCGCCGAACGCGAACGCGGTGATGGTGAACGACACCCCGATCGCCTTCACCCGCACGGGCGACCTCATCACCGTGTCGATCGAGGAACACTTCGCCCCGGCACCCGTGCTCAACGACGAGTTCGACGACGCCGGCCTGGACCGTACCGTCCATGACTTCAACGCAACCCTTGGCGGCTGGACGCCGGTCCAGGGGACCTGGGCGCTGACCGGCGCAAAGCTGGCACAGACCTCGACCGCGGACATGATGTCGTTCGCGGCTCTGCAGGACGTACCCGATGACGTGGTCATGGCCGCGGACATCGTTCCCGGGTCACGCGGCCAGACGACGTCCCGGACCGGTCTCGCGTTCCGCTACCACGATTCCCGCAACTACTACCGGGCCGAGGTGCTCAACTCCACGTCGGGAGCGACGCTGAAGCTCGTGAAGATCTACGACTCGAAGACCGAGGTTCTCGCGGAGACCGCACTGCCGAGCAGCGCCAACGTCCCGCACAAGCTGATCGTGTCCGCGATCGGGAGGCATCTGAGCGCCAAGGTCGGCGACACGTCGATCTCCGCGGACGACGGACAGCTGCCGACGGGTGGTGCCGCCGCCTTCACGCATCGGCGGGCCGCGACCTTCGACGACATCGTGATCAGGGAAGGGCTCGATCAGGCCAGCTGGCGAGGGATGACAGGGTCTGTGTCCGTCGCCTCGGGCAAGTTGCGCCTCACGCCGCCTGACGGTGGCCGGGCGCACGTACTGGCCGACTCGACACTGCCGAAGCGCTTCTCCGAGGCGTGCGATTATGTCGTGGAGACCACGGTCACGATCGACGGATCCGTCGGCAACGCGGGAATCTCGCTGCGGGACACCACGGACGCGTACGGGTATCGGATCCACGTCGGCAAGACGAGCAACGGAACCCAGTACGCGAGCATCATCCGCGAGGCTCACGCGTCGGGTCCCGTCACCGTGGCCACGGCATCCATCAGCAATCCGTTGACCGGTCCTGTGCGGCTGGGGGCGGCGGTTCACGGCGATCGCATCACTGTGACGTTGGACGGCGCTCAGGTCCTGAAGGGTCGTGACACCGTCGTGCGCAGCGGGGGTGTCGGGCTTTACGCATCCACGGAGAGCTCGTTCGAGAACGTCACTGTCGCTGGGTCCTGCGGGGGGAGGGAACGACTGCGGCCAAGTGTTCCCGGCGCCGGCAACCGCTGAGACCACTCACGATCAGAAGCGGGCTCCCGGTGGCTGAGGTGGTGTCTGAGCAGCTCAGCGGCCAGGAGCCCGTGGTCGTGAACGTCTTGCGCCTGGAGGGCGTGGAAACTCGGCCCCAAGGCACACCCTTCAGGCGTGCTGCAGGGGCTCGCCGCGACGACCGGCCCGTCCGGCGGGGAGGTGCTGCGCCGCGGCCCCGACCTGGCCGTCCGCGAGGCCGGGCTTGGGTACGGCGGAGGAATCCCAGGACACGTCACGGCGCGGCTGAGCGTCCACGATCAGTCCTCGGCGGGGCTGCCGCGCGATCCTCACGACCTCCAGCAGGTACGGGGTCGCGTCGTACACCTCGCCGGGTGTGTTCATCCATTGGAGCGGCCCGTGCCGCAGACCTCTCCGCCGGACTCGACGGCGCCGCCGCCAGCTCCCGCAGCAGGCCGGGCACCGTGGCCGGAGGCTTCACCGAGTGGTCGCCGCCGCGACGACCGCTCGGTGAGCGCGCGAACGGCCTGAGGCTGGGCAAGGGTAGGCGGAGACGGTTCCGCTCTGCGCGAAGCCGGCAGAACTCGAACGCGCCATCGACCTATGGTGAGGTATGGCCACACCCCTGCCGTCGCGTCCAGCGATCAATCGGACCGCCCCCGAGCCGTCTCCGGCTCGCGAGCCGCTGTGGCGGCAGGTGCTCGGTGAGTGCTTGCGAGGGCTTCGCCATGAGCGGGGCGAGAAGCTGAGCGAGACGGCAAGCCGCGCCGGAGTCTCGCCGCAATATCTCTCCGAGATCGAACGAGGCGTCAAGGAGCCGTCGAGCGAAATGATCGCCGCGGTCGCCGGGGCGCTGGATGTGACCCTGGTCGATCTGACCCTTGCCGTTGCCGAGAGTTTGCGGCCCGCTCAGCAGGGCGCGTCGAGAGGTGCCACCTGCTCGGCGGCGTACGCTCTGGCCGCGTAGCGCGGCTTGCCGGGCTTGTCCACGGGCCTATGAACGCTCCTCGATGATCTGGTCGAGGAGCCCGTACTCCATGGCCGCGGTAGCGGTGAACACGCGATCGTGATCGGTGTCGGCGCGCAGCGTCTCGACCGTCTGGCCGGTGTGCCGTGAAAGTATGCGCTCGATGTCCGCCCGGACACGTACGACCTCGTCGGCCTGCAGGATGAGATCGGGGATCGCCCCGCGTCCCTGGGCTGCCGGCTGGTGCAGGATGATCCGTGCGTGGGGAAGAGCGGCACGTTTGCCTTCGGCGCCCGCGGCGAGAAGTACGGCACCCACCGCGACGGCCTGTCCCACACAGGTCGTCGAAACCCGCGGGCGGATATGGCGCATGGTGTCGTAGATCGCGAGCATCGCGCTCGGGTCTCCGCCTTCGCAGTTGATATAGAACTGGATTTCCGCCTCGGGATTGTCCGATTCCAGAAAGATCAGCTGCGCGATGAGAGCATTCGCGACGCCCGCGTCGATTGCGGTGCCCAGGTAGACGATCCGCTCGGTGAGCAGGTGCGAGTAGACATCCATGATCCGCTCGCCACGAGGGTTCGAGGCGATGACGTTCGGGATCGTATATGTGGTCACTGGCCGACTCCTTGGGGAACGCCGAATCCGAGCCGTGGGCGGTTTTGCGGCGCGATCTCGTCGAAGTTCTGCACGATGGTGTCGATGAAGCCGTAGTCCAGGGCTTCCTGTGCCGTGTACCAACGATCGTGCAGAGAGTCCTCGAATATGCGCTCGACAGGCTGACCTGTGTCCTCGGCAATCAGACCGAGCACCGTGTCGCGCGTATGCCGAAGGTCGCCGGCCTGCAGCTCGATGTCGACCGCGGTGCCACCGATTCCCGCCGAGCCCTGGTGCATCAGGACTCGTGAGTGCGGCAGAGCGCGGCGCTTCCCACGGGCCCCCGACGACAGCAAGAACTGCCCGGCGCTGTAAGCGATGCCCAGGACGAGGGTCGATACGTCACAGGGAATGATGCGCATGACGTCGCGGATCGCCAGCATCGACGGGACCGAGCCGCCTGGGGAGTGAATCCACAAGGCGATGTCGGACGACGCGTCCTGCGTGGCGAGTGCCATCAGCTGGGTGGCCAGCAGCGTTCCGTTGTCGTCGTCGAGAGGGCCGTCGAGAACGAGAACTCGCTGCTCATAGAGCTCGCGTCTCATTCGTGGGTTGAACATCGGAAGTTTCGATTCTTCGCTCATGCGTCCATCTTGTGAGGCGATCCGGACCGGCGTCGACACGATCTGCCTGGGGCAGATCTGCTCTGAGCAGCGAGAGCTGCTGAGCCGGGGACAGCGCGATCCAGGACGGTTTCGTTCGGCTCCGCTTGTCGAGCCGACTTGTGGATCGTCTGGGCACCGATGTCCAGGTCGCGAGTCTCCGGCAGCACCGAAACGTAGGTGTCGGCGGTCAGCACGACGCTGGCATGCCCCAGCATGGCCTGCACGACCTTCAGATCGGTGCGTACCTGGCCGTCAGCCGCTACGGAACGCCCCCAGCGCGCGTCTCGCCATCAGGGCTCGCAGAGGCCCCTGATGGACGGGGCGAGTGTTGCGGCGGAGAGGCCCGAGGTGTTAAGAGAGCTCGACTAATGAAGGACGGCGCACCGCCCACGCCTTCTTCGTGATGTCCAAGCAAGGTAATTCGTAACCCACCTTTGAGGAGGGGGCAGCCGCAGGATGCCCCCTCCTGCTCGAGAGGCGGCCATGCAGTCACCGACCTACCTGCACGACCTTCTGGCCTCGACCCTCTTCACGGAGGGGCTCGACGGCGACATGGACCTGTGGGCGCTGGAATTCAGCGCCGGCTGGATCAAGGGCGCGGATCTCGGCACGCTCGCTTCGATCTACCACTTGGACCTCTCCACCCGCACGCCGTGCTACCTGAGTGAGATCCTCGATCGGAACATCGACGACGAATCTCTCTGGATCGCCGAGGTCGGAGACTGGATCAGCATCCTGCCGGCAACCGCCGACCGCGACCATCTGCTGTCCATCACCGCAGACGGTCGTGAGGCCTTCGGCCTCAGCATGGACATCAGCAATCGGGACCACCTCCATTACGCTCGCGACGGACGCCTGGTGACCTCATTCAGTCCTTCCCAGCCGGAGTCACGCTTCGGCGACGAGCCATACGCGCTCGATCATCTGATGGAGGGGCTGCGTTTCCAGATCAGCGCGGACGACGTCTTCGACGACCGCGTTGAGCGGGAGGAGAGCGTCAGCTCTGCCTTGGCCTTGATCGGGCGCTTCACAGGAACCGACATCGCCGCCGACTGGTTCGAGGCGCAGCACTCGTGCGTCCGGCCCATCTCCTGACGACTCATGCTCAGCGCATGCGCTACGCCGACCGGCGCGCCCCCGCGCTGACCGGTCGCGATGATCTCGGCGGTCAGACAGGGATGCCACACCGCTGGGGCTCATGGCGGTGGTCGGCTCCGGCTCCGGTTCCCCCGGTCGGCGGAGACGGTGCCGTGAGCGGAGCGAGGCACCGTCAGGTCCGGGCTCTTCCTGGCCCTGGCCTGCGCGGTCTTCTCGACGACGGCCGGGACGCCGGGCGTCCTGACCAGGGGTGCTGCTGTTCGTGGCGGGCGCGATCCACATCATCGGGGAACTGCTCCACGTCGCGGGCTCGTGGGGGTCTCGGCGGGGCTCATGCCCGCGGACGCCCAGGACGGCTCTCGCGCCCGCGGACCCCGCGAGGCCGTCCTGACCCCGCGTCGGGGCCGCCGGGTCCGCTTCCGGAGCGCCCTCCGCCAGCAGGGCCGCCAGACGGTCAGGTCGTGGCGGCACAGCAGGACGCGGAGCCTCGCCTCGAAGGGCTACAGTCTGTCGGCCAGTCGCCGGGCCGCGACCTGTACGATCTCCCACGCGGTGGCGAACGGCGGCGCGTAGGACAGGTCGGACCAGGCCAGGTCGTCGACGGTCGCGCCGTGCCACAAGGCGGTGGCGACGGCGTCGACGCGTTTGCCGGCGCCACGCCCGCCGACGATCTGCGCGCCCATCAGCCGGCGATCCGACGGTGCGGCCAGCAACTTCACCGTGATCGGGTCGGCCTCGCTCATGTAGCCGCTGGCCGTGCTGCCTTCTGTGACCAGGGACGTCACCTCGATGCCTGCGGCGGCTGCCTCATGCTCGCTCAGACCGGTGCGGGCGATCTCCAAGTAGGTCGTGTCCACGGCGAACCGGGTGATCGCGGTGCCCAGCACGCCGCCGAAGCGCAGCGCGCCCGGTGTGACGAGGTTGGTGCCGACGATGCGGCCCTGTTTGTTGGCGTGGGTGCCGAGCGGCAGGTAGGTCCACGTGCCGGTGAGCCGATGCCGGGTCTCACAGCAGTCACCGGCGGCCCAGATCCCGTCGGCCAGGCTTCCGTCCGGCTCGGGTCGCAGCGCGCCGCTCGGGCCGCTCGGCAACTCGGCGAGATCAAGGTAAGCGGTGTTCGGAGTGACCCCCAGCGCCAGCACGACCAGGTCCGCCGGGTGGAGCTCGCCGTCCGCCGTGTACGCGCCCCGCACCCGTCCGTCCGCCACGTCCAGCCGTACGACCGGTAAGCCGGTCAGAACCCGTACCCCCGCCTCGTGCATGCCCTTCTCGATTCGAGCGGACAGGTCCGGGTCCATGGAGCTCATCACCCGATTGCGGGTGATCACGGTGACCGTGTGGCCACGCCTTCTGGCGGCCTCGGCCATCTCGACGCCGATGTAGCCGCCACCGGCGATGACCACCCGGCCGCCGCCTCCGGGCAGTCCCGCGAGCAGGTCCAGCCAGGCGGCGCCGTCGGTGAGCGTCTTGACCGGCGCGACGCCGGCATACCGCTGCCCGGTACGGGGATCGACGGCCCAGTCCGGCACCACGGCCGACGCACCGGTCGCGATCACCAGCTCGTCGTAGCCCAGCACCTGCTCACCGGCGGCATCCCGGTAGGTGACGGTGCGGGCCTGCCGGTCGATCCCCGTCGCGGTGGCGCCGAGTCGCAGGTCGATCCCGGCTTTCCGGTGCTGCTCGGCGGTGCGGGCCACCAGGGCGTCGGCGCTGGACACGTCTCCGGCGACCCAGTAGGGGATGCCGCAGGCGGAGTACGACGTATCGCCGGTCGCCTCAAGCGCGGTCACGGCCAGCTTGGGTCCGGCCGTCCGGATCGCCTGGTGCGCCGCGCTCATCCCTGCCGCATCGGCTCCGATGACCAGCAGGCGGGTGGTGCTCACCGGGTCATGTCAATCGAGGTCATGGCTCGGAGCCTAGCCAGCTCTGGACGAAGGCGTAGCCCGCTGAGCGCTGGGCACGCTGGGCGGCATCGTCCGGGGGAGGCCGGGGAGGCCGGGGACGCGCTGTGGATCGTCGCGACGTCGTCGGAGGGCGGAAGCGGAACTGCTCGTCGCCGATCGTGATCAGGTCGCCCTGCGGCGCCGATCAGGAGCAGCCGGGCACGTGAGAAGCGCGCACATCGACTCCCGACAGTGAGCGGTAAGCGAGCGGCAGGGAACCGGCAAGCGGGATCGACATCCTTGGAGGTATCAGGCGGTACGAGCCGATGCACCTGCGGAGGCGATGGAAATGACCGGCACCGAGAGGCGGGAGTTCCCGTCCCTGCTCGAAGAACTCGGGCGCGTGCGCCGGTTCGTGGTCGGCGTCGTGGCCGGTCACCCCGCTGAGGACGACGTGGTCCTGGCCGTCTCCGAGCTGGCCGCCAATGCCGTCGAGCACTCCGCCGCCAGGCGTGACGACAGCTTCGAGGTGCGCATCACCCATCTGGCCGACGCCGTCCGGGTCGAGGTGCACGACCACGGTGGCGCGGGCAGGCCGCGGCCTGGTGTGGCCGGGGCGGAAGCCACTCGGGGGCGCGGGCTGTTCCTCGTGGACCACCTCTCCCGAGACTGGGGCATCACCCACAAGCCCGATCACACGGACGTCTGGTGCGAGATCGGCTGCACCTGCACGGAATCAACGGGACTCGGAACGGCCGCTGCCTGAAGGGCCTGCCCGGTTGAGGATTCGTCCAGAACTTCCGTCATGAGGAGCGCATCCAAGATCCCGCTGGCGTGTTGCTGGACGGGGGTCCTCAGCGGCCCGGCGATCACTGGCTTGGCGCGGGGGCCGGACCGTGACCTCGGAGGACCTGGCGGCACGAACTGCCCTGATCGACACGAGTAAATTCCCGAGTGTATATTCTCGCCCGATTGCAAGATCCGTTCCGTTTCCAGGCCGCTTCCGGAAGGAGCGCGTTGAGCTGCGCTCGCCTCGCCGGTAGCTGCTCGCCGATCGGTTCTGGCAGTCACAGTCGCATTCGGCGACGAAGAGACCGATGCGCCCTGGTCCCCCGCAACGTAGCGATGCCTGCGGTGGAGACTCCAAGCTCGAAAGGCAAGATGTGAAAGCACGCTTTACCCCTGCTCGGACAGCGCTGGCGGTGCTGACGGCACTGCCGGCCGCAGGTGCGATCCTGTTATCCCCCGGCCATGCCGCCGCCGCGGCGGATCCGCCGTGGCCGACCTCACCCCCGGCCCTGATCTGCGGTAACGACGACGTCTTGACCGGGCCGTCCACCCCGCCCGCGGGGGCCATCACGGTTCCGGCCGGGGACAACGAGAAGTTCGACTTCGGCAAGTCCGGCGCGACGTACTGGTTCGAACCCGGGGTGCACACGTTCGGCACCGACAGATACGGCCACATCAACGTGGTGGAGAACACCACCTTCATCGGCGGGCCCGGCGCGATCTTGGACGGTCGCAGGCTCAACAAGTACGCGTTCGTCGGCGACGTCCCGAACGTGACCATCAAGTACCTGACCATCAAGAACTTCGGCCTCGACGACCCTCTCGACAACCGCAACTTCGATGAGGGAGTCGTCAACCACGACACCGCCCCGAACTGGACGATCTCGTACAACACCATCTCCAACAACGATGGCGCCGGCATCTACATCGGCAGCAACAACGTCGTGTCGTACAACTGCCTGAAGGAAAACGGTCAGACCGGCTTCGGTGGTTACCGTCCGCAGGTGGAGAACGACTCGTCCCAGAAGAACCTCGTCCTCGACCACAACGAGATCGTCGGCAACAACACCGACGACTGGGAGAGCCGGGTCCCGGGGTGCGGCTGCACCGGCGGCGGCAAGTTCTGGGATGTCAACGGCGCACGGGTCACCAACAACTACGTGCACGACAACAAGGGTCCTGGCCTGTGGGCGGACACCAACAACATCGACTTCCTCTTCGAGGGCAACTTCATCGATCACAATGACGGTGAAGGCATCTGGTACGAGATCAGCTACAACGCCACGATGCGCAACAACACCATCACCCGCAACGCGTGGGTGAGCGGCCGGCGCAATCAGGGCTCGCCCGGCCCGGCCATCTACCTGTCGGAGTCCGGGGGCGACTCTCGCCTGGCCAGCACGGTGAGCGGCGCCGCCGCCATCCGTGTCTACGACAACCTGATCAAGGACAACTTCTCCGGCGTGTCGATCTTCGAGAACGCCGACCGCTTCTGCAACTCCAACGGCAACACCAGCTCGGGGTACTGCACGCCGTTGGTCAAGCCGACGCGCATTCCGCAGCCGTTCGACAAGACCCACGCCAACCCGATCAACAGCAGCCACCCCTGCTTCACCGACATCAAGAACGAGCCGTACCTGACCGACTGCCGCTGGCACGCGAAGAACATCGACGTCCGGAACAACGAGTTCCGCTTCGACAAGACCGTCGTACCGTGCGCCGGCCCCTTCTGCGGCGCGCAGGCGCTCATCGCTGCCGGCGTCGACGACATCCCGTGGTCGCCGTACACCGCCGCGGGCGTGCTGAACGACGTGATGTACAACAACAACAACAAGTTCCACGACAACGAGTACCACGGTGACTGGCGGTTCGCGAAGGGGTACGGCGACGCGGTCTCCTTCAACTCGTGGCGGGGCGCGCCGTTCAATCAGGACGCCGGCAGCACCTTCGACGGTGACGCGGGCGGCGAGCCGATCGGATACAGCGATCTGGACGAGGACACCTCCAGGCTGTGGACGTCCATGGGCAGGTGGCAGAGCTGGTACTCGGCGACGCCCACGCTTTCCACCGACGCGGCCCACGGCGGAAAGCACGGTCTCCGGGTCGAGGTGACCAGTGGGTCCGGGTGGGGAGTGGGCACCAGCAACCATCCGGGCTTCCGCACGACCCCGGGCCCCAAGAAGATCGGCCTGTGGGGCAAGCTCGGATCGGGCACGAATCTTCAACCGTTCATGAGGGTCAAGTGGCTGAATCGCGCCGAGGAGATCCTTCAGACCGATGACGTCAGGCTTCCCGTGCTCACTGACACCTGGCAGGAGGCGTCCGCGCTCGTCGACGCGCCGGCCGGGACCGCCACGGCCCTGATCACGCTGCACGGCACCGGAAGCACGGGCGACTCCCTGTACCTGGACGACTTCACGGTCGGCCCCCCGTCCGACACTCCGCCCCCGGACGGACCCAACATCGTGGACGCCGACACCGCCGGGGAGGGGCCGACGGTGGGGAGCTGGAAGTCCTGGTACTCCGCCGACGTGGCCGTGTCCACCCAGGAGGCCCACTCCGGCACCGGCAGCCTGTGTGTCACGGTCACCAGTGGTTCTGGCTGGGGGATCGCCCTGTCCAACTGGCCGGGCTTCACCGCCGAGGCCGGTGGCAAGCGCATCAGCTACTGGGGACGGCAGGGAACCGGCGCCGTCACGGGGGTGACCCTCCGGCTGAAGTGGTTCGACGCCGGTCAAGCGCTGTTGAGGACCGATCTGGTGCCTCTGACCGGGTTGACCGCCGACTGGCAGCAGGCGACCGGCAACGTCACGGCCCCCGACGGGACAGCGACCGTGCAGCTTGAGTTCTACGGCAGCTCGGGCACCGCGAACGACAGCGTGTACCTCGACGACCTGCGGATCACCAACACCGCCTGATCGTTGGTCGGCGCTGGGAGCGATCTCAGCGCCGACCGCCGTTCGAAAGCTCGAAGCAGCGCCGATTGCGGATCGAAGGTCCCTCCACCGGGTTGTGCTCAGTTCTGCAGCGGCATGAGGTGTTCGGCGAACTCGTCGAGCCAGCGCTCGGCCGAGGGCACGGGCGCGGCGGGCCGTACGACGAACTTGGTGATCCCCGCCTCGACGAAGCGCCCGATCAGGTCGCGGGCGGCGGCCCAGCCGACCGGGACGATCCCGGCAGGGTCGGCGCCGGGGTTGCGCCGGGCGATGGCGTCGATCACGGTGGCGGGGATCTCGGTCGCGGCCACCGCGAGGCTGGTGCCGTAGTGGTCCGCCTCGATCTCGCGGCCGGCCTCTGCCGCGTGCGCCGCGATCGCCGTACGGCCGGCGGCGGCCTGGCCGGGGGTGAGGAAGCTGGCCAGCCAGCCGTCGGCGAGCCGGCCGGCGCGGCGCAGGGCGCGCTCCCCGCTGCCGCCGACCCAGATGTCGAGCGGCTTGGCCGGCAGCGGGCCGACCCCGGCGTTCCGCACCGTGAAGAACTCGCCGTGGAAGGTCACCTTCTCCTGTCGCAGGAGCAGCTTGAGCAGTTCGAGCGACTCGTCGAACACCGCGCCGCGTGGCCCGGGGACGGGGAACGCCTCCCGTTCTGCGGGCCTGGCCGGGGTCAGCCCGAAGACGGGCAGCACGCGCTTGGGGGCGAGCGCGGCGAGCGAGGCGAGTTGCTTGGCCACCCGCACCGGGTGGCGGCCCGGCAGGATCGCCACCCCCGTGCCGACCTTCAGCCTGCGGGTGGCGGCCAGCGTGTAGGCCATGCCGACGACGGGCTCGACGGACGGCCCGTGGACGATCTCCGACAGCCACAGGGAGTCGATCCCGAGGGCCTCGGCCCGCTCCGCGAGCCCGGCGAGGTGGCCGGGGGTGTCTCCAGGAGGCGGCGCTATCCCGATGCGTACCTTCATCGGCCCATTATCGGCCCATTATCGGCGCGGCCCCGGGATCGACTGCTTGTGCCCCGATGCTGCCGGCTCGCCGCTCTCCGGACGGGTCAGCCTGGGACGAGTACCCTACCGGGACTGGTGGGAGTGCCGGGAGAATGTCCGCCATGGGCTCCTCGTTGATCTTAGCCAGCCTCCCCATTGCCATCGGCATCGTCATGCTCGGCCTAGGTCTCAGCCTGACCCTGGACGACTTCCGGCGAGTGGGCCGGTATCCGAAGGCGGCCGTGGTCGCGCTGCTGTGCCAGATCGTGCTGCTGCCGGCGATCTGCTTCGGCCTGGTGCTCGCCTTCGGGCTCCCGCCGGAGCCGGCGGTCGGGATGTTGCTGGTCGCGGCATCGCCCGGTGGCCCCGCGGCCAATCTGTTCAGCCACCTGTTCGGCGGGAACGTCGCGCTGAACGTCACGCTCACCGCGATCAACTCGGTGCTGGCCGTGGTCGCGCTGCCGATCGTGGTGAACCTCTCGGCCGGGTTCTTCCTGCCCGATGGGGCCGCGCTCGGGTTGCAGTTCGACAAGATCATGCAGGTGTTCTCGATGGTGGTGGTGCCGGTCGCGATCGGGATGCTCGTGCGCGCGCGGGCGCCGGAGGTGGCGCGGCGGCTCAACCTGCCCGTCCGGGTGCTGTCCGTTGTGGTCCTGCTCGGGGTCATCTACGCCGTGCTGTACGCGGAGCGGGAGAACCTCGTCGGCTATTTCGTCTCGGTCGGGCTGGCCGCGCTCGCTTTCAATGTCGTGAGCCTGCTGATCGGCTACGGCGTGCCGCGCCTGGCCGGTGTCGACCACCGTGCGGCGACCGCGGCCGGGTTCGAGATCGGCATCCACAACACCGGTCTCGCCATCACGATCGCGCTGAGCCCGACGCTGCTCAACAGCGCCGAGATCGCCGTCCCCGGCGCGGTGTACGGCATCGTCATGTTCTTCACGGCGACCGGGTTCGGCTGGTTGATCAACCGCCGGAGGCAGGTTCCGGCCGGATCATCGGCGCCGGTGGCCTGAGCCGCCGAAGAGGTTGCTGAGGCCGCGCGAGGTCGACAAACCCCAGCAAGGCCACCCTTCTACCAGCAAATCCCGGGCCCATATACTCGGTGCACGCTGCGGTCCCACACGGGTCGCAAGCGGACCGACGTGTCATGTCCATCCAGGAGTCGACGTGACTGGGCCCGCCCATCCCGTTCGGCCCGACGGCGAAGATCCGCCGACCGGCGCCGGTTCGCCGCGTCTCCAGGTCCTCGGTCCGTTGCGGCTGTGGCGTGACGGCGCCGAACTGGACGCCGGCCCACGGCAGCAGGCGCAGCTGCTGTCCCTGCTCCTGGCGCGGGTGGGCCATCCGGTCAGCACGAGAGAACTGATCGACCTGATCTGGGCGGACGACGCCCCCGCCAGCGCGCTCAACCTCATCCAGAAGTACGTCGGAGCCCTGCGGAGGGTGCTCGAACCCGAGGTTCCCGCCCGGGCGGCCGGGACGTACTTGCACCGCCGCGGCAACGCGTACGTGTTCAGCGCCGGCCCCGGCACGCTGGACCTGGCCACGTTCCGGGAACTTCGCGAAGCCGCACAGGACGCCCTCGCCCAGGGAGCTGACGACGTGGCGCTCGGCCACTACGTCCAGGCGATCGGCCTCTGGCGTGGCCCCGCGGGGGACGGGCTGTCCCATGGACCGACCGCGGTGCCGATCCTGGCCGCTCTCGACGACGAGTTCTACGCCGCCTGCGCGGCAGCGGCCGAACTAGCCGTGTCGTTACGCCGGCCGGAGCGGGTGATCCCGCCGTTGCGACTGGCCGCGTCGATGGCGCCGTTCCACGAACCCGTACACGCCGCTCTCATCACCGCACTCGGCGCCGCTGGACGGCAGGCGGCGGCGCTGTCGGCGTTCCACGCGGTCCGTGACCGCCTCGCCGAGGAGCTCGGCATCGACCCCGGCCCGGCGCTGCAGGCCGCTCACCTGCGGGTGCTCACGCAGACCCCGGCGTCGCCGGTGGCGACGAGCACGGAGAACGAGGGGGACCCCGCACCGGCGAGGCACGCAGCCGGCCTGGTCGGCCGGGGCGAGGAGCTCGGCGTGCTGCGGCAGGCCATCGAGGCCGCGCTCGCCGGCCGCACCGGGCTCGCCATCGTCGAAGGCGAACCGGGCTCGGGCAAGACGCGCCTCCTGGAAGAGGCCGTCGCCGCGGATCGGCGTGGCGCGCTCGTCGTCTGGGCCTCCTGCCTGGAAGGCGATGGGATGCCCTCGATGTGGCCGTGGGAGCAGGCGCTCACCGTCGTCCTCGACAGCCTGCCCGCGCCGGCGCGCGAGAAGTGGCTGGCCGGCGAGCTCGGCCGCCTCCTCGAATCCAGGGACGATGACGCCGCGCCGCCGCCTTCCGGCGGACGCGCCCAGTTCCGCCTGTTCGAGCAGGTCGTCACGTTCATCGGCCAGGCCTCGGCGGAACGGCCGACGCTGCTCGTCATGGACGATCTGCAATGGATCGACGCCACCTCGCTTCAGCTGTTCAACCACCTGGCGAGCCGGTTACCCGCCGGCACCGCGATCATCGGCGCCCTCCGCGACCGCGCACCCACACCCGGCCCCGACCTGTCGCGGGCACTGGCCGCCGCCAGCCGGCTGCCCAACCACCGCAGGATTCACCTCGGCCCGCTCAGCCTGACCGACGTGGCCGAACTGATCCGCCGCGAGACCGGCCGCGAACCCGGCACGGACATCGCCCGCAACATCCACGTTCGCACCGCGGGCAATCCCTTCTTCGTCCGCGAACTGTCGCGGCTTCTCAGCGACCGCGGCGCGCTCGGCGACGGCGACGCCTCGGCCAGGGCCGGGGTGCCGTCCACCGTGCGGGACGTCGTTCGCGATCGGCTGGCGGACCTCGACGACAGCACTCGCGACCTGCTGCGGGTCGCCGCGCTGATCGGCCGCGACGTGGAGCTCGGCCTGCTCGCCCGCACCGCCGGCATCGACGTCGCGGACTGCCTCGAACGCCTCGAACCGCTGCGCGCGCTCGGCCTGCTCGAAACAGGGCCGGAGGGCCCGTTCACGTGGCGTTTCGCGCACGACCTGGTGCGCGAGTCCGTCACCGGGACAACGGAACAGCTCCGGGCCGTCCGGCTGCACCTGCGTGTCGCGGACGCGCTCGAAGAAGGCCACGCGGACGACGAGTCCGTCATCGAACGGCTCGCCTTCCACCTGTGCGCGGCCGGTCCGCTCGCCGAGCCGGTTCGTACCGTGGAGGCGTTGAAGCGCGCCGGTCGTCGCGCGACGACCAAGCTCGCGTTCGCCGCCGCCGACCGGCACCTGGAAACGGCCGCCCAGATCGCGCGGACCGCCGGGCTCCCGGAACTCGAGCTCTCCGCCCTCTCGCTGCTGGCCATCGCCCCGCGCCGGCAAGCCGGATTCGGCGGCACCACGTTCGATCTGCTGGAACGTGCGGAGCACCTGGCCCGCCGGCTCGGCCGGGAGGTCGAGGCCGCCGGGCTCCTCTTCGCCCGCCTCTTCGGCGCCTACACCTTCCTGGAGTGGGACCGCGTCCGGCTGGTCCGCCGGTTGTACGAGCAGGGGGAGGCGTCCTGCGACCCGGTCGTCCGTGTGTACGGCCGGCAAGCCTGGGGCCTGCACCAGTGGGACGTCGGCAACATCGGCGAGGCGTTGCGATGCTTCAGCGAGAACAACCCCGCCCTGCTCGACGGCGTTGTCTCCGCGCACAGTGAGACCCCGATCCGGCGTGACGTCTCAGGCGAGTGGCCCGGCTGGCATGCCGTCGTCACCGCACTGCACGGTGACCCCGGGACGGCGGGCACCATCATCGACAAGTGGAACGGCCCCGACGACTCGTACGCGGTCGCGACCTGGGCCTACTACACCGCCATCATCGCTTCGATGGCCGGTGACGCGGACTGGGTGCTGCGCACGATCGATCGGTGGATGACCGTGGGCACCGGCCGCGCCGCCGTCCAGCAGGAGCACTACATCCGGCTGATCTGGCACTGGGCCCGCGCCCTCGCCGGCGACGACCCGGCCGGCATCGCGGCGGAGACCGACGAGATCCTGGCCGGGACGCTGGTCGACCCGCCGCGGTGGGGCGTCGCGTACCACCATGCGCTGAGCGCCGAGATGTGGCTGGCCGCCGGGCTGCCGGACCAGGCGGGCAGCTCACTCGACCGAGCGGACCAGGCCCTCGAGGCCTACGGCCAGCGCTACGCCGAAGGGCTGGTCCTGCTGCTGCGGGCGCGCCTGCTGCACGCCCGCGGCGAACCCGCCGAAGTCGTACGGGCGGCTGCGGAAGAGGCCCGCGACCGGTCCAGCGAACGCGGGTCTCACTTGTTCGCGCGCCGCGCCGAGAAGTTCCTCGCCGAGCTTTGAACGTGGTCGGTCAGTGCGCGATGTGCGACCGGGGCGGCGAGTAATTGCTCCAGACGTGGAAGATCAGCCCGATGCCCCAGAAGACGATCGACCACAGCGGCCAGAAATGGCTTCCCGAGTCGTAGAGGACCCACACCACCACCTGGGCCAGGTTGGACAGGACATAAAAGAGCACGTGAATCCGTAGGCCCCACTTCCTGGCGGCCTCGCTCTTCTGCGTTTTCATGCCTGCACGCTAGATCGACGTACTTCCCGAAGACTGACCTGCCGAGTTCAGTGGTCGTCAAGTAACCGGGACCTACGCTGACCCGCAATCGAGGTGCCCATCGCAGTTCTGAAAGGACCACACTATGACGACGACCCGCCGGGCGATGCTGGCCGGATCCGCCGCGGTCGCCACCAGCGCCCTGCTGAGCACGTCCGAGGCGCAGGCACAGGCGCAGCCCCAGGAGGAAGCCAAGCCCAGACCCACCGTGGTGCTCGTGCACGGCGCGTTCGCCGATTCCTCCGGCTGGAACGACGTCAGCGCCAAGCTCATCCGCGAGAACTATCCGGTGATCGCCCCGGCGAACCCGCTGCGCGGCGTGGCCTCCGACTCCGCCTACCTGGCCTCCATCCTCGCCACCATCAGCGGCCCGATCGTCCTTGCCGCGCACTCCTACGGCGGGATCGTCATCACCAACGCGGCGACCGGCAACCCGAACGTCAAAGCGCTGGTCTACGTGGCCGCGTTCGCCCCCGACCAGGGTGAGTCGCTGCTGGACCTGCAGACGAAGTATCCGGGCAGCAAGCTCAACGAGGCGGCGCTGGACATCCGTCCCTACGGCGACGGGCTCGTCGACGGATACATCAAGAAGGAGGCGTTCCACGACGTCTTCGCCAAGGACGTGCCCAGGGCGACCACCAGCCTGATGCAGGCCGGCCAGCGGCCCGCCGACACGCGCGCGCTAGGTGAGCCGTCCGGCGCCCCGGCCTGGAAGACCACTCCCTCCTACTACCTCATCGCCAGGAACGATCAGGTGCTTCCCGTCGCGGCACAGCGCTTCATGGCGCGGCGGGCCGGCTCACGGGTTCACGAGGTCAGCGCCTCGCACGTCGCGATGATCGCGCAGCCGTCCGTGACCGCCGACCTCATCAGACGCGCCGCGCGCTGACCTCCCGGAGGACAGCGACGCATGAGTGGCCGGGCCGGGACCTCGACGAGCTGACCGGCACCGAGGCCACGGGCGGGCGGCGACCGCCGCCCGCACCTGACCCCCGTTGATCGTCTGGAGGACGCAACGATGCATCAACGTGCCTACGAGGGCCAGTGCACAGCCGAAGAGGACCGGCACACCCTCGCCGAATCGCCCGTCCGCGATCCGCGGCCGACGGTGTTCGCGCTGGCGTTGGGCACCTTCGCGATCGGTACCGGCGAGTTCGGCAGCAACGGCATCATCCAGTTGTTCGCGTCCGATCTGGGCGTGTCGATCCCCGTCGCGACGCACGCGATCACCGCGTACGCCCTGGGGGTGGTGATCGGATCCCCGGCGATCACTCTGCTCGCCGCCCGGGTCAACAGACGCGCCCTGCTGCTCGGCCTGATCGCGCTGTTCCTGCTCGGCAACTCGCTCTCCGCGCTGGCGTCGAACATCGAGCTGCTCGTCGTGTTCCGGTTCGTCGCCGGAAGCGTGCAGGGCGCGTTCTTCGGTGCGGGCGCCGTCGTCGCCGCGTACATGTACGGGCCGGGCAAGGGCGGCAAGGCGTTCGCCACCGTGATGGGCGGCCTGACCGTCGCCACCATCTTCGGGTCGCCGCTCGGCACGTTCATCGGCCAGAGCGCCGGCTGGCGCGCCATGTACTGGGTCGTGGTCGTCATCGGCCTGCTCGCCGGCGCCGCCCTGGTGGCCTGGCTGCCACGTACCGACGACCTGCGCGGCGGCTCCGTCGCGGCCGAGCTGGGCGCCCTGCGGCGGCGCAACGTCTGGCTGATGGGCGCCGTCGCCGCACTCGGCATCTCCAGCATCTTCGCCGTCTACACGTTCATCGGCCCGTTCGTCACCGACGCGGCGCTGCAGGACGCCTCGCTCATCCCGATCGCGCTCGCCGTCTTCGGCCTCGGCATGGCGGTCGGCAACCACCTCGGCGGACGCGTCGCCGACCAGCACGCCAACCGCGGCCTGACCTGGGGGTACGGCGGGGTGCTCGCGCTCCTGGTGCTGATCGGCGTGGCCGGCGGCAACCTGGCGATCCTGCTGCCCTGCCTGTTCGGCGTCGGCGCGACCATGATGTTCGCGATCCCCACCATCCAGGTCCGGCTGACCGGCTTCGCGCCGGGCGCCCCGACCCTGATGGGTGCGCTCAACCTGGCCGCGCTCAACCTGGCCAACTCGCTGGGCGCGATCGGCGGCGCGATCACCCTCGAAGCCGGCTGGGGGACCCTGTCGACCGTCTGGGCCGGCTTCGCCCTCACCACCGCCGGGCTCCTCCTTTACCTCGTGACCGTGGCCCGGGTGAAGCCCGCACCAGTCCATGCCTGACCTGAACCGTAAGGAGCATCGAATGCCCACTCGAGTGACCCGGCAGACCGTCGATCTGTCCGCCTACCCGGACCTCATGGTCCTCTACCTCGGCATGCGCGTGAACCAGCTGTACGGGATCCGGACCTTCTTCAGCTTCGGCCGGAAGATCAGTGAGTCGGTCGCGGGCAAGCCGGACGGGCTGCTGCTGCACGAGCCCGTGTACTACTCGTTCTTCCCGATGAACATGGGGATGCGCCAGTACTGGCGGGACCTGCCGTCGCTGCTCGACTTCGCCCGGTCCGAGCCGCATCGGGAGTGGTGGCTCGACTTCCTGCGGGACTCGGGCGGCACCGGTTTCTGGCATGAGACGTACTCGGCCAGGGGCGGCATGGAGGCCGTCTACGACGACGTTCCCGAGCCGCTCGGGTTCGGTCGATTCGCCGGTATCAGGCGAGCTCGTGGACCCATGTTCGGCTCAGCGGCCCGCTTGGGACGCTCCGACGACGGCAGCCCGGTCCTGAGCGAGAGGGACCTCTACGGGTCCTAGCCACGCGGGGCTCCTTCCCGTCGAGCGCGAACAACGGGGAACGGCGCCGCCCGGGTCACGACAGGGACATCGCTGTCCCCGTCATGACATTCGCTCATGGGGGCTTCATGGCGCCGGGCTCAACCGAGGTTCACGCGGGTCAAGGAGTTGACGCGCATCGCCATGATGCTCACGTTGAAGATCGAGATGTTCGAGGTCGTGGTCGCGTTGCACGACAACCGCACGAGCCCGGAGGTGCTCACGGTACGCGCCGTGACCACCGCCAGGCTGGCCAACTGGCCGTTGGGGCCCAGCGAGGCGACCGTGCGGCTGTTGTTGGTGCTGCTCTCGCTGATGATCAGCAGCGTGCAGGCCAGGCCGGACGCTACGGCCGTGTTGTTGCGGCCCGTGATCGTGGCCTCGGCGGTCCAGCTCCCGGCCGGGACGTTGAAGTCGAAGAAGACGTTCGCGGCGCCCGTCGCCGTCCGGGTGGCGAACGTGTCGACGATGATCACTTCGGGGGGCACCGCGGCGGACGCCGGGACCGTTAAGCCGATACCGGCGAGCGTTGCCACCGCCGCGACCCACATCGCCCGACGGCCGCGTACCTTCTTGAGAATCGCAGCTGACATGCCGCATCACTCCTCGCATCGGAGGGCGGCGATCGGCCGCCCGACTACGCTCCGATCGTGCCTTGCGGCGTTGCGCAACCGTCGCATCCGCATCCGTGCCAACAGCGGGCCCACAGACGCCGCTGGTGGGGAAGAACCAGTGATGCCGACGCGCCCGCAGGGTGCTGGACGACGGCGGGTCCATCAGCGCTACCAACGTCCACGAACCGCTGGTCCGCAGCGTCCCGCCAGTTCGCTCCGCCGCAGCCCACGACGACGCCGCCCGGCCAGGCTTCACGGCGCTGTCCGGCCGCCTGTGCGGACAGCCACGACGAGTCGGCGATGCCGGCATGGAGGGCCGCCTGCTGCTTGATCGCCTGGCACAGGTCAGATGTTCCGAGGGGCGAGGATGAGCCGCCGCAGTTGTTCGTCGAGACTGAGATCGTCGCCTGAGTTCACCGTGGAGACCAGGACGGCGAGCACGGCCTTGCGCAGCGTCAGCCTGAGCCGCTCATGGTCCTCCGCCGGACCGGACAGCGCGCGGAAGGCGACGCCTTCGACGGTCACGGAGAGGATGTCCGCGAGGTCCTCAATGGTGACGCCGGGGCGCAGTCTCAGGTCGTTCACCGCCAGCATCTCCTCGTAGATGGGGATCCACTTCTGCCGGACCGCGGTTCTGGCGCTGCCGGTGGTGGTCCTCAATTCGGGGAAGCGATCTGCCATGGCCGTGGCGATGAGGGACAGGCCCATCGCCGGGTTCTCCAGAATGGACGCCAGTTCCTGACTGCTGACCTCCTGCGCGCCCCGTACCGGGTCCACGGCATTGGAGATCAGATCCGCCGATCTCATGACGGAATCCGGCCGCCAATGTCTGACCCATAATGCGTAGGCAAGCAGGTCGAGTGCGAAGTCGTCCCTGCTGGACCATCTCTCGTGAAATTCCTTTTCGTCTCCCGACCCTTGTCCCGCCCGCTCCACCTCTTTGAAGATCTCGTTTTCCGACGGCAGCCCGAAGTAGGTGTCGGGGCTGTCAGTGATGGTGCTCAACTGGAGGCCGGCTTCCAGATATGCCCTGGTGAGGCTGTCGTTGGCGAGCGCTCGCCGGGACCCGTCCCCGTCTTGCCGCATGAGCCGGTGCAGGACCAGAGACAGATCCCCCTCGCTCTTCCGGTCCGAGGCGACGGTGATGGAGGCACGATCGCTGGAGATGTCGGAGTTCGCCGCCCACGTGGAGAGCAGTTGGTCCAGCATGTTCAGGGCGGTGTCGTGAGCGGATTCTTCGTGCAGGTTGAGGGCCTGGTGCAACAGCGCATCGGTGCAGAAGGCCGCTCCGGCGATGACGGAAGGGCCCGACCGCAGAACTCCGCATCTCTGGCCGTGCTCCATCAGTCTGGCAAGCATGGTGTACAGCGGCACAAGATGACGGATATCCGCTTCGTTGGGTTCCGCGCTCACTCTGCCGTGTCTGATCGTCTGCTCGTTCATCGCGGCCACCAGCGACTCCGTCAGCCGCTGGCGTCTGCGCGCCAGCGCCGCCAGGTCATGGAAATGCCGGAGTATGGCGTCGACCGGATCCGACTTGCCCACGAGGGCCAGCTCCACTGATTTCGACAGCCGGCCGACGAGTGGACGATAAACAGATCCCATCAGGATCTGTTTACTCTTGAAATGATTGTAGGCAGTGGCCGCACTCACACCGGCTGTCGTCGCCACGTCTTCGATCCGTGTGCGATACCAACCGCGCTCGGTGAACAACGCGCGAGCCGCACTGAGGAGAACGGCTCGCGTGCGCTCACGCTTGACGTCCCCGGCACTCCGAGCAGCCTTGCTTCTCATCACGCAGCAGAGCCTAATACTCCAGCCACAGTTTGGACATAAGCCTCAACCGGGGCGATTCATGACAGTCAGTGCTTGAACGGAGACGTGCGGTCGAAGGGTGCGGCTGTCGTGATGATCTCCAGGCGTGAGAGAACCCTACGGCAAGTCGGCGGCGGCCGCATGGCGGCCTGTGTGATCGCATGCTCGAGCAGTGCCTTTGAGCTGCGCTTTCTCTGTCGCGGAGCGCGGCGGGCGGCGGTCGCTGCACGACTCCAGCTCTCGCCTGGCCGCTCATGGCGACTCCAATTTGAGATGCGAGTTAGACCCGGCTACAGTGGGGTGTAAGGGACTATTGGGGCATGTGTGGTCTCTGTGATGAGGTCTACCCCAAAACCGCCTCAACCCCTGTCCAAAACAGGCCAATAACCTGAGCATTCTTCATGCTTAAGACTGGAGTAAGTCTTGGAAGGCACAGGATCCGCATAGAAGAAGCGGCAGGAAACCTCGGGTCTCCTGCCGCTTTCTGCAAGATTGCTCAGCCTTCGCCTTCCATACGCTTGATTCCTCCGATCTGATCGTGTAACAGGATGCGTGCCCTTCAGGGCAGAGCTGTGCCGACGTACCTTACACAACGACCGGACCAGAGCCTGTTACGACGCCCAAACCCACGCGATACCGTAATAATGGTTCGGCATGAGCTGCTGCTCGTCGAACACCTTGTACAGATATCGGCCGTTCTGAAGTATTTTCAGGTGACGACATTCGCTCGGTGCGGGTTCAAGTTGCCCCTCGATATCCAAGGTCGCGCCGAACCACCAGGCCCGGACCGGAACCATCTCCGGCTCGAAGAGCAGTTTGAACTCGATTCGCCTCGGGTGATGGAAGGGCGGGCGCCAGCGAACAACCGGCTGGGAACGAATGCGGCTGTCGATGAGCAGCCGGCAACTGAACGGATATATTCCGTCATCCGGCCTGAGTCGCTGGAGTATCTCGACGGTCGCCAGAATGCTGCCGCCGGGGTCCTCGGCTTGCTCGATCACGCGGCACCCGTACAGACTCTCCATTCTCAGCACCCCAGGACGGCTTTCCGCGAGATATCTGTTCGCGACGAGGATCCGGGGATCGGCGAGCGGAACCACCGCGCGCACCCATCGGGTGACCTCTTGCTCGACAATGGCACCGCTATCGGAGAAGCGGCAGACATGGGAGATGGCCTCGATGGCCAGATCCTTCGAGAAGGAGGGTCCTGCCGCATGCGCCGGCGCGAGCACGCCGCCGTCGTCAGGTTCGCGGTTCTCCAGCAGCAGTCGTACGGCCGCCTTGATCGCCCTGTTCTCCCGCCGTTCGATCGTGCGCACGTCCGCGGCCAGAGGACTCCTGGACGACCGGAGCGCGGCGACGTAACTGCCGCGCCGTCGTGCGAGCGTGTCACCCTCATGAGCCGGGTCGAGATGGAGCGCGACGAGTAGAGGTTCTCGATGCCTTGTGTCGCTGATGCGCTTGACGAAGTCAATGAGTGCGTCTATGCAAGCCTGGATTGTTCTCGGCCGGCCCGGCCCGGTGAAATTCTGCAGCACGTTCATCAGTTCTGGACACTCCACAAGCCGCTCGGGAGTGCAGCCCATAGCCTTGCGCAGTTCTCTGAGCTCTCGCTCGCACTGCGCCAGCACGTTTCTTGTACTTTCGTCCACCGGCCGTACCTTCCGCGTCCCGTTTACGTCCCCTGCCTCCGAACTGTGCACAAAGTGATCGTTTACGTCGCTCGCAGAGGAGCTTAACGTTCGAAGTGTAAATCATCGGACTCGCCGGGAAAACAAGGGAGGATCTCGCGATGGGTACTGATCCTTCGCCGACTATTCTTATCGTGCGCGCTTTGGGGACGGTATCCGAACTGCCGTTGGTCATGGCCGCCGCCGTCACGGCATTCATCTGCGGCGTGTGGCTTGCCGCCGTCATCGCGACGGCTACCCTGTCCCGCCTTCAGCGGCACATGCAGGAGCAGGTGCGCCGCTGGCAGCGGCGGGCCTTCCGTGCCGAGCACGCGGCGAAGAACCACGAGTCAGGCTGACCGGCAGATCGGGCTCGGGGTGCTGCTCGTCTGCCCGAGGAGGCGCTCATGCGACCGGTAGGCGTGCGCTGGACGCTTCACATGTGGGTACGGGCGGACCAGAGCTCGGGAAAGACCGCCCTGGCCATGCTGCGTTCGAGCCAGCCCAGGCCGTTGGACCCGCCGCTGCCCGGCTTGGCGCCCATCGACCTGCGCACCGCCGCCACGTGCGCGTAGCGCCACTCCGCGAAGCGTTCGGAGACCTCGGTCAGCGCGTCTCCGAGCTCCCGGAGGCGGGTGCGTTCCGGGTCGCCGGCGTCGTCGCGGTAGACCCGCACCCAGGCCTGCTCGACCGCCTCGCTGGGCTCGTACTCGGAGCCGTGGTCCCGGTCGAGTACGGCGGACGGGAGGTCGTGGCCGTGTCTGGCGAGCAGTGCGGTGGCGGCGTCCCAGACGCTGGGCTCGTCGAACGCGCGGCGCAGGTCGTCGCGCACCGCCGCGTCCTTGAACGGCCGCAGCAGGGCCTCGTTCTTGAGTCCCAGCCGGAACTCCACCAGCCGGTACATGCCCGACTGCAGCCCTGACGCCTCCCCGAGCAGGTCGCGGAACTTGTTGAAGTCCGCGGGCGTCATCCAGCGCAGGCCGTTCCAGCTCGCGTTCAGGGCCTGCAGGTGCAGGGCCGTGCGGCGCAGCGCGTCGAGGGCGGGGGGCAGCCGGTCGGCCCGCAGCGCCTCCCGGACGGAGAGCAGCTCGTACGCGATGAGCTTGAAGTACAGCTCCATCACCTGGGTGATCACCAGGAAGGACATCTCGCCCGGGGCGTCGCTCAACGGGCGCTGCAGGTCGTGCAGGATGTCGGTGCGGACGTAGGCGTCGTAGGGGAGCTCCCGCTCGAATTCGAGGGTCGGCAGCCCGCCGCCGGCCTCGGCCCGTTCGGCCCGTTCTCTGGCGGAGGCCGGGCGTACCCGTGCTGTCGTCTCCATGTGCGGCGCTCCTTTCGTTCAGCGGCACCTCATGATGCTGTGGTGACAGCGAGGAAGGAATGCCGGTTCAACGGCCTTTTCGCGAAATGCCTTATGTCTGGTAACCATTTCCCTGACGTCGGTTTTCGAGTGAAAGGACCTGCTGGTGGACGCCATGGACTGGGAGTTGCTGCGTGAGCTCCAGGAGAACGCCCGACTCTCGTTCAACGAGCTGTCGCGCCGCGTCCACCTGTCACCGCCCGCGGTGGCCGAGCGGGTGCGGCGGCTGGAGGAGACCGGGGTGATCAGCGGTTATCACGCCGCCGTGGACCTGACCCGGGCCGGCTGGGGGGTGTCCGCGTTCGTGCAGCTCACCTGCTACGGGCCCACCTGTGTGCTGCGCGATCCCGGGGTGGCCGGCTGGCCGGAGATCCGGGAGATCCACCGGGTCACCGGTGACGTGTGCAGCATCCTCAAGATCGCGGTGCCGTCGATGGCGGCGTTCGAGGCCCTGATCGATCGCCTGGCCGCCTACGGGACGCCGTCGAGCACCATGATTTTCTCCAGCCCGCTCGCCCACCGGCCGGTCAGCGCGGCGCCGTCCGAAGGATAGAAGCGGCCTCAGAGGTTCACGTTGAACCCCAGCCCGCGCTCGCGCGCCACCCGGTAGGCCACCGAGGCCGCCGCGACGTCGAGTGCGGCGTGGCCGGTGGACTTGAACAGCGTCAGCTCCTGCGCTGAGCCGCGGCCCGGGTCGGCGCCGTCGAGCACGGCGCCGATCAGGCGGGCCGCGCCCGGGTCGGTGCCCTGCAGCTCCCAGGCGCCCGCGGGTGGCGGCTCGGTGACGGCGCCCCGCCACTCCACGAACAGCGAGGACGCCCGCAGGGTTTCGCCGCCGAACTCCGGCCCGTCGGAGCCGCCCACCGAGCTGAGGTGCACGCCGCCGCCGAGCCAGGACCGGCGCATTACGGGCTCCCGGCTGGAGGTGCAGCAGAACACGACGTCCGCCTCCCTGACCGCCTCCTCGATGCCGCACGCCCTGGCGGTGGGCACCCGCGCGGCGAGGCGTTCGGCGGCGGCGCGGTCACGCGCTCCGATCAGGAGCCGCGCGGAGTCCATCGCGGCGACGAGCTCGATCTGGGCGCGAGCCTGCGTGCCGGTGCCGATGACGGCGACGTGGCGGGCGTCGGCCCGCGCGAGCGCCGTCATGGCGGCGGTCGCGGTGGCCGCCGTGCGGAGCGCGGTGATCGTCTCGGCGTCCATGACCGCCAGCGGCCGGCCGTTCTCCTCGTCGAAGTAGGCGACGATGCCGCGATGGGCGCCGTGCCCGCCCGCCGTGACGGCGGAGAAGACCGTCACGAGCTTGGCGGCCAGCCCGAGCCGGGGAACGTACCCGGGCATCGCGCCCAGCAGCCCGTGGGCGGAGCGGGCCGCGACGCGGGGCGGGGCGGAGGTCTCGCCGCGGCTGACGGCGATCAGAGCGGTGCGCACCGCCGCGAGGAGCGCGTCAGGTGGTAATGCCGCCCTGGTCTGGTCCCGGTCGAGGACGAGAACTCCGCTCACTGCGGTGTCAATCAAGGTCGGCTCCGGGGGTCGTGCCGCTCAAGGTGGCTCGCAGCTCGTTCGTCGCGGCGATGAGGCTGTCCTTCAGCTTCGCCAGGGTGGCGTCGTCGAACTCGCTGTCGAGGCCGACGATCGTCAGAGCGCAGATCGGGCGCCCGTTGCCGGTGAGCACCGCGCGGCTCAGCGAGGCGATCACTTCTTCGTTGCGCCCGCGTTCGAGCGCGAAGCCGGTGTGGCGGGCCTGGTCGAGGTCCCTCAGCAGCTCGGCCCTGAACGCGGCGGGGTCGCGCTGCTGCTCGGCGACGCGCAGGTAGGGGACTTGCGCGGCGTCGTCGAGCGCGGAGACCAGAGCCATGGGGCCCGCGAACTTGTGGATGGGCAGCAGCTCGCCCAGCAAGTCGGTGATCATCGCCAGCCGTGGTGGGCGTACGACGTCGATCACTCGCGCGCCCTCGGGCTCCAGGACCTGAAGGTTCACCATCATCGCCGTCTGGTCGGACAGCGACTGGAGCGCCGGCCTGCTCAGCACCACGAGCGAGTTGGCGGCGGCGGCCTGGGAGAACTGCAGCACGATCGTGCCGGGCAGGTAGTGGTCCTGGCTGCGCATGATCCAGCCGCGGCGGACCAGGTCGACCAGGATGCGGTAGGCGGTGGCGCGGTGCATCCCCGCCAGGTTCGCCAACTCGCTGAGTCGCAAGGGACGGTTCGCCTGGACGACGGCCTCGATGAGGTCGAGGGCTTTGTCCACGGCAGAGCTGGCCGGCTTGGGCAAAGGTCCCCCTTCACGGTCGTCGGAGCCATCATTCCACGCTTGACGCATGTTAACAGACGTTGCTAGTGTTGCAACACTTGTTACGCTGTACGTAACAGATCGCGTCGAGAATGTCCCTCTCGACGAAGCTCTGAAACGGAGACCGAGCGACCCCCATGACCGACAGAGATGAACGACCGGTCGCGGGCGACGATCCGGCGCCCACCCCCTTCGCGCCCGCCACGCCGGGTGAGGTGACGGTCTACCGCGACGCGTCGCTGATCGACGGGACGGGCGCGCCCGTCCGCCGCGCGATGGCGGTGGTGACCGACGGGGCGACGATCAGGAAGGTCGTGCCGGACGCCGAGCTCGGCGCGTCCGACCTCGACGGCGCCGAGGTCGTCGACCTGGCGGGGGCCTTCCTCCTGCCGGGCCTCATCGACACCCACCAGCACCTGTCCACCCCGCCCAACCGCCGGCGGGCCGAGGAGACGATGCGCCGCCAGCTCTACGGCGGCGTCACCGCGATCCGCGAGATGGCCGGCGACCTGCGGCAGATGGCCGACCTGGAGCGGGCCGCGCTGATCGGCGAGATCCCCGGCCCCGACGTGCACAACGCCGCCCTGATGGCCGGCCAGAGCTTCTTCGACGACCCGCGCACGTGGCAGGTCACCCAGGGCGCGACACCCGGCACGGCGCCGTGGATGCAGGCGGTCGGGGAGGACACCGACCTGGTGACCGCCGTCGCGCGGGCCCGGGGCACCGGCGCCGTGGCCATCAAGGTCTACGCCGACCTCGGGGCCTCGCTGATCACACGGATCACCGCCGAGGCGCACCGGCAGGGGATGCGGGTGTGGGCGCACGGGGCGGTGTTCCCCGCCCTGCCGGGTGACGTCGTGGCGGCCGGCGTGGACGTGGTGTCCCACGTCCACATGCTCGCCTACGAGCTCTCGGACGTCCGGCCCGACACCTACCGGGGGCAGCGCGCTCACCTCTCGCAGGTCTACCGGCAGTTCCTGGACGCGCCGGTGGACGCGATCGACGCGCTGCTCGGTGAGATGCGGCGGCGCGGCACCGTACTCGACGCCACGGCGAGCGTCGTCGGCAGAATCCCGCTCAGCCCGCCCGGCGCGGCCGGGATGGCGCGCGACGTGGTCCGGCGGCTCATCGACCGCGCCCGCCACGTGGGCGTGGAGATCTGCGCCGGCACCGACTACGAGACCCCGCCGGACGACCCCTACCCCTCGCTGCACGACGAGCTCGACCACCTCGTCCACGCCATGGGGATGCCGCCCAGGGAGGTGGTCCGCGCGGCGACCCTGGGCGGAGCCGCCGCCCTGGGACAGACGGCCACGACGGGCAGCGTGGAGGCCGGGAAACTGGCCAACCTGCTCGTCGTCGCCGCCGACCCGTACGAGGACATCGGCCATCTGCGCCACATCATCACCACGGTCAAGCGCGGGCGGCGCCATGACCGCGCCGATTACGACCGGCCTCGCGCCGGCGGCGTAGAGGAAGGGACGCGAGCATGAGCGTCGACATCACCGAGCACATCGTCGTCAACGCGCTCGGCGTGCTGGACAACCCCAACGTCGCCGGCACCGGCACGCTCGTCCAGACCAGCGACTCGCTGACCATAGACGCGCGTACGCTGGCCGACGCGCACGCCTCGGGCGTGACCGCGATCAACGTCACCCTCGGCTACACGATGGGCGACTTCGACCCCTACCCGCACACCCTGCGGGAGATCGAGACGTGGGACTCGATCATCGCCACCCACCACGAGCACCTGATGCGGATCGACACGGCCGCGGACATCGCCGCGGCCAAGTGCACCGGCAAGATCGGCATCATCTACGGATTCCAGAACGCCGCCGCGGTCGAGGACCGGCCAGAACGCGTCGCCACCTTCGCCCGCCAGGGTGTCCGGATCATCCAGCTCACCTACAACCAGGCGAACCAGATCGGCGACGGCTCGATGGCGCCGGGCAACAGAGGCCTGACGCCGCTCGGGCGGGAGGTCGTGGAGGCGCTCAACGAGCAGCGCGTCATGGTCGACCTGTCGCACAGCGGCGAGCGGACCTGCCTGGAGGCCGCGCGGCTCTCCCGGCAGCCCGTCTCGATCAACCACACCGGCTGCCGGGCGCTGGTCGACCTGCCGCGCAACAAGACCGACGAGGAGCTGCGGCTGGTCGCCTCGCGGGGCGGCTTCGTGGGCATCTACTTCATGCCGTTCCTCAACGCCTCCGGGCACGCCCGCGCCAGCGACGTGGTGGACCACATCGTGCACGCCGTGAACGTGTGCGGCGAGGACCACGTGGGCATCGGCACCGACGGGACGATCACCCCCATCGACGACCTGGACGCCTACCGGGCCCGGCTCGCGGAGCACGTGGCGCTGCGCCGGCAGGCAGGGGCCTCCGCCGCCGGAGAGCGCAGCGACACCTTCCCGTTCGTCGTCGACCTGCGCGGGGTCGACCAGTTCCGGGAGCTGGCGCGGCTGCTGGAGGAGCGCGGCTACTCCTCGACCAGGATCGAGAAGATCCTCGGCCGCAACTTCCGCGCCTACGCGGAGACGGTCTGGGGCGGCTGACCCTCGCCCTACCCCCCGGGCAGCGGCCCTCGCCCTACCCCCCGGGCAGCGACCCTCTCCTCCCAACCCCCCGACGGCAACAGGAACGGACGACGTGGACACTTACCGATTGACCGGATATCGAGCCGCGACGAGGCGGCCATGAGCGGCTCCCGGAACCGGCACGCGCTCGTCGCGGCGACGCTGGCCGTCCTCCTGCCGCTCGCGGCGTGCAGCGGCGGCGGACGCGACGACGGCAAGGCCACGGCGGGCGGCCAGGCCGCCGGGAAGTCCGGCTCGCAGACGTTCGGCGAGCTGCCGGCGGAGTCGGGCACGCCCAAGGACGGCGGATCCGTCGACATCGCGCAGCAGCCCGGGGCCGGGCCCTACTACATGCTGCCGATCGTGCCCGGCGCGTTCAACTCGACCTACGTGACCTACCAGTTCCAGCGGCTCATGTACCGGCCGCTCTACTGGTTCCCCGAAGGCGCCAGCCCCAAGGTCAACCCGGCGCTCAGCCTGGCCGAGCCGCCGGAGTTCACCGACGGGAACAAGACGGTGACCATCAAGCTGAAGCCGGGCTACACCTGGTCCGACGGCTCTCCCGTCGAGGCCGGCGACGTGGTCTTCTTCATCGACCTGCTGAAGGCGGCGCTGAAGAAGAACGCCGCCAACTGGGGCGGCTACACGCCCGGGCAGTTCCCCGACAACGTCACGAGTGCCAAGGCGTCCTCGGCCGACACTGTCACGCTGAAGCTGTCGGAGGCCTACAACCCCGAGTGGTTCACCGCCGACGAGCTGACCTCGGTCGTGCCACTGCCCGCCAAGCAGTGGGCCCGCGCCTCGGCGGACGGGCCGCTGCTCGACCCGGGCGAGCCGAAGAACGCCGAGGCCATCTACACCTACCTCGACAAGGCCTCGCGCGATCCGGCCGGCTTCGCCACCGACCCGCTCTGGCAGACGGTGAACGGCCCGTACCGGCTCAGCGGCTTCGACGTGACCACGAACTTGTACTCGATGACCGCCAACGAGGCGTACACCGGCCCGCAGAAGCCTCGCATCAAGACGCTGAACTTCCGGCCGTTCACCTCCGAGACGGCGAAGTTCAACCAGCTCCTGAGCGGCAACCTGACGATGGCCACGGTGGACCAGAGCCACGTGGGCCAGGTGCAGGCGCTCAAGGCGGCCGGGTACAACGTCTACGGCGCGCCCCGGCTGGGCTTCAACTTCATCATGCTCAACTTCAAGGACACCACCGACAACGTCGACAAGATCCTCGGCCAGCTCTACGTCAGGCAGGCGCTGCAGCACCTGATCGACCAGCCCGGCTACATCGCCAGCAAGGGCATGTACAACGGCGCCGCGGCGGAGAGCTACGGCACGGCGCCCGCGAGCTCGCCGTACGCGTCGAAGGACGTCGCCACCGCGCCCTACCCCTACGACCCCCAGGCGGCGCGCAAGCTGCTGGAGGACCACGGGTGGAAGGTCGTGCCGAACGGCACCACGACGTGCGAACGTCCCGGCAGCGGGCCGTCGGAGTGCGGGGAGGGGATCCCGCAGGGCCAGGCGATCAAGTTCAACCTCTTCTACCGCAGCGAGCCGCAACTGCACGGCGCGGTCAGCACGGCGTTCGCCTCGGAGGCCCGCAAGCTGGGCATCGCGATCACGGTCGCGCCGAAGACGTTCAGCTTCCTGATCCAGAACTACAACGTGCCGGCGGCCCCGTCGAAGGCCGGCGAGTGGGCCATGTCCACCTGGGGCGGCTTCAGCACCACCCCGTACCCGACGATGACCGGGACGTTCGACTCCAAGGGGTCGGGCAACGTGGGCGCCTACAGCGACACGGAGACCGACGAGCTGATCCGCGCCTCGGTGCACGGCGACGACCGTCAGGCCGTCCAGGCCGAGATCGAGCGGCTGCGGACCGAGCTGCCCGTGCTGTGGCTGCCCACCGCGCACACCATCTGGGCCTGGAAGAACACGCTGTCCGGCCCGCGGGACACGTTCGCCGCCCTGCCCACCACGGTGCTGACGCCGGAGTACTGGTACCTGCGCTAGCACCACAGAACGACAGGAAGGAGGGGCAGCGTGCTCCAGTTCGTGCTGCGACGGCTGGCGACGTCGGTCATCGTGGTCCTGGGCGTATCGGTGATCACCTTCATCATGCTGCACGGCATGTCCGGCTCGCCCGGCCGCGCGATCCTCGGCGTGCAGGCCAGTGCGGAAGCGGTGGCCGCCTTCGACCGGGAGCACGGCTACGACCGGTCGGTGATCGTGCAGTACCTCAGCTACCTGGGCGGGCTGCTGCAGGGTGACCTCGGTTACTCCTACAAGCTGAACCAGAGCGTGAACGCGCTGCTGGCCGAGAACGCCGGCCGGACGGCGATGCTGGCCGGCACGGCCCTGGTGCTCGCGATCGCCGTCGCGGTGCCGCTGGGCGTCTACCAGGCGGTCAAGCGCAACAGCTTCGGCGACAACGTGCTGACCACGCTCACCTTCATCGCCTACTCGATGCCCGTCTTCCTGCTGGCGATGCTGCTGATCCAGGTCTTCGCGCTGGGCCTGGGCATCCTGCCCGCGCAGGCCTCGCAGTCGAGCTCGACCTGGGTGATCTTCACTGAACCGCGCGCCATGCTGCTGCCGGTGCTGACGCTGACCGGCGTCACGGTCGCGCTGTACTCCCGATATCAGCGCTCAGCGGCGCTGGACCAGCTCGCCCAGGACTACATCAGGGTGGCGCGGGCGAAAGGACTGTCGATGCGCCTGGTGCTGACCCGTCACCTGCTGCGCAACGCCTGCCTGCCGCTGGTGACGCTGATCGGCATGACCATCCCCCTGCTGCTCGCGGGCAACCTCGTGGTCGAGTCGGTCTTCAACTACCCGGGCCTCGGGCTGCTGTTCTTCAACGCCCTGAACAACCAGGACTATCCGGTTCTGCTCGGCTACACACTGGTCGCCGCGACCCTGACCGTCCTGGGCAACCTCCTGGCCGACCTGCTGGTGGCCATCAGCGACCCGAGGACGCAGCGCGCATGACCGAGACGGTTCCCAAGCCCGCCGCGCAGCGGGCCACCAGCGGCTGGCGCCTGGCACTGAGCTCCTTCGCGCAGAACCGGCTCGCCGTCGCCGGCGTGGGCATCATCGTCCTGCTCGCGCTGTTCTGCTTCGTCGGCCCGCACCTGTACGTCACCGAGCAGCTCGCCGTCGATCCGGTGAACAGCCTGCTGCCGCCGGACGCCGAGCACCCGCTCGGCACCGACGCGCAGGGCTTCGACGTGCTCGGACGGATCATGCAGGGCGGTCAGGCGTCGCTGCAGATCGGGCTGTTCGCGGCGCTCATCGCCACCGCGTTCGGCACGCTGTACGGCACCGTCGCGGGCCTGGCCGGCGGCGTCGTGGACGGGATCATGATGCGGGTGGTGGACACGCTGCTGTCGATCCCCTTCCTGTTCATCGTGCTGATCGCCGCCACCCGGTTCAGCTCCTCGGTCCTGTCGCTCAGCCTGATCCTGGGGGCGTTCTCCTGGCTGGCGCCCGCCCGGCTGGTCAGGGCCGAGGTGCTCTCCCTGCGTTCGCGGGGGTTCGTCTCCGCCGCGACCGTGATGGGCGCGACCAGGCCGCGCATCATCGCCAGGCACCTGATCCCGAACGCGCTGGGCGTCGTGATCGTGAACATCACCTTCCAGGTGGCCGACGCGATCATCGCGGTCTCGCTGCTGGGCTTCCTCGGGTTCGGGCTCAACTATCCCGACGTCGAGTGGGGCACGCAGCTCTCCGACGGGGTGAGCCACCTGTTCGAAGGCGCCTGGTGGCTGATCTATCCGGTCGGTGGCTGCCTGGTGCTGATCGTCATGGCGTTCAACTTCGTCGGGGACGCGCTGCGCGACTCGATCGACGTACGGCTGAGGCGGCGCTGATGGCCGCCCGCACGGAAAGGGGCGAGTGATGCCCGACGACGGTGACGTTCTGGCCATCGAGCGCCTGTCCGCCGGCATCCGGCTGAGGAGGTCGACGGTCGAGGCCGTCAAGGCCGTCGACCTGAGCCTGCGCAGGGGCGAGACGCTCGGCCTGGTGGGCGAGTCGGGCAGCGGGAAGTCGATGACCGGCCTGTCGATCATGGGCCTGCTCCCGCCCGGCGGGCAGGTCACCGAGGGGTCGATCAGACTCGACGGACGGGAGCTGACCGGCCTGCCGGAACGCGAATATCAGCGCGTCCGCGGCAACGAGATCGCCATGGTCTTCCAGGATCCGATGACCTCGCTCAACCCCACCAAGAGCATCGGCGAGCAGGTCGCCGAGCCGGTCAGGCTGCACCGCGGCGCGAGCCCGAGGCAGGCGCGCGAGCGGGCGCTGGAGATGCTGGCGCTGGTCGGGATCGCCCGTCCGGCCGAGAGGTACGGCGACTACCCGCACCAGCTCTCGGGCGGGCTGCGGCAGCGGGTGATGATCGCCATGGCCCTGTCCTGTGAGCCCAAGGTGCTGATCGCCGACGAGCCCACGACGGCGCTCGACGTGACCGTCCAGGCCCAGGTCCTGCGGCTGCTGCACGACCTGAAGGACCGCCTCGGGATGGCCATGCTGCTGATCACCCACGACATGGGGGTGATCGCGCGCTGGGCCGACCGGGTCAGCGTCATGTACGCCGGCGGCATCGTCGAGAGCGCCAGGACCGGCGACCTCTTCACGGGGATGCGGCACCCGTACACGCAGGCGCTGCTGGCCTGCACGCCCCGGCTGACCCAGCGGCGCGAGCACACCCTGTACTCCATCCCCGGCCTCCCGCCCGACCTGGCCGATCCGCCGGCGGGCTGCCGGTTCGCCGCCCGCTGCGCGCACGCCTCCGGCCGGTGCGAGAGCGAGGCGCCGCCGCTGGCCGACGCGCGTCCCGGCCATCTGCTCGCCTGCTGGCACCCCGTCGAAGGGCCGCTGGCGCCCGTGGCCAGCCCCGTGGCCAGCCCCGTGGCCAGCCCCGCGGCGGCTGCGGAGCCGCGCGACGGGCAGCGCGAGGAGCCGGTGCTGGCCGTCGACGACCTCGTCAAGGAGTACGGCGTGCCGCGCCGTCTTCCGCTGCTCGGTCCCGCGCGCAGCGTCAAGGCCGTGTCCGGGGTGTCGTTCGAGGTGAGGCCGGGCCAGACCTTCGGGCTGGTCGGCGAGAGCGGCTGCGGCAAGAGCACCCTGGCCAAGATGATCGTGGCGCTGGAGCGGCCGTCCTCGGGTAGCGTCACCGCCCTGGGCGGCAAGCTGAACGAGCTGCGCGGGCGGAGCCTGCGCCGGCACCGGCGCAACCTGCAGATGATGTTCCAGGACCCGCTCGACGCGCTCGACCCGCGCATGCGCGTCGGCGCCATCCTGCGCGAGCCGTTCGAGGCGCAGGGCATCGGGACCGCCGATGAGCAGCTGGAGGCCATCAGGGAGCTGCTCGACGAGGTGGGGCTGCCGCACAGTGTGCTGGAACGCCATCCGCACGAGTTCTCCGGCGGCCAGCGGCAGCGCATCGCGCTGGCCCGGGCCCTGGCGGTCAACCCGCGGGTGATCGTGGCGGACGAGCCGGTGAGCGCGCTGGACGTGTCGATCCGTTCGCAGGTGCTCAACCTGATGAAGCGGCTGCAGGCCAAACACGACCTCACCTACGTCGTGATATCTCACGATCTGACCGTGGTGCGGTACCTGGCGGACACGGTCGGAGTGATGTACCTGGGCAAGCTCGTCGAAGTCGGGTCGGCGGACGACATCTACCTCCGTCCCGCGCACCCGTACACCGCGAGCCTGATCGCCGCCATCCCGGTGCCGGACCCCGCCGCGGGCGAGGCCGCCGACCCGATGGACATCGGCTCGGAGCTGCCCAGCCCGCTCGACCCGCCGTCGGGGTGCCGCTTCCGTACCCGCTGCCCGCGGGCGCAGGCACGGTGTGCCGAGGAGGAGCCGGTGCTGCTCGGGTTCGATCCGGGTCACTCGGCGGCGTGCCACTTTCCGCTCAGGGAGCCGCAGGCCGCGGAGCCGGCGCGGCCCTGAGCCCGGCCCCTGGGCCGCGTGCGGCGCCGCTCCCGCTTCGCCCCGGCCCGGCCCCGCAGCCACAAGCGCCTCGTCCGGCTGCCCCGCCGATCGTCACCCAGGTGACGCCCGCGGGGAGCCGCGCGCATCGGCTCAAGATGTGGTTCTCGGCCCGCGCGACATCCGCCTGACTCCGGAGGCGACAACGACCTCACGTTCACGAAGGAGCTGCTGGCGCACCGGGACGGGTCCTCGTGGTCCTGGTCATGGCAGCCGGGCAGACTCCGGCTGAGCGCCATGCCGGAGCTCGGCTCCGACGGCCGGGGCGGGGTCTGGCTGTCCGGGTACTTGACCGTCGATCGGGACGTCGACAACATGGAGGAAAATCAGATTTCCGCCCTTTGGACGACAGACGGGATTCTCTCGCCCTGAATCAGGATGATTCATCGCGGAACTCCGCAGCTCAGTAACGGTTCGTCATTCCTGGGACCGAGAATTCGCCATTGAATGTTAGCGCTAACACTCGTCGAAGGGAAAACGGGCAATGACAGCGTCCGAGAAGCCGGGAGTGAGCCGCCGCACATTCGTCCGCGCATCAGCCCTCGGCTTGGCGGTGGCCGCGACGGCCGAGCCTCTTCCGGCGGCCGCCGGGGTCAAGCAGCCGATGGGGATCCCGTACGTCGGCGCGGGAAGCAACACCGCGGTCAGGCCGTTCGCGTTGCGGGAGGTGCGCCTGAACGCCGGCCTGTTGCAGGAGAAGCGGGACCGGATGAAGGCGTTCCTGGAGGCGTACGACGAACGCCGCTTCCTCATGCTCTTCAACGACCAGGCCGGCCGCCCGAACCCTCCTGGCCTGCAACTGCCCGGAGGCTGGGAGAACGGCGGGCTGCTGAGCGGGCACTGGGCCGGCCACTATCTGAGCGCCCTCGCCCAGGCCTACGCGGACCAGGGCCAGCAGGTCTTCAAGGACAAACTTGACTGGATGGTCGGCGAGCTGGCCGCGTGCCAGGCCGCCATCACCGCGCGGATGGACGCTCCCGGCGGCGGGGACGAGCCCGAGGAGCCCGTCATCGGCCGGGTCGAGGGACGCTTCGGCAAGGGACTGCGCCTCAACGGCGGCAGCGGCGCGGAGCATCTGCGGCTTCCCCAGGAAGCGGTGTCGCAGCTCACCGACTTCACGATCGCCGCCTGGGTCAATCTCGCCGCGGCACAGAGCTGGAGCAGGGTCTTCGACTTCGGTCAGAACACCACGGTCAACATGTTCCTGACCGCCCGCTCCGGCGCGTCCGGAAATCCGCCGCGGTTCGCCATCACCGTCGGCGGCAGCGGCCAGGAGCAACAGATCACGGGCACGTCCGCCCTGCCGGCCGGGCAGTGGTCGCATCTCGCCGTCACGCTCTCGGGCTCGGTCGGAACGCTGTACGTCAACGGCGCGGCGGTGGCGGCGAACATCGGCATGACGCTCAACCCGACCAGCCTCGGCGTCCCCGGCAACCTCTGGATCGGCCGGTCCCAGTACGGAGACCCGCTCCTCGACGCGACCATCGACGAGTTCCACATCTTCGACCGGGCACTCAGCGCGGAAGAGATCCAGTCCCTGACGGATTCCGCCGCGGGGTCCACGGGAGGCGGGAACATCGCCTGGTACCGCTTCGACGAGGAAGGCGGGGCGACCGCGCTCGACTCCTCGCCCAACGGCCGCGACGCCGGAATCGTCCCCGTCACGCAGGGAGGCGGCGCGTTATGGGCGCCCACCCATCCCGGCTATCTCGGGGCCATCCCGGAGGACGCCGTGATCCGGCTCGGGCCGCCCCGCTTCGCCGTCTACGGCAGCAACCTCGACACGAACGTCTGGGCGCCCTGGTACACCCAGCACAAGATCATGCGGGGTCTGCTGGACGCCTTCTACCTGACCGGCAACGAGAAGGCTCGCGAAGTCGTCGTCAAGATGGCGGAGTGGGCGCACCTCGCCCTGACCGTCGGCGACAAGAACCATCCGCAGTACCAGGGACCCATCACGCGCAGCGACCTCAACCTCATGTGGGACACCTACATCGCCGGTGAGTACGGCGGCGCCAACGAGGTGTTCCCGGAGATCCACGCCCTGACCGGCGAGGTCAGGCACCTGGACACGGCGAGGCTCTTCGACAACCGGGAGTCCCTCTTCGGCGCCTGCGTCGAGAACCGGGACATCCTCGTGGTGACCAACCCCGCCGACCTCGGCCGGCGTCGCCCGGCCCGGCTGCACGTCAACCAGCACGTCCCCAACTTCGTCGGCTACCTGCGGATCTTCGAGCAGGGCGGCGGCCAGGACTACTTCCAAGCGGCTGAGAACTTCTACGGCATGGTCGTCCCGCACCGCATGTTCTCGCACGGGGGAACCGGCGGAAACTACCCCGGCTCCAACAACAACATCGAGATGTTCCAGAACCGCGACAACATCGCCAACGCGATCGCCCAGGGCGGCGCGGAGACCTGCTCCATCTACAACGTGGCCAAGCTGGCCCGCAACCTCTTCTTCCACACGCAGGACCCGGCCTACCTGGACTACTACGAGCGGGCCGTCCTCAACCAGATCGCCGGATCGCGAGCCGACACGGCCACCACGAGCAACCCGCAGGTGACCTACTTCCAGCCCCTGACGCCGGGCGCGAACAGGTCGTACGGCAACACCGGCACCTGCTGCGGCGGAACGGGGCTGGAGAACCACACCAAGTACCAGGAAGCCGTCTACTTCAAGTCCGCCGACGGCTCGGCCCTCTGGGTCAACCTCTTCGTGCCGTCAGCCGTGACCTGGGCGGACAAGGGCTTCGTCGTGACGCAGGAGACGAGCTTCCCGCGCGAGGCCAGGACGAAGCTCACCGTCGACGGCAGCGGCCGCCTCGACATCAAGCTGCGGGTCCCCGAATGGGCCAGGAACGGTTACACCGTGCGGATCAACGGAACCAGGACGCCGATGCGCGCCGCGCAGCCGGGCACGTACGTGACGCTGCGTCGCGTCTGGCGCCCCGGGGACGTCATCGACGTCTCGATGCCGTTCAGCATCCGGATCGAGCGCGCCATCGACCGGCCGGACACGCAGTCCGTCATGTGGGGCCCGCTGCTCATGCCGATCGTCGGCGACCCCGGCGGCGGCTACCGGGAGCTGTCGCTCTACCGGCATCTCAAGCGGGACGGCGACTACTCGCGGGCGGCCATCACACCGGCCGGCACCAGCGCGGCAGGAGACCCGATCTTCACGACGCACGGCTTCACCCTGCGCCCCTGGTACGTCGGGGACACCCAGGCCCACTCCGCCTACTTCCGCCGGGTGGAGCCGCAGATCGTGTTCGGGAGCATCGACTCCGGTGTTCCCAACGTGAAACGCGACGACGGGCTGCCCAGGTACGACGTCCCGGTCAGCGGGATTCCGTCGCCCGGCACCGATGGCCTGACGTTCCTCGACGTGGTCTGGGACCACGCGCCGTTCGCGACCCACGGGACGTTCGTGGCCACGGTCGCCAGGACGGCGGGGGAGTTCGTGGCGGCGGGGCGGCTGACGGATGAGCAGAGGGACGCGGTGGTGGCGGCTGCGGCCGGAGCGCGGAGGGAGCTGACGCCGGAGCCGTAGCGAGGCCGCGGCCGCCGTCCCGATCGATCAGGCGGCGGCTCTGCGGGTCGCGACGGCACGCAGGTCGGCGGGCCGGAAATCCTTGGTGAACGAGCCCGCCAGCCACTCGGTGAGCCATTCGCCCAGCGTCATGTGGTGCGGCGGCAACGCTACGGCCGCCGTCCCCTCATCAGGCCGGTCCGGCGGGAGGTGCGGGCCCATGGGATCCCAGATCCACATGATCCCCGCCGGATCACTGCAGTCCACGAGCGACCAGATCGCCGACCCCCACGGGCAGAGCCAGACCAGGCCAGGAGGGACGAAAGCGTCCGGGCCGGAGGTCCAGATCTCATGGCAGGTGACGATATCGGCGGAGGGATGGGTGTCCGCCGTGGGCAGCGAAAGGATGCCGCGGCCCGGCCCGATCCCTCCGTTGGCCACCTCCAGATAGATTCTGCGCAGCAGGGGCGGCAGCGAGAATCCCAGGGCCTGTTCCGCCTCGGTGACGGCGGCCTGCGGCGCCGGTGGGGGCAGGCCGGGCATGCGGGAGATCATGCGTACGATCTCGTCGTCGGCCAGACGCTGCGGCGGGGTGTAGTCCAGATCGCCGGGACGCGCGTCGAACCGGCGCCGGCGTTCGGCGACGGCGCTGAGATCCGAGGTTTCGAATGCCTTCTCCAGATTGCCCTTGACGGATTCGGCGAGCCATTCGGCCAGCGTCAGGTTCTGCGGCGTCATCGGAGATTGCTCGGGATGAACGGACGCATCGATGTTCGGATCCCATATCCACATCGGCCCGGCCGGATCCCGCAAATCCACGACGGACCATATTCCGCAACCCCAGTCGAAAAGCCACAACCTGCCGGGCCAATCGGCTCGGGTGCCCTGATTCATCTCGACGATGTCGGCGACTTCGCCATGGTGCTCGTACTGGCTGCCGGCCACCCCCAATATCCCGTCCCGGGGGCCGAAGCCGCCGTTGGCCACCTCCAGGTACAGGCGGCGCAGCAGCGGGGGAAGCGGGTGCCCGATGGCCCGCTCCGCGTCCGCGACCGCCTCGGCTGCCGCGGGAGGCAGGAGCTCAGGGGTCGCGCGGATCGCCTCGACGAGCTCGTCCTCGGTCATGCGCTCCATCCTGAGGACCTGCGCCGGGCGGGGTCAAGGACGGGCCGGGCGGCCACGGCCCGTCGCAAGCCCGGACAGCTCCTTGCCTATCGTCCTCTCACCCTTCCGGACGAGCCGCCCCTGCCCCGGAAGAAGCCCGCGAAGAATGCCTGGGACGCGACCGCGGTTGCCACAAGTCCCCGGACGCCGAAGAATCCTCTGGCCTTGCGCAGGAATTCTTTGTCTATCTGCGTCCCCGCGATCATTCCGTTCGTGGTCGGCTGAACGTTCTTACGCGGGTCGCCGATGAATTTGTTCAGCCTGCCCGCGCATGCCCGCGAGCAGATCTGAACGGTGGAGAAGGCGCTGACGACGTTGGTGATCCGGCCGCCCAAGTCTCTGGTCTGTGCCGGGACGTTCTGCCGTAACCCCGCCGCCGCCCGCTCGGCGTGGCCTTCCACGCTTCTCGGAAGTGCCGCGGACGCCTTGTAGATGATGAAACTCAGCTTGGTCAGCCGGGCGTTCAGATCTTGGGGGATGCCCGCTTGGCTGGTGAAGGCGATGAAGCGGGGCACCGGAGAGTGTTCCGTCTCCACCAGGGCCTCGGTGAGGACGACGGTGAAGTTCCCCCGGGCGGCCGGGTGCATCGCCTGGAGATGTTCTCCCAGGACCTTCAGTCCTTCGCCGTATATGACCGTCCCGGCCTGCTCGATCTCCTCCGGAAGCAATCTCCTCGGCGGTGTGCTGAGGACGGGATTATTGATCTTCTCGAATTCGGGCGGGGACGGCGGCGGGGTGCAGGAACTCCTGCCGGATCCATCACCGCAGGGGTCCGGGCCCTGGCCTTGGAGCAGGGCCGTGGTGCCGGGACGGCCGCCGGTCAGGGCGTAGCCGGACATGTTCGGCTGCGTGGCCGTCACGCTCAGCTGTGCGGCTCCGACGCCCGCCTGTGCGGGGCGCGCCGGCAGGGGCTCCGGCGCGAGTGTGGTGAGCAGACCGGCCATGGCCAGGCCCAGGCCGATCCGCAGGCCGGTCTGGTGTAATCGTTGCCGCCACATCGCAGTCCTCCTCGTATGGGGGTTGGTCACCTCGCCGTACGGGGGGAGAGGGCTGCCGGGTTCAGGTTGCAGAAGTGACGACCAGCGGTCATGCCGAGGCGGTCTATGGCTTGCGCCGACGGGCGTGGCGCTTGCGTCGTTTCCCGCGCTGCCGGTCAGCCCGGCGGTGGTTCAATGATCGGCAGCGGGTATCCGCTGGGCCGCGCTGTCAGCCGCCAAGGCCGGTGGACCTGCGCGGCAGGCACGTCCACAAGCTCAGGTACGTAACGCCGCACGTACTTACCCTCGGGATCGAACCGCTGCGCCTGACGCAGCGGATTGAACCCCCGGTTGGGACGCGTGTCGTTCCCCGTCCCCGCGACCCACTGCCAGTTCCCGCAGTTGTTGGCCACGTCGCCGTCGAGCAGGTGCTCGAAGAAGTGCCGCGCCCCGGCCCGCCAGTCGATGCCGAGCACCCTGACCAGGTAGGACGCGACGATGAGGCGGGCCCGGTTGTGCATCCAGCCCTCGGCGAGGAGCTGGCGCATGCCGGCGTCCACGATGGGCAGGCCGGTCATGCCCGCGCGCCAGGCCTGCAGAGCGTCCTCCTCCTCGCGCCAGCGGCGGCCGCGGGGCCGGTAGTCGGCCCGGTTGATGCGCGGGAAGGCGTAGGTGACCTGGTGGTAGAAGTCGCGCCAGCACAGCTGGCGGACGAACTCCTGGCCGCCGGCGGCCAGGCGGGTCAGCTCCAGCGGTGACAGGCAGCCGAAGCGCAGGTACGGGCTGAGCCGCGAGGTGCGGTCACCGGCCAGGTCGTCGTGGCCGTCGGCGTAGCCCGCCAGGGAGCGGCGGATCCACTGGTGGGCGCGGTCGCGGGCGGCCTGCTCGCCGCCGGGCATGGGGCCGGGCGCCGGAGGGTCCGGCAGGCGTCCGGCGTCGAGGTCCGGGGGAGTGGGCACGTGGCGGGGCGGTGCGAGCAGGCGGCGGTGCTCGTGCCTGGTCCAGGCGCGCCAGAACGGGGTGAAGACCCGGTAGTGATCGCCGCCGCCGGACGGTTTCAGCGTGCCGGGCGGCACCACCGTGACGCCGGGGAAGAACTCGCAGGCGATCGCCTCGCCGGCCAGCCGGTCCTGCCTGCGCCTGGCCAGAGCGGTGACGTCGGCGCTGGCGAAGACCGCCTCGGCGCCGGTCCGGCGGGCCAGTCTCATGGTCTCCGTCACCACGTCGCCGTGCCGGACGATCAGGTCTCCGCCGCGCGCCCGCAGGCCGGCCCGCAGGTCGGCCAGGCATTGCAGCAGGAAGCCGCGGCGGTTGCCGGCCGGGATGGTCTCGTCCAGCACGAACAGCGGGATCACGGCGCGGGCGCGGCGGCAGGCGGCCACCAGCGCCGGGTGGTCGTGCACGCGCAGGTCCCTGTTGAACAGGACGATCACTGTGTCCATGCGATCCTCATACAGAACTCCTTCGCAGCACTGCGGACCGTGGTTGCACGCCACCGGGAAGCATGGGGCAGGTGCCGGGGGGAAGGGTCGTGAACATGTCATTTTGCCTGGTCACCGGGGCGACCGGCTATATCGGCGGGCGGCTGGTGCCCGAGTTGCTCGCGGCCGGCCACCAGGTGCGGTGCATGGTGCGCTCGGCCGGGCGGCTGCGTGATCTGCCGTGGGCGGCGCGTACGCAGGTCGCCGAGGCCGACGCCACGGACGCCGCGGCGACGCGGCGGGCGCTGGACGGGGTCGAGGTCGCGTACTACCTGATCCACGCGATGGGGGCGAGCGGCCGGTTCGCCGAGCGGGATCGGCTGGCGGCGCGCACGTTCGCGGCGGCGGCGGCCGAGGCGGGCGTGCGGCGGATCGTCTACCTGGGCGGTCTGACCGCTGATGAGAGGCTCTCGCCGCATCTGCGGTCGCGGGCCGAAGTGGGGGAGATCTTCCTGGAGGGGGCCGTGCCGGCGGTGGTGCTGCGCGCCGCGGTGATCATCGGTTCCGGGTCGGCCTCGTTCGAGATGTTGCGTTACCTGACCGAGCGGCTGCCGGTGATGACGACGCCGCGCTGGGTGCGCAGCCGTACGCAGCCGATCGCGGTGCGGGACGTGCTGCGTTATCTCCTCGCGTGGGCGCAGGTGCCGGGGACGGTCAACCGGGGGTTCGACCTCGGCGGCCCCGACGTGCTCACCTACGCCGACATGATGCACGGTTACGCGGCCGTGGCCGGCCTGCCGCCCCGGCTGATCATTCCGGTGCCGCTGCTCAGCCCCCGGCTGTCCAGCCTGTGGGTGGGGCTGGTCACGCCGGTCCCGGCGAGCATCGCGCGTCCGCTGGTGGAGTCGCTGCGCAACGAGGCCGTGTGCGGCGAGCACGACATCGCCCGTTACGTCCCCGACCCTGAGGACGGGCTGATCGGCTTCCGGCAGGCGGTGGCGCTGGCCCTGATGAAGATCAAGGAGGCGGACGTGGCCACCCGCTGGTCCTCGGCGTCCACGCCGGGAGCGCCGAGCGATCCGCTGCCCACCGATCCCGGCTGGGCGGGCGGCAGCCTGTACGTGGACGAGCGCAGCCTTGCCGTGCCGGCGAGCGCGGAGGCGTTGTGGCAGGTGATCGAGGGCGTCGGCGGCGACAACGGCTGGTACTCCCTGCCGGTCGCCTGGAAGCTGCGGGGGCTGGCCGATCGGCTCGTCGGCGGCGTGGGCCTGCGGCGCGGCCGGCGGGACCCGGCCCGGCTGCGGGTGGGCGACTCGATCGACTTCTGGCGGGTGGAGGAAGTGGTCCCCGGCGAGCTGCTGCGGCTGCGGGCCGAGATGCGGCTGCCCGGTCTGGCCTGGCTGGAGCTGGGCGCCGCCCGCGACGGCGACCGGACGATCTACACGCAGCGGGCGATCTTTCACCCGCGCGGGCTGCTCGGTCATCTGTACTGGTGGGGAATCTCGCCCTTCCACGGTCTGATCTTCGGGCGGATGCCGGTCAACGTGGCGGCGGCGGCCCGGAGGCGGGAGCAGATCTTGTCCTGATTCTCGGTCGGCCGTGAGGGACGCTTGGCACATCACGGGGCACATGCGTCCGTGACCGGGGGCGGCTGCGAAAGACAGGGTGTGCGACAGACGCGGAGCGGACAGGAAAGACGCGCGGCCCTGCGGCCGGCCCGCGTGCTGGGCGTGCTGTTCCTGGTGGCCATGATGGGCTGCCAGGTGGCGTCCGGGCTCGACGCGCGGCCTGAACGGCTCACCACCGTGATCGTGGCCCTGCTGGCGGCGTGCGCTGTGGCGTTCGCCGCGGACGTGTGGGGCGCGGGCAGAGCGGTGGCCGCGTTCGGCACGGCCGTGCTGATCGGGTACACGGCCGAGCTGGCCGGGGTGTCGACCGGGTTCCCGTTCGGCGAGTACCGCTACAGCGGCGTGCTGTGGCCGCAGGTGGGCGGCGTTCCGGTGGTGGTGGCGCTGGCCTGGGGCGGGATGGGGCTGGCGGCGTACGCGGTGGCCGCCGCCATCGCGCCGGCCGGCTGGGCGCGGACGTTCGCGGGCGCGGGCGCGCTGACGGCGTGGGACCTGTTCCTCGACCCGCAGATGGTCCGCCTCGGGCTGTGGACGTGGGCGCAGGACGGCTTCTACCGCGGCATCCCGCTGAGCAACTTCGCGGGCTGGCTGCTGGTGTCGGCCCTGGTCATGCTGGCCGTCGGGCATATCTGCGGCGGAGCCGAGGCGGGGCGGGGGCTGCTGGCGCTGTACACGGTCATGGCGGTGATGGAGACGGTCGCGTTCGCGGCGGTGTTCGACCCGCCCGACGCGCTGGTGGCGGTGGCCGGAGGGATCACGATGGGCGCGTTCGCCGCGCAGGCCTGGAGGCGGTCATGGCAGAGGTGACGGTGGTCGGCGGCGGCGTGGGCGGCATGGTGTGCGCGCTGCTGCTCGCCAGGCAGGGGCACGAGGTGCGGCTGTACGAGCAGTCGCCGCGGCTCGGCGGCAAGCTGGCCGAGCATCGCCGGGACGGGTTCACCTTCTCCCTGGGGCCGTCGCTGCTCACCATGCCGGAGCTGTTCCGCGAGCTCGGGCTGGGACGCGAACTCATCGAGCCGGACCTGCTGTGCCGTTACCGGTTCGCCGACGGCAGCGTGCTGGACGCCCGGCGCGACCCGGATCGGATGGCCGCCGAGGTCGACCTGCTCGCCCCGGGCGAGGGACAGGCCTGGCGCGCCTTCCACCGCTGGGCCCAAGGCTGCCTGGAGGCGGCGAGGCGGACCGTGTTCGCCGGGCCGCTGATCCGCCCGCCGCACGAGGCCCGGCTGTCGGACCTGCTGGCCGTGGCCCCCGCCCACACCCTGGACGGGCTGGCCCGCCGCTACTTCACCGACGCCCGGCTGCGGCAGTATGTCGGCCGCTACGCCACCTACGCCGGGTCCAGCCCCTACCGGGCGCCCGCCGCGCTCGGCTGCGTCCCCGCGCTGGAGCACGGGCAGGGCGTCTGGTACGCGCCCGGCGGCCTCGCCCGGCTGGCCGACGACCTGGCGCTGCTGCTGAAGGCCGCCGACGTGCAGGTGCTGCTGTCCGAGCCGGTCGCCGCCGTCGAGGCCGACGGCTCCCGGGTGACGGGGGTGCGGCTGGCCAGCGGCGAACGCGTGCGGGCCGACGTGGTGGTGGCCAACACCGATGCCGCCGCCCTCTACGGCCGCCTGCTGCCCGACCGCCGCCGGCTGCGCCGGATCGCCAGGCTCGGCCGGTCGTCGTCGGCGCTGCTGATCCTGGCCGGGGTCGAGGGGCGGACGCCCGGGCTGCCGCATCACTCGGTGCTGTTCTCGTCCGACTACGAACGGGAGTTCGGCGACATCTTCGACCGTGGGAGCCCGCCGCTCGACCCCACCGTCTACCTCGGCTGCTCGGCGGTCGACGACGCCTCGCAGGCTCCGGAGGGGGCGGAGAACTGGACGATGCTCGTCAACGTGCCCGCTCGTGATCCTGGGCGGTGGCCTGTCGGGGTGGAGGCGTACCGGGATCTGGTGCTGGAGCGGCTGGCCGGGCGCGGCTACGACCTGGCGGGCCGGTTGCGGTTCGCCGACGTCTTCACGCCCGCCGACCTGCGTGATCGTTACGGCGCCTGGGGCGGGGCCATCTACGGCAGCGCCTATCGGGGGCGGCTGGCGTCCTTCCAGCGTCCTGGCAACCGCGGCCCGCGCGAGGGGCTGTACCTGGTCGGCGGGTCGGCGCATCCGGGGGGCGGGCTGCCCATGGTGACGCTGGGCGCGCGCATCGTGGCCGGGCTGGTCGCCGACGACCTGCACAGGAGCGGGCGATGAGCCCGCGCCCGGCTGCGGGATCTGCTCGGACGGCGGGCGATGGACCCGCGCCTGGGTTGGGACGGTCTGCGATGAGGCTGCTCACCGCCGCGCAAGCTGTCGCGGCCGCCGTCGTGGCCGCCAGGCTGGCGCGCGGACGGCGGCGGTTGCCGCCGCTGCGGCCCATCCCGCACGCCGGCGTGGCGATCTCCGTGGTGATCCCGGCCCGCGACGAGGCCGCCAGGATCCGTCCTTGCCTGCGCGCCGCGCTGGCGTCCCCCGCCGTCACCGAGGTGATCGTGGTGGACGACGGCTCCCGAGACGGGACGGCCGAGGTGGCCGCCTCACTGGGGGCCACGGTCGTCACCGCCGATCCGCTGCCCAGCGGCTGGGTGGGCAAGCAGTGGGCGCTGCGTCAGGGGGTGGCCGCGGCCGGCGGCGAGGTGGTGGTCACGCTGGACGCCGACACCCGGCCCGAGCCGGGGCTGTTCGGGGCGCTCGCGGTGGCCCTGGAGCGCTACGACCTGGTGAGCGCGGGCCCCCGGTTCGTCTGCGACGGCGTGCTGGAGCAGGCCTTGCACGCCTCCATGCTGGCGACGCTGGTCTACCGGTTCGGGCCGGTCGGCCCGGCCGGCCCGCCGCCGCCGCACCGCGTCGTCGCCAACGGGCAGTGCATGGCCTTCCGCCGCGCGGAGATGGCAGGCGTGGACGGGTTCGCGCTGGTCCGGGATCGGATGACCGACGACGTGGCGCTGGCTCGGTCGCTGGCCGAGCGGGGGTGGCGGGTGGGTTTCCTGGACGCGGGCGCTCTGCTGGAGGTCGACATGCACGACTCGGCGGGCGAGTTGTGGCGGGAGTGGGGCCGTTCGCTGCCGTTGAGCGACGTGACGGGGCCCGGGTGGCAGGCGGCCGACCTGGCCGTCATCTGGCTCACCGGGGCGCTGCCCGTGCTGCGGCTGGCCGCCGGTCGGCCCACCGGGCTGGACGTGGCGCTGCTGGTGGCGCGGTCGCTGCTCACGGGTGCGTTGCGGGGCAGCTATCGCGGGGCCGGCGCGGGGGTGCTGTTGTCGCCGCTGCTCGACCCGGCGTCGGCGTTCCGGCTGACCCAGGCCACGCTGCGGCCGGTACGAACGTGGCGCGGCCGCACCTACCCGGCCACCGCCAAGGGAGCGGGGAGCGTCAGCGGCGGCGCGCGGCCAGTGCGGCCTGGCCGAAACGCAGCCCGATGAGGCACATCAGCCCCCCGGTGGCCGCCACCAGCTCCACGGGCGCGAACAGCAACTGCAGCACCGGCACGCCGAACACCGCCAGGCGCGCCCCCACCGCGAACGACCGCACCGCCAGCGCCACCCCCACCAGGGCGGCGATCGCCAGCACGAACGCCGGCGGGCAGATGACCGCGATGCCGCCCGCGAACGTCAGAATGGACCGGCCGCCACGGAAACCGGCGAAGACGGGCCACGCGTGCCCCGCCATCGCCGCCGCCACCGCCAGATACACCGGCGCCACGCTCGCCCCCGTCACCACGCCCAGGGCGGTGGTGTGGGCGCCGCTGACGAGCAGCCCTACCAGGGCGGCCAGCGTGCCCTTCGCCGTGTCGCCGGCGAACACCGGCACGGCCGCCCGCCGGCCGAGCTGTTCCTTGACGTTCCAGTACCCCGGGTTGCGGTCACCGACCTGGCGCGGATCGACACCATGCGCGCGCGCCGCCAGCACCGCGACCGGCACCGAGCCGAGCAGGTAACCGGAGATGACCGCCATCAGCACGTCAACCATCGCCTCGTTCCACCTCATCCGATACGGCAGCATCCGGGAGATGCGGCACATGGCTTTCGACCGGCCGTTGCTGCGGCGCACCGGCGGGCTGCTGTTCTGGCGGCTGCTCGGCACCGGCCGGGGCCGGACGATGTCGCTGGGGGCCGACCTGCGCCGGTGGGCCATGTTCGCGTTCTGGCGCGACGAAGGTGACCTGGAGGAGTTCCTGCGCACCTCGCCGATCGCCGCCCGCTGGCGGACGGAGGCGGACGAGAGCTGGCAGGTGCGGCTGGCCCCGCTCGCCTCGCGCGGCGCCTGGGCGGGACGCGACCCGTTCGGCGGGCACCCGGCCCGACCCGGCGGTGCGGGGCCGGTGGCGGTGCTCACCAGGGCGTCGATCCGGGCCCGCCGTCTGGTCGCGTTCTACCGATCGGTGCCGCCGGTCGAGGAGCTGCTGCGGCGGCAGGACGGCTGCCTGGCGTCGATCGGCATGGGCGAGTGGCCGCTGGCCCGGCAGGCGACCTTCTCGTTGTGGCGGGATCGCGAAGCGGTGAGCGCCTTCGCCTACCGGGGACAGGCGCACCAGCGGGTCATCGAGCAGGTGCGCTCGCACGCCTGGTACGCCGAGGAGCTGTTCGCCCGCTTCGTCCCGTACGCCAGCGAGGGCACCTGGGACGGCACCGACCCGCTGCGCCAAGCCCACCGCGAAACGGACCCGCGGCGCTGAGCCCGTCACGGCGCCGTCGCCGCGCCCTCGAGCCCCGCCCCGATGCCGGCCGCCGGGTCCTGCGCCGCCAGGGCGTGGGCCACCACGCAGGCCCGCGCGATGGTGGCCGCGCGCGAGGAGCCGTGCGCGACGACGACGGTGCCGCGCAGCCCGAGCAGGGTGGCGCCCCCGTGGGTCTGCGGGTCGTAGCGGCGGGCCACCTCGGCGAGCCGGTCCGGTGAGGCGATGCCGGCCTGGGCGACCATGGTCAGCGCCGTACGGACGCAGCCCTCGACGTTCTTCAGCACCACGTTCCCGGTGAACCCGTCGGTGACGATCACGTCCACCGCCCCGGTCAGCACGTCATGGCCCTCGATGTTGCCGTGGAAGCGCACCGGCGAGGCGGCGATCAGCTCCGCGGACTGGCAGGTCAGCCGGTTGCCCTTGCCCGGCTCCGAGCCGATGGACAACAACCCTGCCGTCGGGTCGGGACGGCCGAGCACGGCTCGCGCGTACCCGACGCCGAGCAGGGCGAACTGGGCCACCATGGCCGGGCTCGGATCGGCTGTCGCGCCCGCGTCCACCAGCACGCTCGCGCCGCCCGTCAGCGCGGGCAGGGCCACGGCCAGCGCGGGCCGCAGCACCCCGCCGGCGCGGCCGATGCCGCGTACCGCGCAGGAGACCACCGCGCCGGTGGACCCGGCCGACACGAACGCCCCGCCCGCGCCCCGTCCGACCAGGTCGCAGCCCACGGCCAGGCTGGAGGCCGCCAGCGCCGCGGCGCCGGCGCCGCGCTCGGTCATCGGGACCGCGTCGTCGGCGTGCACCACGGCGATCTCGCCGGTGGCGCTGTGCCGCCGCAGCTCGGCGGTCACGCGGGGCTCGTCGCCGACCAGGGTGATGGGCACGTGGTGGGTACGCCACGCCGCCACCGCTCCGGCGACGGTCTCGGCGGGCCCGTGGTCGCCGCCCATCGCGTCCAGCACCACCGGCGGCACGGTCGTCCTGGGCGTCATGGGAGCTCCACGCGTACCCGGCGTTCGGCCCGGCCCGCCTCGGCGGAGGCCAGCAGGTGGCGGGCGAACACGGCCGCCTTGCGCCGGCGCGGCACCCGTACCCGGGCGGTGAGCACCTCGAACCCGCGGCGCTCGATCTCCTCCAGGATGCCGCCGTACAGCTCGAACGCGGCGCGCACGCACGGCTGCGACGAGGCGACGAGCAGGCCGAAGCCGCCGGCGGCGGCGCGGTAGTGGTCGCGGGCGCGACCGGCCTCGAAGGCGAGCAGATCCCGTACGCGGGCCGCCGTGTGCCGGGCGCCCAGGTCCTCCGGTTCGACGCCGAACTTGTCCAGATCTTCCATCGGCAGGTAGACGCGGCCTCTGGCGTAGTCCTCGCCGACGTCGCGCAGGAAGTTGGTGAGCTGGAAGGCCAGGCCGAGCTGGCGGGCGGGTTCGCGGGCCGCATGCTCGCGGCCGGGCGCCGGCTCCAGCACCGGCAGCATCATCGTGCCGATGGCGGCGGCCGAGCCCGCCATGTAGCCGAGCAGGTCGTCGTAGGTCGCGTACCGGGTCACGGACAGGTCGGCTCGCATGGAGACGAGGAAGGCGCCGATGTCGTCGTGGCCGATGCCGAAGGATCTCACGGTGTGCAGGAACGCCGGCAGCACCGGGCTGTCCACGTCCGCGCCGGCGAGCCCGGCCGCGACCCGGCCGGTCAGAGCGTCGAGGGCGCGGGACCGGTCGGCGGTCATCGTGAAGGAGTCGACGATCTCGTCGGCGTAGCGGGCGAAACCGTACAGGGCGTGCACGTGCCGCCGCTTCCACTGCGGCAGCAGCCGGGTGGCCAGGTAGTAGGAGCGGCCGTAGCGGGCGTGCAGCCGCCGGCAGCGCTCGTAGCTGGCGGTGAGCGTCAACGGGTCTCCTCGAGTATGCGTTCGGCGGCCAGCCGGCCGGAGATCAGCACGGGCGGCACCCCGACACCGGGTGCGGTGAACATGCCGGCGAAGTGCAGCCCTGGCACCCGCCGGGCTACGGCGGATGGGCGCAGCCACGCCGTCTGGGTGAAGCGGTGGTCGAGCGCGAACGGGGTGCCCGCGCTGTGCCCGCGCGCCGCCCAGGCGGGCGGGTCCAGCACCAGCCGGGGCGCGGCCGACAGGTCGCCGTAGCCGAGCCCGGCCAGCCGGCCGAGCAGCCGCGCCTCCAGCCGTGGTCGTAGCCGCTCCCAGCCGGCGCGTTCGAGGTTCGGCGCGGGCTCCAGGACGCTGAGCGTGGCGTGCCCCGCCGGCGCGGCCTCGCCGTCCGGCTCGGGGCAGGTGACGAGCAGGCTCGGGTCCGGCTGCGGCCTGCCCGCCGCCAGGGCGCTGAACGTGTCCTCCCAGGCACGGCCGAAGTGCAGCGTGTGGTGCGCCTGGCCGGTGGGCGGACGGTTCAGGCCGGCGTGCAGCACCAGGCAGGAGGGCGAGTGGCGAGGACGGCGCAGCCGCCAGTCGTCCGCCAGGCCGGGCAGCAGCCGCCTGGCCGCCAGCCGGTCGCACGCGACGACCACCTGCCCGGCCGGCAGCCGCTCGCCGTCCGCCAGCAGGACGCCGGTGACGCCGTCGCCGTCCGTCTCGATCTCGCGGGCGCGTACGCCGTAGCGGATCCCGGCGCCCAGCTTCTCCAGCAGGGCCGCCATGGCCGCCGGGATGGCGTGCATGCCGCCGCGTTCGGGGAAGTACACGCCGCCGACGGTGTCCATGTGCGCGATGACGGCGTAGATGCCCAGCGCCCGCTGGGGCGAGAGCCCCACGTACAGGGCCTGGAACGTGTGCGCCTTGATCAGCCGGGGATCCCTCAGATGACGGGCCGCCAGCCGGTCCAGCCGGCGGAAGCCGCCCAGCGCGGCCAGCCGCAGCAGCGCGGCCGGCCGGGCCAGGCCGCGCAGCCGCGTCATGTCCGCGTCGATGAACGCCGGCCACTCCAGCCGGAACATCTCCTCCAGCAGCCGCCGGTACCGCTCGTAGCGCGCCGCCTCGGCGGGCCCGCACACGGTGCGCACCTGCTCGGTCATCGCCTCTCGCTCCGGCAGCACGTCCAGCCGCGACCCGTCCTCGAAGACCATCCGGTAGGACGGGTCCAGCCGGCGCAGCGGCAGCCAGTGCCGCAGCTCCTGCCCGGCCGCGCCGAAGACCTCGGCCAGCACGCCCGGCATCGTCAGCACGGACGGGCCGGTGTCGAACCGGTACGCGCCGAGCCGGGCGGTGCCGCAGCAGCCGCCGGGCTCGTCGAGGGCTTCCACCACCGTCACCTGGCGGCCGGCCGCGGCCAGGTGGACGGCCGCCGACAGGCCGCCCAGACCGGCTCCGACGACCACGACAGCACTCATCACAGGCTCTTCGCCGTCGAAAGGGCGGCCAGCTCCGTCAACGCCTGCCTGGCCTCCGGCGGGATGCCGGGCGGCCGGTCCAACGCCGCGATCGCCTCGTCCGTCAGTGCGGCGATGCGCTGCTCCGCCGCCTCCAGCGCCCCGCACCGCACGATCAGCTCCCGCGCGGCCGCCACCCCGCGCTCATCGGTGATGCCGTCCAGGAGCGCGCTGCCCGTCACCCGGCGGGCGTGGGCGAGCAGGAAGGTCGCCTTGCCCTGCAGCAGGTCCGCGCAGGCCTTGCCGGTGTGCGCCGGGTCGCCGAACACGCCGTTGACGTCGTCCCTGAGCTGGAACGCCGCACCCAGCGGCAGCGCGTACGCGCTCAGCAGCCGCCGCGTACGGGGGCAGCCGCCCGCGACGGCGTGGCCGAGGTGCAGAGGCCCTTCGACGGTGTACTTGCCCGACTTGTAGAGCGAGATGACGTCCGCCTGCTCCTGCCCCTCACCTGGCCCTGCCGCGGCGGCCAGGTCGAGGTACTGCCCGCCGATCGCCTCCACCCGCAGCCGGGTGAAGACGTCCAGCGCGGCGCCCAGGCGCGGGCCCGTCTCCAGCAGGGCGGCGTCGGCCCAGCTCCACGCCAGCAGCGCGAGCAGGGTCGCCACCGACTCACCGAACCGGCCCGCGTCGCCCCGCCGTCCCGACGCGCGATGCAGGGCGGCCAGCGCCACGTGCGCCGACGGCCGGCCACGCCGCGCGGCCGCCTCGTCCATCACGTCGTCCAGCAGCAGCGCCGCCGCGTGCACCAGCTCCATCGCGCAGGCCGCGGGCAGCACCTCCGCAGGCCGCTCGCCGCCGGCCGCCCGGTACCCCCAGTGGACGAACGCCGGCCGCAACCTCTTGCCGCCGCTGAGCACGAACTCCACCAGGAACTCGCGCACCAGCTCGACGTCGTGGCCGTCCAGGAAGCCGAGCCGCCCGAGCTGCTCTTCCAGCAGCTCCGCCAAACGCTGCTCGACCAGCTCGCGCGCCTGGCCGGTCTGCGAGGTCATGGTGTCCATGCACGCAACTCCTTCTGCCGCTATAGAAAGCCTTCGCAGGAGGAGCGGACCCGGTTGCACCCGATCCGAAACGCTTCTTCACGGTAACCACCGGACGCCGAATCCCGAACGGGACACGCTCGCTTATGCGTCCGAGCACCCCCACAACCGCGAAAAGATGGTCGGACACGTCGAGCGGCAGCAGGAACCATGGGCGAGGACAAACCGGTCAGCGAAGAAGAGGCGGGTTACGGCATCGGAGCCGTCTCCCGGCGGCTGGGCGTGCCCGCGCCGACGTTGCGCACCTGGAACCTGCGGTACGGCCTGGGCCCCAGCCGTCGCAGCGCCGGCGGCCACCGCCGTTACGACGCCGCCGACCTGCGCCGCCTGGCCGAGATGAAGCGCCTGATCGCCACCGGCCTGCCGGCCGCCGAAGCCGCCAGGCTCGCCCTGACCCTCCCGTCCGCGGCCCCGTCGCCGGACCCGGCCGTCCCGGCCGCGGATCCGTCACCGGACCTGGCCGTCCCGGCCGCGGACCCCTCACCGGACCTGGCCGTCCCGCCTTCCCCCGGACGGCCCGGCGCCCGCCCGGCCACGGCCGCGCTGGCTCGGGCCGCGTTCATGCTCGACAGCCACGCCGTTTCCGCCCTGGTCGAGCAGGCGCTGGACGCGCACGGCGTGGTGTGGACGTGGGAGCGGCTGCTGCTGCCCGTCCTCGACACCATCTGCCGCCGCCAGGACGAGGCGGGGGCGGGCATCGACGCCGAGCACCTACTGTCCGACCGGATCCAGGCGGCCCTGCACCGCCGCGCCGGAGACGTCCCGGCACGCGTGGACCAAGCGGCCCCGCTTCGCCGAGTCGGAGACGTCCCGGCGGTCGCGGTTCGTCCGGTGCTGCTGGCCTGCGCCGAGGACGAGCAGCACAGCCTGCCGGTGCACGCGCTGGCCGCCGCGCTCGCCGAACTGGACGTGCGGACCCGCGTCCTGGGCGCCCGGACCCCCTACACCGCCCTCGCCCACGCCATGCGCCGGCTCGGCCCGGCCGCGGTGTTCATCTGGTCGCAGCAGGCCGCCACCGGCGACACCACCCCGCTCGCCGCCCTGCCGCGGCTGCGTCCGGCCTGCCAGATCGTCATCGGCGGGCTCGGCTGGCAGGGCGATCCACCTCCGGGCGTCATCCGCGTGTCGACGCTGCCTGACGCCGTCGCACGCATCACGTCCACGCTCAGTTAGGCCCGCGACGCCCCCGGCGAAGCTTGTGGCGGCACCCCCAACCCCGCTATGAATAAGTTTTGAATAGATTTTTCGGGTGAGGGGCAAGGCCATGGAGATCAGTGACGAGGAAGCGCTCGACGAGTGTTACCGCACGCACGCCCCCGCCCTGCGCTCGTACCTGCGCCGGTTCGTGCCTGCTCAGGACGTGGAGGACATGATCCAGATCGTCTTCGCCGACCTCTGGCGCTCGCGCCGCCGCTACGATCCCACCAGAAGCCAGGCCGCCTGGGTGTTCGCCATCGCCCACCGCCGCGCCATCGACCACCTGCGCGTCCGCCGGCCCGCCACGGTCCCGCTGGACGAGGTCGGCGACCCGCCCGTACGGGAACGGCCGGTGGCGGACGTGCTGGCCGATCGCGACCGGCTCGGCAGAGCGCTCGCCGCACTGCCGCACGCCCAGCGGCAGGCCATCGAACTGGCCTACTTCGCCGACCTGACGCAGCGGGAGATCGCCGACCGGTTGCGGGTGCCGCTCGGCACCGTCAAGGCCCGCACGACGCGAGGGCTGCGCAGGCTGTCGGCGTTGCTGGCGGGTCTCGGCTGACCCGCGCTGAATTGCCCTATAAGTGCGTTTCCTGAGAAATGTTCATCCCTAGCCTTAGGGATATCAAGACTCGTTCAAGGCGCTTTATCGTCGAGTTACCAGAAAGCACTGGACTCCACCGAGAAAGCGCAAGGAGAACGACAATGGCAAAGACGTACGCGTCATGGCAGCACGGTTTCACGGCCGTGGCCGAGAACCCCGCGACGGGCACACTCCGCCAGGGATTCGGCGTCACCTTCACCCTCCCGGCGAACGGAGGCGACTGGATCCACCTCGCCATCCCCACCCCCGTCCTCGTCGAGGACCGCCGGGCCACCCTGGACAGGGTGCTCATCCTCTTCGACGCGCGGGAGACCAGCTCCCTCCTCCACGTGCACGTCTGGGACGGCCCGAACCGCATCCTGGCCAGGGACGACCTCAAGATCGAAGGCAACCACGCCCACGGCCTGAGCGGGAACAACGTCTTCCCCGTGGGCCGCGACGGCATCAACTTCGGCTGCGGGATCTCGCTGTTCTTCGCCGCCGGCCAGATCGACAGCCACGTCTTCATCGCCGGTTTCGGCGGCGACTTCTCGCACAACATCTGACAGCGAAAAGAAAGGAAACAACGATGCGTTTCCGGGCCCGTCTATTCGCCGGCCTCGTCGGCGCCGCCTTCCTGGCGCTCGGCGCCGCTCCCGCAACCGCCCAGTCCGTCTACGGCCCTTATGCCAGTTACGAGGTCTGCTGGGTGGCCGGCAACCAAGGGCAGCAGGCCGGTCAATGGGTGTCGTATTTCTGTGCGCAGAACGGCACCCCCCAGTGGTGGCTGTTCACCACCCCCTGAACGACCGGCCGTTCACCTCGGCGGGCCCTCCCCCTCCTGTCAGAGGGCCCGCCGAGGTGCGTGGGACCTCACGTGTTGAGGGACGCGATGAGTTCGTCGCGTCCGCTGGTGCCCGTCTTGCGGAACAGCGCCTTGAGGTGGTCGCCGACCGTGTAGAGGGACAGGTCGAGCGCGCGGGCGATCTGCTTGGGCGCGGACCCGCTGTAGAGGTGCTGCATGATCTGCTGTTCGCGGGCGGTGACCCCGTACCAGTCGCAGAACGACGGCATCAGCGACCTGCCGGCCGCGCGCTGGATCATGATCGCCACGTCGCCGTCGTCGCCGAGCCGCTGGGCCTCGATCGTCGTCCACCAGCCACACCCCACCGAGGGGACGCAGAGCCGCACGTGACGCGGCTGCTCGCGGGCCGCCGCGGCCAGGCACGCGAACGAGCAGTCGGCCAGCCAGTCGGGTACGGCCAGGTGCGTCCGCATCGCCTCCAGCCACGGCTGCGCCTGCGACGTCATCATCCTGATCCGGCTGTCGGCCCCGACGACGAGCATGCCCGGCTGCGGCTCGGGCGCGAGCGACCTGGCCGGCGGGGCCGTCACGTAGTTGCGGAACGCGGCGACCAGCGCGGGCCCGACCTCGGCCAGCCGCCGTGCGTCGGCGACGCCGAACGGACGGCCGCCCGCCGCCCGCATCAGGCAGAGCACGCCCCACACACCCCGCGCGGACCGCAGCGCCAGGCACAGCTCCTCGCCGGCACTGTGCGCGTCCAGCAGCCGGTCCCGCATGCCGGGCCGCAACCGCCGGGAGAACGTCACGGGGACCTGCTGCCGCGCCAGCTGGCCCAGCTCCACCAGGTACTCGCCTACCCGGTCCGGGCTGAGCAGCTCGCGGCCGAGGTCGGGCGTGTACCCGTGCCAGAACGCCAGCGTGGTGATGCCCGGGCCCGACGACGGGCTGCTCGTCCCGCAGCGCATCGCGTCATGCGGCACCACGGGCGCGATCACCCGGGACAGCTCCGCCGCGACCGCCTCCAGCCCGGCACCCGGGACCAGCGCCGCACACAGATCCCGATACAACCGGACACACTCCGTAATCACGGTTCCAGTGTGGGGCGGAACGCGTCGTCCGGGCCAGCGATTTTTCCGACCGGGCGTTACTTCCCGGCTGCGCCGTTCTTCTTGGCGAGGGACTCCTGATAGATCGCCGCGTACGTGGGCGAATCCTTGATGAGGTCGTCGGCGAAAGCGGCGACGTCGTCGCCGATGAGCTCCAGGACGCCCTTGCCGGACGCGACGCCTTCCTCGAAGAAGTCGACGATCCCAGGGAGCAACGGCCCGTCAGGCAAGTCGACGGGGCCGACCTTGAAGAAGTACTTCTGCAACTCCTTGTAGACGATCTGATAGTCCGGGGGGAGCGCCTTGACCCGCGCCATGTGCGCGCGCCACTGCTTCTTGCCCTCGATGATGTCCTGGATGCTCACGTCAGCCTCCCAACCGGCCCAGTTTCCGTGCCACGTTCCTGTTCAACTGCTCGCGCCACCGGTCGCGGAAGTTGCGGGCGCCTTCTCCGCCGGCCAGCGCCGCGCAGAAGCCCGCGATGTCGTCACCGAGCACGTCGTGAATGCTCTGCCCGTCGGACGCTGTTTCCTCCAGGAGCCCCAGGGCGCCATCGAGAATGGGCATCAGATTGCGGCCGCTGAAGTCGCCGTACAGGACAAGGTGGCCTTTGATCTGTTCCCAGGCCGCCCGGTGGTCGGCCGGCAGTGCCGCCGCCCGGGCTTCGAACGCCTTCCATTCTCTGGTGAGATCGCTGCCTGTGATGGTCTCCCAGAAGTTCATGCCCCGCCCTCCCTGAGCTTGTCGATCCGCGATGAGACGTACTCCCATTTCGCCCAGAACGTCGCGAGCTGATTGCGGCCCGCGTCGTTGAGCGCGTAGAACTTGCGCGGCGGGCCCATCCCGGACGGTCGTTTGGTGACCTGGACGAGCTTGTTCTTCTCCAGTCGCAGCAGGATGGTGTACACCGTTCCTTCGACGACGTCGGTGAAGCCGAGTTCGTTGAGCCGGCGCGTGATGGCGTACCCGTAGGTCTCCTCGCTGCCGATGATTTCGAGCACGCAGCCTTCGAGCGTGCCCTTCAGCATCTCCGTCAGGTCGTCCATCGTGGTCCTCTTCGCCTCTTGTGGTACTCGGTAGCACCAAGTACTGCTATATCGTACCACAAAGTAGCGGGAGGTTCGTTAGCTCGCACCGCCCACCGGGGAGGGCTGGGCTGCCTGAAGTGCGGCGCGAATGGCCTGCTCCACGCTGGAGTGCACGTTGAGCAGGCCCTCGACCTCGGTGACGCGCAGCAGGTGCGCCGGGCCCGGCTGCAACTCCGCCAGGTGCAGGCCGGCGCCGTTGCGGTGGGCGAGGACGTGGGTCTGCAGCAGTATGCGCAGGGCCGAGTCGTCCAGGTACGGCACTTCGCTCAGGTCCAGCACGATGTGCTCGCCTTGATGGCGGCGGGTGCGGCTGATGTAGTCGTCGAGAAGGTGGGCGGTGGGGGTGTCCACCTCGCCGGCCGCCGCGATCACGGTCACGCCGGGCAGATGCTGGGAACTGAACGTCAGCGACGGCACAGCAGCGGACCTCCATCAAAGCCCAGGGGGGACGGGCACGTGTCCGGGGTATCGCTCACACTACGCCCTCCACATGGCTCGGGCGCTACCCCTGTGATCAGCGTGAGACATGAATGTTTCTGGCTCATCCGGGTTTGTGAGAAAAATTCTTGCGTCGTCTCTGCGAATCCGCGAAATTTCTGTGACCTGGTGATGATGGTACCGGTCGGTTCGACCTACTGTTAGAGTCGTGGATCGTACCGATCGGTTCGACCTTGATGGCGGTGACGGCATGGTCAGGTGGCGCGAAAGCCGCAGCGAGGTCGCCGAGGCGGTGCGGCTGGCCGCGGGCACCGCCTCGGCGCTGGGGCTGGCCCGCTTCGCCTACGGCCTGCTCCTCCCGGCCATGCGCGACGACCTGCACTGGAGCCTGGCCCAGGCCGGGGTGATGAGCACCGCCAACGGGCTCGGCCACCTGGCCGGTGCGCTGGTGACCGCGGCCCTGGTTCGCAGGGTGAGCACCGCGGCGGCCTTCCGCTGGAGTATGGTGCTGACAGCGGTGGCGCTGGCGGCCACCGCCGTCAGCGGCCACTATGCGGCGCTGCTGGTCACCAGGGCCGCGGCGGGCGTGACGGGGGCGGTGGTGTTCATCACCGGTGGGGTGATCGCGTCGCGGATCGCCGCCCGGGCCTCCTCCGGTACGCCGATCGTCGTCTACTTCGCCGGGACCGGGCTGGGCATCGTCCTCAGCGGCGTGACGATCCCGGCGCTGGGCGCCAACTGGCGTCTCGCCTGGGTCGGCATGGGGCTGGCCGCGGGCCTGGCGGCGCTGGTGAGCTGGACGGCCGCGAGCCAGGGCGGGGAGGAGCCGGCCGCCACCGCCGGACGGGCGCGGCTGCGTCCGCTGTGGCGCACGGCCCTGGCCTACCTGCTGTTCGCCGCCGGATACATCACTTACATCACCTTCCTGTCCGCCTATCTCGCCGAGCGCGACGCGCCCCTCGTTCAGGTGATGCTCATCTGGACGGCGCTGGGGGCGGCGGTCATGGCGGCACCGGCGCTGTGGAGCCGTCCCATCACCCATTGGCGCGGCGGCGGCGCGCTCGCCACGCTGCTGGCCCTGCTCGCGGGCGGCGCGGTGATCGCGCTGGCGGCCCCGGCGCTCGTGCTCGCGTCCTCGATCGTCTTCGGCGCGACGTTCATGAGCGTGCCCGCCGCCGTGACCGCGCTGGTCAGGGCCGCAACCCCGCCCGCCGGCTGGACGGCCACGCTGGCGGCCTTCACCACCGTGTTCGCGGTGGGCCAGACCGCCGGGCCATGGATCGCCGGGCTCCTGGCCGACCACACCTCGACCGACGCCACCCTGGCCTGGACCGCGATCCTGTGCGCCGCCGCCGCGGTGATCGCCGCCACCGTACGCCCACGACCGATCGAGACCTCAACGCCCGCCACCGGACATGGAGAACGACAGTGACCACCTTCGTGCTGATCCCCGGCATGTGCCACGGTGGCTGGTGCTTCAGCGAGCTCACCGAAGAGCTGCGCTCCCACGGGCACCGCGCACACCCCATGACCTTGACCGGCCTGTCCGAGCGCAGCCACCTCCCGCACGCCGGCGTGAACCTGGACACCCACATCCAGGACGTGACCGGCGTGCTGGCGGCCGAACAGCTCCAGGACGTGGTCCTGGTCGGCCACAGCTACGGCGGAATGGTGATCACCGGGGCCGCCGACCGGATGCCCGAGCGCGTCCGATCACTGGTCTACCTGGACGCCGTCGTGCCAGGCGACGGCGAGTCCATGTGGGACCTGGTCTCCGACCGCGAACGACAGTGGTACGCCGAGACCGGCGACGCGGTGCGCCCGCTGCCCTTCTTCGACCCTCGGGCCACCCCGCACCCCCTCGCGTCCCTGCTCCAGCCGCTGCGCCTCACCGGCGGCGCCGCCCGCGACCGCCGCGACGTCTACGTGTACGCGGCGGGCTGGCCGACCCCGTCACCCTTCACCGCCACCTACCAGCGGCTGATCCAGGACCCCCGATGGATCACCCACGCCCTCGACAGCGGCCACAACCTCATGCGTGACGCCCCGCAGGACCTGCTGAAGATCCTCCTCGCGACCGGGTGACCCGCGCGCGTCACCCGGGCGTCCGCCGCGCCTTGGTCCGCTGGTAGTGCCTGGCCGCCTTGGCCCGGTTCGTTCGGCGTGCTCCCGCTCGGCGCGGTGACGGGCGGTCTGCTGGGCGACCTGCCCGGGCTGCGAGCCGGGCTGCGGGCCGGGCTGCTGGTCGGCGGCGTCGGGCTCGCGCCGGCGCCCGTGTGCGTGGTGTTCTCTCCCGTACGCCGGCTGCGCACCGCCGAGGACGCCCGCCTCCAGCCGGCCGAGGTGAGTGTCTGAACCAGCCGGCGATCGCGACGCGGCGCGCGGGTCAGTCATCGTCCAGAGAGATGGCCTGCACGGGGCAGGCCCGGGCGGCCTCTTCGACGGCGGGCCACGACGCGTCGGCAGGCGTGGCGTCGTACAACAGCTCGTCATCGTCGTCGAGGGAGAACACCTCCGGAGCGGCGAAGACGCACTGGGCGTGGGTCTGGCACAGGGTCAGGTCGACACGGACACGCATGGTCGCCTTTCGTCAGGTGGGGTTGAACCGGGAGTACTTGCCGAACGACCACCGCTGGGGGAGGTCGCCGGTGATGTGCACGACGCGTTCCACGTCGAAGTCGATCAGGCGTTGCGCGCCCGGCACGGCGGCGGCCCTGGCCGGGTCCCAGTCGGCGCGGGCGCGGCCGGTCAGGTGCAGGGTGTGGCCGTTCTCCCAGTCCAGGAACAGCAGCCCGCAGCGCGGTTCGAGTTCGAGGTTGCCCAACGTCATGTACATCGAGTTGCCGACGTAGTCGGGCCAGGTCAGCCGGCGGTCGCCGGTCACGGTGACGAAGCCGGGGTTGCCGCCCCTGTGCGAGGCGTCGGCGCCCAGCCCGGCCACGTAGGTGGCGACGAAGAACGTGTCGGCCGCGGCGATCCATCGCTGGTGGCCGGCGGTGAGAGCGTCCGTGACCAGCGCCGTCCTGCTCTGCGCAGGGGAGTCGTCGGCGTCGGCGCGGGTCTGGATGTACTTCGGGCAGTTCGAGTAGACCTGTTCGGTGCGGATGGTGAGCCGGCCGCCGTCGCCGCGGGCGCGGCCGTTGACGCGCATGCGTCTGCGGGTGGCCGGTTCGATCGCGAGCAGGCCGACGGGTCGCTCGGCGTCGAAGAGGCCGGAGAGCGGATCGCCGGTGGCGGGCAGCCGGTCGGCGACGATGGTGCGGTCGTTGGGGACGGTGACGAACCCAGGCGGGCCGGTGAGCGCACCGGCCCAGGCGGCGCCCGTCTCGTCCGCGGCTGCGATGACGATCAGGCGCTGGCGGCTGAGGAAGTCCGCGGCCACCTGGGGGATGGTCGCGCCGACCCCGGCCGACCCCCAGCCGTCGACGGTCAGGCCGGCGCGGCGCTGTACTGCGTGTTCACCTCGGTGGAACATGAGCGATGCCCTTCCGTCGCGGCTCGGGTACCGGCGATCTTTAGAAGAAGCCACAGGTAGGGGCGCCCTGGACGGGCGCCGGTGCGGCGTCGGCGCCGGTCGGCGCGTAGATCTCCAGCCGGATGCCGTCCGGGTCGCTGAAGAACACCCCGCCGGAGGACGCGCCCTCGCCGTGCGGGACGACCCCGTCGTAGGCGAACCGCACGCCGAGACCCCGCAGGACGGTCTCGTAGCGGCGGACCTCCTCGACGTCGGGCACCTGGAACGACAGGTGGTGCAGCCCGGGGCGGTCCGTGGCGAAGTCGCCGCCGCTCTGCTGCCACAGCGTCACCACCAGGGTGCCGTCGCGGCCGAGAAGGGCGAACCTGCGGTCGCCGTCGGGCTGCTCGGCCATGGTCTCGAAGCCGAAGACCTGGTTGTAGAAGGCGGTTGAGCGGGCCAGGTCGGTGACGTTCAGGGCGACGTGCCCGGTCTGCAGGGCTGGTGCGGTCATGCGGAAACTCCAATTTCTAATGGCTCAGAGCCAGATGCGACGTTAGAAATATGGCAGAAGGTTCCTAACGGCGTCAACATGGCGGTAGCGTTAGAAAAGTGGAAGTGGCTCTCCTGGCGAACGGCGGCTCCCCGCTCCTCGGCGAACCGCCGCCGATCGAACTCGGCAACACCTCGTACGCGGCGCGCGGCCGTCCCAGGGAAGGCCTGCAGAACGCCGAGCACCTGGCCGCGTGGCTGCGCGACATGCGCCCGCGCCTGGCGGTCCCGCTCGGCGACGCCGACCTGCGAGAGGTGACGGACGGCGACCTGCGCGCCGCCAGGGAGCTGAGGGACGTCATCAGGGCCCTCGCCGCGGCGGCCGTGGACGGCCGCGACCCCGACGCGGCCACGGTCGCGGCGCTCAACCGGCACGCGGGCCAGGCCCCGAGGTGGCGCGAGCTGCGCACCGATCCCGAACCGCACGTGGCGGTCCGCACGACAGGCAGGCCCGTCGAGGCCGCGATCGCCGGGCTGGCCGAGGAGGCCGTCGAGCTGTTCGCCGGGCCGCTCCGCCGTGAGCTGCGCGCCTGCCCCGGCCCCGGCTGCGTGCTGTACTTCGTCCGCGACACCTCGCGGCGCGAGTGGTGCTCGGCGGGGTGCGGTAACCGGGCGCGGGCCGCCCGCCACTACGCGAAGGTGCGGCAGGCGGACCAGGGCTGACCGTCAGGATGGTGCTAGGTACGGTAGGGGGGTAGGGTACAGAGAGATTGTGGGAGGTGGCATGTCTCGCCCGTTGCCAAGGGGCTGTCGCCCGAGCACAGGCACATGACGGCGTCGGCGACGTCTGCCGGGCTGACGTGCGGCGCTACGGCGTTGATCTGGACGTCGGCGTGCTCCCGCGCCGCCGTGCGGGTCAGCTCGGACACGGCGGTTCGTGAGGCGGTGTCCGGTGCCAGGTTGACGATGTGGCCGCCGCCCGTGCGCCGCATCGCGGAGGCCTGGTACCGGATCGCCGTCGGCAGGTCGCGGGGCTGGACGTGGTTGACGGCGAGGTCGAGGCGGCCGAACGCGCCCAGCGTCTGCTCGACGAGCCGCCGTACGGAGGCCGGGTCGCGTACGTCCACCGGAACGGCGACCGGAGCGGCCCCCGGAGCGGCCACAGGGCGGGTGGCGTGCGGGCAGGCGGCGTGCGGGCAGGCGGCGTGCGGGCAGGCGGCGTGCGGGCAGGTGGCGTCCGCGTGGGCGGCGTCCGGGCAGGTGGCGAGGACGACGGCGGCGCCCGCTCGGGTCAGCGCGGATGCCACGACGGGTCCGGCTCCGATGACGATGGCGGTGCGGCCGGTCAACGCTCCACGCCTCACGATGGTCCCGTCCCTTGCCTGCGCGGTTGTCCGGTGCCTGACGGTAGGAGAAGCATGGCCACGACCACATCGGTGAAGTCGCCGGTCTCGTCCGGCAGGCTGGTGGGCAGGGACGACGAGATCGGGCTGCTCGCGTCGGTGCTCAGGCGAGCCGCCGGAAGCCGTGGCGGCGGGGTGATCCTGCAAGGCGAGCCAGGCATCGGCAAGACCGCGCTGCTGTCCCACACCGAGGAGCAGGCCACCGGCTTCCTGGTGTTGCGCGCCGTCGGCGCCGAGCCGGAGTCCGATCTGGCGTACGCGACGCTGCACCAGCTCCTGTTCCCCGTGCTGAGCCGGGCCGGCGGGCTGCCGGAGCCGCAGGCGCAGGCGCTGGACGTGCTGTTCGGGCGGGCGCACGGGACGCCGCCCGATCCGTTCCTCGTCGCCTTGTCCACCCTGTCGGCGCTGTCCCTGCTGGCCGGCGATCAGCCGGTGCTCTGTCTCGTCGACGACGCTCACTGGGTGGATCAGCCGACGTTGAAGACTCTCGCGTTCGTCGCCCGCCGCCTGAACGACGAGCCTGTCGCGCTGGTGCTCGCCGCGCGGGCCGACGAGGGGCACGGCGCCGACCTGCCCGGTCTGCGTCGCGTCCCGCTCATGGGCCTGGACAGGCGGTCGGCCACCGCGCTGCTGGACGGGCGGCGGCTGTCCGGCGCCGAGCAGAGCCGGTTGCTGGCGGTCACCGGGGGGAATCCGCTGGCTCTGATCGAGCTCGCCGGGACGCCGATACCCCCGGAGGGCACGCCCGAGCCGCCCGCCATGACCGACGAGCTGCAACGGTCGTTCCTGGCCAAGGTCCGGGCGCGGCACGCCGGATCCTTGCCGCTGCTCCAGCTCCTCGCCGCCGACGGCTCGGCGGGCTCGGGCAGCTCGGACGGCTCAGGCAGGCCGGGCGGCTCGGGCGGCTCGGGCGGCTCGGGCGGTTTGGACGGCTCAGGCAGGCCGGGCGGCTTGGACGGTTTGGGCGGCTTGGACGGTTTGGAGCGGGCCGCCGCGTCGCTGCGGGTGGACACCGGCCCGCTGCACCGCGCCGAACTGGACGAGCTGCTGTCCTACGACGGGACGCGGCTGGCGTTCCGGCACCCGCTGATCCGGTCCGCGATCTACCACAGCGCCACCGCCGAACGGCGCGCCGCGATCCACCGCGCCCTCGCCGCGGCCCTCGACGGCACGGCCGACCAGCACCGGCGTGCCTGGCACCTCGGGCAGGCGGCGGTCGGCCCCGACGAGCAGACCGCAGAGCAGCTCGAACGCTCCGCCGAGCAGGCCGCCGCACGTGGCGGCCCGGCCGCCGCCATGGCCGCGCTGTCGAGAGCGGCCGAGCTCACCGCGGACGCCCGGCGCAGGGGACGGCGGCTGTGGACCGCCGCGCACGCCGCCCTGGAGGGCGGGTTCACCGCCAAGGCCGTGCGACTGCTCGACCGGGCCGACCGCGAACCCCACCTGGACGAGGCCGACCGGATCCCGCTGGCGGTGATGCGCGCCGTGGTGGCCGAGTTCGCCGGCTCTCCCGAAGACGCGCTGGGCCTCATCCGGCCGTGGATCCCGCACGTCCTGCGGCTCGACCGGCGGCGGTTCGCCCCGACCGTCGCCATGTACGGGGACCTCGGCGCGCGTACCCGGCAGCCGGAGGTCTGGCACGACCTCGCGGGCTGGCTTGAGGGGATCCCGCTGGAGCCGGACGACCCGCGGGACGCGGTGCTGGTGCTGCTGCGTCATGCCGCTCAGGTTCGTACCGGACGGGAGCAGGCAGCCGCGCGGTGGGGCGGGGCCGCCGCGCTGGAGTCGCTCGCCGACCCGATCCTGATGACCATGGCGGGCGCCGTGGTGCGCGCGCTGGGTGACGTCGAGCTCGCCCGGCGGCTGTATCGCGAGGCGGGGCGGCTGGCGCGGGCCGGTGGGGCGCTCGGGGCGCTGGCGTGGAACCTCGAGTACCAGGCCGCCGACGAGCTGGCGCGGGGCAGGCTCGGGCTCGCCGAGGCGCACGCGGAGGAGGGGTACCAGTTCGCCGTCGAGGTCGGCCAGCCGAGCACGGCCTGCCGCAACCGCGGCCTGCTCGCCTTGTGCGCGGCTTTCCGCGGGCGTCCTGACGCTGCCGAGCTGGCCGCCGACGTGCTGGCCGAGGCGAGCGAGCGCCGGTTGACCGACGCGATGACGTCCGCCTGGCGGGCACTCGGCCTCATCGAGCTGGCCGCCGGAAGGTACGCCGAAGCGGTGCGGCACCTGGAGGCGGCCTGCGACGGCTCACCGCATTGGGAGGCGGCCGGCGACGGCTCACAGCATTGGGAGGCGGCCGGCGACGGCTCACCGCACTTCGGGGCGGTCGGTGGTGGGGACAGTGACCTGGTCATGGGCGTCGTGCCCGACCTCGTCGAGGCGCTGGTGCGTGCCGGTGAGCGCGACCGGGCCGCCGCTGCCGCCGCGCGCTACGAGCGGTGGAGCAGCCGCACGGCCGCACCCGAGCCCGCCGCCCTCGCGGCCCGCTGCCGGGCGCTGCTCTCCACCGGCGGCACCGCCGACGCGCACTTCGCGCAGAGCCTGCGCCTCGGCTCCGCGCTGGAGCACGCCAGGACACAACTGCTGCTCGGCGAGCGACTACGCAGGGACCGGCGACGTACCGAAGCCCAGCGGCACCTGCGCGGTGCGGCGGAGACGTTCCGCCGGCTCGGCGCGCTCGCCTGGGAGGACCGGGTGCTGGGCGAGCTGCGCGCAGCAGGGGAGTCGGCCCGGCCGCACGACACGGGAGCCCTGAGCACGCTCACCCCGCAGGAGCTGCGCGTCACCCTGGCCGTCGGCGAGGGGCTGACGAACAGGGAGATCGCCGCCCAGCTCTTCCTCAGCCCCCGGACCGTGGACTACCACCTGCGCAAGGTCTTCCAGAAGACCGGCATCACCTCGCGCGCCGAGCTGATGCGGCTGGTCCTCGCCGAGCGCCCGGCCTGACCAGGAACAGCCCAGCCTGACCCGGGACAGTCCCGCCTGACCAGGGACACCCCCCGGAGACCGGCGACTTCACTGATTCGGCGACCGGCCGGGCGTTCCTAACGTTGGCGCGGTCACTCCCGAATCGTCGAAGGAATCCCCGCATGTCCTCCGCGGACCTCGACCGGCGCGCCGGTCTCAGACAATGGGCAGGGCTGGTGGTGCTGGTCCTGCCCGCCCTGCTGCTGTTCATGATGCTCACCATCCTGTTCCTGGCCATCCCCCAACTGGCCGCGGACCTGAAGCCGAGCAGCACCCAGACGTTGTGGATCATCGACATCTACGGCTTCCTGATGGCCGGCCTGCTGGTCACCATGGGCACGCTCGGCGACAGGATCGGCCACCGGCGGCTGCTGATCGCGGGCGCGGCCCTCTTCGCCGTCGTGTCGCTGCTCGCCGCCAACACCTCCGACCCCGCCCTGATGATCGTGTGGCGGGCGCTGCTGGGCGTCGCCGCGGCCACCCAGATGCCCGCCACCCTGGGCCTGATCTTCGCCACGTTCACCGACCCGAGGCAGCGCGGCATCGCGGTCGGCGTCTGGTCGGGCGGCATCTCCGTCGGCACCGGTCTCGGCCCGGTGATCGGCGGGGCGCTGCTGGAGGCGTTCTCCTGGCGGGCGGCCTTCCTGATCGCGGTGCCCATCATGGCGATCGTCGCGATCGGCGCCCCACTGCTGCTGCCCAACCCGCGCAACCCGGCCGCCGGCCGCGTGGACCTGTTCAGCGTGCTGCTGTCGCTGGCGACCCTGCTGCCGATCGTCTACGGCGTCAAGGAGCTGGCCAGGCCGGACTCCCTGCTGCCCGCGCTGGCGGGCATCGTGGCCGGGCTGGCGTTCGGCGCCTGGTTCCTCGTCCGCCAGCTCCGCCTGCCCGAGCCGCTGCTGGACGTGCGGCTGTTCGCCAACCGCACGGTCAGCGGCGCGCTGGGCGTCTTCCTGCTCGCCGCGACCGCGCTCGGCGGCGTCTACCTGCTCTTCACCCAGTACCTGCAGCTCGTCGAGGGGCTTTCCCCGCTGCGGGCAGGGCTGTGGGTGCTGCCCGGCGCGGCCCTGCTGGTCGTGGTCTCCACGCTCTCACCCGTCCTGGTACGCCGCGTCCGCCCCGGCCACCTGATCGCGGCCGGGCTGGGCGTGCAGGTGATCGGCTACCTGCTGCTCACCCAGGTGGACGTCGCAGGCGGGCTGCCGCTGCTGGTCGTGGGGTTCATGGTGCTCTATCCCGCCGTCGCGCCGTCCATGGCGCTGACCACGAACCTCGTCGTCGGCTCGGTGCCGCCGCAGAAGGCGGGGGCGGCGTCCGGGCTGGCCACCACCTGCAGCGACCTGGGCATCTCGCTCGGCATCGCGGTCATCGGCAGCATCGGCGCCGTCGTCTACCGGGCCCAGGTGAGCACCGCGATGTCCGCCGGCCTGCCGCCCGAGGTGGCCGCGGCCGGCCGCGACAGCCTCGACGGGGCGGTGTCGGCGGCGCAGGCGCTCCCTGCCGACCTCGCCGCGGCGGTGCTCGCGCCCGCCCGTGACGCGTTCGCGGGCGGGCTGAACGTGGCGGCCGTCGTCGCGGCGGTCATCGCGGCCGGCGCCGCCGTCCTGGCGCTCGTCCAGCTCCGTCACCTCCCGCCCACCGGCTGACAAGGAGATCTTTCATGGTGTCGATCCGTCGTGCCACGACCGCCGACGCGGCGACCGTGCACGCGTTGATGTCGGAGCTGGCCGGGCATCAGGGCCAGCCGTCCGCGGTCGCCGTGAGCGCCGGCCGCATGCGCGAGCTGCTCGCCCGCCCCGAGATCGGCTACCTGCTCGCGGAGCGGGACGGGCGGGCGATCGGATACGTGTCCTGGCTCGTGCGGGTCAGCATGTGGTCGGGCGAGGACTACCTCGCGCTGGACGACCTCTTCGTCTCGGACGGGGAACGCGGCCGGAAGACCGGCGAGCGGTTGATGCACGCGGTGGCCGAGGCTGCGGACGGCAAGGTGATCCGGTGGGAGGTGGCCGCGGCCAACGTGGCGGCGCAGCGGTTCTATCAGCGCATCGGCGCCACCCTGGTCTCGAAGGTGATCTGCCGGTGGCAGGTGGAGTGACGTACGGGTGGTCACCGGGCTGCGATGCGCTGCAGGATCTTCCCCTTCGCGTCGACGAAGTCGAGTCTCCGCACGTCGGCCCCCCGGGGATACTCGACGGACCACAGCCCGAGCCCCGCTGCGACACCTCGCGTGAGGTTCCCGGGAAGCCTCCTGCCGTTCTTGGTGACAGCCCTCACCCCGTGAACGGTGCTCCTGGCGAACCCGAACCAGACGTCGACACCGCGCAGCTTGCCCTCCGTGCGGGCGAACTCGCCGGCGGCGAGCGGCCGGAAGCCGGAGCAGGAGCTGCCGTTCGGCCCGCTCTCGCACAGGAACAGCTCGTTCTTGCCGGGCGCGTCGCTCACCCACATGACGAGCGGCGGCACGGAGGCGATCCTGCCCTTGGGGGGCTGCTCCTTCTTCAGCTCCGCGAATCCCCTGTAGATGGGCTGTGGCGTGGCCGTGGCGGGCACGGCGACCTGCTCCTGCCGCTCCGGCGACGGCCGGACCGTCCAGGTGGCGAGGACCACCGCGGCCGTCACCGCCGCCGTCACCGCCGCCGTCACCGCCGCCGTCACAGTCGCCCCGGCGACGGCCGCACGGCGGCGCCGGCGCACGGCGCGTCCTGTCGCGACGGCGCGGCCGACGTCCACCGCCGCAGGCGGCTGCTCCTCGCGCGTCAGCGTGTCGAACATCTGCTTGACGTCCATCAGCATTCCTCCGCACGTGCTAGACGGGGTTCCGGCTCGCCGAGCATCGCGCGCAGGGTGGCGAGGCCGCGGGCGGTCTGGCTCTTGACGGTTCCGGTGGAGCAGCCCAGCGCGTGGGCGGTCTGCTCCACGCTCAGGTCGCAGTGGAAGCGCAGGACGAGCGTGGCGCGCTGACGCGGGGGGACGGCGGCGAGGGCCCGGCGGAGGTCCATGGCCGTGTCCCGGTCGCCGTGCTCGACCGGCTGGTGGGAGGTGGCGGGCGCCAGCCGTACCCGCGAGAACCAGCCCTTGCGCTGTTCGGCGAGGAAGACCCTGATCAGGACCACCCGTACGTAGGCGTCGAGGTCGTCGGCCGCCCGCGCCCGGCGCCACTTGACGTAGAGCCGGGTGATCGCGGTCTGCACGAGGTCGTCGGCACGGTGCCAGTCCTGGCACAACGAGTAGGCGATCTTCCGCAGCCAGGACAGCCGGCCCCGCACGTAAGTGGTGTACTCCTCGTCAAGGTCCATGGGACTCCCCGATAGATGACTTCACATGAGAGGAGATGCCGCCGGACCGGGCGGGGGTTGCATCGGGCTCCAGGCGATCGGCGGCGGATCTACGAGCGTCCGCTGCCCGGAGAGGTCGCAATGAACACCGGGTGTATATACTCAGAGTATAGTCGTCAGGCATGAGTCACTTGATCGTCCTGGCCGCGCCTCGTGGGCTGCGCGGATTCCGGGGGAGGGGTCGGCTGCTCGCCGTCGCCGGGCTGGCCGCCGTGATGGCGGCCACCAGCCTCGTCCCGGCCGCGTCCGCCTCCGCCGGTGCCCCCGCTTCTGGGACGCGTGCCGCCGCCGAGCCGTACCTGCCCGCCCCCACCGGCTCCCGGCCGGTCGGCACCACGTCCCTCCACCTCAAGGACGCCTCGCGCCCCGACCCGTGGGTCCCCAGCGCCAAGGCGCGCGAGCTCATGGTCTCGCTGTGGTACCCGGCCAAGGCGCCGGGCCGCCGGCGGGCGCAGTACATGACGCCCAAGGAGTCCGAGCTGCTGCTCAAGGACGGGGAGATCACCACCGTCCCGGCCGACACGCTGAGCAAGGTGCGCACCAACGCCTTCACCGACGCCCGCCCAGCCGGAAGCGCGCACAGCCTGCCCCTCATCGTGCTCTCCCCGGGGCACAGCAAGCCCAGGTCCGAGCTGACGGCCCTGGCCGAGGAGCTGGCGAGCCGCGGGTACGTGGTGGTCGCCATCGACCACACCTACGAGAACGTCGCCCAGACCTTCCCCGACGGGCGAGTCACGACCTGTGTCACGTGCGAGATGAAGAAGGACCTCAGCGTGTGGCAGAAGCTGGAGAAGGGCCGCGCCGCCGACGTCTCCTTCGTGCTGGACGAGCTGACCGGCAAGCACCCGAAGTGGAAGGGCTCGCGGTTGATCGACACCTCCAGGATCGCCATGTCCGGCCAGTCCGCCGGCGGCGCCAGCACGCTGGCGGCCATGGCCGCCGACTCCCGGCTGCGCGCAGGCATCGACGTGGACGGCACCGTCGAGGCCGAACTGCCCGAGGAGGGGCTGTCCCGGCCGTTCCTGCTGCTGGGCAAGCCCGCCACGTACACGCCGGGCCGGCCCGGCACCGGCGCCAACTGGGAGGGCGTCTGGGCGGGGCTGCACGGCTGGAAGCGCTGGCTGCTCGTGACGGGGGCCGCGCACACGTCCTTCACCGACCTCGGGGTGCTGGTGGATCAGCTCGGCATCGAGGACGGCGCTGACATCCCGGGCGCCCGCGCCATGGCCGTCACCCGCCGGTACGTCGTCGCCTTCTTCGACCAGCACCTGCGTAAGAAGCCGCAGCCTCTGCTGGACAAGCCGTCGGCGAGCTACCCGGAGGTCAAGTTCTGCGCCCCGGAGAAGAAGACCTGCGCGTAGCGTCGGCCTCCGGCCCGGCGGGGGCGCTGCCATCACCCCTGTTGTGAGATGCGGCGTTCGGCCTCCTGGAGTCGTGACCACTTCGCCATCGACTCCTTGATCTCCTCGCGCATGAACGCGAAGAACCGCCGGGTCTCGTCCAGCCGCCGCCCGGCGGGGGAGTCGAGGCCCAGCAGCGCGGTGCCCTCGCCGGAGCCGGCCTCGATCCGGACGAGCGTCGGGTCGGACTGGCTGATGAACTCGCTCCAGGTGTGCTCGTGGATGCGGCAGAAGTCGTGCCGGGTGCCCGGTTCGCGGCCGCGTTCGACGAGCCGTACCTGCACCAGGTACTTGACCGCGCCCGAGATCGCCGGCGCGCCGGCGCCCAGTCGGTCGGCGAGCTCGGCGGCCGACAGCCGGCCGGAGTCGGTGACCAGCAGCGCGGCGTAGACGCGCGCGGCCATCCGGGGCATGCCGGACTCGACCATGATCTGTGCGAACCGTTCACGGAAACCGGCGATGGCGCCCTCGTCCGCTCGCGTCACCGGCGGCTCCCCTCCTCGTCGTGGGCCTCACAGTTTAAGCTATTCGGACACTTCACAAATTTCGTGAAATAAGAGTAGCGTCGTTGCCGTGAAGGAGACCGAACTCGTCGGGGCGCAGAAGACGCTCAGCCCCGTCCTCAAGGCCAAGGCCCTGGACAACCGGCTGCCGGACCCGATTCTCGGCGACGAGCACGCCGAGCAGGTGATGCGCCTCCTCGACCCCGGCTACGACCAGCGCCGATTCGGCACCAGCCAGCTCGGCCTCGCGGCCGTGGTGCGCACCAAGGCCCACGACGACTGGGCCCGGAGCTTCCTGGCCGGCCACCCCGACGCGGTGGTCCTGCACCTGGGCTGCGGCCTCGACGCGCGCGCGTACCGGATCGACCCGCCCGCCACCGTCGACTGGTACGACCTGGACTACCCCGCCGTCATCGAGCTGCGGCGACGCCTGCTGCCGCCACGCGAGCACTACACGCTGATCGGCTCCAGCGTCACCGACCTGACCTGGCTGGAGCGGATCCCGCGCGGCCGCCCGGTGCTGATGATCGCCGAGGGGCTGGTGCCGTACCTGACCGAGACGGACGCGCGGCGCCTGCTCACCAGCGTCGTGGACGCCTTCCCCACCGGCCAGATCCAGATCGACACGGTGCCGGTCTGGGCGTGGCGCACCTCGAAGTGGGACCCCACGCTGCGCAAGTACGGCACCCGGTTCCACTGCGGCTTCAACGATCCGGCCGCGCTGGCCGGATGGCATCCGCGGCTCGAGTACGTGGACGAGACGCCCATGTACGACTCGCCGATCCTGATGGCCAAGGCCCCCGCGAACGTCCGCCGCATGTACCGCCTCGTGCTCCTGCTGCCGGGCATGAGACGCTCCACCCGCATCGTGCGCTTCCGGTTCTGAGCGGCCCGCGTCACGGGGTGTAGCGGTAGCCCATGCCCGGCTCGGTGATGAGGTGCCGCGGGTGCCCCGGGTCGCGCTCGAACTTCTTGCGCAACTGGGCCATGTACTGGCGCAGGTAGTGGGTCTCCTTGACGTGCTTGCTGCCCCACACCTCGGTGAGCAGGTAGCGCTGGGGGATGAGCTTGCCGGGGTTGCGCAGCAGGATCTCCAGGATGTGCCACTCGGTGGGGGTCAGCCGCAGGCCGCCCGAGACGGTCTTGCTCGTCAGGTCCACGACGTGGTCGCCGAGCTGGACGCGGGCCAGCTCGCCCTCGGCGATGGCGGCGCGGCGGGAGACGGCGCGGATGCGGGCCAGGAACTCCTCGATGCCGAACGGTTTCGTCACGTAGTCGTCGGCGCCGGCGTCCAGGGCGTCGATCTTGTCCTGGTTGCCCGCCCGCCCGGACAGCACCACGATGGGGGTTTTGGTCCAGCCGCGCAGCCCGTGGATGACGTCCACGCCGTCGAGGTCGGGCAGGCCGAGATCGAGGACGATGAGGTCGGGATGCCACTCTGCGGCCTGGCGCAGCGCTGCCGCGCCGTCGGCGGCGACCGCGACCTCGTAGTGGCGGGCGGCCAGGTTGATGCGCAGGGCGCGCAGGATCTGCGGCTCGTCGTCCACGACGAGGATCTTGGTCATCGGGTCACCGCCCGGGACGAGATGGGCATGCTGACGATCATCGTGAGGCCTCCTCCTGGGGTTTCGTCGGGCGTGAGGGTGCCGCCCATCGCCTCGGTGAGGCCGCGCGAGAGCGCGAGGCCGAGGCCGACGCCGGTGCCGTTGTCGCGGTCGCCGAGCCGCTGGAACGGCAGGAAGACGCGGTCGTGGATCTCGCGGGGGATGCCGGGGCCGCGGTCGATGACCCGGATCTCCACCTGGTCTTCGTGCCGGCTCGCCGTGATGAGCACGTTCTGATCGGCCGGGCTGTAGCGGACGGCGTTGCTCATGAGGTTGACCAGGACGCGTTCCAGCAGGACCGGGTCGGCGACGATGTCGGGCAGGTCCACGCAGATGTCGCCTTCGACGCGGTCGCGCAGCGGCCCCAGGTCGTCGATGGAGCGGGGCACGATCTCCTCCAGGGCGACGGGCTGCAACGCCAGGCCGAGCACGCCCGCTTGCAGGCGGCTCATGTCGAGCAGGTTCGCCACCAGCCGGTCCAGCCGGTCGAGTGACTCGTCGGCGGTGGCGAGCAGTTCGTCGCGGTCCCCGGGCGTCCAGGTGACGTCGTCGCTGCGCAGGCTCTCGACGGCGGCCTTGGCGGCGGCCAGGGGAGTGCGCAGGTCGTGGCTGACGGCGGCGAGCAGCGCGGTGCGCATCCGGTCGGCCTCGGCCAGCGGTCTGGCCTGCTCGGCTTCCTGCTGGAGGCGTTCCTGCCGCAGCGCGACGGCCGCCTCGGCGGCGAACGCCTCCAGCACCCGCCGGTCGCTGGCGTTCAGCAGCCGGCCGCGCGCGGCGAGCACGAGCCGGTCGTCGATCTGGACGTCGTTGTCGGCCGAAGCTGGGCTGGTGCAGGGCGCGGCGCCGGAGGTGGCGATGATCCGCCACGCCTCCGGCTCCCCCTGGTCGTCGGGGGCGGGCTCGCCGAGCCGTTCGAGCAGGGTCACCGAGTCCAGCCCGAACGTCTCGCGCAGGCGGGCGAGCAACGACGGCAGCGCGGCCTCGCCGCGCAGCACGTGCCCGGCCAGCGTGGACAGCGCCTCGGCGTCGGCGCGGGCGCGGGCCGCCTCCCTGGTACGCCGGGCGGCCAGATCCACGATCGTCGAGACCGCCGCCGCCACCAGGACGAACACGATGAGAGCGAGGAGGTTCTCCGGATCGGCGATGGTGAGCTGTCCGACGGGCGGGGTGAAGAACCAGTTGAGCAGCAGCGAGCCGCCCACGGCGGCGGTGAAGGCGGGCCAGGTGCCGCCGACGAGGGCGACCCCCACGACCAGGCACAGGAACAGCAGGATCTCGCTGGGCAGCGAGATCACGTCGCGGAACGGCAGCAGGACGGCGGTCAGCAGCGGCATGCCCGCCACCGCGGTCGCCCATCCGGCCAGTCTGCGCTTCCTGTTCAGCGCGGCCCGGGACCGTTCCGGCCGGCGGCGGCCCTTCTTGACCTCCTCGTGGGTGACCAGGTGCACGTCGATGGGGCCGGACAGCGCCGTCGTCTCCACACCCACTCCGCGCGCGAAGATCTGCGCGAAGCGACCCCTCCGCGAGGCGCCGAGCACGAGCTGGGTGGCGTTGACGCCGCGCGCGAAGTCCAGCAGCGCTCTCGGGATGTCGTCGCCGACCACCTGGTGGTAGCTGCCGCCCATGCTCTCCGCCAGGGAGCGTTGACGGGTCAGGGTGGCCGGATCGCCGCCGGCCAGCCCGTCCGAGCTGGTGACGTGGACGGCCAGCAGGTCGGCGCCCTTGGTGCGGGCGGCGATGCGGGCCGCCCGGCGCACGAGCGTGTCGCCTTCGGGGCCGCCGGTCAGCGCCACCACGACCCGTTCGCGCGCCTCCCACGTCCCGGCGATGCCGTGGTCGGCGCGGTAGCGGTCGAGCTGGTCGTCCACCTTGCCCGCGACCCAGAGCAGGGCCAGCTCGCGCAGCGCGGTCAGGTTGCCGACGCGGAAGTAGTTCGACAGGGCCGCGTCCACCTTCTCGGGGGTGTAGACGTTGCCGTGCGCCATCCTTCTGCGCAGTGCCTCTGGGGACATGTCGACCAGCTCGATCTGGTCGGCTCTGCGCACCACCTCGTCGGGGACGGTCTCGCGCTGCGGGATGCCGGTGATCTCCTGGACGACGTCGTTGACCGACTCCAGGTGCTGGATGTTCACCGTGGTGATCACGTCGATGCCGGCGTCCAGGATCTGGTCGATGTCCTGCCAGCGTTTGACGTGCTTCGCGCCTGGCACGTTGGTGTGGGCCAGCTCGTCGATCAGCGCCGCCTTCGGCGCGCGCTCGATGACCGCCGCCACGTCCAGATCGGTGAACGTGGCGCCGCGGTGCACGAAGGTCTTGCGCGGGATGACCTCCATGCCCTCCAGCAGGGACGCGGTGCGGGGGCGGTCGTGGGTCTCGACGAAGCCCACGACCACGTCCCTGCCGCGCTCGCGGGCGCGGCGGCCCTCGCTGAGCATGGCGTAGGTCTTGCCGACCCCGGGGGCCGCCCCGAGGTAGACCCGCAGGCGGCCCCTGCTCATGGCCGGTCCAGGGCCAGGTTGAGTTCGAGCACGTTCACCGCCGGTTCGCCCATGAAGCCGAGCGCGCGGCCGGTGGTGTGCTCGTCGATCAGCGCCTTCACCCGGTCAAGAGCCAGGCCGCGCTCCTTGGCGACACGGGGGGCCTGGAGCTCGGCGTAGGCGACCGAGACGTGCGGGTCGAGGCCGGAGCCGCTGGCGGTGACCGCGTCTGCGGGGACGACCGCCTTGGCGTCGCCGCGGATCGGGACGGTGCGGCCGGCCGTGTAGTCCTGGCCGGGCTGCGCGCATTGGACGGTGAGGCCCTGGTAGGTGGGGATGAACGGGGTGGCGGGGCAGGCTTGGTTGACGCTGACGGCGTGGCCGGGGAAGACCTTGAGGACCGCGCCGACGCCGTCGGGGGTGCAGAAGGGGCGGGCGCCGCTGACGCCCTCCAGTTCGCCGACCGCTGTGGAGCGGGCGCAGACCTGGGTGAGCAGTGATGGGCGGTCGGGGGTGTCGAGGACGTCCTCCGGGCCGAGGTTGCTCGCGGCTGTGGAGGTCGGGTCGTAGCCGTCGCCGGCGGCTGAGGGGCGGGACTGGAAGTACTTCCTGACCGGGTTGCCGTCGGCGTCGGTGAAGGACTGGCCGATCAGCGTGCTGCCCTGGCCGGTGGCGACCATGGAGCCGTTGGCCTGGTCGTGGAACAGGGCCTGGGCGACGCCGGTGGCGGCCAGCGGGTAGATGATGCCGGTGACCACGGTGAGCACGAGCAGCGCGCGCAGCGCGGCCAGGTGCTGGCGGACCCAGCTCGGTAGGCGGTTCATTTATGCCATCCCCGGAAGGAACTGGATGATCAGGTCGATGAGCTTGATGCCGATGAACGGGACGATGATGCCGCCCAGGCCGTAGAGGTAGAGGTTGCGGGACAGCAGCTTGGAGGCGCTGGAGGGCCGGTAGCGCACACCTTTGAGCGCGAGCGGGATGAGGGCGATGATGACCAGGGCGTTGAAGATGACCGCGGCGAGGATCGCGGACTGCGGGCTGGCCAGGCGCATGATGTTGAGCGCGTCCAGGCCGGGGTAGACCGCGGCGAACATGGCCGGGATGATCGCGAAGTATTTGGCGATGTCGTTGGCGATGGAGAAGGTGGTCAGCGCGCCGCGGGTGATGAGGAGCTGCTTGCCGATCTCGACGATCTCGATCAGCTTGGTCGGGTTGGAGTCGAGGTCGACCATGTTCCCGGCCTCCTTGGCGGCGGAGGTGCCGGTGTTCATCGCCACCCCGACGTCGGATTGGGCCAGGGCGGGGGCGTCGTTGGTGCCGTCGCCGGTCATCGCGACCAGGCGGCCGCCTTCCTGCTCCTTCCTGATCAGGGCGAGCTTGTCCTCGGGGGTGGCTTCGGCCAGGAAGTCGTCCACCCCGGCCTCATCCGCGATGGCCTTGGCGGTCAGCGGGTTGTCGCCGGTGATCATGACGGTGCGGATGCCCATCCGGCGCATCTCGTCGAAGCGCTCGCGCATGCCCTGTTTGACCACGTCCTTGAGGTGGATCACGCCCAGCACGCGGCCCTTCTCCGCCACCACGAGCGGGGTGCCGCCCGAGGCCGAGATGCCGTCCACGATGTGGCCGATGTCGTCGGTCGGGTGGCGCACCCACTCCATGACGGCGGTGGCGGCGCCCTTGCGCACCTCCCGGCCGCCCAGGTTGACCCCCGACATGCGGGTCTGGGCGGTGAACGGCACCCATTCGGCGCCGTGGACCTCCCGTTCCCGCAGGCCGTAGTGTTCCTTGGCGAAGACCACGATCGAGCGGCCCTCGGGAGTTTCGTCGGCCAGGCTGGACAGTTGTGCGGCTTCGGCGAGTTCTTCTTCGCTGACCCCGTCCACCGGGAGGAACGCGGCGGCCTGGCGGTTGCCCAGGGTGATGGTGCCGGTCTTGTCCAGCAGCAGCGTGGACACGTCGCCCGCGGCTTCGACGGCGCGGCCGGACATGGCCAGCACGTTGCGCTGCACCAGGCGGTCCATGCCCGCGATGCCGATCGCCGACAGCAGCGCGCCGATGGTGGTCGGGATCAGGCAGACGATCAGGGAGACCAGCACGATCCCGGTCACACCGTCTGAGGTCAGTGCCAGGGAGTCGGCGACGCCGGGGTTGATGGTCTTGGAGTAGATCGCGAGAGGCTGCATGGTGGCGGTGGCGATCAGGAAGATGACGGTCAGCGCGGCCAGCAGGATGTTGAGCGCGATCTCGTTCGGGGTCTTCTGCCGGTTGGCGCCCTCGACCAGGGCGATCATCCGGTCCACGAAGCTCTCGCCGGGCTTCTGAGTGATCTTGACGGTGATCCGGTCGGACAGCACCTTGGTGCCGCCGGTCACGGCCGAGCGGTCGCCGCCGGACTCGCGGATCACCGGCGCGGATTCGCCGGTGATGGCCGATTCGTCGACGGAGGCGATGCCGTCGATGACGTCGCCGTCGCCGGGGATGATCTCTCCGGCTTCGACGATCACCACGTCGCCCTGCCGCAGCTCGGGCGCGGGGACGATCTCGCCGGTGACGCGGCGGGCGGTGGTGTCGCGTTTGGCCGCGCGCAGCGTGGCGGCCTGGGCCTTGCCGCGGCCTTCGGCGACGGCTTCGGCCAGGTTGGCGAAGATCACGGTCAGCCACAGCCAGAGCACGATGGCCCAGGCGAAGACGGACGGGTCGAGGACGGCGAGCACGGTGGTGAACACCGCGCCGATCTCGACGATGAACATGACCGGGTTGCGCCACATGACCCGCGGGTCGAGCTTGCGCAGCGCGTCCGGCAGCGACCGGATCATCTGTTTCGGGTCGAGCAAGCCGCCGCCCACCCGAGCCGTCGAGGGCTTCTCCAGCACAGGGGTTGACATGTCTACAGCAGTCCTTCTGCGAGCGGGCCGAGTGCGAGGGCGGGCAGGAACGTCAGGGCGACCAGGATGATCGTCACGCCCACGACCAGGCCGACGAACTGCGGCCGGTACGTCGGGAGCGTGCCGGCGGAGGCGGGCACCGGCGCCTGCCGGGCCAGCGACCCGGCCAGCGCCAGCACCAGCACGATCGGCAGGAACCGGCCGAGGGCCATGCACAGGCCGAGCGTGGTGTTGTGGAACGTGGTGTTGACGCTCACGCCCGCGAAGGCGGAGCCGTTGTTGTTGGAGGCGGAGGTGTAGGCGTACAGGATCTCCGACAGGCCGTGGGGGCCGCTGTTCAGCATCGCGGCGCGGCCGGTCTCGGTGCCCATCGCCACCGCCGTGCCGAGCAGCACCAGCGTGGGAGTTACCAGGAAGTACAGCGAGGCCAGCTTGATCTCGCGGGCGCCGATCTTCTTGCCCAGGTACTCCGGCGTGCGGCCGACCATCAGCCCGGCCACGAACACCGTGATGACGGCCAGGATGAGCATGCCGTACAGGCCCGCGCCGACCCCGCCGGGCGCGACCTCGCCGAGCAGCATGTTGAAGATCAGCATGCCGCCGCCGATCGCGGTGTAGGAGTCGTGGAAGGAGTTCACCGAGCCCGTGCTGGTGAGTGTGGTGGCGGTGGCGAACATGCCGGAGTTCGAGGTGCCGAAGCGGGTCTCGCGGCCTTCGAGAGCCTGGCCGATCGCCTGCGGCACGGTGCCGCTCGCGCTCAGCTCGGCCCACTGGGTGACGCCGACGCTGATGATCGCGATGATCGCCATCACGCTGATGATCGCGTAGCCCTGCCGGTTGTCGCCGACCATCCGGCCGAACGTGCGCGGCAGGCAGGACGCGATGACCGTCAGCAGGAAGATCGTCAGCCAGTTCGTCCACGCCGTCGGGTTCTCGAACGGGTGGGCCGAGTTGGCGTTGAAGATGCCGCCGCCGTTCGTGCCCAGGTCCTTGATCGCCTCCTGCGAGGCGGCCGCGGCCGGGGTGAAGGTCTGCTCGCCGCCGGTCAGCGTCGTCCACGTGCTGTGGTCGGCGAACGTCTGGATGGCGCCACCGGCGACCAGCACCAGGGCGGCCACGAACGCGATCGGCAGCAGGATCCGGATCGTGCCGCGGACCAGGTCCACCCAGAAGTTGCCGAGCGTGTCGCTCTTCGAGCGGGCGAAGCCGCGCACCAGGGCGATGGCCACCGCCATGCCGACCGCGGCGGAGACGAAGTTCTGCACCGCCAGCCCGGCGGTCTGCACCACGTGGCCCATCGCCGACTCGCCCGAGTAGGCCTGCCAGTTGGTGTTGGTGACGAAGCTGACCGCGGTGTTCCAGGCCAGCGACGGCTCCACCGCGTCCATCCCGAGGGACAGGAACAGGTGGTTCTGCAGCCGCTGCAACCCGTACAGGAACAGGATCGACAGCACCGAGAACGCCAGCACGCCGCGCGCGTAGACGGCCCACCGCTGCTCGCTGTCCGGCTGGACGCCGAGCAGCCGGTAGAGCACCCGCTCCACGGCGTTGTGCCTGGTGCCTGTGTAGACGCGGTACATGTAGTCGCCCAGCGGCTTGTAGCACAGGGCCAGGGCGAGCAGCAGGGAGGCGATGAACAGGATCCCCGCCATGGTCGAGGACATCAGAAACGCTCCGGGAACAGCAGGGCCGCGACCACGAAGATCACCAGGCCGACGACCACGACGAGACCCACGGCGTTGACGGCACTCACAGCCGTTCCACCGCCTTGACGACCAGCCCGAGGATCACGAAGATCGCGATCGTCAGGGCGACGAAGATGACGTCGGTCATCCCCACTCCTCAATCTGGACAAGATGTGCGCGCTGCCCCGTTCGGGCGGCGCCGAACGCCAGCAAATCCTGACTTTTGAGGGGTTTGGTCTTTCTTGACGGGTTTCATACGGCGGGGGCCTGAATATTGACGCGCTTCGTACGCGCGGGCGCGTGGTCACCCCCCGGCGCTGAGCCGTCGGCGACGGCTCAGCGCTGTCGCGGGTCAGGGGCGCAGCAGGTTGCGGAGCCGGTCGATCGTCGCGTTCGCCCGCTCCAGGTTGTCCTGAAGAGGGCCGGTGGCCTCGCGGAGCCGTTCGCCGACGAACTGCCGTTCACCGAAGAGCGCGTTGCCCGCCCCGAGGCGCTCCTCGGCCCTCCTGCGCTCACCGGCCTCGGCCTGCTCCCTGGCCTGGCGGAGCACGTCGAGGATGGTCTCGGCCAGCCGGTCCGAGTCCATGCGCATGGCCCGGGGGTTGAGCCGCAGGTCGCGCACGCCTGCCGCGCTGTCGTACACGACGCTCACCCAGCCGTCCGCGGACTCGGCCCGCACGGTGACGGCGTCGCCGGGCAGGTCGTTGAGCCGCGCGAAGAGGCGGTCGGCGTCGGCCGCGAGGCGTTCCGGGTCGATGCCGAGCGCCTGCTCGAAGTCCTTCACGCACTACTCCCAGGGGAACGAGTAAGAGCCGTCGGCGCCCTGCTCAGGCAGGTGGCGGCCGGTGATCGCCTGGCTGCCGGTGCTGACGTCGTAGGCCGCCTTGGCGCCCGCGACCTGTGGCAACCCCGCCGGGAGCGGGCTGGAGGGGCGTCCGCCGAGGGCGTGGGCGGTGAGGTCGCGTTCGACGCGGTTGGCGGTGCCCCAGACCAGCAGCGGGCCCTGGGCCATGGTGGCGGACGCCAGGTCCTTGAGCGCCGTGTCGTCGCCGCGGAGCACCTCGCGGCCCACCTGCACGGCGACGGTGGCGGTCAGCGCGGCGGCGCAGCCGTGCAGGAGCTGGTCGAGCAGCTTCTCCGTCGTCCGGTAGACGGAGAAGAGCCTGGTCAGGCACTGGGTGGCCGCGGTTCTGGCGGCCATCAGGCTGAACGGGGTGACGGCCGCGACCAGCACCCACGCGGCCACCGCCGCCAGCGCCGCCGCGACCAGGAACTGGAACAGGATGAACGCGGCCAGCGCCGCCCCCGCCGTGTGGAGGACGAGGGCGGTGACCACGGCGCGCAGCTCGATGCCGCGCAGGCCGGCCAGGTAGGCGTCCACGCGCTGCTCGAAGGCCCGGCCGTCCTCGCTGCGCCAGCCGCTTGCGGCGACCCCGCGGGTCAGGTCCCTGACGTTCCGCCGGGTGTCCGAGGCGCGGTCGTGCACGTCCAGCCAGGCGTCGGCGGCGTCGAAGAACGCCTGCGGGGTGTACTGGTGGACGTACATCTTCCCGGCGAACGGCCACGCGGCGGGCACGCCCAGCGCCGACAGCGTGACCGCCGCGCCGGCGCCCAGCATCAGGCTGCGCTGCCCCAGGTGCGCGAGGTTCATCCGATCCTCGGCGTGCCGGCGTCCTCGGCGTGCTGCCAGGCGACGGCGGACAGGGTCACGGTGTCGCGGATGCGCTCCACGTCGTCGCCCAGGCGGCGGGCCTCGGCGATGGTGAACGCCTCGGCCTCGTTGTAGGCCAGCGCCAGGGAGTAGGTGAACGAGGTGAACGCGGCCTCCGCCACGGCGAGCCCGGCCAGGCAGGGCACCACCTCGTCGAGCGGCCGGGCGGCGGCGGGGAGAAGGGCGGCGAGCTGTCTGATCCGGCCCCTGTCGATCTCGATCTCGTTCGATCCGGCGGGCGCCGGTGGAAGCGGATTACTCGGCATGGTTCGCGCTTTCGGGTCGAGTGCGGATCTTTCCACCTTCGCGGGTGATCGTCCCTGGTGGGGACGCCCTGACGCGACCTCTACGCGAACCCTGCGCGCCCCTTCGCGATCTTGACGCGGGAAAGGGCCATCGCCCCTCCGGGAGCAGGCTGAGCGGGACGTTACCCGAGGCAGGCGCGGACGGCCCTGGCCAGGTTCGCCGCGCGTGGGTCGTCGGGCCGGTAGTTCCACAGGTTCGTGACGTAGCAGAAGCCCACGCCGGCCTCCGGGTCGGCGAAGCCGATCGACCCGCCGGAGCCCGGGTGGCCGAACGACTTCGGCCCGGTCATCGGCAGCGGCGGGCAGGCCCGCCAGAAGCCGAGCGACATGTGGAAGGAGCGGTCGGCCGGCAGGTTCAGGCCGGGCGGCAGCCCGTGCATCGTCGTCCTGCCGGTCTGGACGGCGGTCATCGTCTCGACGGTCGAGGGGTTGAGCAGCCGTACCCCGTTCACGTCGCTGACCGTGGCGGCGTACATGCGCGCCACCGACCGGGCGTCCGCGAGCATGTTCGCGGCCGGGAACTCGGCCGCTCGCCAGGCCCGCGTGGCGTAGACCGAGGGGTCGGTCAGGGCGCCGCCCAGCTCGCCCGCGCGGGCCTGGACCGAGCCCGGTGCCCACACCGCGTTCACCCAGGCGGTGACCGTCTCAGCGTCGAGACCGCTGGTCGCGATCAGCCCGGCCAGCAGCTCCTCGTAGCTGAACGGGGCGGCCTCGTGCAGCTTGGCGACCCGCTGCTCCTCCTTCGCGGGCAGCCCGATCCAGGCGCTCAGCCCGAGCGGCGCGGCCACCTCCTCGGCGAAGAAGGCGCCGAGCGACTTGCCGGTGATCCGGCGGACCACCTCGCCGACCAGGAACCCGTAGGTGACGCTGTGGTAGACGTGCTCGGTGCCCGGCTGCCACAGCGGCGGCTGGGCTTCGAGCGCGCGGATGACCGGGTCCCAGGCGCAGGCCTGCTCGAACGTCAGCGGCCCGTCCACGATCGGCAGGCCCGCCTGGTGCGACAGCAGCCAGCGCACCGGGATGTGCTCCTTGCCGGCGGCGGCGAACTCCGGCCAGTACCGGGCGACCGGGGCGTCCAGGTCCAGCAGGCCGCGCTGGGCCAGCAGGTGGGCGCAGATCGCGGTGGCGCCCTTCGTCGTGGAGGCGACCTGGACGATGGTGTTCCGGCGCCACGGCCGCCTGGCCTCGCGGTCGGCCAGGCCGTCCCACAGGTTGACGACGGGCCGGCCGCCGACGTAGACGCTGCACGCCGCGCCGATCTCGCCGGCGTCGCGGAAGTTCGCGCGGAACGCGTCGGCGACCTTGCCCCAGCCGTGCTCGACACCGCGCTCGCCGTCGTGCTCGACACCGCGCTCGACACCGCGCTCGCCGTCGTGCTCGACACCGCGCTCGACACCGCGCTCGCCGTCGTGCTTGCCGTCGTGCCCGCCGCCTGCGGAGGCGCCGGTGTGCGTGGAGGCGTCGGCGCGGCCGGTGAGGGCGGCGTGCGTGCCGGCGAGCGCGCCCGCTCCCAGCACGCCCTTCAGCACGGTCCGGCGCCCGACGTGTCCGGGCGTTCCGCCGGTCGTGTCCGTCATGACGTCAGTCCTCCCAGGTGACAGGCAGGCTCTTGATCCCGTGGATGTCGGCGGCCTCCGGGCGCAGGGGCACCTGGTCGGCCGGAACGGCGAGGCGGAGCGTGGGGAAACGGCTGAGTAGGGCGGGGAGCGCCACACGGAGCTCGACGCGGGCGAGCTGCTGGCCCAGGCACTGGTGGATGCCGTGGCTGAAGGCCAGGTGGCCGCCTTCCTGCCGGTGGAGGTCGAGGGCGTGCGGGTCGGTGTAGCGGTCGGGGTCGCGGTTGGCGGTGCTGAGCGACAGGATGACCGTCGTGCCCGCCGTGATGGTGTGGCCGCCCAGCTCCACGTCCTCCAGCGCGACCCGGAAGAACTGCTTGGCGACCGACAGGTAGCGCAGCAGCTCCTCGACAGCCTGCTCGGCGAGGGCGGGGTCGGCGCGCAGGGCGGCGAGCTGCTCCGGGTTCCGCAGCAGCGCGAACGTGCCCAGGGCGATCATGTTGGCGGTCGTGTCGAACCCGGCGGAGAGCAGGATCAGGGCCATGCCCTTCAGCTCCTCGTCGGTGAGGTCGGTGTCGAGCAGGTCGCTGAGCACGTCGTCGGTGGGGGTGGCGCGCTTGGCCGCGACCAGTTCGGCGAGGTACTCCTGGGTGGCGAGGTAGGCGGCCATCAGCTCCTCGTCGCCCACCTCGCCGCCGAGGAACTTGTCGATGTTCTCCTGGAAGCGGCCCCGGTCCTCGTACGGCACACCGAGCAGCTCGCAGATGACGACGGCCGGGATCGGCTTGGCGAACGCGGTCACCAGGTCCACGGCCGGCCCGGCCTTCTCCATGGCGTCCAGGTGCTCGGCGGTGATCTGTTCGACCCGCTCGGTGAGCAGCCGCATCCGGCGGACGGTGAACCTGCCGACCAGCGGCTTGCGGTAGCGGCCGTGCTGCGGCTCGTCCATCAGCAGGAACTCGCCGGGCGGGGCCGGGGGCACCTCGATGTCGCCGTAGTCGATGGTCGGGTGGTGCTTCATCAGCTCCCTGCGGGAGCTGAAGCGCGGGTCGGCGAGGATCTGCCGGGTCAGGTCGAACCCGGTGACGACCCAGCCCTGGTGGCCGTCGGGGAAGGTGAAGTGGCTGATCGGGCTGTGCTCGCGGGCGTCGATCAGCTCCTTGGGCGGGTCGAAGGGACAGCCGGGCTGACGGCTGGTGGGCATGGAGGGGAGGGTGTGGGTCATGTGCGGCTCCTTCAGGAGATCTTGCGGCGGTAGGTGGTCATGGCGAAGCCGTAGGCGACGACGAGGATGCCGACGCACCAGGCCAGCGCGATCCAGATGTCGTTGCCGACCGGCTGCCCGGCGAACAGGGCGCGGATGGCGTTGACGATGGAGGTCACCGGCTGGTTCTCGGCGAACAGGCGCAGCGGGCCGGGCATGGTGGCGGTCGGCACGAAGGCCGAGCTGAGGAAGGGCAGGAAGATGAGCGGGTAGGAGAACGCGCTCGCGCCCTCCATGGTCTTGGCCGTCAGGCCGGGGATGATGGCGATCCAGGTCAGCGCCAGGGTGAACAGCACCAGGATGCCGCCCACCGACAGCCAGGCCAGCACGCCGGCGCTGGAGCGGAAGCCCATCAGCAGCGCGACCAGCATGACGACCACGAGCGAGACCAGGTTGGCGACCAGCGAGGTCAGCACGTGTGCCCACAGCACCGACGAGCGGGCGGTCGGCATGGACTGGAAGCGTTCGAAGATGCCGCCCTGCATGTCCATGAACAGCCGGTAGGCGGTGTAGGCGATGCCGGAGGCGACGGTGATGAGCAGGATGCCGGGCAGCATGTAGTTCACGTAGGACGAGTCCGACCCGGTCCTGATCGCGCCGCCGAAGACGTAGACGAACATGAGCATCATGGCGATCGGCATGATCGCGGTGGTGATGATGGTGTCGGGGCTGCGGGTGATGTGGCGCAGGGAGCGTCCCAGCAGGACGGAGGTGTCGCCGAAGAAGTGCTTGGTCATGGGGGGTCCTCAGGCTTTCGTGCCGACGAGGGAGAGGAAGACGTCCTCCAGTGTCGGCTGCTTCTCGATGTATTCGACCTTGGCGGGCGGCAGCAGTTGCTTGAGCTCGTCCAGGGTGCCGTTGACGATGATGCGGCCCTCGTGCAGGATCGCGATGCGGTCGGCGAGCTGCTCGGCCTCGTCCAGGTACTGGGTGGTGAGCAGCACCGTGGTGCCGCTCTCGGCCAGCTCCTTGACGGCCTGCCAGACCTCGATGCGGGCCTGCGGGTCGAGGCCGGTGGTGGGCTCGTCGAGGAAGATGACCGGCGGGTCGCCGATCAGGCTCATCGCGATGTCGAGGCGGCGGCGCATGCCGCCGGAGTAGGTGGCCACCTTCCGCCCGCCGGCGTCGGTGAGGGAGAACCGGGCCAGCAGGTCGTCGGCGACCTGGCCGGGGTTCTTCAGGTGGCGCAGCCGGGCGACCAGGATCAGGTTCTCCCGGCCGCTGAGGATCTCGTCCACGGCGGCGAACTGGCCGGTCAGGCTGATCGACTCGCGGACGTCCGCGGCCTGGGTGGCCACGTCGAAGCCGTTGACGCGGGCGGTGCCCGCGTCGGCCCTGAGCAGCGTGGACAGGATCTTCACGGCGGTGGTCTTGCCGGCGCCGTTCGAGCCGAGCAGCGCGAAGATGCTGCCGCGCGTCACCTCGAAGTTCACGCCGCGCAGCACGTGCAGATCCTTGTAGGACTTCTCCAGGTCGTGCACCTGGATCGCCGGAGCATGGGTGGTCATGTGGGGCTCCCGTCGTCTGAGGGGGTGGTCGTCGCGGGGAAGGCCGGCGGGGGTCAGGTCGAGGCCCCTTCGGTGCGCAGCCGTTCGAGTCGCTGGGTCAGGAAGCTCCAGGTCTGCCAGAACTCCTGGAGGTACTCCCGGCCTCGGGCGTTGAGGTTGTACACCTTGCGCGGCGGGCCCTTCTCCGAGGGCGTCTTCGCCACGTCGACCAGGCCGCGCTGCTCGACCCGGACCAGCAGCGCGTAGATGGTGCCTTCGGCGATGTCGGAGAAGCCCTGGTCGCGCAGCCACGCGGTGATCTCGTAGCCGTAGGCGGGCCTGCCGGACAGGATCGCCAGGACGATGCCCTCCAGCGTGCCCTTGAGCATCTCGGTCGCGAGCTTGCCCATGAGGCACCTCCACTTCCACTATTCGGTGGCACTGACTACTGGTATAAAGTAGCACTGATTACCGGTACCTAGCAACACCGGATAGTGAGGTTGAGAAAACGGCCCGTCCACCGGACGGGCCGTCTTCTTCAGCGGTGGGGCGACTTCCCTCAGCGGCGGGAGGACGGCCCGAAGGCGGTCGCCGTGCAGCGTGATGCGGTGCAGTCCGAGGCGCCGACGATGTGCGAGGTGAAGCCGGGGTTCACGAAAAGGCCCTTGCGGCCGGTCTCCGGGCGGACGCGGACCACGGGATGCTGGACGCGCCGACGATCGCCAGGAACGAGCCGCGTGGCACGTCCAGCGAGATCGGGCCGAGCGCGGTCACCACGTCGGGGCCGCTCCCGTACACGTGAACGACCTCCCGCACGCGCACGGCGGGCTCGGGGAGAGGGCATCGGGCGGGCCCTTGGTGTAGCTGGCGTCGCGCACGGTCGCCAGGGCGGGCGCGGCCTCGATCTTCTGCAGGTCCTTGAGGAACTGGGCCGCGCTGACGAGGTTGCCGGCCGACGCGCCGGGCCGCTCCTGTCCTCGGGGGCGGCCGGGGGCGTCAGTGTCGCGGCGATATCTATGTATATACGGTAGGGAAAGTTGACTTTATGTGTGGCGGTGAGTAGCGTCAAGATCATGAGCCCTCGCCTCTCGCTGGTCTCCCGCGCGTACGTGGACTTCGGCCGCGTCGCCAGCTCCCGGTGTCGTTGATCATCCGCTGGTGTGGTGACGACACGGACTCATACAGGGAGGACGCGCGAATGGGCGCGATCGTGGTGATCGGCGCGGGGGCGGCAGGGGCGTGCGTGGTGGAGCGGATCTGCGCCAACGCCCCGCGGCCGGGCGGGGAGCGGGCGGTGGAGGTCCACGTGGTGTCCGGGATGGATGCCGCTGGGGCGGAGCACGCGTACGAGTGGACGGTGCGCGACGGGCGAGGTGGCGTGCGGGTGCGGGTGCACCGGGACCGGGCGGTCGGGCTCACCGAGTCGGCGGGCAGGCAGCTCGTGCGGCTCGCGGGCGGCGAGACCCTGAAGGCGGACGCCGTGGTACTGGCCCAGGACCGTCCCCGCGTCCCGCCCGGACGTCCTGAACACGCGGAGGCCGATTTCGCCGCCCGGCACGGCCTGCTCTACCTGCCCGGCGGGTCCTCCCAGGAGGACGTGCCGCCGGGCGAGCCGGTGCTGGTGCGCGGCGCGGGACGGGTGTTCACCGACCTGCTGGCACCCCTCACCACCGGGCGCGGCGGCCGCTTCTCCGAGGGACGCCAGGGCGAGCTGGTCTACCTGCCCGGCGGCTACGAGCCCCTCCTGTACGTGGGCTCGCGACGCGGTGTGCCCCACCACGCCCGTCCCGGATACCGGCTGACCGGCGAGGCGCGGCCACGGCGGTTCCCGGACGAGGGCGACGCGCGGCAGGCGGTGGCCAAGGAACTGGCCTACGCCTACTACCAGGAGCTGTTCATCGCGCACCCGTCCCGCACGAGGATGACGTGGGAGGCGTTCGAGGACGCCTTCGTACGCGCGGAGCAGGGCGGTAAGGAGATGCGCGCCCTGATCACCAAGTCCGTGCCGCGCTTCGCCGACCGGCTCCACCTCGACCGGCTCGACCGCCCGCTGCGCGGCATGCGCTTCGGCGACCTGGCAGGGCTGCAACGGTGGACGCACGGCTACCTCGCGGCCGACCTTGAGCGGCGGGCCGATCCAGGCTTCAGCCCTGACCTGGCGCTGGTCCGGGCCCTGCTGGACGCGGGGCTGCGGATGGCGGGCGATCCGTGGTTCGACGGGCTGTCCGGGCTGCTGGCCGACGGTCCGTCCCTGACCCGTCAGGCCGAGCTGCACGCCCTGGCCAGGGCGGGTGTCGTCACCTTCATCGGCGCCGAGCCGCGCATCGAGCAGGACGAGGACGGCTGGCGGGCGAGCGGTCCCACCGTTCCCGGCGTGACGAGGGCGCGCACGCTCATCGAGGCGCGGCGGCCCCGCTCCGGGCTGACCGGCGGCGCCGACCCGCTGATCGCGTCTCTGCGCGCCAGGGGCGAGTGCCGCGAGCCGGCGGGCCTGCTGGACGTGCGCCTTCCTGATGGCCGGCTGGTCACCGGGGACGGCGCCGTCCACGGCCGCCGCTTCGCCCTGGGCTCCCTGGTGGAGGGCGCCGACCTGGCGCGTCGGGCGGAGGCGGTGGCGCGGGCCGTGCTGTCCCAGGTCTCCGGGACGCCGGTGCACGCGGCGGCCTGACCCGGCACTCTTCACAAACCAGATCCGGCATGCCAAAGTATGCATACCCAGTAGGAAATGAGGATTATCGGATGGGGGGGCGCATGGCGGCGGGGGTGGGACTGCGCGGCCTCGGCCACACCTACGGCAACGGGCACGTCGTCCTCCGGGACATCGAGCTGGACGTGCCGCCGGGTGAGATCGTGGCCATCCTGGGCCCCTCGGGCTGCGGGAAGTCGACCCTGCTGCGGCTGGTGGCTGGCCTCGAAGCCCCGGCGGCCGGCGAGGTGCTGGTGGACGGGCACGCCGTGCGCGGGATCGACGAGCGCTGCGCCGTCGTCTTCCAGGAGCCGCGCCTGCTGCCCTGGCGCGACCTCGCCGGCAATGTGGCGCTCGGCCTGCCCAAGGGCACCGGCCGGGCCGACGGGAACCGCGTCGTCCGGCACTGGCTCGACGTCGTCGGCCTGGCAGGCTTCCACGGGCACCGGCCGCGCCAGGTGTCCGGCGGCATGGCCCAGCGCACCGCGCTCGCCAGGGCCCTGGCCCGCGAGCCCGGCGTGCTGCTGCTCGACGAGCCGTTCGCCGCGCTGGACGCCCTCACCCGGCTGCGCATGCAGGACCTGCTGGCCGACGTGCAACGCGGCGCCGGAACCACGGTCCTGCTCGTCACGCACGACGTGGACGAGGCCCTGCACCTGGCCGACCGGGTCGTCCTGCTCGGCGACACACACGGCGCGGCCACACACGGCGCGGCCACACACGGCGACCCGCTCGACGACGGCGTGCCCGATGGCGGCTCGCCGGGCGCGACCGTCGTGGCCGTGCTCGACGTGCCTCATCCCCGGCCGCGCGACCGCGCCCACCCCGAGCTCGCCGCGCTCCGCGCCGACCTGCTGGAGCGACTCGGCGTACCCAGGCCCGTCCCCGCACAAGAGGCAGCCCCGTGACCGACATGACCCGCCGTCGTCTCCTGCTCACCACCGCCCTGGTCGCCACCCTGGCCACCGGCTGCGTGCAGGGAGAGAGCGACACCGCCACGCCCGCAGCAGGGCAGTTGCGGCTCGACTACGCCTACTACAACCCGCTCAGCCTGGTCATCCGCAAGCAACACTGGCTGGAGGACGAGCTCAAGGACACCAAGGTCACCTGGGTCCTGTCCGCGGGCAGCAACAAGGCCAACGAGAACCTGCGCGCCGAGACCATCGACGTCGGCTCCACCGCCGGCGCCGCCGCACTCCAGGCCCGCGCCAACGGCACCCCCATCAAGACCATCGGCATCTACACCCGGCCCGAGTGGACGGCGCTCGTCGTCGCCAAGGGCTCGCCCGTCACCGAGGTCAAGCAGCTCAAGGGCAGGAAGATCGCCGCGACCAAGGGCACCGACCCGTACTTCTTCCTGCTCCAGGCGCTGAAGGAGGCGGGGCTCGGCGGCTCGGACGTCGAGGTCGTCAACCTGCAGCACGCCGACGGCAGGACGGCGCTCGAACGCGGCGACGTCGACGCCTGGGCGGGGCTCGACCCGTTGATGGCGCAGAGCGAGGTGGACGCCGGGTCGAAGCTCGTCTACCGGAACCCGGCGTTCAACTCCTACGGCTTCCTCAACGCCCGCGAGTCGTTCCTCACCGAGCACCCGGACCTCGCGCAGAAGGTGATCGACGCCTACGAGCGGGCGCGCGCGTGGGTCGCCGCCAACCCCGACGAGGCCGTGCGGTTGCTGGCGGCCGAGGCCAAACTGACGCCCGAGGTCGCCTCGGTGGTGTTGAAGGAGCGGACGGAGGCGAAGATCAGCCCGGTGCCTGGGGCCGAGCAGCGCGCCGTGCTGGAGCGGATCCTGCCGACCCTCGTGGGCGAGAGCCAGGTGCGGTCGGAGGCGGAGGCGCGTACGGCGCTGGACTCGCTGTTCGAGCCCCGCTTCGCGGAGAAGGCGCAGGCATCCTCGTGACCGGACGCGCCGACGCCGGGCGGGGTGGTGCGGGGCGGGCTGGTGCGGGGCGGGCTGGTGCCGGTGGGCGTTGGGTGTCGCGGCCGGGGCGGATCGCCGCCGGGCTGGTGGTGCCGCTGGTCGTGCTGGCCGCCTGGCAGGCCGCCGCCACCGCCGGCGTGTTCACCGCGGCGCAGCTTCCCGCACCCTCAGCGGTCCTGGCGGCGGTGGCCGAGCTGGCGCGGCGCGGCGAGCTGTGGCAGCACGTGGCGATCAGCGGCCGGCGGGTTCTGCTGGGCTTCGCCGCCGGCGCGTCGGCGGGCGTGCTGCTGGGCGCGGCCGTCGGACTGTACCCGCCGGTCAGGGCGCTGCTCGCGCCGAGCGTCGCCGCCCTGCGCGCGGTGCCGTCCCTGGCGTGGGTGCCGCTGCTGGTGCTCTGGCTGGGCATCGCCGAAGCCCCGAAGATCGTGCTGGTGGCGATCGGCGCGTTCTTCCCCGTCTACACCACGGTCGCCACGGCGCTCGCCCACGTGGATCAGCACCTGGTGGAGGCCGGCCGCGCGTACGGGCTGCGCGGCGTGGCCCTGCTCACCCGCATTCAGCTCCCGTACGCGGCGCCCGCCGTCCTGGCAGGGCTGCGGCTCGGGCTCGCGCAGGGCTGGCTGTTCCTGGTCGCGGCCGAGCTGATCGCCTCGTCCATGGGGCTGGGTTTCCTGCTGATCGACAGCCAGAACACCGGCAGGACGGACATCCTGCTGCTGTCGATCCTGCTGCTCGCCCTGCTGGGCAAGGCGGCCGACGCGCTGCTCGGCCTGCTGGCGAGGAACCTGTCCGGGCCCCTCGCCCACGACCCCGGCTGACCCACGTCCGGGTGGAGCCCGCGTCGCGGCGGGCGGGGGTGTCAGGCGGCTGCGGTCAGCGGGGTGATCCGCGGCGGATTGCGCCGTGGTTCGCGACCGCGAGCGGCACGTCTCTACTGGAGCCCGGACCGGACCGACGTGACGCGCCGGGTGTTGAAGCCCAGCCAGTGCATCCGGCCCACGTAACGCGCGTGCTCGACCTTGAGACAGCGGTCCATGACCACGCTCACCCCGCCGTCCTCGGCGATGCGCGCGCCCTCCTCGTTGATCACGCCGAACTGGCACCAGAGGGCTTTCGCGCCGATCGCGACCGTCTCCCGCGCGATCTCCGGCAGCGCGTCCGGCGCGCGGAAGACGTTCACCAGGTCCACCGGCTCGGGGATGTCGGCCAGGCTCGGGTAGCTGGTCTGCCCGAGGATCTCCTTCTCACGGGGGTTCACGGGGATGACCCGGTAGCCGTGCCGCTTGAGGTAGTAGCCGACGAAGTGGCTGGCCCGCAGCTCGTTGCCGGACAGCCCCACGATCGCGATCGTCCTGGTGGAGTGGAGGACGCGCTGGATCGTCAGCGCGTCCTGGTAGCGGTCGAGTGCGGTCATGCCTTGGCCACCTCTCCGACGCGGGCGAAAGCCTGCTCCAGGTCCCAGATCAGATCCTCGACGGACTCGGTGCCGACCGACAGCCGCACCGTGCCGGGCGCGACGCCGGCCGCCGCCAGCTCGTCGTCACCGAGCTGGCGGTGCGTCGTGCTGGCGGGATGGATGACCAGGCTCTTGGCGTCGCCGACGTTCGCCAGGTGGGACCAGAGCGTCAGCCCGCCGATCAGGCCCTGCCCGCCCTCCCGGCCGCCTGCGCAGTCGAAGGAGAACACCGCGCCGGCGCCGCGCGGCAGGTACTTGTCCACCAGCGGCCGGTAGCGGCTGTCCGCCAGGCCCGGGTAGGTCACGTTGGCGGCCAGCTCGTGCGACCGGAGGAACTCCGCCACCGCCAGCGCGTTGCCGACGTGGCGGTCCATGCGCAGCGACAGCGTCTCCAGCCCTTGCAGGAACAGGAACGCGTTGAACGGCGACAGCGCCGCGCCGAGGTCGCGCAGCGTCTCCGCGCGCAGCTTCATCAGATAGCCGTACTCGCCGAACGTCTCATGGAAGCGCAGCCCGTGGTAGGCGGGAGACGGATCGGCGACCACCGGGAACCGCCCGTTCGACCAGTCGAACGTGCCCGCCTCCACGACGACGCCGCCGATGCTCGTGCCGTGGCCGCCGATGAACTTGGTCGCCGAGTGGACCACGATGTCGGCGCCCCACTCGATCGGGCGGCACAGGTACGGCGTCGCGAACGTGTTGTCCACGATCAGCGGCAGCCCGTGCTCGTGCGCGATGCCCGCCACGGTCTCGATGTCGAGCACGTTCCCCGCCGGGTTGCCGATCGTCTCGCCGAAGAACGCCTTCGTCTCCGGCCGCACCGCCTTGCGCCAGGCGTCGGGATCGTCGGGATCGACCCAGCTCAGCTCCACGTTCATCTTGCGCAGCAGGTGCTTGAGCTGGTTGACCGTGCCGCCGTAGAGCGCCGAGGACGACACGACGTGGTCGCCCGGCTGCAGCAGCGTGAACAGCGCCGCCGCCTGCGCGGCGATGCCGCTGGCGAACGCCACCCCGCCGGCGCCGCCCTCCAGGTTCGCCACCCGCTCCTCGAACACCGCGACGGTCGGGTTCATGATGCGTGAGTACGTGTTGCCGTACTCCTGGAGGTTGAAGTACGCCGCCGCGGACTCAGGGTCCTCGAAGACGTAGCTGGTCGTCTGGAAGATCGGCACCGCGCGGGCGCCCGTGTTCGGGTCGGGCCGTTGCCCGGCGTGCAGTTGCCGGGTCTCGAACCCGAACTCGCGGGCCTGTTCGGCACGGGGGAGCTGGTCGGTCACAAAAGCCTCTCTCTCAGGAACCGGCGGATGATCGGCGTCTGCCGCGCCTCTTCCAGCAGGAAACAGTCGTGGCCGTACGGCGCCTCGATCACCTGCAGCTCGACCGGCTTGCCCAGGCCGCGCAGCGCCTGCTCGATCTCCTCCGACGCCGACGGCGGATACAGCCAGTCGGAGCTGAACGCGATCAGCAGCGTGCGCGCGCGGACGCCGTCGAGCGCCCGCGCGAGCGACCCGCCGCCGTGCTGCCTGGCCAGGTCGAAGTACGTCAGCGCGCGCGAGGTGTAGAGGTAGGTGTTGGCGTCGAAGCGCTTGACGAACGAGTCGGCCTGGTGGCGCAGGTAGCTCTCCACCTCGAACTCCGGCTCGGTGATCGTGTAGCGCAGGTCGTCGGAGAACTGCAGCCGCCGGCCGAACTTGTCCTCCAGCGCGGGCGCGGACAGGTAGGTGATGTGGCCGACCATCCGACCGACGCCCATGCCGGCGTCGGGCGCGCGGCCCGTGCCGTAGTAGCGGCCGCCCTGCCAGTCCGGGTCGCGCAGGATCGAGTCGCGCGCGATCGCGTTCCAGGCCACGCCCTGCGGGTGCAGGGCGTGGGTGCTGGCGATCACCACGATGGAGTCGACCTGATCGGGGAACAGGACCGCCCACTGCAGCGCCTGCATGCCGCCGAGCGAGCCGCCGGCCACCGCCGCGAGCCGCTCGACGCCCAGGACGTCGAGGAAGGCGCGCTGCGTCCGTACCATGTCGGCGACCGTGATCACGGGGAAGTCCGGCCCGTACGGCTCGCCCGTCGCCGGGTCGATCGACGAGGGGCCCGTCGTGCCCCGGCAGCCGCCGAGCAGGTTCGTGGAGACGACGAAGAAGCGGTCGGTGTCGAACGCCTTGCCGGGGCCGATCATCCCGTCCCACCAGCCGAGGTCCTTGCCGTGCCCTTCGGCCCCGAACCCGTCGCGGGTGCTCTCGCCCGAGGGTGTCCTGGACCGGCCGGCCGCGTGGGCGTCGCCGCTGAGCGCGTGGCACACCAGGATGACGTTGTCGCGCCGGGGCGACAGGGTGCCGTAGGTCTCGTACGCCACCCGGACGGGGTGCAGCTCCCGGCCGCAGTCGAGGCGCACCGGCTCGGGCAGATCGAGGTAGCGGGTCTCGACTGTGCCGACACTGCTGCCGTCACTGGCGGCCGCGAGCTCGGTGGCTGGCTGCGACATAGGACTCATGGTAGCGGCCACGGAGGGCGTATGGTCAAATACCTACCGGAAATGCAGGAGATGGCGCGGTCCCGGTGAGCTGAGCGTGCAGGCGCCTGCACTCGTGGACGAAACGGATCTTCCGGGTGCCGCGCGCGAACTCGGCGACGACAGGGAACTCCCCGCGTGCGTCGGCCCAGCGCGCCACGTCGGCCGCGAAGGCGACGAGCGCGGTGTGGGTCACGGTGATGCGCTGCCCCTCGCCCGGCAACATCTCCGGCAGCAGGGCGCGCAGGATGCGCCACACCTCGCGGTGCCCGCCCGCCTCCGCCAGCTCGGTCAGCGCCTCGATGGCGGGGCGGGTCTCCTGCCAGGTGCGGCGCAGCACCAGCGCGAGCTGTCGGCCGATCGCCTCGGCGGGCAGGTCGCCCCGCGCGGCCATGTTCAGGATCAGCGGGACCATGCCGGGCACGCCGCCGGCCAGGAGGAAGGCGAGGATCACCCCGGTGGACTCGCCCATCGGGCCCTGAGCGATCTCCAGGCCGGTGAGCTCCGCCGGAGCCGACCAGGTGCCCCAGTGGTGGCGCAGCAGGAAGGGCAGGAAGTTGACGGCCACGACCTCGCGGTGCGAGGGCAGCATGGCGGGCCACGCCCGCTGCGTGCCGCCGTGCTCGTCGACCGTCCAGTCGAACGGCTCGCGCAGCAGCACCTCGTCGATCAGCCGGTGCCCGGTCGGGGCCGTCACCCGCAGCACGGGCTGCAGCCTGACCTCGGTGAAGTGCTCCGGCTCCGCGTCGCCGAACTCGACCATGGACGCGTTCACCATGTGCCGCCACACCAGGCCGCACTCGGGGTCGGCCATGCCGCCCTCGGCGAGCCAGCGGGCGGCCGAGCGCGCCGCCTCGGAGTCGATCTTGGCGGCCCGGCCGGCCGCGTCCTGGTGGCGGCCACGGGGCAACCGCAGCAGCGCCTGCGCCAGGTCGGCAGGGAGCGGCTCCACGCCGGCGGCGGCGCAGGTCTCCAGCCGGTCGATCAGCACGTCGGGGTCGAGGTGGCCGCTCATCCAGGTCGGCGTGGCCAGCAGCACCGGCGGCAGCGTGCCGTCGCGCAGTGCCCCGGCCAGCTCCGCGTAGCGGTGCAGCAGGAAGTCGGTGGGCGGGGAGACGCGGTTGGGGTGCGGCATCCGGTTGCGCCGCCGCCACTCGTCGTGCTCCGGCAGCTCCTCGGGCAGGTAGGAACGCAGCCGGGCCGGGACGAAGATGACGGTCACCTCCACCAGCGGCTCGTCGGGGCCCGGCGGGGGCACCGGCTGCCCGGCACGCATCGCCGCGATCCTGCCGGGGTCCACGCCCAGCTCCGCCATGCGGTCCCAGGCGAGGTCGAGGACCATGTCGGGCATGGCCTCCTCGGAGTCGTCGTACATGACGCCGGGCTTCGAACGCAGCTCGGACGGCTCGGGGGCGTCCCAGATCTCCCTTTCCCGCGACGGCGGCTCGAAGTCGTCAGGGGAGCCGTTCAGGTGGATCCGGCCGTGGACGAAGGGGATCTGCTGGTCGTTCTCGCGCGCCACCGCGCCTTGCGGGCCGTCGTCGGTGTTCCAGGTGATGAAGAAGACCCGCAGCGGGGTGTCGTCGTCCAGATAGCGGCCGGGCCGGTAGGCGCCGCCGATCATGAATCGCCGCGGCGACCGCTCCTCGTCGGGCTCCTCGCCGCGGGTGAGGGGGCGCACCCGCACGGAGTGGCTCGCGTTGTCCCAGAACTGCTGCGGCCCCATCGGCGGCAGCTCCGGCACGGTGCCGGGGGTGACCAGCTCGGCGGCCAGCACCGCCTGCCAGTCGTCGGGCGAGGTGTGCGTCTCGCTGGAGCGCCAGAAGCCGTGGTCCTGCTCGACGTGCGGCTTGAGCTTGCGGCGCAGCTCCGTCCGGTCCTCGGCGATCCCCGCGACGAACGCGGCCAGCCAGCGCTCCTGGTCGATCCAGCGCTCGTGGCGGTCGGGGAAGATCGACGGCTCGGGGAAGCGCCGCGGCTCCGGCAGCTCGGGCAGCGGCGGGAACTCCTTCTCCGCCGCCGGTTCCTCCGCCGGGATCTCGCCGCCGAACCGCTCGGCCAGCTTCGCGCCCAGATCGGCGGGCAGGTGGTGAACGCCGTCGCGGATCGCCTCGGCGTGGCCGTCGAACAGGGCGGCGTGCTTCATGGTCAGCTCGACCGCGCGGTTGCGCACGTCGAAGGACTTGTGCGCGTACGCCGTGGTCAGCGCCGCCACGAAGTCGCCGGCCGCCTCTGGCGTGGCCCGGATCGCCTGGTCGAGCCAGCGCAGGCCCGTGGCGGCGAGCTTGGCCTCGTCCCGGAACGTGAGCGCGTCCACCGCTTCGACCAGGTCGGCGTGGTCGAGCGGCTTCGCCTCGCGCACCTGCGCAGCCGCGAGCTCGGCGACCGTGCCCGGCGCCGACGGCAGCAACCGCAGGTAGTCGCGCAGGCGGGAAGCGGACTCCGCGGGCGTGGGGTTGAGCAGCGTGTGCAGCCGGACGAAGAAGCGCAGGTCCTGCGGCTCACCGCCACGCAGGAAGCGGCTCACGCACCCGTCGAGCACCTGTTCCCTGGGCAGCGCGCGGGCGGCGGCGGCCAGCCAGCGGGTCGGCCGGGGCTCCAGCCGCTCGTCACGCAGGGCGCGGCCGGCGCCGTCAGCGGTGAAGACCCGGGGCAGCAGGACGGTGGTCAGCGGGTCGCCGGGCACCGTCGGCGCGGCCAGCCAGGCGGCCACCAGCGGGTCGTGGTCGGGAGGCACGGCGCCGGACTCGCGCAGCAGCGCCACCGCCAGCGGCGCGATGCGGTCGGCCGGGCGGCGCACCCGCTGGGCCAGCCGCACCGCGACCTCGCGACGCCACTCCACGGGCCGGGAAGCCGCCACCTTGCACACCCGGGCGACCTCCGGGTCCCTGGCCCAGCGGCGGTTGACGTCGCGGCTGGTCATCCAGGCCACGGCCGCCGCCGGGCCGGAGATGACGCCGACGCCGGTCAGCAGCAGCGCGCCGGCCACCTCGTCGAGCAGCTCGCCGACCTCCCAGGAGGCCAGCTCCTCGAAGTCGTCGGGATGCTCGGCCCGCACCTGCTCGGTGCGGGCCCTGCGCAGCTCCTTGACCAGGCCGGGCAGCCGCTCGGCCAGTTCGGCGCGCTCCTCGTCGGTGAGCGCGGCCAGCCGGTCGGCCAGGCGGTGGACCTGGTTGCGGACGATCAGGTCGCGGATCTCCGTCCACACAGTCATCGGGAGACCTCCACGGCGGCGCGGGCGACGATCCGGGCGGCCAGCACGTGCTTGCACGGCCCACGGGAGCCGTGATGGTCCCACCACCACTCGCAGGTGCAGGACCCGTCGGCCAGCGAGACCCGGCGCGTGCCGCCCGAGGTGCGGACGGTGGCGGAGTCGCCGTCCTCGCCGTCGAGCTGGACGGCGCCCGCCTCGACGAGCTTGCGCGCCTTGGCCAGCCGCGGGTTGAGCAGCACCACGTTGTCCTTGTCGTAGGGCAGCTCGCGGTGGAAGTGGGCGGCATCCGACAGGTCGTAGCCGACCCGGCCGGCCACGCCGAGCTGCGTCAGCGCGGCCCGTACCCGGTCGGCGGGGATGCCCGCGCGGTCGGCCAGCAGGCCGATCTCGACCTCGGGCTCGAAGTTGAGCAGCATGCCCACCACGTCGGCGTCGTTCTCGGCCTCGTCGGTGGACAGGTCGTCGAGCACCGCGCCCTCGCCGGAGAAGCCGCGCCAGCGTTCGGGCGAGAGGGTGAGCGTGTAACGCATGCCGGGCAGCTCCAGCTCCCACGCGCTGGAGGCGGCGTCGGCGGGGCCGTACATCCTGAGAGACTTCGCGAAGCGCAGCAGCGGCAGGAGCGTGCCGAGCCGGTTGGGGCCGGCGAGCTGGACCGCGCCAGGCACCGGCCGGTCGTGGACCTTCAGCTCACGGCCCGACTGCGCCACGTACACGGTGCCCTTCCTGGGCAGCCCGCGCAGGAACCGCACCGCCGCCATGCCGGTCAGCTCGCCGCGCTGGTCCATGCCCGAGGCGATGACCTGCACCTCGGCGAAGCCGCGTAACCAGCGCTCGGGCAGCGGCACCTTCTTCTCCACCACCGCGCCGTCCATCGTGGTGACGACCAGCTCGTCGAGGCCCACCCCCAGGTGCAGCGGGTCGCGCGGGCCGATGCGCGCCAGCGCCTCCCTGAGCGGCGCGTTCACGTCGACGTTGGTGGTGCCCCGGTCGAACACCTCGCCGTCGAGCGCGCCGCCGAGCAGGTCGAGCCGGGCGTACACGCCGCCGCAGGCCGAGAACGACTCGAACCGCAGCCGGTCGCCGTTGCACGTCACCACCGGGTCGCGTACCCAGCCGGGCCGCGCCTGCGGCTGGTGGTAGCGGGCCAGCGCCACGTCGGCGACGCCGAGCAGGCTCGCCGCGGCGGGGGCCGCCTGCGTCACCACGCCGCTGAAGAACCGGGGGGCCAGGGCGGGGCCGGACAGGGCACGGCCGCCGGAGGTCGCCAGCCCGAGGCGACCGTCCACGAGGGAGGAGGGCGCGGCGTACGTGTACGCCTGCGTCGCTGAAGTCATGGCCGGGACAATAGATCTCCTCACCGACAAACCGGGGGTCACGCCAGGCGGGCGGCCTCCGCGGTGACGCGTTCGACGGCCTTGACGACGACCTCGGGCTGGTCGAGGTAGATGTAGTGCTCGCTGCCCGCGGCCGTGCTCAGCTTGCTGCGGCCGGACAGCGCCAGCCAGTCGCGCTGGCCCGCCGCCCACGCCTTCTCCAGGCGCGGCCCGTACTCGGGCAGGGCCGCGAGGTACTGCTTGCCGTGCTGCAGCACCTCCACCGGGATCTGCCCGGCCGAGCGGACCTCGCCGTCGGTGATGACGAGCTTCTCCGGGTTCTGGCCCTGGAAGACCGCCAGGTTCTGGGCGCGCAGCTCGGCCGCCGGGCCCTTGGCGGACTCGGGGATCACCTTCTTGATGTCGGCGATCATCGTGGACGGGGTGGCGTCCATCAGCACCAGCCCCTTGACGCGGTCCTGGTGGTCGGGGGCGTACCTGGCGGCGATCAGGCCGCCCAGCGAGTGCCCGGCCAGGACGACAGGGGCGTCACCGGCGATCCGGTCGAGCACGCCGGTCAGGATCTCGCCGGTGCCGGCGAAGTCCTGCGGGCCTTCCGGCTGGTCGCTGGCGCCCGCGCCGAGCCGGTCGTAGGAGCAGACCCGGTTCCCGGCGCTCAGCGTCTTCTGCAGGGCGGCCAGCTTGTCCAGCCCGTCGCCGCCGCCGTGCATCAGGACGACGACCGGCTTGCCCTCCTCCTGCTCGCCCGCGCAGGACACGTTCACCGACCGGCCCGCGACCTCGATCTTCTGGGTGCCGGAGATGGGGGTCCGGGTGGGGAAGGGGTCCCAGTTCTCCATCGCGTCGCCGTCGCAGCCGGTGACGGCCGCGCCGAGGACGGTGCAGCAGAGGGCGGCCACGACGGACGACTTGAACTTGCGGAGCATGGGGTTCCTCCAGTGAGGGAGTCGGCGCCAGCGGGGTTCCGTGGTCGCGTCGTAACGCTACGGATCGGGCGGTCCGAGATCGTCCCCGTACGGTGGACATTCGGCGGTAGCTCCTGCGAGGGACACGCCGTGCAGCTCGATCGCGCTCAGCCGGTCGTGAGCACGATCTTGCCCTGGAGGTGGCCGCGGGCGGCCCGTTCGTGCGCCTGCCGGGCCTGCGCGAGCGGGAACGTGCTGTCGATGGCCACCCGGACCGTGCCCGCGTCGAGCAGCCGTCCGAGCTCCGCGAGCTGCGGGCCGTTCGAGCGCACCTGGGTGGCCGAGGTGGTGACCCCCAGCTTCGCGACCTCCTCGGGGTCGAACGCGGCGACGAACACCGGGTACAGCGCGCCGCCGCGCCTGAGCGTGCGCAGGAAACGGCTGCTGCCGGGGCCGCCGACGGTGTCGAGGACGAGATCGACGTCGTGCGCCAGCTCCTCGGGGGCGCTCCTGGTGTAGTCGATGAACTCGTCGGCGCCCAGCTCGCGCAGGAACGCCTCGTGCCCGCCCGACGCGACCGCGATGACGTGCGCGCCCTTCCACTTCGCCAGTTGCAGCCCGAGATGCCCCACGCCGCCCGCCGCGCCGTTGACCAGCACCGTCATCCCGGCGGTCAGCGGCATCGGGCGGTGCCGCGCCTCCTGGAACGGGGACGGGTGGTCGTGTCCCAGCTCGATCAGGAACTGCCACGCGGTCAGCCCCGCCATGGCGGACGCCGCGGCGTGCACGTGATCGAGGTGGGCGGGCTTGCGGGCGAGGTCGGACGCGGGTGCGGCGACGTACTCGGCGTAGGCGCCGCCCTCCAGGCCGGGGAAGCGGAGCAGGCCGAAGACCTCGTCGCCGGGGGAGAAGCCGGCCACGTCCGGGGCGACGGCCTCGACGACGCCCGACACGTCCGTGCCCGGGATGAGGGGCAGGCTCAGCGGGGGTCTCAGGTCGGGAGGGACGTTGGGCAGGCCCTCGCGTACGTACCAGTCGGGGGGATTGACGCCGATCGCGTGGACGCGGACGAGCACCTCGCCCGGCTTCGGCTCCGGGACCGGCACCTCCTCGTGACGCAGCACTTCAGGGCCGCCGAACTCGTGCAGCCTGATCGCCTTCATGACACTTCCCCGTTCAGGTCGATGGGGTGGGATATGCTCAAGTGAAGCAGTGCTCCGATTATGTGGAGCACTGCTCCGGATGTCAACGGGGTGGGTGGGATGCGGGCTGACGCCAGGAAGAACTACGACCAGCTACTCGCCGTCGCCGGGGCCGTCGTGACCGAGCAGGGCGCCGACGCGTCGCTGCGCGACATCGCCCGCCGGGCCGGCGTCGGGCTCGCCACGCTGTACCGGCACTTCCCGACACGGGAAGCCCTGCTGGAGACGCTGCTCCGGGCGGGGTTCGACGAGCTGACGGCCAAGGCCGGCGAGCTGGAGACGTCCGGCTCGGCCGAGGACGCCCTCGTCACGTGGCTGCGGGCCTGCGTCGCCTGTGCGCACTCGTACCGGGGCGTCACCGAGCACATGATGGCCGCCATCGGCGACCCCGAGTCGGCGCTGCACGCCTCGTGCGTCGCCATGCGGGCAGCGGGGACGCGGCTGCTCAGGCGGGCTCAGGACGCGGGGGTGGCGCGTGGCGACATCGACGGGGGGGATTTGTTCGCGCTGGTGGGGGCGCTCGCTTGGCTCAACGACCAGCCTTCGCTGGCGCCGCGCGCGGATCACCTCTTCGGCGTGATCGCCGGGACGATACTGAACGGTCGAGCGGGCGGCGCCTGAGCGAGCGGCGCGTCTGGAGGAGCGGCGTCCTGAGGGGGCGGCGTCTATACGAGAGGGGTGGGGGTCGCCGTCCACAGGCGCGGGCCGGTGCGGTGGTCGAGGCGGCGCAGGAACGACAGCACGCCCGCCGCGCCGGTGCCCCACGTGTACCCGGCCTTGTCCAGGTCGTTCCCAGGAAAGACAGGGCTCTCGAACGCGCCGCCCGCCCGCAGCAGCATCAGCTCGGCGATCTCCTCCGCACCACGCCAGTAGGCGGCGTCGCCGGTCATCAGGGCCAGGTCCACGAGCGATTCGCCGATTCCCGCCAGCCCGCAGCACTGCGAGACCACCCAGGCTCCAGGGGCGAGGGCCAGGCAGGCGCGCGCGCCCCGCTCGGCCAGGTCCAGGTGACGGTCCTCGCCGAAGACGTGGGCGGCGTGGGCGAGCGTCGTCACGATGCCCGCCATACCCTGGCACCAGGACGCCCCCATCGGGCGCGCGTCGGGCCCGGCCAGCTCGCCCAGCAGCGCCTCCGCCGTCACGGCCAGCGCGGCGATCTCCCGGGCGGCTGCCTCGCGGACCGGGCCGTCGCCGGTGGCCTCGTGGTAGGAGAGCAGGAAGTCGGCGCAACCGGCCGCGCCGTGCGCGTAGGCGGCGTCCACGGCCACGCCGGTGCCGGGCTGGGCGGGGGCGACCGCGTCCTCGGATGTGGTGATCTCGCCGGTGAGCAGCCTCCTGGCGCACTCGGCGGCGACGGCGAGGTGGCGGGGGTTCTGGTCGAGCACCGCGAGCGCCAGATGCCCATTGCCGATCCCGGCGACACCGTGCGCCTGGTCGGCCCGCTGATCACCGCTCAGCTCAAGGGGCACCGGCTGCGGGAGCCCGGGCACGGCGGCCAGGCGGGCGGTGGACAGGAACACTTCTGTGCCGGTGCGGCCGAAGTAGAGGCCGGGCGGCAGGACGGCGCTCGGCATGACGCGGGCCGTCCAGCGGGCCAGGTCGAGGGCGACGTCCCTGCTCTCGGGGTGGTGCAGCAACTCCATGCCCAGACCGGCCGACCCGGCGTAGACGTTGGTCACCGGTGGGGTGGCGCGCCGGGCGTCGTCCGGGACCTCCATGAGGCTCTCGGCGAAGCGCGCGCACTCCCGTACGGTGTGCTGCATCACCCGCGACAACAGCTCACCGGTGTAGCGGACGGACGCCGACGATCGGGGACGGCCGGTGGACCGGTCGGCGTTCTGGCTGGCGGCTGGACGGCTGGGGAGGCGCCCGTCGGTCGGACGGCTGGTGAGGTGGCCGGCGCGCAGGTCGGCGGCTGCGGCGGCGCGCGTGGCAGGGTCCAGGCTCATCAGCCGCGGCACCAGCCCCACGACCCCCGTCGTGACGCCGGGAAAGAGGCGGTCAAGGATCAGGAGGGTGCGTTCGGCGTTGACGGCCGGGTCCGGGTCGATCATGAGGGGATTCATGCCGGCGCAGGCGAAGAAGAGCGTGGCGCCCAGCGAGAAGTAGTCGTCGGCGGGCTCGGAGTCGCGGCCGGTGTGCTGGTCGGGCACGCTGTAGCCGCGGGTCCAGCCTGGAAGCTGCAGGCCGTCGTACCTGCTGTTGCCGAAGTCGATCAGGGTGCAGGAGCCGTCGTCGCCGAGGACGACGTTCTTGGGTGAGAGGTCGCGGACCACGACGCCGCACTCGTGCACGGCGTCCAGCACCGACAGCAGCCGGGTGGCGAGCGCGCCGAGGTCGCGGGCGTCCCCGCCGTCGGTGAACAGGCCGTTCTCGCCGACGTAGCGGTTGAGGTCGAGGCTGCCCGCGTCGGTCATGACGAGAAACTCGTCCTCACCGTGGCGGAAGTGGTCGAGCGGTGCCGGGACGCCTGCCAGGCCGCGTAGTGCGCCGAGTACGCGCAGCTCGTTGCGCAGGTACATGCGCAGGTCCCAGCCCTCGGTGTTCTCGCCGACGTAGGCGCGGGCCTCCTTGACGATGACGGGGCGGCCGTCGGGGGTGGTGGCGCGGTAGACATTGCCGCGCGGGCCGCGCACGACTCCCGAGGTGACCTGGTAGCGGTTGCCGATCAGTCGGGCGGGCCGGTCACCGGTGACGTTCCTTGCCTGGCCACCGGTGCCTTCCGCGGGCTGGTCCCGGACTTCCCCGGGACGCCGGGCTTCCGTGGACCGGACGCCGGAGGGCGGGCGGAACGGGTCGGTGGCCCAGGGCGGGCAGGAGAACTCCGGCCCGGCGGCGCCGGGCAGGCGTTCCCCGTCCGGACCCACCACGACCAGCTCGAAGTCCCCGTTCTCATCCACGCGATACTGCGGTGCGAACGGCGCGTACCTGTAGTAGACGGGAGCATCGGAACGCACCCGCCGATCACTGACGATGCGCGGCGCGGCCATCCCGGCCAGCGCGTCCGCGAGGGCGTGCCCGAGCGCGACCACCCGGTCCTGGGCCGGGTAGGCGGTGATGGCCTTGCCGACCGCCCCCGCGTCGAGGTCACCGGAGTTGAGCTCCCTGAGCGTCTCGGGCGACCGTGCGACCTTGAAGTCGCAGCCGTGGTCGAGCAGCACCGGCAGCGCGCGGGCGAGCGTCTCCGCGAGCGTGCCGGGACGCGCCGACACGTGGATCTTCCACCCCTGCGAGGGCGTGCCGCCGGCCGGGTCGTGCACGCTGATCCAGGTCTCGTCCTGGTGAACGTCGCGGCCGTGCGCGGCGGCGACTTCGGCCAGGACGTCCGGCACATTGACAACGGCGGACACGCTCATGATTTCTCACCTCGGATGCATGAAATACGGCCATTTTTCGACATGGCGAACGTGCGGTTCCGCATTACACGGATCCGCACGCCGGTTACCGAGGAATCACACGATGGACGGGCAGCAGGGGAAGCTGCTGCAGACCGTCCGCTTGCAGGTGTTGACGCAGGCCTGAGGCCCGTGCAGGAGCTTGGTCAGCTCACCGTCGAAGTCGACGTCGAGGTCCTCGAACTCCAGTACACCGGCGTCGCGGGGCTCCAGAGCCAGTACCGACATGAGGTCTCCTTCCCTGACCGCTGTAAGCGGTCTTCACTGGTACGGGCGTGGCACGCGCACCTGGTAGGCGCCGTTACCGATGCCCTGACCGTGACTCACAATGAGAGTTACGGCCAAACGGAGGCATTATGGGCACGGCTGCGCTGATATGTCCATAAGCATGCAGCAATGAATGATCACGGTGTGAATTGTGTTTGCGGCGGACCTTTACAGCCCTGGAAGGCTGACCTAGATTGACAGGATGATCTGCCCTAATCCGTATGCGGCATGAGATTTTGGGAAAAACTGCGCCGTAAATCCAGCGGCTCGCCGATCGGGGATCGGTCGGGGCTGGCGGCGGCGTACTGGGAGAGCCGGGACGAGGAACTGCTGACGGCGAGCCTCGGCAAGATCGCCCGCCGCCTGCCGTCCCTGATCGCCTCCGCGCTGCGGCTGGCGTGGCAGGCCGCCCCCTTCGACACGGCGGTCGCGCTGGCGGGCAACGTCCTGGCGGGCGTGTTCACCGTCTATGGGTTGGTGGCGACCTCGGACGTGCTCGCCTCGCTGTTCTCCGGCGGTCCCACGCCGGAGCGGGTGCGCGGCGCGCTGCCGTCCCTGGCGCTCGTGGCCGTCGCGACGGGGCTGCGGGGCGCGCTGCTCGCCGCCGCCGGCTGGGCGCAGGCCCGGCTCAAACCGCAGGTCGAACGGCTCGCGGAGACGCGGCTGTTCGAGCTGACCACGCAGGTGGAGCTGGCCGCCTTCGACGACGACGACTTCCACAACGCGATGTTGCGCGCCCGCGACAGCGGGGTGCCCGACACGGCGACGGTCGTGGAGACCACCATCTCCGCGCTGACCGGAGCGGTCGGCGTGGCCGCGGCGACGGCGGCGCTGGGGTTCCTGCACCCGGTGCTCATGCCGCTGCTGCTGGTCACCGCCGTGCCAGCGGGCTGGGCCGCGATCCGTACCGCGAGGCTCGGCTACCAGGCCTTCTACCGGCTGTCGGCCGCGCGGCGGCGCAAGTTCATGCTCTCCGACCTGATGGCCGAGCGACAGCCCGCCGCAGAGGTGCGCACGTTCGCGCTGCGCGACTTTCTGCTCGGTGAGTACGCCAAGGTGGCGGACCTGGAGCAGGACGTCCAACTCGACGTCGCGCGCCGCCGTACCGTGGTGAAGGCGGGTGGCGACGCGCTGACCGGCGTGGCCACCCTCGCCGTCTACGGCGCGCTGGCCGCGCTGCTGGCCGCCGGCGTCATCCCGCTCGCCGTCGCGGGCACCGCCGTGCTCGCACTCAGGACCGGACAGTCCTCGCTGGCCGGGCTCGTCCAGACGCTCAACCGCCTGTACGAGGCGGGCCTGTACTTCGGCGACTACCTGGCCTTCCGCGAGCAAGCCCGGACTCGCACGCCGCCCGCGCCCGCCCGCGCCCCCTCGAGCCTCGGCCTTCTGGCCGCCGACGGGGTGAGCTTCACCTACCCCGGGGCCGACAGGCCCGCGCTGCGCGACGTGAGCGTGACCGTCGCGCGCGGCGAGGTCATCGCGCTGGTCGGCGAGAACGGCTCTGGCAAGACCACGCTGGCCAAGCTGCTGGCGGGGCTGTACCGGCCGCAGTCCGGCACGATCCGCTGGGACGGCCGCGAACTGGCCGACCTCGACCTGCGCCGGATGGTCTCGGTGATCGCCCAGGACCACACCCGCTGGCCGCTGACCGTCCGCGAGAACATCCTCATGGGCAGGCCCCTGGAGGAGGAGCGGCTGGCCGAGGCCGTCGCCGCGGCGGGGACGGACGAGGTCGTCTCGACGCTTCCGCTCGGCTACGACGCGCTGCTCGACCGCCGGTTCCGGGGCGGCCACGACCTGTCGGGCGGGCAGTGGCAGCGGGTCGCGGTGGCGCGGGGCTTCTACCACGACGCCGAGCTGGTGATCTTCGACGAGCCGACCTCCGCTCTGGACGCCCGCGCCGAGCATGCCCTGTTCGAGCGCATCCGGCGGCACGCCGACGGGCGGGCCGTGGTGCTGATCACGCATCGGCTCGCCAGCGTTCGTTACGCCGATCGGATCTACGTGCTGGATCGGGGGCGGGTAGCTGAGCAGGGGACGCACGCGGAGTTGATGGCGCGTGACGGGCTTTATGCCGACCTGTATGGGTTGCAGGCCGCCGCCTACCAGTACGACGGCGGGACGGTGGCTCAGGCAGAGGAGGCGGTGCGGTGAGTTCGGACGGGGTGGCGATCGTGTGCGCCGCCGCGTCCCTGGGGCTGGTCGCGGTGCTGCTCGCCGCCGCGCTGACCAAGGTCAGGGACGTGCGCGCCTTCGCCCGCGACATCGCCGGATACCGCCTGCTGCCCGGCCGCCTCACCACGGCCGCCGCCCCTGCCGTGATCGCGGCGGAGGTCGTCGCGGTCGTGCTGCTGGCCGTTCCGGGAACCCGGCGGTGGGGCGGGGTGCTGGCCGCGCTGCTGTTCACCGCGTTCCTGACCGCGATCGGCTCGGCGCTCGTCCGCCGCCTCGACGTCCCGTGCGGCTGCTTCGGCGGCGCGGCGGACCGGGTGAGCGTGCGCACGCTGGCGCGCACCGGGCTGCTGCTGGTCCTCGCGGTCATGGCGGTGCTCGCGGGGGACGTGCCGTTCGAGCCCGTGCACCTGCTTCCGGCGCCGCTGCTCGTGGCGGCGGCTTTGCTGGCGCCTGCGCTCCTTCCCGCGAAGTCCGCCGTGGCCGTCCCGCCGGGGCCGCGTGCGGGTGATCGCTTCGTCCTGTCCGGCCGTCCCGCCGAGCCCGGCTCGGAGCCGGTCCTGTACGCGCTGATCTCGCCCGCCTGCCGGTTGTGCACCAGCATCCTCCCGGCCTTGATCGAGGCCGCCCTGACGGTGAACGTGGTGCTGGTGACCGCCGCCGACGCGGAGGAGTCCCGTCGCTACCTGGCCGGGCACGGGGTGAGGCTGCCGCTCGTCGTCGCCCCGGATGTCTTCGAGGCCAACGACATCCCGTGGCCGCCCTACGGGGTGGTCGTCGGGAGGGACGGGCGCGTCCTGGCGGCGGGCGGCGTTCCCGCTCCCGCCGACGTGGCCGCCCTCGTCACGCGAGCGTTGCCGGAGCGGGGCGCCGTCCCCTCGTCGTGAAGGCCCGCGTCGTGAAGGCTCGCGCCGTGAATGCCCGCGCCGTGAAGGCCCGCGTCGTGAAGGCCCCGCGCCGTGAAGGCGCACGCGTGCGATCACCGGCGCTTCGCCGTGAACGTCAGGTGCGTGACGCCGGAGGGCGTCGAGACCGCCTCGATGTCGTACGCCTCCTCCAGCGACTCCAGCCCGTCCCACAACCGCACGCCCCGCCCCAGCAGCATCGGGACCTGCACCACGTGCATGTGATCGACGAGCCCCTCGGCGAGGAAGTCGCGGACCACCGAAGGCCCGCCGCCCAGCCGCACGTCCTGGCCGCCGGCCGCCTTGCGGGCCGCTTCGAGCGCCTCGGCGGGGGTGGCGTTCAGGAAGTGGAACGTGGTGCCGCCCTCCATCTCGATCGACGGCCGGGGCCGGTGGGTGAGCACGAAGACGGGGGTGTGGAACGGCGGGTTGGGGCCCCACGCGCCCTTGTAGTCGAGGTCGTCCTGCCAGCCGGGAGGGCCGAACTTGCCCGCGCCCATGATCTCGGCGCCGATCCCGGGGCCGTGCATCGCGGCGAACGCGTGGTCGGCGCCGCCGCTGCCGCCACGGCGGCCGCCCATCTCGGACCAGAACCGGGTGGCGAACATCCACTCGTGCAGGCGTTCCCCGGCGTGGCCGAACGGTGCGTCGGGGGCCTGGCCGGCGCCGGTGGCGAAGCCGTCGAGGGAGATCGAGAAGTTGTGCACGCGTACAACGGACATCGGGGGCTCCTTGTCAGATGGGCTTTCCGCACCCAGCATCGGCCCAGCGGATACATGACGTCTAATGCCTGAATTTCGGCAATGGCATCGATATCGTCGATGAATGCTGAACCTGGTTCATCTCAAGGTTCTGGCCGCCGTGGCGCGGCACGGGTCCGTCACCGAAGCGGCGAAAGAGCTGCACTACTCGCAGTCGTCCGTCAGCCACCACCTCGCCCGCCTGGAGGCGGCCACGGGCGCCAGGCTCGTCCAGCGCGTCGGGCGCGGGATCCGGCTGACCCCCGAAGGGCGGCTGCTGTCCCTGCGGGCCACCGAGATCATGGGACGGGTGGACGCGGCCACCAACGAGCTGGCGGCACAGGTCGGCCTGCGGACCGGGCGGGTGCGGCTGGCGGCCAACGCGTCGGTGCTGAGCACGATCGTGCCCGAGGCGGCCGTGGCACTGGCCCGTACCAACCCCGGGCTGGAACTGGTCCTGATCGACCGGCACCCCGTCGAGGCGCTGCAGATGCTGCGGGACGGAGAGATCGACGTCGCGCTCGTCTTCCAGCACGCCGACACGCCGTTCGAAGGAGAAGACGGGTTCCGTCTCGTGCACCTGTGCGACGACCCGATCCACCTCGTGAGCCGGCGGCCGGATGACAGCCTCACCGGGCATCGCGACTCCGACTGGATCGGTGGTTGCCGGCGGTGCCAGGACGAGCTGATCACCGTGTGCGGGCGGGAGGGCTTCACCCCGCGCATCGCGTCGCTCAGCGACGACATGGTGGTCGTGCAGGCGCTCGTCGCCGCCGGCAAGGGCGTCACCACGCTGCCGGGGCTGGCGCTCCAGGCGCACCGCCGTTCCGACGTCCACACCACCGAACTCGTCGGCTTCTCCCGCCGGATCCACGCCGCCACCTACGGCGAGCCGCCCGACCCGCCCGCCGTCGCCGCCGTCCTGGCCACCCTCGTCGAGACAGCCGGGCTCCGGGCCGCTGACACCGCCGCTCGTCGAGACGGCAGAACGCGCTGAGCCCGCCGCTCGTCGAGACGGCAGAACGCGCTGAGCCCGCCGCTCGTCGAGACGGCAGAACGCGCTGAGCCCGCCGCCCGTCGGGACGGCAAGACGCGCTGAGCCCGCCGCCCGTCGGGACGGCAAGACGCGCTGAGCCCGCCGCCCGTCGGGACGGCAAGACGCGCTGAGCCCGCCGTCCGTCGGGACGGCAAGACGCGCTGAGGACGGCGCCGGTCCATGATGGCTACGCTTCCGGCAGTCATTGCCGGACTCGGAAGGACAATCCGTGCGCATCGCACTCGCAGGGCTCGCCACCAGCCACCCCTACACCGACGCCCGCACCCTGTCCCGCCACGCCGAGCTCGTGGTGTGGGAGCAGGACCAGGAACGGCTCGCCCGGTTCACCGCCGAGCACCCGCAGGCGAAGGTGGCGGGCAGCTTGCGGGAGGTGCTGGCAGGGCAGCTCGACGGGGTGGTGCTGACCGTGCCCAACCCGCAGGTCCCGCAGGCGCTGGCCGAGGTGCTGAAGACCGGGCTGCCCTGCTTCGTGAACAAGCCCGCCGCCGCCAGCCGGGCGCAGCTCGACCAGCTCGACCGGCTGCCGATCCACGACCGCGTCCTGTCCGGCTCGGTGTTGCGGTTCGCTCCCTCCTTCGCCGGTACGCGGGTCGAGCGGGACGAGGTGCTGGCGGTGCGGGCGACCGTCCGGCACGACGTGGGCCTGTGGGCGAACGGCTACAACGCCTGGCAGGACACGCCGGGCGAAGGCGGCGGCACGATGGTCACCATGGGCATCCACGGCGTGGAGCTGCTGGTGGCGCTGCTCGGGCCGGACGTGCGGCTGGTGGGCGCGGCGGGGGCGCGGCGGCACTACACGACGCTCCGCTCGGAGGACACCGGGGTGATGGCGTTGCGCTGGGACGACGGCATCACCGGCAGTGTCGAGATCCTCGGCGTGTCCGAGTCGGAGTCGTACAGCGTGACGCTGCACAAGCGGGACGGAAGCGAGACGATCGTGATCGAGGGCGGAGACGATCCGGTCCAGGGGCTCGGGTACGAGGGGACGATCGGGGCGTTCCTCGCGATGATCGGTGGCGCGCCCAGTCCGGTGCCGTGGGCCGAGACCAGGGCCGTCCTCGACGTGCTGGTCCGCGCGCGAGAGGACTTCGCGACGACGTGAGAGCCGGGCGCGCGGCTCCCGCGTCCGAACATCCGCGCGGCTCGCGGGCCTGAGCATCCGCGCGGCTCGCGCGTGCGCACGGGTCGCGCGTCTGAGCATCCGCGCGGCTCGCGCGTGCGCACGGGTTGCGCGTCGAGCGCCGCGCCCCCGACATGCCAGCCCGTTGACAGCCGGAGCTTCGCGCGGTTACGGTCTGGACCGTAAATCGAATGTGGAGGAGACCGCGTGCGGACGACAGCGGAACTCGAGGAGCGGCTGGCACGGCCGACCCCCGGGCTCGTCGACGATCTGGGCAAGCTCGACGGCGACATCATGATCCTGGGCGCCGGCGGCAAGCTCGGCCCGAGCCTCGTACGCCTGGCGCTGAACGCCACCGCCGGCGACAGGCGGATCATCGCGGTGTCCCGCTTCTCCGAGCCGGGCCTGGCCCAGGCGCTCCAGGACGAGGGCGCCACGGTGGTCGCGGCCGACGTCGCCGACGAGCAGGCCCTGCGCGAGCTGCCGGACGCGCCCAACGTGGTGTTCCTGGTGGGCGCCAAGTTCGGCACCAGCGGGCGGGCGCACGCCGCCTGGTTCACCAACACCTACCTGCCGGGACGCGTCGCCGAACGGTTCGCGGGAAGCAGGATCGCCGCGCTGTCCACCGGGAACGTCTACCCCCTGGTCCCCGTCACCAGCGGCGGCAGCACCGAGGGCTCGCCCACCGGGCCCGTCGGCGACTACGCGATGAGCTGCCTCGGCAGGGAGCGTGTGCTGACGTACTTCGCCGAGCGGAACGGCACCCCCGTCTCGCTGCTCCGCCTCAACTACGCGGTCGAGCTGCGTTACGGCGTGCTGGTCGACCTCGCCCAGAAGGTGCTCGCGTCGGAGCCCGTCGACCTGGCGACGGGCCAGGTGAACGTGGTCTGGCAGGGGTACGCCAACGAGGTCGCGCTGCGGTCGCTGCTGCTCGCCGACGTGCCGCCGTACGTGCTCAACGTGACCGGGCCCGAGCTGATCTCGGTACGGCAGGCGGCGCTGGCGCTCGGCGAGGCGCTCGGCAAGGAGCCGGTGTTCACCGGCGAGGAGGCGCCGACGGCGCTGCTGTCGAACGCCTCCCGCTGCCACCGCCTGTTCGGCTATCCCGAGCTGACCCCGGCCGAGCTGATCGAGCACACGGCGCGGTGGGTCGCGGACGGCGGGCCGCTGCTGGGCAAGCCCACCAAGTTCGAACGCCGCGACGGGCGTTTCTGACGCACGTGCCCGCTCTCACACGACACACGCGTGCCCGCGTCGCGCGGCACGCCCGCACGTGTCCACGTCACGTGGCAGGCGTGCATGCTCACTTCACATGGCAAAGGGGGACCTCACGTGCTCGGCACGGCTTCTGAGGCGCAGACGTCCGTACGCGACCTGTTCAGGCGAGGTCTGGTGATCCCGGCGCACCCGCTGGCCCTGACCGAGGACAGGAAGCTGGACGAGCGCCGCCAGCGCGCCTTGACGCGCTACTACGTCGAGGCCGGCGCAGGCGGGCTGGCGGTGGGCGTGCACACCACGCAGTTCGCCATCCACGGCACCGGCCTGCTGGCGCCCGTGCTCGAACTGGCGGCGGGCACGGCCAGGGAGTCCGACCGCGAGGTGGTGCTGGTGGCCGGCGCGACCGGGCCCACCGAGCAGGCGGTCGCGGAGGCGGAGCTGGCGCGGTCGCTCGGGTATCACATGGTGCTGCTCAGCCCGTACCGGGAGCTCGACGAGGACGAGCTGATCGCGCGGGCCAGGGCCGTGGGCGAGGTGCTGCCCGTGATCGGGTTCTACCTGCAGCCCGCGGTGGGCGGGCGGCCCCTGTCGCGTGACTTCTGGACGCGGCTGGCGAGCATCGAGTCCGTGGTGGGCGTCAAGGTGGCGCCGTTCGACCGGTATCGGACGCTGGACGTGCTGCACGGCGTCGTACGGGCGGGGCGGGCCGGGGAGATCGCGCTCTACACCGGCAACGACGATCACATCCTGGCCGATCTCGTCACCTCGCACCGGGTGGTCGTGGACGGGCGGCAGGTGGAGGTGGAGTTCGTGGGCGGGCTGCTCGGCCAGTGGGCGGTCTGGGTGCGGCGGGCGGTGGAGCTGCTGGAGGAGGCCACGCTGGCGCGGTCGGGCGACGACGCCGCCGTGCGCCGGCTGCTGGGGCTGGACGGCCACCTCACCGACGCCAACGCGGCCATCTTCGACTCGGCGAACGGCTTCCGGGGGTGCATTCCCGGCATCCACGAGGTGCTGCGCCGCCAGGGGCTGCTGGCGGGCCGCTGGTGCCTGGACCCGGAGGAGGACCTGTCGCCGGGGCAGCTCGCCGAGATCGACCGCGTCTGGGCCGCCTACCCGTGGCTGCGCGACGACGACTTCGTCGCCCAGGGCCTGGACCGATGGCTGGCCTGAGCACAGCGCCCCGCGCCGCCGCCTGCGGCCTTGCGCTGGTGACCGGCGCGGGCGGGGAGTGGCGCGGGCGGCTGGTGGCCGGTGTGGTCGTGGAGTGGCGCGGGCGGCTGGTGGCCGGTGTGGCCGTGGGGTGTCACGCCGCCCGCTACAGGGTGAGGCGGTAGAGGGTGAGGGGACGGCCGCTGGATCCGCTGGTCAGGTTGCCGGTGCGTTCGGCCAGCCCGGCCAGCTCCAGCCGGTGCAGCATGCGCCGCGCGGTGCGCTGCTGGACGGCGAGCCGCTCGGCGATCTCGCGGGTGGTGAGCGCCTCGCCGCCGGCCGCGTCCCGGGCCTCGAGCAGCTTCTCCAGGGTCGGCACCGACAGCCCCACGCGGCGCGCGATCAGCGGCAGGTTCTGTTCGCCGGCGGGCGCGCTGATCACCGACTCCAGCACGATGTCGGTGTCGGCACGCAGCGACAGGACGGCGGCCACGTTCCCGATGCGCCTGGCCCTGGCCAGGGCGCGGCGGGCCAGGCTCTCGGCTTCGGCGGCGCTGCGCCCGAGCCCGAAGCCCACCCGAGCCACGCTGCTGTGATTGGCCAGCCGCGCCAGCATGGGCAGCCCCGTGAAGCCGCCGGTGGCCTCGTAGAGCGGGCCGCGGGTGGTCACCAGCAGGTGCTTGCCGCCGCGGAACCCGGCGAGCGTGCCCGCCAGGGCGCCGGCCTCGCGCAGCAGGCCTTCCTCACTGTCCACCTCGACCAGGCCGAGCGCGATCTGCGCGTCCTCCTGGGCCTGGCCCTCGGCGGTGAGCAGGAGCTGGCGCAGCGCCGCGCGCACCGAGTGCTCCGACGGCGCCAGCCGCAGCACCTGCATCTCGCCGCGCAGCGCCTCGTGCACGGAGCTGAGGCAGGTGATCACGGGGTGGTCGGGGGAGCGGCGGTGAAAGGCGATGATCTTCTTGGACGTGGTCTCCGGCCGGTAGCCGAGCGTGCGCAGGTCGCCGGTGGGCAGCCCGGCCTCGTCGAACGTGGCGGTGACGTCGGCGGGCGAGATGGTGTCGATGGACAGCCGCGTGATGTCCTGCCCCTCGTGCTGGAGCCGCACGAGGGCGCTCAGCAGCGTCGCGCCGGAGTAGTCGACGAACACGGCGGGGCGGGTGAGCACGTCGGCGCCGCGTGCCAGCATGTACGGCACGATGCCGGTGAACAGCCAGCCCTCGACGGAGCCGGCGTGGGCCTCGACGACGGCGGGCGCCTGCGACTCGTGGTCGTAGTCGAGCCGGAGGGCGCTCACGCCGGGCTGCTCCTCGCAGGTGGCCGCGACGTCGTCGACCAGGTCGTGCGGGCCGATGACTCCGATGACGAACCCCACCCGCGTCTCCCTTCCCCTTCTTTACGGTCTAGACCGAAAGGCTATCCGGTGACCCTGCACTTTCCCAACATGGCCGAACCCGCGGGCCGCACCCTCGGCGACGAGGAGGTGGCCGCGCTGGAGCGGGTGATCCGCTCCGGCATGCTCAACTCCGTGTGGGGGACCGAGGCACGGGCGCTGGAACGCGAGGTGGCGGAGCTGTACGGCTCCCGCCACGCGATCGCGTGCGCGTCCGGCACGGCGGCCCTCCACCTGTCGGTCGTGGCGGCGGCGCCGGACCCCGGTGACGAGATCATCACGACGCCGATCACGGACTTCGGGACCGTGGCCCCCATCTTGGCGCAGAACGCGGTTCCTGTCTTCGCCGACGTGGACCCGTCCGACGGGAACCTCGACCCGGACGCCGTGGCCGCGCTCATCGGGCCGCGCACCCGCGCGATCATGGTGGTGCACCTGTTCGGCGCGCCCGCCAGGGCCGGCGAGCTGCGCCGCCTGGCCGACCGGCACGGGCTGGCGCTCATCGAGGACTGCGCGCAGGCGTGGCTGACCGAGCTGCCGGACGGCCGGTACGCGGGCACGGCCGGGCACGTCGGCACGCTGAGCCTGCAGCAGTGGAAGCACATCACGTGCGGTGACGGCGGGCTGGCGCTCACCGACGACGACGAGCTGGCCAGGCGGATGCGGCTGTTCGCGGACAAGGGGTGGGACCGGGCGGCGGGGCGTTCGCACGAGAGCCTGGGGCTGAACTACCGGATGACCGAGTTGCAGGCGGCGGTGGCGCGCGCCCAGCTCGCGAAGCTGCCGGAGGTCGTCGAGGCCAGGCGCCGCACGGCCGGTCAGCTCATCGAGGCCCTGCGCGCGCTCGAACCGCATGATGTCCACCTGGGGCTGCCGCGGCCTGACGGGCACGCGTGGTGGCTGTTCCCGCTCGTCCTGCCCAACGGCGACGCCCCCGAGCTGGCCGCCCACCTGTCCGCCGCCGGAATTCCGGCAAGGGCCGGTTATCTCAAGGAGCCCCTCAACCGCGCCCCCCTCTGGGACGCCCCCGTCTACGGCTCCTCCCGCTACCCCTTGGAGGACTACCGCCCCGCCCCCTGCCCAGAGGCCGAACGCCTGGTCGCCACCACGCTCCTGATCATCGACTGGAACGAGCACTACACGTCGGAGCACGTCAAGGTCATCACCGAAGCGGTCGCCGGCTACCTCGGCCGGCCGTAGTTACGTTCATGTATCAAGCATTGACCGGACCATCCCCGATCACTAGGTTTCGGTCAGGACCGGTATTCAGGAAAGGAACGCCGCCGATGAGAAACATTGCGGCAGCCGGCATCGCGGTCGCCCTCAGCGTCGCGGTCGGCGGGTGCGGTTCCGGTGGCTCGGGCTCGGACAAGAGCGCGGTGACTCTCTGGATGTACCCCGTGATCTCGGACCAGGCCAAGAACAAGGCCTTCTGGGACAAGGTCGAGAAGGACTTCGAGGCCAAGAACCCGGCGATCGACGTCACGGTCGACCAGCAGCCCTGGGAGGGCCGCCAGGAGAAGATCACCACGGCGCTGGCCTCCAGGAAGGGCTTCGACCTGGTCGTACTCGGCCCGGACCAGATCCCCCAGTACGCCGAGCAGGGCACGCTGGAGCCCGTGGACGACGTGATCGCGGCCGACAAGGGCGGCTACCTGCCCAACGCCCTCACCGCGCTCACCGTGAACGGCAAGCTCTACGGCGTGCCGATCTACCAGACGATCACCGCCCCCATCTACAACAAGAAGCTCTTCGCCGACGCGGGCGTCACCAAGGTGCCCGAGACGCTGGCCGAGCTGAAGGAGGCGGCCCCCAAGCTGGCCGCCAAGAAGGTCGCGGTGCTCGACTACCCCGGCAAGCCGGAGGTCTCGCTCAACCAGAGCTTCTACCCCATCCTGTGGGCCAACGGCGGCTCGGTGTTCTCGCCCGACGGCAAGAGCGTGACCGTCAACAGCCAGGAGGGCATCGCCAGCCTGCAGTTCCTGCTGGACCTCAAGGCGGTCGGCGGCCTGCCGGAGAACGCCGCCAGCAAGGGCAACGACATCGAGGGCGGCCCGCTGGCCGGCGGCAAGACCGCCATGTACCACGCGGCCACCGCGCTCAACGCCGACCAGCTCGGCGCCGCCATCGGCGCGGAGAACGTCGGCGTGGGCCTGCCGCTGGAGGGCGCCAAGCGGGTCGCGTTCGGCATCCCCGGCGGCCTGGTCATGGCCAAGCACTCGGAGAACAAGGACGCGGCCAGGAAGCTCGCCGCCTACATCGCCTCGCCGGAGGTCGCCGGGTCGCTGGCCAAGGAGTCCGGCTTCTTCTCCGCGCGCACCGACGTGACGATCCCCGAGCAGTCGGCCACGTCCAAGGAGTTCGCCAAGTCGCTGCAGTACGCCTTCCCCGGCGACACCCATCCCAAGGCCCGCCAGGTCATGGCGATGGTCGCGGCTCACATCCAGGCGGCGCTGATCGGCGAGGAGGACGCCAAGACGGCCCTCGACGCCGCCGCCAAGGAGGGCAACGACCTGCTGGCCAGCGGTGGCTGACCCGATTCGGGCCTCCTCCAGGGGAGGCCCGTCCGCTTCGAAAGGTGTGAGCGCCGGTGCGTCATCGGCTGCGTGATCCGGTCACGGGACTGCTGTTCGTCCTCCCGGTGCTGGTGCTGTTCCTGATCTTCAAGATCTTCCCCACGCTCGGGGCGGCGGGCATGAGCCTGACGAACTGGAACATCGGCGGCGAGTGGAGCTTCATCGGCGCCGACAACTACGCGCGGCTCGTGAACGACCCGAACTTCTGGTCCAGCCTGCGAGCCACGCTGGTGTACACCGTCATCTACGTGCCGCTCGTGATGGCCGTCTCGCTCGGCACCGCCCTGCTGCTCAACTCGATCGTGTTCATGCGCGGGCTGTTCCGCGGCATCCTGTTCCTGCCGTACGTGACCAGCTTCGTGTTCGCCGGCCTCATCTGGCGCTGGATCTACGAGTTCGACGGCCTGATCAACGGGGTGCTGGCCAAGCTGGACCTGGGGCCCGTCGGCTTCATGGAACGGGCGGAGCTGGTGCTGCCCGCGCTGGCCGTCGTCTCCTGCTGGAAGGGCTTCGGCTACTCCATGCTGATCCTGCTGGCGGGGCTGAAGGCCATCCCGGGCTCCTACCTGGAGGCGGCCAGGGTGGACGGGGCCGGCCCGTGGCAGCGCTTCCGCAGCATCACCCTGCCGCTGCTCAAGCCGGCGATCTTCTTCGTGCTGGTGATCGAGACGATCGCCTCGTTCCAGGTCTTCGACACCATCTACGTGATGACCGGCGGCGGGCCCGCCAAGGCCAGCTACACCCTCATCTACGGCATCTTCGAACGCGGCTTCCGCTTCTGGGAGTTCGGCTACGCGGCCACCTGGGGGATGGTGCTGTTCGCCATCGTGCTGGTCGTCTCGCTGATCCAGCGCCGGTTCGTCGGCAAGGAGAACACATGACGATGACGGCCACGCGCCCCGCCGCCGTCCGCGACCGGCAGGCAACCCCGCCGCGCCGCCGCGGCCGGCGGTGGCCGCTCTACACGCTGCTCACGGTCATGTCGCTGCTGACGCTCGGGCCGTTCGTCGCGATGGTCGTGGTGGCGCTGTCGCCGCGCGGCGAGCCGACCGTGCCGGCGCAGTGGCCCGACTCGCTCACCTTCGACAACATCATGCAGGTGCTCAGAGCCTCGGGATTCGCCGAGTGGACGCTCAACTCGCTGATCTACTCGGTCGTCTCCGTGGTGATCATCCTGCTCACCGCGTCGATGGCCGGGTACGCGTTCGCCAAGAAGCGCTTCCCTGGGCGCGACGCCATGTTGTGGACGTTCCTGGCCACCATGATGGTGCCGTTCCAGGCCACCCTCATCCCGCTGTACGTGCTCGTCTCCGACCTCGACGGCGTGGACACCTTCTGGGGCCTGATCGTGCCGACGCTGGCGAACTCGCAGGCGGTCTTCCTGATGCGCCAGTTCATCCTGGGGCTGCCGGACGAGCTGTTCGACGCCGCCAAGGTCGACGGGGCCTCCGAGCTGCGCGTCTACTGGACGATCGTGGTGCCGCTGACCAAGCCGATCCTGGCCACGCTCGGCGTGTTCGTCTTCCTGTGGCACTGGAACGACTTCCTTTGGCCGCTGGTGATCTCGCAGAGCGACGCCACGCGGACGCTGACCGTCGGGCTCACCGTGCTGAAGACGGAGGAGCTGCAGTGGTCGATGCTGATGTCGTCGGCGGCCGTCTCGGCGGTGCCGTGCCTGGTCGTGTTCTTCCTGCTGCAGCGTTACCTGGTGAACAGCATCGCGATGACCGGGCTGAAGTGACCGGCTGATCTCGGACGGCCTACGCTTGTCGCCCGGAAGTCCGGTGAGAGGCCGGTGCGGGGCCGGCGAGGGGAGCGATGATGAGCACGCCGATCGACGCGCGGGCCGCCGGGTTGCGTGATCGCCTGCGCGGGAGCCTGACCGCCGCCGCGCTGACGCCGATGAACCCGGCCGGGGAGGTGGATCTCGACGTCGCGGAGTCGTACTTCCGGCGGCTGGTCGCCTCGGGCGCCGACGCCTTGGCCGTCCTCGCGCACACCGGGCGCGGGCCCTTCCTGCCCGCGCCGGTGCGGGCCGAGGTGATCACCCGCGCCCGCCGCGCGGGCGTCCCGGTCATCGTCGGCGTCGGCGGCGCGCGGCCTGACCAGGCGTCCGATGCGGTTGCGGACGCGCGGACGGCCGCTGAGCTGGGAGCCGACGCGGTGCTGGTGTTCCCCGAGCCGGGCGACCGCGTGGCGCTGCACGAGGCGGTGTGGTCGGCCGCCGGCCTGCCGATGATCGCGTTCGACCTCTACACGAACCCCTGCCCGCCCGGCACCCTGCGCCGCCTCCTGAGCCTGCCGGGCGTGGCGGGACTCAAGACGGCGCTGCTGTCGGACGCGATGGCCTGCCAGCAGACGATCGCCCTGACCCGCGACGCGGACAGGCTGGCCATCACCGGCGAGGACCGCATGTTCGCCGCCTCGCTCCTGTGGGGCGCGCAGGCGGCGCTGGTGGGCGTGGCGGCGGCGTCGGTGGGGACGACGGCGGCGGTGCTGCGCGCCTACGAGGGCGACGACCTGCGCGGCTTCGAGAAGGCCGCCGCCCGCCTGGACCGGCTGGCGGCGGCCACGTTCACCGCTCCGATGGAGGGCTACGTCCAGCGCATGGCCTGGCTCGCCGCCGCGGAGGGGCTCATCCCCGAGGACCACGCCCACGACCCGTACGGTCCCGCACTGCCGGACGGCGAGCGCGCCAGGGTGCTGGCCGCGTAGCCTCAGATGGCCACGCGGATCAGGTCGCGTCCCTTCAGCGCGTAGAGCGCCCTGCGGGACGGGTCGATGTTGATCCGGGAGCCGCCGCCGAACCAGTCGCTGGCCAGCCCCGTCACGAGCTTGCTCGCGGTGAGCCGCGCCAGGTCGATCTCGTAGACGGCGTCCTCGTCGCTGGTGTAGGCGTGGCGTCCGGCGAGCACCAGGTCGCCGCCCCGGTCGCAGACCTTCAGCGTGCGCGTGACCTTGCGCCGCAGCAGGTCGTACTCGAACAGCACGCCCGCGTCGGTGATCCCGTACAGGGCGAGCGCGGTGTGCTTGAGGCTCGTGACGGCCTTCGCGCCGGCGACCGGCTCGATCTCCCACTTCACCTCACGGGTACGCAGGTCGAACGCCGCCAGCCGGGCCGTGGACGTCACCGGTGGCGCCCCGAGGCCCTCCTGCGTGCTGGTGCCCAGGTAGACGGTGCCCAGCCGGGCGGTCAGCGAGAACACCGTCTGGCGTTCGACGACCGGACGGTAGGTGTCCACCCGGCCGGTCCTCGGGTCGTAGACGTCGAGCGCGCCGTTCTGGTGCCCAGGCTCCGGCTGGGTGGACATCACGATCAGCCCGGTCAGCTTGTCGTGGACCAGGTCCTTGGGCCGGTCCTGGCTGTGGCCGGTGCGGAAGATCAGGTTGGCCTCGGCGTCGCCGGCGCGGTGCGAGTAGAGGGCGGCCTGGGTGTAGACGCCGAGATAGGTGGTGCCCGCGGCGGTCATGATGGTCTTGGGCTCGCCGGGGATGGGCAGCCGGGTGACCTCGCGGGTGGCCAGGTCGTGGATGTCGCAGCCGCCCTTGCCGCCGACGTAGACGCGCTCGCCGTCGCAGTGCACGGACATGGGCTCCTCGGGGGCCGCTCTGAAGCCCTTCTGCACGTGGCTGACGTAGCCGAGGTCGCCGGTGGCCGGGTCGTAGACGAAGATGCCCGGCTCCTGGACGCCGTAGACGCGGCCGCCGTGCTCCAGGATGCGGACGGTCTGCGCCTCCGGGAACGGCACCCCGAGCACCTCGTACGCGCCGGTCGCGATGTGGTAGCGGTAGAGGGTGCCGGAGGGGCGCCCGGCGAAGTAGACCCAGCCGTCGTGGATCAGCACCGAGACGATGTACTTCTCGCCGGGGGCGGTGGCCTTGACCACCTTGTACGCGGCAGGGTCCGCCTTGTCCAGCACGAGCAGCTCCGCCAGCGAGTTCATGCCGCCCGCCACGTGCGTGCCGCTGATCGCCATGCTCGACACCCAGTCGCGGTCGGCCACCTCGGCGGGCAGCAGGTCGCGCTTCTCGCCGGTCCGCCGGTCGATGGCGACAAGGTGGGCGTTGGTGCCGACGCCGGCGTAGACGTGGGTGTCGTCGGCCTGGATGCTGCGCACGTACGCCTCGCCGGGGGCGGGCTCGCCCAGGTCGCGGGTGGCGCCGGTGGCGGGGTCGTACTCCAGGACGCGGCCGGGCTGGGAGGTGCCCAGGTAGACCTTGCCGTCGGGGGAGGCGGCCATGGTCCAGATGTAGTCGTCGGAGTACTGGGCGAGCAGGGTGGTGGCGCCGGTGAGGGTGTCGATCCTGTAGAGGTCGGAGCGGGTGTGGGTGCCGACGTAGACGTCGGTGCCGACCTTGCACATCGCCCAGATGCCCACGCCGGTGGGGATGTCGAAGTGCGCCGTGACCTTGTCCTGGGCCAGGTCCCAGGCGCCCACGACGTTGGGTGACAGGCCGCGCGAGCCGAGGTAGAGGACGTCGCCGACGAACTCGGCGTTGCCCAGGGGGCTGGCCACGCTGGCAGGGCCGAGGTCGGTGATCGTGCCTTTCTGCTCCCTGCCGGTTGTGAGCGCGGTGGCGGCCTGTGCGGTGGCGGCCTGTGCGGAGGTGGCCTGTGCGGAGGTGGCCGGGAGGGTGACGGTTCCTGCGGAGATGGCTGCGGCTTGGAGGAAACTGCGGCGGTTCATAAGGCTGTGATCACTCCTCGGGAAGGTGGCCGCACGCTATAACGGACTAGGCCGTAATGTCCAGATCGAAAAGCCGCACCGCGTTCCGCCACGCGACCAGCTCGGCCGTCTCCTCGTCCAGGCCCGCCGCCGCCACCGCGCCGAACGCGGAGGCCGGGTCGATCAGCGTCGAGTCGGTGCCGAACAGCAGCCGCGTGCGGTCCACCGCCGCCGCGACCTGCGCGATCCGGCCGGCGGGCGCGTGCGAGTAGCAGGGTTCGAGGTAGAGGCGGTCGCAGGCGCCGGCCGCCTCGATCGCGTGGGCGTGGCCGTCGGCGCCCATGTGCCCGGCGATGACCCGCAGGCCCGGCGTGTCCAGGCAGACCTGGGCCAGGTCCAGCACCGTGGCGCCCCACGTGTGGACGAGCGCGGGCACCCCGGCCGCCGCGACCATGGCCAGCGCCTCGCGCGTCTGAGGTGAGGAGACCGGCGAGCGGGTGTAGTCGGTGTGGATCTTGACGCCGACGAACCTGCCGGTGGGCAGGTACGCGCGCAGGTCCCGCTCGGCCTCCGCCTGCCTGCGCGGGTTGACGGTGACGTAGCCGAGGTGGCGGTCCTGCCGCTCCAGCCAGGCGGCCAGGGCCCGGTTGCCCGCCGGGGCGTCGTAGATCACCGCCTCGGTGGCCGAGACGATCGACAGGTCGATGCCGAACCTGTCCATGGTGCTCACGTTCGCCCTGGCCACGTCCATGGTGAAGAACCACGGGCCCCAGTGCGCGTGCACGTCGATGATCATCCGAGCAGCCTCCTCGCGTTGCCGCCCGCCACGGCGGCGATCTCCTCGGGCTTCAGCCCGCTGGTCGCCAGCCGCAGCAGGGGGACGACCGGCTCGTAGTGGGGGGTGCGGGAGCCGTACAGGAGCCGGTCGGCCGGTACGGTCTCCAGCGCGTCGGGGGAGTTCAGCAGGCGGGTCGAGGTGTGGAAGCCGGGCTCGTCGGCGGCCACCACGAGGAAGTCGCCCAGGTGGTAGAAGTGCGTGTCGAGGAAGACCACCGTGGCGTCCAGGCCGGAGAACGGCTGCCAGAAGCGCCGCACGTCACCCCCGGTCAGCACGACGAGGCCGAGCCGCGCCGCCGCCCTGGCCACGTGGCGGACCGACGGGAAGCCCGCCTCCACGCCCTGCTCGTCCGGGAAGAGCCTGACCGCCCTGACGCCCAGCCCGGCCAGCCGGTCCAGCTCGCGTACGGCGCCGACGGGGTCGCGCAGGTCCACGGTCCCGACCGGGACCGCCGGCGGCTCCAGCGCCAGGACCTCGTCGTTGCCCGAGCGCACGTCGAACAGCGCGGCGCGCAGGGACGCGACCGCGCCCGCCCGGATGCCGTGCGCGGCCAGCGTGCCCAGCACCGAACCGGGCGTGCCCGGCGGGCCGTCCCGGTCGGGGTAGGCGCCGACCAGGACATCCACGTCCAGGCTCACCTCAAGGTCACCGATCAGTCTGCTCGCGTCGAACGCCGTCACAACCGCCTCCATTGACTTATCAAGCTCAGCACATTACGGTCTGGGCCAAAATTGGGCAACACGCTCACGTGGAGGTGCGGCTGTGCCGCGTAGATCCCTCGCAGTCCTCGCGGCCATGACCGCCGGCCTGCTCCTGCCGCTGACACCGGCCCAGGCAGCCACACCCGGCGAGGCGGCTGCCCCGAATCGGGCGGCCTCGTGTGCCGGGCCACGGGTGGAGACGTTCGGAGAGGCGTCGATGACCGGCGCCATCGTGGGCGCCACCGTCCACGACGGCAAGGCGTACGTCGTCACGCGCGGCCAGAAGCCGCCCGTACTGGCCGAGATCGACCTGGCCGGCCGCAAGGTCGTCAGGAGCGTGCGGCTGCCCGACGGCCCCGCCACCGGTGAGCCGGAGGGCGGCTGGGCCACGACGGTGTCGGGCGGCAAGATCTACGTCGGCACCTACCCCGTCCCCGACCTCTACAGCTTCGACCCGGCCACCGGCGAGGTGGCGCACCTGGCCTCCTTCGGCAAGAACGGCGGCTACATCTGGACGCTGGCCACCGCCCCCGACGGCACGGTCTACGCGGGCACCTACCCCGACGGCCGGGTCAGGGAGTACGTCCCCGCCACCGGCGCCGTGCGCGACTTCGGCGTGCTGGCCGCCGGCGAGCGGTACGTCAGAGCGGTCGCCGCCGACGACGTGAACGTCTACGCGGGCCTGCTCGACAAGGGCAAGCTCGTCGCGATCAACCGGGCGACCAGCGCCGTCACCGAGCTGGCCCAGGGCACGACGGGCATCGGGGTGGTCGCCGAGCACGGCGACCGGGTCTTCGCGACCAGCGGCGCGACCCTCATCGACGTGCGCAAGGACGGCACCGACGACCGGCGCGTCCCGCTCGGCGGCAGCAGCTTCGACGCGCTCACCGCAGCCGCCGACGGCACCCTCTACGCCACCTCCCGCCCCGACGGCACCGTCTACCGCTACCGCACCGGCGACAGCGCGCCCGTCAAGGTCGCCGAGCCGCCGTCGCGGGACGACGAGACCCGGCGGATCGTGCTGACCGGCGACGACACGCTGGTCGGCTTCTCCGGCAGCGGCGGCATGTGGTCGCTGGACCTGGGCACCGGGCAGTCGCAGTTCACCGACCTGATCGAGGCCGGCCTGCCGGCCGGCGCCGAACGCCCGCAGAGCATGCTGCTGGTGCCCGGCCGCGCCGTCTACGTGGGCGGCCACTTCTTCATGGACGTGCGCGACCTGCGCACCGGCGAGCAGCGCCGCTTCCGCGTCCCCGGCGAGCCCAAGGACCTCGTGCGGCGCGGGAACAAGATCTACGCCGCCATCTACCCCAGCGGGAACATCATCTCCATCGACCTGCGCACCGACGAGGTCCGCAGCCTCGGCTACCTGGGCCAGGGCCAGCAGCGCCCCTGGGACATCGAGTACGACCCGGTGCGCGACAAGCTGCTGGTCGCCTCCGCCCCGCTCGGCGCCGAGCTGGAGGGCGCCCTGTCGATCGTGGACCCCGACACCGGCCGGATCGACGTCTACAAGGGCGTCATCCCCGGGCAGAGCCTGATGAGCCTGTCGCTGGACGCCCGCAAGGGCGTCGTGTACCTCGGCGGCGACGTGCTCGGCGGCGGCGGCACCCCGCCGGTGCACACCTCGGCCTCCGTCGCGGCGTTCGACCTGCGCACCCGTACGGTGCTGTGGCAGGTGGACCCGGTGGCCGGTCACCGCACCTTCCAGGACATCAAGGTCCACGGCGGCCTGCTGTACGGCGTCTACAAGCGCAACTCCGGCGCCTGGATCGCCCTCGACCCGGCCACCAGGACCGTCAAGTACCAGGGCGCCCTGTCCGGGTACGGCGAGCTGACCACGCACCGGGGCCGGGTGTTCGTCAGCACGTTCTTCGGCGGCGGCAACGTCTACGAGCTGAGCGACCACACCACGCACCTCGCCACCGGCCTGGGCGACGACTGGTACACCAACCCGCAGCTCCACTTCGAGCCCGGCTCGTGGAAGGCGTGGGCGCTGAGCGGGAGACACCTGGCCAGGATCGACCTCGATCCGCGCTGCCCGCTGCTGACCGTCACCCCGCCGCAGGCCTGATGCCGTACACCGTCATGGACGCCCACCGGCTCATCGGCCCCGTGCCCTTCGACGACCTGCCGGAGGACCCGAGGCCGGACATGGACCGGCTGGGCGTCCAGCGCGCCTGCGTCACCCACACCCTCAGCCTCTACTCCGACGTCCGCGCAGGGAACGAGGCGCTGCTCGAACTCGGCGACCCGCGGCTCGTCCCGGTGCCGGTGCTGCTGCCCGAGCCGTTCGAGCCCGTGCCGGACTGGGACGTGCCCATGGTCAGGCTCTGCCCGGACCGGCACCGCTTCGAGCTGACCGGGCCGACCGCCCTGCGCTGGCTGGCGGCGCTCGGCCGGATCGTGGCCATCGACCTCGACGAGACCTCGCCCGCCCAGCTGCTCGCCCTCGCCCGCGAGCTGCCCGAGCAGCGCGTCCTGCTGCTCAACCCCGGCTACCGGCGGCTGCGCGCCATCGGCGAGCTGATGGCCGCCATGCCGAACCTGTGGCTGGAGATCGGCACCGTCAACACCCAGCGCGGCGTCGAATGGCTGGCCGGGCACTTCGGGGCCGGGCGGCTGGTGTTCGGCACCGGCGCCCCCGTCATGGACGACTGCGGGCCCCGCTTCCTGCTCGACCACCTCGACCTGCCGGAGGACGACATCGCCCTGATCGCGTCGGGAGGCGACCTGCTGTGATCCTCGACGCACACGGCCACCTCGGGCCGTGGCCCGACTTTCTCATCCCCGACCAGTCGGCCGACGGCATGGTCACCCTCATGGACCGCGTCGGCGTCGACGCCATCGGCATCAGCCACCTGCTCGCCGTCGGCCCGGACGCCGAGGAGGGCAACCGGCTCGCCTTCGCCGCCGCCGAGCGGCACCCCGGCAGGTTCGGGGTGTGGCAGGTCTACAACCCGCACCAGCGCAACCGGCTCACCCGCGAGGGCGTCTGGGGCGTCAAGCTCCACCCGGACGTGCACCAGTGCGCGCTCGACGACCGCCGCTACGACCCCGTCTGGGAGCTGGGCCTGCCCGTGCTCGCCCACGGCCAGACGGACTCGCCATGGAGCGACCCCGAGCGGTTCGTCACCGTGGCCCGCCGCCATCCGGGCGTGCCGCTGCTGCTCGGGCATGCCGGGCTCTGGCCGTACGGGTTCGCGCGCGCCGCCGAGTTCGTCCGGGACCATCCGAGCGTGTACCTGGAGATCTGCGGGTCCAAGATGACCGGGCGGTGGATCGCCAGGCTGGCCGGTCTGGCCGGCGCCGACCGGGTGATCTACGGCTCCGACGCCTGCTTCCTCGACCTGCGGGTCGGCTTCGGCCGCGTCGCCCTCGCCCCGCTCTCCGACGCCGACCGGGCCCTCATCCAGGGCGGCAACCTCGCCCGCGTCCTGGGCTGCTCCGGCCGCATCCTCGCGCCTTTGGAAGGACCTGTCCCATGACGCTCGCCATCGACGGCGGCACCCCCGTGCGCACCGCCCCCTGGCCGTCGTGGCCGCCCCCGCTGGACGACACCCAGCGCAGGCTCGTCACCGCCGTCCTGGAGAGCGGCCGATGGGGCGCCACCCAGGGCGGCTCGGCCTGCGCGGACCTGGTCGCCGCGTTCGCCCGCCGCTCCGGCGTCGGGCACGGCGTCGCCGTCGGCAACGCCACCCTCGGGCTGTTCGCCGCGCTGCGCGGACTCGGCGTCGGGCCGGGCGACGAGGTGATCGTGCCGGCGTACACGTTCGTCGCCACCGCCACCGCCGTCCTGCTCACCGGCGCCACCCCCGTCATCGTGGACGTCGACGCCACCGACCTGCACCTGTCACCGGCCGCGGTCGAGGCGGCGCTCACCCCCCGCACCGCCGCGATCGTCCCGGTGCACCTCGCGGGCAGCCCCGCCGACATGGACCCGCTGAACGCGATCGCGGCCCGGCACGGCCTGTCCGTCGTCGAGGACGCGGCCCAGGCGCACGGCGCCGCCTACCGTGACCGGCCGGTCGGCGGCCTGGGCGACGCCGGGGTCTACAGCTTCCAGTCCAGCAAGGCGATGACGGCGGGGGAGGGCGGCCTGATCGTCTGCCGGTCCAGGGAGGTCCACGAGGCCGTCTGGTCGGTCTGCAACGTGGGACGCACGCTCGACGGCGCCTGGTACGGCCACCCGCACGTCGGCTGGAACCTGCGCCTGACCGAGATCCAGGCCGCCCTCCTGCTGCCCTGGCTGGACCGGCTCGACGACGAGATCGACCGCAGGAACGCCTTCGCCGCCGCCGCGGAGCGGGAGCTGGCCCGCCACGACCTGGTGACGGTGGTCCCGCGGCCGCCCGGCACCACGCGCGACTCGCGCCACCTGCTCATGCTGCGCGTCCACCCGCCCTTCGACCGCTCGTCCCTGCTGGCGGCCATGGCGGCGGAAGGGGTGCCACTCGACGGCGGCTACCCGCCGCTCGGCACGATGGGCGCGCTGACCGAGGCGGGCGCCCGTACGGAGCCCTGCCCGTCGGCCGAGGCGGCGGCCCGCGAGGTGGTCTGGGTCCGCCAGGCCATGCTCATGGACGACTCCGGCGGCGCCGCCCACCTCGCCGAGGCACTGTCGAAGGTCCTCGCGAGCCTGCCGCCGCACCGCTCAGGTCACAGGTGAGGAGGCCCGGGGCCGCCTCAGGCCCCGGGTGAGGCCGCCGCCTCAGGTCCAGTTGGCCAGCAGGCGCTCGAACTGCTCGCTCGCCTCCACCGGATCGAAGTCCGGCATGGCCGCGCGCATCAGCTCGTGCGTCTGCCGCTGCGCGTCCGCGCACGCCGCCCGCACCGCGCTCAATGTCTCCTCCGACAGCTCCCGGCTGCCCATGCGGGTCACGCGCGGGCCGTAGCCGATGCCGAGGACCCGGCCGTTCACGTCCGCGGTGGCCTTGACCTGGCCCTGCGCCGCTTCGCCCGCTCCCACGATCTGGTCGAGGTCAGGCTGCGCCGTCTCCAGCCAGGCCAGCACCCGCTCACCCTGGCGGGTCAGCTCGTCGATGCGCTGGTCGCTGATGTCGGCGGGATCGAACTGCTGGCCGTGCACCCTTACCTCCGAACCTATTGAAGAAGATCGCGGGCGACCTGCTCGACCCGCCCGCGCACGAACGTCTCGTCGAGCGGCTGGGGCAGTGCGGCGGCGCTCTCCGCCGCGTCCGCGATCTCCTGCGCCTTGCGCGCCGCGTCCTCCTGCGCCGCCCGGAGCACGGCGGCGACCTCGCGGGCGAGCGCCGGCTCCCCGAGCCGCATCGCTCGCGGGTCGATGTGCAGCCGGGTGAGCCCGCCCTCGCCGTCGGCGGCGGCCTCGATCAGCCCGTCCCTGCTCGCCGCCACGCCCTCGACCTGACGGATCGCGTCCTGGGCCGCCCGCAGGTCGCGCATGACCTGCTGACCCTGGGCGAAGTAGTCGAGGAGGTACTCCTCGTCGTGGTCGGGCGTGGGTGGCCGCATGTCGGACCTCCGGTTGTCAGGAGAGCGCGGACGGCCACCCAGTCTAGACAGCTCTTTTCGCGATCTTGACAGGGAGATTCATATCTCATGAACGACAAATCCTGTAAAGAGGATGTTGTGTGACGATATGGTGCTTCGGCATGACGGGACTTGAAATCGCCTTGGGGGCGGTGGGGCAGCAGGCCGGCCGCATCAGCGCCCACGGAGAGGACTATCGCACCGCGCTCGCACCGCTCGAAGCCCGCGGCGACGGCGTGTCCTCGTTCGGAGATGACGGTCTGTTCTCCATGTTCACGAGCATGTACGCCGAGTGCCGCGCCGTGTCGATGGCCGCGCTCTCCGGGCTGTCCACCGCGATCACCGACACGGGCGACAACCTGCGGGCCGTGATCGGGAACACCCGCGACAGCGAGGCCGCGACCACCCAGTACGTCGAGAACGCGGGCGCATGGCAGTAGTGCTCCCCCCGGCGGCGGCCGGGATGATGCAGCTGCTCGGCCCCTGGCCGAACATCGACGAGGACGACGTCAGGGCCGAGGGCAACGCCGCGCGGACCGCCCAGGCCGTGTCGGCCCCGGCGGCGGGCGGCGCCGACGCGGCGGTGCGCGGCGCGCAGCAGGTCTACCGTGGCGACTCCGCCGCCATGATGGAGAGCACCTGGAACAGGACCGGCGCCCAGGGCGGCCACGTCGCCCAGGCGAACCAGGCGATGCGGGTGATGCCGGCGGCCCTGGACGGCACCGCCTCCGTGGTGTCGGCGGTGAAGGTCGCGGCGGGCACGCAGGCGGTGTTCACCGCGGTGGGCGTGGCCAAGGCACTGGCGTTCGGCGGGGCGGTCGGGGCGACCGTCGCGACGGCCCGGGTGCTGGCCTCGCGCCAGGCGGTCAGGAAGATCCTGCGCGAGGGCAGCGAGGGCACCGGCAAGGTGATCGCGCCCATCGTGCGCCGCAGGGTCACCGAGCCGATGCGCCGCATCCTGGACGACCTGCGCCGCCCCGGCGGCACCGGCGGGCCACGCCTGGCCACGGCCGGCGGGCGCGGCGCGGTGCCCGTGCGGACGTCCGGCCTGCGCAACCCCTCGGGACCCAGGTCCGTCGAGGACGGCATCGCCCGGATGGGCCGCAGGAACAACCGCGACAACAACCGCGGGCGCGGCAGCGGCGGGAACAGCCGCGGCGGCGGAGGCTTCTTCTCCCGCAACTCCAACCAGGGCTCGCGCCACGACGGCAGGATCCACGGCGACCCGCCCACCAGCGCCAGGGGCATGTCCGAGGCGGAGGCGAAGAAGGCCGAAGAGATGCTGAAGAAGAGCATCAAGGCGCGCAAGGCCGAGGAGGACAGGAAGGGCTACGAGGTCGGGCACGCCGAGCGGATCAGAAGGGAAGAGAGGGCTCTCAAGGACCTTCAGGACAGCATCCGGCGAAAGCAGTACGATTCCACGCCCGACACCTCGTCCAGCGGAGGCACGTACAACAGCGGAAGCTCGCAGGCTTCCGCCGACCGCTATCCCACCGACGCCGAGTGGGAACAGCAGAAGAAGAACAGGAGGTGGTAGGGCCGATGCCGACACAAGCGGGCGAGGAGCTGATCGAGCGCATCCTCGCGCATCCGGGCGACGGCGACCTCGTGGGCCCGGCGGCCAACGACCTGCTGAGCGAGCTGTACGCGGGCTTCCCCGTCGAGAACCTCACCCGGCTGCTGCACAGCGGCGACGACCGGATCCTGCCCACGGCGACCTGGCTGTTGTCCGAGATCCCTGGGCTCGCCGCGCCGCTGATCGGCGAGGTGCCCGCCCTCCTGGCCAGCCCGATCCGCGGCGTGCGCTACGACGCGATCGAGGTGGTGCTGGAGAACGCCGGCGAGCGGGACGGCCCCGTCATCGCCCAGGTGATGAGCCTGAGCGGCGACCCCGAGAGCGCCGTCCGGTGGAAGGTGCTGGAGTTCCTGACCGAGGCGTCGATCGAGCAGTTGGAGGCGGGGGCGGCGAGCCTGCCTCCCGGCCAGCTCAAGGAGCTGGCCGAGTGGCTGATCCTGCAAGACGGAGAGGATCCCGATCTGCCCGGAGTGGTCATCCGGCTCGAAGCGGGTGATCCGGTGACGCGGATGTTCGCCACGGCCGCCGCCGCGAGCCTGTCCAGCGAGGGCGACGTGAACCTCCTGATGCACGCGGTCATGGTCGAGGAGGAGGAGATCCGCTCTTTCGCCCAGGAGCGGCTGAGCGAGCTGAGCGGAGAAGAGCCCGGCTAGAGGTTCAGATGCCCACCACCGCCGTGTGCGTGTGGCCGCGGCTGCCGCCCACCTCCACCTTGATCGCCCGCTTGGCCCTGCGCACGCCCCGGTCCTTCTCCTTGACCGACTTCACCGGCCAGGGCAGCGTGATCTTCACCTCGTCGGCCGTCCTGGACGGGTCGGAGACCGCGAGCCGTACGCGCCGGTCGTCCCGGCGGACCAGCAACGTGCACGGGCCGTCGGCGGCGAGCGGCCCGTGCGGGGTCTCCACCCGCCCCGCCCGCCAGAAGACGGCGGCGAGCAGGTCGCCCCGGGAGATGGCCTGCACCGTTCCCGAGTTGGCCAGGATCCTGACCCGCAGCCCGTACGCGGCGGTCTGCGCGGCGCAGGCGTCGGGCAGCACGGCGTAGGCGTAGCGCGCCTGGCGCGGATCGACGCCGTGGTCGAGCACGATCGTGGTGTAGTGCCTGGTCACCGGGGTGTCGTCGCCGCCGGTGGTGGCGCCCTTGTCGATGTCCGACCAGCGGCCGGTGCGCTCCTTGCGGATCACCTGCGCGGCGGGCCCGTCGAGCAGCACGTAGCCGGCCACGCCGGGCAGGTGGATCCAGCGGTCGCCCCGGGCCAGCGGGGGATGGCCGTCGTGGGTGTTGCGGTTCTCCACGACGGTCTCGACGCGGCGGCCGTCGGAGGCGGTGATGCCGGCGCCGAGGGCGATCACCGCGTCGTCGAGCAGGAACCACGCCTTCTTGGCCCGCAGGGAGGAGCCGCCCGCGATCAGCTGCATGGCGGCCACGCCGTACTCGCCGTCCAGGGCCGTGCCGCCCGCCCACGGGGTGGGCGGCAGGCGGCGGTGCCCGTGCTGGAGGTCGGCGCGCCTGCGGACGTCCACCGTCGTGCCCGGCAGCCGGTACGGGTCGATCGTCGGCCACAGGTCGTCGTTCCAGTGGGTGAGGTCGCCCGTGTAGAGGTAGGTCATGCCGTCGCCGGTGTACCAGCCGTGCAGGTTCTCCCTGTTCATCGCCTCCGCCGCGCCGGTGCGCCGCGAGCTCATCGCGATCGCGCAGGCCCAGGTGGGGCGGCGGTGCACGACCCGGTCCATGTCGGCGAAGACGTAGGTGCCCGTCGTGCGCGGGCCGACCGGCACCGACGGGTCGTCCAGCAGGGCCCTGGCCTTGGCGATGCTCGACAGCGGGGCGATCGTGTCGTACGGGACGGCCGTGTTGCGGGTGAGCCAGCCCTTCACCAGCGGCCGCCAGCGTTTCGCGTGGCGTTCCGGCGCGGCCTCCAGCAGGTTGAGCATGGCCTCGACCGTCTTCTGCCCCGAGTGGTGGTCGCGGTGGCCCTGGCGGGAGATGGACCGGCCGCGCACGCAGTCCATCATCATCCCGTCGAAGACGAACGGCACGAACGAGCGGTCCACGATGTCGTAGACCTCGCCGACGTCGCGGATCTCCCACGGCGAGCGCGCGAGCATGGCGATCAGCCTGGCGACGCTCTCCAGGTAGTCGACGCCGTAGCTGCCGTTGTAGGGGTAGACGTCGTGCTGGATGAACGACCCGTCACGGTAGAAGCCGTCGCCAGGACCCCTGGTCGGGCGCAGCAGGTCGGAGACCGCGTCCCTGGCCCGCTTGATCAGGCGGGCGTCGTGGGTGAGCAGGCCGCGCATCGCCACCGCCATGGCCTTGCCCGCGCGGTTCGCGCCGGTCTCGACGACGCCGGGGTGGCTGACGCGGCGCTCCGGGTCGGGGCACCAGCGGCGCAGCGGGCGCAGCCAGCGTTTGAGCCGGTCCTTGGGCAGGCCGTCGTAGAGCAGGGCGCAGGTGTCGGTGAGCGAGCGGGGGACGCCGATCTCCCACCAGTACCAGTTGCTGCCGCGCGGGTCGAAGCTCTCGTGGTAGGCGTGCTCGTACAGGAAGTCCAGCGCCCCGGCCGCGACCTCGGCCACCTGCCTGTCGCCGTGCATGGCGGTGCCCGGCGTGGCCCAGCCCAGCGCCAGCGTGCGCATGCGGTTGTAGGCGCGGTTGAAGTTGCCGGTCCGAGGGTCGTCGAGCGGCAGGTCGGGCCAGAGGCTGGGGCGGCCGGCGGTGGGCTTCAGCTTGCGCAGCACCGCGTTGGCCGACCCCTCGATCGCCTGCGTCTGGTCGGTGTAGGCGGTGTTGTACTCCCCTCCGGCCAGCAGGCGCACCCACCGCTCACGCGCGGCGTCGAACGCTGCGGCACCGACCTCCGCGGCGGCCGGTCTGTCGCAGAGGGCGAGCCCGGCCACGGCCGCCGTACCCAGCAGAGCGGAACGCCGGCTCGGGGGGTTGATCACCATACATATTAGGATATGGACACCCGATAATCGCGCACCCACGCGTTCAGCTCGACGAGGTTCACCAGCAGTTGGGCGCCGCTCGACCCGCCGGGCAGTTGCGCCCGCAGCTCGCCCGCGCCGATCCGCTTCAGCAGGTCGTTGAGGCGCGGCGCGTCGAACATGGCCCGCAGCGGCGACTCGCTCGCGTTCACGATCCACGTCGCCTCACGCACCAGCGCCTGATCGTGCGCCGGGTTCTGGACGTGCGGGTACGCGCTCTTCTGCCGGGTCAGCGTGGACGGCGGCAGAATCGCCGCCATCGCCTCCTTGAGCAGGCTCTTCAGCCCGCCCCCGCACTTCATCGACCAGGGCACGTTCCACACGTACTGCACGAGCCGGTGATCGCAGAACGGCAGCCGCACGTGCAGCCCCTGCGCCGCGCTCATCCGCTCCTTGCGGTCCAGCACGACCGCCAGCGGCCCCGCCATCCCGAGGTACAGTACCTCCCGCATCCGCGCGTCCAGCCCCCGCTCGCCCGGCAGGCGCGGCACCTCGCCCATGAGCTGCGCGTATCGGGCCTTCTCGTCGCCGTCCCGCGCCAGCTCGGGCACCAGGTAGTCGGCGAGTCTCGGCCCGTCCCCGAGCCACGGGAAGGCGTCGCGCCCGACCAGCTCGCTCTTGAACAGGTACGGGTACCCGCCGAAGAACTCGTCCGCGGCCTCCCCGGACAGCGCCACCCTCGTGTCCTGCCGCATCCGCTGGAACAGCAGGTACATCGACGCGTCGAACTGCCCCCAGCCGGGCAGGTCGCGGGCGCGGCGGGTCGCCGGGATGGCCGCGAGCAGGTCCGGCATCGTCGCCGTCAGCGTGGTGTGCCTGCTGCCCATGAACCGGGCCGCCGCCGCGGCGTACGGCGCGTCCACGTCCGGGCGCAGCTCGGTCGGCGCGAAGTGCTCCTCGTCGCTGTCGAACTCCACGCAGTACGTGTCGAGCGGGTGCGGCAGCAGCCGCGCCGCCAGCGCCGCCACCGACGTCGAGTCCACGCCGCCGGACAACATCGCCCCGCACGGCCCGGAGGCGGGCAACTGGCCGGCCACCGCGTCGTCGAACAGCTCCCGCACGCGCTCGGCGGTCCGGGCGGGCGGGTGCTCGTGCGGCTCGCTCGTCAGCCGCCAGTACGCCCGCGAGACGGGGCTCCGGCCGGGAGCGTAGGTGACGACGTGCGCCGGCTTGACCTCGCGCAGCCCGGCCAGCGGCGTCTCACCGGCGAGGGTGAGGCGCGGCTGCAGCACCATCGTCATCAGCGAGTGGTCGAGGCGCGGGGTGAACAGCGGGTTCGCCATGATGCCGCGGGGGAGTGAGGCGAACAGGATCCCGCCCGGGTAGGCGTGGTAGTAGAGCGGTTTCAGTCCGAGGTGGTCGCGGGCCAGCAGCAGCCGCCGCTGCCGCCCGTCCCAGATGGCCAGCGCGAACGCGCCGGTCAGGTGGGTGACGAAGTCCGCGCCGTGCGTCAGGTAGGCGTGCAGCAGCACGTCGGTGTCGGTCGCGGCGGGGGACAGGCCGAGGGATCGGCGGACGGCGGCCAGGTTGTAGATCGCGCCGTCGCAGGCGAGCGCGACGCCGTCCCCCTCCGGTGCCGGGAACACCGCCGGCTGGCGGCCCTCGGCGGCGCCGGGGAGGGCGAGGTGGCGGTGGCCCAGGGCCGCGTGCCTGGTGAGGTGCAGCGCGCCCCCGTCGGGGCCGCGGTCCGCCATCGTGTCCGTCATCGCGCGTACGACGTCCGCGTGCTGCGTGAGGTCGCGTTCGTGGTCGATCCATCCGACGAGACCGCCGCTCATCCGGTCAGCTCCCATGCAGTCGTAGTGAGCGCCCGCCGCACGCGGGTCAGCGCCTCGCGGGTGCGGTCCTGCGCTTGGACGAGGGCGATGCGCAGGTGCCCGGCACCGGGATTGACGCCGGTCCCGGCACCGGGATCGCCTTCTGAACCGGCACCCAGATAGCGGCCCGGCATCGTCATGACCGCCTCCTCGCGCCACAGCCGCCGCGCCGCCTCCTCGTCGTCCGGCACCGGCAGCCACAGGAAGAACCCCGCCTCGGCCCGCCGGTAGCCGGGCAGGTCGCCGAGCAGGTCGTCCGCCACGTCCCAGTTCGCGCTCACGGCCGAGCGCAGGCGCGCCACGTGCGCGTCGTCCGCCCACAGCCGGGCCGCCACCGCGCACACCGGCTCCGCCGTCGAGACCCCGCAGGCCCGGTTGTGCGCGGCGTACGCCGCCACGCTCGCCGGGTCCCCGATCACGAACCCGGACCGCAGCCCCGGCATCCCCGACCGCTTGGACAGGGTGTGCAGCACCAGGAACCGCCCGGCCTCGCCGGCGACCCCGGACGCCAGGAACCCGCCGCCCGAGGGCGCGCCGTGGACGAGGTCGATGTAGCACTCGTCCACGACGAGCAGCGCCCCGGCCTCCCGCGCCGCCGCGGCGATCTCCCGCAGCCGGCCCGGCGGGTGCGTCTCGCCGCGCGGGTTGCCCGGCGAGCAGAGGACGACCGCGCCGACGTCCCGCCGGCCGGCCACGGTGGCGGCGAGCTCGTCCGCGTGCGCGTAGAAGACGGCCCGCCCGCCGGACGTCTCCGTCGCCGCGTGGTAGGTGGGATAGAACGGGTTGGGCAGCACGACGGCGGGCGCGAGCGCGGTGACGGACAAGGCGATGGCGGCGGCGACGGCCTGCTTGGTGCCGGGGGACGGCTCGATCGCCAGGGATCCGTCGCGGACGGCGACGGCCACGTGGCCGCCGAAGCGCCGGGTGAGCCAGCCCGTGTAGGCGGCGCGCAGCTCGGGGGTGCCGCCGAGCGGCGGGTAGCGGGTCCAGCCCGCCACGTCGCCGAGGAGCCGGCCGTCCACCGGCGGCGTGACCAGGCGGGCCTCGCCGAGGTGGAGCGGGATCGGGGTGCGGCCGGCGGGCGCGGGCACGTTCGCCAGAAGCGCGCGCAGCCGCTCGAACGCGCTCGGCGTCGATCGCAGAAGTGTCATGGGATCGCAGGGGTGTCTCGGGGGCTGAGGGGGTCAGTCGCGGACGAGGTCGTTCAGTGCCGTCTTGCCGCGGGTGCGGTCGTCGGCGTGCTTGACGATGACCGCGGCGTACACCGAAATTTCGGGATTTGTGGGGTCGGTGCGCGCGCCCGGGACCACCACCGCGTTCTCGGGCACCTCGCCATAGGTCACCTTGCCCGTGGCGCGATCGACGATGGGCGTGGACCTGCCGAGGAACACCCCCATGCCGATCACGGCGCCCCGCCGCACCACCACCCCCTCGGCGATCTCCGAGCGCGCGCCGACGAAGACGTCGTCCTCGACGATGACGGGTTGCTCGCCGAGGGGTTCCAGGACACCGCCGATGCCGGCGCCGCCGGAGATGTGGCAGCGCGCCCCGATCTGGGCGCAGGAGCCGACGGTGGCCCAGGTGTCGATCATCGTGCCGGGCCCGATGTGGGCGCCGACGTTGACGAAGCACGGCATCAGCACGACCCCGGGCGCCACGTACGCGCCGAGGCGGACGACGCCGCCGGCCACCACCCGCAGGCGGGCGTCGCGGAAGGCCGGCTCGTCCCAGCTCTCGAACTTGAGCGCGATCTTGTCGAAGCTCTTCGGCCGCCGCGGGCCGCCCGTCCCGACCTCGTTCCGGTTGATCAGGAACGACAGCAGGATGAGCTTCTTGACGAACGTGTCGACCACCCACTCCGTCCCCTGCGGCCTGGCGGCGCGCAGCTCACCGCGGTCGAGAGCCGCCAGCCCGGCGGCGACGTGCGGCGCCAGCGCCGCCAGGTCGCCGCCGGACAGCGACTCCCGCCGTTCGAAGGCGGCTTCGACCAGACTTCTGTTCACGGATCACGCTCCTGTTCGAACCGGCGCTTCCCAGCGGACGGTCGCCGTGTAGTCGTCGTAGGTCTCGGCACGCCGGATCTCCACCACGTCGCCGCCGTCGGTGAGCATCAGCTCGGCGGGCCGCAGGCGGCCGTTGTAGGTGAAGCCCATGGCGTGGCCGTGGGCGCCGGTGTCGTGAACGAGCGCGATGTCGCCGTCGCGTGGCTCGGGCAGCTCGCGGTCGATGGCGAACTTGTCGAGGTTCTCGCAGAGCGCGCCGACGACGTCGAACCTGCCCAGTGGTCTCCCCTTGGCGTAGGGGAGCGAGATGTGGTGGTAGGCGCCGTACAGGGCGGGCCGCATCAGCGACGACATCGACGCGTCCAGCCCGGCGATCTCGTGGCCCTTGCGGCAGCGGTTGATGACGCGGGTGACGAGCACGCCGTGCGGGCCGGTCACGTACCGGCCGATCTCGGTCAGGATGCGCGGCCCGCCGGAGCCGAAGTACTCCTCCTTGGCGGCGACGATCTCCTCCGCATACGCGGTGAAGTCGATGGGTTTGTCGTCCTCCCGGTACGGGATGCCGAGGCCGCCGCCGACGTTCACGTACGCGAGCCCGATCCCGATCCGGTCGGCGATCCGCGCGCCGATCCTGATGACGTCGGCCGCGGCCCGCGCGGCCCGGCCGGTGTCGAGCTCGTTGGCGAGCGTCATGCCGTGGATGCCGAACCGCCGCGCGCCCCGCGCGACGGCGTCGGCGTACGCGCCGGCGAGCTCGTGCACGGGCACCCCGAACTTGCTGTGCGCCGCGCTGCCCATGAGCGCGCAACCGGCCGTGAGACCGCTGGGGGAGATGCGGAAGGCGACGGTCTCGGGAAGCTCGTCGACTTTCTTCAGGAAAGATCTGTCGTCGAAAGTTATCAACGCCCCCGCGGCGCGGGCGAGCTGATATTCGGACAGCGCGGTGTTGTTGGAGGTGAATACGATGTCGCCGGCCTGCGCGCCGACCGCCAGGGCGAGGCGCACTTCGACCGCCGAGGAGCAGTCGAAACCACTTCCGGCGGCCCGCAGCAACGCCAGGACATTCGGGTTCGGCAACGCCTTCACCGCGAAGTACTGCCGGTACGCGGCGTTGCCGAATGCGCGGACCATGGCCTCGTGGGTGGCCACGATGCCGCGCGCGTCGTAGATGTGGAAGGGGGTGTCGTAACTCGCGACGAGATCGGGGAGCAGCGGCAGCAGCCGCTCGGCGAATTCAGCCGACATCGGCACGGCGGGATCCGATCATCATGGCACGAGGGCGACGCAGATGGTTCGGTTACGCATTCCGCTGACCGGCCGCTGGTACGGGAAATAATAGCTTTCCAGCGGCTCGAACCCGAAAGAAATCAGGCCCTTGTGCAGATAGTCCTTGGCGATGAACCAGAATCCGTCCACGTGCTCGTGCATCGCGAAGTCGGCCTTGCCGTCGCGGGGCGCGTCGTTGGACAGGACCAGATGCGAGCCCGCCGGCAGGTTCAGGTCGCGTAGTTTGCCGAGGGCGGGGTCGAGCCCCTCCGTGGCGTCGAAGAGGTGGCCGAGCAGCCCGTCGGCGTAGACGGCCGAGACGTCGCCTGTGTCGGCCGGACCCAGCTCGAAGAAGTCGGCGGTACGCGCGTCGACGCCCTTCTTCCTGGTCAGCTCGACGGCTTCGGCGTTGCAGTCGATCGCCCGCACGTCTCTGCCCAGCCCGGCGAGGTCGCCTTCGACGAAGCCGTTGCCGCAGCCGAGCGACAGCACGGCCGCGCCGGGCGCGGTCAGCATGAGGATCTTCAGGACGATGTGCGAACGGTATTCGGGAACGTAGGTGGACGGCGTTATGGAGTCGTTGAACGCGCCCCCGCTCTCCCATATGTCATAGATGCTCTGCGAGGCAGAGCCGACGGGGCGGGGCAGGCAATAATAGTCGTGAATGCGCGCCAGCTCCGGTTTGGATTGCGGCACTCTTCCCTCCCTGGTTCGAGCGGTGTCGAGGCCGTGCCCGGTAAGGCGGATAACTCGCCTTTGTTTTTTCTCGGCCATCGAACACGAGGCTGCAGCGTAACACGCGGCCGGCGGAAGGCGGAAGGCCGCTTTTTTAGTGGCCCAGTCAAGATCCAAAAATTGTTTAATCCGGAGGTGTGAGATGTTCGTAACATGTTAACTCCCTGCTCGGAGCGGGTGTGCGGGTTTTTGTCACGACACTTACCAGGGCCGTTTGTCGGGCCGTTTCCGGAGTAGGAAGTGGCTCTTCCTTCCTTGCGCCGCGCTCCGGCGGCGTCGTATGCTCCCGCCATTGCCGCTACGAGCTCACGCGAGGTTCCCGCTATGCTCGAACTGATTCCCATCACGGAATGCATTGGCACCGAAGTTCGTGGCCTCGACGTCGCCGGTTATATTTCTGACCAGGATTTCGAGCGCATCTATCAGGCGTGGATCGACCGCACGATTCTGTTGATCCGCGGCCAGGAAATGACCCCGGCCGAGCAGGTGAAGTTCACCCGCAGATTCGGCGAGGTGGTCACCTACACGCGGTCCCAGTTCAACGCCGACGAGTTCCCCGAGATCCTCGTCCTGTCGAACCTGACCCGCGACGGCAAGCCGATCGGCTCGGCGTACAGCGGCCGGGTGTGGCACAGCGACGGCGCCTACCTCAGCGACCCGCCGGCGGGATCCATGCTGTACGCCCGTGAGGTGCCGCCCGTCGGCGGCGACACGTGGTACGGCAACATGTACGCCGCCTACGACGCGCTGCCGGACCACGTCAAGGACCGGATCGCCGATCTGAAGGTGGTCATCAGCCGGGTGCAGTCCCGGCCCTACAACTATCCGGACCGGCCACCGCCCACCGAGCGGGAACGCCTGGAGTGGGTGGACGTCGCGCACCCGATCGTGAAGGTGCACGACGTCAGCGGGCGCAAGGCCCTGTACGTCGGCGGCAACGTGCCCTGGCGGATCGAGGGCATGCCCGAGGACGAGAGCCGGCCGCTCATCACGTTCCTCCAGGAGTTCGCCACGATGCCGCGCTTCACCTACCGGCACCGCTGGCGGGCCGGCGACATCGTGCTGTGGGACAACCGCAGCGCCATGCACATGGCCACCCCGTACGACCACGTCAACCACCGGCGCCTGATGCACAGGACCACCCTCGCGGCGGTCCTTTGAGATGCGGGCCGACTACATCATCGTGGGGGCCGGCGCGGCGGGGTGCGTGCTCGCGTCGCGGCTGTCCGAGGACCCCGGCGCCCGGGTGCTCCTGCTGGAGTCGGGGTCGCGGCGGCGCAGCCCGCTGCTGACGATCCCGGCCGCCGAGACCATCCTCATGGGCAACCCCGCCTACGACTGGTGCTTCGAGACCGACGCCGACCCGACGATCGGCGACCGCAGCCTGCGCATCCCGCGCGGCCGGCTGCTCGGCGGGTCCAACCAGATCAACGGCATGATCTTCGTGCGCGGCCAGCGCGAGGACTACGACGAGTGGGAGCGCCTCGGCAATCCCGGCTGGTCGTGGGCCGGCGTGCTGCCGTACTTCAAGAGCCTGGAGAGCACGGCGATCGCCGGGCCGAGCCGGGGGCGCGACGGGCTGATCCGCGTCGGCCTGCCGCGCGAGCGCGACGAGCTGTGCGAGGCGTTCCTGCTGGCCGCGCAGAAGTCCGGCTACCGCGAGAACCCCGACTACAACTCCGGTGACCAGGAGGGCTTCGGCTACTACCAGGTCAACCACGACCGCGGGCGCCGCTCGTCGGTCGCCGGGACGTACCTGCGCCGCGCGCTGCGCCGGCCGAACCTGACCGTGCTCACCGACGCGCACGTCACCGGGCTCCGGTTCGACGGCACGCGCTGCGTCGGCGTCCGATTCCGGCACCGGGGCCGCTCCTGGCAGGCCGGGTGCGCGCGCGAGGTGATCGTCAGCGCGGGCGCCGTCCAGTCGCCGCAGCTCCTCGAACTGTCGGGGATCGGCTCCGCCGACGTGCTCGCCGCCGCCGGGATCCCGGTAGTGCACCACCTGCCAGGCGTCGGCGAGAACTTACGCGACCACTACGCGACCCGGCTGCGCTGGCGGGTCCGCCGCCCCATCACCTTCAACGAGCGCTCGCGCGGGCTGCGGCTGGCCGGCGAGATCGCGACGTACCTGACGCGCCGGCGCGGGCTGCTCAGCCTGCCCATCGCGCTCGGGCACGGGTTCGTCCGCTCGTCCGACGCCGAGCCGCGGCCGGACCTGCAGTTCCACTTCGCCCCCGCCAGCTACGGCGCGGGCGCGACCCGGCGGCTCGACACCTCACCCGGCATGACCGTCGGCGTCTACCCGCTGCGGCCCGAGTCGGCCGGGTCCATCCACATCCGCTCCGCCGACCCGGCGGCGCCGCCCGCGATCCGGCCGCGTTTCCTCGACTCGGCGGCCGACCGCGCGCGGCTGGTCGCCGGGATGCGCATCGCGCGCCGCGTCGTCGGGGATCCCGCGCTCGACCCGTACCGGGCCCACGAGCTGATCCCCGGCAAGGACGTCAGGACCGACGAGGAACTGGTCGCCTACGCGCGGGAGAACGGCGACACCTCCTACCACCCGGTGGGAACGTGCCGGATGGGCGACGACCCGATGGCGGTCGTCGACCACCGGCTGCGCGTGCACGGCCTGTCCGGCCTGCGCGTGATCGACGCCTCGGTGATGCCGACCATGGTCTCGGGCAACACGAACGCCGCGAGCATGATGATCGGCGAGAAAGGCGCAGCGCTCGTAATCGCCGATTCCCTGGAGAAAGCATGAGGTTCGACTACGCACGCAACCGAGCCGCCGTCGGGACCTTCCGCGACCGGCGCAGCGCCTTCTGGCCGCCGTCCGGCGGTTACCAGCTGGCCTGCCTCGACCTGGCGGCCGAGACGCCCGACCTCGGTGCCGGCCTGCTCGCCGGGCTGGCCACGCTGAAGTCGGCCGTGGACGCCGAGTGGCATCACGCCAAGGACGCGGCGGTCGACACAGCGGCGGCGCCCGCGGGCAGGCCGGGCGCGCCCGCGCCGGAGGGCGCGCGGCGCTTCCACACGCCGGCGCTGGTCGCCTCCGCCATGCGGGACGTCGCCAAGCACCTGCCCCGCGACGCCGACCGGCGCGCGCTGCGGCTGCGCGCCGATGCCGTCGAGCACGGCTACCCGGACCGGGCCCTGCGCGAACTGGCGGAGCTGCGCGAGGACGTGACGCTCGTCGCCGGCCACATCGGCACCTGGTCGGGCAAGGACCCCGGCGGGCTGCCCACCGCGTTCGCCTGCCGCCGCGACGACACCGGGCAGGAGTTCGTGGCCGCCGCGCTCGCCGAGCGGGACCGGGTCGAGCCGTACCTGCGCTCGCTCATGGTGGACCTGCGGCTCGGCGACCTGCCGGCGTTCGCCGCGACCCGGCTGTTCTTCATGGCCGGCGAGGGCAACCTGCACCCCAAGCACATCGCGTACTTCCTGCCGGAGGACGAAGGGGTCAAGGAATCGCCGTACAAGAAGACCTACTACTTCCGCAACACCCACCGGGCCGTCCTCGACGCGGTGTCCGCGCCGCTGTCCGCCCGGTACGTGCGGGTGGGCGACGGGTTCGACCCGGCGGCCGATCGTTTCGCGGGCATCCCGGTGCTCGGCGTGCTCAGCCACGAGTTCGGCCACTTCGTGCACCGGCCCGCGACGGACTTCGACCCGCTGTGGCGGGCCGACCACTGGGTCGTGGGGGTGCTCCAGGAGACGGCCGCCGACGTGTTCGGCGTGCTCTTCCTGGCCGAGGTGTGGGCCGCGCGGCTCGGGATCGACAAGGCCGACGTGGTCGCGTACTACCTGGCCGAATGCCTGCGCTACGTGGACCGCGGGCTCGGCACGTTCCCCGACAGCGACGGCATGTTCCTGCAGCTGTCCTACCTGACCAGGCTCGGCGCGCTCGCCCCCGACGGGCCCGTGCTCACCGGCGAGCCCGACGTGGTGATCGCCGGGCTGCGGTCGCTGGCCCGCGTGCTCGCCGAGGTCCTGCTGCTGCCCGACCCGGCGCCCGCGCTCGCCTTCCACGCCGCGTACGGCCCGGCCGACCCCGGGCCCCTCGCCCCGCTGGTCGAGGAGCTGCGCCACCGGCCCATGCAGTCCGTCGAGTACGTGCAGGAACACCTCCATGTTCGTTGACTCCCTGGTGGACAGGCTCGCCGAGCATCCCGGGCAGCGGATGCGCTTCCTGTCGCGGGACGGCGGCACACTGGTCAGGACCTACGCCGAGATCCACGACGACGCCGCGCGGCTCATGGGCGAGCTGCGCGACAGCGGGCTCGGCGCGGGCGACCTGGTCGGCGTGCTCGGCCCGAACTCCTACGAGTGGATCCTGGCCGACCTCGCGCTGCTCGCCCTCGGCTGCGTGCCCGTCGCCATCCCGGCGGAGAACCGCTCGGACCCGGCGCGGATCGGCGGGCTGGTCGGCGCGTACCGGCTGGCCGCGCTGCTGCTCACCCAGCCGCTCCCGGACGGCGCCGCGCCGCCCCCGGCCACCGCGGTCCTCACGGACCGGCCGGTCAAGCTGGACCCGGTGCGGCACGCCGACGCCCCGGCGCTGCCGCCCGGCGTGCGCACCATCGCGTTCTCCTCGGGGACCGCCGGGACGCAGAAGGGCCTGCTGCTCACCGACGACGGCATCGCCAACACGGTCGAGCTGTCGGCCCGCGCGTGGCGGGTCACGACGGACGACGACATCGCGATCGTGATGCCGTACTCCAACTTCCAGCAGCGCTACCTCACCTACCTCGCGATCTGGACGGGCTGCGCCGCCACCGTGGTGCCGCCGGAGATCATGTTCCAGGCGTTCAAGGCCGTCGAGCCGACGATCATCCTGGGCCCGCCATCCTTCTTCGAGCTGCTGTACAACCGGGTGATGGCCGCCGACCCGGCCGGGCGCGTCGAGAAGGGCCGCGGCTGGCTGTCGATGTACGGCTCGCGGGTGCGGCTCATGTACACCGGGTCCGCGCCCGTCCCACCGGCCATGGTCGCCCTGTTCCACGAGCTCGGCGCGCCGCTCTACGAGCTGTACGGCAGCACTGAGATCGGCTGGATCGCGATGAACGTGCCCGGCCGGGCCAGGGCGGGCACCGCAGGACCGCCCGTGGACGGCGTCGCCGTCGAGCTGGGTGACGACGGCGAGGTGATCGTGCGCGCCGACCGGCCGCAGGTCGCCGGCTACGTGTACGAGGGCGTCGAGACGCAGGACGCGGTCTTCCTGCCCGACGGCAGGATCGCCACCGGCGACCTCGGCGTCATGGAGGACGGGTTCCTGCGGCTGACCGGCCGCAAGAAGAACGTGATCATCACCAGGAGCGGGGTGAAGATCAACCCGGCCGAGCTGGAGGCCGGCATCGAACGCGCCCTGCCCGGCGTGCGCGCCCTGGTCGCCCTGCCGGACGGCGCCGCGCTGCTCGCCTGCGTCGTCTGGACCGAGGACCCGGGCAGGGCGGCCGAGGCGGAGGCGGCCGTCGAACGGCTCAACGCCGCCCGCGAGCCCTCGCACCGGATCGCGACCACCATCGTCCGGCCGATGGCGGAGCTCACCGTGGAGAGCGGCCTGCTGACCAGGAACTTCAAGATCGACCGAGGCGCGGTGACGCGCGCCGTGTGGAGGAGTGGCGACAGGTGACCGAGGAGGCGCTCTGCCAGATCATCGCCAGCGTCCTGCCCGGCAGGGACGTGGCGCCGTCCATGAGCCTCAGGAACGACCTCGGCGTCGACTCGATCGGGCTCATGAGCATCGTGTTCGTGCTGGAGGAGCAGACCGGCATCGACGCCATGGGACACATCCAGAAGTTCATCGAGGCCGAGTACGTGCACGACCTCGTCGGCATCTGCCTGGGGGCGAACTCATGACGATCATCGACTTCCACTGCCACGTCGCGGCCGAGATGTGCTTCCCGCCGTCGTTCCGCGACGGGGTCATCGACAACATGGCCGCCGCCATGCAGGCCCGAGGCCTGCCCGCGACGAAGGAGCGGCTGCGCCGCATGCACGACGCGACCCTCCAGGACCCGCTCTGCGACCAGCTCGTCAAGGAGATGGACGACGCGGGCATCGACGTGGCCGTGCTGCTGCTGCCCGACTTCACCTACACGCTCAAGGACGGCACGCACTCCATCGAGGAGATCATCGACCACCACAAGCTCGTGGTGGACCGGCACCCCGGCCGCTTCCGCGTCCTCGTCGGCGTGGACCCGCGCTGGGGCGCCGACGGGATCACGCTGTTCGAGCGGGCCATCGTCGACTACGGCTTCGACGGCATGAAGCTCTACCCGCCGTGCGGCTACCGCCTCGACGACAAGGCGCTCTACCCGTTCTACGAGATCTGCGCGCAACGCCGGCTGCCGGTGCTGTCGCACATCGGCGCCACCTCCCCGGCGCTCGACTTCGAGATCGCGCTGCCCATCTACGTGGATCGGCCCGCGCGCGACTTCCCCGGCGTGGACTTCGTGCTCGCGCACGGCAGCGTCCACTACCCCGACGAGTGCGCGATGCTCTGCAACAACCGGCCGAACGTCTACATCGACGCCAGCGGCTACGAAGCGCCCGACGGCGTGGCCGGGCTCAACCGGTTCTTCCGCCGCAACATCAACCACAAGGTGCTGTTCGGCACCGACTGGCCGATCTTCCGGCTGCAGGGCAAACAGACCAACTTCGTGGAACGGCTCACGGCGGAAGGGGCCTTCCCGGCCGAGATGCCGCAGGCCGACCGCGAACTTTTCATGTGGAAGAACGCACAACGGCTCCTCGACAAGAAGGGCACAGGCGAATGACCTCGTTGACCGACGGCCTCACCGCCGAGCAGATCCAGTTCTTCAAGGACAACGGCTATGTTGGCCCCTTCGATCTCTACGAGCCCGGCGAGGCTCAGCAGATCTGGAGCAAGGCCATGATCGAGATGGCGCTGTCGAAGAACAAGCCGCACAACTCGACGATCATCAACTACGACCGGCACCTCGACTGCGACACCCTCTCCGAGCACATCTCGCGGCCGGAGATCGTCAACAAGCTGCGCTCGCTCCTCGGCGAGGACATCATCTGCTGGAAGTCCAACATCTTCCAGAAGCCGCCCGGCAGCGCGGGCACCGGCTGGCACCAGGTCGAGAAGTACATCGTCGGCGAGACCACGACCGCCGCCACGCCGTCGCTCAGCTTCGCCTTCGACCGCGACGACGACACGGTGCTCCAGGACGTCAGCGTCTGGACCGCCTTCTCCCCGGCCAGGCGCGAGAACGGCTGCCTGCGCTTCATCCGTGGCAGCCAGAAGCGCTGGTTCTACGACGAGGCCAGGCGGCTCACCAAGAACCCGGAACGCAAGACCGACTTCTTCGGCTACGACTACTCCGAGCTGCAGCTCGACCCCGACTGGGACCCGGAGAAGGACGACGTCGTGGAGATGGAGATGGAGCCGGGACAGTTCGTGCTGTTCGTCGAGAAGTGCGTGCACGGCTCGCTGCCCAACGTCAGCGACCAGACCCGCCTCGGCTACGCCTCCCGCTACGTCATCCCGCAGACCAAGGTGTACGAGCACGTGGACCGGCTGGTCGAGTTCGGCGACGAGATCAGCCTCGACTACCACGGCTGCGTCCTGGTCTCCGGCGAGGACAGGTACGGCCACAACCGCATCTACACCGAGAACCTCAACGGCTTCGCCTTCAAGCGGGTGGCCGCCGATGCCTGACCTCGACGACCGGCTGAGGAACTTCGTCGACTTCCTCGGCACCCAGCCGATGGCGCCCCCGCTCACCTACGACGACGTCGCGCCCGGCATGTCGCGCGCCGAGCTCGGGATCAGCTCGCTCAACATCCTCATCCTGGTCAACAGCTACATCGAGGAGAAGGCCAGCGGGAAGATCGCGCTGCGCCCCGAGTGGGTGCCGCTGCTCGACGACGTCGAGGGCATACTGAAGGTGCTCGACGAGATCGACGCCTGCGCGCCGGCCGAGGTCTGAGTGTCCGGCACCATATCCACGCACGTGGCCGGAATCTCATCCTTCGCGTACGTGGCCGGCGACGCCGAGGGCCGCCCTGAGGACATTCCCGGCTTCGACGACCTGTGGCGCGCGGTGTCGCCGGACACCGCGTTCTCCGCGATGGGCACGGGCACGTACCGGAAGATGACCGGGCCGCTCGTGCCGTACGTCGCCGACTGCGTGGCCAAGGTGCTGAGCGCGCACGGGGTCAGGCCCGCCGAGGTGGACCGCCTCGTGCTCGCCACCTCCGACGGCGCGCTCGGCCTGCTCGGCAGGGACGTCGCCGTCGAGGTCATGCGCGCCGCCGGGCTGACCGCGTGCGTGCCCGCGATCGTCTCGCTCCAGCAGTGCTGCAGCTCCGTCGAGGCCCTGCGGTACGGCTGGGACCTGGCCGCCGCGGGCGCGCGGAACGTCGTCCTGGTGGCGCTGGACCGCACCCCGGACGACCGCGACAGGGTGAAGTCCTTCGCGCTGTTCGGCGACGCCGTGGCCGGTTGCCTGATCAGCCGCGACCACGGCGGCCTCACCCTCGCCGGCGCAGGGCTGGCCGCCGACTTCTCCGGCATGGTCGGGCAGGACACGTTCGCGTCCAGGCAGGCCGTCGCCCGCGCCGCGCTCGACCAGGCGTACGAGCAGGCGGGCCGCGCGCCAGGAGACGTCACGAAGATCTTCACCTCCAGCCTGTACACGCCCATCGCCGGCTTCAACGCGATGGCCGCCGGGCAGGCCCGCGGGCTGCTGCACTTCCAGGAGCCGATGACCAGGTACGGGCACTGCGGCAACGCCGACTGGCTGATCAATCTGATGGACTACACCGACAAGACAGGCCTGGAGCGGGGCGCGCTCTACCTGGCGCAGGCCTCCGCCCCCGGCTTCTTCGCGTGCGCACTACTGGAGGCGAGTCAATGAAGATCGTGGTCGACGACCTGCGCGGGCCGGAGATCGCCGCGTTCCTGGAGGAGCACCTGGAGGAGATGCGCGCCATCACCCCGCCGGGCAGCGTCTACGCGCTCGACCTCGACGCGCTGCGCGTCCCCGAGGTCACGTTCTGGTCCGTCTACGACGGCGACCAGCTCGTCGGCTGCGGCGCGATCAAGCGCATCGAAGGCACGCACGGCGAGATCAAGTCCATGCGCACCGCCTACGAACGGCGCCGCGACGGCATCGCCGCCCAGCTCCTCACCCACATGCTGGCGGAGGCCAAAGCCATGGGCCTGACCCGGCTCAGCCTGGAGACCGGCTCGACCGAGCACTTCGCGCGGGCCAGGAAGCTGTACGAGAAGTTCGGCTTCGAGCCCTGCGGCCCGTTCGCCGGCTACGGCCCCGACCCGCACAGCGCCTTCATGACCAGGGCGATCTGACGCCATGAAAGACGACGTCTACGGCTACGACCAGCAGTTGTACGACCGGTCGTTCCTCAACTGCTACCAGCGGCAGGCCATGGTCATGCTCGCCGAGCGGGTGCCCGACCTGCCGCTGGCCTTCTCCCCCTGCCTGGTCGCCGGCGACGACATCGCCGACCAGGTCATCCGCATCGGCCGCCCGAAGTACGACTTCCAGAGCGCCCTTCTCGACCCCGCCAACCTCGCCCGCGTCGGCGTCGCCAGGGAGTACCTGCCGTTCGACACCTACGCGCAGGCGCGCGACCTCATCATCGAAACCGTCCGCCGCGCCGGGTACGTGATCCTGTTCGTGGACGTCTACTACCTGCCGCACACCCCCGAATACCGCGTCGACCACGTCGTGCACACCATCACGCTCACGTCCTTCGCGGACGGGCGCTGGTCGATCCTCGACGACAACCGGGCGAGCGTGCTGTGCCGCTACGCCTACCCCGAGGACGTCATCGCCGCCGCCTACGACAACGGCAAGCTGCGGCACGTGAGCTGGTTCCCTGCCGGGCCGTACGACGTGCACGCCGCCGTGACCGGCTCCGCGGCGGCGTTCACGGAGGTGCTGCGCGACCACGACGACACGTACGCGCTGCTGGACGGGGTGGCCGACCTCCTGGCCACCCCGTGGATCGCCCCCGCCCGCACCATCGCCCTGCTCTACGACGCCTTCTCCGTCTACGAGGGGTCGCGGGCCTGCCTGCGCGCCTTCGCGGCGCGGCAGCCCGCGTACGCGGACGCCGAACCCGCGCTCGCCGACCTCGTCGCGCGGTGCAGGGACATCAGGAACCAGTTGATGATCGGCAAGGCCCTCGGCCAGGTGGACGCCGTCCGCGTGGCCGCCGCCTGCGCGGACCTGCGCGCGGCGGAGGAGGGCACGCTCAAGCTGCTGCGGGAACGAGGAGGAATCTGATGGCCATCGACCCACGCCTCGTCGTGACCGGGTTCCGCCCGGACGGCGCGGCGGTCATCGCCGGCGACACGCTCGTCACGCCGATCACCGCCCGCGCGCTGCCCGGCCAGGAGATGTACCTGATGTGGGGCAGCCCCGACGGCGGCGCGACCGTCGGCCCCAAGGCGGCCCCGCCGGTCACCCTGCCGTTCTTCGCGGGCGCCGGCGGGACCCGGCTCCTGCTCGTCCGCTTCCCGCCCGCCTCGTCCGTGCCGCCGCCCTCTCCTGAGGAGCGGGCCGAGATCGACGCGGAGGTCGAGGAGCGGCTGCCAGGGCTCATGGACGTCTTCGAACCGGGCGACACCTCGGGCATGCACACCACCGACACCCTCGACTACGGCATCTGCCTCGAAGGCGAGCTGTGGCTGGAGCTCGACTCCGGCGACGAGGTGCGGCTCACCCCCGGAGCGTGCGTCGTCCAGCAGGGCACCCGCCACGCCTGGCACAACCGCGCCGCCACGCCCGCGCTGATGGCGTTCGTCGGCATCGGCGCCGAGTGGGCGTCGTGAAGCGGCCCGTGGATCGGCCCGTGGATCGGCCCGTGAATCGGCCCGTGAAGCGGCTCGTGGTCGTGGCGACCGGGCCGCGTCTGTACCGGGAGTTCATGCTGCGCCAGATCGGCGAGCGGTACGAGGTGCACCTCGTCATCGGCAGGCCGGTCGACTGGGAGGCGCCGTACATCGCCTCCGCCGCCGTCGTGCCCGGCATGACGACCGGCGGCATCGTCGCCGCCGTCCGCGAGGTCGTCGCGCGGGTGGCCGCCGACGGGGTGATGACCTGGGCCGAGGACCACGTCGTGGACACCGCGCTCGCCGCCGCGGCCGTCGGCCTGCCCGGCGCAGGCCCGGATGCCGCCCGCGCCTGCCGCGACAAGCACGCCACCCGCTCCGCCCTCGCCGCGTACGCCGCTGACCAGCACGCCACCCGCTCCGCGCTCGCCGACCAGCTCACCACCCGCTCCGCCCTCGCCGCGGACGGCACCGGCCGGCGCGGCGTGCCGCAGCCGCAGTCCGTGCTGGTCGGCGACTTGGCCGAGGCGCTCGCCGCCGCCGACAAGTTCGGCTTCCCGGTCGTCGTCAAACCCAGGGCGGGGGTCGCCAGCCAGGCCGTCGCGCTGGTTCGCGACGGCGGCGAACTGGCCGACCACTTCGCCTCCGCGCACCGCCTCCCCGCCGCCGGCCTGCCGTCCGCCGACCGTTTCGTGCTGATCGAGGAGTATCTGACGGGGCCGGAGGTCGCCGTCGACTGCGTCGTACAGGACGGGCGGGTCACGCCGGTCTTCGTCTCCCACAAGGAGATGGGCTTCGCGCCGTACTTCGAGGAGACCGGCCACTGGACGGACGGGGACGACCCGCTGCTCGGCGACCCCGCGATCGCAGGCTTCCTCGACCAGGTCCACGCGGCCGTCGGCTACGAGACCGGGGCCACGCACACCGAGTTCAAGCTCACCGACGAGGGGCCGAAGCTGATCGAGATCAACGGGCGGCTCGGCGGCGACCTGCTGTCGTACCTGTGCCACTGCGCCTCCGGCGTGGACCCCGGCCTGGCCCTCGCCGCGGTGTCGTGCGGCGACGCGCCCGACCTGACGCGGACGCGGGCGCTGTGCTCGGGGATCAGGTTCGCCTACCCGCCGTGGCACGAGACCCGGATCGAGGAGATCGCCTTCTCCGCGGACGGGCTGCCGCCGGAGGCCGATCTCGCCGTTCCGCTCGTCGGGCCCGGTGAGGTCGTCCTGCTGCCGCACAAGGACCTCATGGAGGGGCGGGTCGCGTTCGCCACCGCCACGGCGGCCGGTCGCGAGGAGGTGTCCGCCGCGCTCGACCGATCGCTGGCGGCGTTACGCTGCGCCTGGAGCCCCGCATGACGGCCCCGTCGGGCGAGGGGACGCCCACCGACGGGATCGGCGCCGACGGGACGCCCGCCGGTGGGACGCCCGCCGACGGGGCGCCTGCCGGTGGGGCGCCCGCCGACGAGGCGCCCGCCGACGAGGCGCCTGCCGGAGTGCTGCGGACGCTGCGCGAGTTGCCCCGCTCGGCGATCGTCCTGCTGTTCGGCATCGCACTCAACCGCATGGGCAGCTTCGTCGCCCTCTTCCTCGTCCTCTACCTGACCGGCATCGGCTACAGCCCGGCACAGGCGGGCCTCGTCCTCACCGGCTTCGGCGCCGGCTCCATCGTGGGAACGTTCGTCAGCGGCACCGCGACCGGCCGGTTCGGCGCCCGCACGGTGATCATCTGGTCGATGCTGCTGTGCAGCGTCGCCACCGCCGCACTCGCCGCCGTCACGGCGATCGTCCCGCTGCTGGCCATCAGCTCCGTCGCGGGCGCGTTCGGCCAGATGTACCGCCCGGCCGCCTCCACCATGCTCGCCGAGCTGACCCCGCCGCAGCGGCTCGTGATGGCCTCGGCCGCCAGCCGCTTCGGACTCAACCTCGGCGCCGCCATCGGCCCGCTGCTCGGCGTCTGGCTGGCCGCCGCGTACTCCTACCAGGTGGTCTTCGTCGTCAACGCCGTCGTCAGCCTGCTCTTCGCCGTCGTCGTGCTGCTCGTCATCCCGCCCGCGCCCCGCCGCCGCACCACGGAGAACGCCCCGGCCCCCGAGGACACCGCCCGCTACCGCGACCTCCTGCGAGACCGCCGGTTCCTGCTCTTCCTCGCCGGCATGTTCATCACCGCGGTCGCCGAGGTCCAGTACCAGTCGACGCTCCCGCTCGAAATACAGCAACGCGGCTACCCGACCGCACTCTACGGCGCCGTCGTCGCCCTCAACGGCGCGCTCGTCATCTTCGTCGAGCTTCCCCTGACCACCCTCATCCAGCGCTTCTCCATGCGCGCCACCGTCGCCGCCGGCTGCCTCCTCCTCGGCGTCGGCCTGGGCCTGTTCGGCCTGCCCTTCGGCCCGTGGATCTTCGTCGTGGGCGCCGTCGTCTGGACCCTCGGCGAGATCATCAGCGCCCCGTCCATCGGCGCCTACCCGGCTCTCGCCGCCCCGGCCCCCGCCCTGCGCAGCCGCTACATCGGCGCGCTGTCCACCTGCCAGACGGCGGGCTGGGCGGTCGGGCCGAGCATCGGGACGGCGTTGTTCCAGTACGTGGGGGGTGCGGTGTGGGTCATGTGCGCGGGGCTCGGGGTGCTCGCCTGCCTGGGGATGCGGGCGGGCGTCCGGGACCCCGTCGTGCGTTGATCAGAGAGTTCACGAAGGGGCCTTCGCCTCCTGCGCCCCTTCGCAGACGACCATGGTGTTCTCGACATGACAGACGTCCACCCGCTCGAGCCGCTCGCGTGGGACCGCCCGCATGAGCCACAGTCTCCGGTTCTGCGCGTCATGCGGCTCTTTGCCCATCGGAAAGGTGATCGCGCCGGTAGCGCCGGCGACTTCGAGGCCACGCAGGTTGTCCTGCACTCCGGCGCTGACGTCCATGCCGTCCGTATAGCCGCGGATCCAGTCGAAGGCGGTGGTGACGGCGAGCGCCGCGTCGTGGGTCAGCATGACATGGTCGGCAGGCAGTGGCACGGGTGCCGGATGGCCCTCGTGCGTGCTCTTCTTACGTTCGGCCTCGACCTGCTTCATGATCTCGCGGACGACACTCTCGTGGTTGTTCGCGGCCGGGGCGCTCTCGTCCGTACGGGGATCGCTGAGCGAGATGAACCGCACATCCATGTTGTGTCCCTGCGGGTTGCGCTTCGTCTCCGTGGCCACCATGCTCGTCACATCGTCAGAGGACAGCACAGGCACATTTCGCTTCGCACAGTGAGTCCGCCACGCGTCATCCAGCACCGGGAACAGTGCGGCGCGGCCCGTGTAGAACAGGGCTCCGTATTCCCGGCACGCTTGTTCGACCATGTACCGCAGATCTTTGTCGTCGGTGTAGACGTATCTCCGGTAGAGGTTCGCTGGATAGATTTTCGCGAACTCGTCCGCCATGTCCTCGCTGTAGATCTCCAGCTCATCTCGTTGCTGCAGAATCGCCACCTTGGGGTTCTCGGGCAGCTTGCCCTCCTGCAACGGCAGGCCCGTTTTCAGCCAATGGACCGCGACTCTGGCCTGGTGTGAGTTGAGTGCCGCCATCCGGTAGAAATACGGGCACATCTTGCCGCCGAGCGGGCGCAGCCGATCGGCGCCCGCGGAGGTCGTGACCGCCGGCAGTTGCGCCCCGCACAGGATTTCCAACGCTGTTCGCACCTCGGTGCGGCTCCAGCCGAGGCCGACCACGGCCGCGATGGAATGATCCCAGGCCGCGCGCTTGACGATCGCGTCGGCGGCCATGTGGGCGTTCGTGAAATCCTGCCCCGGATTGGCGAACTCGACCTGCACCTTCCAGTCGCTCTGCTGCTTGTTGGTCTCGAGCTGCCTGGCGTAGAGCCTGGTCAGCTCCGCGGCTGTGCCGACCAGGCTGTGACCGGGATCCTGCTCCCCGGAGCGGGTGAGCTGCCCGAAGTAGATGATGCGGTAGATCTTGGCGTCCGCAGGGATGGAGTCGTTCTGATCGGTGATGAGGCGCAGGATCGGCGCGAGCGTGGAGTCGTAATTGACGGTGGCGCTACTCAGGCCGATGCATTCGCCGTTCATCGAGGACAGACCTGACCCGCACGGGCGCAGCACCCACCACCCGCCTCCGCCGAGCGGCAGCAGAATGGTCGTCGCGACCAGCAGCCAGTATCCGACGGGACGAAATCGCCGGAGGGCGCGCCGCTTGACCTGCGGCACGTCCGTGAACTTCTCGTAGGCCGCGCTCCGGTCCATGACCAGGTAAGGGCAGGGCGACACCCGCTGTGCGGAGTCCTGCCAGTCGGCATGGGCCCGGAGCAGGTCAGGGCCCGCCGGGTTCACCCGGGCCGCGGACGGATGGTCGTCGCCGCACAGGCCCGCGGGCCACACGTCCGCCTCGGCGACGACGAGCAGCGGCACCTTCCGTCCTGTGTCCGTGAGCACCCGATGCATGACCTTGAGGAAATTCGTCCGCTCGGCGTCACGGCCGATGTCGCCGAGCCGGAGAACGGCGTAGCCGCCCCTGCCCCACCCCGGCCAGGGCGCCTTGCGGCGGTAGGCGAGGCGCAGATCCTCGAGGAAGGCGAACATGAGCAGCCGCTCGATGACGGCGTCGTCCTCCTGCTCCGCCACCCTGCGCAGGTAGGCGGGCAGTGCTTCGCGCTCGCCGCGCCGCACATACGGCTCCGTGCAGAACCAGCGATGCCGGTACGTGCCACTGGACCAGAAGCGGGCCATCGCCAGGGCGGCCAGTACCGCGCCGACGAAGGAACCCGCGAGGATGAACACGTTGGCCGCGCCGGCGGTCTCCAGCCACTTCGTGAGCAGCACCGTGACAATCGCCGCCACGATGGACGGGCCGCCCAGGAATCGCACGAAATATTCGAAACGGCCGCCGAACGATCGCAGGGGGGCGCGCCGGCGCCGCCATTCTCGCAGGCGTTCTTCGTAGACCGCGTCCCGGGACCTTTGCGAGCCGCTGCCGGCCTGGTCGCCCCGGTTCTCTTCGGGTGGTTGTTCTCGCTCCTCATGGATTCGCAGCGCGAACAGAATGATCTGGGTGAGCGGAAATCGCGGCGCCGGCAACCAGGAACCCGGCACTCGGGCGCCCAGATCTCCCGTCTCCCCGGCCGCGCGGTCGATGAGTGTCCGGAAGGTCGTCTGGCGCCCGTGGTCGTGGCTCACGTCCGCGTTCGGCACCTCACCGGCGACCGCACCGGCGAAGATGGAGGCCTGCGCCTCGCGGTGCGGGCCGGTGAAGATGACCGCAGGAACGAACGTGCTTCTCTTCCAGACCGCCGATCGGCGGACCATTTTTATGGCCAGGGATCGAATCGGAGAAGCGCTCACTTTTGACTCCCGTGACCTTGACGAGAACGAATCCCGACCACGGTAAGTCGTCGCGGCCAGGCGCGAGAGACAAATGCTGGAACGCGCATTTCTTTATCTCAGCCGGTCGCCGCGCAATACCTATTCATTCCCTGCCGGTGCCATGGAAATATCCCAAAAAGCGGCGTAGCGCCCGCCCCGGTGGAGCAGCTCGTCGTGCGTGCCCTCTTCCACGATCCGCCCCCCGTCCAGAAAGGCGATGTGATCGGCGCCGCGCACGGTCCGCAACCGATGCGCCACCATCACCACGGTCCGCCCCGCCATCAACCGCTCGATCCCCTCATGCACGGCCGCCTCGTTGACCGGGTCGAGAGCCGAGGTCACCTCGTCCAGCAGCACGACGGGCGCGTCCTTCAGCAGGGCGCGGGCGATGGAGACGCGCTGGCGCTCGCCGCCCGACAGCAGGGCGCCGCCTTCGCCGACGGCGGTGGCCCAGCCGTCCGGGAGGCGTTCGATCACCTCGTCCAGGCGGGCCGCGGTCGCGGCCGCGCGGACGTCGGCCTCGGCGGCGTCGGGGCGGCCGAGGCGGATGTTGTCCTCGATGGTGCCGTCGAAGAGGTAGACGTCCTGGAAGACGATGGCGATCCGGGACATCAGCTCCTGCGTGTCGATGTCGCGGACGTCGGTGCCGCCGATGCGGACGGCGCCGGCGTCCACGTCGTGGAAGCGGGCCAGGAGTTGCAGGAGGGTGCTCTTGCCCGCGCCCGACGGGCCGACGACGGCGAGGCGCCGGCCTTCGGGGACGGTCAGGGACAGGTCGTCGATCACCGTGTGGTCGCCGTGGCGGAAGGTGACGGCGTCGAACCGCAGGTCGTGGCTGGTCGGGATGATCGGCGAGCGGGGTTCTGGCAGGGGCGGGGTGCGGAGGAGGGTGTCGAGCCTGGACAGCTCGGCGCGGGCGCCGCGGAGCTGGCCGCCGATGTCGCCGAGGGAGAGGAGGGGGTCCGCGCAGCGGGTGGCCAGGACGAGCGCCGCGAGCAGCTCGGCAGGGCCGATGGCGCCGCCGAGCGCCAGGTTGGCGCCGAGGACGAGGAGCGCGGTGAACAGAGCCTGCACGGTGAGGGAGAGGCCGAGGACACCCGGCAGCGCCGACAGTGCGGAACGGCGGGAGGCGCGCTGCAGTTCGCGCAGCGAGTCGTCGAGCAGGCCGAAGCGCTCGGCGGTACGGCCGCCGGCCCGCAGCACCGGCTGGGCCTGGAGGTATTCGACGACCCGGCCCGCGGCGCGCTGGTCACGGTGGTGGCGTTCATCGTCGGCGGCGGCCGTCGCGCGGCCCGTCCAGAGCTGGACGGCCGCCACGACCGGCGCGGTGAGCAGCGCGGCGAGCCCGAGCTGCGGGGTGAAGGCGAGCATCACCACGACGATCGTCAGCGGGGTGACGGCGGCGGAGATGTACGGCGCCAGCACGTGCGCGAGCACGCTCATCGCCTGCAGCACGCCCCTGCCGGCCAGCAGCGACACCTCGCCGACGCGGCCTGGCCCGTACCAGCCGATCGGCAGGCGGGCCAGGTGGTCGCCGAGCCGGTGGTACGTGCCGCGCAGCAGCGTCGTCCCGACGCGGAAACCGGACAGGTCACTGGCGTAGCGCAGCGCGGCGTAGCTCGCGACCGCCGCGCCGAACGCGATCAGCCACGGGCGGGCGGCGCCCGGATCGCCGCCGAACAGGGCTCGCAGCACGGGCACCAGCAGGGCGTACGACAGGCCCTCGACGACCGCGGTCGCCGTCATCAGGGCCACGGTGCGGCGCACCGGTCGCGCGTACCGGTGTCCCAGGACGCGCAGCAGCATGCGGATCATCGGGGTTCGTCTCCTCGGTGGGTCTGCCAGAACGCGGCGAACCGGCCGTTCCCGCTCAGCAGCTCGGCGGGCGTGCCGCGTTCGACGACGGCGCCGTCGTCGAGCATCACGACGGTGTCGGCGTCGGCGATCGTCTCCAGGCGGTGGGCGATGACCACGATCGTGCGGTCGCCGCGCAGCGTGGCCAGCGCCTGCCGGACGGCCTGCTCGGTCTGCGGGTCGGCGAACGCGGTCGCCTCGTCCAGCACCAGCACGGGGGTGTCGGCGAGCAGCGCGCGGGCGATGGCGATGCGTTGCGCCTCGCCGCGCGACAGCTCGGCCTCCTCGCCGAGCACCGTGTCGTAGCCGCGCGGCAGCCGCAGGATCCGGTCGTGGATGCCTGCCAGCCGGGCGGCGCGGATCACCCGGTCCTGGTCGGCCTGCGGGACGGCCAGCGCGATGTTGTCGGCGACGGAGGCGCGCAGCAGGCGGATGTCCTGGAAGACGAAGGAGACCGTCCGGTAGAGCTCCCGGCTGCCGAGGTCGCGCAGGTCGACGCCGCCCAGGGTGATCGAGCCGTGCGTGGGGTCGAAGAACCGCGGCAGGAGCTGCACCAGCGTGGACTTGCCGCTGCCCGACGGGCCGACGATCGCGGTGACCGTGCCGGGCTCGAAGGCCAGGTCGATGCCGCGCAGCACCTCGCGCCCCGCGTCGTAGCCGAAGCGCACGTCCCGCAGCTCCACCCGGTGGCCGCGCGCCGCGACCGGGCGGGCGGGCTCGGGCAGCGGCTCCACCGCCAGGACGTCCCTGATCCGGCCGGCCGCGCGCCAGGCCGCCGTCATGTCGTCGAACCCGTGCCCCAGCGCCGCCACCGGCGCGGTCAGCCCCAGGCCCAGCAGGAGGAAGGGCAGCAGGTCGGCCGGCGCCAGGCCGCCGCCCGCGATCAGCGCCGTGCCGCCGACCAGCACCACCAGCAGCACGAACGGCGGCGCCAGCGCCGTCTGCATCCCGGCGGCGATCGGCGCCAGCCCGCGCGCCCACCGCAGGAACGTGCCGGCGAACTCGTCGGTGGCCGTCAGGAACTTCCGGTGCGTACGACCGGCGCCGCCGAACGCCTTGACCACCGCGATGCCCTGCACGAACTCCACCGCCGAGTCGGCGATCCGCCCCATGGCCGCGTCGAACTCCCGCTGCTCCCGCTCCCGCGCAGGCGTCATCATCAGCGGGACCAGCGCCACCGCCATCAGCACCGGGATCAACGTGATCAGTGTCAGCCGCCAGTCCACGGTGAACAGGTAGACCAGCGACACCAGCGGCACCACGAACGCCGAGACCAGCTCGCCGGGCGTGTGCGCGATGAACGGGTGCACCGCGCTCACGTCCTCGCCCACCACCTTGGCCAGCTCGCCCGTGCCGCGCCGGGAGAACCAGCCGATCGGGACGCGGCCCAGGTGCTCGGCCAGCCGCCGCCGGAACGCGAGCTGCACCTGGCCGTCGAGCAGGTGCCCGATCCCCGACGACGCGGTGGTGAACGCCAGCCGGACCAGCAGGCCCGCCACGCCGATGAGCACCACGCCCCAGACGTGGGCGCGGTCGGCCGGGGCGGGGGACAGCAGGACGCGCCCCAGCTCGGCCACCGCCAGCAGCGGCGCCAGGCCCGCCACCGCGCCGATCACCTGGAACATCACCAGGGCGGCGAAGCCGCCGGCGTGCGGGCGCAACAACCCCGCGACGCTCTGAACGCGCCCGTGCGCCGGGGGGCTCCCGTCTGCGTGGGGACTTCCGTGCGGTGGGAGGCTTTGGCGCGCTGGGGGAGCCTCGGAGGGGGCGGCGGGCTCAGGCACCGAGGGACTCCCGGAGGAAGGCGAGGATCTCCGCCCGCGCGGGCGTCGCCTGCGGCACCATGCCCGGCATGCTGAGGAACGCGTGCCCCGCCTCCGGGTACTCACTGAGCCGCGCGGGCGTCCCGGCCGCCTGGAGCCGTTCGGCGTAACGGCGGCCGTGGTCGGCGAGCGGGTCGTGGGTCGGCACCACCACGAGCGCCGGGGCCAGGCCGTCCAGGTCGTCGGCGTACAGCGGGGACAGCGCGCGGGCGTCGGCGCCCTCGGGGACGGCCAGCCGCTGGAAGAAGCGCAACTGCGGGAGGGAGAGGGAGGGCGTCTGCGGGAACTGGGCCATCGAGTCGTACGACAGGGCCGTCGAGGTCACGTCCACCGCGGGGTTGACCAGCACCTGCGCCCGCAGGGACAGGCCCTCACGCCTGGCCCTGACGGCCGCCAGCGCGCTGATCAGCCCGCCGCAGCTCTCGCCGAAGACGGCGACGCGGGACGCGTCGACGCCCCACGCCGCGGCGTGCTCGACCACGTGGCGGAGTACGTCCCAGCCGTCGGCGGCGGCGGCCGACAGCGGCGTCTCCCAGTCGAGGAGGCGGTGCTCGACCGAGACGACGAGCGCCGGCAGGTGGGCGGCGAGGTGGCTGTTGATCCAGTCGCTCTGCGCGGCCGTGCCGACGAACCCGCCTCCGTGCACGTGGATCACGAGGGGCAGGAGGCCTGCGGCGGAGGGCCGGTACACGCGGACGGGGACCTCACGGCCGGACAGCTCACGGCCGGGCAGCTCACGGCCGGGCAGGTCGTGGCCGGGGAGGTCGCGGTCGGACAGGTCGCGGTCGGACAGGTCGCGGTCGGGGAGTGCCACCTGTTGCCAGCCGATCGTGGCGCCGGGGTCCGGCTCCCCGGTGATCACCCGTGCCGCGGCGGACGCCCGGACGCGGTTCTCGGCGTCCCGGAAGGCGGTCAGCTCCTCGGCGGTCACGGTGGACGACCAGTCCGGCTCCGCCGGGCGTCCCATCGCGGTGATGTCGGTCATGGACCCTCCTGAAGGTTCCGCTACTTGAGGTTTCGAAACTAACGGTAGCGCAATTCGGTATCGTGTGAGCATGAGCTCGACCACACCCGCCCGCCCGCCCGGCCGCCCGCGTTCCGGCGTCAACGACGCGGTCTTCGCCGCGACGCTGAGCACGGTCCAGGAGCTGGGCTACGCGCGCGCCACGGTGGAGCGCATCGCCGCCGCGGCGGGCATCGCGAAGACGACGATCTACCGGCGCTGGCCGACGAAGGGCGCGCTGATCGTGGACGTCCTGCTCGACGCGTTCGGCCCGGTGCCGCTGGAGGGTGGCAGCCGGGCCGAGATGATGTCCTCGATCATCCGCTGGAGTGCGGCCAAGATCGGTGAGCCGGGGGTGGGGGACGCGTTCGCGGGCGTGTTCAGCGACGCCGTCAGCGATCCCGAACTGCGCGAGATCCTCTCGTCGCGGTTCCAGGATCCCTACCGGATCGCGCTCCAGGAGGCGCTCGACGAGCCGGAGCAGCGGGTGCTGTTCTTCATCGACGTCGTCGTGGGCACCCTGCTGCACCGGATGGGCATGACCGGCGAGCCGATGGTGGACGAGGACGTGGACGCGCTGGTGGAGCTGGTCCTGCCGTCCTTCAGGTGAGGCGTTCCGGCTGGCGCTCGTGGACGCGGAAGACGGGATGCCGGGGCGCGATCCGCAGGAACTCCGCCAAGGGGGCCGACGGCCCGAGCCTCAGGTGCGGGCGGGCGCCGGGTGCGCCGGCCAGGTAGCGGCGCAGGATCTCGGGCCGTTCCTCCGCCGGGATCTCCTCCAGCAGGATCGGCGTCTCGCGGCCCTGGCGGCGCAGCGCGGCGTGCCCGCCTGCGGCTCTGACGTTGCGCACCCAGCCCGCGTCCGGGCCGAGCATCGAGACGAGGAAGTCGGCGCCGCGGTGGCGGGTGACCGCGACGGGGACCGACGTGAGGTTCCCGGTGCGGCGCCCCGCCACCTTCAGCACGGCGGCGTGCGGCGGTGACAGCCAGCGGGCCCCGTAGGCGAAGGCGTCGAGCCGGTTCCACAACCGCATGACCCCGTTCGGCCGACCGTCCCGGTACATCGCCCGCTTGAGCGCGGCCAGCCCGCGCTTGAGTGCCGCGAGCCCGCGCGTCCCCGCGCGATCTCCGCTCATCCCGCCCTTCTCCACAGCGCGACCGCCGCGGCCCCGGGGACGCACGGCAGCACCAGCAGCCAGCCCAGCAGCGGCGCCAGCCCGACGTCGCCGGAGACGTCCCGGACGGTGAGCCCGGCGACCGCGACGCACAGCGCCACCGCGAGCAGCCCGGCCCCCAGCCGCCGGGACCAGCCCTTGCCCGCGCGGGCCGCCCAGATCGTGCCGAGCCAGCCGACCAGCCCCAGCGCCCCGACCACGGCCAGGATGACCAGGTACGCCGTGACGGCGGCGTCGATCGCGCCCGGCTCGTAGGACGGGTAGCCCGCCCTGAGGTGGTCCGCCAGGACGGCCTGGTCGAGGAACGGGAAGACGGCGGCGACCGCGGTGAGCGCCGCCCCGATGTACATGATCACCAGGACGCCTGATCTCTGTGCCATGGCGCAGATCCTCTCGATTCAGACAGTTACTTTCTCCAGCGAGTGACTCTAGGGTCGCATCTCTGGCTAGTCAATGTCTTTAGAAAGTGACTATCTGATACGCTGTACGCCATGACCGGGCTACGCGAACGCTGGCGACTCAAGGCCATGCGCGCCATCCAGGAACGCGCCCTCGACCTGTTCGACGAGAAGGGGTTCGGCGCCGTCACGATCGAGGAGATCGCGGCCGCCGCGGAGGTCTCGCCCTCGTCGGTGTACCGGATCTTCGGCACGAAGGAAGGCATCGTGGTCGCCGACGTCGAGTTCGACAGCATGAGTCCGGAGGCGCTCGAAGGCATCATGGATCCGGCCGATCCCATCGGCAGCCTGCTGGAGGCCGTGCGCGCCTACGAGGCGCCGTCCGAGGGTGAAGGCGCCAAGGCGGGGAAGGGGCCGTGGCGCAGGGTGCGGTACTTCTTCGCCGAGCCCTCCGTGCGCATGGCCGTCTGTGCCACGCTCGATCGGGCGAGCGGGCGTATCGCGCCGCTGATCGCGGCGGCCGGGCGGCTGAGTGACCCGCAGGCCCGCGTGGCCACCAACGCGCTCACCTTCGGCTACTTCGCCGCCCTTGAGCAGTGGTACCTCGACGGCGGGGAACGCCCCATCGCCGACTACGTCGAGGAGGGCATGCGCCCCCTGCGCGGCATCTGGGATCCGCCGGAACCCGCCTGACCGCCGGACTCGGCCTGCGCGCCCGGATCGGCCTGCGCGCCGGGATCACGCTGCGCCGGGATCGGCCTGCGCGCCGGATCCAGTCCGGCTGCCGGTCCGGCCTGACCGCCGGATCCAGCCCGAGCGGCGCTTACTTCAGGTCTGCGAGAAGCGCGTCGAGGGTCGCGCGCAGGGAGTCGGAGCCGGCCTGGTCGAACCAGGTGGTGCGGACGCGCTCGTTGAGCCCCTTGGGGGTCTCGTGGTCGGCCGCGAGCTGCCGCAAGGAGCGGCTCCCGTCGCTGAGGCTGCGGCCCACGCCTTCGAAGAGGCCGCGCACGTAGCGGTCGGCGTCGGCGGCGGCCATGCCGTGCCCGGCGGCCCACGACGAGAGCGTGGCGAGGTAGGCGTAGTGCGTGCTCAGGGTGGCGGTCAGGGCGGAGAAGACGTTGAAGGCCGCCTCGTCGGCGACGGGCAGCGCCCCTCCCAGCGAGGCGAAGAGCGCGTCCACCACCGGATGCGAAGGGCACGTCACCGTGACCGAGCGGCGGTCGCGGACGGCGGGCAGCGGGATGGCCCGCACCACCGGCGCGCCGGTGCCGAGCGCGCGGCGCACGTCGTCGTTGGCGACGCCGCCCATCACGTTGACGACGATCTTGTCGTCGTCCACCCGCAGGCCGGCCAGCGCCTCGTGCCGGTCGTGGGGGCGCACGGCGATGATCACCAGGTCGGAGCCGGTGATCACGTCCTGGTTGCCGGCGCACACCCGCACGCTCTCGTAGCGTTCGGCCAGCTCGGCGGCCACGCGGGCGCCCCGCGGCGAGAGGAGCACCTCGGGCGCCTCGCCGTCGCCCTCGCACAGGCCGGTCACGATGGCCCGGCCGATCTCGCCCACCCCGACGATGCCGATGCGCACTGCTGCTACCTCCACGTGAACAGGCAAGACGTGCGAACGTGAGCCTATCGGCGACTCGGCTCCCCACTCACCCGCGGGCGCGGCCGGTGCCCGGTGACCTCGTGCCCGGCGTCCGGACGCAGCATCGTCATCAGCAGGGCGCCCACCAGCGCGACCGCCCCCGACAGCCAGAAGGCCACGGCGAAGTCGCCCTGGGTGAGCGGGGTGGCGGCCGGGCCGTGCGCAACCTGGAGGACGATCGCGGCGGCGGCCACCCCCAGCGCCATGGAGATCTGCTGCATCATGCTGAAGAACATGGAGGCCGAGGCCCGGTCCTCGGGCCCGATGTCGGCGAACGACAACGTGTTGATCCCGGTGAACTCGATCGACCTGGTCACCCCCGCGACGAAAGCCACCGCCGACACCACGACGAACCCCGTACGCACGTCCAGCAGCCCGAAGGCCGCGATCGACAGCGCCACCCCCACCCCGTTGCCGATCAGCACCGTGCGGAAGCCGAGCCGCCGCAGCAGCGGCGTGGTGATCGTCTTGACGACCAGGTTGCCCAGGAAGTACACCAGCACGATCTGACCGGCCTCCAGCGGCGTCAGCCGCCACGCCTCCTGCAGCATGAGCGGCAGCAGGAACGGCGTCGCGCTGATGGCCAGCCGGATGAGGTTCCCCGCGTGCAGGGTGGAGGCCGCGAACGTGGGCACCCGCAGCGGCGCCAGCTCGATCAGCGGGTGGGCGGCCCGGCGGAACCACCGGACGGCGGCCACGCCCACCAGCGAGCCGACGGCGAGCAGGGCGAGGTCCAGGCCGACGGCCGACGGGTGCGCCAGCTCGGACAGGCCGTAGATGGTCAGGCTGAGCGCGGTGATGATGAGGACCGTTCCCGTGCGGTCCAGCGGCCTGCGGTCCGCCTCGCGTGCGCCGGGGACGAAGGCCAGCACCAGCGCGGTGCCGGCGAGCGCGAGCGGCGCGTTCAGCAGGAAGATCCACTGCCAGCCGTACCAGGTGGTCAGCGCGCCGCCGACGACGGGGGCGATGACGGGCGCGATCAGGCCGGGCCAGGTGATCAGCGCCGTCGCGCGCAGCAGGTCCTCCTTGCCGGCGTTCCTGAGCACGATGATGCGGCCGACCGGCATCATCAGGGCGCCGCCGACGCCCTGCACGACGCGGGCCAGGACGAACTGCCACAGCTCCGTGCAGGCCGCGCAGCCGACCGAGGCCAGGCCGAACACCACGATCGCGGTCGCGAACACCCGTTTGGCGCCGTACCGGTCGGACAGCCAGCCGCCGAGCGGGATGAAGGCGGCGCCCGCGACGACGTACGCGGTGATGCCGATGTTCACGCTGACGGCGTCCACGCCGAACGTCCTGGCCAGCTGGGGGAGGGACGTGTTGATGATCGTGGTGTCGAGGTTCTGCATGAACCACGCCACGGCCACGATCAGCGCGACCCGCCGGGGAGCGGCCGTTGTGGGCGGTGAGCCGTGCGTCATCTTCTCTCCGGGGGTGCCGGTCGGCGCGGGCCTCGGGCGGGATCGAGGGCGGCCGGCCGGCTCTGGTGCTCGGGGAACATGGTCACATATCCGTGCGAAACCACCCCACGGTGGGGCCGGACCGGCCGCGATAAGGTACGCGCGTGAACACGGGGGAGGACGGGGCGACCCGGCGGCGCGGCGCCCGGCTGGAGGACGCGCTCCTCGACGCCGCCTGGGACGTCCTGCTGGAGCACGGCTACCTCGGCTTCACCTACGAGGCGGTCGCCGCCCGCGCCGGCACCAGCCGCCCCGTCCTCTACCGGCGCTGGCCGCGCCGCGAGGACCTGCTGCTGGCCACGCTCACCAGGCACTGGCGCCCGATCGCGATCCCCGACACCGGGAGCCTGCGCGGCGACGCGATCGGTTTCCTGCGCAACGCCGACGCCGACCGCGCGGGCATGATCACGCTGATGAGCGTGCAGCTCGTGGACTACTTCCAGGACACCGGCACGAGCCTCGGCGAGCTGCGCGACACCCTCCTGCCGCCCGGCCACCCGACCGCCTTCGAGACCATCGTGGCCCGCGCGGTCGGGCGCGGCGAGCTGCCGGACGTGCCGCGCCCCGCCCGCGTCCTGAACCTGCCGCTCGACCTGCTGCGGCACGACATGTTCATGACGATGCGCGCGGTGCCGGACGAGGCGATCGCGCAGATCGTGGACGAGGTGTGGCTGCCGCTGCTGACGGTCACTGGGCCGTCGTGAACGGCAGCACGAGCCGCGACAGGTGGGCGGCGTCGCGGTAGACCTTGTGGCTGGTCGCGCGGCCGGACGGCAGGTGCATGGCCTCGGGCGGCAGCAGGGAGTTGTGCGTGTCGGCCAGCGGCTCGTCGCAGGACAGCTCCACCTCCAGGCGGTGCCCCGGCTGGAAGGAGTTGGCGAAGGGGTAGAGCCGCACCACGTACTCCTCGATCACGCCCGGCTCGACGGGGACGGCGCGGGTGTGCGGGTGGTACGGGTCGCCCTCGGTGGTGCGGTCGTCCAGCTCGCGGTGGGAGGCCTTGAGGTAGCCGGTGGTGACGAGCTGACGCCTGCCGTCGGAGGCGGTGTCCCAGAGGCGGAGGATGAGGTTCGTGTCGTCGGTGTCGATCTCCACGAACAGGTGCGCGGCGCCGGTGCCGGCCATCTCCGTCTCCTCGGCGAACGGCTCGGTGGCCCAGGTCAGCGTCTCGACCTGGTCGGTCACCGTCAGCGGCGCCTGGTAAAAGCCGTCGGGGGCGGCGTACTCGGGGCCCAGCGGCTCGGGCTTGTCCGACAGCCTGCGGCGGGGGCGCAGGTAGAGCGGCCGGTGCTCGACCCCGTCCAGCGGCCACTGCGGTGACGTCACCCACTCGCGGGAGCCCTCGACGAAGACCTTGACGGCCGGCTCGTCCATCACGCCGGTGTCGATGCCCTTCAGCCAGTGGTCGTACCACCGGAACATGTCGTCGTGGACCTCGTGGAACGGGCGTTCCTGCATCGGCGGGTAGGGGAGGAGGTCGAGCTTCCTGGGGCCCCTGAGCGCCTTGAACAGCTCGATGCTGCCGTCCACGGTCCAGCCCCGGCCCCAGTTGATCTGCACGTAGACGGGGATGTCGATGTTCGGGGCGAGCGTGATGGGGTTGCGCTCCTCGTAGTACTCGCCGTCCAGCTCGTTGAGGATGATGTCGTACCAGAGCTCGCGGTTCTTCGGGTAGTGCAGGATGTGGGCCAGGTTGGGCCACCGGGCGACGTCGGGGTCGGTGAGCCGCGCCTCGACGCGCGCGGCCAGCTCCTCGGGGGAGAGCTGCGCCTGCATCCTGGACCTGATGTCGGCGACGGCGATGCCGGAGTCGCCGCCGCGGCCCTCCCGCGCGGCGCGGGGCATGAACCACAGGATGCCGCCGTGGTAGGAGGTCTCGTAGAAGTCGTAGTGGCCGCCGCTGCAGAAGATCGCCTTCAGGTGCGGCGGGCGCTCGGCCGCGGCCAGCACCTGCATCGAGGCGAAGTACGACACGCCCACCATGCCGACGTTGCCGTCGCACCAGGGCTGGTCGGCGACCCACTCGATGAGGTCGTAGGCGTCCTGGCCGAGCGGCGTGCCGCCGGCGTTGTAGTTGCCCACCATGACGCCGCCCGAGGCGCCGGAGCCGCGCAGGTCGGCGATGACGTGCGCGTAATCCTCCCCGGCGATGCGGGCGATGTCACCGGCCTCCAGGCAGCCGTCCCACAGCGGGCTGGGGCGGCGCTGCGGCGGCAGCATGAGCGACTGGGCCTGCAGCTCCTTGCCGTACGGGCTCATGGCGACCAGCGCGGGCCGCGGCTTGTCCTCCGGGCCGTGGTAGACGTCGAGCGCGAGGGTGACGCCGTCGCGCATCGGGGCGCCCAGGTCCTTGCGGATGGTGATCTTCTGCCCGCCCGCGTCCCAGGTCTTGACTTCGACCATGAGTGTGCGGCTCCCTTCGCCTGACTTGTGCATATTATTATATTAAATGATCGAAAGAGAGGCAGTGATGGCGCACGACGTTGACATCCACCCGCTGGTGTCGCCCTGGGGACGTTTCGGTCTCTACAGCTACTTCATCGACGCCCCCGAACCGGCCGTCGTCGACACGGGCATCGCCGCCTCTCCCGCCGGCGGCATGGCCCCCGAGCTGAAAAAGCTCGGCCGCCGCATCGAGGACGTGCGCTGGATCCTGCTCACCCACGGCCACATCGACCACCTCGGCGGCGCGCACGCGCTGTGGGAGCTCACCGGCCGGCGCGCCGAGATCGTGATCCACGAGGCCGACGCGCACCTGCTGCGCGCCCGGCAGGCCCACGTGGACCAGTACGTCAGTGTGCGGCAGCGGTACCTCGACGACCCGCACGGCGTCCAGAAGCAGACCGAGGCCGCCGCCGCGGTGATCTCCGGCGAGCTGGAGCCGACCGTGCTGCTGCGTGGCGGCGAGAAGCTGCCGCTGGGCGGCGGCGTCACCGTCTCCGTGCACCACGTGCCCGGCCACACTGCCGGATCCGTCGCCTACGCCGTGGATCTGCACGGCGACGCCGTCTTCGTCGGCGACGCCGTGCAGATCCACGGCGCCGCCAACGGCTTCCCCGGGTACGAGGACCCGGACGCCTACCGGGCGAGCCTGCTCCGCCTCCGTGACGAGATCCGGCCCGGCGCCCTGTACCTGGGCCACCCGTACCGGGGCGCGGACGGCGTCGCCTACGACGTCGTGCTCGACCGCGAAGGAGCCGAGCGGGCACTGACGGAGAGCCTGGACATCGAGGCCCGCATCGGCGAGGTCGCCGGCCGCTACCTGCGCGGCGGCCCGCGGCGCAGCGACTCGGTCTACTCGCCGTTCGCCCCGGTCGCCGAGGAGCTCGGCTACCACGGCGATCCCCGGCTGGAGCCGTCGCCGTTCTTCACGACGCTCCACGGCTATCTGCGACGGCGGGAAGCGGCTCGCTGACCTCCTGGCCGGGCGTCGCGCCGGCGCGTACGAACCAGAAGGCGAGCGCCGCGATGACGCCCGGCACCGCGAACGAGACGAAGTTCAGCTCGGCGGGCAGGCTCAGCGAGAGCAGGATCCCGCCGTACGTCGGCCCGACGATGGCGCCCACCCGCCCCACGGCGGAGGCCAGGCCGATGCCCGTCGCCCGCATCGAGGGCCGGTAGTACTGCGAGACGAAGGAGTAGGCGATGTTCTGCGAGCCCGTCGTGCACGCGCCGGCCACGAAGACCAGGACCGCCAGGATGGCGAAGCCGTCCGCGAAGCCGAGCAGGCTGAGAGCGACGGCCGAGACGACGAACATGGGGATGAGCACCCGCTTGGTGCCCCAGCGGTCGGCCAGCCTGCCGAGCACCAGCGTCCCGGCGACGGCGCCGACGTTCAGGATGATCAGGAAGGGCAGGCCGGAGCCGAGGGCGTAGCCCGCGCCGACCATGAAGCCGGGCAGCCAGATCGTCAGCCCGTTGATCATCAGCAGGCACATGAAGAAGGCGACGCCGATCATGATCGTGGCCAGGGCGCGGCGGTTCCTGAACAGCTCGGCCAGGGGCAGGCCGCCGGGGCTCTGCCGCGTGCCCACCTCAAGCTCCGCGTCGAGGGCGATCGCGGCGTCGGGGTTGACGCGGGCCAGGAGGGCGCGCAGCTCGTCCGTCCGTCCCCTGGCCAGCAGCACCGCGGGCGACTCGCGGAAGTGGCGCACCATGAACGGCAGGAACGGGACCGGCAGGATCGCCACCCAGTAGAGGCTGCGCCAGCCCAGGCCGGGCAGCATGAGCAGGGCCAGGGCGGGCGCCAGGATGCTGCCCAGCGAGAAGCAGCACAGCACGATGCCCGTCATGGTGTTGCGCAGCCGGGTGGGGGCGTAGTCGGTCAGCAGCGCCAGCACGTTCGGCATGATGCCGCCGATGCCCACGCCGCCGACGAAGCGGAACAGGGAGAAGGAGACGGGCCCCGTCGCGAACGCGCACAGGAACATGAACACGCTGAACAGGAACACGCTCACCACGAGCACGTTCCGTCTGCCGAACCAGTCCGCCAGGACGCCGAAGCAGATGGCGCCCAGCATCATCCCGAAGAACCCGTAGCTGCCGATGAGCCCGCCCTCGACGGGCGACAGGTTCCACTCGCGCATCAGCTCGGGCAGGACGGAGGCGTACCTTCTCGACGTTGACCGATGACATGACGCTCTCCTTGAGCGGGCGGTGGGGGGGAAGGAGAGAAGCTCAGCGCCGGTTCAGGAACTCGCCCGCGTCGCGGAAGGCCTGGTAGTACTCAGGGATCCACGCGAAGTTGACGACGAAGCCGTGATTGGCGCCCGCGTAGCGGCGGACCGTCGCGGGCACGCCCGCTTCCCTGAGCTTCTGGCCGTAGAGCTCGCCCTCGTCGCGCAGCGGGTCGTACTCCGCCGTGATGACCAGGGCAGCGGGCAGGCCGGTGAGGTCCTGCCGCTTGATGGGGGAGACGAGCGGGTCCGACGGGTCGGCGCCGCTGTCGAGGTAGAAGGAGTTGTACGGCTTCAGCGCCACCGTCTCCAGGCCGTAGCCCTCGGCGTTGTCCCGGAGCGAGGCGTAGCGGCCGGTGTCGAAGTCCAGGTCGACGGAGGGGTAGAAGAGGATCTGGTGCGTGATGCGGCCGAAGCCCTCGTCGTGCGCCAGCGCGGCCACGGCGGCGGCGAAGGTGCCGCCCGAGCTGTCACCGGCGACGGCGAGGTTCCCGCCGTCCCACTGGAGCCGGTCGCCGTTCTCTGCCGCCCAGCGGACCACCGCGTAACAGTCCTGGAGACCGGCCGGGTAGGCGGCCTCCGGGGCCAGGCGGTAGCCGACGGAGACGACCCGGTGGCCGGTCTCCCTGGCCAGCGACCGCGCCACGCCGTCGTGGGTGTCGAGGCCGCCGGAGAAGAACGCGCCGCCGTGGAAGTACACGAGCAGCCCGTACGACTCGGCCGCCACCGGCGTGTAGATCCGCACCGGCACGCCCGCCGCGGTGGTCTCCTCGACCGCGTGCAGCGGCAGCCGGTCCTCGGGCGCGGGGACGTGCGCCTGCTCGGCGGCGCGGGCCGCCACCGGGTCGGGCCTGCGGCCGTCCCCGGGCGGCAGCGTGGCGAGGATCTTGGCGATGTCGGGATGCACAGTCATGGGTTCACGCAATCACTTGATCGAGGACTTCTCCGGGAACGCGGTGTCCACCGAGTCCGCCTGCCAGGACTCCCGGGAGATGCGCTGCAGCGCGTCCGTGTCGGGCTTGCGCCTGGCCTGGTAGAGGGCCAGCGCGTCCTTGACGGAGCCGGCCTCGCGCAGGGCGCAGGCGAGCCCGCCGGCGTCCTGGATGGCCTGGTTGGCGCCCTGCCCCTGGTGGTGCAGCATCGCGTGGGCGGCGTCGCCCAGCAGCGTGACGGAGTCGGAGTGCCACCGCTCGACCGGGTCGATGTCGAACACGGCGCGGCTCGTCACCGTGTCCATGTCCAGGTCGCGGGTGATGTTCACGAGCCGCTCGTCGAAGCCGTCCATCAGCGCCACCAGGTCGTCCTTGGTGACCCGGGGCGCCCACGAGTCGTCGGCGGACAGCGCCGTGATGTCGAAGGACACCTGGCCGCGGTGGCGCAGCGGCAGGAAGTAGACCATCGTGCCGCGCTCGTTCATGTAGAGGCGCAGGTTGTCGTCCACGCACAATCCGTACGTGTCACCGGCGGAGATCACCGCACGGTACGCGTGCGCCCCCGCGAACACCGGCTCGTTGTCGCTGAACAGCTGCTTGCGCACCACGGAGCGGATGCCGTCGGCGCCGATCACCAGGTCGGCCGTCACCTGCTTGCCGTCGGCGAAGGTGAGCGTGGCGTGGTCGCCCCGGTCCTCGATGCCGGTCATCTTGTGGCAGATGTGCACCATGCTCTCGGGCAGCAGCCTCAGCAGGGTGTCGATGAAGTCGCCGCGGTGGATGAACCGGGTCTTGTTCACCTGGGCGTAGTCGCCGGCCTTCGGCCAGTCCTCGCGCTGGATGACCTCGCCGGTGGCGGTGAGGATCTCGAAGTAGTCGCTCGGGGAGCTGACGGCCGCGATCGCGTCGAAGATCTCCAGCTCGCGGAACAGCTCGATGGTGGGCGGGCGCAGGCCGATGCCGGCGCCGACCTGCCGGATTGCGCTGGCCTGCTCGTAGACGCTGACCTTGGCGCCGAGCCGCCCGAGTGCCACCGCCGCCACCGCGCCGCCGTACCCTCCGCCGACGATGGCGATGTCCAGGTCCTTCAGGTCTGAGGTCTGCATGATCGTCTTCCTTGAACGGGGCGCATGGGGTTCAGTTCTGGATCGTCAGGAAATCGGCGGGGTTGTGGACGAGCAGCCTGGTGATCGTCGCCTCGTCCAGCCCGGCGTCGCGCAGGTCGGGGACGAGCTCCTCGAACAGGTAGTTGACCGTGTGGCCCTTGACGCCGGGCCAGCCCAGCGGGCTGCAGTTGGCGTCGGCCGAGACCAGCGCCTGATCCAGGAAGCCCTTGCCGAGGAAGCCGAGGAAGTGCGCCAGCCGCTCGCGCCGGGGACGCGCCCAGAACGGCGGGTCCTCCAGCTCGGTCTCGTAGCCGAAGGTGTCGAACCCGATCCGGCCGCCACGGCCGGCGAGCCAGGTGTCGGGCGTGTTCGGCGCGTTCAGGCCGTCGTCGGCGTGCCCGAACAGCACCCGGTGCAGCGGCAGCCCCTCCTCCTCGAAGACGGCGACCGCGGGCTCGACGTCGATGGCCAGGTGGGTGAGGATCGGCACCCCGGTGCTGACGGCGGCGCGGGCGGCGGCCCGGTAGATGCGCAGGTCCAGGTCGGTCATCCGGCCGCCGCGGCTCACCCCGACCTTGATCACGCCGGCCCGGCTGCCGGTGCCGCCGATGCCCACGGTGATCTCGTGCACGAACTGCCTGGTCAGGTAGTCGACACCGGCCCGTTCGAAGAACGGCAGCGCCGTGTCGCCGCCGACGAAGCCGGTGCAGGCCACGATGTGCACCCCGGTCTTGGCCGACAGCGACTTGTAGTAGTCGATGTCGCGGCCGTTGCAGATGCCGGTCACGTCCACGAACGTGCCGCCGCCGTACTCGTGGAAGCGGCGCAGCTTCGGCACGGTCTCGGCGTAGCGCTCCTCGGGCGTCTTCCACCACCGGGTGTCCAGCTCCGAGCCAGGCATGCCGTAGCCGACGTGCTCGTGCACGGCCACGACGCCGAGCTCCTCCGGGGCGACGGGGCCCAGCACGGTGTTCACCTTCGACATGGTCCTCAGCCCTCTCGCCGCGGGGTCAGCAGGTTGCGCGGGTTGTCCACGAGGACGCGCCTGGCGTCCTCGGCGCCGAGCCCCAGCGACGTCGCCAGGGGGATGAACGCCGAGGAGACGTGGCTGTAGGGCAGGTCGTAGGCCGGCAGGCCCTTGGCCACGCCGATCGAGTTGCACGACAGCAGCACCTGGCCGGCGTGCCCGGCGCGGACCAGGTCGAGCAGCAGGCCGGCGCGCTCGCGGTCGGTGACGCAGGCGTCGTCGTCGTTCAGGCCGACGTGGTCGAGCGCGACGTACGCGCCGAGGCGGGCGACCTCCAGGTGCGCGCCGGCGGCGACCGCGTCCGCGCGGTCGAGCCCGCCGACCACGACGCGGTCCGCCGGGAGCCGCTCGTCCAGGACGACCTGGAGGTCGTGCGCCGCGTCGTGGCCGTAGCGCAGCGAGAGCGGGACGCCGGTGGCCAGCGCCGCGCGGGCCGCGCCGCGCAGCAGGCTCTCGTCGGTCGCCGTCATGCCCGCGCGGGTCGCGGCGGTGGCGACCAGGCCGGCCGGGGCCCGCCGCTCCACCCGGGGGACCACCATGCCGTCGGTGATCTCCTGGGTGAACAGGCCGGCGAACTTCTCGGCGGGCCACGGGGTGGGCGGGTTGGTCTGCGGGGTCAGGAAGTAGCCGCCGAGCAGCGCCTCGGGGCCCATGCCGGTGGAGGCGACGATGTGCACGCCGGTCGAGCGTGACAGCGCCTCGTACAGCGGCAGGTCGCGGCCGTGGAACATGCCGGTGCTGTCGACGATCGTCCCGCCGCCGTGGGCGCGGAAGTCGGTCAGCTTCCCGGCGAGCGTCCCGAAGATCTCGGAACGGTCCATCGTGATGTCGTAGCCGTGCTCGGCGCCCGGCAGCACGGACAGCAGGGCCTCGTGGACCGCGACGACCCCCAGATGGTCGGCCGGGACGGGCCCGAGGACGGTGTTGACGGCTGGTTCGCCCGTCTTTGGCATGTGCATTGGCTCCTCGCCGGCCTGGTTTCTGGCAGGTTAATATATTGTAATACCAAAGTCAACGACCAGAACGTGGCTCGTTTTCAGGGTATAACCGCAGGTCAGCCGCTCGTGACGAACCGGTACTTGAACTGCTCGGCCTGGTGCACCGCCGACCGCCAGCCCGCCGGCAGGCCGCCCGTCGTGAAGAAGACCGTCTCGATGACGAGCAGCGGGCTGCCCTCACGCACCCCGAGAGCCGCCGCGTGGGCGGCGGTCGCGGCCGTCGCCCACGCCTCGTGCTCCGCCCGGTCGAGCGTGATGCCGAAGTCCCGCTTCAGCAGCTCGAACGCCGAGCCCTCGTCCTCCAGCTCCGCCGCCGTGGGTGAGAAGTCCTCGGGGGCGCGGATGTAGACGTCGGCCTCGACCAGCGGCTCGTTCTCGACCGAGATCAACCGGGTGAAGTGCAGCAGCCGCTCGTGCGCCCCCGTGCCGAGGCGGTGCCGGATCCGGGCGGGCGGCTCCGCCCGCTCGATGCCGGACACGGTGGAGGCGGGGTGCAGGCCCGTGTCGTAGAGGTACTGGTAGAGCGCGCCCGGCCGCACGTCGGCCGGGCGGTGCACCCGGGTGCCCGGCACCGGGAAGGTGCCCTTGCCCTGCTTCCTGTAGACGTACCCCTCGTTCGCCAGCTCCTTCAGCGCCTGGCGGATGGGGGCCCTGCTCACCTCGAACCGGCTGAGCAGCTGCTCCTCCGTCATCGGCCGCTGGGGGTCCGCCGCTCCGCCGGCGATCTCCTTGCGCAGGATGTCCTTGATCTGCCGATAAAGAGGGACCCCCGATGAAAGGTCGAGTTCGCTGTTCGGCATCGGTGTTCGGGCCCTCCGTGTCGCTGGTCGCCGGGGTACTGGGTCGCCGGGGTACTGGTTTCCGGGGTACGTCTGCAGGAAGTCAAGCACACCGGCGCAAACCCGAACGGGACACTCAGCGCAGCACGTCGCGCAGCAGCCCCGTCGAAGAACGTCGGGTTCGCCGCCTCGCCCGCCGGGGTCGCGCCGCCGGAGGTCTCCAGGACGAGACCGCCGTCGCGCATGGCGGACTCGTGCACGTAGGCGTAGGTCTGCATGAGCGAAGTCACCAGGGAACGCTACGGCCTTGCACCGACAGCACGGCGTCGACTGTCACTTTGTCGGTCCGGCCCGCCATACTCGCCGCTGTTGATCACGAGGCGATGGAGGTGTTCCTGCATGACCGCGAATCAGACGCTGACCAGGGACGGCGGCGAACCGGCGACGTTACGCGACGGGACGGCCGGGGACGAGGACCGGCTGACGATGCCGGCCTCCTGGCTGCGCGCCCTGCACCCGCGCCGGGGTGGAGCGAAGGTCACGGTGAAGCGGCCCGACGCCGGGGCCCCCGAGGCGCTCGCCGCGAAGCTGGCCGGGCACCGCCAGACGGTGCTCGACGAGCTGCCCCGGTGGCGCGACCAGGAGCTGGCCGCCGCAGGCGCGGCGTACCTGGCGGGGGAGCCCGGCGCCACGCCGCTGGGCGCCGCGGTGGCGGCGGTGCGCCTGTCATGGCAGGACCAGACTCTGGTGCCGCTGTTCGCCGGGGGCTGGCTGGCCGGACGGGGCCTGGAGTTCGCGGCGGCGGCCGTGGCGGAGCTGGCCTCGCTGGACGGCGAGATCGCTCAGGACACCTGGGGAGCGCGGCGGCTGACCGCCGGCCAGTACCCGAACAACTGGCACGCCTGGAACCGGACGGAGCTCGCCACGCGGGTCAGAGCCGCACTCGCGGCCGCGTCGGACGCAGAGTACGCGCAGGTCGTCGCGGCGCTGGCGGCGATCAGGGAAGGCGGCCCGCACCACCGGGTGGCGGCCTCCTACCTGGCGCCGACCGAGACCGACTGGGTCACGGCCGACTGCGCCGAGGCGAGCAACGTCAACCCGCACCTGGCTAACACCCTCGTCGCCGCGATCAGCACACCAGAGCAGGCGGCGCTCATCGCGGACCACACCTATCCCTACTGGACGCTGCGCTCCCTCGCCCTGCCCGCCACGCTCGTCGACGGCATGGGCGCCGAGGCCGCGCTGCCGGTGCTGGCCGGATGGATCGGCCGCAGCTACGACGCGGACGGCGAGCGGCGGCTGCTGGGCGTGCTCGCGGAGCTGCCGACCGACGAGGCGATGCGGACGCTGCTCGACCGCATCGACCAGAGGTACACCCAGCCGGCCTTCATGAGCGCGGCGGCCCGGTTCCCGCGCCGGGCGATGCGGTTTCTGGCCGCCTCCACCGGCAAGCACGTGGACCTGCTGCTGAGCGCGCATGTGCTGGGCCACCCCGACCTGGTGCCCGAGGTGGTGGCGACCGTCGGCGAGGCCGCCGCCGAGCGGATCCGCAAGATCGCCGACGCCGTGCCCGTCGCCGCCGCCCCGCCGGAGGCGCTGCCCCCGGTGCTGGTCAGCCCGCCCTGGACCCGCGCGCGCAAGGCCAGGAAGCCGGTCGTGGTGAGCGGCCTGACGTGCTCCGACGAACCGGCCGTGCTGTGGGCGCCGGGCGAGCGGGACAACTGGCGTTCCGGAGACGCCTATTGGGGCCAGATCTACAACCAGACCTGGGAGCAGATCGCCCAGCAGGCCGCCGGCAACGGTACCCTCCACCGCTTCTGGTACCACGAGGTCCCCCTGTTCGTCGCCGGGCCCGAGAAGCTGGCCCGGCCGCTGCTCGACACGTGGCGCCCGACCGGCGCGTGGAGCATCGCCTCCTGGCTGCCGCAGGTGGCCGCCAGGTTCGAGCTGGCCGCCCTGCCCCTGGTGCTGGACCTGGCCCGGAGCGGCCCCGCCTCGGCCGGCGCGATGCTGCTCCCGTTCACCTCCCCGGAGATCGCCGTGCTGATGGCCGACTGGCTGTCCCGGCTGAAGTCGGTACGCGCCACCGCGCTGGCGTGGCTGACCCGCCACCCCGAGACCGCCGCCAGGGCGCTGATCCCGCCGGCCCTGGGCAAGGCGGGCGCGGCCAGGCGGCAGGCCGAGCAGGCGCTGACCGCGCTGAGCGCGCGCGGCGCGCGCGACGTGGTGCTGCGGTCCGCCGCCGGGTACGGCCCCGACGCCGAGGCCGCGATCGACGCCCTGCTCGCGGCCGACCCGCTCGACGCGCTGCCCGCCAGGATGCCCGCCGTGCCCGACTGGGCGGACGCCGCGATCCCGACGCCGATCAACCTGCGCGGCGACGCGGGCGCGCTGCCGCCCGAGGCGGTCCGGCACGTGATGACGATGCTGGCGATCTCCAAGCCCGGCCACGCCTACCCCGGCCTCGCCCACGTCAAGGAGGCCTGCGACGCCCGCAGCCTGGCGGAGTTCGCCTGGACGCTGTTCCAGCGCTGGCAGGCGGCCGGCTACCCGTCCAAGGAGAGCTGGGTGATGAACGCGCTGGGGCTGCTCGGCGACGACGAGACCGTCCGCAGGCTGACCCCGCTGATCAGGACCTGGCCCGGCGAGGGCGGCCACGCCCGCGCCGTCGCCGGCCTTGACCTGCTGGCGGGCATCGGCTCCGAGGTCGCGCTGATGCACCTGCACGGCATCGCCGAGAAGGTCAAGTTCAGCGGGCTCAAGAGCCGGGCCAAGCAGAAGATGGACGAGGTGGCCGCGGAGCTGAACCTGACGCCGCTGGAGCTGGCCGACCGGCTGGTGCCCCGCTTCGGGCTGTCCGCCGACGGCAGCATGACTCTCGACTACGGGCGCAGGCAGTTCGTCGTCGGCTTCGACGAGCAGCTCAAGCCGTACGTGGCCGACGCCGCCGGCAAGCGGCTGAAGAACCTGCCCAAGCCGGGCGCCAACGACGACCCGGAGCTGGCGCCCGCCGCCCACCAGCGCTTCGCCGGGCTGAAGAAGGACGTGCGCGCCGTGGCGTCCGACAACATCCGCCGCCTGGAGCAGGCCATGGTGAGCCGCCGCCGCTGGAGCGCCGCCGACTTCGGGCGGCTGCTCGTCGGCCACCCGCTGCTCTGGCACATCGTCCGGCGGCTCGTGTGGGGCGTCTACGACTCGTCCGGGCAGCTCACGGGTGCCCTGCGGGTGGCCGAGGACCGCAGCTTCGCCGACGTCGAGGACGACCCGCTGACGCTGCCCGAGGACGCCGTCGTCGGCGTGGTCCACCCGCTGGAGCTGGGGGACGAGCTGGCCGCCTGGGCCGAGGTGTTCGCCGACTACGAGATCCTGCAGCCGTTCCCGCAGCTCGGGCGGGAGACGTACGCGCCGGATCCGGCGCTCGTCGCCGAGATCGAGGCCGCCAAGATCCCCACGGGGGCGGTGATCGGCCTGGAACGGCGCGGCTGGCGGCGCGGCGAGCCGCAGGACGCCGGCATCCAGGGCTGGATCGAGCGCGACCTGCCCGACGGCCGGATCTTCACGGTCCACCTCGATCCCGGCATCGCGATCGGCTACTTCGAGTTCGCCGAGGAGCAGCACCTGGTGGACGCGTCCGTCACCGGCCTTGACCCGATCACCGCGTCCGAGATCCTGCGGGACCTGCTGGAGATCGCCCGATGAACGAGCACGCGCAGCGGCCACCGGCCGAGATCCGCTACGCCGGCGAGCTGGCCAGGCTGCGGGAGGACGACACCGACGCCCGCCCGCCCGGCTGGGCGCTGAGCCTGCGCGCCGCCCGCCGCTTCGTGCTCGGCGACGAGAAGCTCGGCATCAGCCGCAAGTTCGTCGGCGACCCCTCCCTGATCGACCGGTCCCTGGTGTCGCTGGCCACCAACCGAGGGCTGATGCTGGTGGGCGAGCCTGGCACGGCCAAGTCGCTGCTGTCGGAGCTGCTGGCCGCGGCCGTCAGCGGCACCTCCACCCTGACCATCCAGGGCGGGGCCGCCACCACCGAGGACCAGATCAAGTACTCGTGGAACTACGCGCTGCTCGTCGCCGAGGGGCCCTCCACCCGGTCGCTCGTCGCCGCCCCGCTGCTGCGCGGCATGGCCGAGGGCAAGGTGGTGCGCTTCGAGGAGATCACCCGGTGCCCGCTGGAGGTGCAGGACTGCCTGCTGTCTCCGCTGTCGGACCGGGTGCTCGCCGTACCGGAGCTGAGCGGGCCCGAGTCGATGGTGTTCGCCCAGGAGGGGTTCACCGTCATCGCCACCGCCAACACCCGCGACCGCGGCGTCAACGAGATGAGCGCCGCCCTCAAACGCCGCTTCAACTTCGAGACCGTCTTCCCGATCGCCGACTTCCAGACCGAGCTGACGCTGGTCGAGGCCGAGGCCACCGCGCTGCTCAAACGCTCGGGCGTCGAGGCGCCGCCGCGCCGCGACGTGCTGGAGGTCCTGGTCACCGCCTTCCGCGAGCTGCGCGAAGGACAGACCGCGCGCGGCGACGCCACCGACCGGCTCTCAGGCGTGATGAGCACCGCCGAGGCCGTCTCCGTCGCGCACGCCGTCGGGCTGCGCGGCTGGTTCCTGCGCGGCGAGCCGGGCACGGCCGCCGACCTGGTCTCCTGCCTGGCCGGCACCGCCGCCAAGGACAACGCGGAAGACCTGGCGAAGCTGCGCAGGTACCTGGAGCAGCGGCGGCGGCACGGCGACCAGTGGCAGGCCCTGTACGAGGCCCGACACCTGCTGCCGGGCTGATCATGGCGGTCACGTACATCGGCGTGCGGCACCACAGCCCGGCCTGCGCCCGGCTCGTCGCCGACACCATCGCCTCCCTGCGGCCCGCGTACGTGCTGGTCGAGGGCCCGTCCGAGATGAACGACCGGATGGACGAACTCCTGCTGGGCCACGAGCTGCCCATCGCCGTCTACACCGGTTACCGCGACCCGCGGCGCCGCCACGGCTCGTGGACGCCGCTGTGCGAGTACTCACCGGAGTGGACGGCGCTGACCGCCGGCCGGGACGTCGGCGCCGAGCTGCGCTTCATCGACCTGCCCGCCTGGCATCCGGCGCTGGCCGACGTCCACAACCGGTACGCCGACGCCGAGGCCCGCTACGGGGAGGTGGTCGCGCGGCTGTGCCGCACCTTCTCGGTGGACAACGTGGATGCGCTGTGGGACCACCTCTTCGAGATCGAACCGGCCGATGGGCTGGCCGAGCGGCTGGCCACCTACTTCGACCTGGTGCGCGGCGACACCGAGACGGGGGCCGAGGATGCGGCGCGGGAGGCGTACATGGCGCGCTGGATCCGCGCCGCCGCGGCCTTCGCGGGCGATCGGGCCGTCGTCGTGGTCACGGGCGGCTTCCACCGGCCCGCGCTGATCCGGCTGGCGGGGCAGGGCGACACAGGCTCACCCGAGGCGCCGGGCCCGCCTGACGACGTGGCCTGGCCGGAGGTGTCGCGCCCGCCCGAGGCGCCAAGCCTGGCCGGTGGCGTGTGCTGGCCTGAGGTGCCGAGCCCGCCCGGTGACGCGGCCGTCGGGAGCTACCTGGTGCCGTACTCGTTCCGGCGGCTGGACGCCTTCGACGGCTACCAGTCGGGCATGCCGTCGCCGGGCTACTACCAGCGCCTGTGGGAGTCCGGCCCCGCCGAGGCGGCCCGCGGGCTCACCGAGGCGGTCACCGCCAGGCTGCGCGCCAGACGCCAGCAGGTGTCCACCGCCGACCTCATCGCCGCCAGGACCACCGCCGACGGCATCGCCCTGATGCGCGGCCACCGGCACCCGGCCCGCGTCGACGTGCTGGACGGCCTGGCGAGCGCGCTGGTCAGCGAGGCGATCGAGACCCCGCTGCCCTGGGCGTCCCGCGGCCCGCTGCCGCCGGGCAGCCACCCGGTGATCGTGGAGATGATCGCGGCGCTCAGCGGCGACCGGGTGGGCCGCCTGCACCACTCGACCCCGCTCCCGCCGCTGGTCCACGCGGTGCTTGCCGTACTGGGCGAGCCCGGCGAGGAACGGCTCGACCTGACGGACGAGGCCGGCCGAGAGCGCAGCCGCCTGCTGCACCGGTTGCGGGTGCTGCGCATCCCCGGCGTGGAACGCACCTCGGGACCCCGCCCGGCAGGTCCGGCCGAGCTGGCCGAACAGTGGGTGCTGACCGAAGCGGAGGACCGGCTGCCCGCCCTCATCGAGGCCGGCGGGTACGGCGTGGACCCGCAGGAGGCCGCGGCCGCCGCCCTGGCGGAACGCGTCACCGGCGCGGACCTGGACGAGCTGGCCGACGTCCTGTTCGACGCGGCCCTGTGCGGCATCGGCGAGCTGGCCGGGCAGGTGCTGGACGACCTGGCGCGGGCCGTCGGCGCGGCGGCCGACCTGGGGCCGCTCGGCCGCACCCTCACCGTCGCCCTGGCGATGTGGCGCCACGACGACCTCTTCCGCACCAGCGGCAGCGCCACCCTGGGCACGGTCGTCCGGGCGGCCACCTCGCGGGTGCTCTGGCTGGCGGAAGGGGTGCGCGGCGGCCCGGCGCCGGCCGACCTGCCGCGCGTCAACGCCATGATCGCGGTCCGCGACGCGCTCCGGCACGCGGGCGCGTCGCTCGGCCTGGACACGCCGCTGGCCCTGTCCGTCGCCGACCGGCTCGCCGCCTGCCAGGACGCCCCGCCCGACCTGCGCGGCGCGTCACTAGGCCTGGCCTGGTCACTACGCGGCTCGCCGCCCGGCCCGCCGCCCGGCCCGGCGCCCGGCCCGGCACCCGGCCCGGCGCCCGGCTCGCCCGGCACGCCGCCTGGCTCGCCGCCCGACACGATGCCCGGCGATCTCGCGAAGGTGCCCGGCGATCTCGCGAAGGTGCCCGGTGCTGCGGGTGGGGAGCTCGCGAGGGCGGTGCGTGGCGCGTTCGTGCCCGCGACGGCAGGAGACTGGCTGGCCGGGCTGTTCGCGCTCGCCCGCGAGGAGGTGCTGCACACCCCCGGCATGCTGGAGCTGCTGGACGAGCTGGTCGGCGCGCTGACCGACGACGACTTCCTGGTGGCGCTGCCCGCGCTGCGCCAGGCGTTCGGCTTCTTCCCGCCCCGCGAGCGGCACCTCATCGCCACCCGCCTGGTCGAGCGGCGCGCCGCGGGCGCGTCCGGATGGGACCTGATGCGGCTGGAGGCGGCCCCGGAGCTGGTGGCCGCAGGCATGGCACTGGACGAGCGGGTGGACACGGCACTGCGCCGGGAGGGACTGATCACACCATGACCGACCCCACTCTCGAACGGTGGCGGCTGCTGCTCGGCGAGCCCGGCGGCGCCTGCCTCGGCGGCGCGCCGCTCGGCGCGCGGGCCGCCGCCCGCGACGCGGCCGTCGACTGGCTCTACGGCCGCGACGAGGACCTGCGCAGGCGCGGCGTGCGCCAGGCCGGCAGCGGCCCCTCGACGCTGACCACCTTCGACTGGCTGGACGACATCGCCGAACTCTTCCCCAAGGCGACCGTGGAGCGGCTGCAACGCGACGCCGTCGAGCGTTACGAGATCCACGACGTGGTGACCGACGCCGCCGTGCTGGCGCGCATCGAGCCCAACGCCGCCCTGCTCAAGGCCGTGCTGCGGACCAAGCACCTGATGAACCCGCAGGTGCTGCGGCTGGCCAGGCGGATCGTGGAGCAGGTGGTGCGCGAGCTCATGGACAAGCTCGCCACCGACGTGCGCACCGCGTTCACCGGCACCAAGGTACGGCGGTCCGGCCGGCTGCGGCTGGCCCGCAACTTCGACGTGGTCAGGACGCTGCGCGCCAACCTCGGCCGCTACCAGCCGGACACGGGCAAGGTGGTGATCGAGACGCCGTACTTCTTCTCCCGCACCCGCCGCCACCTGGAGCAGTGGCAGGTGATCCTGCTCGTCGACCAGTCCGGGTCGATGGTCGAATCGGTGATCCACTCGGCGGTGACGGCGGCCTGCCTGTGGGGGCTGCCCGGGGTGCGCACCCACCTGGTGGCCTTCGACACCGAGGTGGTGGACCTGACGGCCGACGTGGACGATCCCGTGGAGCTGCTGATGAAGGTCCAGCTCGGCGGCGGCACCGACATCGCCCGCGCGGCGGCGTACGGCGCGGGGCTGGTGGACCAGCCGCGGCGGGCCATCGTCGTGCTGATCTCCGACTTCTACGAGGGCGGCGATGCGGGACGGCTGGTGCGCATCGTGCGCGAGCTGGTCGGGCAGGGCAGCAAGGTGCTCGGGCTGGCGGCGCTCGACGAGCAGGCCAACCCCGCCTTCGACCGGGAGCTGGGGCAGCGGCTGGCCGACGCGGGGGCGTACGTGGGGGCGATGACGCCGGGTGAGCTGGCGTCGTTCGTGGCGGAGCACGTGGGCCGATGAGGACGGATCTGCTCGGCCTCACCACCGACTCCCTCGCCGCGCTCACCAACCGGGGGCTGGTCAAGCGGGCCGGTAAGGAGGCGGTGCCGGAGCTGCGTACCGATGAGGACGGCACCGTGCACGGCGACTTTCCCGGCGGGCCGGCCACCAGCCTGCCGACCGGCGGGCTGGACGTGGCGAGCTGCACCTGCGGCGCGATCGGTGTGTGCAGGCACGTCATCGCGGTCATCCTCGCCTACCAGCGCCTGTCGCCCGAGGCGGATGCCGATGCGGGGACGGCCCAGGAGGCCGCCAGCGGGGCCGCGAAGGGGACCGCTACCGGAACCGAGGAAGCCGCTTCCATCGCCGTGCCGAGGGGCGTGCGAGGGGCGGCTTCCGGAGCCGCGCCGGAAACCGCGCAGGGGGCCCCGCCCAGGGCGGCGTCGGGGGCCGCGCCCGGGGTGGCGTCGGGGGCCGCGCCCGGGGTGGCGTCGGGGGCCGCGCCCGGGGTGGCGTCGGGGGCCGCGCCCGGGGTGGCGTCGGGGGCCGTGCGCGGGGTGGCGTCGGGGGCCGCGCCAGGGACGGTGCCGGGAGCCGTACCCGGCGTGGCGTCGGGGAGCGCGCCGGCCGCGGCGCTCTGGTCGCCGGGCCAGGTGACCGACGAGCAGCTCACCGCCAGGATCGGCACCCGCCTGATGGCCGCCGCCCGCCGCGCGGAACGGGCCGGATACACCGCCCGCATCCGCCGCCCGACCCCCGCCGACCCCGTGCCGCAGGTGGAGCTGGCCACCGCGACCGTGCGTTTCCTGATCCCCGGCGACCTGGGTTTCGTGCACACCGACAGCGTCGCGGGAAGCCGCGACGACGTCATCGCGCTCGCGGTGTGGGCGTTCCGGACGGCCGACGAGCTGCACCCCGACGCCCCCGACGTGCGGGTGGACGTCGGGGGAGGGGCGGAGGAAGGCGCGGGGTCCGGGCTGGAGCGGGCGCTGGGGCTGGCGGGCACGGTGCTGCGCGAGGGCGCGGCGCATCTGGGCCACGGCCTGGACGCCACCATCGCCGACGTGCAACGCCACCTGGACGGCGCGGGGTTGCGCTGGCCGCTGCTGGCCGTCGGCGACCTGGCGGAGCAGCTCGCCGCCTACCGCGACCGCGCCGCCCACTACCGTCCGGAACAGCTCGCGAGCCACCTGGCCGAGCTGCACGCCAGGCATCGGGCGGTGACGCGGCCGGACGCCACGCTGCGCAGCAGCGTGCTCGGCACCGCGGAGGCCGCTGAGACGCCGCTGCGCAGGGCCAGGCTGGAGGGCCTCGGCTGCCGGGTCCGCGGCCTGGGCGGGCAGCGGTTCGCGGAGGTGTACCTGGCCCACGCCGACAACGCGATGGTGCTGGTCCTGCGCCGCAGGTGGGACGGTGATGACGACGGGGCGGTGCTGGCGCGGCGGCGGATCGCCACGTCCACGCTGGGGGCGCTGGCCACGGGCAACCTGGTGACGGAGTCCGCCGTCCGCAGCGCGAGCCGGACGGTGCGGCTGGCCACCGGGCGGGTCGCCAAGAGCACGGTCAGCCCGTCGCGGGGCGACTGGGGCGAGCTGCCCGCGCCGCTGGTGGTCACCGACTACGCCGCGCTGGGTCGTGAGCTCGACGCGCTGCCGCTGCGTCCCGTCCGGCCGCGTGTGGAGGCCGAGCTGGTGCGGGTGCTCGCGATCGCGCAGGTCGAGGCCATCTGGTACGCCCCCGGCGACCAGCGCCTGGACGCCGTGATCACCGATTCGGCGGGCAACCCTGCCGTTGTCAGGGCCGTTCACAGCACCGCCGCTCCTGGACGGCTCGACGCGCTGGCCGCCGTGCTGGCCGGTGAGGAGGGCGAGCCGCGGTTCGTCAGCGGCGTGGTCGGCCGCGGCGTGGTCGGCGGCGGCGTGAGTGGGCTCGGTGCGGGCGGCCACGGTGCGGGTGGGCGTGGCGTGGGTGGGCTCGGTGCGGGCGGGCTCGGTGCGGGCGGGCTCGTCGTCGAGCCGCTCGGGCTGGCGGCCGGTGACCGGGTGATCGTCCCTGACCTGCGCCCCGCCGGCGGCGGCAAGCTCGATCTGGGCGCGGACGAGCGGCCGGAGCCGCTGGCGGCGGTCCTGGCCGACACGCGGGGCCTGCTGGCTGAGGCCGCCCATCACGGGCTGGCGCACCTGCCGTCCGCCTTCGGTGACAGGCTCGCCGCCGCCGCCCAGCGGCTGAGCGTGCTCGGGCTGCATCGGATCGCGCGGGCTGTCACGGCGTTCGCGGCGGCGCGGGCGCACGGCTCGGAGGAGGCGGCCGAGCAGGCGTGGGTCGACGCGTACCTGCGGCTGGAGGTCGCTCTGGACCTGAGCTGACGCGTGCTTCCGTTGCCCGGCTAACCGCCGCTGATGGGAATGCCGGGGAACTTCCCGAGAAGCATGAGGTCGATGTCCGCCTTCTGCACGTTCGCGGGCACCTCGAAGATCGCGTGGAACTTGTGCGTCTTCCCCGGGGACACCTCCGCGAGGGAGCTCCACTGGGAGCACACGCAGGCCCCGCTGCGCTCGATCGGGTGGATGGGCTCGCCGGAGGATCCGGCGGGGATCAGGCCGATGCCCGCGAGGTCCATCTCCGAGGTGCCCTTCATGAGCACCAGCAGGTCGAGGCGGTCCTCCGCCGAGTCGTTCGTGATGGACCACTGCAGCGTCACCTCGCCACCCCTGCGGGTGAGCGAGGCGATCCTGACGCTCACCGGCACGCTCGCTCCCGACGCGTTGGTGGTGAAGGTGTCCGCGTCGGCGAGCACCTTGACGTCCGGCGCCGAGGAGGAGGGGGCGGGGGTGTCCGTGCGAGCGCGGGTGGTGCCGTCCGGTTCGGGGGACGTGGGCGTCGTCGCGGTGCGGTCCGGTTCGGGGGACGTGGGCGTCGTCGCGGTGACGGTCACGGTAGTGGTGGGTCCGGCCTGGGGCCGGGTGTTCGACGGGGGCTGCCACGGCTGCCAGATCAGCACCCCCGCGGCCAGCAGTGCCGCGACGGCGATCCCCGTCGCGGCCGCCATGGTGGCCACGCGGCGGTTCCCGGCGGCGGCGTCCGGAACCGCCGGGCTGGTCGGGGGCGGCGTCCAGGCGCCGCTCACCACGCGGGTCGCGATCGCCGGGGTGGCCGACTCCCTGCCGAGCAGCCTGTCCAGGAGTTGCTGGGCGGTCGGCCGCCGGGACGGGTCCTTGTCCAGAGCCTGCGCCACGAGAGGCCGCAGCCGCTTGTCCAGCCCGTCGAGCCGGGGAGCGTCGTGCACCACCCGGTACAGCACCTGCGGGATGGGCCCGGTGCCGAAGGGCGGGCGACCGGCTCCCGCGTACGCCATCACGCCTCCCCAGGCGAACACGTCGGTCGCCGGCGTGTCAGGCAGGCCGTTGGCCTGCTCGGGAGCCATGTAGGCGGGCGTGCCGGAGATGACGGCGGAGCGGGTCGCGTCGGACTCGGTGATGCGGGCGATGCCGAAGTCGATGACGCGCGGCCCCACCGCGCTCAGCAGGATGTTGGACGGTTTCAGGTCACGGTGGACCACGCCGGCCTGGTGGATGGCGGCCAGCGCGGTGGCCACCCCCGCCGCCAGCGCCTCCAGGCTGGACCCGCGCATCGGCCCGCGCGTCTCGATGACCGACGCGAGGTCCGGCCCGTCGACGTACTCGGTGACGATGTAGGCGATCCCACCGTCCATCCCCACGTCCAGCACCGGCGCCGTGCAGAAGCGCGCCACCTGCCGGGCGGCCTCGGCCTCCCGGTGGAAACGCTTGCGGAACCGGTCGTCGGCGGCCGGACCGGAACGCAGCACCTTCACGGCCACCGGCCGGAAGTCCCGGTCCTGGGCCAGGTAGACGACACCCATGCCGCCCTCACCCAGCTTGCGGACGATCTGGTACGGGCCTATCTGATGTGGGTCAGGATGCACCCGACACATTGTCATGACATCACCTGCAAGGGGCTAGCAAAAACCGCTAAATCGGGTTCGGCCGAGAGGGGTTGCCAACATAGTCTCTGTAAGAGACGATGTTTTGGGCGCCTCGTGGGAAGAGGTGCCGGGCGTGGTAGTAGTGGGGGTCCGCGAAGGAGGCAGAAAGGGCGAGCTGGTGCACTCATGACCGAGCGCTATCTCGGTGTCCTCGGCATGGCCGAGGCCCTGGGGGTGACCCGGCACGCGGTGCACAAGTGGCGCACGCGCCACCCGAGCGGCAGCGAGCATCCGTTCCCCGAGCCGGACGTCGAGGTGGACGGGGCCCCGGGCTGGCGGGCCGACCGGGTGGGGGAGATCGTGCGGTGGCGGGAGAGCCTGCCGGGCCGCGGCGTCGGCGGCGGACGCCCCACCGCCGCGCGGCAGGAGTACCTCAAGGCGGCGATGGCGCGCGGCCTGGACCGGGACGAGGCGCTGCGCGCGCTGGCGACGTTCCAGGCGGAGTTCCCCGAGATGAGCGAGCCCGAGCTGTGCGCCTGGCTCGTCGAGAAGTTCCGCCGCTGACCCCGTCCCTCAGACGAAAGGCGATGACACATGCACGCAGACGGCCCGGCGGTGGACGGCGAGACGGCCCCGGGGTTCGAGGAGGTACGCGAGGCGTTCGCGGCCAACCTGGCCTCCGGCGAGGAGATCGGGGCGGCGGTCGGCGTCTACCTGCACGGGAGGAAGGTCGTCGACCTGTGGGGCGGCATCGCCGACCCGGAGACGGGCCGCCCCTGGCGGCGCGACACCCTGCAGGTCGTCTACTCCACCACCAAGGCGGTGACGGCGGCGTGCGCGCTGCTGCTGGCCCAGCGCGGCGAGCTCGACCTGGACGCGCCCGTGGCCCGCTACTGGCCCGAGTTCGCGGCGGGCGGCAAGGCGCACATCCCCGTACGGTGGCTGCTCACCCACCAGGCCGGCCTGCCCGCCCTCGACGACCCGATCACCCCGGCCGACGCCATCGCCGGTGAGCCGGTGGTGCGGGCGCTGGCGGCCCAGCGGCCGTTCTGGGAGCCGGGCACGGAGCACGGCTACCACGCGCTCACCTACGGATGGCTCGTCGGCGAGGTGGTCCGCCGGGCCTCCGGCCGGTCGATCGGCACGTTTCTCGCCGAGGAGATCGCCGCGCCGCTCGGCCTGGACCTGTGGATCGGGCTGCCCGAGCGGGAGCACCACCGGGTCAGCCGGATCGTCGCCGACCAGGCCGCCTTCGACGCCGCCGCCATCGACCTGGACGCCGTCCCCGAGCCCATGCGGGACGTGCTGGCCGCCTACACCGACCCGGCGTCGCTGACCACGCGCGCGATGACGCTCGTCAAACCGCCGCTGGACCACAACGACCCCGTGGAGCAGGCCGCCGAGATGCCCGCCACCAACGGCATCTGCACGGCGCGCTCCCTGGCCGCCTTCTACGCCGCCCTCATCGGGCACCGCGTCCTCACCCCCGCCGCCCTGGCCGCGGCCACCGCGGAGCAGGTGTCGGGGATCGACCGCATCCTGCGCGTGCCCGTACGGATCGGCACCGGCTTCGGCCTGCCCACCCCCGACGCGTTCTGGTACTCGCCCACGGCCTTCGGGTTCGGCGGTTACGGCGGCTCGATCGGCTTCGCCGACCCGGACAGCGGGCTCGCGTTCGGCTACGTGATGAACCGGCTCAGGGAAGGCGTCCCCGACCTGCGGGCGGCGCGCCTGTACGACGCGGTCGTGCGGGCGATGAAGGCACACACCTGAGTGCCGTCACCATCGCCACATGCTCACCCGAGCCCGCACCCCCGGCGACGCGTGCAGGACAGGCTGCCCCTCCGGCGCGGGCAGCCCCGCCGCCTGCACCAGGCTCTGGTCCAGCCCGTCGAGGTGGGCGTGGTGCAGCGGCCACGGCGGATGCTCCACCAGGGCGGTCGCGAGCCGCCCTGCCACCACGCTGAACAGCCGGAACCGGGCGGTCAGGAAGTGCGCCAGCTCGTCACGCTCCCGCTCCACCAGCGGCACCCCGGCCTCCACGTCGGCGTCGCACCGAGCGCCGGCGGGGCCGGGCAGGCGACGGCGGCACCGGTACCGGGTGTGGCCGTCGCGGACGTCCACCGACATGCCTGACCAGTAGTAGGGCAGCCAGAAGCCGCCGCGCCCGCCGAGCGCGGCGGCCAGGCGCGCCGCGTCCAGGGAGAAGAACCAGATCCCGGTACGCCCGCGGGCGTCGCGCACGTACGTCCGTAGGTTCGTCTCGGGAAAGGCGGACATCCACGGCAGCGCGGGAACGCCGGGCACCCGCACGTCCCGCATGCGGAAGCAGGCGAGCCCGACCCACGCCGCCCCGTCGAACGGCTCGACCCGGAGCTGCGGCGGAAGCAGCGCCTGGACCTGCTCGGGCCGGTAACGCCAGTGGATGAACGTCATGCGCTCCCACCGCTGGTACATCACGGGCCAGGCGACACGGGGAGAGGACGGAGCTCGCACCCCCGCTTCCTGCCCGCCCCTGGCACGTGCAATCCGCCGGGTTGTCCGTTTCTGTGCTCCGCGACAGGGCAAGGGCGGGTGCATGGTGATCCCGGACGCGGCCGATGCCTCGCTGGAGACCGTGCGGGTGGTGGCTTGGACCACCCTCAGGCGCTGGCGTCCCGGATGGCGTACAGGCGGCGGGCGTGCCCGGCCGAGTGGTGCAGCCGGTCCAGCAGGATGCCCTCGCGCAGCGCCCACGGGCAGATGCGCATCGCCTCCAGCTCCAGGGCGGCCATGGTGGCGTCGGCGACGATGGCTCCGGCGAGGATCTGGCGGGCGCGGGCGGCCGAGACGCCGGGGAGCTGCGCCCGCTCCGCCGGGGTCCTCTCGCCCAGCAGCTCGATGGCCTCGCGCAGGTCGGCCCGGCGCAGCTCGCGTACGACGTGCGGCCCCGCCTTGGCCTTGGGCGCCCCGCACAGGCGGGCGAGCTGGGCGAACGTCCTGGAGGTGGCGACCGCGGTGGCCTGGCCGGCGCGGTGCCTGGCGGCGATCTCGCCGACGCGCTTGGCGAGCACGGACTCCACGTGTTCGCGTAACGACCTGCGGTGCCGCTTCTTGACCCGCTCGGGGTCGGGCAGCCGGTGGCGGGTCAGCCGCCCGGCCCCCAGAGGAAGGCAGAGCGCCAGGTCGGGGGTCTCGCCGTCGCCGTAGGCCAGCTCCATGGAGCCGCCGCCGATGTCGGCCAGCAGGATCGGCCCGGCCGACCAGCCGAACCAGTGGCGCACGGCCAGGAAGGTCAGCCTGGCCTCCTGCTCCGCGTCCAGGTAGCCGACGCGCACGCCCGAGGTGGCCTGGATCTCCGTCAGGATCGCGTCGCGGTTGGCGGCGTCCCGGATGGCGGCGGTGGCGTACGGCACCAGCTCGTGCACCCGGTGGCGCGCCGCGACGTCGGCGGCCTCGCTGACGGCCTCGGTCAGCCGGTCGATCGCCGCCCGGCCGATGACGCCGTCCCTGCCGATGGCCTCCGCTAAGCGGAGCCGGCGTTTCAGCGTGGCCACCGGTTGCGGCGGGTAGCCCGCCGTGAGGTCCGCGATGCGGAGATGGGCGGTATTGGAGCCGATGTCTAGCACGCCGAGTCGCATGGTCAGCCGGTACCCGCCAGCGAGGCCGACAATCTTCAAGCCGACTGCTCGCGCGGGCCGCGCTTCCTGGCCATGGCGGCGCGGCCGAGGGGGATCAGGCTCGGGTTGACGTTCTGCAGCACCGTGTCCTCGGTGATCAGCACGTGGGTCACGTCGGTGCGGCCGGGCACGTCGTACATGACGGGCAGCAGCACCTCCTCCATGATGGCCCGCAGGCCGCGCGCTCCTGTGCCGCGCAGCAGCGCCAGCTCCGCGATCACCTCCAGCGCGTCGCGGGTGAAGTCGAGCCGCACGCCGTCGAGCTCGAACAGCCGCGCGTACTGCTTGACCAGCGCGTTGCGCGGCTCGGTGAGGATCTGGACGAGGGCGTCGCCGCTGAGGTCGTGCACCGTGGTGACGACCGGCAGGCGCCCCACGAACTCCGGGATCATCCCGTACTTGACCAGGTCCTCAGGCATGAGCGCGGCCAGTGAGCCGGTGTGGCCCGGCTGCTCGCCCGCCGGGCGCAGCACCGAGTCGAAGCCCGTCCTGCGGTGCCCGACCCGCTGCTCGATCAACTGATCGAGGCCCGCGAAGGCGCCGCCGCAGATGAACAGCACGTTGGTGGTGTCGATCTGGATGAGCTCCTGCTGCGGATGCTTGCGCCCGCCTTGCGGCGGCACCGACGCCGTGGTGCCCTCCAGGATGCGCAGCAGCGCCTGCTGGACGCCCTCGCCCGACACGTCCCTGGTGATGGACGGGTTCTCGCTCTTGCGGGCGATCTTGTCGATCTCGTCGAGGTAGACGATGCCCGTCTCGGCCTTGCGCACGTCGTGGCCGGCCGCCTGGATGAGCTTGAGCAGGATGTTCTCGACGTCCTCGCCCACGTAGCCGGCCTCGGTCAGCGCCGTCGCGTCGGCGATCGCGAACGGCAGGTCCAGCAGCTTCGCCAGCGTCTGCGCCAGCAGCGTCTTGCCCGAACCCGAGGGGCCGAGCAGCAGGATGTTGGACTTGGAGATCTCGACGTCGCCGCCCCGCCGGCCGGCGCCGCCGGAGAAGATGCGCTTGTAGTGGTTGTAGACCGTGACCGACAGCGTCTTCTTGGCCTTGTCCTGCCCGACGACGTGCGCGTCGAGGAAGGCGTAGATCTCGCGCGGCTTGGGCAGGTCGTCGCGCCTGACCTCGGTGGTCTCCGCCGCCTCCTCGTCGATGATCTCGTTGCAGATCTCGATGCACTCCTGGCAGATGTACACGCCGGGGCCGGCGATGAGCCGCTTGACCTGCCGCTGGCTCTTTCCGCAGAACGAGCACCCGAGCTGGTCCGCGCGATCACCGAGGCGTGCCATTCGCAGTCGCTCCAGAGGGGGGCAGGAGTGATGTTTCCAGGCTGTTTCGCTCTAAAGCGTACACGCCTGGCCCTGGGCCTCCAGGGGTTCAGGCGCGCGGCGCCACCGGCGCGGGCAGGCCCGCCTCGAACAGGCGCGCGTCCACCTCGTCGATCGCCAGCCGCAGCGCGCCCAGCGCGACGCTCTCGGCCCCCAGCGTGGAGGCCCTGATCTCGGGAACGCGCAGGCAGATGCGCCCCAGCTCGCGGGCGAGCTGGTCGAGCATGAGGTCGGCGGAGCGGGAGAAGCCCCCGCCGAGCACGACCATCTGCGGGTCGAGGGCGAGCACCAGGGCGGCGGTGCCCACGGCGAGGTCGCGGGTGAAGCGGCGCACGGCCGTCCTGGCCGTCTTGTCGCCGGAGCGGGCCGCGTTGAACACCCAGGCGGCCGCGTCGTCGGTGTCGATGCCCGGCGGCAGGCTGGCGCAGCTCTCCAGGTGGCGGGGCGCGGTGAGCCAGCGGACGGCGGGCAGCGCGCCGATCTCGCCCGCCGCGCCGCCGTAGCCGCGCCGCAGCGTGCCGTCGATGATCAGGCCGGCGCCGACGCGCATGCCCGCCAGCACGTAGACGATGTCGTCGGCGTCGCGCGCAGCCCCCTGCCACCGCTCGGCGAGCGCGGCCAGCTTGCAGTCGTTCTCCACCTGGACGGGGCAGGAGAAGCGGGCCGCCAGGTGCTCGGCCAGGCTCACGCTGGCCCAGCCGGGCAGCGGGGTGAACAGGGCGGTGCGGCCGCTGGCGTCGACCGGCCCCGTCACCCCGACACTGATCGCCCAGATGTCTCCCGGGCTCAGGCCGGCCGCCGCCATGCACTCGTCCACCGCCGCGTCCACCACGGCCAGCCGCGCCGCCGGGTCGGCGCCGGGATCGACCGGCAGCCGGCTGGTCGCGGCGACCGTGCCGTCGAGGTCGGCGAGCATCGCCAGCACCTTGTGGGCGCCGACGTCCACGCCGACCACGTGGCCGGCGCCGGCGTTGAACCGGTAGCGGCGGGCGGGGCGCCCGACGACGCTGCTGCCGTCGGGCTCCACCACGGTGAGCCAGCCGTCGGCGACCAGGCCCTGCACGATGACGTCCGTCCCCGGCCGGGACAGCCCGGTGCGGGTGGCCAGCTCCGTGACGGTGGACGGCGGGTTGCCCCGCAGCGCCCTGACGATGCTGAGCGCGTTGAGCTCCCGCATCCGGTTGACGTCCGTCCCGGTCGTGACCTGCTCGGTCACCGTGGCACCCCCTGAATAACGATGCGCTCTTGACAAAAGAGTAGTGCGACCTCAGGAGATCGGATACCACTGCCCGTCAGGAGCGACGGCCGGGCCGAAGTCCACCTCCCGGCCGTCGATGGCGAACACGTACCGGCCCTTGCGCACCACGGCAGGCCTGGCCGACAGGTACGCCGTCATGTCCGCCAGCTCCTCCGCCCGCAGCCACCCGGGCGGGTCGGACAAGGCGCGGAAGCCGCACACCGTGGCCAGATCCCGCAGCCAGTCGAGCTGCTGGTCGCTGAGCAGGTTGAGGCGGCTGCGGAAGTACACGACGTCCGGGTCCACCTCGGCCAGCGGCGCGTGCCAGAGCCGGTGCAGCGTGTTGACGACGGCGTTGCGCGCCATCGCGTCTGACGGGTCGTCGCTGGCGTAGTTCTGCCACATCGGCGCCACGTCGGGGCCGCTGCGCAGCCCGTCGAGCAGGCCCAGCGAGGGCAGCAGGATCGCGCCGCTGCCCAGCAGGTACACGTCCTCGCCGGCCGTCCGCCTGATCAGTTCGAGCGCCTCGCGGTAGGCCCGCTCGCGGCCGAGGCCACCCTGCCGCACGCCGGGCGCGGCGCCCGCGTTGATGAAGTCGAGCTTCAGGTAGCGGAAGCCCCACTCGTGCACGACCCGGTGGATGAGCCGCTCCACGTGGCCGAGCGCCTCAGGCTTGGACAGATCCAGCGCCCAGTAGCCGGTGCCCCAGTTGTGCCCCGCGATCACGGGTTCGCCGTGCTCGTCGCGCAGCAGCAGCTCGGGGTGCTCGCGAGCGGTACGTGAGCCCGGCAGCACAATGAACGGGGCCAGCCACAGCCCCGGCGTCATCCCGGCGCCGGCGATCCGGTCGGCCAGCGCGCGCATCCCGGACGGGAACTTGGCGTTCGGCTCCCAGTCGCCGACCATCTCCTCCCAGCCGTCGTCCACCTGCAGCACGTCGAAGGGCAGCCCGTTCAGCGCGTCGATGTCCTTGGCCAGGCCCGGCTCGGTGATGCCCTCGTAGTAGGCGTACCAGCTGCACCAGACGTTGCCCGCGCGCCGCGCGCCGGTGCCCAGGCGGCCGGCCAGCGCGCGGGTGTAGGCGCCGAAGACCTCCTCCTCTTCGCCGTAGGCGAGGAACCACGGCGCCCCGTCGTCCTCGTACCAGCCGGCGAGCGTGTCGCGGTCGGCCGTCAGCCGGGGGGTGCCGATGCCGAGCGCGCCGAGCAGCAGGACCCGCCCGTCGTCGCCCTGCAGCGCGGCGACCGCCGAGGAGTGGTGGCGGGCCGGATCGTCCCAGACGGGGTCGTCCGCGGTGATGCGGCGCCGCGGGTCGGCGATGCGCAGCGGCGGCTCGGACAGCCGCCGCCACCCGCACGGGCTCCACGAGTTCTGCCCGTGCCGGTAGAACAGCGCGTCGCCGAGGCCGTGCAGCACGGCCACGCGGCCCGGCGGCAGGACGACCCCGCCCTCGATCTGCTGGAGTGGCTCGGAGCCGGTCGGCTCAAGGGCTACGGTACGGCCTGCCAGCTCGACGAGCAGCGGCATGATGCTCCTTTTCTCTGTGAGTCGGTCGATCAGGTGAACAGCGCGTTGACCTGGTCGTTGGCCTTCTTCAGCCCTTCGGCGGCGCCGATCTGGCCGAGGATGATCGACTGGATGGCGTCCTGCACGATCGTGTTGATCTCGTTGCCGTGGTCGGTGATGGGCAGCAGGAACGTGCTGCCCTGAGTCTTCGTCGGGTCGAGGTAGGCCTGCACGTCATGCCCCTTGGCCTCGTGGGCCGCCGCGGCCTTCTCACTGGCCGTCTTGATCGCGGGGAAGACGACGGCGTTGTCCGCGACGACGTTCTGGCAGTCGGCGGAGCCGAGGTACTTCACCCACTTCCACGCCTCTTCCTTGTGCTCCGTGCCCGCGAAGATGGCGTCGGACAGGCCGTTGATGGCGGTCTTGCGGGTGCCGGCCGGGCCGAGGGGCATCGCGGCGAACGCGAACTTCTGCTCGGCGTCGGGGCCGAGGAAGGTGCTGATCGTCCACGAGCCGGCGAAGGACATCGCGCCCTTGCCCGCGTTCAGCACCGCGTCCCTGCCCAGCGTGGACTGCTTGTCGAACTTGGGCGCGTAGCCCTTGTCGACGAGCTGCTTGTACCAGTCGATGACCTGGGCGAGCTTGGGGTCGTCGTACTTGTACTGGGTGCCCCACGGGTTCTTGTCCAGGTAGGTCCAGCCGTTGGCCACGGCCAGGTCGCCCCAGCCGTTCTGGCCCTGGGCGCCGTCGGCCCACTCGGGCAGGAAGCCGTACACCTTGACCTTGGACTTGTCGAAGGCCGGGTCGAGGCCGTTGTGCCCGTTCTCGTCCACCGTGAGCTTGGCGATGACCTGCTGGAGCGTGCCGCCGTCAGTGGGGTTCCAGGTGAGGTCGGCCATCTCCTCGGGCTTGACCTTCTGCTCCTCCAGCATCGTGGTGTTGTAGACGAGCGCGACGGTGTCCCAGTCCTTGGGCAGGCCGTACCGCTTGCCGTCCTTGACCCACAGGTCGGCCAGGCCGTCCTGGTACTGCGCGAGGTCCACCTTGTCGCGGGTCACGAACGGCTGGATGTCCATGATCTGGCCGCTGCTGACGAACTGCGGGTAGTAGGAGCCGTGGTCGGTCCACACGTCGGGGGCCTGGCCGGCGGCGAGCTGGGTGGTGAGGTTCTGCCAGTACTGCGCCCACGCCGTCTGCGTGATCTTGACGCTGACGTCCGGGTTGGCCTTCTGGAAGGCGTCGGCGCAGGCCTGGTACGCCGGGAGCTGCTTGTCGTCCCAGAGCCAGTAGTCGATGGTGACCTTGCCGCCTGCCGCGTCGCCCTGTGACTCGCCGCCGCCGGAGCCGCAGGCGGCGAGCGTGCCGGCCAGAGCCAGCGACAGCAGCGCCATGCCTGCCCGCTTGGTGGTGTTCATGATGCCTCTTTCAGGGGGGTTATTTGATTCCGGAGAAGTTGAGTGACTGCACCAGCCGCCTGCCGAGGAAGATCAGCAGGAGCAGGACAGGGAGCACCGAGAGGGTGGAGCCGGCCATGAGTCCGGTCCAGTCGGGGCGGGTGTTGGGCGACTGCTGGAGGAAGACGCCGAGTGCCACGGTGAGCAGGCGCGTCTCCTCCTCGCGCCCGACCAGCAGCGGCCACAGGTAGTCCTTCCAGGCCCACACCGTGGTGGTGAGCCCGATGGTGATCAGCGGGCCCCGGCTCATCGGCAGCACGATGCGCCAGAACACGCCCCACGCGCCGTTGCCGTCCAGCCGGGCCGCCTCCTCCACGTCCCGGGGGATGGACAGGAAGAACTGCCGGAGGAAGAAGACCGCGAACGGGGTCATCAGGATCGACGGGGCCACCATCCCGGCGAAGGTGTTGACCCAGTCGAGGTTCTTGATCAGCACGAAGTTGGGCAGCAGCGTGAAGATCGGCGGCACCATCAGCGCGGCGATCATGATGCCGAAGACCAGCTCGCGGCCGGGGAAGCGGAGCCGGGCGAACGCGTAACCGGCCATCGCGCAGAAGAACGTCTGCAGGACCGCGATCAGGCCGCTGTAGACGATCGAGTTGAGCAGGTAGCGGGCGAAGTCGATCTGCGCGCCGGATCCGCCCGCCGCGCGCGCCTCCTCCTGGCTGGTGAGCCCGAGGATGCGCTGGAAGTTCACCAGGGTCGGGTTGCTGGGGAACAGGGCGCCGCTGTCGGTGTAGAGGTCGGCGGCCGGGGTGAGGGCCGTGCGGACCATCCAGTAGAAGGGGAAGATCGTGAGCATGAGTGCCACGACCAGGACGGCCCAGGCCGGTACCCGGCCAAGAGCGGAGATGCGCTTCATCGTGTCGCCTCCTCAGGCCAGGTCCGAGCGGGACGCCCGCAGCAGCCGCAGTTGCACGAACGTGAGCACGCCGAGGATGAGCGCGAGCAGCAGCGCCGCGGCCGAGGCGTAACCCATGTGGAAGTACTGGAAGGCCTGCTGGTAGATGAAGTAGTAGATGACCCTGATCGCGCTGCTCGCGCCCGCGCCGCCGGCGGCCACGGCGACCGTGTCGAAGATCTGGAAAGAGCCGATCAGCGAGACGACCAGCACGAGGGCCAGGACGGGCCGCAGCATCGGCAGGGTGACCGAGCGGAACATGCGCAGCTCGCCCGCGCCGTCGAGGGCTGCGCTCTCGTACAGGTGTGTGGGGATCTGCAGCATGCCGGCGTAGAGCAGGAGCGCGGTGTAGCCGGTGTAGGCCCAGGTGTTGACCATGCCGATGGTCGGGATGGCCCAGTCGGGGGAGATGAAGAAGCCGACCGTGCCCAGGCCGAGCGCCTTCAGCAGGTGGTTGACGAAGCCGAGGTCGGCGTCGAGCAGCCAGATCCACAGCAGGGCGACGGTGACGTTCGGCACCAGCCACGGCAGCAGCAGCATCGCGCGCAGCGCCATCGACCGGGTGAGGCGGTGCATGAGCGCGGCCAGCAGCAGCCCGAGCAAGAGCTGCGAGCCGATGTTGATCACGACGTAGTAGACGGTGATCCCGAGCGAGCGCCAGAACTGCGGGTCGCGCACGAGCTGGGCGTAGTTCTCCCCGCCGACGAAGGCGGGGTCGTTGAGCAGGTTGTAGTCGGTCAGCGAGTACCAGATGCCGCGCACCGTCGGGTAGCCGTAGAAGATCACGAAGCCGGCGATGGCGGGGATCAGGAAGAGCCAGGCCGCCCGGCGATCGTCACGCGGCCGCGGCCGTCTTCGCCGGGAGGCGCCGGGTTGGCTCGGCGGCTCGGCGACCTGCGACCGTTCCTCGGTCCGCATCGTTCTCATCATCGTCCTCGGCGCTTGGTGAAATTGCCCTCTTGCCACGGGGTGACTCCCGAATAATGATGTGAGGCATCGTAAGTTTGTCAACAGCTCCTCATAATCTGACGAGCGCCTCACACCCTCTCCGAGCCCTTCCTTCGCACGTCAACCCCCGCGTGGCGGGCCGCAGCGGCTCGCCCGCAGCCACGTATCCCGGAGGTTTCTCACCCATGTCAGCCCCTGTACGGCCGTCACGCCGGCTTCGCCAGGCCGTCTTAGCGGCCGTGGCCGCCGTCGCGGTAGCCCTGCTCCCGGCCGCCCAGGCCTGGGCGCTCGCGCCCGTCCCCGGCGGGGTCCCGCCCCGGCCGACGGCCCCCGCCTCGCCCGACCCGTCGCTCCAGGCGCACCCGCTGACGGCGGCGCCCGCCCCGCTGGACAACCCGCTCAAGGGCTTCGCCCGCTTCTACTGGCCGGGCGGCGACCAGAACACCGGCTACCCGCACTCCCTCACCTGGAGCTACTTCGGCCTGTCCGAGGTGATGACCGACCCGGCCGACTGCTCGAAGATCAACTGGTCGGTGCTCGACAGCGCGCTGAACGAGATCGCCTCGTACGGCAACCAGGCCGCCGTGCGGTTCTACATCGAGTACCCGGACGGCAGCGGCAGCCACCCCGCCAACGCCATCCCGCGCTGCTTCGACGGGCACGTCACCTACCGGACCAACACCCGATGGGGCACCACCAGCCCCGATTACGACAGCCCGTACCTGCTGGACGCGCTGAGCGACTTCATCGCCGCCTTCGGCGCCCGCTACGACGGCGACCCCCGGATCGGCTTCATCCACCTGGGCCTGATCGGGCTCTGGGGCGAGTGGCACACCTGGCCGTACGACACCGACACCAGCGGCGACACCTACCCGAACTACATGCCGACCGACGCGCACGCCGCGCAGCTCCTCCAGGCCTACGACGCCGCCTTCGACCGGACGAAGCTGGAGGCGCGCTACCCCGACTCGGCGGCGGGCGCGGCGACCGGCCTGGACATCGGCTACCACGACGACTCCTTCTGCTTCCGCGAAGGCTCGCCGCTGTCGGGCGTCACGCTGCCGCAGTCGCTCGGCGGCGCGAGCTACTCGCAGCTCCAGCGGGCGCTGAACGTCGGCGCCGAGAACAAGTGGATCACCGCGTCGATGGGCGGCGAGGTCAGGCCCGAGATCCAGTCGTCGGCGTTCGCGTCCTGGCCCGGCGGCTCCGGCCAGGTCGACAACATGAAGGCGTGCATCGAGCTGGAGCACACCACCTGGAAGATCAACGAGCAGAGCCAGAACTACGCGGCAGGCGACCCCGGCGTCGCCGCCGCCGTCCGGCTCATGGGCTACGACCTCACCGTCGACAACGCCTACTACCGGAACACCGCGAGCGGCGCCACGAACGTCGGCGTGCGGATCAGCAACAACGGCGTCGCCCCGTTCTACTACCCGTGGACGCTCACCCTCGGGCTGAGGAACGGCTCGGGCACCGTGGTCAAGACCTTCGACACCTCCTGGGACCTGCGCACGGTCATGCCGCTCAAGATCCGCGCGTTCCCCGACTGGGGCGTCGGCGCCGACCCGACCTACCGCGACTTCGGCTACCCGCAGTACTTCCAGACCGGCGTGAACCTCACCGGCGTGCCCAACGGCGGCTACCAGTGGGTGCTGCGGGTGAAGAACCCCCTGGAGAGCGTCTCCGCGAACGCCAAGAAGCTCCGCTTCGCCAACGCCGCCCAGGGCGCCGACGGCTGGCTCGCCCTCGGCCCTGTCACCGTCGGCTCCGGCGGCGGCACCGACACCACCGCGCCGTCCGCGCCCACCGGGCTGACCTCGCCGTCCCGCACGGCCGGCTCGGTCTCCCTGTCCTGGACGGCCGCCACCGACAACGTCGGCGTGACCGGCTACCGGGTCTACCGGGGCTCCACGGAGGTCGGCACCTCGGCGACGACCTCCTTCACCGACACCGGGCTGAGCGCCGCGACCGCCTACACCTACACCGTGCGGGCCTACGACGCCGCGGGCAACACCTCCGCGGCCTCCTCGCCCGTCACCGTCACCACCCTTCCGGCGTCGTCCACCGGGCTCGTCCTCGACGACTTCGACGGCGACCCGGCCTACCCGTCGGCGGCGAGCAACGACCTGGGCAGGTGGACCGGCGGCAACTGCTTCCTCAACGGCGGCGGCTCGGGCGTCGTGTCCGGCGGGGCGCTCGCCCTGCGCTACGACAACTGCGGCTGGTTCGGCAGTGACGTCAACACGAGCCTGTCCGCGTACACCCACCTCGTGATCCGGATCAGGGGCGCGGCCGGAGGCGAGCAGAGCCACTTCCACGTGGCGCTCGGCGGCGTGACCAGGACCCTGGCCGGCTACACGCTCGACGGCGGCGGCCACCCGGCCGTCACCACTGCCTACCAGGACATCAGGATCCCGATGGCGGCCAACGGCATCAACCGCTCGTCACCCGGACAGCTCGCCATGGGCTTCTGGTACGGCGGCAACAGCACCGTCACCATCGACTCGATCTCGTTCCAGTGACCCGCGGGGGGCCGGGGACACCCGGCCCCCCGGTTGCTCGAACCCCCATACCCCCCTTGAATGGGGACTTATGTTCCTCCGCAGGCCCAAGCCCTCCAACCGGCGCCCCACCGAACTGCTGATCGGGATCGGGTTCTTCGTGGCAGTCGCCGCGTGCGCGATCACCGCCCTGGTGGTTCCCGACACCCAGGTCGAGGCGCGGTTCGCCGTGATGGGGCTGGCCGCGTGCCTGTACGCCGCGGTCGCGGCCGATCTGTGGGCCGCCGCCGCGACGGGCATCCTGGCCTGGACGCTGGCCACCGGCTTCCTCATCCATCCGCCGGGCGAACTGGTCTTCACCGGCGGCTCCGACGCGATCCGCCTCCTGGCGATCATCGGCATCTCGCTGGCGGGCGGCCTCTACGGCGTCTACCGCCGCCGGACGTGAGTTTCGCCGGATGAAGACGGATTGAAACAGCCCCGGCGTACCCTGACAGGCGTAGTCAAGATCCTGCGCAACCGTCAGCACAGTCTGGGGAAAGGCAGTGGCGATGCGACTGACCGGGATCGTTGCCGTGGGCATGGCAGTGGCGCTGGCGATCAGCGCGTGCGGGGACGGGCAGGGGCAGGAGGGCGCACCCGCCTCCGGCGGGCTGGAGAAGACCCAGCTCCTGATCGGCGTGGTGCCGGTCGCTTCCTCGGCCTCGCTGTTCATCGCCGAGAAACGCGGCTTTTTCAAGCAGGAGGGCCTGACCGTCAAGACCGAGATCATCCAGGCGCCGACCGCGGTCATGCCGAAGATCATCAACGGCAGCATGGACGCCTTCCTGACGAGTTACGTCTCGCTCATGACGATCAACGACTCGGGCGCGGCCAAGCTCAAGCTGTTCCAGCACACCATGGGCGGCGCCCCCGGCTTCTGCGCCGTGGTCGTGGCCAAGGGCTCGCCGATCAGGACGGTGGCCGACCTCAGGGGCAGGACCATCGCGGTCAACGTGCTCAAGACGCTCGGCCACACCGTGGTCAACGCGCACCTGCAGCAGGCCGGGCTCAAGCCGGACGACGTCAAGTTCGTCGCCGTGCCCTTCGCCGACCAGCTCGGCGCGCTGGCCTCGGGCAAGGTGGACGCGGCCTGGCTGGCGGAGCCGTTCCTGAGCGCGGCCAGGAAGGACGGCGCCGTGCAGATCGTCGACACCATCGGCGGGCCCACGGAGGGGGTGCCGATCGACGGGTGGGGCGTGACCGAGCAGTGGCTGGCCAAGTACCCGAAGACGGCCGCCGCCCTGCACCGGGCGCTGGCCAAGGGGCAGCAGATCGCCGGCTCCGATCGCCAGGCGATCGACGAGGTGGTGCCGACGTACACGCAGATCTCCGCGGACGTGGCGGCGGCCATGCGGGTCGGCGAGTTCACCATGGAGGCCGACAGGGCGGGCGTGCAGAAGCTCGCCGATCTCATGCACGGCTTCGGGTTCCTGAAGGCCAAACCGGACGTGGCGCAGATCTTCGCGCCGGCGGCCGAGTGACCAGGGCAGATTGCGAATCACGTTCGCTATTAACTAAGGTGGCCCTAACTTGATCATATAGCGGAAGAGATCGCCCATGCGCTTCGCCCTGGACGTCGCCCCCCTCCGCAGCCAGGCCTTCCGGCGGATCTTCGCCGCCCGCACCGTGGCGATCTTCGGCATCGGCTTCGTCATGGTCGCCGTGCCACTGCAGGTCTTCTCGCTGACGGGCTCCACGGTCGCCGTGGCGCTCGTCAGCACCGTGGTCGGCGGCGCCGCGCTCGGCGGCACCCTGCTGGGCGGGATGCTCGCCGACCGCGGCGACCGCAGGAAGCTCATCCTCGGCGCCCGCGCCACCGCCGCCGTCGCGTTCGCGGTGCTCGCCGGGAACGCGCTGCTCCCCGAGCCGCAGCTCTGGCTGATCTACCTGTGCGGGGTCGTGGAAGGCGTCGCCAACGGCGTGTCCGGGTCCGCGCTGATGGCCGCCACGCCCAGCATCGTGCCGCGCGACAAGCTCGCCGCGGCCGGCGCGCTGATGGCCGTCATGGCGGACCTCGGCTCGGTGGCCGCGCCCGCCCTCGGCGGGCTGCTCGTCTCCGCCACCGGCTTCTGGGGCAACTACGCGCTGTGCGCCCTCGCCGGCACCCTCACCGTCACCCTCCTCGGCCGGCTCCCGCCGCTGCCGCCGCCGCAGACCGCCGCCAAGGAGTCGCTGCCGCAGGCGGTGCGCGCCGTCGCCGGGTACGTGCGCCGCGACCGCGTCGTCGGCCCCACCCTGCTCGCCGGGCTTGCCGCGGGACTGCTGTCAGGCTGGAACGTGCTGCTGCCCGCCTTCGGCCAGGAGGTGCTCGGCGTGCGGCCCGACGTACTCGGCCTGCTGTACGCCGCCCCCGCCGCCGGCGCCCTGCTGGGCTCGCTGACCAGCGGCTGGACGGGCACCGCCGACCGGCTCGGCGCCCTGTGCATGGGGGCGCTGCTGGTGTCGGGCGCCGGGCTCGTCGTCGTCGGCGTCACCGGGTACCTCGCCGTCGCCATCGCCGGGCTCGTGTGCTTCGGGGCCGGACGGGTGGTGGGCGACGTGATGCGGTACACGATCGTGCAGGAGTACACGCCCGAGCGGTACCGCGGGCGGCTCGCCGGGCTGTGGAGCGCCCAGATCAGCGTCGCGATGTCCCTGGGAGCCGTGGCGGCGGGCGGGCTGTCCGCGCTCGTGCCGGCCGGCGTCGTGTTCCCCGTCTACGGCGCCCTCGGGATGGGGAGCGCGGTGCTCCTGGCGCTCCTGCTGCCCACGTTGCGGCGGCTGCGGCGCTCGGCCCGGCCGGCTGACGTCACCGCCGAGCCAGGGCGTCGGTGACGAGCCTGCTCACCCTGCCCACCGCCGTCACCCCCGCGCCCATCGAGCCGTGCCGGTCCGAGACGACCGCGATCAGGAACGTGTGCCCCCGGTCCCGTACCCGCCCGATGCTGTTGACCGTCCACCGCCCGCCATGCCTCGGGCGCGGCAGCCAGCCGTTCTTCAGCGCGACGCCCCCGCGCCCGGCCGCGCTCACACCCCACGCCTGCTCCGGCGCCACCCCGCCCATCAGCCCCAGCACGTACCGGCGGTTCTTCGCCGACAGCGGGCTCCCGGGAGAGGTGAGCGCGGTCAGCAGCCGGACCTGGTCGGCGGCGCTGGTCGTGGTCGAACCCCACGCCCCGCTCGGGTCGGGCCTCGTCTCGCGCAGGCCGAAACGCTTGTTAGCGGCGGCCAGCCCCGGCGCGCCGCCGATCGCGGCCCACAGCGCCGAGGCGGCGGCGTTGTCACTGACCTTGATGGCGCGCGCGGCATGCTGCCGCTCCCCGGTGGTCAGGCCGCGCCGCCGGCTCTGGGCCTTGAGCAGCAGCGCCATCACGATGTCCACCTTGACGATGCTGGCCGTGGCCGTCCTGAGGCCACGGTTGTAGGAGTAGGACCGGCCCGTGGTCAGGTCCTTCACCGACACCGCGACCTGGCCGGGGACGGTGCCGAGATAGCGGTCGATCGTCCTGGTCAGCGGCTTCTTGAACGCCGCGGCCCTGGGAAGGGTCAGCGGCTTCCTGAACGCCGTGGTCCTGGGGATCGCCACGGCCGCGACGGTCCTGTGCGTGACGGCCTCCTGGACCGTTCCAGATCCGGCCGCCGGATGCCCCGCTCCGGTGATCGCCAGCGCCAGGGCGGCCGTGGCGAGCGCGCGCGTCTTACCCCCGATGTCCATCTGTCCCCCTGGCGCGCCGCCCCCGGCGCGCTCCCCGTGTGGTGGGTCCCGGCCACCCCGCGCACCGGGACCACCACCTCATATGTGTGCGGCCGCAGCCGTTTGTCCTTCTTCGTCGCGCAGCGGCGTCCGGATGATTCGGGTGTCAGGCGGTCGCGGCGGTGAACCGCACGGGCAGGGCGACGGGGCCGCGGGTGATGCCGGCGGGCAGCCAGCGCACCTGCGCCGACGGGTCGGCCCAGGCCAGGTCCGGCAGCCGGGACAGCAGCACGCGCAGCCCGGCCGCCGCCTCGATCCGGGCCAGCGGCGCGCCCAGGCAGTAGTGGACGCCGTGGCCGAAGGCCAGGTGCCGGGGTTCCGCGCGGGTCACGTCGAGGCGGCAGGACTCGTCAGGGGGCAGGGTGTCGCGCCCGGCCGAGGTGAGGGCGACCGCGACCGCCTGCCCCGCCTTGATGCGCTGCCCGCCGAGCGTGAGGTCCTCGGTGGCGAAGCGGGCGGGCGTGGTCTCGACGGGGGCGTCGTAGCGCAGGAACTCCTCCACCGCCGCAGGGATGAGGTCCGGCCGCGCCGTGAGCCGCGCGGCCTGCTCCGGGTGGTCGAGGAGCGCGGCCAGGGCGTTGCCGAGGAGGTTCACGGTGGTCTCGTGGCCCGCGACGACCAGCAGGACGGCGGTGCCGAGCAGCTCCGTGTCGGACAGGCGGCCGTGGTCGTCGTCGTGCACGCGGATGAGCTGGGACAGCAGGTCGCCGGTGGGGGTGCGGCGCTTGTCGTCGAGCAGGCCGCGCAGGTAGGAGTTGAGCGACAGCAGGGCGGCGCGCTGCTCCGCGGAGGGGTTGCTCATGCCTTCGCGGGTCCAGCGCTGCAGGTCGGCGCGGCGCTCCCCGGGGACGCCGAGCAGCTCGCAGATCACCGCCATGGGCAGCGGCCTGGTGAAGGCGGCCACCAGGTCCGCCTGGCCGGCGGGGGCGACGGCGTCCAGGAGGGTGTGGGAGAGCTGCTCGATCCGCGGGGCCAGCCGCTCGGCGGCGCCCGCGGTGAACGCCTTGGACACCAGGCGGCGCAGCCTGGTGTGCTCCGGAGGGTCGGCGGTCAGCATGTTGCCGCCGAAACCGGAGCCCGCGAGCATGATGTGCTGCCCGGCCGCGCGCAGCCGCTCCGCGAACGGCTCGGGGTCCTTGCTCAGCTTCGGGTGGGCCAGCGCCTCCCGGCCCAGCTCGTACTCGACGACCAGCCAGACGGCCGAACCGTCGGCGGAGCGCACGCGGTGGATCGGGCCCCGCGCGCGCAGCTCGGCGTAGCGGGCGTGGGCATGGGCCTTGAAGTCGGGGGTCCCGACAAGGATGGTGTCATCGCGGGTGGTCATGATTCGCATGCTCCGCCGATGACCATCCCCGCGCCAGTGCGCGCACACCGTTCGCCTTGACCTGGACCCCACTCCAGGTGGCAGCGTCGTCCTCGGGACATCACATGGCACGAGGGAGTTGGACATGATCGTCCGGGAGCTGGGGCGCAGCGGCATCCAGGTGAGCGCCGTCGGGTTCGGCGCGTGGGCCATCGGAGGGCCGTTCGTCTCCGGCGGCAAGCCCGCCGGCTGGGGAGAGGTGGACGACGACGAGTCCGTGGCGGCGGTGCACCGCGCGCTCGACCTCGGCGTCACCTTCTTCGACACGGCCGACGTCTACGGCGCGGGCCACAGCGAGCGGGTGCTCAGGCGGGCGCTGGCGGGGCGGCGGGACGACGTGGTCATCGCCACCAAGTTCGGCAACGTCTTCGACCCCGCGACCCGCACCGTCACCGGCCGCGACATCTCGCCCGGCTACATCCGGCAGGCCTGCGCGGCCTCACTCGAACGGCTGGGCACCGACCGCGTCGACCTCTACCAGCTGCACATCGGCGACGCGCCGCTGGAGCAGGTGGACGACCTGATCGCCACCCTGGAGGCGCTCGTCGACGACGGGCTGATCCGCGCGTACGGGTGGAGCACCGACGACCCGGAACGGGCGGCGGCCTTCGCCAAGGGGCCGCACTGCGTCGCCGTCCAGCACGAGCTGAGCGTCCTGCGCGACGCCCCGGCGATGCTGGCCGTCTGCGACACGCACGAGCTGGCGTCCGTGAACCGGGGGCCGCTGGCGATGGGGCTGCTGTCCGGCAAGTACGGGCCTGAGTCCAAGCTGCCGGACGACGACGTCCGGGGGGACTCGCCCGCGTGGATGACGCTCTTCCGCGACGGGCGGCCCGCGCCGGAGTTCCTCGCCATGATGGCGGCGATCCGGGACGTTCTGACCTCCGGCGGGCGGACACTCGCTCAGGGGGCGCTGGGGTGGTTGCTGGGGCGGAGCGAGCGGACGGTGCCGATCCCGGGGATCAGGACGGTGGCGCAGGCCGAGGAGAACGCGGGCGCGCTCCAGCACGGGCCGTTGAGCGCGGCGGAGCTGGCGCAGATCGGCGAGCTGCTCCACCGTCCGGCCTGAACCGTCGCCCGCCTCAGCGCCAAGCTACGGCTTCAGCGCTGGGCGGCGATCTGGCGGACGCATTCGTCGGCGACCCGGCGGGCGAACCCGGCCGGGTCCTCGTGCGCGGGGGCGTGCTCCGGCACCACGGCGTGCACGATGCCCTCGGCGAGCAGATCCACGGCGCGCACCCGCTGCCGCCTGGCCACCGACGGCGCCTGCTCGGGGCCGCCGTGCAGGATCGCGCTCGCCCCCTCCGGCGGCAGCGGCGACAGCCACGCGTTGCCCGCCGCGATCACCCGGCGGGACGGCAGCAGCGCCAGCGCGCCACCGCCGCTGCCCTCGCCCAGCAGCACCGAGACGGTGGGGACGGTCAGCTCCACCATCTCGGCCAGGCAGCGGGCGATCTCGCCGGCCAGCGCGCCCTCCTCGGCCGCCGCCGACAGGTCCGCTCCCGGGGTGTCGATGACGCACACCAGCGGCAGGCGCAGCTCCTGGGCGATGCGCATGCCGCGCCGGGCGCCGCGCAGGGCTGCCGGGCCGAGGGGGCGGTGCTGGGACTGGGTGCGGCGGTCCTGGCCGACGAGGACGCACGGGGTGCCGGAGAACGAGGTGAGCGCCAGCAGGAGCGCGTCGTCGGTCTCGCCGAGCTGGGTGCCGTGCAGCGGCAGGACGTCGTCGGCGGCGTGCCGCAGCAGCTCACGGACGCCCGGCCGGTCGGGACGGCGGGTGAGGCTGATCGACGCCCACGCGTCGCCCCCGCCGTGAGTAGGCCGGGCGTCGGCTGCGGGTGGCCGTGGAGCGTCGGCGGCGGGCGGTGGAACGGGTCCGGAGGTGCCGGAGAGGAGGGCCAGGGCGCGGGCCGCGACGCCGGCCAGCTCCTCCGTGGGCACGACCGCGTCCAGAATGCCCTTGTCCACCAGGTTCTCCGCCACCTGCACCCCTTCGGGAAACGGTTCACCGCGCAGCGTCCGGTACACGACCGGCCCGAGGAACCCGATGAGCGCCCCAGGCTCGGCGACGGCGACGTGCCCCAGCGACCCCCACGAGGCGAACACCCCGCCGGTCGTGGGATGGCGCAGGTAGACGAGGTAGGGGAGCCCCGAGGCCTTGTGCGCCACGACGGCCCGGCTGATCTCGACCATCCGGACGAACGCCGGCGTGCCTTCCTGCATGCGGGTCCCGCCCGAGGCGGGCGCGGCGATCAGCGGCAGCCGTTCGCGGGTGGCGCGGCGGACGGCGGCGACGATGCGTTCCGCCGTGGCCACGCCGATGGACCCGCCGAGGAAGCCGAACTCGCTGACGACGAGCGCCGCCGCGTGCCCGCGGATCGACGCCCGCCCGGTGAGCACGGCCTCGTCGGTGCCGGCCTTCTCCTGCGCCCGCCGCAGCACGGCGAGGTAGCCGGGATCGTGCCCGCCGCGGTCGATGGGCTCGTCCCAGGAGCGGAAGCTGCCGGGATCGACCGTGGCCTCGATCAGGGCGCGGGCGGCCGGGCGGGTCATGCGCCGGGCAGCCGGGCGTCGTTGCCGACGATCGGGTTGCGCAGCGTGCCGAGGCGGTCGATCTCGACCTCGACGACGTCGCCTGGCCGCAGCAGCCACGGGGGAGTGCGGGCGTAGCCGACGCCGGCGGGCGTGCCGGTGGCGAGCAGGTCGCCGGGGCGGAGCGTGAACGTGCGCGAGATGAGCGAGAGCGTGTCGCCGACGGTGTAGACCATCTCGTCGGTGCTGCCGTCCTGCACGACCTCGCCGTTGACCCGGGTGCGCACCCGCAGGCCGTCGCGCAGGTCGCCGACCTCGGCGGCGGGCACCATGGGGCCGAGCGGGCCCGAGTGGTCGCCGTTCTTGCCGAGGATCCACTGGCTGGTCAGCTTCTGCGCCCTGCGCGAGGTGATGTCGTTGAAGGCCGAGTAGCCGACGACGGCGTCCAGCGCCTGCCCGGGGTCGGCGTCGGCGAGGGGCGCGCCGACGTACGCGACGACCTCGCCCTCCCAGTCGAGGCCGTCCTCACCGGACGGGACAGGCACCGGCGCGCCGCCGACGGTCAGCGACTGCGTCCAGCGGGCGAACAGCGTCGGGTACGGCGGCAGGTCCTTGCCCGCGAAGGAGCCTTCGGCGACGTGCTTGAGGTAGTTCAGCCCGATGCAGATCACCCGCGCGCCGGGCAGCACGGGCGGGACGAAGGTGACCTCCGCGGCCTGGACGGTCTCGCCGGCGGGCTCCCGCGACACGTGGCCGCGCGCGTCGGCCCAGAAGTCCTCCAGCGGGGCGAGCACCGCGACCTCGGTGCCGTCCGGTGACAGGGACGCCACCTCGACCGGGCCGCCGTTGCGGCGGATCCCCACGATCCTCATCGGTCATCTCTCCTTGCGGCGGACGAAGGGTGCGAACCCTTCTAAAGGTTCGAAGGTTTGTGCTTAGATAAGGACTATGCCGCAGAGTTCCTCATCCGGACAAGCCCTGACCGGCTTCGGGCAGGGCGCGCGTACCCGTGCCGAGCAGCTCGCCGCCCTGCTCGACGACCGGATCCGCACGCGCGGGCTGGCTCCTGGCGAGCCGGTCGGCACGCTGGAGTCGCTGCGCGCGGAGACCGGCCTGGCCTACGCGACGGTCAGCGAGGCCGTCCGGCTGCTGCGCGACAGGGGCGTGCTGGAGATCCGCCCGGGGCGCGGCGGCGGGCTGTTCGTCGCCGAGCGCGGGCCCGTGGTGCGGCTGCGGCACACGCTGCTCAGCGTCGAGGAGGAGCCGGGCACGGTCGCCGACGCCATCGAGCTGCGCGACCACCTGGAGGAGCTCATCGACGTCGGCGCCGCCCGCCACCGCACCGGCCAGGACGTCGCCGACCTGCGCGGCCTGCTGGCGCAGCTCCGCGCCGCCCCCGACTGGGACGGCTTCATGCGCGCCAACTGGGCGCTGCACGAGCGGATCGCCGCGATCAGCCCCAACGCGATGGCGCGGGCCGTCTACACCGGCACCCTGGGCCACCTGGGCGCCGCGTCCTCCCGCCTCGACGACGACCCTGCCGCCGCCGGCTACCGCGCCGAGCGCTACCAGGTCCACGCCGACCTGGTGGCGGCGATCGCCGCCGGTGACGAGGCCGCGGTTCGCGCCGCCGTCGCCCGGCACAACACCACCACGTAAGAAGGGGCTCCCCATGCCCGGCGAGTACCGCCAGTACCTGTTCCCGCACGATCACCCGAGGCTGGCCGAGGTGCGGGGGCTCGACCCGTACGCCTATCGCGAGTTCGCCAGGAAGCCGGGCACGTTCACCGGCGGCCTGGTCGAGGGCTGGACGCCGCTCTACGAGAACGACTTCCACGGCGTCACCGAGGACGGCGCCCTGCGCGCGGGCCTCCACCCGCTCAAGCCGGCCGAGCCGGGGGAGGAGGCGCCGGTCGAGGCGATGGTGACCGCCGCGAACGACCTGCTCTCCGCCCTGGACGCCGAGGGGCGCGAGCGGATCACGTTCGCCGTGGACGCCGTCGAGTGGCAGACCTGGGCCAACCCGGAGTTCATGCAGTTCGACACCGGCGTGCGGCTGGACCTGCAGCCGCGGGCCGTCCGCGAGCGGGCGCTGGCCCTGGTGCGCGCCTCGCTCTCCCCTGAGGGCTACCGGCTGGCGCACGCGATGATGCTGGTCAACGGCTTCCTCGGCGAGGTCGTCGGCCTGGAGACCATCCTCAACGAGTTCAGCTACAACCTCGCACTCTACGGCACCCCCGACCCGCGGGCCCCGTGGGGCTGGCAGCTCTACGGCCACCACTGCGCGCTCAACTGCCTGGTCGTCGAGGGCCGCATGGTGCTGTCGCCGGTGTTCCTCGGCGCCGAGCCCGACGAGATCGATGCGGGCCCGCACGCGGGCCTGCGCGGCCTGTTCGCCGACCGGGTGGAGCTCGGGTTGCGGCTGATGGGCGCGCTGACGCGGGAGCAGCGCGGGCAGGCCGTCCTGTACGAGCGGATGGTCGATCCCGCGATGCCGGAGGGCCGCGTGCACCCCGGCGACGAACGGCACCTGGCGGGGGCGTTCCAGGACAACCGCGTCATCCCGTTCGAGGGGGTGAGTCTCGCCGACGCGCCCGCCGAGGCGCGCGAGCACGCCCTGGCGATCGCCGAGTGCTACGTCCGGCTGCTGCCGGAGGGGCCGCGCGCCGCCCGCATGAGGGAGATCGCCGAGCACCTGGACGAGACCTGGTTCTGCTGGATCGGCGGCCACCGGCCGGGCGACGTCTTCTACTACCGGCTGCAGTCGCCGGTGCTCATCGCCGAGTTGGACCACCACTGCGGGGTGTTCCTCGACTACGACACGCCCAAGCCGTTCCACGTCCACACCGTGCTGCGCACCCCGCACGGCAACGACTACGGCCGCGCCTGGGTCCGCCAGTGGCAGGCCCGATGACTGCTGAGGTGCGTACGGTGGACGAGGTCCACGCATGGGAGCAGACCCGGTCGCAGGGGCTGGTCGTGGAGGTCGAGCACCGCGAGCACACCGCCCCACCGGTGCTCTACGCCGACGGGGCGGCCATCCGGGCGGAGCTCAGCGAGGGGCCCGGCGCAGCCGTACCGCCAGAAGGATCAGGACGATGGGAAGCAGCACGTACAGCACCCACGCCGAGGTGACAGGGCTGGTCACCTCGTCCGAGGACAGCCCGCAGCCGAGCACGGGCAGCCAGCTCACCATCAGGTCACCGGCCACCAGCGGCACCACCGTCAGCCAGCCCGCGACCCGGGCCGCCGGCCGGTGACCGGTGCCCGCCAGCAGCGCCCACAAGCCGAAGCCCACGGCGACCACGATCGGATCGGGAAGAAGGGCCAGGACGGCCGTCGCGAACATGAGCTCCCCCGAGTTGCCGAAGCAGACGCCGTCGATGAACGACATCCCCATCTCGCTCGGCCCGGAGGCCAGGATCCCCACCAGCATCGCGTAGGGAACGCTCACCAGCACCAGGGCCGCGCTCCACATGGCCAGCGGCCACCGCCAGCGCAGCGGGAGGAGCTCACGCGCCTGGTGGTGGAGTAGCCGGTGGAGCGCCAGCAGCAGCCCCGCGCCCGCCAGGCAGGCGAGCGCGAGCAGCAGCAGGAACTCGCCGCTCCAGGGAAGGCCGCTCAGCGCTTCGCTGGAGAGCAGGGCGGCGGAGTCGGCGGGTCCGCCCCTGGCGTGCTGGAGCGTCAGAGCGACCTGGAGCTCCTCCGGGCTCGGCGCGCCCAGCCCGGTGAGCGACGGCGTGGCGGCGGCCACGGCGAGCAGGGCCAGCAGCGCGGCGCCCAGCCGCGGCGCCCACCGCCTGCGCCGCAGCACCACGACGGGCACGACCAGGAACGCGGTGACGGCCACGCAGGTGGCCGCGTTCGCGGCTCCGGGCAGGACGGCGGCGGGGACGAGCGGCACCAGGAGTGCCAGGGCGCATAAGCCGGGTAAGGCGATTCTGGATGACACGAGCGACGGACCTATCGGTCCTGCCGCAGAGGTGTCAAGCTCCCAGCGCCGCGTCCCGGTCCAGCGGGAAGATCGGCCGCTTCAGGTTCCGGTACGGCAGCCGGTGCAGGTCCTGGTCCACGCCTCCGGGCGTGAGCGCCAGCATCCAGCCGGCCGCCGCCTCGAACAGCTCCGGCTCCAGGTACCCGATCTTGACCGTGACGATGTCCACCTGACCGACGTCCACCCCGAGCCGCCGGTACGACTCCAGCAGCCGGTACTGCATGCGGCGCGAGGTCAGGAAGACGCTCAGCCCGCCGACGCGCACGCTGACCACCTGCCCGCCGTCGGGGTCGTCGGCGACGGCCTCCAGCGTGCCCTCCAGCAGGAGCGGCCCCGGCGGCCGGGTGTCGAGGCGCCCGCCGGCGCGGACGCTGACAGGCGAGCCGACCGGGAGGTGCGCGACCTGCGCCACCGCCTCGGGGTCGAAGAGGGAGGCGAAGACGGCGCGGGTGGAGCCGTCGCGGATCTCGGGCCTGGCCAGCATCCGCTCCAGCGCGTAGGTGACGTCGTCGGCGCCGCCCGCTCCCGGGTTGTCGCCGGAGTCGCTGATGAAGTACGGCCGGGCGGAGCCCTCTTTGAGGGCGGCGTCCAGGCACTCGTCCATGGAGCCGGTGGGCGCGACGAAGGCGAAGTCGTCGCGCGCGTCCCAGAACGCCTGCCCCAGCTCGCGGGCCGCCTGCTCGGTGGCGGCGGCGTCGGTGCCGGTGGCCACGACAGCGCCGGTGCAGCGCGGCTCGTCGGCCCAGGCGAAGCCGATCCAGACGGCCGCGTCGATCACGCCGGGCCTGGCCTCGATGCCGGGGATGCGGGCGTACAGGCCGCGGGCGGGCTCGACGCGGGTGCTGGTCATCTCGCCTGGGAGCAGGATGGGCACGTGGACCAGCGACTTGTGCGGGCGCCCGCCCCTGCGCAGGGCCTCGACGAGGTTGCGGGCGGCGCGCTCGCGGGTCTCCCAGACGTCCACGTGCGGCGCGGTGCGGTAGCAGGTCAGCAGATCGCAGCCGGCGAACAGGGTGGGGGAGACGTTGCCGTGCAGGTCCATGGCCGCCGACACGAGCGGCTCCGGGCCGATGACGGAGCGGATCGCGGTGATCAGGTCGCCCTCGGCGTCCTGGCGGCCGACGACGCTCATCGCGCCGTGGATGTCGAGCAGCACCCCGTCGAACGCGCCGCTGGACAGGCCCTGGACGATCTCGGCCCGCCACGCGTCGTACGCGGCGGGCTCGACCGCGCCGCCGGGCAGGGCGCGGGCGTGCACGATGGGCACCCATTCCACGTCGGCCGCCCACGGGTCGGCGAGCCAGTCGTACCTGTCGAGCAGGGCCTGGCCGCGGGTGACGGTGAAGTCGCCGGCGCCGCTGAGGTGCGGCGAGAAGGTGCTGGACTCGATGTGGACGCCACAGATGGCGATGCGCAGAGACAACGTGGTGGTGCTTTCTAGGAGGGGCGGACGTCGGCGGTCTCCCGCAGGAGCCGGCCCAGCCCGATGAGGGCCGCGTCGGGGCCGGCGATGCTCGCCTCGATGGACAGCGACTGGGTCAGGGGCGGCAGGCAGCGCTCGTAGAGCATGCCTTTGACGGCCGCCACGTAGACGTCCAGGCTCGACAGCGCGCCGCCGATGACGACGCTGTCGGGGTTGAGGAAGTTGACCAGGCCCGACAGGGCGACGCCCAGGTGGCGGCCGGCCTGGCGGACGAGGGTGACCACGGCGGGGTCGGCGTTGACGGTGGCGGCGATGACGTCGCGGAGGCTGGTCACGGGCAGGCCGCGGCCTGCCAGCTCGCGGGCGAGCGCGGCGCCGCTGGCGACGGTCTCCAGGCAGCCGCGGCTGCCGCAGGTGCAGTCGCGCTCGCCGCTGTCGGCGACCCGCACGTGGGTGACGTCGCCGCTCAGCCCGCGTCCGCCCCGGTAGATCTGGGCGCCGCTGACGAGGCAGCCGCCGATGCCGCTGCCGGCCTTGACGTAGATCATGTCGCCTGCCTCGCGGCGGGTGACGTGCTCGCCGATCGCGGCGGCCTTGGCGTCGTTGTCGACGACGGCGGTCACCTGGAAGCGGTCGCGCAGGTCGCGCTGGACGTCGTAGCCGCTCCAGCCGGGCATGCGGGCGGGGCCGACGAGCCGTCCGTGCGGGAAGTCCACCGGGCCGGGCAGCGCCATGCCGACGGCCAGCAGCCGGCGGCCGGGCGCGTGGGCGGTCCTGATGCCGTCGAAGGCCTCGGTGATCCGGTCGAAGATCGCTTTGGGGCCTGCTCCTATGTCGACGGCGAACTCCTGGACCGCCTGGAGGGCGCCGGTGGGGGAGCAGAGGCCGACGCGGGCGTGGCGGGCGCCCAGCTCGGCGACCACGAACACGCCGCCGTCCTCGCGCAGCCGCAGGATCCTGGGCCGGCGCCCGCCGGTGGAGGCGCCCACGCCCTCCTCCAGGATCGTGCCCTCCTCCAGCAGGCGGCGCACCACGCTGGAGACCGTGGACGGAGCCACCTCCATGATCTCCACCAGATCCGCGCGGGAGGCGGCCTTGCCGCTGGCCAGCAGGCTCAACGCCTGCTCGCGCAGATTGGCGGGCGGCTCCGACATGCCTCTCCTCCCCTTGATGGAACACCCATCATCGGGCACGAGAACGATCACCCGATAGATGCTTCGCCGGGGACTCTATCCCGAAATAAGTGTCCCGAACAAAGGTGATTTTTCGCATTGACTTAGAACTTGTACCTCTATACATTCTCCCGATTGAAGGGCCCCTGGAGGGCACGCGCACGTTCCGACGAGGAGAAACATGGGGACGAGAACCCGCATCCTGAGCGGCGTGGTGGCCATCGGGCTCAGTCTGACCGCCTGCAGCGCGGGCGCCGGCGGCGGCAGTCCGCAGCAGGGCGGCGGCGCGCAGGGCAAGGACACCGTGACCGTGGCCCTGCGCACGCCGAACTGGATCCTGCCGATCTCGGCCCCCGGCTTCACCCAGGGCGAGAACGACATCTTCTCCACCGCCCTGTACCGCAAGCTGTACAGCTACCAGCTCGACGGCTCCAGCACCGACAACGTCAACCCGCAGCGGTCGCTGGCCGAGCCGCCCGTCGTCAGCGACAAGGGCAGGACACTGACGATCACGCTCAAGGACAACACCTGGTCCGACGGCAAGCCGATCACCACCAAGGACGTGAAGTTCTGGTGGGACCTGGTCACCGCCAACAAGGACAAGTGGGCCTCCTACAAGCCCGGCGGCTTCCCCGACAACGTCGAGTCCTTCAAGGTCAAGGACGACAAGACGTTCTCGCTGACCACCACGAAGGCGTACAACGCCGCCTGGTTCGTCGGCAACCAGCTCAACCGCATCGTGCCGCTGCCCCAGCACGCCTGGGACAAGGGCGACGCGAAGAAGACCTTCGAGGAGCTGACCGCCGCCTCCAAGGACCCCAAGTCGTACGCGACCAACCCGCTGTGGAAGACCACCAGCGGCCCGTGGAAGCTGGCGAGCTACGTGCCCAGCGGCGAGGTGGTCCTGGCCAAGCAGGAGGCCTACTCCGGCCCCGACAAGCCGAAGCTGAACAAGATCGTGCTGCGCCCGTTCACCGGCGACGACGCCGAGTTCAACGTGCTGCGCGCCGGCCAGATCGACTACGGCTACATCCCGCCGGCCAACCTGTCGCAGAAGGCCTACCTGGAGTCGAAGAGCTACAAGGTCGCCCCCTGGTACGGATGGTCGATCACGTACCTGCAGCTCAACTACAACAACCCCAAGTCAGGGGTGTTGTTCAAGCAGCCGTACCTGCGCCAGGCGCTGCAGATGCTCATCGACCAGCCCACGATCAGCAAGGTGATCTGGTCGGACATGGCCGCCCCCACCTGCGGCCCGGTGCCCGCCAAGCAGGGCTCGCCCGCCGGCCAGGGCTGCGCCTACCCGTTCGACCCGGCCAAGGCCCAGCAGTTGCTGGAGAGCCACGGCTGGAAGGTGACCCCCGACGGGCAGACCACCTGCGCCGACCCCGCCCTGTGCGGCGAGGGCATCGCCAAGGACACCCCGCTGAGCTTCACCGTCACCAGCCAGTCCGGCTTCGCCGCGACCACCAAGATGTTCGCCGAGATCAAGTCGACGATGGCCAAGGTCGGCGTGCAGCTCACCATCAAGGAGGTGCCCGACTCCGTCGCGGTCACTCCGGCCTGCAAGCCCGAGGAGTCCAAGTGCGACTGGGACATGTCGTTCTTCGGCTCGCAGGGCAGCTGGTACTACCCGGCCTTCGCCTCCGGTGAGCGCCTGTTCCAGACCGACGCCCCCGTCAACCTCGGCAGCTACAGCAACCCCGAGGCCGACGAGCTGATCGAGAAGGCGCAGTTCTCCGACGACGCCGCCGCCCTCCAGGAGTACAACGACTTCCTGGCCAAGGACCTGCCGGTGCTGTGGATGCCGAACCCCGTCTACCAGATCTCGGCGTACAAGTCGGGGCTGCAGGGCGTCGAGCCGCAGGACCCGATGAACCTGATGTACTTCCAAGACTGGTCCTGGAAGAGCTGACCGTTGGCCCGCTACCTCCTCACGCGCCTGGGCCAGGCCCTGGTCATCGTGATCCTGGTGACGCTGATCACGTTCGTGATCCTGCACCTGCTGCCCGGCGGTGCGGCGCGGGCCATCCTCGGCAAGGAGGCGACGCTCCAGCAGATCGCCGCCTTCAACCACGAGATGGGGTACGACCGGCCGCTGTGGCAGCAGTACGCGATGTACCTGCAGCGGCTGGTCCAGGGCGACCTGGGCTACTCCTTCCAGCTCAACCAGTCGGTGACCGAGGCCATCTGGCAGCGGCTGCCCAAGACCATGCTCCTGTCGCTGGCCTCGACGTTCCTGGCGGTCGTGGTGGCCGTCCCGCTGGGCGTGGTGCAGGCGGTGCGGCGCAACCGCTGGCCCGACTACACCATCAACGGGCTGGCGCTGCTGGCCTACGCCACGCCCATCTTCTTCATGGGTCTCATGATGATCATTCTGTTCTCCCAGGTGTGGCCGGTGCTGCCGCCCGAGGCCCCGCAGGGCTTCACCATGGCGGAGGTGCTGGCCGACCCGGCCGGGCTGGTGCTGCCGACGCTCACCCTGACGATCCTCACCGTCGCGGTCTACTCCCGCTACGTGCGCTCGTCCATGGTCGACAACCTGAACGAGAACTACGTCCGCACGGCACGCAGCAAGGGCCTGTCGGAGGGCCGGGTGATCGTCGGGCACACGCTGCGCAACGGCCTGTTCCCCGTCATCACCCTGCTCGGCATGTACCTGCCCGCGCTGTTCAGCGGCGCTCTCGTGGTCGAGCGGCTGTTCAACTACCCGGGCATGGGGCTGCTGTTCTGGCAGGCGGCGCTCAAGCGGGACTACCCGATCCTGCTCGGCGTCACGCTGCTGATCTCGGTGGCCACGGTGCTCGGCGCGCTGGTCGCCGACGTGCTCTACGCCGCGGTCGATCCGCGCGTACGACTCAAGGCAGGCCGGTCATGACCGCTCCGCAGGAAGAGGCGCCCGTCCGCGGGATGTGGCGGCAGGGGCTCGAGGTCTTCGTCGAGAACCGGCTCGCCCTGGTCGGCGTGGGCCTGTTCGTGCTGCTCGCCGCCTTCTCCTTCCTCGGGCCGCTGTTCTACCAGACCGACCAGGTACACACCGACCTGACGAAGGTCTTCCTGACGCCAGGCACGGACGGCCACCCGCTCGGCACCGACGGCGTCGGCTACGACCAGCTCGGGCGGCTCATGCTGGGCGGGCAGACGTCCATCATCGTCGGCCTGGCCGCCGGCCTGCTGGCCACCGTCGTGGGCACCGTCTGGGGCGCCGTCGCCGGGTTCGCGGGAAGCTGGGTGGACGCGGTCATGATGCGCGTGGTGGACGCCATGATGTCGATCCCCGCGCTGTTCCTGTTCATGCTGATGGCCTCGATCGTGACGCCCACGGTGCCGATGCTCATCCTCATCATCGGCGCCTTCGCCTGGCTCGGCCCCGCCCGGCTGGTCCGCGGCGAGGCGCTGTCGCTGCGCACCCGCGAGTACGTCATGGCGATGCGCGGCATGGGCGGCACCGGCGGGCGCGCCGTGCGCAGGCACATCATCCCGAACGCCATCGGCACCGTGATCGTCAACGCCACCTTCCAGGTGGCCGACGCGATCCTCTACGTCGCCTACCTGTCGTTCCTCGGCCTGGGCGTGCCGCCACCCGCGGCGAACTGGGGCGGCATGCTGTCCGACGGCCTGTCGGACACCTTCAGCGGCCACTGGTGGCTGCTGTACCCGCCGGGCATCGCCATCATCCTCATCGTCCTCGCCTTCAACTTCATCGGCGACGGGCTGAGGGACGTCTTCGAGGTCCGCCTCCGGCGGCGCTAGCAGGAGGTTTCGTACATGGAGGTTCCCGGCGAGCCGCTGCTGCGGCTGCGCGGCCTCAGCACCGACATCGCGCTGCGGCGCGGCACCGTGCACGCGCTCGATCAGGTGGACCTGGAGGTCAGGCAGGGCGAGACGCTCGGCATCGTGGGCGAGTCGGGCAGCGGCAAGACCATGACCGTGCTGTCGATCATGGGGCTGCTGCCCCCGGGCGGAAGCGTCGTCGGCGGGGAGATCCTCTTCGACGGCCGCGACCTGCGCACCATGCCGGCGCCCGAGCTGCGCCGGGTGCGCGGCGTCGAGATGGGCATGGTCTTCCAGGACCCGCTCACCTCGCTCAACCCCACCATGCGCATCGGCGCCCAGGTGGCCGAGCCGCTGCGGGTGCACCAGGGGGTCGGCAAGGCCGAGGCGCGCGAGCGGGCCGTGGAGATCCTGCGCCGGGTCGGCATGCCCCGCCCCGACAAGATCGTGGATGACTACCCGCACCAGCTTTCGGGCGGCATGCGCCAGCGCGTCGTCATCGCCATGGCGCTCATCCGCTCCCCGCGCCTGCTCATCGCCGACGAGCCCACCACGGCGCTGGACGTCACCACCCAGCGCCAGATCCTCGAACTCATCGACGATCTGCGCGAAGAGTTCAAGATGGCGGTCATCCTGGTCACCCATGACCTCGGGGTGATCGCCGGCCGCGCCGACAGGGTCGCCGTCATGTACGCGGGACGCGTGGTGGAGACCGCCACGACCGCCGAGTTGTTCCGCGCGCCGCGCCACCGCTACACCGAGGCGCTCATGCGCGCCCTGCCCGAGTCGGCTCATGACGGGGACGGGCGGCTCTACAGCATCCCCGGCCTGCCGCCTGACCTGTCACGGCCGCTGACCGGCTGCCGCTTCGCGCCCCGCTGCCGCTTCGCCACCGACGAGTGCCGCACCACCGACGTCCGGCTCACCGGGGACGGGCACGCGTTCGCCTGCCTGCACCCTGTCACCGAGCCCGTCACGATCGCGGCCTCGGCCGGCCACGCCAGGGCCGCCACCGCGCCGGCCGAGCCGATCCTGAGCGTGCGGGACCTGGTCAAGGAGTACGACGCGGGCGGCGCGGGCCTGCGCAAGGGCGCCGGGCGCGTCAGCGCCGTCGCCGGGGTGTCCTTCGAGGTCAAGCCCGGCGAGACGCTCGGCATCGTGGGCGAGTCCGGCTGCGGCAAGTCCACCGTCGGCCGCCTCGTCGCCGGGCTCGAAACCCCCACGGGCGGCCGCATCGTCGTGGACGGCACCGACATCGCCGGCCTGGACCGGCGCGAACGCCACCGCATGCACCGCAAGGTGCAGCTCATGTTCCAGGACAGCTACGCGGCCATGAACCCGCGCATGCGCGTCGACTCCATCCTCACCGAGCCGCTGGAGATCCAGCAGGTCGGCGACGCCGCCGCGCGCCGCGCCCGGGTCAGCGAGCTGCTCGACCAGGTCGGCCTGCCGAGGCGGGCGCTGGAGCGCTATCCGCACGAGTTCTCCGGCGGGCAGCTCCAGCGCATCGGCCTCGCCAGGTCGCTGGCGCTGCGGCCCCGGCTGATCGTGGCCGACGAGCCGGTCAGCGCCCTGGACGTGTCGGTGCAGGCGCAGGTGCTCAACCTGATGCGCGACCTCCAGGGCGAGCTCGGCCTGTCGTACGTGTTCATCAGCCACGACCTGTCCGTGGTCGACTACATGGCCGACCGCATCGGCGTGATGTACCTGGGCAAGCTGGTGGAGGTGGGGCCCGCCCACCAGGTGGTGCGGGCGCCGCGCCACCCGTACACGCAGGCGCTGCTGGACGCCGTGCCGTCGCCCGACCCCGGCCACACGCCCAGCCCTGACACGACCATCAGGGGTGAGCTGCCGAGCGCGCTCAACCCGCCGACCGGCTGCCGCTTCCGCACCCGCTGCCCGCTGGCGCAGGACGTCTGCGCCACCGAGCCGGTGCTGGAGGGCGGGCCGCACCAGGTCGCCTGCCACTTCCCGCTACGGGAGGTGGCCGACTAGCGGCGCACGCGGTAGAGGAGGTGCAGGACGCGGTCGCCCTGGATCACCACGTGCGGGTCGTCGAGCAGGTGCGGGGCGGCGACCGAGCCGAAGTACCGCTTGCCCGACCCGAGGACCGCGGGCACCACGTCCATCGCCACCTCGTCCACCAGCCCGAGGGCGAAGGCCTGCCCGCCGACCTCGCCCGCCGCGACGGCGACGTTGCGCCGGCCCGCCAGCTCCCGGGCCAGCGCGACCGCCCGGGCCACGTCGTCCACGAAGTGGTACGACGCCTCGGGGTGCCACCCTTCCGGCTTGGGCCGGTGGGAGACCACGACCACGTGCTCACCCGTCGGCGGCCTCCCCTCCCAGCCGTTGGTCATGTCGAACAGGTGCCGCCCGATCACCATCGACCCGATGGCGGCCCAGATCGGCTTGACGTAGTCGGCCGAGGTCCTGGAGACCTTGATCCCCGAGCCCTCCACCAGCTCGACGTCGCCGTTGGCGTACCAGTCGAACAGCGGCCCGATCCCGTCGTGCTCGTCGGCGATGAAGCCGTCCACCGACACGACGTTGTGCATCACCACAGTGCTCATCACATCTCCCGTTGGTGTGTTCCGCGCTCTCACCAACGCGTCGATCGCACCACGCCGGAATCGACATCGCCCGGAAAAGATTTCCGCGCTCCGTCACATGACGGTGGTGAGGTGGCCTTTCGTGCGCCGAACCGGCCGCCGGATTCCGCCGTCATGTGACTGATGTGCCGTGCCCGCCGCCAGGGCCAGAGTTGAGCCATCGCGGCAGGGACCCGGCCGGACCTGCCGCGCAGCGATGACGCGTACTCCAGTGATGGGACATCCATGAAGAGACTCCTGGCCGCCTTCGCGGCCGGTGTGCCGCTGGCGGCGGCGATCTGCCTGCCGACCAGCGCCTCGGCGGCCACCGCCGCCCCGTTCACCTGTGCCTCCTCGATCTCCGTGAAGGCCCCCGACGGCACCGCGGTGGAGTCGGTGACGGCGGAGCGCCGCGAGGCGGGCACCGTGCACGTTCCGCCGGTGACGCCGCTGCCCGCGGTGGACGTCCCCGACGTGCCCGCGCACTGCGCGGTCACGGTCACGCTCACCCACCCGGGCGTCGGCGACCACGCCAAGGTGCAGGTGTGGCTGCCCGAGCAGGGCTGGACCGGACGGTTCCAGGCGGTCGGCGGCAGCGCCTTCGCCGCCGGCGACTACGGCGCCGCGCTGGCCGGCGCGGTCAAGACCGGCTACGCCGCCGCGACCACCGACGCGGGCGTGAGCACCTACATCGACACGGGCTGGGCGCTGAACAGCGCGGGCGCGGTCAACACGGCACTGCTGAAGAACTTCGCCGACCGCTCCCAGCACGAGATGACCCTGGTCGCCAAGCAGGTCATCGACGAGGTGTACGGCAAGCCCGCCTCCTACTCCTACTGGAACGGCTGCTCGACCGGCGGCCGCCAGGGCTACATGGAGGCCCAGCGCCATCCCGGCGACTACGACGGCATCCTGGCCAACGCCCCGGGCATCAACTGGGACGAGTTCGAGGTCGCCACCCTGTGGCCGCAGGTGGTGATGAACCAGGAGAAGAACTATCCCGCCGCGTGCGAGTTCAACCTGTTCAACCAGGCCGCCGTCAAGGCCTGCGACGCGCTGGACGGCGCCCGTGACGGGATCGTCGGCGACCCCGCCAAGTGCGCCTTCGACCCGCGCAAGCTCATCGGCCAGACGGTCGAGTGCGACGGCGTGAAGGAGACCATCTCCGCGGCCGACGCGGCGGTGGTGCGCAAGATCTGGGACGGCCCGCGCACGCCCTCGGGCAAGAAGCTCTGGTACGGCGTGCCGATCGGCGCGACCTTCGACCTGGCCGCGACCGTGCCGGGCGACGACGGCAAGCGGGTGGGCCAGCCGTTCCCCGTCCCGGCCGCCTGGGTGCAGACCTGGCTGAAGCGCCAGCCGTCCTTCGACCTGACGACCATCACCTACGCGCAGTTCGCCGAGCTGTTCAAGCAGTCGCAGGCCGAGTACGACGCGGTCATCGGCACCGACGACCCCGACCTGTCGGGCTTCCGCAAGGCCGGCGGCAAGCTGCTGACCTGGCACGGCCAGGCCGACCAGCTCATCCCCACCCTGGGCACCGTCGACTACCGCGAGCGGGTGGAGCGGCGGCTGGGCGGCTCGCGCCGGGTCGACGACTTCTACCGGCTGTTCCTGGCGCCGGGCGTGAACCACTGCGGCTCCGGCGGCACCGCCCCGGTGCCCACCGACGCCCTGGGCGCGCTGACCGCCTGGGTCGAGCAGGGCAAGGCGCCGCGCACGCTGAGCGCCGCCGCCAAGGACGCCTCAGGCAAGACCGTCACGCGCGAGCTGTGCCTGTACCCGTCCGTCTCCCGCTACACCGGCCACGGCGACCTGGCCGACGCGGCGAGCTACCGGTGCGTCCAGCCCCGGCACTGACCGGTCCGCGTCCCCGGGGCCTTGGCACGGCCCCGGGGACCGGCGATTTTGAGTCATTCGACTGTTCCCGCAGGCGGCCCGCTCGCCCGATCCTTGACGCACACCAAGCGCTCCCGGAGGATCCGTGAACCCCACTCCCGTCGTCTTCATCCATGGCGTGTGGCTGCACGCGCTGTCCTGGGCGCCGTGGGACGAGCGTTTCTCCAGTTTCGGGTTCGCCGTCTACGCGCCCGGCTGGCCGGGGGAGCCCGCCACGGTGGCGGAGGCCCGGCAGCGGCCGGGGGCGGAGGTGGGGCTCGACGCGCTCACGGAGCACTACGCGGACATCGTGCGGTCCTTCGACACCCCGCCGGTGATCGTCGGGCACTCGGTGGGCGGGCTGATCGCCCAGCACCTGCTCGGCACGAACCTGGGCCGCGCGGCCGTGGCCATCGCCCCCGTCCCGGCCGACCCGGTCGGGCGGGAGCCGTGGCCCGAGTCGCTCGACGCCGGGCTGTTCCACCGGCTCCTCGCCAACACGGTGACGGCGGAGGAGTCGGCGCGGCTGCACGAGACACACGTCGTGCCCGCGCCGTCCCGGCTGCTGACGGAGCTGGGCGGCGGCGCGCATCCCCGCGCCGCGGTGGACGCGGGCAACGCCGCGCGCGGGCCGCTGCTGCTGATCTCGGGACAGGAGGACCGGCTGGTGCCGGACGCCGCCACCCGCGCCGTGTACAAGCTGTACGGCGACTCGACGGCGGTGAGCAGCCTCAAGCAGTTCCCCGACCGGGCGCATTCGCTGGTCGTGGACAGCGGCTGGCGGGAGGTCGCCGACTACGTCCTGCTCTGGCTCGCCGAGCGGGGCATCCGTGCCTGAGGGGTCACTGACCGAGCTTGCCCAGGGCGTCGCGCAGCGCCGCGCGCGAGGCGATGCCCAGCTTCGGGAAGATCCGGTAGAGGTGCGAGCTGACCGTGCGCGGCGACAGGTGCATGCGCTCGCCGATCTCCTTGTTCGTCAGCCCGCTCGCGGCCAGCTCGGCGATCTGGTGCTCCTGCCAGGTCAAGGAGGTCAGGTACGAGGTGCGCGCGGGCGTTCCCGAGGCCCGCAGCTCGGCCTGCGCCCGCTCGGCCCAGCCGGCGGCGCCGAGCCGCTCGAACGACTCGGCGGCGCGCATCAGCAGCGGCCTGGCCGCCTTGGGGCCCTGGGTGTGCCGCAGCCGGACGCCGTGCGCCAGCCGGATGCGGGCCAGCTCGAACGGGAAGCCGGACGCCGCCGGAAGGGCCTCGGCCCGCGCGTACATGTCCTCGGCCTCCTTCTCCTCCCCGGCCGTCATGGCCAGCGCCCCGTAGGTGACGAGGGCCAGCCGGGGGGAGATCCCGGGCAGCCCGGCGTCGAGCGCGGCCCTGGCGTGCTGGCGGGCCTGCTCCAGACGGCCCGTGTGCACGGCGGCCTCGACCAGGTCGAGCAGCGTGCGGGAGGCCTGGTGCGCGTACGGCTCGAACGAGCCAGGCTGCGTGATGCCGATGGCGTGCAGGTAGGCGGCCTCGTAGTCGCCCTCGCTGAGCGCCGCCGCCGTGCCGATCGCCTCCGCGATCTGGGTCAGGAAGCCGACGCCGCGCGGGCGCGCCCAGGCGTCCACGACCGCCTGCAGCTCGCGGGCGCGTTCCAGCCTGCCGCGCAGCGCCGCCAGGAGGCCCAGGTAGGCGCGGGTGTGGTGGGCGAACAGGGCGTTGCGGTGCCCGAGGTTCAGCTCCAGCGCGCGCTGACCCGTCCGCTCGGCGTCGTCCCACTCGCCCGTGGCGAGCTGGTCGAGCATGATCAGGTGCAGCATGGTCATGCCGTTCGCCACCGCGCCGGTCTCCACCTCGCGGTCCACGGCCCGCTGCAGGTAGGGGCGGTAGCGGCTGAGCGTGTCCACGTGGTAGGCGGCCACGGCCAGGCGGGAGACGTCCCACGGCTCCAGGACCGACACGTCCGCGAACGCCCGCTCGACCCGCTCGTGCACGCCCGCGCCGCCGCGCACGACGTCGCTCCAGGCGTCGCGGTAGATGGCCGAGTGCGGGTGTACGCGGCCGTTCAGCGCGTCCATGAGCTGTTCGGTGCGGTGCCACGACGCGCCGTCGCCGGCGTACTGGCTGGTGGCGAGCAGCAGGTCCACCAGCCGGGTGGGCGTCCGCGCGTCGTCGTCCCGCAGGTTCTCGATCGCCGCCGCGACCCGGCGGTGCGCGGAGCGGACGTCGCCGTCCTCGTACAGGGCCACGTACGCCGAGGCGATGGCCGTCGCGGAGGACTCCGCCGGGCCAGGCGCCGGATCGGCGCGGACCAGCCGCTGCGCCTGGTCCAGCAGCGCGGCGTGCCCGGCGATGAACGCGGCGTTCCCGAGCCGCCTGGAACGGTCGGCCGGCGTCTCGCTCAGCTCCGCCGCCCTGGTCAGCCACGACACGGCGGCGACCGCGCCGCCACGCCTGGTGGCGGACTCTGCCGCGGCCTCCAGCGCGGCGGCCACCCCCTCGTCGGGGTCCACGATCGAGGCCGCCAGGTGGCGGGCTCGGCGTTCGACGTCGTCGCGGTGGACTTCCGCCAGCTCGGCGTGGGCCGTGCGGCGCTGGTTCGGGGTGGCGAGCTGGACGACGGTCGAGCGGATCAGCGGGTGACGGAAGAGCAGGTCGCCGGTGGCCGGGTCGGTGTCCAGGAGCCCGGCCGCCACCGCCTCGTCGGCCCCGCGCATGCGGTAGCGGGGGCCGGGGGTGCGGTGGCCGCCGGGGCCGTTGAGGGCGGGGGCGCGGTTGCCGCCCGGTCCTGCGCCGACGCCGTCCAGGGCGCCGCGCAGCAGCTCCTCGCGTACGGGGGCGGGCAGGCGTGCTATCCGCAGGCCGTATACGTGTTGCAGACGGCGCGACAGCGGGATGACGCCCTCCTCCCACCCCACGTGAGGCGGCAGCTCCAGCAGCGCGAGCGGGTTGCCCATGGCGTGCTCCAGGACGAGACGCCTGGCCCGCGGGCCGAGCCCCGGATGCCGCAGGTCCAGCAGCTTCTCGGCGGCCTCGGCGGGCAGCGCCGGCAGCGGCAGCTCCGGCAGCGCCGCCGTGTCGAACCGCGAGCCGACGTCCGACCGCACGGCGACGATCAGCTTCACCGAGCTGCCGGCCAGCCGCCGCCCGACGAACCCGCACACCTCGATGCTGGAGGCGTCCAGCCACTGCCCGTCGTCGAGCAACAGCAGCAGCGGCCGCTTCGAGGCGGCCAGGGACAGCAGGTCCAGCACGGCGATGCCGAGGGACATGACCGACGGCGCCCCGCCCGCCCGCAGCCCGAACACGACGTCGAAGACGGCGCGATGCGCCTCGTCCAGGCCGGACAGGTGGGGGAGCAGCGGATAGAGGAGCTGGTGCAGGCCCGCGTAGGGCAGCTCCGCCTCCGCCTCCACCCCGGCCGCCCTGACCACCTCGTACGCGGGCGCGGCGAGAGCGGCGGCCTCGTCGAGCAGCGCGCTCTTGCCGACCCCCGTCTCGCCCCTGACGACCAGTGCCCGCCCGCCGGAGGCCGCCAGGAAGGCCGACAGCTCCTCCCGCTCCCCGTCACGGCCCACCATCGCCGATCCCCCCGAATCGGTCATGACAGCAGGTCCGCCAGGCGATCCAACTGCGCCAGGTCGTCGGACCAGCAGCTCAGCATCACCTCATGCGCGCCCAGATCCCGGTACGCGGCCACGACGTCCCGCACCCCGGCGGCCGTCGTCGCCATCGCCCGCACCGACTGGGCGGCGAGGTCCGGCGCGAACGCGTAGTAGCGCAGCAGCGACTCCCGGGCCTGCGCCACGGTGGGCTCCGGGCCCAGTGCCACGTTGACCTGACCGACGAGCAGCGGCTCGCCCGGCCTTCCCGCGTCCTTCCACTGCCGCCTGACCAGCTCGAACAGCCCTCCCGCGAACCCGGGCGGCGCCGGGCAGACGTAGCCGCTGCCCCAGCGGGCGACCCGCGCCAGCGCCGGCGGCGCGAACCCGCCGAACAGCAGCTCAGGGCCGCCCGCGCCCACCGGCGCCGGGCCTACGGGGCCGAGGCCGGGAGCGGCGGGCTCGCCCGCCCAGATCCGGCGCATCGTCGCCAGTTGCTCGTCCATCCGCCGTCCCCGCGAGGCGTGGTCGGCGCCCACCGCGCGGAAGTCGTCCTCGCGCGCGCCGACCGCCAGGCCCAGGGTGAACCGGCCGCCGGACAGCCGGTCGAGCGTCGCCGCCTGCTTGGCCAGCAGCACGGGCTCGCGCAGCGGCGCGAGCACCACCTCCGACTGCACCCGGATGCGCTCCGTCGCCGCCGCCATCGCCGCCAGCATGACCATCGGCTCAGGGTTGTCGTACACGATGCGGTCCGGCACGCCGATCCTGCCGTACGGGCCCGCGTCCGCGCGCCGCGCCCACGCAACCAGCGCGGCCGGATCGGTGAAGGGCACCGCCACTCCGAGAGTCATCCCCGCCTCAGCCTTCCGTACCCGACAGCCGGTGTTGATGGACATGCCATGGCAGCCTAGGAGCGGGGCTCGCAGACTCCGTTGACGAACGGTCGGCGGGCGGGCCTGATGTCCCGGCGGGATGTATACGTCGCGTTGCAGCAGGACGTGGGCGTTCGGGTAAGGTCCCCCACGACTCGCGTATCCGAGATGAGGGGTCGCACCACCATGCCGCTTTTCGGGCGGGAGGCCGAACTGGAGGCCCTGGCCGGGCTCGTCGCCGGGCTCCGGGGGCGTGGCGGGGTCCTGATCGGGGGAGAGGCGGGCATCGGGAAGTCCGCGCTGGTCGCGGCGGTGGTCTCGGCGGCGGGCGGGGCCGGGGCGCGGGTGCTCACGATCACCGGGGTCGAGGGGGAGCGGAACCTCGCGTATGCGGGGTTGCACCAGCTGGTGTTTCCGGTGCGGGCGGGGGTGGACGCGCTTCCCGCCGGGCAGCGCGACGCCTTGCGCGGCGCCCTCGGCGACGTCGTTCCCGATGCGGCGGGGCCTGGCACGTATCTCGTCGGGCTGGCCGCGCTGACCCTGCTCGCCGAGATCGCCGCCGCCCAGCCGCTGCTCGTGGTCGTCGAGGACGCGCACTGGCTCGACCGCGCCAGCGCCGACGTCCTCGCCTTCGTGGCGCGCCGGATCGAGTCCGAGCCCCTCGCCATGGTCGTCACCCTCCGGGACGACGAGCCGTCGCCGCTGCGGGAGGCGGGGCTGGCGGCGATGCCCGTGGGCCGCCTCTCCGGCGAGGCCGCCGCCGGGCTGCTCGACTCCACCGCCCCCGGCCTCACCGCGTCCGCCAGGGAACGGATCCTGGCGGAGGCGGACGGGAACCCGCTGGCGCTGATCGAGCTGCCCGCGACCCTGAACGACTCGGGCATGAACGGCCCGCCCGCGCCGCTGGGCGAACGGCTGGAGCGGGCGTTCACGGCCCGGGTCGCCGCCCTGCCCGCCCCGGCGCGCACCGCTCTGCTGGTGGCGGCGCTCAACGAGAGCGAGTCGGTCGCGGAGACGCTCGCGGCCACCCGCCTGATCCTGCACGCACCACCACCCGCCACCGCCACCGCCACCGCCACCGCCACCGCCCCCGCCACCGTCCCCGTCCCCGTCCCCGTCCCGAACACGGAAGCCACCGGAGCCGCCGGCCCGGCCCCGAGCGTGGAAGCCGCCGGAGCCCCCACCTCCCCGCCGGTCGAGCTGGAGATCTTCGCCCCGGCCGTCGAAGCCCGGCTGATCGAGCTGGGCCCCGGCACGGTGCGTTTCCGCCATCCCCTGATGCGCTCGGCCATCCCCGCCACCACCCCCCTGGCCGCCTACCGGCAGGCCCACCTGGCCCTGGCCGAGACTCTGCGCGACCACCCCGACCGCCGGGCCTGGCATCGCGCCGCCGCGACCGCCGGGGCCGACGAGGAGGTCGCCACCGAGCTGGACACCGCCGCGGCCGAGGCCAGGCGCCGGGGCGCGGCCCCCGCCGCGATCGCGGCGCTGGAGCAGGCGGCCAGGCTGAGCGAGGAACGCGAGGCCAAGGCGCTCAGGTTGCTGCGCGCGGCCGAGCTGGCGGTGGAGTCCGGCAGCCGCGACACGGCGGAACGCCTGGTCCGCGACGCGCGCGACCTCGACCTGTCGCCCCGCCGCCGCGCCACCGCCGCCTGGCTGCTCAGCGGCTTCGAGGACGGAGTGCGCGAGGACGTCTCCCGGGTGCCGGAGCTGGCCGGGCTGGCCGCGTCGGTCGCCGCCGAGGGCCACGTCGAGCCGGCCGTCCGGATCCTGTGGGGCGCAGCCATGCGCTGCTTCTGGTCCGAGCCGGGCCAGGAGGCCCGCCGCCTGGTACTGCGGGTGGCCGACGGGCTGCCGCTGCCGGCGGGCGACCCGCGCATGGTGGCGATCAACGCGTACGCGGCGCCGTTCGAGCGGGGCGCCGCCGTGCTGGGCGGGCTGCGCGAGCTGGCCGGAGCCGCGGGCGCCGACCCGGAGACCGATCGGTACCTGGGCAGTGCGGCCATGCAGGTCGGCGCGTTCGACCTGGCGGCCCGCCTCTCCGCGGCGGCGGCGCCAGGGCTGCGCGCGCAGGGCAGGCTGGGGCTGCTGCCCCGGGCGCTGGCCGTCCAGGCGTGGAGCGCGACCAGGCTGGGCGACCTGGCCACGGCCGTCCCCGCCGCCGAGGAGGCCGCCAGGCTCGCCAAGGAGACCGGCCAGCCGTTCATGTACGGGCTGGCCACGGCCGTTCAGGCGGAGATCGCCGCGTTGCGGGGCGAACACGAGCAGGCCAGGGCGCTGGCCGACGAGGCGGAACGGGTCGCGCTGCCCGCCGCCGCCAGGCCCGTGCTGGCCACCGTCCAGCTCGCGCGCGGCCTGGCCGCCATGAGCGAGGGACGCTTCGAGGACGCGTTCGCCGACCTGAGCCGGATCCTCGACCCCACCGACCCCGCCTACCAGCTCGGCCTGCGCGCCTACTTCCTGGCCGAGCTGACGGAGGCCGCGTTGCGCGCCGGGCGGACCGCCGGCATGCGGGACGTGCTGCGCGACCTGGAGCCGCCGGCCGCGTCCACGCCGTCGCCAGCGCTGCACATCGGCCTGCGGTACGCGCGGGCCGTGCTCGCCACCGGCCCTGAGGCGGAGGAGCTGTTCGCGGCGGCGCTGCGGGCGGACCTGACCGGGTGGCCCGCCGAGCGGGCGCGGCTCCACCTGGCGTTCGGCGAGTGGCTGCGCCGGCGGCGGCGGGCCGTGGAGTCGCGCATGCACCTGCGTACGGCCAGGGAGTCCTTCGACGCGCTCGGCCTGGCAGCCTGGGGCGAGCGGGCGCGGCGGGAGTTGCGCGGCGCGGGCGAGTCGAGCCCTATCCGCGATCCCGACGCGCGGGACCGGCTGACCCCGCACGAGCTGAGCATCGCGCAGCTCGCCGCCGAGGGGCTGACGAACCGGGAGATCGGGCAGCGGCTGTACCTGTCGCACCGCACCGTCGGGACGCATCTGCACCGGATCTATCCCAAGCTCGGGGTGAGCTCCCGCGCCGACCTCGCCCGGATACTCCAGACCTACCGGCCGGACGACCGGTGACACCCGGCCCGCCACCCCGGTGCGGGCGTGGGGCGAGGACGCGGCCGCGGACCGGCCAAGGCCGCGCCGGTGCGGGCGTGGGGCTCAGACCAGGGACGCTCCGGCGGCCGTGCTGATGCGGGCGTGCATTCTGCGCAGGCCGGGCCCCGGGTCCAGGCCGAGGTCGTCGTCCAGCAGCCGGGCGATGCGCCGGTAGGCCGCCAGCGCCTCCGTGCGGCGGCCGTCGCGGTCGAGCGCCCACATCAGCAGCTCCCACAGCCGCTCGCGGTAGGGCTCGGCCGCCGTCGCGAGGTCCAGCTCGGCGATCGCCTCCCCGTAGTCGCCCCGTTCGATGTCCAGCGCCCAGCGCTCCTCCATGACGGAGGCGCGCAACTGCTCCAGCCAGGTGCGGCGGCCCTCGAAGAACGCGCCGCCCAGCCCGTCGAAGGCGGTCCCCCGCCACAGCGCCAGCGCGCCGCGCAGCAGCCGGGACGCCTCCGCCGTGTTGCCGCGCTCGCGGGCCTCCCGCGCGGCGGCGGTGGTCTGGCGGAACACGGTCACGTCCACGGTGCCCGGGTCCACGACGAGCTGGTAGCCGCCGCCCGCCGACCTGATCTCGGCCTCGGCGCCCAGCCCGGCGCCCCCGCCGTCGGCCAGCACCCGGCGCAGGCGCGAGACGTACGTGCGGGTGCTCACGACGGCGCTGCGCGGCGCCTCGGCGCCCCACAGCGCGCTGACGATCTCGTCGAGCGAGACCTGGCGCCCCTCCCCGAGCAACAGCAGGGCGAGCACCCCGCGCTGTTGCGGGGACCCCGCGTCCAGCTCCTCCCCGCCGCTCCAGACGTTGATCGGGCCCAGCAGCCCGAAACTCACCCCGCCCATCGAGGTTCCCCCACCTCTTCGCTTCGCGTGTCACGTCGCAGATGCCGTGAAGGGCATCTCTGACCGACCTTACTGACGACGCGTCGATGATTCGGCGCATTGTCAGAGTTGTCCGCAGTCTGTAAGTTCTGCGACACGATATGGGGTTCGGCGGGGTACATACACATGACGTACACACATGGCGTCATATGACGGTCGCGGCGCAGACCTGGGCGAACCTACCTTTACCTGCATGCTTCTGCCCTGCCGGTTCACCATTCTCGGACCGCCCGGCCTGGCCTGCGGTGACACCCGGCTGGACCTGGGCACGCCGCAGCAACAGGCCGTGCTCATGCTGCTGCTCGCCAACAGCGGCAGCTTCGTCCGCATCGGCGAGGTCATCGACGGCCTGTGGGGCGAGCACGCGCCCGCCACCGGCGAGGCCGTCGTCAGAACGTATATCTCCCGGCTCAGGCGGCTGCTGTCGGCGCACGGGCTGGACGCGGCGATCAGCTCGCGGTCCGGCGGCTACATGCTCGATCCCGCGCTGTTCGCCGTGGACGCCATGGAGTTCGCCGAGCTGCTGGAGGCCTCCAGGCAGGAGCGCGAGGAGGGGCACGTCCCCGGCGCGGTGAAGCTGCTGGAGCAGGCGCTCGCCCTCTGGACGGGCACCGCGCTGGCCGGGGTGCCGGGGGAGGCGGCCGAGCGGGAGCGGTTCCGGCTGGAGCGGCTGCGGCTGGTCGCCGTACAGGAGCTGCTGCGGCTGCGGCTGGAGCGCGGCGAGCACGCCGAGGTGGCGGCCGAGGTGCCGCTGCTCATCGAGCGGAACCGGCTCGAAGAGCCGCTGTACGAGATCTATCTGCTCGCCCTGTACGCGGGCGGCAGGCGGGCGGAGGCGCTCGAGGTCTACCGGATGGTCTACGACCTGCTCGGCAAGGAGCTGGGGGTCAGCCCTGGGCCGCGGCTGCGGGCGGTGCACGACCGGATCCTGCGGGCCGAGGCGGATCCCGACGAGCTCGCGCCCCGGGTGGAGCCTCCCGCCAGGAGGGAGCCGTCGCTGCGGCCCGCCGGGGCGCGGTTCGTGGGCCGGGCCGCCGAGCGGGCCGCGTTCCTGGATCTGCTGGAGCAGGATCGTCCCGGGGTGCTGTTCGTGCGCGGGCCGGCCGGTTCCGGCAAGTCGGCGCTGCTGGGCCAGCTCGCCGACGACGCCGCCGCCGAGGGCAGGACGGTACGGCGCCTGGACGCCTCCACCGCGAGGCGAGCACCCGATTCGGCCGCGTCGCACGCGGCCGGGCTGCGGGAGCGGCTCGAGCGGTGTGCGGAGGAGCTGGCAGGGGCGGCGGGCCTGGTCCTGCTCGTGGACGCCTTCGAGAAGCTGGCGGAGCTGGAGCCGTGGCTGCGCGACGACTACCTCCGCCGCCTGCCCGCGGACGCGCTGATCGTGGCGGCGGGCAGGACCGGACCGAGCGCCGCCTGGCTCACCGACCCCGCCTGGTCGGGGACGATCGTGATCCGGCACCTCGAACCCCTCACCACCGCCGAGTCCACGGCGCTGCTCGAAGCCCGCGGCGTCGAGCCGGGCCTGCGCCCGTCCATCGTGGACTTCGCCGCCGGCCATCCCTTCACCCTGTCGCTGGCCGCCGAGGTGGGCAGGAGCATGTCGGCCACGGGCCAGCCGGCCCGCCGCGAGGCGGCCCGCCACGTGGTGGACACGGTGCTGGCGCTGCTGGCCGGCGACGCGCCGTCCGACCTGCACCGGCGGGCGCTGCACGTGTCCGCGCACGCCCGCCACACCACCGAGGACCTGCTCGCCACGGTGCTGCCGGACGGCTCCGCGCCGGAGCTGTTCGACTGGCTCAGGACGCAGCCGTACGTGGAGACCGCCGCCCACGGCCTGGACGTCGGCGGGGTGCTGCGCGAGGCCCTCGACCACCATCTGCGCTGGCGCGACCCGGTCGGCTACGAGCGCATGCACCGCACGATCCGCCACTACGCGATGGGCGAGCTGCTGCGCGGCGCCCGTGACCCGCACGCGTCCGTGGCGGTGATGCGCACGATCAGCCACCTGCGCAGGCGCGGCGGCGTCCTGAGCCGGTACGTGTCGCAGGTCGGCGAGGAGGACGTGCGCGCGTGCGAGGTGACGCCCGCCGACCACGACGAGGTCGTGGCGATGGCCCGCGAGTCGCAGGGCGAGCTGACGGCCGCGTCGGTCCGGTTCTGGCTGGAGCGCAGGCCGGAGGCGTTCACGCTGCTCCGCTCCCGGGGCAGCGACCGGCTGCGGGCCTACCTGACGTGGCTGACGCTGCGGCGGCTCGAACCGGACGAGCTGGACGCCGACCCCGTCGTCGGGGAGATCTGGCACGACGTGAGCCGCCGCATGGCGCTGCCGCAGGGGGCGCACGTGGGGATCGCGCGGCACCTGATCTGCCCCGCGTTCGAGGCGAAGCCGTCGCCCATCACGGACGTGTTCCAGGCGTGGATGCTGCGCCGCTGGCTGCACGAGCCGGGGCTGGCGGCCTCGTACCTGCTGGTCGCGAACGGGCAGCTCTGGCGGCCGCTGATGGCGTACCTGGGGCAGTACGAGCTGACGCAGGCGGGCGCCGACCACCCCTACGCGATCTTCGGTCATGACTGGTTCGCCGATCCGCCCGAGGTGTGGCGCGACCGTCACCTGGACGAGGAGCTGTGGGGGGAGCGGCGTCCTGGCCTGTTCGTGCGCCAGGAGGGGTGACAGTCGTGAGGTGCTACAGTGGAAAGTGCTCAATCGTGACCAATAGGAGAGCAGACGTGGCAGGTGACGACGACATCTCCGGGTGATACCGGAGGTTGACCCGGCCCCGGCCGACGCGCGGAGCGTCGCCGGTGTGGCCCGTCTCGTCGATCCCTTGTTCCCCTGCCGGGCTCCGTGCCCGGGTCACCTTCTTCGAGGTCTTCTCCGATGTCCGACGCATTCGTCATCTGTTCCGGGCTGTCCTTCTCCTGGCCCGACGACACTCCCGTCTTCACCGACCTGTCCTTCAGCGTGGGCGGCGGCCGTACCGGCCTGGTCGCGCCGAACGGGGCGGGCAAGAGCACGCTGCTCAAGCTCATCGCCGGCGAGCTGCGGCCGTCGAGCGGCGACATCTCCGTCAAGGGGGTGCTCGGCTACCTGCCGCAGAGCCTGCCGCTCACCGGCGACCTCACCGTGGCCGAGGTGCTCGGCATCGCCCCGGTGATCGCCGCGCTGGACGCCATCGAGTCCGGCGACGCCGCCGAGGAGCACTTCACCACGATCGGCAACGACTGGGACATCGAGGAGCGCACCCGTGCCCAGCTCGACCGGCTCGGCCTCGACGGGCTCGCCTTCGACCGGAGGCTGGAGACGCTGAGCGGCGGCCAGGTCGTCTCGCTGGGCCTGGCCGCGCAGCTCCTCAAGCGGCCCGACGTGCTGGTGCTCGACGAGCCGACCAACAACCTCGACCTCGCGGCCCGCCACCGCCTGCACGACCTGCTCGGCGACTGGAACGGCTGCCTGCTCGTGGTCAGCCACGACCGCGCCCTGCTCGACCGCATGGACCGGATCGCCGAGCTGGAACGGGGCGAGCTGCGCTTCTACGGCGGCGGCTTCACCGCCTACGAGGAGGCCGTCCGCACCGAGCAGGAGGCGGCGGAGCGGACCGTGCGCAGCGCCGAGCAGGAGCTCAAGCGGGAGAAGCGGGAGATGCAGCAGGCCCGCGAGCGCGCCGAGCGCCGAGCGGGCAACGCCGCCCGCAACCTCAAGAACGCCGGCCTGCCGCGCATCTTCGCCGGCAACATGAAGCGCGGCGCGCAGGAGTCGGCCGGCCGGGCGGGCCAGATGCACGCCGCCCGCGTCAGCGACGCCAAGGCCAGGCTCGACGAGGCGGGGCGGGCGCTGCGCGACGACCAGCGCATCGCGCTGGAGCTGCCGGGCACGAACGTGCCCGCCGGGCGCACCGTCTTCCAGGGCGAGCACCTGCAGGCGCGCGGCCTGTTCGCCGGGCAGGGCCTCGACCTGACCGTGCGCGGCCCCGAGCGCATCGCGCTGACCGGCGCGAACGGCGCGGGAAAGTCCACTCTGCTGCGCATGATCAGCGGCGACCTGACGCCGGACGGCGGCACCACGCGCAGGGCCGACGGCCGGGTGGCCTACCTGTCGCAGCGGCTCGACCTGCTCGACCTCGACCGCACCGTGGCGGAGAACCTCGCCGACGCGGCCCCCGCCATGCAGGCGGCGGACCGGATGAACCTGCTGGCCCGCTTCCTGTTCCGCGGCCAGCGGGCGCACCTGCCGGTGGGCGTGCTGTCCGGCGGCGAGCGGCTGCGCGCCACCCTGGCCTGCGTGCTGTGTGCCGAGCCCGCGCCGCAGCTCCTGCTGCTCGACGAGCCGACCAACAACCTCGACCTGGTCAGCGTGGGGCAGCTGGAGAGCGCGCTCGCGGCGTACGAGGGGGCGTTCATCGTGGTCAGCCACGACGAGCGGTTCCTCGCGGAGATCGGGGTCGAGCGGTGGCTGGAGCTGTCGGACGGCCGCCTGCTGGAAAGCTGAAACGATCCGGCCGCGGCTGAGCCGCGGCCGGATCGCGGCGTTCTCAGAGGCGCAGACCCACCAGCAGCGGGTCGTGGTCGGAGGAGCGGAACGCGTCGGGCGCGTACAGGTAGGGCGGGTTGAACTCGGTGTTGTAGTCCATGAACCGGCCCTCGTCGGCGTTGACGTGCCAGATCGTGGCGCCGGTCACCAGCTTGCGGGCGCCCTTGTCGGCCAGCACGTGGTCCAGCTCGCCCGACAGGCCGTCGAAGACGTAGCTGTAGCGCTCGTCCTCGTCCACGTACCTCTTGCTCAGGCTGGTCAGCCCGCCGGCCTCGAAGGTGTCGATCGGGTCCTCCTCGCCGTAGGCGTTGATGTCGCCGAGGACGAGCGCGTTCTTCAGCTTCAGCTCGCCGATCAGGGACAGCACGGCCTGCGCCTGCTTGACGCGCTTGGCGTTGTAGCAGCTCTGCCCGTCGCCCTGGTCGGCGTCCGCGCCGGTGGCCGGGCCGTCCACGTCGGTGCAGCCCTTGGACTTGAAGTGGTTGACCAGCACGGTGAACGTCCTGCCGTGGCCCTTGGCCCCCGCGAACGTCTGCACCAGCGGCGGCCGGTTGAAGATCGGGTCGGTGGAGGAGCGCGCAGGGCCGACCGGGGTGACCTTGGCCGGCTGGTAGATCAGCGCGGTCTGGATCAGGTCGGTGCCCGGGTTCGGGTGCGTGATCGCCTGGTACGTGCCCGCGCCCGCCTTGGCGTTCAGCGCGTCCACCAGGGCGTTGAGCGCCACGTCGGAGTTGCGCTCGACCTCCATCAGCCCGGCCACGGCCGGGTCGAGCGTGGTGATGTTGGCCACCAGCTTGGCGAGCTGCCGGTCGCGCTCCCCGGCGTTGGTGGCGCCGCGCGAGCCCAGCGTGGTGAACCAGTTGAGCGTGTTGAGGCTGGCCACCCTGACGTCGCCGCCGACCCGCTCGGGGCGGGCGGGGCGCGGGTTCTTCGCGCGGAAGACCACGGGCTCGGTCGGCTGGACGCGGTAGACGTCGAAGCCGTAGGTGAGGACGCCCGTCAGGTCGCGCACCTCGTCACCGACGCGGACGGTGTTCGAGCCCTGGGTGTGGTACGGCAGCGTGGGCGGGTTCTGCGCGTTGGAGCCGTCGTCGAGCAGGATCCTGCGCCGCGCGTCCCTGTCGGTGTCCACGCCGTCGCGGTCGGTCGGCTGGAAGAGCCGCTCGTCCTCGGCCAGCAGCAGCTCGCCGTACCGGGCCAGGTTGTAGGTCTCGGAGATCGCGAGGTCGTCGTCGAAGGTGACGAGCATGTTCTCGTACCGCTCGAAGGTCAGGCCCTTCCTGAGCGGCAGGTCGATCTCGGTGCGCCGGACCGTGCCGGTGCCGCAGACGTTCACGGCGGTGGCGGGGGAGATCTCGGTCAGGCCGTTGTACTCGATCGCCTTGCCGGAGACGAGCACCCGGTCGCCGGCCTTGACCGGCGAGGAGGAGAACACGAACAGGCCCTCGGAGGTCGCCGGGTCGGCGTCCGGCCGGGCGGCCTGGAGGGAGAAGCCGCCGAGGCCGCCGGAGCCCTGGAACGAGCCGGTCACCACGCCCTCGACGCGGACGTTCTGCCCGGCCACCGGGCTGGCGTCGCCGTTGCCCTGCACCTGGGGGATCTGGTGCGTGGCCGGGGTGTCACAGGTCTCCGTAGGAGTGGGGGTCGGCGTCGGGGTCGGCTCGCCGTCGCCGCAGGGGGCCGCGGCCGTGGCGCTGTTGCGCGGCGCGGGGGCGGCGGTCTCGAAGTCGGCGCCGTTGTCGTCGGTGTCGGCGCAGCCGCCGCTCTTGCGGAACCCGCCGGTGGCGTTGGTGAGGGCGGGGGCGGCGGTGCCCTCGAAGAAGTTCGCGGCGCCGTACCCGACGAGGTCGGCGAGCTGCGCGAGCTGGGCCTCGGTGCAGGCGGTGGAGGAGCCGTTGCAGGCCAGGCCCTCCGTCGAGCGCACCAGCGCCACCTTGCCCGCCGTGCCGCTCATGTTGATCGAGCCGGTGCCGTCGGGCTGGGGCAGCGCGCCGCTGGGCGTGCTGCCCGCGGCGAGCTGGAGGAGGTGGTACTGGCCGGGTGCCAGGGTGCCGGACAGGTCGGCCTTGTTCGAGGCGAAGTTCCCGGTGCCGCTCGCGCTGGTGTACTGCACGGACCAGCCGTCCAGCGACACGGGCGCGGTGCTGCGGTTGAACAGCTCGACGTAGTCGTTGGAGAAGGGGGCGCCGGTGTTGCCGCCTCCGCCGTAGACCTGGCTGATGACCACGGTGCCTGGCGCCGCGGCGGCCACGGAGGGTGAGGACAGGGCGGCGATCGAACCGGCGAGGCCGGCTACGACGAGGATCGCCGTGACCCGGGACTTAACACGCATGCCGGGGAGCGTAAACCGACAAACGACGAAAAATCCTGTATTGGGTGTGGACGTGTCATGAAATCTTGAACATTGACACTTCGTGTCCATTTGGAGCCCTGGATGTGGCGGCTTCGGACGATGCCAAGCCGCCGTTCCTGAGGGTCAGGGCGACATCACGAACCCCTCGTAACCCTTGGCCGCGATCTCGTCGCAGGTGGCCCGATAGGTTCCGACGCCCCCGGCGTACGGCATGAAGACCCGCGGCTTGCCCGGGATGTTCGCACCCAGGTACCAGGAGTCGGCCCGCGGGTAGAGCGTCTGCTCCGCCACCTCGCCGACGTGCCGCATCCACGCGTCCTCGGCGTCCGCGTCCGGCTCGATCACGGTCGCGCCCGACTCCGCCAGGTGCCGCAGGCAGTCGGCGATCCAGTCCACGTGCTGCTCGATGGAGACGAACATGTTGCTGAGCACCGACGGGCTGCCCGGCCCGGTGATCGTGAACAGGTTGGGGAACCCGGCGGTCATCAGCCCCAGGTACGTGCGCGGCCCGGCCGCCCACTTCTCCCGCAGCGCCGCGCCGCCCGCGCCCGTGACGTCGATGGCCAGCAGCGCGCCGGTCAACGCGTCGTAGCCGGTCGCGTAGACGATGACGTCCACCTCGTACGTCGCCTCGGCGGTGCGCGGCCCCGCCGCCGTGATCTCCTCGATCGGCGTCCTGCGCACGTCCACGAGCCGCACGTTCGGCCGGTTGAACGTGGCGTAGTAGTCGGTGTCGAAGCACGGCCGCTTGGTGCCGATCGGATGGTCGCGGGGCGACAGCAGCTCGGCCACCCGCGGGTCCTCGACGGTCTGCCGGATCTTCTCCCGGACGAACTCCGCCACCAGCTCGTTCGCCCGCGGGTCCACCGGGGTGTCGGCGAAGGCGCCCAGGAAACCCGGCCCGCCGTGGGCCCACCGCGCCTCCAGCTCGTCGCGCAGCTCCTGCTCCGACACCTCCAGCGCCGAGCCCGTGTTGAACGACGCCGCGATGCCGAACAGGGAATCGCGCATCGTGCGGCGGATGTCGGCGTAGTTGTCCTTCACCCAGCGGGCGTACTCGGGTCGCAGCGGGCGGTTCCAGGCCGGGATCGTGTAGTTGGGGGTGCGCTGGAAGACCGTCACCTCGGCGGCCAGCTCCGCCAGGACCGGGATGATCTGGATGCCGGAGGAGCCGGTGCCGATGACCGCCACCCGCTTGCCCGCCAGGTCCACCTCCTCGTGCGGCCAGCGTCCCGTGTGGTAGCTCTCGCCGTGGAAGGACTCGGCGCCGGGGAAGCCGGGCACGCGGGCGTCCGACAGGCAGCCCACCGCCGTGATGACGAAACGGGCCGTCACCCGGTCGCCCCTATCGGTCTCCACCCGCCAGCGCGCGGCGGCCTCGTCGTAGGCGGCGCGGGTGACCCGCGTCCGGAACCTCATGTCGCGGCGCAGGTCGAAACGGTCGGCGACGTGCTCGGCGTAACGCAGGATCTCCGGCTGCGACGGGTAGCGCTCGGTCCAGTCCCAGTCCTGCTGCAGCTCCTCGGAGAAGGAGTAGCAGTACTCGACGCTCTCCACGTCGCAGCGGGCGCCCGGATACCTGTTCCAGTACCAGGTGCCGCCGACGCCGCCACCGGCCTCGTAGAGCCGGGCGGTCAGGCCGAGGCCGCGCAACCGATGCAGCATGTACAAGCCGGAGAACCCGGCGCCGATCACCACCGCGTCGAAGGACGTGGCTTCGGTCATGGCGATCACCCCTTGTCGGCTCGGTCGGTGCCCGTAACCCTGACATGGGCGTGACCGGCGGCCAAGATCTCGCTACAGGATTGGCACTCGGGGGTTTCTGAGCCATGACCGCACGATATGAGTCGTTGCGGGCGGAGGCGGTGGTTTAGGTTCCCCGAGTGGCGAGGTTTTCCGTGGGACGGCGGGGGCCAGGTGGCGGCGGATGACGAAACTATCGGTGCGCGAGGCGCTTCCCGTCACGACCGAGGTGATCGGGATCGATGACCTGCCCGCCGGGCTGTCCGGCCAGGAGTGGCACGCGGCCTCCGTGAGCCTGATGCCCGGCAGGGCCGGCCGCCACTACCTCTCCGCCTCCTGGGAGACGGAGATCGTGCTGGCCACCGGGGAGGGCGGCGGCGTCCTGGGGTTCCTGCCCGTGCAGCGGGTGAAGAGCCGGGCCGTGCCGAGCGCCGTGTTCGACCCCGCCGTGCTGGCGCCGCGGCTGTTCTGCGAGGTCGGGGACGCGCGGGCGTACCTCTTCGTCGGAGGCTGCGCCGACCTGGTGGCGGGGGCCGTGACCAGCGCCGGCCTCACGGCGGGCCGGGCGGAGTCGGTCCGGCGGGCGCTCGTGGGGCGGGCGCGGGCCGAGGCGGAGCACCGCGGCCTGGTCGCGGCGGCCGTCTACGTGCGCGACAACGAACTCGCCGCCTTCCTGCCGGACGGCGACCCGGCCTTCGCTCCGGACGGCGTCGCGGCTCTCGCTCCGGACGGCGACCTCGCGGTCTTCGCTCCGGACGGCGGCGACCCGCGGCGGGAGCGGATCGGTCACCTCTCCACGCTCGCCGTCCCGCCCGACGACGAACGGTTCCTCGCGGCGCTCACCGCCGGCCGGCGCAGGACCGTGCTCAAGGACCGCCGGGCGGCGGCCGAGGCCGGGCTGCGCTGCGAGGTCACACCGGCACGGGACGCGGTCGCCCCGGGCGCGGACCTGGTGGCGGCGGTCAAGCGCAGGCACGGCATCGAGGAACACCCACGCCTGCTCAGGACGCGCCTGGCCCAATGGGCGGCCGAGCCGGTGGGCGAGCGGGTCGCCTTCGCGGTGTACGCCGCCACCACGCCGGACTGCCTGGCCGTCACGTTCGGCTGCGCGATCGGCGGACGGCTGGAGATCTACGAGACCGGCGTCGCCGACGACACCCCGCACCGGCACGAGGCGTACGTGGAGAGCCTGATCCACGCCCCGCTCCGGTACGCCCTCGACCACCGCCTCACCGGCATCGACCTCGGCATCGACGCCGAGACGCCCAAGACGCGCAGGGGCGCGACGCTCTCCCCCGTCTGGGCCGTGAGACTCACCTGATCGCTACGTGACTGGAGGATGCGCGGACATGGCTGACGTGGACATGACTGACGTGGACATGGCTGACGGCGTGGTTCTGGCCGAATGGTGCGACGTGCTCGACGTGGACGCCCCCTCGGCGGACGACGACTTCTTCGAGCTGGGCGGCAACTCCCTGCTCGCGGTCACGCTCATCGAGCGCATCGAGTCGCGCCTGGGCGTCGAGGTGCCGCTTGAGCAGTTCTTCGTGGACGGCAGGCTGGGCACGCTGCTCGACAGCGCCCGCTCGGCCGGCGCCCGCTAGCGGGGCGGGCCGGCATGCCCGAGCCCATCGTGCCCAGACTGGGCGTCTGCCACCGCCCGGACGGCGCCGCCAACCTCCGCGAGATCTACGTCGCCTCCCAGGGCGTGTGCGAGGTGGTGATGCTGGTCAGGGCGGCGGTCGCGGCGGCTTCTCCGGACGTCATGCGAGTCGCGGAGCGGTTCTTCGAATGCCACGTGCTGCCCGAGCAGGGGTACGGGGAGCTGGTCGCCTCGCTCGGGCTGCGCGGCGTGACCACGTTCCACGACGACGAGCTGGAGCTGGCCGACGAGCTGCACGCGGCGGCGACCGCGCCTGCGCCCGATGCCGCGTCCGATGCCGTGGCGCATGCCGTGGCCCATGCGGCGTCCTATGCCGTGGCCGATCCGTGGGACAAGCTCGTGCAGCGGCGGCTGCTCAAGCAGCACGGCCTGACCTCGGTGGAGGCCGTGCCGGTCGAGGGGCCGGAGGACCTGGTGGCGGGGTTCGCCGCGCTCGGCCGTCCCTGCGTGCTCAAGCCCAGGCGGGCGGCCGGCGGCCAGGGCGTCGCGTTCCTCGACGACGAGCGGGACGTGCGGCGGCAGCTCGGCCTGCGTCACGGCTGGGCGGGGCTGATGCTGGAGACGCGGATCGATCCTGCGCCGCATCCCACGGGCCCGGACTGGCTGGGCAGCCTCGTCTCGGTCGAGACCCTCTCGACGCGTGACGGGCGGGTGCACCTCGGCGTGCTCGACAAGCTGCCGGTCGCGGTCACCAGGGGCGCGGGGGCCGCGGGCGCCGACGCGGTGAACGTCCAGGGCGACATCCTCCCGTCCTGTCTGCCCGAGGAGCGGTGCCGCGCGGCCGAGGAGTACACCGGGCGGGTGCTCGGCGTGCTCGGCGTGCGGTCCCGGCTGACGCACACGGAGCTGCTGCTCACGGCGGAGGGGTTCGAGCTGCTGGAGGTGAACGGGCGGCTGGCCGGGCACACGGCGCGGCTGTTCCGCCTGCTCGACGGGCCCGACCTGGTCGCGATGGCGCTGCGGGTGGCGGCCGGTGAGACGCCGGAGCCCGGCTCGGCCGCGCTGGGCGGCGCGGCGGCCGGCGTGTTCCCCACGTTCGCCGACAGGGCGGGGCCGGTCCGCACCTCGCTGCGCCGGCGCGAGCTGCGCGCGCTGCCCGGCGTGTGCGCGGTGGACGAACTGGCCGAGGACGGCGCGCCCAAGTCGGCCACGCAGTTCCGGATGGCCAACGTGACGCTGCGCGCCGGCGACCGGCCCGCGCTCGACGCCGCCGTGGCCCGCCTGCTGCGCGTCCTGGCAGCGGAAATGGGGGCGGAGATGGGGGCGGAGATGGGGGCGGAGCGGTGACGCGGTGGAAGGAGTCGCTGGCGCCGCTGCGGCACCGGGCGTTCAGGTACCAGTTCGCGGGCTTCTCGGTGTCCGTCACCGGCAACATGCTCAGCCTGGTAGCGCTCACGGTGGGGCTGCTGCAGGTCACCGGCTCGGGCGCGGCGGCCGGCATCGCGCTCGGGGCGAGCACCATCCCGCTGGTCGTGTTCCTGCTGATCGGCGGCGTCTGGGCGGACCGGCTGCCGCGCCACCTGATGATGGCCGGCATGGACGTGGTCCGCGGCCTGGTGCAGCTCGGCCTCGGCGCGATGATCCTGTCCGGCGAGATCGACCTGGTGCTGCTGATCGGCCTCCAGGTGCTGTTCGGCACCGCGCAGGCCTTCCATTTGCCGGCCGCCGGCGGGCTGACCGCGTTCACCGTCCCCAAAGAGGACCTGCAGCGCGCCAACGCGCTGATGTCGATCACCAGGAGCCTGTCCGGCATCGCCGGGCCGCTGATCGCCGGAGCGCTGGCGGCCACCATCGGCGCGGGCTGGGCGCTGCTCCTGGACGGCGGCACCTTCCTGCTCAGCGCCTACCTCGCCTCCCGGATCAGGGTCCCGGCGGCCCCGCCGCGCGCGGGCGGCGGCATGCTCAAGGAGCTGTCCGACGGCTTCCGGCTGGTCACCCGCACGCCGTGGATCTGGACCAGCGTCACCTGCTTCGCCTGCACGCACGTGGCCATCGCCGTGTTCCTCGTCACGGGGCCGGTGCTGGCCTTGCAGGAGCAGGGCGGCGCGTTCGGATGGGCGCTGGTCGTCGCGGCGCTCGGCGTCGGCGACGTGCTCGGCGACCTGGTGCTGCTCGGCGGCTACCAGCCCAGACGCCCCCTGCTGGTCGCCAGGCTGGCCGAACTACTGCTCGTCCCCGCGCTGCTGCTGATCGCGCTCGGCGTGCCCGCACCCGTGCAGGCGGTGGCGATCGCGCTGGCGGGGGCCGGAATGACGGCCGCCGACTCGATCTGGATCACCACAATGCAGCAGCACGTGCCGCCGGACGCGCTGTCGAAGGTCTCCTCCTACGACTGGCTCAGCTCGCAGGCGCTGCGCCCTGTCGGGTACGCGCTGGGTGCCGTGGCCGCCGCCGACGGCGACAGCGCGGCGGTCGTGCTGGCCGTGATGGCGGTCGTGGTCGCCCTGCCGCGGCTGGTCAGCCTCGCCTATCCGAGCGTACGCGAACTGCGCCCCCCGCGACCCGAGCCGGCCCCGGCGAACTGATCGGAGCAGGACCATGCATGACATCGTCGCCCAGATCGGGGAGACGGCCGGACGCCGCCGCTCCCTGACCGCACTCAGCCTCCAGGACAGGGACCTCACCTACGGCGAGCTGTGGGACCTGTCCGCGGTGGTCAGCGCCCACGTGGCGCCCCTGCTCGGCGGCACCCGCAGGGTCGCGCTCCGCGGCGACAGATCCGCCCTCACCTACGCCGCCTACCTCGGCGTGCTGCGGGCGGGCGGCGCGGTGCTGCCCATGAGCCCGCGCTGGCCGGACGCCCGGATCCGCGACGTCGTGCGCGCCGCCCGGCCCGACCTGGTGCTGCTCGACGGACCGCCCGCGGACCTGGGGGCGCCCGTCATGACGATCCCCACGGAGGGCGCCAGAACCCCCGCCCCCGGCCCGGACCTGGACGACGACGCCTACGTCATCTACACCTCAGGCTCCACGGGCACCCCCAAGGGCGTGCCGATCACGCACCGCGCGCTCGCGCACTACCTCGGCCACGTGTGCCCCCTGTACGAGCTGGGGCCCGGGGACCGCGTCGCCCAGGCCGCCGAGCTGACCTTCGACGCGTCCGTGTTCGAGCTCCTCGCGACCTGGGCCACCGGGGCGACGCTCGTCGTGGCCGGGCAGCGCACCTGGCTGAGCCCCGTACGGTTCCTGCGAGAGCAGCGCATCTCCCACCTCGACACCGTGCCGTCCATCATCACCCTGTCGCGGCGCACCCGTACCCTCACCGACGGCTGCCTGCCCGACCTGCGGTGGAGCATGTTCAGCGGCGAGCAGCTCAGCTACGCCGCCGCGACCGCCTGGCGGCGCGCGGTCGGCGCGAACGTCATCGAGAACAACTACGGGCCCACCGAACTGGCCGGCGTGTGCGCGAACCACCGGCTGCCCGCCGATCCGGCCGACTGGATCCCCACCAGCAACGGCACGGTGCCCATCGGCCGGGTCTACCCGCATCTCGACTCCCTGGTGCTCGACACCGGCGAGCTGTGTGTACGTGGCGGGCAGCGCTTCTCGGGGTACGTCGATCCGGCGGACAACGCCGGGCGGTTCCTGCGCGGCGACGGGCCCTGCGAGCCGGTGGATCTTCCGGGGGCCGCCGACTGGTACCGCACGGGAGATCGGGTGCGGTGGGAGGGCGGCGCGCTGGTTCACCTCGGGCGGGTGGACCGGCAGGTCAAGTTGCGCGGGTACCGGGTGGAGCCGGACGAGGTGGAGGCGGCGGCACGGGCTCATGACGGGGTGAAGGAGGTGGCCGTGGTCGTGGTGGACGCGCAGCTCGTGGCCGTGTACGTGGGGGAGGAGGTCGGCTCCGCCGAGCTCAGGAGGCACGTGGGGGCCAGGGTGCCCGATTACATGGTGCCGGTCGCGTGGCGGCGGGTGGACGCGCTGCCGCTGACCGCCAACGGCAAGCTCGACCGGGCCAGGCTGGCCGAGGAGGCACGGTGACGGCTGGGCGGGGTGCGGCTGGGCTGGGTGCGGCTGGGCGGGGTGCGGCTGGGCGGGGTGCGGCTGGGCGGGGTGCGGTGGGATCGACTACGGAGTCCGCGGCGCTGGTCGCGGAGCTGGGTGAGCTGGCCGGGCGGTGGCGGCTGGGGGCGGCCGGTGGGCTGGACCTCGCGGGGCTGACACCGGAGCAGGCGTTGCGGCTGGCCATGCGGCTGTCGGTCCGGCTGGGCACCGACGTGCGCGTGCCCGACGTCCTCAGCGGCGGCTCCCTGCCCGAGCTGGTGGAACGGGCGGCTTCCTGGGTCCCCGGCGGGAGCGCGGGTGTGCCCGTCCCCCTCTCCCACGGCCAGCAGCGCTTCCTCCTCGACGAGACGCTCGCCCCTGGCCAGGACGACAACCACGTCGTCCTCGCGTACCGGCTGTCGGGCCCCCTCGATCCCGAAGCGCTGGCCACGGCCTACGGCGACGTGGTGGAGCGGCACCCGATCCTGCGCACCGTCCACTACTGGGACGACGAGGGCGAGCCACTCCAGCGCGTGCTCCCCCCGGACCGCACCCCGTTACCGCCGACCAGCCCCCTCCCCGCCGCCGACCTCTGCGCCGACTGGTGGGACCAGCCCTTCGACCTGGAGGAACACCCCCCACTCCGAGCACGCCTCGCGCGACTGGGCCCTGACTCCTGGCTGCTCTGCCTGAGCATGCACCACATCATCTTCGACGGCCGCTCGGAGCTGATCCTCCTCGAAGACCTCGGCACCGCCTACGCCGCCCGCGCCGCAGGCCGGGAGCCCGGCTGGCCGCCCGTGCCCGGTTACCACCATTACGCGCAGTGGGAGCACGACATGGTGGAGCAGTGGGTGTCCCGCGACCTCCCGTTCTGGCACGACCTGCTCGCCACGGACCCCCCACCCCTGCTCCCCACGCCTCCAGGCCAGGCCCCGCGCCACGAGCACGAGATCACGCTCGACCCGGTGACCGTCGGCGAGCTGTCGGCGGCGGTGCGCGCGCGAGGGGCCGTCCCGCTGGCGAGCGTCCTGTACGGCACGGCCCGCGCGCTGGGCCGCGTCTTCGGCGCCGACCGGCTGAACCTGGCCACGATCGCGTCGGGCCGCTTCGAGAGCGTGTTCAACTCCGTCATCGGCTGCTTCGTCAACCCTGTCGTGCTGCCGTTCGACTCGGTGCGGGACGGCCGTCCTGAGGAGCGCGTCCAGGAGACGGCCCGCCTGACGTTGCGCGCCCTGCGCCACGCGCGCACCCCGTACGACCGGCTCGTCCGCTCCCTCCGGCCCGGGGCCGCCCGCCCTCCCCTGTACGAGGTGATGGTCGCCTTGCAGGCTCCCCTGGAGACGGGGACGTTCGGCGGCACGGGGATCGCCGTCGAGCCGGTGCGGGTGCGCGCGCCACGGGCGAGCGCGCCGCTGGTCGTGGAGGTGGAGCCGCAGCCGGACGGCGGCTGGGCGGTCGCGGCCCGGTGGCGGGAGGACGTCGTGGACGAACGGTCGGGGCGCGCGGTGGTCAGCGAGGTGGCGGACCTGCTGACCAGCCTGCGCGCCCCCTGAGAAGGCCCCCGAGAAGGCATCTGCGACGTCAGGACAGGCGCAGCATCATGGCCGAGGCGACGTAGTGCCCGTTGAGCACCGCGACGAAGACGGAAGTGTGCACGTCCGGCCTGGGACGGTACGCGACCAGGTCGGTCTCCGCCGTGTACGTGACCGTGCCGTACGGCGCGACCGTGACGGGCGAGGCGGTCTCGGGCGGCAACCCGAACCGCTTGCGCAGCGCGAACGCGAACCCGATCCCCCCGCGCAACGTCTCACCGCCCCCGTTGCGGATCTGCCGGGTGGGCCGGGCGACGGTGCCGCGCACGGCGTCCACGTCCACCGGCCCGTGCAGCACCACGGTGGGCTCCCCGCTCTCGCTGGTCCACCAGATGTCGCCGCACCTGCGGCACTGCAGCGTCCGTACGGTGAGCCCGTCGTGGACGACGTGCCGCAGGGTGACCAGCACGGCGGTGTCGCGCAGGCAGCTCGGGCAGGTCTCGTCGCGCTGGGCCACCTGCCGGAGGCCGTCGAGTGAAGGGCCGCCGTAGTTCCAGCCGGAGACGTAGATGCCGGCGGCCACCTCGCGGACGGTCCGCACCTGGAAGTCGGCGATCTCGTTCTCCAGCCGGGTGACCTGGCCGGCCAGGCCGGGCGCGAGCAGGTCGGCCGACAGGTCGCGCACCTGGTCGCGCAGGCCGGCGATCTCGGCGGCGTCCACGGCGGGCTCCAGCCAGGGCAGCCGTTCCAGCCTGGGCAGGATGACGTTCTGGAGCTGGGACAGGCGGCGCACGACGGCCTCGTCGGCGCGCGGGCCTGGGGTGCTCCTGAGGGCGGCGCGCCCGTCCGGCCACGGCACGACCAGGCCGGGGTCGCCGAGCAGGCCGAACCGGTTGAGGTAGCCGTTGATGGGGTGGACGCGCCCGGCCAGCCGTTCGACGACGCGGCCCAGCGGCAGCCCGTCGGCCAGCGCCGACTCGAACTCGGCCTGGGCGCTGCGCTGCACAATGTGCACGCCCATGGCGCCGACCACCGCGACGGCCGTCCCCTCCATGAATCCCAGGGCGAGGGCGATGTGGTTGGGGTAGATGTTGGCGCCGACGCCGATGGATCCGCAGCTGTGGGTGAAGACGACGGTGGCGTGCACGTCGGCGGCGGGCAGCCGCTGGTCCTCGGTGAGGTCTGCGCGGTGGCAGCCTTCGCCCTTCATGCAGGGCATGTGCCGGTAGTGCGGCTCGAAGGGCGACAGCGGGCCGTCGATCGGGTCGGAGCGCCCGCAGATGATGCCGTCGGGCAGCCCCACGCAGCACTCCTTGCCGAGGCTGCGCACCACCACGACCTTGAGCCTGCGCTCGCGGATCACGTCGAGGCCGGCGAACTCGACGGTGTCGGCCGACTCCGAGTCCTCCAGCATGGGGTGGGAGGCGATGAAGACGCGGTCCTCGCCCACCGCGCCGACCGTCAGGCTCCGGTAGACCAGGCAGGCCAGGGACGGCAGGTCGCGGGCGGTCAGCACGCCGACGCTCGCGCCGGTCGCGCCCGGCCAGTCGCCGGCCGCCGTGAGGTCCTCCGCCAGGCCCACCACGGCGACCAGCTCGCCCGCGTATCCGGCCAGCCGCTTGAGCAGGTGCTCGGGCTCGACCAGGTGGTGCTCGCGGCCGGTGGCGGCGGCCAGCATGCGGCCCGCCGCCGCCGCGTCGCCGACGGACATCACCACGCCGGGCCGCTCCGCCCGTTCGATCGCGGGCAGCGTGCCGCCGTCAGGGAACAGCGACCGGTACCGGTCGAGCGCCCGGCAGGCCAGCAGCGGGAAGGGGCGGCCGGGCGTCCACTCGGCGGCGGCGCTCGCGTAGCCGGCGGCGTCGCGGCACAGAACGGTGGCCTCCATCACTGGGCCTGCCTGTCGGGGAGCGCGGAGACCAGCGCGTCGAGGTTCCTGCCGGCGTCGTGGCGGCGGAGCATCGCGGCCTGCTCCGAGAGCCTGCTGTTGCGGAAGTAGTCGCGTAGCGGGGGCTGCGTGCCGAGCACGGCGCGGACTCTCGCGCGCAGCCTGCCGACCAGGACGGAGTGGCCGCCGATGACGAAGAAGTCGTCGTCGGGGCCCTTGGGGGCGATGCCCGTCAGCTCGGTCCAGACACCCGCCAGCCAGCTCTCCAACGGCGCCACCCCAGCCAGCCCCGCCTCGCCGCCCACGCCCGCGTCGGCGCTGGTCGGGGCCGCGTGGGCGAAGGGCGGGCCTGCCTCGGCGCGCCGCTCCCCGGCGATCGCGGTCAGTGCCGCCCTGTCCAGTTTGCCGGTGGACGTCAGCGGCAACCGGTCGAGCACCGTCAGCCCCGGCACCATCCACAGCGGCAGCCGCTCAGCCAGATGAGCCCGCAGCCGCCCAGGAAGATCCCCATCAGCCCCCCGGGCGGGAACGACATACGCCGCCAGCCTCCTGCTGTCCCCCTCACCCTCGACGAGCACGGCACCCCCGGCCACGTCCGGATGCGCGATCACCTGCGCCTCGATCTCGCCCAGCTCGATGCGGTAGCCGCGCAGCTTCACCTGCCTGTCGATCCGCCCGGCGAACCCCAGCACCCCGCCGGGCCCGCGCCGGGCGAAGTCGCCCGTCCGGTACATCAGCTCGCCCGGCACGGCCGGATCGGGCACGAAGGCGGCCTCGGTCAGCTCGGGCCGGTTGAGGTAGCCCAGCGCCAGGCACGGCCCGGCGAGGCAGAGCTCGCCCGGCTCGCCGTCCGGCACCGGCCGCAGGTCCTTGTCCAGCACGTACGCCCTGACCTCCCCCAACGGCAGCCCGATGGGGATCGAGCGGGCGTCCCCGGCGACGGCGGTGACCTCGTGCCACGTCACGAACGTGGTCGCCTCCGTGGGGCCGTAGGCGTTGAGCAGGTGGCCGGGCCGCCCTGCGGCCAGCACGTCACGGGCCCTGCGCGGGTCGAGGGCCTCGCCGCCGGTGACCAGCACGCGCAGCGGGGCGAAGGCGGCCGGGTTCCCGGCCGCGATCTCGTGGAACACCGACGTGGCGAGCAGCGCCGTGGTGACGCCGTGCCGCTTGATCGCCTCGCCGAACTCGGCGGGGTCGGTGAGCAGGTCCCTGGAGATGATCACCAGGCAGCCGCCGCTGGTGAGCGCCCCGTACACCTCGAAGGTGGTGGCGTCGAAGGCCGGGTTGTTGACCTGGGCCATGCGGTCCGACGGCGACAGGGCGGGGTCGCGCAGGCCGCGCAGGAAATGCGCGACGCCTTCGTGGGAGATGAGGACGCCTTTCGGCGTACCGGTCGTCCCGGAGGTGTAATAAATGATGGCCACTTCGTTGCCGGGCCGGGCGGGCGGCGGTTCCGGCGGCATCGCGGCTATTTCGGCGCGGTCGGTGTCGACCAGCAGTGCCGGTGTCCCGGGGAAATGTCCGGCGAGTTCTTCGACGGTGATCACGATATCGGCCCGGCTGTCGTCGGCGATGAATTCATGGCGGGCCTTGGGCTGGGCCGGGTCCATGGACACATATGCGGCGCCGGCCTTTCCCGCGGCGAGGAACGCGGCGATCCTGTCCACGCCCTGGGGCAGGCATACCGCGACCTTGCCGGCCGCCGGCAGGCCGCGCGCGACCAGCGCCCGGGCCAGCCGGTTCGCCTCGCGGGACAGGTCACGATAACTCAGCTCGCGCCCCGCGTCCGGATGCTGAACCGCAGGCGCGCCGGGCGTCCTGGCGACCTGCGCCTCGAAAAGACTGGTAATTGTCGGGCTCATTCTCACTCCTGATGGCAGGACATATCGCGGGCGCTTGCCGCCCGGCGCGCACGCTCCGGGAGAATTTCCGCCCTCGTCGGAACGGTCGCCATTCGTTACGATCGCCGTTGTGACTGATCATCTCTTTTCCGTGGACCGGGCAGTCGATTCTTCGCCGGAACTCGTCACCGTCGCCGATCCGCGGACGGGCGCGGCGCGCGGGGCGTACCGGCCGGCGAGGGAGCAGGAGGTGACCGAGGCGGTGTCGGCCGCGCGGGAGGCGCTGCCGCGCTGGTCGGCGCACGTGCCGGGCGAGCGGGCTCGTGCGCTGCTGCGCCTGGCGGAGGTCATCGAGGAGCGGTCCGCCGACTACGCCGCGGCCGAGCGGGCGGGCACCGGCAAGCCGGAGGCGGACGCCGTCGCGGAGGTCGCGACGAGCGCCGACGTGCTGCGCTTCTACGCCGGGGCCGCACGCGCCGACCTCGCCCCGGCGGGCGGCAGGCGGCTGCCCGGACGGGAGAGCTGGGTGCGGTGGGAGCCGCTGGGCGTCGTGGCGGCCGTGGTGCCGTGGAACTATCCGCTGCTCATGGCCATGTGGCGGCTCGCGCCCGCCCTGGCGGCGGGCAACACCGTGGTGCTCAAGCCGGCCGAGACCACGCCCGACAGCGTCCTGCTGCTGGCCGGTCACGCCGAAGAGACGCTGGGCGCCGGCGTGCTGGCCGTCGTGCCGGGCGACAGGGAGACCGGCAGGCTGCTGGTGCGCGCCGAGGTGGACGCGGTGGCGTTCACCGGCAGCGTGGCCGGCGGGCTCGACGTCGCCGCCGCGGCCGGGGTGCGCAGGGTGAGCCTGGAGCTGGGCGGCAACTGCCCTGCGCTGGTGCTGCCGGGCGCGCCCGCGTACACGTACGGGGAGCTGGCCGCGGCCTCGACGTACAACGCGGGGCAGAGCTGCGCGGCGCCCGCCCGCGTGATCACCCTGCGCGACAACTACAAGGAGACCGTCGAGCGCCTCGCGGAGGCGATGGCGGCGCGCGCGGCCGGCGTCGGGTTCGGCCCGCTGAACAACGCGGGCCAGGCCGACCGGCACGACCGCATCCTCGCGCTGAGCGGCGCGGGCGTCGAGCACACCGGCCCCGTCACGGCCGGGCCCGGCGAGTCCGGCGGCTACTGGCGGCCCGCCCGCGTGCTGGCCGACCTCGAACCCGGCGCCCCGGCGATCGTCGAGGAGGTGTTCGCGCCCGTGCTCACCGTGCAGGCCGCCCGCGACCTGGAGGAGGCCGTGCGGCTGGCCAACGGGCTGCCGCAGGCGCTGGCGGCCAGCGTCTGGGGCGCCGAGGTGGGGCCGGTGCTCGACCTGGCGGGCGCGTTGAACGCGGGGGAGGTGTGGGTCAACTGCCACCTGGAGCAGACCGCTGAGCTGCCGCACGGCGGGCGGGGGCAGTCCGGGCACGGCACCGACCTGAGCGTGCTGGCACTGGCCGAGTACCAGCGACCCAAAACCGTCACCGTACGACTGAGGTAGCCAGGGGCGGGAGGTCATGCGCGGGCCTCGTTCCGTTGGGCAGGGTGAGAGGTCATGGGCGGGCCTCGTCCCGCTGGAACGGGCGCCTGCCCAGCCGTTCCGTCACCCGCGCCGCCAGGTGCACGCCGAACAGGTGGTACAGGAACGGCGACAGCTCCTCGCGCACCCGCCCCGCCACCGGGAACGTCGCGTGGGCCGCCGCCTCCGTGTCGCCGTCGTCCGCCACGACGACGACGTGCCTGCCCAGCTCGCGGGCCCGCGCGGCGATCCGGCCCGCGTGCGCGCGGGAGCGGCCGGGCGGCGCGAGCACGTACACCGGCATGTCGCGCGGGTGAGCCCACCGCTCGACGTGCGCCCACTCCTCCAGGTCCTGGCCCAGGGCGAACAGCCCGGCCGACTCCACCAGCTTGGCCGCCGCGAACATGGCCGTGCCGTGACTCGGCCCGCTGCCCAGGACGGCGGCGGACGCGTGCCCGGCCAGGTACGCGGCCTCCTCGCTGGCGCGCTCGCCGGTGGCCCGGTGCGTCGCGGCCACCGCGTCGGCGAGCGGGCCGAACTCGGCGTGCAGCGCCTCGGCCGCGCCCAGCCGCATCGCGATCAGCGTCAGGCCCAGCAGGCTCGCCTGGTACGTCCGCACCCCCGGCGACGGCTCCAGCCCGGGCAGGTCCACCAGCAGGACCCGTTCGGCCACCTTCGTCACCGGCGAGCCGTCCGTGCCGGTCACGACCAGGGTGAGCGCGCCCTCGGCGGCGGCCCGTTCGAGCGCGGCCAGCACGGCGGGCGTACGTCCTGACGCGGTCGCCGCCACCACCAGCGTCCGCCCCCCGCCGGGCGTCGGCTTCCCGCCGGGCGTCCGCCCCCCGCCAGGCGTCGGCTCCGCGCCAGGCGCCCGCCCCTCGCGAGACGTTCGTCCCCCGCCGGGCCGGTGGGCCCACGGCGCGTCGTAGGCCGAGAACCGGAAGGCGCCGGCAGGCCGGCAAGCCACCCCGCCGATCGAGGCGAAGGCAAGCTCGGCCGCGCACGAGGCGTGATAGGAGTCCCCGTCACCCACCAGCCAGACCCGCTCGATGCCGCCGACCTCCGCCTCGCCCAGCAGCCCGGAGGCCCGCCGCGCGAACACCCCGGCCCGCTCCCGCAGATCGTCGGCGAGCCGCTCCGCCTGCCGGACGAGAACCTCGGGATTCACTTGATCCCCCTGACGATCTCGACGTACCGCCTGACCAGCTCCACGTCCACGCTGCCGCCAAAGCCGCCGCGCTCCAGGCAGCTCCCCACGAACGCGCCGTCGGCCTGGGCCAGCAGCCTGGCGGCGTTGGCGTGGTCGGTGTGCCCGGCCAGGATGATCGGCACGTCGGGGACGGCGGCGCGGACCGAGGCGATCAGCTTCGTGGTCCTGCGTTCGTCGGCGTGACCGAGCACCACCGCGTCGGCGCCCACCTTCACGGCCGCCCTGGCCACCTCGGACGTCGGCTTGTCGCCGCCGTACCAGGTGAAGTGGCTGGAGTCGACGTCGGCGAGCACCCGGACGCCCCGCGCCCCGACGCGGTGGCGGTACTCCATGACGCCGATCGGGTCGGCCGTCACCATGCCGTGCTCGGTGAGTGTCGCGCCGACCAGCGTGCCCGCCCTGATGAAGGAGGCTCCGGTGACGGCGGCGACCGCGAGCGAGGCCTTGAGCGCGTTGCGCATGAGCTGGACGCCGACCTGGAAGCCGGGCCCGGCGGTCTGGACGATCGCGTTGACGACGAGGGCCATGGCGGCGGTCCTGGCCGCGTCCGACTCGTCGTCCACCCGGTAGACCCGCTCCACGGTCTGCACCAGGCAGCCGTCCGCGCCGCCGTTGAACAGGGCGCGGGCGGACTCGACGGCGGTGTCGAGGGTGCGCTGGAAGCTGCCCTCCTCGTAGTACGGGGTGCCGGGCAGCGGCTTGAGGTGCACCATGCCGATGATCAGTTTCGACATGGCGTCACCGTGGCGTGGCCAGGGTGAAGGCGGACTCCAGCCGGTCGAGCGCGGCCCGCAGGTCCTGCTCGCGGCGCGAGCTGGTGATGCGGACGACGCCGCCGGAGAAGCAGAAGGTGAGGATGCCGGGGAAGACCGACACGCCGCTGTCGCGCAGCAGGTCGCGGAAGCAGCGGTAGGAGTCGTCCCAGCCGGTGAACTCGACCATGGTGTTGATGGAGTAGCGCGGCTCCAGCACCCGCGCGGGGATCCGCGCGAGCACGCTGCTCGCCTGGCCGCGCAGCGCCGTCAGGCCCGCCTCGCGCCGCAGCCGCTCCTCCCGGTAGGAGCGGTAGGCCGCGATCAGCGGGCCGAGCCGCATGCCGTAGGCCGGCTCGAACTCGCCGACCTCGGCGGCGGTGGGCGTGACGAGGCCGGTCAGCAGCCAGCGCTCCATCCTGGCCAGCACTTCGACGATCGTGTAGAAGAACGACGGCGGCCCGCCGAACGTGGTGGAGGCGTACTCGTAGTAGTCGGCCACGAACCGCTCGTCCGCCAGCAGCCAGCCCACCTTCAGCCCCGGCGCCGACCAGGTCTTCGACAGGCTGGAGACGCGGATGACGTTCGGCGCGGCCCGGTCGGCCGAGCACGGCCGCGCCGGGCCGAGCCACTCGTGGCACTCGTCCAGCACGATCATGGTGGACGGCGAGGCGGCCCTGATCAGCCGGGCCAGGTCGGCCTCCTCGACGGCTGCGCCGGTCGGGTTGCCCACCGTCTGCAGCAGGATCATCGGGGTGTCCGGCGTCAGCGCGTCGATGAGCGGCTGGAGCGAGGTGCGCCCGTCCAGCGAGGGCAGCGGCACGAGCCGCACCTGCGACCGGCGGGCCACGGTCTCGACGAGCGGCGGGTAGTTGGGGATGGCGCACAGCGCGGGCGAGCCGGTGGGCGCGGCGTCGTGCAGGACGAAGTCGGCCAGCGAGCTGACCGCGAAGGTGCCGCCCATGGTGATCGCCACGTTTCCGGCGCCGTAGGCGGGGGTCTCCATGCGGGCGTTCTCGTACTCGGCGACGGCCTCGCGCACCGGGAGGCGGCCGCGGGAGTCGGAGTAGCCGTACCAGTCCATGTCGAGGGCGAAGCGGACGCAGTCCTTCAGCGTCTGCGGCAGGCCCCACGCCTGCTCGTCGATGGACCCGCCGGACAGGATGTGGGTGGCCTGCGGGCGCAGCTCGCCGTAGAGGTCGTCGCGGAAGTACCAGTTGAACAGCTCCTTGACGAAGCGCACCGTGGCCCTGGACCCGAGCACGTCAGCGGGCCCGACCGTGCGCAGCACGGTGGCGGAGCGCCACCGCTCGGCCTGCCCCGCGCGCAGCGCCCGGGCGCCCAGCTCGCACTCCACCCGGCCGAGCCACAGGTCGCGCAGCTCCAGCGGGTCCTCCGGATTGCGGGCGCGGGCGTAGACGTCGAGCATCCGGTCGTCGACGGCGGGCACGAAACCGTCGGCGAAGCCGTCGCGGCCGGCGAAGGAGACAGGCGCTCCGGGGACCGCGGGAAGGCGGGCCGGACGTACGGACTCGAATAACCGCATGGCGTGTCCTTGAGGCTCGGCGATCACATGATGCGCAGCCGCTTGAGATGGCGCGGGGCAGCGGAGGTCGCGGCCGCCGGCGGGCTCGCGGTACGCCCGTGGAAGAAGGAGGTGTTGTCGATCACGACGATCATGCCCCTGGCCCAGTGGACGCCTGTGGCGGACGTGCCGTACATGGCGGCCAGCAGGCGGAGCACGGCCCGGTTGACGTCGTCCGCGTCCTGCCCCAGATGGGTCCACTGCAGGGTCTGGGAGAGGAAGTCGCGGAAGGAGAAGACCGGCCGGCCGTCCACCGTGCGCAGGATGTGCGGGCCCTCGGCGCTGTGGCGGTACCGGGTCCGGCGCAGCGTCGCCGCGGCCTCGGGCCCGATCCGGCTCTCCACGGCGGCCATGGGCACCAGCACCGTCTGCGAGGCCGTCGGGTCGTGCCCGGGGGCGACGCACATCAGGACGATGTAGCGCGGTTGCTCGGCGGCCTTCCTGCCGCTGCTCTCCGTGTGCAGCGACAGGGAGTTCGTCGCGAACGGCTGGAGGGAGACGTCCGCGGTGGTGGCGTGCTCGCGGCGGAGGTTGAGGATGACCTCCTCCTCGACGTACGGCAGGACGGCCGGATCCTTCTCCGGCATCGCCTCGCCGAGCATCGCGCCGAAGGCCAGGAACTGCCGCGCGGGCAACGGCTCGTCCAGTTGCACGACGGCGCAGCCGGTCGAGGCCAGGCAACGCAAGGCGTCGTGGGCCGGGCCGCCGAGAAATGCGGCGGCCGTCGCGTGAATTATCGGTGTCGCGGGCGGCGGCAGAACGCCGCCGCCGTCGAGCAGCTTTTCTCTGGAGGTCACATGCTGGTCGGCAGAATTCTCTGTGAATGCACCATGATGCATAACTCACACTCCCCGTGAACCCGAGTGCATGCTATCCAGCCCGCCGCCCGCTAACTTCTTGTGGCGTGCGCTCTCTCCCGGAGTTCCGGCACGACGCGAGTTGCGAAAAGCTCGATCGTCTGCCAGTCGAGCGGCGGCCGGCAGCCGAGCAGGAAATCCCGCACGCCCGCCTCCGCATAGGGCAGCAGGCCGGCGACGCATTCTTCCGGGGTGCCGAAGGTGAGATATTCGGCGAGGTCGGGGGAGCCGGGCGGAAGCAGGGCGAGCCGCTCCGCGCGGCGCCGCCGGGCCTCCTCGGGGGTCGGCGCGAGCACCGCCCTGAACGTGATCGACTGGCGGATCTCCTCGGGCCGGCGGCCCTCCTCGGCGCAGTAGCCGGCCAGCAGGCCCACCTTGCGGCGGTAGCCGTCCAGGTCGCCGGCCAGGGTGTTCCAGACGTCGGCGTGCCTGGCCACGACGCGCAGCCTGCGCCGCTCGCCGCCGCCGCCGATCACCAGCGGCAGCCGCCGCTGGATAGGGCGCGGGCGCAGGTAGGCGTCGGTCAGCCGGTAGTGCTCGCCGTGGAAGGTGACCCGCTCGCCGTCCCACAGCCTGCGCAGGATCCCGCAGTATTCCTCCAGCATGGTCAGGCGGGTGCCTGAGTCGGGGAAGGGCAGGCCGAACTGCTCGTAGCCGAGGTCGGGGCCGCCCGCCCCGACGCCGAACTCCAGCCGGCCCGACGAGATGTGGTCGATGGTGGCGGCGGCCGCGGCGGCCACCGCAGGGTGCCGCCAGGTGACCGCGGACACCAGCAGGGCGCAGCGCACCCTGCTCGTCCTGGCGGCCAGCGCGGCCAGCAGCGCGGGGCCGTCGAAGCAGGGGCCGTCGGGCCCGCCGAGCGGCGGCCGGTAGTGGTCGAACAGCGAAACCCAGTCGAAGCCCAGTTCCTCCGCGCGCTGCCAGAGGCCGAGACACTCCTCGAAGGTGCTGTACTGCTGGCCGGAGTGAACGCCGAATCGGAGCATGACTCCCCATTGATCTCGTTCGGGCCGGGGTGGTCCAATGTGTCACACGCAGGTCCGGCAGGCCACGACCGGAGGTTCCACGTGCGAATCGTGCGCACGCCAGTCGGCAGGACGAACGGCGCGGACGTGCACGCGTACACGCTGGACGCGGGCAACGGCTTCGCCGCCACCGTGTGGACCTACGGCGCCACGCTGGTCGAGGTCCTCGTCCCGGACCGCGCGGGCCGGGTCGGCAACGTCGTGGTCCGGCTGCCCGACCTGGACTCCTACGCGGACCGCCGCCGCACCGCCTACGTCGGCGCCACCGTCGGGCGCTACTGCCGCTGCGTCTCCGGCGGCCGGTTCTCCCTCGACGGCGTGGAACACGAGCTGGACCGCAACGAGGGCGGGCACCACTTCCACGGCGGCACGCTGGGCTTCGACGGCCACGTCTGGGAGGCCGACGCGGAGACGCGCGGCGACCGGCTCGTCCTGCGCCTGACGCTGGAGAGCCCCGACGGCGATCAGGGCTACCCCGGCGACGTGACGGCCGAGGCGCGCTACGAGCTCGGCCCCGACGGGCGGCTGGTCTTCGCGTTCGGCGCGGTCACCACGGCGCCCACCATCGTCGGCCTCACCAACCACGCCTTCTGGAACCTGTCCGGCGGCTCGGAGCCGGTCGACGGCCACCGGCTGGCGCTCAACTCCCGCCGCACCGTCGCCTTCGACGACGACCTCGTCCCGCTGCCCGGCCCGCCGCGCGACATCACCGGCACCGCGCTCGACTACACCAGGCCCAGGGACCTGGCCGGGGCGCGGCTCGACGACTTCTTCGTGCTGGACGACCCCGCCTGGGCGGCCGAGCTGTCCCACGAGGCCAGCGGCAGGACCATGTGGGTGACCACCGACCAGCCCGGCGTCGGCGTCTACTCGGCCGACCATTTCCACCGGCCCAGGGCCGGGCTCTGCCTGGAGGCGGGCGCCTGGCCCGACGCGCCCAACAGGCCCGACTTCCCCTCGGTCCGCCTCGACCCCGGGCAGCGGTACGTGCACCGCACCGTGCATGAGTTCCCCACCGCCAGGAGCCGTTCGGAGAGAGCACGATAGCGGTTGTCGGCGGCCGGACAGGCCGACTAGCGTCCGGCTCATGTTACTAACGGGGAATACTCCCATCGAACTGGGAGGAAACCAGGTACGATTCGATCCCGACACGCACATTCGAAATGTCTACGACCGCCCCCAGAGCTTTCTCTACGACTCCGACGGCGTCGTACTGAAAGGAATTCGCGGAACGGCCGGCGCGGCCGAGCTGATCGAGCGGGGCGTGGAAGTCGGAGCCGATCGCATCACCATGGAAAGCGGCGCCGAATTCGAGCTGCACACGCATCCGGGCGCGCACATCCTGTACGTGCTCAGTTCACGCGGCTATATCCACGTGGACGGCGTCGACTACGAGATGGTCGCCGGTGACACGGTTTTCGTGCCGGCCGACTACGCGCACGGGGTGAAGACCAACCACGCGGTACGCGAGCCGCTGGAGCTGCTCTCGTTCGGCGTGCCGCACCTGCCGATCGACTCCACGCAGCGGATGACGGTCGTGAAGCCGGCCATGGCGGCGGACCGGGCATGACCCGGCCGGGCGGCGCGGCCTGGACGTGGGAGGACGGCCAGGACGCGGCCGAGCTGCACGAGCTCCTCGTCCTGTGCGACGCCCACCAGGCCGCGCGATCGGGGACGGCCGCCCCCGCCAGGCGGGTCGAGACGACCGAGGCCCTGGTGTCGCGCGGCTGCGTGCACGTGCTCAGGCACGGCGGCAAGGCGGTCGCGTCGTTCACCCTCAGCGGGTCGCCCCCGTCGGGGCTGGACACGGCCGCCTTCCCCGCCGCCCGCGACCCCGTCTACCTGAGCAGGCTGGCGGTCCTGCCCGAGCTGCTGGCCGGAGGCTCCTTCGCGGGCGTGCGCTGCGTCAGGAAGGCGATCAGGCTGGCCGGCGACGCGGGGGCCGACGTGCTGCGCGCGGAGGCCAACCCCGACCTCACCGACACCAGGACCATGCTGCTGGGCCTCGGCTTCGAGCAGCAGGGCCCGGTCCACGCCGATGAGAGCGGCAGGCGCTACGTCTACCTCCAGAAGTTCCTACGGCAGTGAGGAACGCTTCGATGAACACCTATGTGGCGCCGGACCTGGTGGCCGAGCTCGCCGCCGGCGGCCGGCCCGTCGTGCTCTTCGGCGCGGGCGACATCGGCGTGCTCGCGCACGAGGCGCTGACCCGGCTCGGCGTGCCGGTCACCTGCTTCGCCGACGGCCGGCAGAGCAAGCAGGGGCAGACCCTGCGCGGCCTGGACATCAGGGCGCCGGAACGGCTGACCGAGCTCCCCGCCGACTCGCACATCTTCCTGTGCGGCAACTACCTGCACACCATGACCGCGCGGCTGCGCGCCATGGGCTTCACCGAGATCCACGACTGCGTCGCGCTGCTCGACGGGTTCGACTTCCGCGGCTCCGACACGGGCATGGACCTGGTGCTGATCGAACGCAAGATCGCGCTGCACAAGCAGGAGTGCATGAAGGCCGGGGAATCGGCCGACGACCCGCTCGTCCTGAAGTACCTGGACGTCGTGGTGACCGAGGCGTGCTCGATGAAGTGCCAGGACTGCTCCAACCTGATGCAGTACTACACCAAGCCCCGGCACAGCGACCTCGACCTCCTGGACAGCGCGGTGGACCGCATCGTCGAGGCCATCGACGGGATCTACGAGTTCCGGGTGCTGGGCGGCGAGCCGTTCGTCAACCCGCGCGTGCACCGGGTGATCAGCAAGCTGACCGGTTACGAGCAGGTGCAGAAGGTGGTGATCTACACCAACGCCACCATCGTCCCGCGCGGCGACAACCTCGACTGCCTGCGCCACGACAAGGTCATCGTGGAGATCACCAACTACGGCGCGCACTCCAGGAAGCACGACGAGCTGGTCGCGACGCTCAAGGAGAACGGCGTCACCCACCTGTCGAAGATCCCCGTCTGGACCGACTCCGGGCGCATCAGGTTCGTCGAGCGCGGCGACGCCGAGCTCGACGACATGTTCCGCAACTGCTGCGTCAACGACGTGCTGACCCTGCTCAACGGCAAGCTCTACCGCTGCCCGTTCTCCGCCAACGGCACCAACCTGGGCGCCATCCCGGAGGATCCGGCCGACGTGGTGGACCTGACGTCCGGCAGGTCGGGGGCCGCCCTGCGGGCCGACATCCGGCGCCTGTACGGCAGGACGACGCACCTGCGGGCGTGCGGCTACTGCAACGGCCGCGACTACCGCACGCCCAGGATCGAAGCCGCCATCCAGATCCGCAAACCGCTTCCCCTCGTATGAGCCCGGGGGCGAGCGGCGTCAGGGTCGCGGTCTTCCCCATCGACGCCGTCGGCCACGTCAACCCGCTGCTGCCCATCGTGCAGGCCCTCGCCGCCCATCCGGCGGTCGCGGAGGTGCGCAGCTTCGGGGCGGGCTCGCTCGGGCGGGCCTTCACCGCGGCGGGCGCGTGCCACGTTCCCGTCGAGACCCCGGCGGCCCTCCCGCCGCCGCCTGGAGTGTCGGAGCTGGCGTACAAGAGCTTCGTCCTGCCGCTCGCGGTCACCGAGCGGATGACGGCGCGCGTCGCGGAGTTCCGTCCAGACGTCGTGCTGTACGACGTGTTCTGCGTGCACGGGCTGGTCGCCGCGCGGGTCTTCGGCCTGCCGTCGGCGTCGCTGGTCACCTTCCCCGGGTACGGCGCGCTCGGCGAACAGTTCGTGCTCCAGCACGACGGCGGCCGGCTCGCCCCGGCCAACCGGCGCTATCAGGAGCTGTACGGCCTGGACCCGCTGGGCGAGGGGTTCCTGCCCGTGCTCTTCCCGTCGCCGGACCTGTCGATCGTGACGGCGATCGAGTCGCTGTCCAGGCAGCCGGACCCGGCGACGGCGCCACGGCTGCACGCCGCGCTGTCGCGCCACGACGGGACCTGCGCGTTCGTCGGCCCGTCGGTGGGCGAGATCAGAATCGGCTCAGGGCCCTCCGGCCAGGGCTTCCCCTACGAGGTCCTGGACGCGGCGCGGCGGGCGGGCCGCTCGATCGTGCTGTTCTCCCTCGGCACCGTGCTGACCGGCTTCAGGCTCCACTCGCCGGTCGGCGGGGCGCCGAGCGGGCGCGCGTACCTGACGGCCCTGCTTCGCCACCTGGTCCGCGCGCTCGGCGACCGCGACGACGTGCTCGTCGTGGCCGCGACCGGCTCCGCGCTCGCCGCCGAGCCGAAGTGGCCGGACAACTTCGTGGTACGGCCCTTTCTCCCGCAACGGGAGCTCCTGGACGGCTACGCCGACGCGTTCATCACCCACCACGGCACGAACTCCACCACCGAAAGCATCCTCGCGGGCGTCCCGATGATCTCGGTGCCCGGCGCCGGCGACCAGCTCCCGAACGCCGAGATCGCCATCGCGGGCGGGGCGGCGGTGGCGCTCTGGGACCCGCACGACGTCTACGCCACGCTGACCGCCGACCGGCTGGCCAGGGCCGTGCGGCAGGTGCTGGACGAGCCGTCGTACCGGCAGGCGTGCCTGACCCTCAGGGACCGGATGACCGCGGCGGGCGGCGCGCCGCGCGCCGCCCGGCTCGTGGCGTCACTCGCCAGGAGCCGGTTGTGACGCGGCGAGCAGGCGGGCCAGCTCGGGCCGCCGGATCTTGCCCGTCGCGGTCCTGGGGATCGCGTCGAGGCGGACCACCCGGTTCGGGACCACACTCTGGGCGAAGGCGGCGAGCAGATGCGGACGCACGTTGACCGTCTCGGGCGCGTCCCCCGTGTGGACGACCGCGGCGACGATCTCCTCCCCGAGGAAGCGGTGCGGGGTCGCCACGCAGGCGGCGTCCCTGACGTACGGCACCGACCGCAGCACCTTCTCCATCTCCTCCAGCGACACGGACTCGCCGCCCACCTTGGCGATGTTCTTCAACCGCCCGGTGACGAAGAAGAAGGCCCGGCCCGAATCGTCGCGCAGCTCGAAGCCGAGGTCCTGCGAGTGGAACCAGCCGCCCTCGAACGCCTCCCGCGTCGCCTCCGGGTTGCCCGCGTAGCCGTTCATGACGTTGTGGCCGCGCATGCAGATCTCCCCGACCTCGCCGGGGGCGGCCCGCTCGCCGTCCTTGGTCAGCACGGCCACCTCGTTGCCGTGCACCGCCACCCCGATCGACGGGACGTCCGCCCCGGTCACGAAGCGCGCGACGTCCTCCTCCGGCAGGCCGGGCGGCATGGTGGTGGAGAAGTTGGTGGTCTCGGTGAGCCCGTACCCCTGGAGGACGCGGGCGCCGAGCCGCTCCCGGACGGCGCGGGCGGTCGCGGCCGGCAGCGGGGCCGCGGCGGAGACGAAGTACTCGAACCCGGCGGGCAGCGAGGGGCGCCGCCACGTGGCCGTCAGCGTCTCCAGGATGCTCGGCACCACGCTGGCGATGCGCGGACGACACTCCTCGATGAGGCGCGGATAGGCGAACGGGTCGAACCTGTCGGCGAGGATGACGTGCGCGCCCGCCATGAACGTTGCCATCAGCGAGAAGTGCACCCCGTTGACGTGGTGCACCGGCAGGCAGCCGAGCAGCCGGTCGCCCGCGGCCAGCCCGTGGTGGCGGCGGACCGCCTCGGCGTTGGACACCACGTTGCGATGCGACTGGGCCACCAGCTTCGAGGCGGCGGTGGAGCCCGACGTGCCGAAGTAGAACACGTCACCGTCAGCGTTCGTCCTGGACTTCTCGACCGGCCCGGCGTCGGGCAGGTCGTACGGCTCGGGGATCGGGATCGCCCCGGCGTAGGCGTCCTCGGGCACGGCGGCGGATCTCAGGACGGCCGTCACGCCGAGCGCCTCCGCCTGCTCGCGCAGCCGCGCCTCCGGGTCGGCCGGGCTGAGGAACAGCACACGATATCCCGCGCGCACCGCGGCGAAAATCGTCAGCACCGACGTCAGCTCGTTCCGCGGAATGAGGCCGACCGTTTCGCGGGCGCCCAGCTCGTTTTTCAGCCAGTACGCGAGACGGCGGCTGCAGTCGTCGAGCCGCCGAAAGGAAAGCGTCATCCGCTCACCCGCCACGGCCGGTTCGCCGGTGATGTACGGGGCGTCGGGGCGGGCCCGGAGATGCTCGTCGAAAAAGTCGGTGAAGCATGCGCGCGCAGGCGCGGAGGAGGGGTAACGATGCACGTCGGCCACGGATCATCAGCCCTTGTCGGAAGTGATCGATCGACCGAGGATAACACTGTGGATGAGCTTCATGAAATAGTCACGAGTCTTATCGAGAAAACTCTGGGAATGGGCGTCGGAGAGCTCGATCCGGACACCGAACTGAACGCCGCCGGGCTCACCTCCCTGCGCATGGTGGAATTGATGACGGAGCTGGAGGAGCGCCTTTCCATCGAATTCCCGGACGAAATGATCGAGCCGGGAACGTTCCGCAGCGCCCGGTCGCTGACCGGCGCGGTGCGCCGCCTCGTCCCCTGAGCGCGGTCGGTCACCCCGGCGGGCCCGCGATGGCCCTAGCATTTCGCAGGTGACCAGCTACGACGATCATGACGCCTTCGAGTACGCGGACTTCTCGGCCCTGCCGCAGCGCCAGCAGCGCATCCTGGCCACGATCCGGGACTGGGTGGCGAGGTACGGCTACCCTCCGAGCACCCGCGAGCTGGGCCGCGCCGTCGGGCTGCGCTCGCCCTCGTCGGTGTCGAAGCACCTGAGGAGCCTGGAGGAGCAGGGCCTGCTGCGCCGGGGCACGACGATGACCAGGTCGATCGACGTGCGCCCGTTCCTGCGGCCGGCGGAGCGGGAGCGGCCCGCCGACCTGGTGAGCGTGCCCGTCGTCGGTGACATCGCGGCCGGCAGCCCCATCCTGGCCGAGGAGCACCTGGACGAGGCGCTGACCCTGCCGCGCGACCTCACCGGCCGCGGCACGGTGTTCGGCCTGCGGGTCCGGGGCGACTCGATGATCGACGCCGCGATCTGCGACGGCGACATCGTGGTGGTCCGGCAGCAGCCCGAGGCGCACTCGGGGCAGATCGTCGCCGCGATGATCGACGGCGAGGCCACGGTCAAGGTGTACCGGCGGCGCGGCGGGCACGTCCACCTCGAACCCCGCAACCCCGCCTACGACGTCATCGACGGCGACGAGGCCGTGGTGCTGGGCATCGTGGTGTCAGTCCTGCGCAGCGTCTGAGGCAGCGTCTGAGGCAGCGTGACGGTGGTGCCGCCGGGGAAGGTGACGGTGACCGCGTCGTCCGAGACCCGCACCGTGACGGCCTCGCGCAACGCGCCAGGGTGCACCTCGTCGCCGGACAGCACCACGAGGGAGACGTGCAGCCCGGGCGTGCCGGAGTGCAGGCAGGGGATCGCCGAATGCGGCCCGAACGCGTTCGACTCGACCTCCCGCGCCACGCTCACCTCGTCCCACCCGTGCAGGCCGATCACGGCGGAGGTGAGGCCGTCGGCGCGGCGGGCCAGCGCCCAGCCCTTGCCGGTGACCGTGGCGGGCGGATCGGCGTCGGCGAGGGCGTAGCCGCCCTCGCGCACCGCGTGGCCCTGCCCGTCCGCGACCTCGTGCACCCGCACCTCCCACGGCCCGCACACGGCCGAGGTCGTCGTGATCACGGCTCCCGTCCCGGTCTCGTACGAGGAGGCGGCGGTGTCGCCGCCGCAGGACAGGGCCCGGATGGCGGTGCGGCGCGAGGGGACGCCGTCCGGCGCGAGGAGGGCGAGGTGGTTGTCGAGGGTATGCGGCCAGGCGTGCTCGGCCGACTCAGGCCCCGTGCGCGTGGAGTAGGCGAGCTTGGCGTAGTGCGGGTCGTCGGGCGGCGCGCCGTGGTCGCTGCCGTGGTTCAGCAGCCGGACGATCCCGTCGTGACGGGTGCCGTGCAGGAGCAGCCCGGTGGCCGGGACGGCGGCGGTCACGTCGTGCTCGTCGATGGGCAGCGGCTGCTCGCGCTCGGTCCACACGGGGTGGTCCGGCGGCAGCAGCAGCCCGAGGAACGCCTTCGAGGCCCAGTACGGCGACGCCGGCCCCGAGTAGGCCTGCGTCGCGGGCAGGAACCGCTCGTACCAGCCGAGGGAGAGCAGCCCGTCGGGCGAGGGGACGCCGCGTTCCGCGAAGTGGCGCACGACGGAGGAGGCCAGCTTGCGCGTCTGCCCGGGGCTGAGCGGGGTGGCGTCGGCGAGCGCGCCCAGCCAGACGGGCGCGACGGCGGCGAAGCGGTAGGTGAGCGAGCGGCCCTGGTGGATGGGCGCGCCGTCGGAGCCGAAGAAATGCTGATATGTCTGGAGAAAATCGTGCAGCCGCCCCCGGTAGGTCTTGGCCCGCTCGGCGTCCCCCGACATGCGGGTCCACAACACCGGATACAGGTGCAGCGCCCAGCCGCAGTAGTAGTCGAAGTTCCTGGAGCCGCCGTCGGTGTACCAGCCGTCGCCGACGTACCAGTCCTCGATCCGCTCCAGGCCGCGGTCGATCTCCCGCTGCTCGTACGGCCCGCCGACGGACTTGAGGAACTCCTCCGTCACCGTCTGGAACAACATCCAGTTGTTGTCCCAGGTCCGCTTGCCGACGAACCCGCCGAGCCAGCCGACCACCCGCTCCCGCACGCCGTCGTCGAGCCGGTCCCACAGCCACGGCCGGGTCTCGTGCAGGCCGATCGCGATCGACGCGGCCTCCACCAGTTGCTGCGAGCAGTCGGTCAGCACCGGCCAGGACTCGCCGCTCGACGGGTCGGTGCCCGAGGCGAGCCCTCTGGCGTACCGTTCGACGAGGTGCGGCACGTTCCCGTCCGCGCCCGCGATGCGGAACGCCGCGGCCAGGAACGTCCGCGCGAACCCCTCCAGGCCGTCCAGCACCACCCCCGACCAGCTCGCCCGCCCCGGCAGCCGGTACTGCGCCAGCCCGGGGGAGGCGTACGGCGTGACGGACTCCAGCAGGTGGTCGGCCAGGGACTCCCAGTGGGCGCGGGTCCAGCCGGTGCGCGAGGAGAGCACGCGGTCGGACGGCGGGAGCGGAAGGTAGGGAGGGATCATGTTCGGCCTTTCCGGCCCGTGGCCAGTACGGCGGTGTGCGTGCGGCCGGCCGAGCCGGTCAGGTCCACCGTGACCTGGGGGCGCTCGCCCGTCGTCACGGTGACCGTATCGTCGGCCTCGATCAGGTGGTGCGCCGGGTGGGGGAGAGCGATCGTGGCGGTGGTGGTGGCGCGGCCCGGGTCGGACACCGCGACCGTGATCCGTCCGGCCGCCCGCCGGATCAGCACCGCGCAAGGAACCGACGCCGAGATCCCGCCTGCTTCCTGGGGCGTCCAGAAGATCGCCGCGATCAGCTCGCCGCCGCCCGCCGAGCGCCCTCGCGCCCGTACGGCCTGCGCGCCGCCCGTGTTGGCGAGGATCTCGACCCCGTCGAAGCCCTCGGTCCGCTCCCGGGTGGCGAGGGGCAGCACGATGTAGGCGTAGGCGGCGTCCGACGGGTCGGCCCCGTGGTCGAACCAGAGGGTGGTGTAGTCGCGGGCCACCGGATCGGCGGTCCCCTTGGTGCTCGGCCCGTCGTTGATCTCCAGCCAGGCGCCGGTGCGGCGTTCCCTGAGCGTGCGCGGCACGGACCCCGAGGGGAAGACGTAACCGGCGACACCGCCGAGGTGGGCCCAGCCGTCGCCGACGGTCAGGGCGGCGGCGGTGGCGCGGTTCTCGACCACGGTCTCGATGGGGCGGCCGTCCAAGCTGGTGATGCCCGCGCCCAGGCAGACGACCGCGTCGTCCAGGCACACCCAGGCCTTCCTGGCGGTCAGCGTGGTGCCCGGCGCCGCCAGGTCGAGCCCCGCCACGCCGTACCCGTCGGCGGCGGCGCCGCCGGCCCAGGCGTTGCCCGGCCGGAACGTGCCCGTGCCGCCGGAGGAGACGGCGGGGTCGCGGCGGCGGGTGTCCACGGTGGTGCCGGCCAGCCGGTGGGAGTCGACCGTCGGCCAGTAGTCGTCGCTGTAGTGGCCAAGGTCGAGGTGCAGGTAGGTGGCGCCGTCGCCCTGGTACCAGGCGCGGTAGTTCTCGCCGTTGCCGCACTCGTACATCGCGATCCGCCGCGACGACAGGCTGATCGCGTACGACCAGGACGGGCGGCGGTGCACGACCCTGTCCATGGCGGCGAACACGCGGTGGCCGCGCGGGCGCGGCGCCGCGGTCACCGTGCCGTCGGACAGCAGCGCGGCGGCCCTGGCGGTGGCGGCGACGTCCGCGGCGTCGAGGAAGCGGCCCCGCCGGATCCACCCCTTGGCCAGTCGCCTGAACCGGGTGGCGTAGGGCTCGCCGGCGCCCGCGGCCAGGTGCAGGATCGCGTCCACGGCGTCGCGCCCGGCGTCGTGGTCGCGGTTGAACTGCCGGGACACGGCCCGGCCGCGCACGCTGTCCATCATCAGGCCCTCGTGGATCCACGGGGCATAGGCGTTCTCGACCGCGTCGAGCACGACGCGCACGGCCGGATCGGTGACCTGCCACGCGCTGCCGCCGAGCAGCCCCAGGACGGTGGCGAGCGACTGGAGCAGCACCACCCCGTACGACCCGGTGTAGGCGACCACGTCGTGCTGGACGAACGACCCGTCGGCGTAGAACCCGTCGCCCGAGGTGACGTGGCCGAACAGGGTGTGCCTGCCCGCGTCGCGCGTGTCGGACAGGCCGTCGCGGGCCAGCGCGAGCCTGCCGGAGTCGGCGCCGACGATGCCGCGCAGGGCCACGATGAGCGCCTTGTCGGCCCGGTTGGCGCCGGTCTCCGCGAAGTCGGTGAGGTTGGTCCTGCGGTCGGGGTTCGGGCAGAAGCGGTCCACGGCGCGGATCCAGGCCGCCCGCTGCTCGGCGGTGGTCGCGTCGTACATGACGACGGCCGTGTCCATCAGGGCGCGCGGGGCGCCGATCTCCCAGTGCCACCAGTTGCCGGTCTCGCGCCTGCTCTCGTTGTAGGCGCGTTCGTGGAGGAAGTCGAGGCCGCCGAGGATGTCCTGGGCAGCGGACGCGTTCCCGTGGGTGGTGGTGCCGGGGCTGGCCCAGGCGACGGCGAGGGTGCGCAGGCGCTGGTAGCTGCCCGCGATGTCGTCTGACACGCCGGTGAGGGGCAGGTCGGGCCAGAGGTGCGTGCGGCCGGCGGACAGGTTCATGCCCGTCCGGTACGCCTGCGCGGCGGCGTCCAGCCGGGAGAGGGGAGCGGCGAAGACGGGGTCGCCCGGGTCGATGGGGCCGCCCGTGATCAGGGCGGCGGCCTTGGCGCGCAGCTCGGCGAAGGGGTCCTGGCCGGGTGGCACGCTCAGGAGCGGCGCCGCGGCCAGGCCGCCGATGAACGCACGCCGGCTGGTCACGGCTCGACCAGGCGGGTCAGGTCCGTGCTGGGCTGCGGCAGACCGAGCGCGGCCACCTGCGCGAGGTACTCGTCCATGATCGGCGCCCCCCAACGCTGCCAGAAGGCGGTCAGGTCGGCGCGGGCGATCCTGGAGGTGTAGAGCGCGAGGTAGCCCCAGCGCTTGGCCGACTCGGTGTAGTCGGAGGCGGGCCGCTCGGCGCGCACCAGGCGGTGCAGCCGGGGGTGGAAGTCCTCGCCGAAGGCCAGTTCGAGCTGCCGGAACGGGACGAGCTTCTCGTAGGCGCCCAGCTTGAGGTAGTCGGCGGCGGGGAGCTTGGCCAGGGCGGAGGCGAAGGCGCCGTTCGTGACGAGGTTGGACGGCCGGCCGAGGGTGCGCTGGGCGGCCAGGGCGTAGATGTTGACGGTGACCTCGGTGAGGTCGTTCGGCTTGTAGGCCATCTGCTGGTGCTGGTGGCCGAGCTCGTGGTAGACGCCCCAGCCCCTGGTGCGCAGGCCGTCCACGGTGATGAGGCGGTCGAGGTAGGTGCGCGGGTAGGCGGTCCAGCCGTGCGTGGCGTACGCCCCGGCGCCCGCCGGCATCCGGGGGGCCTCGACGAGGTGGAAGGGCAGCGGGGAACGTTCCGATCGGGAGAGCCCGGAGATCGCGGCGTGCGAGGCGATGATGGTTTCCAGGAGCCGGAGCAGGGCGGCGTGGTCCTGGTCGCGCCAGGCGAGCGCGCCGTCGCGGGTGACCGTCACGATGGCGCGCCCGGACACCAGCTCGACCTGGGGCGCGCCGGTGAGCGTGTCGAGCTGCCGCTGGAAGTCGTCCGCGCTGGTCTCGCCCAGCCTGAACGTGGGGACGCGCACCCCGCCGGAGCGGAACCTGACCCTGGCGCGCTGCCCGTCACCGATGAGCGACAGGTAGACCAGGCCTCCGCCGGGGTCCGTGACGGTGTTGAGGCCGGCGGTCAGCGGGTAGGCGCGCGGGTTCTTGTACGCGACGTCGGCGTGGGTGTCGGGCGCCCCGACGTGCAGGGTGGGCAGGAGCCCGTCGGGCGCGGCCACCTCGACGGTCAGCGGGGCGCCGGCGGGCAGGTGCACGCCGGTGGGGTGGAAGTCGGTGGTCCTGAGCGCCTGCTGGAGCCGGAGGCGCTCGTCCTCCGCGCCGGGCCTGGCCCTGAGGGCGAAGGTGCGAGAAGGAGCGGTGGTGGCGAGGGCGGGCCTGGCGAGCAAGAGGGCCGCGCCCGCGCCGCCCGCGACAAGGAGGGATCTGCGACTGAGGGGGGTCATGGGAGGGAGTTTGTAAGCGCTTTCTATGACGGTCAAGGGCTTACCGGATCTTTCTACGGCTTTCTGCCCCGCTTCTACCGGCGGGTTCGTCCCGCTGAGGGGTAAGCGCTTGCTATCGCAAAGGGGCGACCGACGCCCGGACCACGATGTGCGTGCCCACCACGGCCGTCGTCTGCACGGGGGAGAGGTAGTCGTTGTCCTCCGTGACGTCCAGCCCGACGCGCACCGCCTGGCGCCCCATCTCCTCCAGCGGGATGCGCACCGTGGTGAGCTGGGGCCGCAGCTCCTGCGCGATGGGCACGTCGTCGTACCCCACCACCGACATCCCCTCGGGCACGGACACCCCGGCCAGCTCCAGTGCCTGCATCGCGCCCGCCGCGACGGTGTCGTTGGCGCAGAACACGGCGGTGAAGTCGAGCGGCTCGGCCAGCAGCGCCCGCATCCTGTCGTAGCCGAACCTGCGGTTGAGCTGGCCGGTGTGGATGAGGGCCTTGTCCTGGGGCAGGCCGCGGAAGCGCAGCGCGCGCCGGTGCCCGGCGAGCCGGGCGATGGTGGTGGACAGGTGCGGCGGCCCGCCCAGGAAGACGATCCGCCGGTGCCCCTGCGTGATCAGGTAGTCGGTGATGGCGAAGGCGCCGCCCTCGTTGTCGTACTCGACGGTCCTGGTCGGCACGTCCTCGCCGAGGGAGGGGCGCCCGCACAGCACGAGCGTGGAGCCGCTGGCGTGCAGCGCGCGCGCCCTGCGCGCGACCTGCGCGGCGTAGGAGCGGTCCTCGTAGGCGCCGCCGACCAGGATCACCGCGTCGGCGCGCTGCTCGTGCAGCAGGTCGATCAGCGCCAGCTCCTGCTCGTGGCTGCCGTGCGTGCAGGAGACCATGCACAGCCTGCCGTGCTTGGTGGCCTCACGCTCGACCCCCCGGGCGATGTAGGCGTAGAAGGGGTCGATCAGGTCGCTGATGATGATGCCGACGGTCCTGTTGGTGGCTCCCGCCAGGGCTCTGGCGTGCGCGTTGGCGACGTACCCGAGGTCGGCGATGGCCTGCTCGACCCGCTGCCTGGTCGCGGCCGAGACGGGGTAGTTGCCGTTGATCACCCGGGAGACGGTGGCGCTGGAGACCCCGGCGCGCGCCGCCACATCGGCCATGGTCGCCAGGCTCTGCTCGGTCACGTCCCCTCCTTTCCGTGGCTGACGATCATGCCATCCGGTCGAGCTCGGCACGACGGATCTCGTGGAGCAGCGGCTCGCCGGCGGTGTACCGGGCGATCTCCGCGAGCGTCGACTCGGCCAGCCGCGTCAGCTCGTTGCCCTGGGCACCGGCGAGGTGCGGGGTGACGAACGCGTTGGGCAGGTCGAACAGCGGATGACCGGCCGGCAGCGGCTCCGGGTCGCTGACATCAAGTATCGCGTCCAGCCGGCCGCTGCGTACCTCCTTGACCAGTGCCTCGGTGTCGATCAGCCCGCCGCGCGCGGTGTTGACGACCACCGCGCCGTCCCTGAGCAGCGACAGCCTCCTGGCGTCCAGCATCCGGTACGTCTCGCGCGTCTCCGGCGCGTGCAGGCTGACCACGTGCGACCGTTCGGCCAGCGTGTCGAGGTCCACGGCGGCGCCGCCGAGCGCGGCGATCTCCTCGGCCCCGGCGTACGGGTCGTACACCAGCACCTCGGCGTCGAGCCCGCGCAGCAGCTCCATGACCCTGCGCCCGATCCGGGACAGCCCGATCAGCCCGACCGTGATGCCGCGGGTGCCGAGCCAGGGCAGGCCGCTGAAGTCGCGCCGGTCCCCCGACTCGCGGTAGCGGTGGGCGAGGGTGAAGGCGCGCTTGGCGCCGAAGACGATGGCGGCGTAGGCGAACTCGGCGACGGGCACCGCGTTGGCGTCGGCGGCGCTGGTCACCCGCACGCCGCGGTCGAGCACCTCGGGGTCGAGGAAGGTCTTCACGGTGCCGGCGGCGTGCGCGATGAGGCGCAGGCCGGGCGCCCGGTCGAGCAGGTCGGCGCCGATCCTCGGGCAGCCCCAGCCGGTGACGAGGACCTCCGCGCGGGCCATCGCGCGCAGCGCTCCGGCCGAGCTGGTCTCGTGCAGCACCTGGTCGTGCACCTCGGCCAGGTCGGCGAGCCTGCGCAGCGTCGCCTGCCCGAACACCTCCTCCCGGACTCCTGGCGCCATCGCGAGGACGGCACGGGGCCTGAGCGGGGCTTGCGGAGGTTTCACCGGCAGCCTCTCTGATAGTAAGCGCGTTCTATGCATCGAGGTCGCACGTTAGGACTTCACCTGCGGAAAGGTCAAGCAGAGACAGGATAAATCGGACGATTTTCCGGTGTAGGTCTTGACGGAAGCGAAAGCGCTTACTAATTTCCTCGCCAACCGGAAGGACCCAGCGCATGACCGCTACCCTCGACGCTCCCCCGACCGCGTCCGCCTCCGAGCGGCGACAGGCGCCACGCAAGCCGCCGCTGTGGCGCCGCGTCTGGCGTGACCGGGTGATGCTCCTGCTGGCGCTGCCCGGGCTGCTCTATTTCCTGGTCTTCCACTACGGGCCGCTGTTCGGCTACGTGGTCGCCTTCAAGGACTATCAGCCCTACATCGGGTTCGTGGACAGCCCCTGGGTGGGGCTGCGGAACTTCGCCAGTGTCTTCGGCGACCCGGGCGTCTGGAACGCCCTGGGCAACACGCTCAAGATCACCCTGACCCAGCTCGTGCTGTTCTTCCCCGCCCCCATCGCGCTCGCGCTGCTGCTCAACAGCGTGCTCAACGACAAGGTGCGCAGGTTCGTGCAGAGCGTGGTCTACCTCCCGCACTTCATCGGCTGGGTGATCATCGTCTCGGTGTTCCAGCAGATCCTCGGCGGCGCGGGCGCGCTGCCGACGTTCCTGGAGAGCGTCGGGCTGCCGCGCTACGACATGATGACCGACCCGGACGTCTTCCCGCTGCTGGTGACGTTGCAGGTGATCTGGAAGGACGCGGGCTGGGCCACGATCATCTTCCTGGCCGCGCTGCTCTCCATCGACCAGGGCCTGTACGAGGCGGCGGCCATGGACGGAGCGGGCAGATGGCGCCGCCTCTGGCACGTCACGCTGCCCGGCATCACCCCGATCATCATCCTGCTGCTCATCCTCAACCTCGGCAGCATCCTGTCGGTCGGCTTCGAGCAGATCCTGCTCCAGCGCGACAACGTCGGCCCCGACGCGGGGGAGGTGCTGGACACCTTCGTCTACTTCAACGGCGTCAAGGACGGCCAGTGGGGCGCCGCCGCCGCGGTCGGCCTGGTCAAGACCATCGTCGGCACCGCGCTGGTGCTCGGCGCGAACAAGGTGGCCCATCTGTTCGGCCACGAGGGGGTGTACCGAGGTGCCGACAAGTAGCCGCTCCGACATGCGGCCGGCCTGGATGGAGCGGCCTTCGACGCCGGGCCTCGTCGTCAAGGGGGTGATCCTCACCGCCGTCGTCCTGCTGGTCGCCTACCCGTTCGTCGGCGTGATCGGCACCAGCCTCTCGACGGAGAGCGACATCGCCAGGAGCGGCGGGTTCGTCCTGTTCCCGACCTCACCGAGCCTGTCGGCCTACTCGACGATCTTCAACGGCGGCACCGTCACGCGGGCCCTGCTGGTCAGCGTGCTGGTGACGGTGGTCGGCACCTGCGCCAGCATGCTGGCGACGATCGGCATGGCGTACGGGCTGAGCCGCCGCGAGGTGACAGGCTCCCGCTGGATCCTGCTGGTCGCCCTGCTCACCATGCTCTTCAACCCGGGCCTGATCGCCAACTTCCTGCTCGTCAAGCAGGTCGGGCTGATCGACTCCTTCGGCGCGCTGATCCTGCCCAGCCTGGTCAGCGCGTTCAACCTGGTCGTGCTCCGCTCGTTCTTCATGGGCCTGCCGCGCGAGCTGCTGGAGAGCGCGCGCATCGACGGAGCCGGTGACTTCGGCATCCTCGTCAGGATCGTGCTGCCGCTGTCGAAGGCGGTGCTCGCGGTCATCTCCCTCTTCTACGCCGTCGGCTACTGGAACGCCTTCTTCAACGCCCTGCTCTACCTCAACGACTCGGACAAGTTCCCGCTCCCGCTCATCCTGCGCACCTTCGTCCTCCAGGGCAGGACGCTGGAGGCCCTGGCCGCCGCCGAGGCGCCCGCGCCGGTGCAGGCGATCCAGATGGCCGTGCTCGTGGTGGCGATCGTGCCGATCCTGCTCGTCTACCCCTTCCTCCAGCGCTACTTCACCAAGGGTGTGCTCACCGGCGCCATCAAGGGCTGAACCCCCCGACCTCCAAGGAAAGCTCCCCATGAGAGAACTCGTGTCCCGCCGTGGCTTCCTGCGCCTCGGCGCCGCCGCGGCCGCCTCCACCGTGCTGGCGGGCTGCGGCGACGGCTCGCCCGCCCCGGCCGCCAAGGCCCAGGGCCTGAGCATCAAGCTGCCTGCCCACACGCCGCTGACCGGCGCGCTCAAGCCCGACCTGCCCGGCAACGCCACCGGCGTGCCCGATGGGTACTTCACCTACCCCAAGGAGCTGTTCAAGGCGGTGGCCAAGCCGCCCATGTCGGGCGGCACCGTGAGCATCGCCGTGCAGACGTTCTCGCCTCCCCCGCCCGGCAGGGGCGACAACCCCGCCTGGCAGGAGGTCGAGAAGCGGCTCGGCGGGACCGCCGACATGCAGCCGGTCACCTCCGACGACTGGCCGACCAAGTTCAACACGATGGTCGCCGGCGGCACGCTGCCCGACCTGTTCACCTACGTCTCCACCCAGGGCGTGAACAACCTGCCCGCCTTCGTCGCCAGCCAGTGCACCGACCTGACGCCCCTGCTCGGCGGCGACGCGGTCAAGGCGTACCCGAACCTGGCGGCGATCCCGCAGGTGTTCTGGAAGCAGGGCATCGTCGGCGGCAAGCTGTACGGCATCCCCGTGCCGCGCAACATGGTCGGCGGCCTCGGTTTCTACCGGGCCGACATGTTCGCGCAGGCAGGCGTCACCGACCTGGCGCAGATCACCGACCTGGACCGGCTGTCCGAGTTGCTCAAGGAGGTCACCAGGCCCAAGGACAACCAGTACGGAGTGGTCGCCTACACCGGAGGGCTGTACGGCCTGTCGATCTTCTCGCAGCTCTTCGGCACACCCAACCTCTGGCGGCTGGAGAACGGCAAGCTCGTCCACCAGATCGAGACCGAAGAGTACAAGGCCACCGTCGAGTACGTGCGCAAGCTGCGCGAGGCAGGCGTCATCTACCCCGGCTCCGAGGGCTTCGACGGCCTCAAGCGCAAGAACGAGTTCAACGCGGGCCGCGCCGCGCTCGTCTACGACGGCCTGCCCGCCTACCTCGGCCCCACCGGCTACCTGCAGACCTCGAAGAAGATCGACCCGAAGGCCGACCCCAGGCCGATGATCCCGATCGGCCAGGCCGCCAAGGCACACCTCAACAACATCGTCGTCTCGATCACCATGATGAGGAAGAGCGACGAGACCCGCGCCAAGGAGCTGCTGCGGGTGGCCGACTTCTTCGCCTCGCCGTTCGGCAGCGAGGAGTACACGCTGTTCAACTACGGCGTCGAGGGCGCCGACCACACGCGCGACGACAAGGGCAACCCCGTGCTGACCGAGCAGGGCAGCAGGGACACCACAGTGCCGTGGAAGATGCTCGCCGCGCCCACCCAGGCGCTGTTCGACTCCTCCTCGGCGGACGCCGTGAAGATCATGCACGACGCGATCAGCAAGATGATCGCCGTCGGCGTCGAGGACCCGACCGTCGGGTTGTACTCGCCCGCCAACGAGAACAGCTACGAGTCGCTCTACACGATGCGCATCGACCGTGTCACCTCCATCATCGCGGGTCGCGCTCCCCTCAGCGACCTCGACAACGTGATCAAGGAGTGGCGGGCGAAGGGCGGGGACAAGGTCCGCGCCGAGTTCGAGGAAGCGCTCAAGCAGACACCGAAGGCAGGCTGACCGTGAAGAAGCACCTTCTCTTACTCGCCGCCGCCGCGCTGCTCAGCACGGCCGCCGCTGTTCCGGCCACCCCGTCGCCCGGCTCGCCGGGGCTGGGCGACCCGCTCTTCCCGACCCTCGGCAACGGCGGCTACGACGTGCGCCACTACGACGTCTCCTTCGACTTCACCCCGGTCACCTACGACTTCTCCGGCACGGTCGCGTTCACCGCGAAAGCCACCCAGGCGCTGTCGTCGTTCAACCTGGACACCGACGGGCACGTCATCGAGTCGGTCACCGTCAACGGCGAGCCCGCCGCCTGGTCGCTGTCCCCCGGCCAGAGCGGGCAGGAGCTGACCGTCACCCCGGCCGCGCCGCTGCGCGAGCACGTGCCGTTCAAGGCCGAGGTGCGCTTCCACGGCAACGGCAAGGCGCCGCGTGCCGGGCTGACCGGCTGGCGCTTCGGCCCCGACGGCGGGTTCGCCGCCGCCGCCCAGTCGAGCAGGGCCGACACGTTCTTCCCCGTCAACGACCACCCCTCCGACAAGGCCACCTGGACCTTCCGCGTCACCGCGCCGGAGGGGTACGTCGCCACCGCCAACGGCGAGCTCGCGAGCAGGCGCGGGAACGTGTGGCGGTTCGAGGAGCGCGAGCCGATGGCGTCGGAGCTGATCGGCCTGGCCGTGGTGAAGGGCACCTACCTGTACGGCGAAGGCCCGCACGGCCTGCCGTTGCGCCACGTCGTCCCGCAGGGCCAGGAGGAGCGCTACGGCCCGATCGCCGCCGAGACCGGCGCGCAGATCGCCTGGGCGGAGGCGAGGTTCGGCCGCTTCCCCTTCTCCACCTACGGCATCCACATCTACCCGGGTTACAGCGACGCGCTGGAGAACCAGACGCTGTCGCTGTTCGGCACCGGCTGGTTCGACAAGCCCACGTACTCCAACACGATGGTGCACGAGCTGGTACACCAGTGGTTCGGCGACTCCGTCACGCCCGCCACCTGGCAGGACGCCTGGCTGAACGAGGGCCCGGCCGTCTACTACGCCGCCCTGTGGGCCGAGGAGCACGGCGGCCAGCCGATGGTGGAGCGGATGCGCACCGTGTACGGCAAGCTCGACGCGGTCCGCGCCAAGGACGGCCCGCCCGGCAAGCCCAAGGCGCTGGGCGGCTACAACATCTACGACGGCGGCGCCCTCGTCCTGTACGCGCTGCGCACCGAGGTCGGCGACGCCGCCTTCGACCGGATCATGCGCAGGTGGGTGCAGCGGTACAAGGACGGCAACGCCTCCACCGAGGACTTCATCGCCCACGCCGCCGCCACCACGCGCCGGCCCGGCCTGGACCCCTTCCTCCGCGCCTGGCTCTACGGCGCCCAGAACCCCCCGCTGGAGGGCCTGTGAACGGCACGATCGCGCTGGTTCTCCTGCTGTCCATGACCCCGGCGGCTGCACCGGGCCCGAAGGTCTACCACGCCGCTCCCGACGGCCGCTCCGCCGCCTGCAGCCGCCCGAACCCGTGCTCGCTGGAGACCGCCAGGGACAAGGTGCGCCAGGCCGTCGCGGGCGGGATGGACCGCGACGTGGAGGTCCGGCTCGCCGGTGGCCGATACGCGCTGACGGAACCCCTGGTCCTGGACGAGCGGGACTCCGGATTCGAGGGCCACACGGTGACCTGGACCGCCGCGCCCGGGGCCAGGCCGATCCTGACCGGCGGCGTGCCCATCACCGGCTGGCGACGGCAGGGCCGCTTCCAGGTGGCTTCCGTGCCCGAAGGCGTGGAACCGCGCCAGCTCTTCGTCGGCGGCGCCCGCGCCACCCGCGCCCGCGGCGCCTCGTGCCCGGCCTCCGTGTGCGACGCGACCACGACCGGGATGACCGGCGCGGTCGCGAGCGGCGTGGCGGGCTGGCAGGACGCGCCGGAGGCCGAGGCGGTCATCAAGGTCAGGTGGCGCAACTACCGCTGCCGGATCGACCGCGTGGACGGCGACGTGATCTCCTTCGCCCAGCCGTGCTGGACGAACTCCGCGAGCGGCACCGGCCGCACCGGCCCCGCCTGGGACACCACGACCGTCGACTCCTCCCGCTACAGCGGCGTCGCCTTCTTCGAGAACGCCCGCGAGCTGCTCGATGAGCCGGGCGAGTTCGTCTACGACCGTACGGACCGGACCATCACGTACCTGCCCAGAGCGGGCGAGAACCTCGCCGACGCCGTCGTTCCCTCGACGGAGACGCTGCTGCGGATCGACGGCGCGAGCCGCGTCAAAATCGCGGGCCTGGGCTTCCAGCACGCCGCTTATCACCAGCCCGGCACCGACGAGGGCTACGCGGGCACCCAGGCGGGGCTCACGCTGACCGGCGCCACCGGCCCCGAGGACCACGCGGGCCGCTACTACACCAAGCCCGCCGCGGCCGTCGTCGTGAACGGCGGCAGTGACGTGACGATCACCGGGGCCGCCTTCGCGCACCTCGGCGGCGCGGGCGTGATCCTGCAAGCCGGCACCAGGGACTCGGCGGTCACCGGCTCGACGTTCACCGACCTGTCGTCCGGCGCGGTCTACGTCGGCGACACCGAGCCCAACCCGCCGGCCGAGCTGCGTGGCGAGCGCAACACCGTGGCCCGCAACACGATCACCCTGGCCGGCAGGGAGTTCACCGACGCGGTCGGGATCTGGGCCGGCTACGAGACGGGCCTGCGCGTGGACCACAACACGCTGGAGCGGCTGCCGTACTCCGGCATCTCCGTCGGCTGGGGCTGGAACCAGCCCGTCGCGCAGAGCCCCGGCATGCGCGACAACCAGGTGACGAACAACCGGATCGTGGACGCCATGATGGTCGCCGACCAGCAGCACGACGGCGGCGCCATCTACACGCAGGGGCCACAGCCCGGCACGGTGATCTCCGGCAACTACGTCAACCGGTCCGCGTACGGCAACACCGAGCGCGACGGCAACGGCGTCTACCTGGACGAGCAGAGCTCCCACATCAGGGTCGAGGGCAACGTCATCACCCGGGTCGGCTACAAGTGGATCTCCAACTGGGCCGGCTACGGGATCGAGAACCTCGCCACGGGCAACTGGACCGACACCACCGCGCCCGCCCTTTCGGGGCGCGGCTCCCAGCAGGTGGACAACTTCACGGCGCTGGAGCTGCTGCCCGAGGCCGCGCTGCGCGTCGCCGCCGCGGCCGGTGCCAGGCCAGGCGAGGTGGAGCAGCTCGTACCCGACCTCGCCAGGACGGGTAGCGCCACCCAGTCCGCCACCGAGGGGACGGCGAGCGCCGCCAACGCCATTGACGGCTCCACCGTCACCGACAGCAGGACCACCTCGGCGGCGGGCTCGTGGTGGCAGGTGGACCTCGGCGAGGTGCGCGCGATCGGCGCGGTCGAGCTCTGGAACGACGCGAGCATGACCACGGCCGACGTCCAGGTGCTGGTCTCGCGCACGCCGGACTTCGCCGAGGCGACCGTGCTGCCGCTGCCGGGCAAGGTGCTGCGCCCGTCGCCGGTCACGGTGGACGCCGAGGGCCGGTACGTACGGATACAGCGCACCGGAACGGGACGGATCGGGCTCGCCGGAGTCGCGGTCCATGAGAGGGACAGGACATGAGCTGGTTCACCGAGGCCCGATTCGGGCTGTTCATCCACTGGGGGATCTACGCCGCCGCCGCGCGGCACGAATGGGTGCGCTCGTACGAGCGGCTCACCGAGGAGCAGTACCGCCGCTACTTCGAGCACTTCGACCCCGATCTCTACGATCCCCGGGTCTGGGCGGAGGAGGCGGTCGGCGCGGGGATGAAGTACGCCGTGGTGACCAGCAAGCACCACGACGGGTTCTGCCTGTGGGACTCGGACCTGACCGGCTACAAGGCTCGGCGCGACCTGCTCGCCCCGATGCTCGACGCGTTCAGGGAGCGGGGCCTGCGCACCGGTCTGTACTACTCGCTGCTCGACTGGCACCACCCGGACTTCCCCAACGACCTCTACCACCCGCAGCGGGACGAGGACCTGGGCGAGCGCGACATGACGAAATATGCGGACTATATGCACGGCCAGGTCCGCGAGCTGCTCACCCGCTACGGCGACATCGACACGATGTGGTTTGACTTCTCCTACGAGGGCCGCGGCTTCGGCGCCAAGGGCCCGCGCGAATGGCGCTCCGAGGAGCTGGAGCGGATGGTCCGCGAGCTGCGGCCCGGCATCCTCGTCAACAACCGGCTCGGCCTCGGCACCGGCGACTTCACCACCCCCGAGCAGGTCATGCCGCCCGGCGGGGTGCCCGGCCACACCGCGTGGGAGTCCTGCCAGACGCTCAACGGAAGCTGGGGCTACCACCGCGACAACCAGGACTGGAAGCCGGTGGACCTGCTGATCAAGATGCTCGTCGACACCGTCTCCAAGGGCGGCAACATGCTGCTCAACGTGGGCCCGAACGCGCGCGGCGAGTTCGAGCCGCGGGCCGTCGAACGGCTGCGCGGCATCGGGCGGTGGATGCGCCTGCACTCCCGCTCCATCCACGGCGCGGGCGCCTCGGCGTACGAGCCGCCGCAGGACTGCCGCTACACCCAGCGCGGCGACCGCCTCTACCTGCACCTGCTGTCGTGGCCGATGAAGTACGTGCACCTCGCCGGGCTCGGCGGCAGGGTGAAGTACGCCCAGTTCCTGCACGACGCCTCCGAGGTGCCCATGATCACGATCGATCCCGCGGAGCCGTTCCACCACTACCTGCGCGGCCTGCCGGACGACACGCTGACACTGCAGCTCCCCATCACCCGCCCGGACGTCACGGTCCCGGTGGTGGAGCTGTTCCTGGCCTGAGCCTCAGGCGACGCCACGTCGCCGCCCTGCCCAGGCTGCTGAGCAGGCGCGACTCACAGCCGTAACAAACGGGCCGAAAAGCCGCCGATCCCGAGGGGCGGAACGGGCCACGCCGCCCCTCGGGCGTCCCCTATGATGCTTGCCCTGATCAGCTGATGCCTGCGCGAGCGGGATTCGCGTTCTCGCCGTTCCCCGCGAGGCGCCGGTCCCGGCAGAGGAGACGAGCGCGTCGCCGTGGTACCCCATGAATGATCCTGAGCTGCGGTTCTCGGTGCTCGGCCCCGTACGGGCGTGGCGCGACGGCGCCGAGGTGGACGTCGGCTCGCCGCAGCAGCGGCTGGTCCTGGCGGTGCTGGCGGTGGCCGGCGGCAGGGTGGTCGCCCAGGACCAGTTGCTCGACGCGATCTGGGGCGAGGCGCGCCCGCGCAGCGCCATCGGCACCCTGCGCACCTACGTCTCCCGGCTGCGCTCCGCGCTCGGCCCGGAAGCGATCTCCTCCGTCGGCAGCGGCTACGCGCTCACCGCCGGCGCCTGCGACCTCGCCGTCCTGGACGAGCTGGCACGTGAGGGACGGCACGGCGAGGCGCTGGCGCTGTGGCAGGGGGAGCCGCTGACCGGCCTGGACGGCGGGTACGCGCACGCCCAGCGGGCGCGGCTGGCGGAGCGGCGGCTCACGCTGCTGGAACGCAGGCTCGGCGAGGACGTCGAGCAGGGCAGGCACGCGGAGGTCGTCGCCGAGCTCACCTCGCTCTGCGCGGAGCACCCGGTCAGGGAACGCCTGGCCGGCCTGCTGATGCTGGCGCTGTACCGCTCCGGCAGGCAGGCCGAGGCGATCGGCGTGTTCACCGACCTCAGGAAGCTGCTGGCCGAGGAGCTGGGCGTCGACCCGTCACCGGAGCTGGCGGAGCTGTACCGGCGGATCATCTCCGCCGACCCCGCGCTCGGCGCCGAACCGGAGGGCACGGGCAAGGCCGCGACCCCCGTGCCGCGCCAGCTTCCCGCCGACATGACGGACTTCACCGGCAGGGAGCCGGACGTCGAGCAGGTGACGCGGGCCCTCCAGGAGGGCAACGGCTCGGCGCTGGTCATCTCGGCCGTGGCGGGCGCCGGCGGCATGGGCAAGACCACGCTGGCCGTGCACGTGGCGCACCGGCTGGCCGCCGCCTACCCCGACGGCCAGCTCTTCGTGGACCTCCAGGGCGCGGGCCCGCGCCCGCTGACGCCGGAGGCCGTGCTGGGCGGGTTCCTGCGCGCGCTGGGCGCCGACATGGCGGCGCTGCCCGAGGAGCTGGACGAGCGGGCCGCGCTCTACCGCTCGCTGCTGGCGGAGCGGCGGGTGCTGGTGCTGCTCGACAACGCGGCGAGCGCGGGACAGGTGCGCCCGCTGCTGCCGGGCACCGCCGGATGCGCGGTGCTGGTGACCAGCCGGGCCAGGCTGTCGGCGCTCTCCGGCGCGCGCCACCTCGGCCTGGAGGCGATGCGCCCGGAGGAGGCGCTGGAGCTGCTGGCCAAGGTCGTGGGGCAGGAGCGGGTGGCCGCCGAGCGGGAGGCGGCGCAGGAGCTGATGCGGGCCTGCGGGTACCTGCCGCTGGCGATCAGGATCGTGGCCTCGCGGCTGGCGGCGCGCCCCGGCTGGAGCCTGGCCAGGCTGCTCGGCCGGATGGCCGACGAGCGCCGCCGCCTGGCCGAGTTACGCGTGGACGACCTGGCCGTGGAGGCCACGTTCGCCCTCGGCTACGACCAGCTCGACGAGGCGCACGCGGCGGCGTTCCGGCTGCTGGCGGTGCCCAACGCGGCCGACCTGCCCGCCCCCGCGGCGGCGGCCGTGCTGGGCGTCACGGAGGCCGAGGCGGAGGAGCTCTGCGAGGCGCTGGTGAACGTGCACCTGATGGAGTCGCCCGCGCCCGGCCGCTACCGCCACCACGACCTGCTCAAGCTCTACGCCCGCTCCCGCCTGGACGGCGAGGAGCCCAGACGCCAGGCCCTCGACCGGCTGCTCGGCCACTACCTGGCGGCCATGGCCTGGCTCGTGGACGTGATGTACCCCGGCGACCCGGTGCTCGACCACGTCACGACGTCCGCGCCCCGGCCGTCGTTCGCCGACCTCCACGCCGCCATCGCGTGGGGGCAGGCCGAGGAGGAGGGCATGCTCGGCTGCCTCCACCAGATCGCCGACACCCCTGGCACGGCGCTGCACGACGCGGTGTCGCTGCTCGACATGATGACCCTCGTCTTCGACTTCGAGTCCAGCCCGAGCGGCTACGAGCGGGTCGTCGAGCGGCTCGTGGCCGCGGCGGCGGAGCGCGGCGAATGGACCGCCGAGGCGCACGCCCGCCGCAAGCGCGGCGAGATCCTCTACGCCCGCAGGGACACCGAGGCGGCCGAGGCCGAGGCCAGAGCCGTGCGCGACCGCGCCGACGCCCGCCCGGCGGACCACGCCTGCGCGGTCAACGTCCTCGCCATGCTCGCCCACGACAGGCGCGCCTACGACGAGGCGATCGCAATGTACAACGAGACCCTCGGCACCTGGCGCACCCTCGGCCACCGCTCCGAGGAGGCCATCCTCATGGGCAACCTGGCGCTCGTGCTGGCCGAGGCCGGCCGGGGCGAGGAAGGGGTGGAGGTCGGGGAGCGGGCCGTCGCCATCACCCGCGAGCTGGGCGGCGGCCGGCCCAACCCGCAGATCCTCTACCAGCTCGCCGTCGCACTCGGCGCCGCCGGCCGCCACCAGGAGGCGCTCACCCGCTTCGGCGCGGGCCGCGCCGAGTTCCAGCGGCTCAGGCAGCACGCGTGGGAGGGGCTGACCCTGCGCAGGATGGCCGAGACCTACCTCCTCATGGGGCGGCCCGACCGGGCCGTGGACCATGCCGAGGAGTCGCTGGTCATGCTGCACGAGACCGACCAGGGGTGGATGCGCGGCAAGGCGCTCGCCGTGCTCGGCCGGGCGCTGCACGGCCTCGGCCGGCGCAGCCGGGCCACGGCCTGCCTGACGGGCGCGCTCGCGATCATGGAGCGGCAGGGCTCGCCCGACGCCGACGACGTCCGCACCCTCCTGGCCACCCTCGACCCCCCGGCCTGACCCCGCCCCGTGCCGTGCTCAGCCGCGTCGCGCGGCGTGCCGTCCTACTGCTGCTCGGCGAGCGACCCGCAGGTGAAGCCCTTCTCCCGCTCGGGGTCGAGCTGGATGGAGGCCAGGTTGGTCGTCTCCATGGGACGCCGGAAGGTCTCGTACTTGTCGCAGTCGTAGAAGACGTACGTCCCGTCACTCTCACCCAGCAACATCATCCACCGCCCGTCGTACAGCGGCTTGTCGTCCTCGGCGTTCTTGATGATCGTCCACTGGTCCTGGAAGCCGACATACCCGAGCAGGTCGTTGGCCTGCCCGGTCTCCTGCACCTCGAACGCGCCCTGCACCATCGCCAGGATCAGCAGGAAGCCCAGCCCGACCCCGGTGAGGGCGCCGAGCAGGACCTTGGTGGCGGCGCGCCCGACGGGCTTGCGGCGCAGCAGCCGGAACGGCACCAGGAACGTCAGCACGCCGAGCCCCACGGCCACGACGACCATGACGGCCAGGTCGAGGTCGCCGAAGAGGGTGAACAGCCCCCAGTACGTGGCGCCGCACCACAGCGCGGCGATCAGCGCGGCGATCCACGGCCGCCGCCGGATCCCCTCGATGAGCCTGCCGAGCGCGCCCCGGGTCAGCCTGTCGAGGATCCAGAACGCGCCGATGGCGAGCCCGAGGGTGGGGATGAGGATCAGCAGCATCAGGATGAGCGTGCCCATCAACCGGCCCAGCAGGACGGACTGGTCGATGCCCGCCTGCTGGGGGCTGATGCCGAAGACCTGGTACATCGCCTCTACGCCGAGGTAGAGCACCGCATAGAGCGTCACGCCGATCGGGACGATGACGGAGCCGATGCGTTCGAGCAGGTAGAGAACCCCGCCGTTGCCTTCTTCGCCGGGCGGGGCGTCGCTCTCGGGGAGCGTATGGGGAGCGGTGCGTTCTGCCGCGACCTGGTCAGTGGACATGGCGCACGAAGATAGGGCCTGCGTGTCGACGGATCGTTGACGGATGCTCGACGCCCTCGATGATCGGATGGATGCGTCCGTGCCGCATAGTCGCTGTACCATCCAGCTTTCCTGAAGAAACATCGGATGAGAAGACTTGTTACATCCGGATTTCGGTGCTATCTCCTAGGATTAAGGCTCCTGTGATCGGAGGATTCCGTGCCGCACCCCCCGCGACGACGCTTCAGCAGCGCCTTGATCGTCGTCTTCACTCTCGCCGCGGGCCTGTCCGCCCCGCTCAGCGCGAACGCCGCCACGGCCGAGACACCCGATGACTTATCCCTCTGGTACGACAAGCCCGCCACCGACTGGGAGACCCAGGCCCTGCCCATCGGCAACGGCCCCCTCGGCGGGATGGTGTTCGGCGGCGTGGCCACCGAACAGCTCCAGTTCAACGAGAAGACATTGTGGACCGGCGGGCCGGGTGTGTCCGGCTACGACTTCGGCAACTGGAAGGCGCCCCGGCCGGGCGCCATCGCCGAGGTCCAGCAGCAGATCGACCGCGACGGCAGGATGGCGCCGGACGACGTGGCCGCCAAGCTCGGCCAGCCCAAGACGGGCTTCGGCGCGTACCAGACGTTCGGCGACCTGTTTCTCGACTTCGGCCCTGAGGCCTCCGCCGCCGCCACCGAGTACCGGCGCGAGCTGAGCCTGCGCGAGGCCGTCGCCCGGGTCGGCTACACCGCCGGCGGCGTGCGCTACTCACGCGAGTACTTCGCCAGCAACCCCGGCAACGTGATCGTCGGCAAGATCTCGGCAGACCAGGGCGGCAAGGTGTCGTTCACGCTGCGGCACACCTCGCCGCGCGACGACAAGACCGTCACCGCCTCCGGCGGGCGCCTCACCATCCGGGGACAGTTGCGCGACAACAAGATGCGGTTCGAGGCCCAGGTACAGGTGATCACCGAGGGCGGCACCCGTACCGACTCGGGGGACAGGATCACCGTCACCGGCGCGGACAGCGCCGTGTTCGTGCTGTCGGCCGGCACCGACTACGCCGGCACCTACCCCGCCTACCGGGGCGAGGACCCGCACGCCAAGGTCACCGCCGCCGTGGACGCCGCCGCAGGGCAGGGCTACGAGCAGCTCAGGCGCGCGCACGTGGCCGACTACCGCGAGCTGTTCGACCGGGTGAAGCTGGACCTCGGCGGCTCGCCCCCGGCGATCCCCACCGACCAGCTCCGCAAGAGCTACACCGGCGGCGACTCCGCCGCCGACAGGGCGCTGGAGTCGCTGTTCTTCGCCTACGGCCGCTACCTGCTCATCTCCTCCTCCCGCGAGAACGACCTGCTGCCCGCCAACCTGCAAGGCGTGTGGAACAACGTCACCAACCCGCCCTGGTCGGCCGACTACCACGTCAACATCAACCTCCAGATGAACTACTGGCCGGCCGAGCAGACCAACCTGCACGAGACCACCACGCCCTACGACCGCTACATCGCCTCGCTGGTCGCGCCCGGCCGCAAGACCGCCCAGGAGATGTACGGCGCCCGCGGCTGGGTGGTCAACAACGAGACCAACCCGTTCGGCTTCACCGGCGTGCACAACTGGGCCACGGCCTTCTGGTTCCCCGAGGCCGCCGCCTGGACCACCCAGCACCTGTACGACACCTACCGCTTCAGCGGCGACGAGAAGTACCTGCGCGAGACCGCGTACCCGGTGATCAGGGGCGCTGCGGAGTTCTGGCTCGACTTCCTGCGCACCGACCCGCGCGACGGCAAGCTCGTCGTCTCGCCCAGCTACTCGCCCGAGCACGGCGACTTCTCGGCGGGCGCGTCCATGTCGCAGCAGATCGTCCGCGAGGTGTTCACCAACGCGCTGGCGGCGGCGAAGAAGCTGAACGCGGACGCGGACTTCCAGGCCGAGGTGAGCGCGGCGCTGGCCAAGCTCGACCCGGGCCTGCGCGTCGGCTCCTGGGGCCAGCTCCAGGAGTGGAAGAGCGACTGGGACTCCAAGACCGACACCCACCGGCACGTCTCCCACCTGTACGCCCTGCACCCGGGCAACCAGATCCTGCCCGGCACCCCGGAGGCCGAGGCGGCCAAGGTGTCGCTGACCGCGCGCGGCGACGGCGGCACCGGCTGGTCCAAGGCCTGGAAGATCAACTTCTGGGCGCGGCTGCTGGACGGCGACCACGCGCACAAGATGCTCGCCGAGCAGCTCAAGGGCTCCACGCTGGACAACCTGTGGGACACCCACCCGCCGTTCCAGATCGACGGCAACTTCGGCGCCACCTCCGGCATCGCCGAGATGCTGCTGCAGAGCCAGCACGACGTCGTGCACGTGCTGCCCGCCCTGCCGTCCACCTGGAAGGACGGCTCGGTCAAGGGCCTGCGCGCCCGCGGTGACGTCACCGTGGACGCCGCCTGGAAGGACGGCGCCCCCGACACGATCACCGTCCGGCCCGGCCGGACCGGGCCGATCAAGGTCAGGTCGTCGTTCGTCGCCGGCCGCTACCGCGTCCACGACGAGCAGGGGCACGAGGTCGGCCCGCGCCGCGACGGCGACACGCTGAGCTGGAACGCCCGCGCGGGCAAGGCGTACACCATCCAGAACGAGGCCGCCGTCGCCCTGCGGACGCCCGGCACCGCCATGCCGGGCACGCCGTTCGAGGCGAAGCTCACCGTCACCGCCACCCGCCGCAGGTCGGTGCCCGCCTCCGACGTGACGCTCACCGCGCCGGACGGCTGGACCGTCGAGCCGGCGACCCGGCACCTGGCGGGCGTGGCGCCCGGCCGGACGCGCACCGCCACCTTCACCGTCACGCCAGGGCCCGCCGACGGGACGCGGCGGGCGGTGCTGTCCGCGTCGGTCACCGGCGATTCCTGGAAGAGCGGGGCCACCGCCGTGCTCGCCCTGGAGCCGTGCGCGCCCGCGCCGTCCGGCTCCGTCCTGGTCGCCTGGGACCCGAAGGAGGGCGGCACGGTCGCGGACAGCTCGGGCAACGGCCGGGACGCCACCGTCGCGGGCGGCGCCGCCGCCTACGACGGCACCGCGCCGACGGGCAGCGGGCTGACGCTCGACGGCAACACGTACCTGACCACCGCCGACACCGCGCTCGGCGTCGTGCGGGAGGCCACGTTCGCCGCCGAGGTCAAGATCGCGGGCAGCGGGTACCGGCGGCTGTTCGACTCCCAGCCGTCCGGCGACCCCGGCACCGACGGCGTGCTCATCGACGTCACCCCGGCAGGGAAGGTGCGCTTCATCGGCGCGGGCGCGAACGTCACCCTGAACGCCACCCTGCCCGCCGGCCGCTGGATCGACCTCGTGGTCACCCTCGACCGCGCCGGCGGGCTGGCCCTCTACGTGGACGGCGAGCGCCTGGCGACCGGCCAGGTCACCGCCGACGGCATCACCGGCTGCACCGCCCGGCCGCTGCGCTTCGGCGCCGACCAGGGTGGCGGCCAGCGGCTGACCGGCGGTGTGGACCGCGCCGCCGTCCTGGCCAGGACGCTGACCGCCGAAGAGGTGAGGACCTGGAAGGAGCTGGCCTTCTGACGCCGTGAACCCGCCGGGCGGAGAGGATCTTTCCGCCCGGCCCGTCGTCCAGGCAACCCGGTCGCGCGAACAACAGGCAACGGTGATCGGCCAGGGGGCCGACAGGGGTTCGCGGGGGTGCGCTTGAACGAGGCGACGGGGAAGAAGTGCACGCGGGCGGTCGCGGTCGGCCGGGCGGGCGAGCTGCCGGAATGGCTGCTCGACGGCATGTTCCGGCTCCGCCACGAGGTGTTCTACGAGCGCCTGCGCTGGGACGTGGCCAGCCTGCACGGCAAGGAACGGGACTTCTACGACGACTGCCAGCCGGTCTACGTGATCGCCTACGAGGACGGCTGCCGGCAGGTGACAGGGTGCTGCCGGCTGCTGCCGACCCACGGCCCGTACATGCTGCGCGACGTCTTCTCCGCGGCGTTGCGCGGCGGCCAGGCCCCGCGCGACCCGGCGGTCTGGGAGCTCAGCCGGCTGGCCACCCGCCCCGGCAGGTCCCGCGCGCTGACGGCCGGGTTCGGGTCGCTGGCCAGGGCGCTGCTGTGGGAGGCGTTCCGCTGGGTGGACCGGCACGGCGACACGATCGTCGCGGTGTCCAGCGTGGCCGTGGAGCGCAGCGTGCACGCCATGGGCGTGCCCACCACCCGGCTGGGCGACGGCCGGGCGACGCGGGTCGGCAAGGTGCTCTGCTCCGCCTACACCACCACGACCAGGGACTTCCTGGAGAACGCGCCCCCTCCGGCCGGGGAGGATGACCGCTGCCCCTGACCGGACGGGAAAAAATCAGTCGCTCCTCGCGTACGGACTGCGGCAGCATGACGACGGCGGGTGTCTGGCGTTCGGGGAGGGCGGATGACTGTGCTCGGAACACGACAAGGCTCCGGAGACACTCCGTCCCCGCGCAAGGCCGCGATCATGCTGGTGCTGCGCCACTACTCCGGCGAGCTGAAGCGCCAGTGGCGGGTCGCCGCGCCCGCGCTGACGCTGCCCGCGCTGGGCAACGTCTGCCTGTTCTACCTGGCGCCGCTCGCGGTGGCGGGGCTCGTTGGGCACCTGGCCGGCGGCGGTGACGGTGAGGTCGGCGCGCTGCTGCCGTACGTGCTCGCCTTCGGCGGCCTGCTGCTGGCGGGCGAGGTGTTCTGGCGGGTGGGGCTGCACTTCCTCAACCGCACGGACGCCCGCGGCATCGAGCGGCTCGGCGTGGTCGGCATGGACGAGCTGCTCGTCAAGGACGCCGCGTTCTTCCACGACAACTTCGCCGGGTCGCTGACCAAGCGGGTGCTGGGCTTCTCCAGCAGGTTCGAGGACTTCGTCGACACGATGACGTTCTCCATCATGGCCAAGCTGGTGCCGCTCACGTTCGCCTCAGTCGTGCTGTGGCGCTACGACCCGCTGCTGGTCATCGTGCTGCTGGGGCTGATCCTGGTCACCGGCTTCCTCGTCGCGCCGCTCATCCGCCGCCGCCAGGCGCTGGTGGACGAGCGCGAGGCGGCCAAGGTGCTGGTGTCGGGCCACGTGGCCGACGTGCTGTCGAACATGGACACGGTACGCGCGTTCGCCGCCGAGGACCGCGAGGCCACCGAGCACCGCGCCAGGATCGCCGAGCAGGCGAGGCTGTCGCTGCGCTCGTGGGACTACGGCAACCTGCGCGTCGACACCGTGGTCGCGCCGATGTCGGTCATCACCAGCGCTGTCGGCCTGCTCCTGGCCGTGGCGCTGCGCGGCGGGCTGGGGGTGGAGGCCATCGTGGTGACCTTCACCTACTACACGAACACGATCAGCATCATGTTCGAGTTCAACCAGATCTACCGGCGGCTGGAGAGCGTGCTCACGGAGGCCGCGCAGTTCACCGAGCTGCTGCTCGACCCGCCGACCGTGGTGGACCCGTCCGACCCGCAGCCGCTGCGGCCCGCCGACGCGAGCGTGCGCTTCGACCGGGTGCGCTTCGCCTACGGCGACGGCCCGCCCCTGTTCGACCGGCTCGACCTCGACATCCGCAGCGGCACGAGGATCGGGCTGGTCGGCCAGTCGGGCGGCGGCAAGAGCACGCTCACCCGGCTGCTGCTGCGGCTCATGGACATCGACGGCGGCCGCATCCTCATCGGCGGTCAGGACATCGCCCGCCTGCGCCAGGCCGACCTGCGCAGCCTCATCGCGTACGTGCCGCAGGAGCCGGCCATGTTCCACCGGTCGATCCGCGACAACATCGCCTTCGCCCGGCCGGACGCCACCGACGCCGAGATCTTCCAGGCGGCGCGGGCGGCGCACGTCACGGAGTTCGCCGAGTCGCTGCCGAAGGGCTTCGGCACGCTGGTGGGGGAGCGCGGCGTCAAGCTGTCCGGCGGGCAGCGGCAGCGCATCGCGCTGGCCCGCGCCATCCTGCGCGACGCCCCGATCCTGCTGCTGGACGAGGCGACCAGCGCCCTCGACTCCGAGAGCGAGATCCTCGTCCAGGAGGCGTTGTGGCGGCTGATGCAGGGGCGCACCGCGCTGGTGGTCGCCCACCGGCTGAGCACGGTCGTCCGGATGGACCGGCTGGTCGTGCTCAACAAGGGGCGCATCGTCGAGCAGGGCACCCACAGCGAGCTGCTCCAGGCGCAGGGCCCGTACGCCCGGCTCTGGCGGCACCAGTCGGGCGGGTTCCTGATCGACGACGACGACGCCTCGGAGGACGGGCAGGAGCTGGCGGGCGCCCGCGACGGCCATGTCCTAGAAGGATGAGAAGGCCGACAGCTTGGCGAAGCGCTCGCCGATGAGGCGGTGGGTGGCGGCGTCCGGGTGAAGCCCGTCGGGCAGCGGCAGCTCGGCGTGGTCGGCCTCGCCGTAGAGCTCGCGGCCGTCGAGGTAGCGCAGGTTCGGGTCCTCGGCCCGGCGCTGCTCGACGATGCGGGCCAGCTCGTCGCGGATGACGCCCAGCGTCAGCTTGCCGGCGGCCCGCTCGGCCGGGTCGCCGGTGGCGCGGAAGCGCAGCCGGCCGGTGCTGAGCGCGGTGAGGTCGAACGCGGCAGGGCCGGGGGTGTCCTCGTGGATGGGGCAGTGGATCGCCGACACGACCAGCAGCGGCGTGCTCGGGTGCCCCTCGCGGATGGTGTCGAGGAAGCCGTGCACCGCCGGGCCGAACGCGCGCAGCCGCATCAGGTCGGCGTTGACCAGGTTGATGCCGATCTTGACGCTGATCAGGTCGGCGGGCGCGTCGCGGATGGCGCGGGCGGTGAACGGGTCGAGCAGCGCGCTGCCGCCCAGGCCGAGATTGATCAGCTCCAGCCCGGCGAGTGAGGCGGCCAGAGCGGGCCACGTGGTGCTGGGGCTCGCCGCGTCGGAGCCGTGGCTGATGGAGCTGCCGTGGTGCAGCCACACCCGGCGCCCGCGGTCCGGCAGGGGCTCGATCGGGGCGTCCGTGCGCAGCGCGACGAGCTGGGTGGTCTCGTTGTGCGGCAGCCACAGCTCGACGTCCTTGGCCTGTGCGGGCAGGCCGGTGAAGCGTACGGTGCCGATGGGGCCCGGCCGGTGCTCGCCGGCGCCGGTGGCCAGGTCGACGGTCACCGTGTCGCCGTCGCTCAGGCTGGCCTGGCCGGTCAGGCGGCCGTCGACGATCAGGTCGTACACGCCGTCGGGGCGCGGCGGCGCGCCGGGATAGACCCGCTTGGTGGGCAGCGCGTCCAGCTCGACGGCGGTGGCCGTGGTGCGGAAGGCCAGCCGCACGCCGGAGGGCTGCGACTCGGCCATGGCGAGCTGGCCGTCGGCGCACTGCGCGCGGGCTCGCGCGGGCAGCCGGTGCGGCAGCAGGCCGCGCTCGGTGCGCTCCAGGTCGAGGGCGCCGCGGACGAGGGCCGTGGTGATGGGTGTGGTGATGAGCATGGTGTCAGCCGATCGCTTCAAGGTGGGGCGTCAGTGCGTGGCAGGCCAGTTGCGCAGGAGGGCGTCGAGCGCGTCCATGGTGCGTGACCAGGTCTGCTGGGTGTCGGGCGCGCTGTGGTCGAACCCGCCGCCCATCTCCAGGCTGACGTAGCCGTGGAAGAGGCTGCCCAGCAGCCGCACGGCGTGCGTCTGGTCGGGCTCGGCGAGGTCGTAGCCGCGCAGGATCGCCCGCGTCATCCGCGCGTGCCGCACCCCGGCGCTGGCGGCGGCCGTCTCCGGGTCGAGCCTGAGCTGGGCGGCGGCGTAGCGGCCGGGGTGCTGGTGGGCGTAGTCGCGGTAGACGTTCGCGAAGGCGATCAGCGCGTCCTTGCCCGCCCGCCCGGCCAGCGCCTCGGCGGCGCGGTCGGCCATCTCCTCCAGAGCCAGCAGGGCGATCCTGGTCTTGAGGTCGTGCGAGCTCTTCAGGTGCGCGTACAGGCTGGCGACCTTGACGTCGAACCGCCTGGCCACGGCCGAGACCGTCACCTGCTCGAACCCGACCTCGTCGGCCAGCTCCGCGCCGGCCCGCACCAGGCGCTCCGTGGTCAACCCAACCCGTGCCATAACCCTTCCTCCGTTTGCCGTAAGGCATTATGCATATTCCTAAAGCCTTTAGGCAAACGGAGCGCTCAGCGGGGCACCACCGTCCGCAGCTCGCTGAACAGCCGCAACGTCACCCGGCGCGGGCGCAGCAGCGGGACGCCCGGCAGGCGCAGCCCCCAGGAGGAGAACGCCGTCTCCAGGACGATCTTCTCGTAGGGCCGCTCGCCCGGAATCTCCCGGCACAGCACGGACACGGCCCTGCACACCTCCTGCTGCCCGTACCGCAGCCAGGCCCGGCCCTCGCGGTCCAGGTCGGCGGCCTCCCACCACAGGTCGCGCGGCTCACCCCGGCGGGAGCGCAGCGGCAGCCGCAGCGCGAAGCCCGCCAGCTCGCCGCCAGGGCGAAGGTAGAAGGCGCCGTCGAGTTCGGGAAACGTGTAGAGGGGCTCATCGGACGGGCCCGCCGAGAGCGTCGCCTCGGTGGCGTCCATGGCGATCCGCCAGGCCATGATTCACCTCGCTGTCACTCAGGTACCTCTAAGACGTCCTGGGGGTCGCGTTTGTGACACTTGTGGGGGGTTCCTATGATGCGGATCACATCTTCGCCATCCGTGTCACAGTCGGCGGCCCCGGAGCCCTCTTAATCGCGGATTCGACAGGACCGGCACCGGGGAGCGGGGATGGAACGGACGCAGATGCGGGAGAGCAGGGCCTCCGAGGTGTTCGCCGGCCATCGGGAGCTGCTGTTCTCCATCGTCTACAACATGATCGGCACGGTCGGCGACACCGAGGACGTGCTCCAGGAGACCTGGCTGGCCTGGTCGGCCAAGGACCTGGACGGCATCGAGCACCACCGCGCCTACCTGGTGCGCATCGCGGTCAACCAGGCGCTCGCCCACCAGAGCGCGCTGCGCAGGCGCAAGGAGACCTACCTGGGCCCGTGGCTGCCCGAGCCGCTGGCCACCGACGCGGCCGAGCCCTTCGTGCGGGCGGAGTCGGTGTCGATCGCGATGCTGGTGGTGCTGGAGACGCTCACCCCGCTGGAGCGGGCGGTGTTCGTGCTGCACGAGGTGTTCGCCTACCGGCACACCGAGATCGCCACGATGCTCGACCGCAGCCCGGCCGCGGTCCGGCAGATCGCGCACCGGGCCCGCGAGCACGTGCAGGCGAGACGGCCCAGGGCGCGCATCGACCGGCGCACGCATCAGGCGGTCACCGAGCGGTTCGTCGAGGCCGCGTTCGGCGGCGACCTGGGCGCGCTGATGGAGATGCTCGCGCCCGACGTCACGCTGTGGCCCGACGGCGGCGGCAAGTCGCCGGTGGGCGGGCCGCGCCCGATCCGCGGCCGGGACAAGGTGGCCAGGACGATCGTCGCGGGCACCCGCCACAACGAGGACGTGGAGCTGCGCTACCGGCAGGTCAACGGCGAGCCGTCCGTCGTGCTGTTCGCCGAGGACGGGCCGCTCGCCGTGATGGTGCTGGACCTGGCCGCCGACGGCGAGCACGTGCGCGACGTCTACGTCGTCAGCAACCCCGACAAGCTCGCCACCATCCCGGACGACCGGTCCGAGTGAGAAGGGGGAGCCCCCGGAGATCGGCCGGGGGCTCCGGGGTTCTACCGCCAGGTGATGTCGGACGGGGAGTAGAGGCAGTTCACCCCGTCGGCGCCCTCACCGATCTTGGTGGGCTCGCTGCCCTTCGGCACGCCCTTGTACTTCTCGCAGATCACCGCGCTGCCGTACACCGTGATCCGGCTGAAGCGCGCGGTGTCGCCCCAGTTGGTGTTGATGCCGGCCAGCACCTTGGTGGAGCGGGCGGTCACGCCGTCCATCACCACGTTGCGCTTGTAGGAGGAGGAGCAGTTGCCGCAGGCCCGGTAGAGCTTGCCGGAGCTGTGCACCTGGAAGTTCTTGATGGTCACCGTGCCGGCGCCGTTGTGCTGGAAGACCTTGTCGGAGCCGGACTTGGCGCCGCCGCCGTCCACCAGGTAGGTCGCGGAGGAGCTGGAGCTCATGAACGTGGCCGCGTCCTCGCCGACGTCGTTCCACCACACGTTGCGGATGGTGCACGAGCCGAGGCAGTGGATGCCGTCGCCGGCCGGGGCGTCGATGATGACGTTCTGGATCGTGCCGCCGTTGGCGACCTCGAACATCGGGTCCTGGCTCTCGCTCTGGCCGCCGTCGCCGATGCCGTAGTAGCTCTTCATGCCACCGTCGAAGTTGGTGACCTGCTGCGTGTCGGCGAGCTTGACGCTGCCGGTGGCGCTCGGCCAGGCGCCGCTGCCGTCCCCGCCGCCGCTGGTCGGGGTGATGGTCGGCGTCGGCGTCGGCGTGGTGGTCGGGTCGGGTCCTGAGCCGCCGGCGGGCCGCAGCGTCCACTGCTTGGTGGCGACCGAGTCGCAGGAGTTCTGCTGCAGGACGGCGCCGGAGGAGGTGGAGTTGTCCTTGACGTTGAGGCACTTGCCGCCGTTGCCGTTGACCACCCGGTACGCCGACCCGGACGCGGTGAGCTGCCAGGTCTGCGAGCTGCCCCCGGTGCAGCTCTCCTGCTGGACGGCCTTGCCGGCGGAGGTGGACGCGTCGCGCACGCCGGCGCACTTGCCGCTGTGCTGCGCCTTGATCGTGTAGCTGCTCCCGGAGGCGGTGAGCGTGAAGACCTGCCCCGCGCCGCCCGAGCACGCGTTCTGCACGAGCTGGACGCCGTCGCCGGTGCTCTGGTTCGGTACGGCGGCGCACAGTCCGCTTCCCGCGTTGACGAGCGTGTAGTTGCCGTTGGAGGGAGCGGCCGAGGCGGGGCCGTTGAGCGCGACCACCAGTCCTCCGGTCGCGAGGAGGCCGGTGGCCAGCACGACCGCCAGCCTTCTACCGATACGTTCGTTTTCGCGCACGCCGAACTCCGTTTCGAGACAAGGAATGGGTAAGCGCTTTCCCGAAGTGAGGGCGAGTCAACCACAGCCGGATCGCGATCGGGAAGCGTCATCCTGCAACCGGTTGCACATCTGGCCTGCACTGCTGCAACGCTCCAGGACTCCGCGCAGGTCGGTGGCCGGAGGACCGGTGGCCGCGAGGATGAAAGTTTCATGGGCGGGCCCGGCGGCGGCGCACCAGAATGGAATCAGGACCGGGCCGACGTGAGGCGGTGGCGATGAGGTTGCTGCGGCGGATCAAGTCCGACGTGCGGGCGCGCCAGAACATCGAGACCTACACGATGGCCTTCATCCTGCTCCTCTTCGCCGTCGTCTCGGTGATCAGCGACGTCGTGTCCGAGGAGGTCAAGTGGGCTGCCGTGCTGGCCGGCATCGGCGTGCTCCTCTACCGCGCCACCCTGCCTGAGCAGCCGCGCGGCGGCAGGGACGTGCTCGGCGACCGCGCCGACTTCGACGACACCCCCGTGCCCAGCCTCTTCGACGGGGTCCGCGACGTGCGCATCTTCGCGCCCTCCGCCGCCAACCTGCTCTCCCCGTACGTGTGCGAGACCCTGCGCACCAGCGTGCTGCGGCACCCGGACGCCCGGGTGCGCGTCGTGGTGCTCGACCTCGACCGGCAGGACGCCATCGGGATCGCCCGCGAGCAGCTAGACGAGTCGGACGACCACCAGATCCAGACCCTGCCCGTCGCGCTCGGCGCGGTCCTGGAACGGCTCGGGCGAATGGCCGGCTGGAAGACGCCGGGAAAGGTGGAGTACCGGCTGTTCCCCTACAACCCCGGTTTCAGCCTCGTCCTCACCGACCCCGAGGCCTGGCAGGGCCGCGCCATCGTCGAATTGCACGGGGCGGGCCGGTCGACTTTCGCGCGTATGCACGTCGACCTCACCCGCGAGCGGCACGAGCGCTGGTACGCCTATTGGGTCGAGCAGTTCGACTATCTCTGGGAAACGGCGCGGCAGGTAGAGCCCACGGCGCGCGTCCCGGAAGACTCCTGACGCGGGCCGGGCCCTTGCCGGAAAGCCCTATGCAGCAAGGGAATCTTTGAATTCGACTTCAATGCGGGGCCGCGGATGGTCTCGGAAGAGCATCTGTCTCCTTCCATCATGCGCAAGTCACGTCCTGGTGCGGGGCGGGTTCGCTAAAGTCGTTTGCGCAGGTATCAGCCCCCTCGGTGATGCACGATGTGCTGAAGCGGGCTACAGTACCTGCAGCCCGTGACGTTAATTGGAGCACCCTTATGGCGAAGCGTATTGTTGAGTCCTTTATCGATGACATCGACGGCAGTGAGGCCGAGGGCACGACAAGGTTCGCGCTCGACGGAGTGACCTACGAGATCGATCTGTCGGGCACGAACAGGGAGAAGCTGGAGAAGGCTCTGGCGCCCTATATCACCAAGGCCCGCGCCGTCCGCGCCGACCGCGTGCTGCGCGGCCGTCGCACCGGCGCCCTGTCCTCGCGCGCCGTCAGCCGTGAGAAGGCCACCGAGATCCGGCGCTGGGCCAAGGCCCAGGGCCTGCCGGTCAGCGAGCGGGGCCGTATCGCCTCCACCGTCGTGGAGCAGTACGAAGCCGCTCACTAGAGGTTCCGGGCGGTGGGCGGCGAATCCGTTCTCATCGAGTCAGGACGATTGTCAGCAATTGATGATCTTTCTATATTCGAAGAGGCCGGACTCCCCAGTCGGAGGACAATGGTGATGGCTGACGCGATCCCCGATTTCCCGTTCGACCGCCCCACCGCTCTGGAACCGCCGCCGCAGCTCGCCGAGTTGCGCGAGAGCTGCCCGGTGGCGCACGTACGGCTGCCGAGCGGCGACGTGGCCGCCATGGTGACGAGGTACGACGACGCCCGCGCCGTGATGGCCGACCCGCGCTTCAGCCGCGACCTCGCCAGGGAGGGCGCCGCCAGGCTGGCCACCACCGAGGACGGCGGGCTCTTCAACCGCCGCAGGGCCAGCGCCACCGAGATCCGCGAGGGCCGGGGGCACATGCGCTGGCGGCGGCTGCTCAGCGGCTGGTTCACGCTGCGCAGGATGGACCTGTGGCGGCCCAGGGTCCAGGCGATGACCGACGACCTGCTCGACGCCATGCTCGCCAAGGGCTCCCCGGGGAACCTGTCGGCCGGTCTGGCGCTGCCGCTGCCCGTACGCGTCATCTGCGCGCTGGTCGGCGCGCCGGCCGTGGACCAGGACAGGCTCGCGCACTGGTCGCGCGTCATGCTGACGCTGACCCGCTACACCCAGGCCGAGGTCGACCAGGCCTACCGCGAGTTCAACGCCTACGTCTCCGGCCTGATCGACCGCAACCGTGCCGACCCGGGCGACGACCTGCTCAGCGAGCTGACCCAGATCACCGACGCCGAGGACGGCAGGCTCAGCAGGCAGGAGCTCATCGCCACCGTGCGGGCGCTGCTGCTGGCGGGCCACGAGACGACCTCCAACATGATCGCCATCATGGCGGCCATGCTGCTGGCCGACAGGAGCCGCTACGAGGACGTCGTGGACGACCCCGACCTGATCCCCGGCACCGTCGAGGAGGTGCTGCGCCTGGACAGCACGCTGTCGGTGCTCGGCGGGGTGCCCAGGTTCGCCACCGAGGACGTCGAGCTGAGCGAGTCCATGGTGCCGGCGGGCAGCACGGTGATCCCGCACATCCCGGCCGCCAACCGCGACAGGGCCAAGTTCGCCGACCCCGACAGGTTCGACCCGCGCCGCGAGAACAGCGCGCAGCACCTGACGTTCGGCGCGGGCCCGCACTACTGCCTCGGGCAGCCGCTGGCCAGGCTGGAGCTGCAGGTGGTGCTCGGCACGCTGGCCGGCCGCCTGCCCGGCCTGGGCCTTCGTGACCACCCCGACGACCTGCGCCTGCGCACCGGCATGATCTCGGGCGGCCTTCAGGACCTCTGGGTGACCTGGTAGCCCATGGTCCATCGGACCTCTCACTAGGGACTTTGGTCCCTGCCCCGCGCCGGGGATCGGTTCGAAACTGATTCCGTGAGTGATATCGACGCGATCCCCGGCATGGGGCCGTTGCTTGCCGCCAGGAAGTTCTTCACCAAGGCTGAGGTGTCGGCCGACGGCCGCACCCTGCACCAGATCGACCCGGGCGCGTGGGACCGCTTCTACCGCGACCGATGGGCCCACGACAAGGTCGTGCGCTCCACCCACGGGGTGAACTGCACGGGCTCGTGCTCGTGGCAGGTCTTCGTCAAGGACGGCCTGATCACCTGGGAGCACCAGGCGACCGACTACCCGTCGGTGGGCCCGGGATCGCCCGAGTACGAGCCGCGCGGCTGCCCCCGTGGCGCCTCGTTCTCCTGGTACACCTACTCGCCGTCCCGCGTGCGGTATCCGTACGTGCGCGGGGTGCTGCTGGAGATGTGGCGTGAGGCCCGCGAGCGGCTGGGCGACCCCGTGCTGGCGTGGGCGGAGCTGACCGGCGACCCGGAGCGGGCACGGGCCTACAAGCGGGCGCGCGGCAAGGGCGGGTTCGTGCGGTCGAGCTGGGACGAGGTCCAGGAGCTGATGGCCGCCGCGCACGTGCACACGATCAAGCGGTACGGGCCCGACCGGGTCGTGGGGTTCTCGCCGATCCCCGCCATGTCGATGGCCTCGTTCGCGGCCGGCACCCGGTTCCTGTCGATGATCGGCGGCACGCTGCTGTCCTTCTACGACTGGTACGCCGACCTGCCGATCGCCTCGCCGCAGGTGTGGGGCGACCAGACGGACGTGCCCGAGGCCGCCGACTGGTGGAACTCCCGGTACCTGATCATGTGGGGCTCCAACATCCCGGTCACCAGGACGCCGGACGCGCACTTCATGACCGAGGCCCGCTACCAGGGCACCAAGGTCGTCGCGGTCAGCCCTGACTACGCCGACAACGTCAAGTTCGCCGACGACTGGCTGTCCCCGCATCCGGGCACCGACGGCGCGCTGGCCATGGCGATGGGGCACGTGGTGCTGTCGGAGTTCTTCCGCGACCGCCAGGTCCCCTACTTCACCGACTACGTCCGGAAATATACGGACCTGCCGTTCCTGGTCACCCTGGAGCCGCGCGGTGACGCGTACGTGCCGCGCCGCTTCCTGACCGCCGCCGACCTCGGCTCGCGGAGCGAGAACGCGCAGTTCAAGACCGTCTTCCTGGACGCCGTGAGCGGCGCGCCCGTCGTGCCCAACGGCTCGCTCGGCTTCCGCTGGGGCGAAGAGGGAGAGGGCCGCTGGAACCTCGACCTGGGCGGCGCCGAACCCACGCTCACGCTGCCCGGCGGGCGCGCGGTCGAGGTGGACCTGCCGCGCTTCGACGAAGGGGAGACCGAGGGCGGCTCCGTCATGCGGCGCGGCGTGCCCGTCACCGAGGTGGGCGGCAAGCTCGTCACCACCGTGTTCGACCTGCTCATGGCCCAGTACGGGGTGGCGCGCGAAGGGCTGCCAGGACAGTGGCCCACGGGGTACGACGACGCGGCGCAGCCGTACACGCCGGCCTGGGCCGAGGAGATCACCTCGGTGCCGGCGGCCACGACCGCCAGGATCGCCCGCGAGTTCGCCCGCAACGCCGAGGTCACCCAGGGCCGCTCGATGATCGCGATGGGCGCCGGCACGAACCACTGGTTCCACTCCGACCAGGTCTACCGCGCGTTCCTGACCCTGACCACGCTGACCGGCTGCCAGGGCGTCAACGGCGGCGGCTGGGCGCACTACGTCGGCCAGGAGAAGGTCCGCCCGCTCACCGGCTTCCAGCACCTGGCCTTCGCCTTCGACTGGCAGCGGCCGACCCGGCACATGGCCGGCACCGCGTTCTGGTATCTGGCCACCGACCAGTGGCGCTACGAGAAGATCGGGGCGGACGAGCTGGCCAGCCCGCTGGGCGAGGGCCTGTTCGAAGGCCGGTCGTTCGCCGACTGCAACGCGCAGGCCGCCCGGCTGGGCTGGCTGCCCTCGCACCCGACCTTCGACCGCAACCCGCTCGTGCTCGCCGACGAGGCCGAGGCCAGGGGGGTCCCGGTCGCCGAGCACGTGGTGGACGAGCTGACGGCGGGCCGCCTGCGCTTCGCCGCCGAGGACCCTGGCGACCCGGCCAACTTCCCGCGCGTGCTCACCGTCTGGCGGGCCAACCTGCTCGGCTCGTCCGGCAAGGGCAACGAGTACTTCCTGCGTCACCTGCTCGGCACCGATGCCGAGACCCGCAACGAGGAGGGCGCCCGCCCGGCCGAGGTGACCTGGCGCGAGGAGCCTGCCGAGGGCAAGCTCGACCTGCTCACCACGATCGACTTCCGGATGACCTCGACGGCGCTGTTCGCCGACGTCGTGCTGCCCGCCGCCACCTGGTACGAGAAGCACGACCTGTCCAGCACCGACATGCATCCGTTCGTGCACGCCTTCAACCCGGCCATCGCTCCGCCCTGGCAGGCCCGTTCCGACTACGACGCCTTCCTCGGCCTGGCCGACGCCTTCTCGAAGCTGGCCGCCACGCACCTCGGCACCCGTACCGACGTGCTGGCCGTGCCGCTCACCCACGACACCCCCGACGAGCTGGCCCAGCCCGGCGGGCGGGTGCTCGACTGGAAGCACGGCGAGTGCGAGCCGATCCCCGGCAGGACCATGCCGAAGATCGTCACCATCGAGCGCGACTACGCGGCCGTCGCCCAGCGCATGCGCGGCATCGGCCCGCTGTTCGGCAAGCTCGGGCTGACCACCAAGGGCATCACCTACCAGGTCGGGCCCGAGCTGGTGCACCTGCGCGACAAGAACGGCGTCACCCCAGAGGGCCGTGTCTCGCTGGAGAGCGCCGACCGCATGTGCGAGGCCATCCTCGCGCTGTCCGGCACCACCAACGGCCGCCTGTCCACCCAGGGCTTCGAGACGCTGGAACGGCGCACCGGGACCAGGCTGGCCGACCTGGCAGCCGAGCACGAGGGCAAGCGCATCACGTTCGCCGACACGCAGTCCAGGCCGCAGCCGGTGATCACCTCGCCCGAGTGGTCGGGCTCGGAGACCGGCGGGCGCCGCTACTCCGCGTTCGTGATCAACGTCGAACGCGACAAGCCGTGGCACACGCTCACCGGCCGGCAGCACTTCTTCCTCGACCACGACTGGATCATCGAGCTGGGGGAGCAGCTCCCCGCCTACCGGCCGCCGCTCAACCTGCCGCGCCACTACGGCGAGCAGGGCGACGGGGACGCCGCCGAGGTGACCGTCCGCTACCTGACCCCGCACTCCAAGTGGTCCATCCACTCCGAGTACCAGGACAACGCGTACATGCTGGCGCTGTCGCGCGGCGGGCCCACCATCTGGATGAGCGTCGAGGACGCCACCCGGATCGGGGTGGCCGACAACGACTGGATCGAGGCGTACAACCGCAACGGCGTGGTCGTCGCCAGAGCCGTCGTCTCCCACCGCATGCCCGCCGGGACCGTGTACATGTACCACGCCAAGGACCGCAACGTGAACGTGCCGCTCACCGAGCGGTCGGGCCGGCGCGGCGGCGTGCACAACTCGCTCACCCGCCTGATGCTCAAACCCAGCCACCTCATCGGCGGGTACGCGCAGTTCACCTACGCCTTCAACTACTACGGGCCGACCGGCAACCAGCGCGACGAGATCACCGTGATCCGCCGCCGCGCCCAGGAGGTGACCTACTGATGAGGGTCATGGCACAGGTGGCCATGGTGATGAACCTGGACAAGTGCATCGGCTGCCACACCTGCTCCGTCACCTGCAAGCAGACCTGGACCAACCGCGACGGCGTCGAGTACGTCTGGTTCAACAACGTCGAGACCAAGCCGGGCGTCGGCTACCCCAAGCGCTACGAGGACCAGGAACGCTGGCGCGGCGGCTGGCAGCTCGACCGGCGCGGCCGGCTCAAGCTCCGCTCGGGCGGCCGGATCAAGCGGCTGGTCAACCTGTTCTCCAACCCCGACCTGCCCGACCTGGACGACTACTACGAGCCCGTCACCTACGACTACGACACGCTGCTCAACGCCCCCGCCGGCCCGCACACCCCGGTGATCCGCCCCAAGTCGGCCATCACCGGCCAGGACACGTCCATCACCTGGGGCTCGAACTGGGAGGACGACCTGGGCGGCGCGCCCGAGCACGCCCCCGCCGACCCCAACCTGGCCGCCATGGCGGAGAAGGTGAAGCTGGAGTTCGACAAGACGTTCATGTTCCACCTGCCGCGCATCTGCGAGCACTGCCTCAACCCCGCCTGCGTGGCCGCCTGCCCGTCGGGCGCGATGTACAAGCGGGAGGAGGACGGCATCGTCCTCGTGGACCAGGACCGGTGCCGCGGCTGGCGCATGTGCGTGTCGGCGTGCCCGTACAAGAAGGTGTACGTCAACCACGACACCGGCAAGGCCGAGAAGTGCACCTTCTGCTTCCCGCGCATCGAGGCCGGGCAGCCCACCGTGTGCGCCGAGACGTGCGTCGGCCGGCTGCGCTACATCGGGCTCGTCCTGTACGACGCCGACGCCGTGCTCGGCGCGGCCCGCGTCGAGGACCCGCGCGACCTGCTGGAGGCCCAGCGCCAGGTCTTCCTCGACCCCGACGACCCGGCCGTCATCGCCGCCGCCCGCGCCGCCGGCATCAGCGAGGACTGGATCGTCGCCGCCCGCCGCTCGCCCGTCTACCGGCTGGCCATGCGCTACCGGGTGGCGCTGCCGCTGCATCCCGAGTACCGGACGCTGCCCATGGTCTGGTACATCCCGCCCCTGTCGCCCGTGCTCGACGCCGTCACCGGCGTGGGCGCGGACGCCGACGACCCCGACAACATCTTCCACGCCATCACCGACCTGCGCATCCCCCTCGACTACCTGGCGAGCCTGTTCGCGGCAGGGGACACCGAGGTGGTGGCCGGGGTGCTGATGAAGCTGTCGGCCATGCGCGCGTACATGCGGGCCAGGACCATCGACGGCAGCCGGCCCGCCGGACTGCTGGAGCCGGTCGGCATGACGGCGTCCGACATGGAGGAGATGTACCGGTTGCTGGCCATCGCCAAGTACGAGGAGCGCTACATCGTGCCCGCCGCCCACCGCGAGGACGCCGCCGCCCTCGCCGGGCTGCCGGACGGGTGCAGCCTCGACGGGGACGGCGGGCCCGGCATGGGCGGCGTCCCGCCGACCGGGCTGACCCTGAGGCGCTCGGACGGGCGTACCGCGCTGAAGCTCTTCACCGGTGGCACGGGAGGTGCGGCGTGAAAGCACTCACCAGGCCCGCGACGGGAGGTGCGGCGTGAAGGCACTCACCAGGCCCGCACGCGCCGGACGGCGCGCCAGGCCGCCGCAGGACCGGGCCGCGTTCATGCGACTGGTGTCGCTGCTCCTGCAGTACCCCGACGCCGGCCTGCTCGCCGCCCGCGACGCGCTGTGCCGCGCCGCCGCCGCGCTGCCCGCCTCGCCGGGACGCGACCCCCTGATCGCCTTCACCGAGTGGTACCGGGAGTGTGCGGCCATGCCGCTGGCCCGGTCCTACGTCGAGACCTTCGACCTGCGCCGCAAGTCCAGCCTCTACCTCACCTACTACCTGCACGGGGACACCCGGCGGCGCGGGATGGCGCTGCTCACGCTCAAGCAGCGTTACCGGGTGGCCGGGCTCGTGCCGCCCGAGGGGGAGTTGCCCGACTTCCTGCCGGTGGTCTGCGAGTTCGCCGCGCTGGCCGGGGCCGTCACCGGTGAGGCGCCGCTGCGGCAGCACCGTCAGGGGCTGGAGCTGATCCGGTCGGCGCTGCGCTCCGGCGGGTCGGCGTACGCGCTGGTGCTGGACGCGCTCTGCGCCGAGCTGCCTGAGCTGTCCGCGGCCGACCGCGCCGCCGTCGCCGACCTCGCCCTGGCGGGGCCGCCCGCCGAGGAGGTCGGCCTCGCCCCGTACGGCCCGCCCCTCGCCCCGTACGGCCCGCCTCTCGCCCCGCACGGCCCGCCCTTCGCCTCGCACGGCCCGTCCTTCGCCCCGTACGGCCCGTCCCTCGACGCGTCCGGCCCGCCCCTCGACTCGTACGATCCGCCGTTCGACGGAAGGGAGGTACGGCCGTGAGCGTCGCGCTCTGGGTCGTGATCCCGTACATCGCCTTGACGATCTTCGTCGTGGGCCACGTCTGGCGCTGGCGGGTCGACCAGTTCGGCTGGACCACCCGGACCACCCAGCTGCTGGAGAGCCGCCTGCTCCGGCTCGGCTCGCCGCTGTTCCACCTCGGCGCGTTCGCCGCCATCGCCGGACACGCCCTCGGCCTCCTCGTGCCGAAGACCTGGACCGCCGCGATCGGCATCGACGAGCACCTCTACCACCTCGTGTCGGTGAGCGCCGGCACCGTGGCAGGGCTGATGGTCGTCGCCGGGCTCGGCCTGCTGCTGGCCCGCCGCCTCACCAGCCCTCGCGTCCGGCGCACCACCACGACCGCCGACAAGGTGCTGTTCGCCGTCCTGGCCGTGGTCGTGGTGCTCGGCGTGAGCGCGACCATCGGCGAGAACCTGCTCGGCGGCGGCTACGACTACCGCGCCAGCATCGCCGTCTGGTTCCGCGGCGTGCTCACCTTCCGCCCGGATCCCGCGCTGATGAGGGACGTGCCGCTGGTCTTCCAGCTCCACGCCCTGTCGGCCTGGCTGCTGGCCGCCATCTGGCCGTTCACCCGGCTCGTGCACGTCTGGTCGGCGCCCATCGCCTACCTGTGGCGGCCGTACATCGTCTACCGGCGGCGGGCCGTGCCGACGGGGGCCGGGAAATGAGCGCGGCTCGCAGCCTCGGCGCGGCGCCGCTCGCCACCACCGGATGAGGGCCGCTGGGATGCTGCCCGCCCCGTACGACGCGCTGTTGCGCGCCTACACCGCCGCCCTGGCCCGCTCCCACCTCGCCCCCTCCAGCAGGGCCGTCTACCTGCGCCGCGCCCGCGCCTACCTGTCGTGGATCGCGGCAGCCGTGGCGGACGGCCACCTGCCGGGGGAGCCGCTGGCCGACATGACGGCGGCCGTCCGCACCGCCACCGCCTACCACCAGTCCCTGAGCGGCACCACCACCGCCACGGCCGTGCTCGCCGCCGTGGAGGACTTCCACGCCCGGCTCAGGCTGGGCGGCACCGGCGTCCCCCGTGGGCCGGCGCCGCGACCTTACGCAATACCTGTGAGGAAGACATGAGGAACACCTCGCCCACCGGCCACCGCCCGGTGCTGATGCTCGCCCTCGCCACGCTGGGCTTCGCGGTGAACTTCTGGGCCTGGGCGCTGCTCAGCCCGCTCGGCCCCCGCTTGAAGGAACTCCTCGGCCTGTCGGCCGCCCAGCAGGCGCTGCTGGTGGCCGTGCCCGTGATCGTCGGCTCGATCGGCCGCATCCCCGTGGGCGCGCTCACCGACCGGTTCGGCGGACGCGTGATGTTCCCGTTGATCTCCGCCGCGACCATCGTGCCCGTGTTGTTCATCGGAGTGGCGGGGCAGACGTCGTTCGCCGCGCTGCTGGTGGGCGGCTTCTTCCTGGGCATCGCCGGGACGGTCTTCGCCGTCGGCGTGCCGTTCGTGAACGCCTGGTTCCCGCCGCGGCGGCGCGGCCTCGCAGTCGGCGTCTTCGGCGCGGGCATGGGAGGCACCGCCATCAGCGCCCTGACCACGGTGAGCCTGGTCAAGGCGGGCGGGGCGGCCACCCCGTTCCTGATCACCGCCGTCGTCCTGGCCTGCTACGCCGCCGTCGCCTGGCTGGTCATGCGGGACGCGCCCGGCCGCACGGTGGCGACCGAGCCGCTCACCGCGCGCATGTCCGCCGCGCTGCGGCTGCCGATCACCTGGCAGGCCTGCGTGTTGTACGCGGTGGCGTTCGGCGGGTACGTCGCCTTCTCCGTCTACCTGCCCGCCTACCTGCAGACCGGCTACGGCCTCGAACAGAGCGACGCCGCCAACCGGATGGCCGGGTTCGTGGTGCTGGCGGTGCTGCTGCGGCCGATCGGCGGCTGGCTGTCGGACCGCGTCGGCCCGGTGCCCGTGCTGGCGGGCGCGTTCGCGACGATCGCCGTGATGGCGGGGGCGCAGGCGCTCACGCCGGGGCTGATGCCGCTCGGCACGATCGCGTTCCTCACCATGGCCGCCGCGCTCGGCGCGGGCAGCGGCGCCACGTTCGCGCTGGTCGCCCAGGTCGCGCCGGGCGACAAGGTGGGGTCCGTCACCGGGTTGGTGGGGGCCGCGGGCGGGCTCGGGGGGTTCGTGCCGCCGCTGCTCATGGGGTTCATCTACGGGGAGCTGGGGTCGTACGGGCTGGGGCTGGCGCTGCTGTCGGTCACGGCCGTGATCACCCTGGTTCTGACGGTGACCGTGATCCGGGCGTCGGCCACCCGCCGCGCCGCCGAGGTCCCGGCCGCCTGACAAGCCTGATCCCGGTCCGCCTTCTCTCGCAGACCGGGATCAGTCGTTCACAGGTGGGCGCCCAGCAGGATGTGCGCCACCACGTCGGCCGCCGAGTAGTCGTCGGGCAGGCCGTCGAGGAAGCCCAGGTCCTGGCCCAGCGTCAGCAACGGCGGCTCGGCGTACCCGCCGGGGCGGTGCTGGCCGAGCCCGATCGCCGCCAGCAGGCCGTTGCACAGGCAGCGCCGCCCGTCCGTCTCCTCCGCCGGGCGGCCCTTGCGCACGTACACGTCCACCGGTTCGGCGGCGCAGCGGTAGCCGACCGAGCCGTCCGCCTTCTCGTACGGGGTGCGCAGGTATCCCAGGTCGCACAGGCGGGGCCTGGCCTCGTACACGTCCTGCTCCGAGAGCGTCCCCGGCACGGCGGCGACCTTGAACGGGAAGCCGGTGGGCGAGGCCCGCGGGTCGTTGCGGACGAGGCCGGCCCGCTTGCGCAGCCGGCGGCGCAGCGCGGGGTCGAGCCCCGACTCGCGGCACAGCGCGAACGCCGAGCCCACCTGGATGCCCTCCGCGCCCGCCGCCAGCGCCCGCTCCAGCCCCGCGGGCGTGCCGTAGCCGCCGGCCAGCCAGAACGGCAGCCCGAGCGCGGCCGTCTTGGCGAGGTCGGCCTCGTCGCGCGGCCCGTACACCGGCTCGCCCGCCGCGTCGACGGCCAGGCGGCCGCGTGGGGGCGCACTGTGGCCGCCCGCCACCGGCGTCTCGATGACGAACCCGTCGGGGCGGGTCAGCGGTTTGCGGGCCAGGTACGCGGCCAGCACGTGCGACGACACGATCGCCAGGAAGCGTGGACGGGGCAGTGGCGGGAGCCGTCGGCCGAGCAGGGCCACCGGGTCGATCCCGGCCGTGTGCCCCTCGCCGTCAGCCACCGTGATGGAGATCCGCCCCGGACGGTGTCCGGCCAGGGCGTCGAGCAGGCGCGGGATCTCCACAGGAATCCCCGCCCCCATCAGCACGTGATCCACCCCCGCCAGCATCGCCCCGTAGAGGGCCGCAGGCGTGGCGAGCTGGATCTTCTCCAGGTAGTTGATCCCGACCGGCCCGGAATGCCCCTCCTTGGCGAGGAACACCTCGGCGAAGTTGGCCACCACGGTGAGCTCGTCCAGATCCCGGCCACCCCGCAGCCCCAGCCGCGGCACCGGCCGATACGGCCTGCCTTCCCCGATGCCCCCGGGCACGTAGTAGCGGCCGAGCACCCGTTCGGCGAGCTCGGGCACGGGGAAGCCCGCCAGCGCCCGGCGCAGGTGCCCGCCGGGGTCGCCGCGTTGCAGCCGCCTGGCCAGGGTGACGTCCAGCGCCGTCCCCGACACCACGCCGAGCTGCCCGGTCACGGCGACGGCGCGCGCCAGCCGCCACCCGGAGACCCCCACCCCCATGCCGCCCTGGATCAGCACGGGGCGGGCGGGCTCAGTCACGCCGGCCCTCCACGACCACGTGCACGGGCCGCCGCGGCGGCCCGTAGCCGAACCTGGGCAGCATTTGCACGTACCCGAACGGCCCTGGCCGGTCGCCGCGGGTGCTGCGGCGGGTGCAGGCCGAGCGGCTGGCTGAACAGGAAGGCCGCGACGCCGTGCGCGGTGGTCGGGGGGACATCAGTAGACATGCACCCAAGATTCTCGTGGTCCGCCACGGCTGAGGCAGGGACCAAAGTCCCTCAGACCAGGTCCGATGGACCCGTCCCCCGCCACCACGACCACCACGACCTGCTCAAACGCCGCACATCGGGCAGTCTGCCGGCGGTTCCCGATCTTCGATCGCGCGTTCGATCAGGGGATGAGCGCGGCGATCAGCCCGTACTCGATGGCGGTGGCGGCGGAGGCCGCCGCCTGCGCGGCGACCACGGCGAGCAGAGCGACGGCGAGCATGACGATGACCTTGATGGCGTTACGCATGGGACGTCCCTTCGGTCGGCCGGTTCCACAGTCTCTTCGAACGACGGAGAAAAAAAGATGAGCCGGGCGGTCACACTTTCCCGGCGGGCGGGGTCAACGCGATGAAGGCAACCAAGCCGCACACCAACCGCGCGGCACCCGCACGAAATCGCCACTGAATCGCATCTGGGGAGCATCCGATGAGCACCGCCTACACCATCGTCACCGTCCTCGCCGCCCTCTGGGTGGGCTTCTCGGCCGTCTCGGTCTTCATCCGCGCCAAGTGGGTCGTGGAGCCCCTGGCCGAGTACGGCGTCGCCAGCCGCTGGTGGCCGTGGCTCGGCACCGCCAAGGCCGCGGGAGCGCTCGGCCTCCTCGTGGGGCTGTTCGTGCCGGTGATCGGCGTCCTGGCCACGATCGGGCTGGCCGTCTACTTCACGGGCGCCGTCGTCACCGTGGCCAGGGCCCGCTCGTACGGCCACATCCCGTTCCCTCTGATGTACCTGGCACCGGTGATCGGCGCGTTCGTGCTCGGGCTGGCGGCCTGAGCGTCCCGGCGCCGGCCCCGCTCGTGAACCGGCCGCCCGGCGTGGCGTCACCCGCAGCGGCACCGTCGGCGGTGACAATGAGAAAAGCCTGGTCACGGCATGGGGAGGGCGGATGCGGGCCATCATCGGCATGGCGGCGGCAGCCGTCCTCACCACCGTGACGGCGGCCCCCGCCCATGCGGGCACGCCGCCGTGGCGCAAGCTCACGTCCTTCTTCGTCATGCCGCACGCGCCCCACCAGAACGACGTCGTCCGGGTGCTCCTGCACTGCCCGGAAGAGGCGAACCACGCGATCGTCGGCTCCACCGCGTTCACGCTCAAGGGCTCCTGGCGCATCTACCGCGAGGTCGGCCTGGGCCTCACGGGGCGCGGCTTCGCCAGGGACGGCGTCATCATCTCCCGCTACGCGCCTCCCGGGCATCACGACGTGCACCTGAAGTGCGTCAAGGTGACGATCGACAAGGCCACCCACCTCAGGAAGGTCAAGGTGCTCAGCCGCGCCTCGGCCCCGCTCCTCGTCCGAGAGTTCCACGTCAAGCAGTACTTCTGACGCGGCCTGAGAGCGCCGCTCCTCGTCCCTATAGCCTTCGGGTCGGCAATTCACGCCAAAGGGAAGGAGCACCGGCAATGGCCGACCAGGGGGAGCAGCCCCGACGCCCGAGGCTGCTGGGAGGAGCGCGCCCCACCGGCGAGCACCACAGGGCGACGACCTTCGAGCTCTTCTTCGACCTGGTCTTCGTCTTCGCGGCCACGCGCGTCACCGCTTTCATGGCGCACGAGCACAGCGCCCACGGCGTGCTGCAGGGCCTGTTATTGCTGGCCATGCTGTGGTGGACGTGGGAGGCGTACACGTGGCTGGGCAACCAGGCGCGGGCGGACGAGGGCGTGCTGCGCGGCGGGACCGCGGTGGCGACGGCGGCGGTGTTCGTGGTGGCGCTGGCCGTCCCCGAGTCGTGGCACGACGTGCCGGGCGGGTTGTTCGGGCCGCTGGTGCTGGTGTGCGCGTACCTGCTCGTCCGGGTCGTGCATCTGACGTTGTACGCCATCGCGGCGGGCGGCGACGCGGCGTTGCGCCGCCAGATCCTGTTGTCGTGGGCGTCGCTGCTGGCCGGGGCGCCGTTCCTGGTGGTGGGGGCGTTGCTGGGCGGGTGGGCGCAGACGGCGCTGTTCGCCGGGGCGCTGCTCGTCGACTGGATCGGCACCTACGTGACCTCCCGCCAAGGCAACTGGCGGGTGCACAGCGCGGCCCACTGGAGCGAACGGCACGGCCTGTTCGTCCTGCTGGCGATCGGCGAGTCGGTGGCCGCGATCGGCGTGGGCGCGGGCGCGCACGGTCTCAGCACCCCGGTGCTGGCGGCGGCCGTGCTCGGGATCGGGGTCGCCGTCTGCCTGTGGTGGCTGTACTTCGACACGGTCGCGCTCGCGGCCGAGCACCGGCTCGCCCGCACCACCGGCGTCGCCCGGGTGAAGATGGTCGTCGAGGCCTACACCTACGGGCACTTCCCGATCGTGACCGGCATCATCGTGACCGCGCTGGGCGTCGAGGGCGTGCTGGCCCACGCCGGTGACAGCACGCCGCTGGGCGGGTTCTACGCGCCGGCGCTCTTCGGCGGGGCCGCGCTCTACCTGGGCGGGCACGTGCTGTTCGGCAACCGGTTGCACGCCACCGTGAAGGTGCCCAGGCTCGTCACGGTGGCGGTGCTGCTGGTGGCGCTGCCGGGCGCGATGGCCGTGCCGCCGCTGGTCGCGCTCGGCGGGCTGGTGCTGGTCCTGGCCGGGCTGATCGCCTTCGAGACCAGACAGTACGCCGAGCAGCGCCGCGAGCTGCGCCAATAGGGTTCAGTCCCGGAGAACCGCGTACGCCCGTACCGTGAAGGTGCCCATGCCCTTGACGGCGGGCGGCGCGGCGTGGAACTCGAACGACCGCCCCGACAGCCGCTCCAGCCCGGTCAGGTGCTCCACCACCGGGATGCCGGCGGCGAGCAGCTTCGTGTGGGCCGGGCGGGTGGGGTCGCCGACGTCGTCGATGTTCACCGAGTCGATGCCCACGAGGGCGGCCCCCTGCTCGGCCAGCCATTCGACGGCGTCCGAGGTGAGGAACGGGTGCGACGCGTGGCCGTACCGCTCGGTGCGCCAGTGCCGGTCCCAGCCGGTGTGCACCAGTACGGCCTTGCCTCGCACCTCGTGCTTGTCGAACGCCTCCCGCCCGATCGCCCTCGGCTCCCCGGCGGACACCAGCACCCCGTCGAGGCCCGCCAGCCTCGACAGGGGCAGCTCGCTCAGGTCGAGGCCGTCGGGGTAGCGGTGGAACGGCGCGTCGAGGTAGGTGCCGGTGTTCGCGACCATGCCGATGCGGCCGATCTGGAACTCCGTGCCGGGGGCGTACACGCCGCGCGAGGCCTCCCTGGAGAGGTGGTCGGCGATCTCGGGGCCGGGCAGCCCGGGATAGGTGACCATGCCGTGCTCGACGACATGCGACAGATCCACCAATGCGCTCATCTCAGCCCTCCGTGCTCTGAAGCACCCAGATTAGCGCTGCCCGTCGAGCCACTCCTCGAAGGTGGTCGGCGCGAGGCGGGCGCCCTCGCCAGGCAGCAGCACGTCGCCGGCCATCTCCGGGCCGAACAGCCCCGACCATGACGGCACCAGCTTCACCTCGTGCCCGCGCGCCTGGTTGGTGCGCCGGGCCATGTCCACCAGGTCCTGCGGCTCGGGCCCTGCGACGTCGGCGTAGCGGCCCTTCGGCTCGCCGGCAACGATCTCGGCCAGCACGTCCGCCACGTCGGCGGGCGCGATCGGCTGCACGAGCAGCGGCGCGATGATGGCCACGCCGTCGTGCTCGGTCCAGCTCGCCACCATCGCGGCGAAGTCGTGGAACTGGGTGGCCGGCACGATCGTCCACGGCACCGGGCCCGCCTCCACCAGGCGTTCCTGCTCGCGCTTGGCCGCGTAGTGGGAGTTGCCCCGGATCCGGTGCACGCCCGCGATCGACAGCAGCACGTGGTGGCGCACGCCGGCCCGTTCCCCGGCGGCGAGCAGGTTGCGCGTGGTGGCGGCGAAGTAGGCCACCGTCTCCTCCAGGGAGCCTTCCGGGCCGTTGACCGTGTCCACCACCGCGTCCACGCCGGTGAGCGCGGCGTCGAGGCCCTCGCCGGTCACGAGGTCCACACCGAGTGAGCGGCTGACGCGCACCACGTCGTGGCCGTCCCGCTCCAGGGCGGCGGTGGTCAGGGCCCCGATGTTCCCGGTGGCGCCGGCGACGGCGATCCGCATGACGTTCTCCTTCTCGATCTCCTGTGGCTCCGACCGTATCTCGGACTAAACGGATCCGCAATGTCCGCGATATGATGTCGATCGTGAAGCTGCCTGTGAGCACCGAGTGGTTGTTGCACTGCGCGACGTCGCTGGCCCAGCTCGAACCCGGGGTCACCGCGTCCGCGGCGCAGCTCGCCGACTATTACGACCTGCCCGCCCCCTACCTGGCCAAGCAACTCCAGGCGCTGGTCAGGGCCGGGGTGCTGGCGGCGACCACGGGGCCGAGGGGCGGGTTCCGGCTCGC
>NZ_VSEY01000039.1 GCF_008086045.1 Nonomuraea sp. PA05 | reverse complement strand
CACGCCTTGGTTGTATGCGAAGGTCGTCGATGCCGGCGGGGCCAAGCTGGTGCTGGGCGCCGAGATCGAGCACGACCCGGCCGCGACCGGGCAGGGGACGGGGTCGATCTGGTCGGGCACGGGCACGATCGCCTACGCCTCGGGCGGCAACGCCTGGCTGCAGGTACCGGCCGGAAAGCTGACCGACGGCATGAAGATCCGCTGGCGGGTGCGTGGCGTCACCACCGCCGGCGCCGAAGGCGAGTGGTCGGCCTGGCAGAACGCCGCCGTAGATGTGTCCAAACCGGCTGTTTCCGAAGCCGGGCTGACTCCAGCCACCAAGGGCGCGGAGTCGTGGACGGCTTCCTCGGCGACGCCGTGGGTGTATGCCAAGGTCAGTGACCCCGACTCGCGTGCTTCGCGGCTCTGGGCGCAGATCGAGCACGACCCCGCCGTGCCCGCTCAAGGCACGGGCGTGATCTGGGAGGGCAAGGGCGCGACCGCCTACGCCTCCGGCGGCAACGCGTGGGTGCAGGTACCGGCGGGGAAACTGGCCGACGGCATGAAGGTCCGCTGGCGAGTGCGTGGCGAGACCACCTCCGGTGTGGCCGGCCCGTGGTCCGACTGGCTCCCCACCACCCTTGATTTTCGCAAGCCCTCGGTGGCGGGCTTGGCGATGACGCCCGCGACCTGGGATGCCGGGACGTGGACGACCGCGGCCACGTCGCCGTGGCTCTACGCCAAGGTGACCGACCCGGAGAACAGGGAAGCCGCGCTCGCCGTGGAGATCGAGCACGACCCGGCCGCGACCGGCCAGGGCACCGGTTCGATCTGGGCAGGCAAGAGCGAACGCCCGTACGGCTCAGGCGAGAACGCGTGGGTGCGGGTGCCGGCGGGGAAGCTGGCGGACGGGATGAAGGTCCGCTGGCGGGCACGCGGCGAGACCGCCTCCGGTGTGGCCGGCCCATGGTCGGACTGGGTGCCGGCGGCTGTCGATCTCACCAAGCCGTCGGTGGAGTCGCTGGGCATGGACCCGGCCCTGCCGGGCTCGGCGTCCTGGGTGACAGGGTCGGTGACGCCTTGGCTGTACGCGAAGGTGTCCGATCCGGAGAACCGGTCCAGCAAGCTCAATGTGGAAGTGGAGCACGACCCGGTCGCTGCCGGCCAGGGAACGGGCCTGATCTGGTCGGGGGCTTCGGACAAGGCGTATGCGCCCGGCACCAACGCCTGGGCGGCGGTGCCGGCGGGGAAGCTGTCCGACGGCTGGCAGATTCGCTGGCGCGCACGGGCGACGACGTCTTCTGGGACGTCGGGGCCGTGGTCTGCTTGGGTGTCGGCTCGGGTGGACACGCAGGTGTTCAACACGATCCCGCCGGGGCCGTCGGTCGGCGGCGTGTCCGTGTCCGTCGGCCAGCAGGTCTCCGGGACGTGGATCTTGCCGAGCGCGGGCCCGGTCTTCACCGCTACGATCTCCGATGTCGATCGGCGGCCAGGTGTGCTGGAGGCGGAGGTCGAGCACGACCCGTCAGCGTCCGGCCAGGGTTCGGGGCTGATCTGGTCGGGCCAGGGCAAGACCTTCGCGGAGACCTGTTTCACGGGCCAAACCTGCTCCGCCTCGCACCAGTCACCCGCGGTGACCGGGGTGCAGAACGGCTGGCTGATCCGGTGGCGCGTCCGTGCGGTGGTGCAGTCCACGGAATCACCTGGCGCGCTGGTGGCGGGTGCGTGGTCGGAGTGGCAGACCGGCCGGGTGGACACCTCGAACCCGGTGACGTCGGGGCCGGCGGCTTCGCCGGGGCAGGCGGCGTCGGGGTTGTGGACGTTGTCCACGACGCAGCCGACGTTCTCCGCTTACGGGGCGGATCCGCAGTCGCGGCCGCTGCGGCTGGAGACGCAGGTCGAGCATGACCCGTCGGCGGCCGGTCAAGGGACAGGGCTGATCTGGTCGGCGACCGGCGCGACTTACGGCGGCGCGTGCTCGATGTCGATCAGGTGCTGGGTGCAGTCGCCGGCGGTGACGGCGGGCAAGTTGCAGGACGGGTGGCTGATTCGCTGGCGGGTTCGCGTGTCCACTACCGGTGGAGCGGCGAGCCCGTGGTCGGAGTGGCAGGCCGGCCGGGTGGACACGTCCAAGCCGGTGGTGTCGGACCTGGGGGCTTCGCCAGGGCAGGCGGCGTCGGGGTTGTGGACGTTGTCGTCGACGCAGCCGACGTTCTCGGGGTACGGGGCGGATCCGGAGTCGCGGCCGCTGCGGCTGGAGGCGCAGGTCGAGCACGACCCGTCGGCGGCCGGCCAGGGTTCTGGGCTGATCTGGTCCGGCACGGGTGAGACCTACGGCGGCGCCTGCACCACGTCGATCAAGTGCTGGGTGCAGTCGCCGGCGATGACGGCGGGCAAGCTGAAGGACGGCTGGCTGATCCGCTGGCGGGTGCGGGTGTCCACCACCGGTGGAGCGGCGAGCCCGTGGTCGGAGTGGCAGGCCGGCCGGGTGGACACGTCCAAGCCGGTGGCGTCCGCAGCGGCGGCGTCTCCGGGGCAGGCCGCGTCCGGGCTGTGGACGTTGTCCGCTACGCAGCCGTCGTTCTCCGCCTACGGGGCGGATCCGGAATCACGGCCGCTGCGGCTGGAGACGCAGGTCGAGCACGACCCGTCGGCGGCCGGCCAGGGTTCCGGGCTGATCTGGTCCGGCACGGGTGAGACCTACGGCGGCGCCTGCACCACGTCGATCAAGTGCTGGGTGCAGTCGCCGGCGATGACGGCAGGGAAGCTGAAGGACGGCTGGCTGATCCGCTGGCGGGTGCGGGTGTCCACCACCGGTGGAGCGGCGAGCCCGTGGTCGGAGTGGCAGGCCGCCCGGGTGGACACGACCAAGCCGGTGGTGTCGGGGCTGGCGGCTTCGCCGGGTCAGGCGGCGTCCGGGTTGTGGACGTTGTCCTCGACACAGCCGTCGTTCTCAGGTTATGGAACGGATCCGGAGTCACGGCCGCTGCGGCTGGAGGCGCAGGTCGAGCACGACCCGTCGGTGTCGAGCCAGGGTTCTGGGCTGATCTGGTCCGGCACGGGCGCGACCTACGGTGGCGCGTGCTCGCCGACGATCCCCTGCTGGGTGCAGTCGCCGGCGGTGACGGCGGGCAAGCTCAAGGACGGCTGGCTCATCCGCTGGCGGGTGCGCGTGTCCACTTCCGGCGGCGCGGCCGGTCCATGGTCCGAGTGGCAGGCCGCCACGGTTCAGGTCAGCGGAACGGCGGGCAGCGGGCTGGGCGCGGTGCCGGCCACCCACGGCACCAGCGCGTGGACGGTGGCTTCGACCACGCCATGGCTGTACGCGAAGGTCGTCGACGCCGGCGGGTCCAAGCTGGTGCTGGGCGCCGAGATCGAGCACGACCCGGCCGCGACCGGGCAGGGGACGGGGCCGATCTGGTCCGGCACGGGCACGACCGCCTACGCCTCGGGCGGCAACGCCTGGCTGCAGGTGCCGGCCGGAAAGCTGACCGACGGCATGAAGATCCGCTGGCGAGTGCGTGGCGTCACCACCGCCGGCGCCGAAGGCGAGTGGTCGGCCTGGCAGAACGCCACCATCGACCTCACGAAACCGGGCGTTGACGGCTTGGCCATGGCTCCGGCCATCCGCGGGACGACGTCGTGGACGGCGGAGTCGCTGACGCCGTGGATGTACGCCAAGATGACCGACCCGCAGAACCGGCCAGGCAAGCTCGACGTCGAGGTGGAGCACGATCCGGCGAAGGGCGACCAGGGCACGGGCCTGATCTGGTCGGGCACCTCGGACAAGGAGTACGCGTCCGGCACCAACGCCTGGACGGCCGTCCCGGCCGGCAAGCTGACCGACGGCTGGCACATCCGATGGCGCGCACGGGCCACGACCACCTCCGCGGTGTCGGGGCCGTGGTCGCAATGGGTGTACGCGACCGTGGCGGCGCTGCCGTTCGAGTCGTTCTCCCCGGCGAACAACAGCCAGGTGGATACCTTGACGCCGGTGCTGTCGGCGAACGCGCGGCCCTTCAACGGCGGCGAGGTCAAGTACTGGTTCCAGCTCTGCGCGGGCAGCGCACCGAACTGGCGCTGGTGCAAGGACTCCGCCCAGGAGAGCGAGGAGTGGTCCAAGCAGGGCGTCTGGCAGGTCGACGACAAGCGGTTGAAGTGGGGCGAGACGTATTCGTGGATGGCCAAGGCCGCCACGACCTACACCACGGTGACCTCCTCGTGGCGGACCTTCACCCCGGCGCCGGAACAGGGCGGCATCAACGGGCTGCTGGCCGCCGGCACGCAGGGACGCGAGTTCAACCACACCTCGGGCAACTTCGCGCACACCGCGACCGACGCCTCGGTGGCGGTGGTGGGGCCGCCGCTGAACGTCAGCCGTACCTACAACAGCCTGGACCCGCGCACCGACGGCATGTTCGGCACCGGCTGGACGACCCGCTGGGACATGCGGATCGAGGTGGAGCCGACCGGCAGCCTGCTGGTGACCTACCCGGGCGGCGAGCAGATGCGGTTCGCGCCCACGGGCAACGGCACCTTCGCCCCTCCGCAGGGGACGTTCGCCACCTTGGCCGCCGAACAGGCGGGCGGCTGGCGACTGATGGACAAATCAGCCACCTCCTACTGGTTCGACGCCTCCGGCCGCCTCACCAGGATCACTGACCATCGGGGACGCGCACAGGAGCTGACCCGAGGCACCGACGGCAAGCTGACCAAGGTGACCGCGACGGGCGGCCGGTCGCTCACGTTCACCTGGACAGGCGCCCACGTCGGGACCGTGTCCACCGACCCGGTCGACGGCAAGCCGCTGACCTGGACTTACACCTACGAAGGTGATCAGCTGGTCAAGGCCTGCCCGCCGACGTCGGCGACCGCCTGCACCACCTACACCTACGGATCGGGCTCGAAGTACAAGAGCGTCATCACCGACTCGCGGCCGGAGTACTACTACCGGCTGAACGAGGCCGAGACCCGCACCGGCACCACCGTCGCGAGCGCGGCCGGCTGGAACATCACCGAGGAGCAGGCCAAGCTGAACGGAACCACCCCGGCCGACCTCGGCACCCGGGTGCCGGGCGCGCCGGCCGGGTCTCCGGACACGGCGATGCGCTTCAAGGGAGCGGCGACCTCGACCTTCGTGCAACTGCCGCGCAACGCCGTGAGCGGCCAGGGCGGGGAGGTGGCGGTCGAGGCGTGGTTCAAGACCACCGCCTCCGGCACGGTCATCGGCATGCAGGACACCGCCGACAACACGCCGGCGACGTCCGTGCCGGCGGTGTACGTGGGCACAGACGGCAAGCTGCGCGGCCAGTTCTACACCGGCCCGTCCACGATCGCGCACACCCCGATTACCTCCTCCACGGCGGTGAACGACGGGGCCTGGCACCATGTGGTGCTGTCGGCGGTGGAGACCAAGCCCGCCACGAGTTCGGCGCCGGCGGAGCATACGCAGACGCTCCACCTCGACGGCGTCGCGGTGGGCACCCTGGCTGGGGAGATCCAGCACGGTGACATGGCGGAGACCCGGATCGGCTCCGGCTACAGCTCTCCGGCCTGGCCGTCCACCACGAGCGGCGCCGCGCTGTTCCCGTTCAACGGCGACATCGACGAGGTCGCGATCTACGGCAAGCCGCTCGGCGCGGCGGCGGTACAGCGGCATTTCGCAGCCGGTAAGCCGCAGCCGCAGCTGACCAAGGTGACTCAGTCGTCGGGCCGGGTTCGGGCGGTCAACACCTACAACCCCGACGGCGGCCGGTTGGCGACGCACACCGATGCCCATGGCGGCACGTGGAAGCTATCGGACCCGGTGTATGCCAGGCAGACCACCCTCTCCACCTTCGCCACCGTGACGGTGACCGACCCGCACAACGGGGTTGTCACCTACGTCGCCGACGCGCAGCGTGGTTACCGGCAGGTGTCGGTGACCGACCAAGCCGGCTCGACGACGAGGTCCACCTATGACATAGGCGGTTTCCCCGTCAAGGAGTACGACCCCAACGGCAACGTGGTGGAGACGGCCTACAACGCCCGGGGCAACATGCTGTCCAGGAAGACCTGCCGGGCGGCCGACAGTTGCTCCACCGAATACTTCTCCTACTTCCTCAACGCGGACGATCCCTTCGACGCTCGCAACGACCTCAAGATCGCGCACCGGGACGGCAGATCGGCCTCATCGACGGACGAGACGTACCAGACGTCCTGGACCTTCAACTCTTACGGCGAAGAGGTCAAGCAGACCACCCCGGCCACGGCGGACTTCCAGCGAGGCCGTTCAGCGGTGAAAACCTACACAGACGGTACGGAAGCGGCGGCGGGCGGTGGCAACACACCGGCAGGACTGCTGAAATCAGCCAAGGACTACAACGGCAACGAGGTCACCTATTCCTACACGGCGTCCGGCGACGTGGCCGTGGAGACCGTGGCGACAGGGCTCACGTACAAGCGGGAGTACGACGTGCTGGGCCGGGTCGTCAAGGAGATCGAGGTCTCGAAGACGTATTCGGAGGGGCTGGCCACGACGGTCACCTATGACGCGCTCGGCAGGATCGCCACGCGTACCGGGGCAGGCGTCAAGAACGAGGTCAGCGGTGTGACTCACACGGTGCGGTGGAGCCGTACCTATGACGAGGACGGGTTGACACTGACCGAGACGCTGTCCGACCTGACCGGCGGCGACACCGCGAGGATCACCGGCTACGGCTACGACTCCTACGGGCGGCTGGAGACGGTGACCGGCCCAGAAGGCGGTGTGCAGCGTTTCGCCTACGATCACAAGGGGCAGAAGGTCAGTTTCACTGATGAGCGGGGTACCACCCTCCATTACGGCTATACGCCGCGAGGCGAACTGGCGACGAGCACGCTGAAGGCATGGACCGGCAGCCCGCTCGACCCGCAGCAGCCCATTGACGTGACGATGACCTCGTACGCTTACGATCCGGGCGGCCGGCTGGCCTCGGAGACTGACGCGATGGGCCGTACCACTGCCTACACGTACTACGGCGACGACCTGCCGGCGAGCAGGATCGCCAAGGCGGCGCGGCTCAACGAATCGACCACGCCGCGAGACGTGGTGCTGGGGTCACGGGTATACGACGCGGCGGGCAACGTCGTGGAGGAGACCACCGATGGCGGCACGCTGCGGTTGGCGGGCACGTACGATGCCGCGGGGCGGCTGACCCGGCTTACGACGGATCCGGACAAGCTCAACCGGGCCGCCGACTACAGCTACGACGCCAACGGCAACGTGATCAAGATCAGCCGGGGTGCGGCCGGCTCAGACCGCATCGAGGTCACCGAGTACGCCTACAATGCCGCCAACCAACCGATCCGAGAGGTCGTGCACAACGACGGCGGAGAGGAACTGATCACCACGGTAACGGTGGATGACCGGGGCCTGACCACGGCGACAACGGATCCGAGGGGTAACGCGCCGGGCGCCGACCCGGCGGCGTTCACCACCGACATCACCTACAACGCCCTGAAATTGCCCACGCAGGTGCAGTCACCGCCGGTGGCGGTGGAGCACGCGGGTGCGGCTCCGGCCACCCAGCGGCCGGTGACGAGAACCGGCTACAACACCTACGGGGAGCCGACGCACCGGGCCGACGCCGAAGGCAGGGTCGTGACCAGCGTCGTGGACCGGGCCGGTCGAGTGGTCGAGCAGACGATGCCCTCCTACACGCCGCCGGGCGGGCAGCCGATCACACCAAGGACCACCTCCGGCTACGACGCGGCCGGCCAGCTGATCAGCAACACCGACGCCAGGGGGCAGGAGACCACCTTCGTCTACGACGGCCTGGGCCGGAAGGTGCAAGCCAGAGCGCCCAAGGCCGCTGTGGCGAGCTACGGCTACGACCTGCTGGGAGAGGAGTTGTGGACGGTCGATCCGACCGGTGCCCGCTCGGAGGCCACGTACGACGATCTGGGCCGCCAGATCACGCTGACCACCATCGAGCGCCGGCCTACACAGGCCACCTATGTCACCCGGATGGAGTACGACGACGCCAGCCGGGTCACGAAGACCACCCGGCCGACCGGGGACAGCACCACCCGGGCCTACGACGCCACCGGCGCGCTGATCGCGAACACGAACGCGCTGGGCGACACCACGACGTTCGCGTACGACCTGGCCGGGCGTCTGACCAAGTCGACCGACCCCCTGGGGCTGTCCAGCACGGCCACTTTCGACCTGGCAGGGCGGAAGATCGAGACGCAGGAGCTGAACGCGCAGGGCGCGGTGCTGCGTACTCTGCGGTTCGGGTACGACGCGGCTGAAAACCTGATCAGCGAGACGTCGGCCGAGGGACACACCACCACGCAGGTGTTCGACGCGGCCAACCGGCTGGTGGAGCGCCGTGAGCCGGTGTCGGCGACCGAGACGATCACCACGAGTTTCGGGTATGACGCCGCCGGGGAACAGACTCGCTCGACAGATGGGCGCGGTAACGCCACCTACACCACCTACAACAGCCTCGGCCTTACCGAGTCGGTGATCGAGCCCAGCACTGCGGCACACCCGCAGGCGGCCGACCGTACATGGACCACCGTCTACGACGCCGGCGGCAATCCGGTGACCACCCTGCTTCCCGGTGGGGTGCGCATCGCCCGGGTCTTCGACGAGCTGGACCGGCTGACCCAGCAGACCGGCACCGGTGCGGAGGCCGGCACCGAGGCCAAGACGTTCGGCTACGACCTGGCGGGCCGGGTGACCAGCGCCAACGATCAGGCCTTCACCCTCAACGACCGAGGGCTGCTGCTGAAGATCAGCGGTGCGGGCGGAGACGTCAGCACCTACGCCTACGACGCCAACAGCAGGCTGACCCAGCGCCTGGACGTGACCGGCACCTCCTCCTTCACATGGGATGACGCTGACCGGCAGATCCAAGCCGTTGATCCGGTCAGCGCGGTGACCATCGACTACGACTACGACAAGAACTCGCGGTTGACTTCGATGGCCTACGGCGCCTCCGGGGCCCGGCGCAGCTACAGCTACGACGAGCTGAACCGGCTCACCGAGGACCAGCTCACCACCTCGGCGGGTAGCCCCATCGCGTCGATCGAGTACGACTACGACCTGGACGACAATCTGACGTCCAAGACGACCGCGGGCACGACCGGGGCCGGCCAGAACGTCTACACCTACGACTGGTCCAGCAGGCTGACCTCCTGGACCGCGCCGGACGGCACCAAGACCGGCTATGAGTGGGACGCGGCAGGCAACCGGGTCAAAGCCGGTGACAAAACCTTCACCTACGACGAGCGCAACCGTCTCATCTCGGGAGATGGGCACACCTATACGTACACCGCCCGTGGAACCCTGGCAGAGGACTCCGCCGGCATCGTCCGCCGGACCAAGTTCGACGCCTTCGACCGGCTGATCAACGACGACGCCGTCGTCTACGAATATGACGCCCTGGACCGGGTGGAAACCCGTACCGGAGGCGGCAAGAGCACCCGGATGGTCTATGACGGCGTGAGCAACAACTTGACGGCGGTGACCGATGGCGACACCGGCGTGGTGAAGTCGACCTTCGGCCGCGATGCGCTGGGACGCACGCTCGGCTTGTCGGATGGAACGGGCGGGCGGCTGGCCTTCTGCGACCTGCGCGGTGATCTGATTGGCACCTTCGGGGCGGGGAGCACTTCCCTGGCCGATTCCGTCGCCTTCGACCCCTTCGGCGAGGTGCTCGCCCGTACAGGGCCGGCTCACGACCTGGGTTACCAGGGCGGCTACACCGACCCGGACACGGGCAAGGTGAACATGGCCTCTCGCTGGTACCAGCCCAGCACTGGCAGCTTCGTCAGCCGGGACACTCTCGGCCAGGCCGCAGACCCCAGCGTGCAGCTCAACCGCTACACCTACGCCAATGACAACCCGCTGACCGCGGTGGACCCGGACGGGCACGCGTCGAAGAAGAAGACGACGTCGAAGAAGACAACGACGTCGAAGAAGACAACGACGTCGAAGAAGACGACGCCCGCGAAGACGACGACGCAAACGAAGAAGGAAAAGGAGAAGGAGTACAAGGCCTGCGCGAATCAGGGCTTCAAGAACAAGAACGGGCTCAACTGCGACGCGGAAAAGAAAATCTCCAAGGAGACGAAGACGTTCGTCGTCGACTGCAAGAAGGGTCTCGGCGACGACAACGCATGCGCGGATGGCGGGGTTGCTTACACATCCTGCCGCCTGGGAGGCAAGAAGTCGGACAGTTGCGAAGGTGCCGGCGTCAAGGAGGCCTGCGTCACCCAGGGCGGCGGCAGCCTCTGCAAGTCCTCCATCGAGGCCTATGACTCCTGCCGGTCCGACAAGTCGATCGCTCGTTCCGTGTGCATCGAAGGCAATCCGCAGTACGTCGACTGCATGCATCGTTACAGCAACGCCCACGGCAGTTGCGTCGGAGCGACCGGAGCCTACGAACGGTGCCGTGTCGACGGCGAGAACTACGGTTCCAAGTCTCAATGCGCGGTGGTCGGCGAGGTCTACGCGGTCTGCTCCTACCAGGGCGGGCTCAAGAACCTGGGCGATCGCAGCGGCTACGACCAGTTGGACTCCGTCTGCAAGGAGGTGGCCAACGACACGGTCCGTTGCTTCCTGAAGGTCAAGGGCTCGCTCGGGGACTGCTTCGCCGCCGGCGTCGTCCAACTCGACTGCATCAAGGCCACGAAAAAAGTCGGCGACTGCGGAAAACTGGCCGATGGTATCTACTGGTGCATGTCCAACCCGAAGTCGGATTTCTGTGACTCAACCCCTCAAGAGCGACCCTGTGTGACCAAGAACAAATCCAAGACATGCGAGAGGTACTATTCGTCCGTCCAGGCGTGGTTCTCGTCGGAGATCTACAAGAAGTCCGATCTCACGACACCAGGGGTCTGCCAGGTGAAGGATTTCCTGTCCCACATACCCGTGGCCAAACCAGCGGAGACGGTGGCGAGCACAGTGTGCGGACTCATCGAGAGCGGGATCAAAATTCTCAACACGGTGAACAAGAACGCCGACATCAATGCCGATTGGAAGAAGGCGCGCCTGAGCTCACCCGGCACCGGGCTCATTGTCAAGAGGGTCTGTACCGGCATCGCCAACGATATAGGATCCATTTGCACCGACACCGTCCATCCCGCCTGAATGGGAGGCGCTCGTTGAGGTGGCATCGACGCTCGAAATGGATTCGGGCGTGGCTGAGCGGCGGCATCGCGCTGCTGGCATCGCTGGGCATCGGATTCCTCTGTCTGCTGCCCAGCCCACCCAGTGGGTCTGGCGCACCGGTCCACCAGTGGGTCACGGCTGGAATTGCGGCGGAGAAAACCCAGAGTCTGACCAGCGGGACAATGCCGAAGGTGCCAGGCGTGTCGCGCGCCCGCCACAAGTCCTGCAAGGCGTCCGGCTTCAAGGGGGAGGCCTGCGAAGGCGCCGCCGCCATCGACCGCGACGTGAAGGCCTTGCTCGCCGACTGCCGCAAGGCCGACACGGTCGCAAGGGGCAGGAAGCCGTGTGTCACGGGTGCCGACGCTGTCACCAAGACCTATCTGAACTGCCGGTTCACCGGGAAGACCGACCGGCAGTGTGAGTTGCCTGCGATACGGGAAGCGTGCGTCTACCGAGGGGCCGGCCTGATCTGCACGGACGCCGTGCCCGTCTACGCCGACTGCCGCAGCCCCGACGCCCGAGGCGTGGTGACGAAGCGGAGCATCTGCGTCGAGGGAAACATCGCATACGAATATTGCAGATACGCCTGGGGGGTCACCGTGAGCGGGGACGTCTGCGTGCCCGCGACGGCGCTGTACCAGACCTGCCGCCGTCGATCGCCGGTCGACGAATGCGAGGCGAAGACAGAACAGTACGCGAGGACCCATCATCAGTAGTCCGATCACCTCTTGAAGACTCACTCCCGGGGCGCCCGCCATGCCGCCGGCGGCGACATGGCGCTGATGGCTCCACCGACCGTGGCATGACGATGCGGGACGCGAGGGGCATGCCGGGAGATGCCGTACGCCGGCAACGCCTTACCAGTCCCCACGATAGAGCTGGCCACGAACCGCCCCACCCGGGAACTTGGCGTTGTGCAGATTGGCGTACCAGTTCCTGGGGTTCTTCCAGATCCGACGCGACACGGCCGCCGACGTCGTGGAACTGCCCGCCAGCCCGTTCACGCTGGCCGGCAGCCCGCCCTTGGCCTCGAAGAACGGCACCACCACGGGCCCGTTCTTGCCCTTCGGCGCGCGGTGGATGTGCGCGGCCGTCGGAGCGCTGATCTTCTTCCAGGCGGCGGCGAACCACACCCGCCGCCCTTCGGGCTGCACCAGCCAGGCGGCCCGCCCGTTGCCGTCGCCGACCTTCGTGCCGGGCGCAGGGATCTCCTGACGCCCGTCGGCCTGGGCCGTCAGCGTGCGGCCGAAGCCGTGCGCCAGCACCGACTCCATCGAGACGGGCCGGACGCGGTGGAGCTGGGCCCGTACGGCGCCGCCGCCGAACTCGGCGTTGTGCAGGTTGGCGTACCAGTTCTGCGGGTTGGCGAGGATGCGGCCGAGCAGGTCGCGGTCCTTGACGAAGACCGTGCCCTTGACGGCGTGGAGCTGGGCGGGCAGCGCCGTGGCGAAGAACGGGATCCTGACGTCGCCGTTCTCGCCCGCCGCGCCCCGGTGGATGTGGAACCCGCTGGGCGCCTTCACCTTGTGCCACCGCACCGCGTAGTCCACGCGCTCCCCGTGGATGCGGAACACGGCAAGCGCGTTCCCGTCGGTGTCACCGACCTTCGTGCCGGCGGCGGGGACCTCGTTGGCGCCCGTGAGGGAGGCGGCGAAGTACACGGGGGTGCTCGTCTGTGCGGCGGCGGGGGTGACGGAGGTGGCGATCATGGCCGTGGCGACGGCCAGACCGGGAAGAGCGAGGGTGCGCTTGGTCATGGTCGGCCCTTCTCAGAGTTGCTTGCTCCTGAGAGGTACGGGCGGTGTCCCGAGCAAGGTTCAACCGTCACAGGGGCAGGGTGGCCGCCAGCGGGGCTCCGATCTGGATGCTGAGGTAGGCGACCAGGTCGTCGCCGTCCACGGCTCCGCGATCCGCGTCGATGATGACAACGGTGCCGGCCACGATGCCGGCGAAGCTCGTCCCCTCGCGGCGGGCCTGTTCGATGCGTTCGGTGACGGGACCGCGCACCGCGTCCGTCAAAAAGGTGAGCCCGTGCGGGAACTCCTGGCTCAGCGGATGCCGCTGCCGCCCCGCCTCGATCAGGCTGCCGATGCCGAACCGGGCGGTGATGATCTGGTCCTCGCGGAGCGTGACCTGGAAGTAGCCGTTGGACTGGACGCGGTTGCAGTTCGTCTGCGGCGGATAGTGGCAGTCGTAGCCGCCTGCCAGGAGGTCCTTCACGGCGGAGCTCATCGTGGTGGCGTAGTGCTCGCCGCCGGACGGCCAGCGCCGTACGGCGGCGTCACCGGCGGTGACGATCAGGCCGTCGAGGTCGGAGAAGTGGTAGTCCGCGTGCTCGTCCCGCCACGCGGTGGCCGAGGGCATCTCGTCCGTCTCCCGCCCGTGGTCGTCGATCTCCTGGCGGATGCGCTCCGGGGCGTCGGTCCAGATCGTGCCGAGGGCCGACGTGGCGGCGGCGGTGATGTGGTCGGCGCCGCCCTGATCGGCAGGCGGGAACCAGGCCCAGGCGAGTCGGTCGCGGCTGTCGAGCAGGAAGTGCGCGGTCTGTGCGCTGACCATGTCCGTCGCGTCCCGGCGGCCGATGCGGCACCACAGGGCCCGGCCGTCCGCGTTGCTCCTGGCCTGCGCGCAGAACCAGCCCGCCGTCGTCAGCGGCCGGGTCAGGGCGCCGGACGTGCCGCCGGTCGGGGCGGGTTCTGCCCGGGAGTTCTCGCTCGCCGTGTCGTGGTCGTAGACGCCGGTGGGCGGCATCGGCGGCGGATCGGCCGGGAGGGTGCAGCCGGTCAGCACGACCAGGCCGGCGATCGCGAGCGTCCGGGCGAGCGGAGAAAACCAGCGGGACGCGGAGGTCCGGGCGAGCATGGGGAACGGGCGGGGCACGGAGGTCCGGGTGGGCGGGGAGAACGGGCGGGGCACGCAGGTCATCGAATCGGCTGAACGCGCGTTCCGCAAATACGCGGTCAGCGGGGAGCGGCAGAGCGGGTCGCCTGCCCGAGGGCGACCCGGAGGTCGGCGAGGACGGCCTGGGCCGCGCGCCGCCCCGACACCAGGGCCCCCTGGAGGGACCCGGTGTCGCGGTGGTCGCCGCACACGTACAGACCGGCGCGCAGCCGCACCGGCCGGCGCAGCGGGTACGGCGGCGGCATGGCGGGCAGCGCCGCCGGGATCGGGTACGTGGCCAGGTGCTCCCAGCCGGAGGTGTCGCCGTAGATCTCGCCCAGGCGCCGCCGGACCGGCCGCTCGTCGGTGTCCAGGCCCAGCACGGACGTGGACACCAGCGCCCGCCCGTCGGCGGAGTACTCGGGGGCGGCGTCGGTGAGCACCAGGGTGTCGGTGACGGCCCCGGTGGCGTCGATGATCTGGATCGGCTCGCGCATGGGGGAGCGGGGCGCGGCGTGGTAGAAGGTGGTCACGGCACGCATCGGCGGCACCTCGATCTCGCTCAGCAACTCGCCCGCCGACACGGGGTCGGCGGCGACCACCGTGGCGCGGCCCTCGATCACGGTCCCGTCCGCGAGCCGCGCGCCGCCGGCCGTGACCTCGCTCACCCGGGCGCCGAGCGTGACGGCGCCCGGCGGCAGCCGGTCGGCGAGCAGGCGCGGGATCCGCCCCATGCCGAGCGCGGGCACGCCGATGGTGCCGCGCGCGAACGACCGCCAGAACAGGTGGAACATCCGGCTGGAGGTCTCCAGGTCGCGTTCGAGCAGCACCCCCGCGAGGAAGGGACGGATCAGGCAGTCGATCATCTTCTCGGACATGCCCCAGGAGCGCAGCTCGTCGTCGGTGCGCCGTTCGCGTCCGCCGCGCAGCCAGGAGCCGGGCAGCAGCAGATCGCGTGCGGTGAGGGCGGCCAGCACGGCGTTGTCGGCGAGCGTGCCGGCGCCGGACAGCGGCCCGCTGAGCGCGTGCCGGGGGTGCCGCCACGGCAGCATCACCCTGGCGCGGGCGGCGCGGCCCTGCACGAGCAGCCCGGAGGCGAAGGGGCGCAGGTCGAGCGCGCCGAGGTCGAGGAGGCGGCGGGCCTCGGGGTAGGCGGTGTTGAACACCTGGTAGCCACGGTCCAGCCGGAAGCCGTCGATGACGTCGGTGCGCACCCGGCCGCCGACGTCGTCGGAGGCCTCCAGCACGCGCACCGGGACGCCGGCCTCGTGCAGCCGCACCGCGCAGGCGAGCCCCGCCATCCCGGCTCCGGCGATGATGACGGCCTCACGTGTTCCCCGATCGGTGTTCATGCAGCGGGACCTACCCAGTCGCTCACGTGGAGTGTCCTTTCCCGGGTGCCGCGCGCGGCTTCTTGGCGGCACGCTCAGCTTGCCAAGTCGGTAACTTTAAGTGACAGTCTCGTAAGTAAAGTTTTGGCAAAGCCCTTGCTACCTGCGGTTATGCTCGCTCAAGATCTCCATCGCTACCACGCTGAGTAGTCGCGTCGCCGATCTGGAGGATGCCATGCCCGATCCCGCCACCCGCACCATGACCGCCTGCCTGCCCCCCGCGGTGGTCGCCGCCGGGCCGTTGCGGCGCGCGGCCCGGTTGTGCGCCGCGACGGTGGTGCTGGTCGCGGCCCTGCCGCTGTATCCCGTCCTGCTGCCGGCCTCCGCGACGTGGCGGACGCGCCTCGTCAAGCACTGGGCCAGGCTGCTACTGCGCGCGATAGGGGTCACCGTGCGGCTCACCATCGACCAGGGCGGCGGGGCGGGCGGCGGGATCAGCGCCGGCGCCCTGATCGTGGCCAACCACGTCTCCTGGCTGGACCCGCTGGTGCTGGCGGCGACCGTGCCCGCCCGCACCCTGGCCGGGCGGGAGCTCCGCAGGCGTCCGATCGTCGGCGCGCTGGCGGCGGCCGGCGGCACCATGTTCATCGACGGGGAGGACGCGCCGGCGGCCGTCCGCGCCGTCGCGCGGGCGCTGCGGGACGGCGACACCGTGATCGCCTTCCCCGAAGGCGCCGCCTCGCGCGGTGTCAGGACCGGCGCCTTCCGGCCCGCCGTCTTCCAGGCCGCGATCGACGCGGACGCGGTGATCCGGGCCGCCGCGCTGCGCTATTACGAGGGCGACGCCCCGTCCACGCGGGGAAGCTGGGCCTGCGACGACCCCATCACCGCCTCCCTCCTGCGCGTGGTCGCCACCCGCAACCTGCGCGCCGAGGTGCGCGTGTCCGCCCCGCTGGGGCCGGTCCCCGCGGGACGGCCGCAGCAGGTGCGCGCCCTGCTGGCCAGGAGCGCCGAGAGTCAGGTGCGCGCCGCCCTGGCGTGAACGTGTGAATCTCAGCGGGCGCCGAAGTCCTGCGTCCAGTAGATCTGCCCCTTCGCGTCCTTGGCCGCGCCCACGCCGATGTGGGTGTAGGAGCAGTTCATGATGTTCTGACGGTGGCCGTCGCTGTTCATCCAGTCCCGGACGACGGCGGCGGCCGACCGCTGGCCCATCGCGATGTTCTCCGCCCACGCCGAGCCGCCGAAGCCGGTGGCGCGGATGCGGTCCATCATGTCGCGCCCGTCCTGGGAGTCGTGGTCGAAGTAGTCGTTCTCCGCCATGTCGGCCGAGTGCCCGAACGCCGCCCTGCGCAGCTTCGCGTCGTGCGTCAGCGCGCGGCAGCCGCCCTTGGCCCGCTCGGCGTTGGTCAGCCGGACGACCTCGCGCTCCAGCGCGGAGCCGACGGACGACGCCGTCTCCGCCGGCTTTTTCGCCGTGGCGGCCGGGGCGGGGGTGCGGCTGGCGCTGGGGGTGGGGGTCGGTGTGGGCTTGGGGGCAGGGCAGGTCAGCCGTACGGCCTTGGACGTGGCGGCGCGGCTGCGGTAGTCGGTGGCGACCGCGTAGTAGGTGCCCGCCTTGCAGGGCATCTTCAGCGTGATGCGGTCCTCCCTGACCGCGCCGCTCTTGACGACCGGGTCCTCGCCGGGCACGGCCCGCTTGATCCGGACGCGTAGCAGCGCCGGGCGCGTGCACTCGCGGCGGACGGCCGAGGTCTGGATCGTCCGTGCGGTGATGGCCGGGGCGGCCACGCTGACGCGGCAGTCGTCCGGCTCGGGCGTCGGGATCGGGGTCGAGGTCGGGGCCGGTTCTTCGGCAGGTGCAGATACGGTGGGGGCGGCCTGCAACTCGGCGGGCGACGGGCCGCAGGCGGCCAGGCTGAGCACGGCGGCGAGTGCCCCAAGGGGTTTTCGCATGGGCTTCCTCCACTGGCGTGACACGCTGGACGTCCCGCATCTAACCATGAAAGCGGACATTTCGCCCATCGTTCATGTCATCAGGTGCCGTCACGGCCCCGTAGGATTCCGCCTTATGATCATCCGTTTATCCGTCGGGACCGCCCTGGGGCTGGCCCTCCTCAGCGCTCCGGCGCTCGCCGAGCCGATCAAGGGCGCCCCCGAGCTGACCCACAACGCCCTGTACAAGGCGGCCAAGCTCCCCAAGGTCACCTGCAAGCTGACCAAGGGCACCAGCGGAGCCTCCACGAAGAAGTACGTCACCAAGCTGGTCGGCTGCCTCAACAAGGCGTGGAAGCCGGCCATCAAGGGCTTCGTCCCGGTCAAGGTGGTGTTCAAGGACGCCGACGACAAGGACTCCTGCTCCACCGGCATGACCGTCTCCGAGTCCTTCTCCGAGATCTGCGCCACGGAGATCCGCGTCCGGCTGGCGAACGACTGGATCAAGGCCAAGAGCGACGTGGCCGTGTTCACCTCCATCACGCGGACGTGGGGCGGGGTGGTGACCGGCCAGACCGGCATCGGCAAGGCGTGGTGGGCGCTGGAGAATGACGCGTCCGAGTCGGTCATGGACGAGCACAACCGCCGCTACTACCTGCAGATCGGCTGCTTCGTCGGCGTGTCCGCCAAGGCGCTGGGACGTCAGGTGAAGGACTGGAAGCCGGTCGTCAAGGTGCCGGAGTTCTGGCCGAACAGGTTCCAGGGCAAGAGCGCGAACCGCCTGTACTGGCTGGACAAGGGGTACAAGGCGGGCAAGCCGGGTGCCTGCAACACTTGGACGGCGAGCTCGTCCAAGGTCGCCTAGCCGCTCAGCCCGACAAGGCGTCCCGCACGGCGGCGACGTAGGCGTGGAAGTCGTCCGTCCAGTGGGCCGGGTCCTCGATCCACGCCCGGTTAAGCCTGCCCTGCGCGAAGAAGCGCTGACGCTGCCCCTCGCTGATCTCCAGTTGCACGCCCATGCCGCGCAGGTTGCGGTTGGCGATGTTGCGCGGGCTGGTGCCGGCCAGCTCGGGCGGCACGGTCGCGGCGACCGTGAACCCCGCCTCCTCCAGCGCCGCGCCGACCCGCTCGATGAGCTCCTCGTCGCGGCCGCCGACGTAGGTGGTCGGCGTGGCGCCGGAGGCTCCGTGCCAGGAGACGGTGGCGGACACGGCGGACTGCAGGGCGACCGCGCGTGGCTCGTCGAAGTTGGTGGAGGTGAGGTGCAGGGCGCTGTTCCCGGTGGACTTGATGCCCTCGAAGGCGTAGAACGCGTAGTTCCCCTGGCCGGCCGCGTGCCCGGCGAGCTGGGACGTGCCCGCCTCGATGGCGCCGCCGTGGACGGCGATGTGCGACACCCCGGCGCCCGCCGGGAGCCGGTGCACGACCCGGTAGTCGACGCCTTCGCTCTCGTGGGCGGCCAGGTCGGCGTAGTCCTCGTAGACGTCCGCGAGCGCGGGGGCCGGGACGGTGGCGACGCCCACCGCCAGGGCGACGGCGACGACGCGGGTGAGGAAGGCCAGCATGAAGCGACTCCTAGTCGATGCGGGCCCCGGCGCCGAGCTTAGCGGTTCCCGCTGCGCGCCGCGCGTGACAGGTGGAAATCCCCGGCCGTCACAAGCCGGATGACGGCATGTCTGAACGTTCGTGGTTGCGCGCTCTAAGGTGTGCCGCATGAGTAAATCAACTACGGAGAGTAGCTTCAGGCGAACTCTCAGATACGACCTCCCGGCATCACTGGTGGTGTTCCTCATCGCGGTGCCCCTGTCGCTGGGCATCGCCATGGCCGCCGGAGCGCCGCTGGCGGCGGGCCTGATCGCCGCCGCCGTGGGCGGCATCGTCGTCGGCCTGCTGGGCGGCTCGGCCGTCGTGGTGAGCGGGCCGACGGCCAGCCTGACCGTGGTGGTCGCGGGTCTGGTGCACACCTACGGCTGGCGCGCCACGTGCGTCATCACGATCCTGGCGGGCGCCGTCCAGGTGCTGCTCGGCGTGTTCAGAGTGGCCCGGGCGGCGCTGGCCGTCTCGCCCGCCGTCGTGCACGGCATGCTGGCCGGCGTCGGTATCATCATCGCGCTCTCCCAGCTGCACGTGGTCCTGGGCGGCAGCCCGCAGCACTCCGCGCTGGCCAACCTGATCCAGCTCCCCGGCCAGATCATCGACATGCACGGCCACAAGGTCATGGTCGGCGTGCTCACTGTCACGGTCATGCTGGTCTGGGGGCGGCTGCCGCAGCACATCCGGGCGATCCCGGCCCCGCTGGCCGCGCTGCTCGTGGCCGCCGGCACCGCCTGGGTCTTCGGCTGGAACGTCACCCGCATCGACCTGACCGGCGCGATCACCGCGTGGGCGCCGCCGGAGCTGCCGCGCGGCGACTGGCACGACGTGGTCGGCGGGATGCTGCTGATCGCGCTGCTGGCCGGGGCGGAGTCGCTGCTGTGCTGCGTGGCCATCGACGGCCAGCACACCGGCCGCCGCGCCGACCTCGACCGCGAGCTGTCCGGGCAGGGCCTGGCCAACGTGGCCAGCGGCCTGCTCGGCGGGCTCCCCGTGGCGGGCGTGATCGTGCGCAGCACCACCAACGTACGGGCCGGCGCCCGCAGCCACTGGTCGGCCGTCCTGCACGGCGTCTGGGTGCTGATCTTCGCGCTCTGCCTCGGTGGAACGATCCAACTGATCCCGATGGAGGCGCTCGCGGCCCTGCTCGTCTTCATCGGCATCAGGACGATCAGCCTCGGCCACGTGCGCAAGGTGCACGGCCACAACGAGATCCCCGTCTACGTCGTCACCATGGGCGGCGTGATCCTGGTCGGGCTGGCCGAGGGTGTGCTGGCCGGGCTCGCCCTGGCCGCGCTGATGGCGTTGCGGCGGCTGACCCGCATCACGGTGGACAAGCGCGAGGAGCCGAACGGCCGGCTGCACGCCACCGTCTCCGGCTCGCTCACCTTCCTCGGCGTGCCCCGCCTGACCCAGGAGCTGCGCACCATCCCGGCGGGCACCGTCGTCGACCTCGACCTGAACATCGACTTCATGGACAACGCCGCCTTCGACGCGCTGCACAACTGGCGGCTCGACCACGAACGTCTCGGCGGCACCGTCACCATCGACGAACTGCACGACGAGTGGTACACCCTCGCCGCCGGCGGCGCCCGCATGTTCCCCGCCAAGAGCCCGCCCAAGCCGTCCGGCCGCTGGTGGCTGCCGTGGACGCACCGCCGGCCCGACTCGTCCGCGACCGTGGAGTGCCGGCTCACCCAGGGCGCCGAGGAGTTCCACCGGCGCACCGCGCCGCTCGTCCGGCCCATCCTCACCGAGCTGGCCGCCAAGCAGCAGCCCACCCACCTGTTCATCACCTGCGCGGACTCCCGGATCATGCCCAGCCTGATCACCTCCAGTGGTCCCGGCGACCTGTTCACCGTCCGCAACATCGGCAACCTGGTGCCGCGCGCGGGTGCGCTGCCGGGCGACGACTCGGTGGCCGCCGCCGTCGAGTACGCCACCCGCGTGCTGAACGTGCACACCATCACGGTCTGCGGCCACTCCGGCTGCGGCGCGATGGCCGCGCTGCTCAGCGGCCCCGCGACCACCGCGGATCTGCCCCAGTTGCGGCGCTGGCTCCAGCACGGCGACCCGAGCCTGTCCCGGCTCGGCGGCGAGCGGCCGGGCGACGCCCTCGAACTGCTCTGCCGGCAGAACGTGCAGCAGCAACTGGAGAACCTGCGGACCTACCCCCGGGTGGAGGAGCAGGTCGCGGCCGGGCGGCTGAAGCTGGTCGGGCTCTACTTCGACATCGGGGCGGCGCAGGTGCAGGTGGTGCCGCCCGCGATGCCCGTCCCGCCGGAGCCGACGCAGCGATGACCGGCGCTCCGCGTATCGAACATGTTATCTAAAACTCGGCTGCCTCAAGTTATGATCTTGCTGTTTCCACGAGACAGGAGATCGACTTGAGGCGTGCCCTGATCGCGTTAGGCATCGGCCTGAGCGTGCTGACATCCACCGCCCCGGCCCAGGCCGTGAGCGTGGTGAACGTCCGGCTGGCGTACACGACGGCCGCCGCCCAGGAGGTCGCCAGGTTCTGGCTGGCCGACGGCGCCGCCAACCTGCGGAACGCGACACCGTACGACGTGCAGACCGAACTGGCGGGGGAGCGCCTGGCCACGGACGTCGCCCCCACCGGCCCCGCGTACACGATCCCGCCGGTGGAGAGCGTCGCCCAGCCCGCCGGGGACGCGCCCGCCACCCTGGGCAAGGTGTTCTTCATCGGCAGCGACCTGAAGCCCCACTGGTGCACGGGCACGTCCGTGCAGACCCAGTACCGCAACCTCGTCGCGACGGCCGGCCACTGCGTGCTCGACGTCGAGGCCCCCATGGGCGCGCTCGGCAAGTGGGTGTTCGTGCCCGGCTACGCCGAGGGTGAGATCCCGCACGGCCTGTACGTCGGCAAGGAGGGCATCGGCCACTACGACTTCGACGACCTGCGCGACCGGGACCGCGACTACGGCTTCGCCGTCGTGCACGATGGCGTCGCCCTGTCCGGCGCGGACGCGCTGACCAGCGTCGGAAGGCTGGGCGACAACGTCGGCGGCCAGGGGCTGACCTTCAACCAGCCGCTCGTGCCCGCCGCCGACCTGTTCGGCTACCCCGGCGGCGAGAGCCTCGGACGGGCGGCCGGATCGCCGTTCGCGATGCTGCTGGCGGGCCCCCGGGAGGACCGGCCCGTCGGCGTGGACTCCTCCTACGACGGCGAGGGCTGGCTCGGGTCCCCGTGGCTGACGCGGTACGCGGCCGACACCCGTACCGGATATCTGAACGGTGTCACGATGGGCGTGTCCGACACCGACGGGGACGGCGCGTACGACGCGAGCGTGTCGGCGTACTTCGACGGGGCCGCCGGAGAGGTCTACCGGTACGCCGCCCATCGCTGGAGCGGCCGCATCACGTAGCCGATCCGCCCCGTCGCCACGGGCGGCGGGGCGATCCGCGGTCAGGCCGTGTCGCGGGCGCCCACGGTGATCACGCCGGCCGTGTGCAGGCTGGTCAGCAGGGTCCAGTCGTCCGCCGGATCGAGCCAGACCTGGAGTTCCTCGGGGCCCGACGGCCTCGGCAGCGCTCCGGCGGGCGCATAGAAGGACGCCACCAGGACCAGCGGGACCGGAGCCGTCCAGTGAGCGGGGGACGGCGGCTCGTGCCGGGGGCCGAGCAGCACGGCGCGCTCCGCCTCGCCGCACGCGCCGAGCCGTCCGGCCGCGAGCCGGGCCTGCAGCCTGACCTGGACGTCCAGGGCCAGGCCGAGCCGCGCCCGCGCCCGGTCGCCGTCAGCGGGCAGCGCGAGGTAGCCGGGCACGAGCATGCCGACGAGGCCGGCCGGATCGTCCGCGTAGCCCCGCAGCGCGCCGTCCGCGTGGATCATCTCGTAGCGGTACGGCCGGCCCTCCGCGTTGACCGGCGGCCCGGCGTCGGGGACGTTACGGACGATCACGGTCATGGCCGTGCCTCCTCCTGGGCATCGGCCCAGCGGGTGATCGCGTACAGGGCGGTGAGCTGCTCCTTGTCGGCGGCCCGCCAGAACAGCTCGTCCATCAGCCGCCGGAAGGACAGGCTGCCCTCCCGCGAGATGTCCGCCACCGAGCCGAGGTCGCGCAGCCCGGCGTGGGCGCCCAGCGCGTCGTGCCGGCCGCCGTTCGGCGGCAGGTCCAGGATCGCGTTGCGGAACGCGGCCTCGACCAGCGCGAGCGACACCTTCACCTGCGACTGGATCACGGCGGGATCGAGCGAGCCGTCCCACATGCGGAACTCGATGTGGTCCGTCGGCTTGCCCGCCACCCCGAACGTGTTCACCGCCGACTCGCGCGTGTGCAGGTCGCGCACCTCCTTGATCGAGGTGTAGCCCTCGGACGGCAGCGCGTACGGGACGCACCACTTCTGCCCGCGATGACCCTCGTGCTCTGGATTGTGCCCGAGCCGGTAGAGCGTGTCGGTGTGCCGGCCCGCGTAGTCCAGCACACTCGTGTAGTTCGCCACGATGTGGTCGTAGTCGTGCGTGCTCACGTGGATGTGCCCGCCGGTCCTGACCGTGGCGACGCCGCCGTGCGCGCGGATGATCTCGCAGGCCAGGCGCAGGTTCTCCCACGTCTCCGGCTCGTCGTACAGGATCGGCGAGACCAGCTCGCCCATGACCGTGCCGTCCTTCTCCAGCAGCCACAGACCACGCCCGCCGGGACGGCCCGAACGGTAGCCCCTGTCCTTCGAGGTGTGGTAAGAGTGCGCGGTGGCGTCGGCCGTCAGGCCCGCCTCGTGCAGGGCGCGGGGGATGGCCAGGATGAGGTCGTTCGTGGCGCCGGGCGGCGCGTCGTACTCGATCTCCAGGCCGAAGCCGCGCCCGCCGTCGCGGGCGCCCAGGGACGCGGTGGCGTTCTCGTACAGGTAGGGGATCACCGCCTCGCCTCGGAGGCCGCGCGCCACCGCCTGGTCGTAAGCCCTGGTGAAGGCCTCGAAGTCGCGGGTGAACGACACCTCTGGGGCCTCCGGCCAGCGCTGCCACGCCCGCTCGCGGGCCTCCAGCGAGGCGACCCACCGCCGCTCCGCGATGATCCGCGGGTCCGTGCCGAAGGCTTGCGCCGAGGCGCGGCGCAGCCGCGACCGGTTCGTGTTGTGCTCCTGCTCGGCGTGCGCGTGGTGCCCGCTCGCCAGCTCCCTGGCCTCCCGTACGGACGAAGCGGGCAGATCATGCAGGCTCTCGGCGCTTCCCCAGAGGTTCACCGCCCTGCTTCCGCTCTCGCCGGAGGGTTCGCCCGCGAGCCGGGGCGGCTGCGGTGCGCCAGGGGGTTCGCCCGCGAGCCGGGGCGGTCGCAGCACGCCGGGGGGTTCGCCCGCGAGCCGGGGCGGTCGCAGCGCGTCCAGCACCTGCTGCCGGTCGACCGGGCCGAAGAGGTCGAGGCCGTTCTGCCCGGCTTCGGCCGCCCGCCGGGCCAGCCCCTCCACCGAATGGCCGAGCCCCGCCTCGTCGGCCAGGCGGCGCAGCGGGTCGAACACCCAGATCCGGGACGGCGGCTGCGCGGCGGTCAACTCCGAGAGCCGGGCCAGCGCACGCGCCTCGGCATCGGCCACCCGAGGGACGCCGTACTCGGTCGCGAGCCGCAGCCCGTCCCACAGGTACGGGTCCCGCGACCGGTGCGCGGTCAGCAGATCGGCGAGCTCCCGCACGCCGGACGCGTGCGCCGGATCGGCGCCGTGCACCCGCGCGTCCCCGGCCAGGCGGATGAGCTGCTCGACCGAGCCCGCCTGGCCGACCTCCCCGGCCAGGCGCTCCAGCGGCAGGACGACCCGCCGCCCCATGCCCGTCTCCGGGTGCCTGACGACGTCGTTCAGCGACGCGAGCAGCCGGACGCTGTCGTCGCCGAGTCCGGCCACGTTGTAGTTCTCGGCCACCCGCAAGCCGTTCCACAACTGCGGGTCGTTCAGCAGGAACTCCCGCACCGCCTCCTGGAAGGCGTGGCCCCCGGCCGACGCCGGCGGCAGCAGCCCCCGCTCGTGCGCCGCCCGCACCAGCGGGTACAGCTGCCGGACCGTCTGCACACCCGCGGTCTGCATCAGGGGCCGGGTGAACGTGCTGAGGGTGCTCGGCGTGACCAGGGGCCCCATCGCCTCCGCGATGATCCCGGCAGCGCGCGTGTCCTCCACGGTCGTGGCGGGCAGCAGGGAACGGTGCAGGTAGCCGAGCCAGCGGTGACGGTCCTGCTCCATGGTCCTGCCCAGCACGTCGGCCACCTCGGCGTCACCGCGTGCGGCCGCGGGTGCCATGCCCTGGCGTTCTGCCTCGTGGTGGAGCTCCACCAGGGCGTCGATGTCGCGGCGGGCGCCGAACAGGCGTGTCGACAGGTCGTCGATGGCTCTTCTCGGGTTCTCGGCGCGAAGGCTCGTGCTCAGCGCGGCCAGGGCTGCGGCGGTGGCGTCGGTCTGGTTCTGGACGGGGAGGTTCCGCATGATGTACCGGCCGTGTTCCAGAAGCTGCTCGTCCGGCAGGCCGTTGTCGGGTGGGTCGCCGTCCGATGGGCGGCCGTTCGGTGGGGTGCCGTCCAGTGGGGTGCCGTCCGGTGCGCGGCCGTTCGTGTTCTGGCCGTTGAGCAGCCGTTCGATGCGGTTCGGCGCGCCGTCGCCGGGCGTCCAGCGGTGGACGATCGCCGCGGCCTCGGCGAAGTTGCGCGGCCGTGGGTCCGCGATGGGGGTGTGCCCGTCGGCCTGACGCTCACCTGGGCCCGTGCGGGCGGCCGGGGGCGGCGCGGCGTGGGGCGCGGGCAGCTCCGTCCGGTTCTCAGGCAGCTCCGTCCGGTCCGCGGGCGTCCGGGAGGCCGTGGACGTGTGCTGGTCCGCCACGGGATGGGTGCCGCTGTCCGGCTGCACGTGCGGCGCCGGTCGTGAGCCCCCGTCCCCGGCATCCCTCGCCGCCTCCCGCTCGGTCGTGTCCTGCGCGTCGGTCTCCTCGACGTGGTGGGCCGCGTTGACGGCCGGGACCGTGGCGGGCAGCGCCGAGCCGCGAGGCAGCTCGCCGGGTTGCGCGGCGTCGGTACGCACCGGCGCGACCCCGCCCACCGGACCCCGCTCGGCGACGGCTCCCCCCTGCCCGGCTGACCCGTCCGCCGCGTGCGCCGGTCCAGCGGGCAGCGGCGTGTCGTGCCGCCGGACGACCTCGCCCACGATCGTCTCGCCCCGATGCGCCGGAAGCACACCACCCCGCGCTTCGGCCGGAGGCGACGACGAGCGATCCCCTATTGGGCCGATACCGCCCTGACGCTCAAGCGACCCGTGCTGCCCGCCCTGCCCGCCCTGCCCGCCCTGCGTGTCCTGCGCATGCGACGCGGCTCGCACGTGCTGCCCGGCCTGCGCCTGCCCATGCTGCGCGGCCTGCGTCTGCTGCGTGGCCTGCCCATGCTGCGCGCCCCGCCCAGCTTGCGTGCCCTGCCCGGCTTGCGTGCCCTGCCCGGCTTGCGTGCCCTGCCCGGCTTGCGTGCCCTGCCCGGCTTGCGCGCCCTGCCCGGCTTGCGTGCCCTGCGCGTGCTGCCCAGGGTGCGAGGCCTGCCCAGGCTGCCCGGCCTGCGCCTCCTGCAAGGCCTGCCCGTGCTGCCCGTATTGCCCGTACTGCCCGTGCTGTGCGAGCGCCGTGACGCTGTGCCGTCCAGGAGACGAGCTGTCGTGCCGCTCAGGGAACGGACCATCGCGCTGTCCGAGAGACTGCCCGGAAGACGGGCCGTCGCCGGACCGGCCGCCCAGCTCGGCGACGGCCTGCATCGGCCCGTAACTCACCCTGGCCGAAGCCGGCACATCCAAGCCCCCCGCGACCCCCGAGATGAACGTGTACCCCAGGTGCGCGGCATCGAGCTGCCCGCTGAGCGCGAGCCCCGGAACCGCCCCGGCGGTCCCCGTCACCCCGCCCAGCAGCGCCTGCCCGTACATGCTCTGCCCGATCGCCACGAACTTGTCGCGTACCGCCAGCTCGGCCTTGGAGGCGACGTACACCATCTCCCGGCTCAGCAGCCGCGACAGCCCCGCGTTCGCGCCGGCGAACAGCGCGCCGGTCAGCGCCCCGCTGCCCGCCGACATGGCCAGTGACGCGTAGTCGAAGTCGCCGGCCTCACGATCGCCCCAGATCTGCTGACCGATCTGCACGCCGAGGTCCAGGCCGCCCACGATGCCGCCGAACTTCAGCATGTTGATCAGGACGAGCCGTTTCAGCGTCTGGATGTTCACCTTGGTCAGCAGCGTGTTGTGCTGGATCATCCCGAGCACGGCGGGGCCGTTCACGTAGATCCACACCAGCAACCTGATGATCATCGCGCCGAGCAGCGCCAGCGACGCGTAGATCATCCATTCGGTGTGCTGCATCCGCACGCCGTGCTCGCGCAACGACCGCGCCTCGTCCCGGAGCGCCTGTTCCAGCAGGTCGAGCAGCGCCTCGGGGGAGCCGGGCCCGTCGTGTCCGCTGAGGGCGGCGAAGACCTGCTCGAACGTCTCCTTGGCCGCGCCCTTCCAGAGCCCGTCGCGCAGCTGCCGCATGACCGCGCCCGCGTCGCCGGCCTTGATCTCGGCCAGGGCGTCGGCCAGTTCCTCCATGGTCTGCGCCTCGGCGATGATCCCGCCGACGTCGGCCGCGGGCAGCGCCCCGCCGGTCAACGGTTGCGCGATCGGCCGGACCACCTCGGGCACCAGGCTGAGGTCAAGCGGCATCTAGGACGTTCCGGGCCGGGGGAGGAAGGACTCGAAGTTCGTCTTCTCCCCGAACAGGTCCTCGAAGGGCAGGTCCGGGACGAAGGGCTCCATCAGCTCCTTCATCTCGCCGGAGACCTGCCGGGTGGCGTCCCTGATCTGTGCGACGATCGTGTCGGACAGCTCCGACGGCGTCAGCTTGCGGTAGACCCTCGGATCGAGGTCGATCGTCCGCACCTCACCACGAGGGCCGACGGTGACGGTCACCATGCCGTCCTTGGAAGTGGCCGTCGCCGCCAGCTCCCGCATCCTCTCCTGCATCTGTCTGAGCTGCTCGGTCTGCTGGTCGACCTCCTGGACGAGCTGCTCCAGCAGCCGCCACTGCTCATCCGACGCCATTCGCCGTCCCCACGTCTGCCACTTCGGCCTCAACGGCCTCTTGCGTCTCATCTTCTCCTACGTATGCGACATAGATCCACATTTGGCGGGCGATGACGGCTACGCTGCCGACTCGTGGAGTTCGACGGAGTCGTCTACAGCAGGAGCGAGCTGCGCCGGTTGGCGCGCGGGGCGAGCGACGTGGCCGGTCTCGTGTCCGGCACCGACACCCGGTTCGAGACGTCGGCGAGCGTGGCCCGCACGGCCCTGGGCGACGACGACTACGGCCGCGCCTACTGGCAGGCGCGCGGGACGCAGCTCGGCAACATCGGGGCCGGGCTGAACCTGCTGGCCGACGCGCTCGGCCGGCAGGAGACGCGGCTGCTGCGCGCGCTGCGCACGTACAACGCCGGTGACGACGCCTCGACGATGCGAACCTGACGCGCCCGCCGCTCGCGGGAGGTCTTGACGGGACGACGGCGTACGGGACGGGGCCTGGGACCGCGCGCAGGCGTACCGGGCGGAGGCCTGAGACCACCGCGCGCAGGCGCCACCCTCCCCGCGGCGGCTACTGGGGGCGGGGCGGCGCGAGAGCCGCGTAGAAGTACGGGCTGAGCAACGGCCCCAGCGTGGCCGCCATCAGCCGATCTCCCGGCTCGATGGCACGCCGCGCACCGTCGAACGGCACCCCCAACGTGCTGACCGCACCCGTGGCAGGCGACCTGACGACGATCTTCAGCATGTCGTCGATGCCGTTACGGCGCAGGAACGTGTCCGCGAAGTCCCGCTCAGGACCGGTCGCCCGCAGACGCAACTGCCCGAGGGTCGCCACCCCGTGACGGGTCAGGCAGGCGACCCCGTCACGCGAGGCGAACGGGTTGTTCAACCGCCAGCGCTCGGCGTACTCCTCCACGAAGTCCGGCCGGAACATGGTGCGGTACTGCTCCTCGCCGCCGCCGCCCAGCGTCAGGTACGCGGGGTTCTCGGCCACGAACGCGTCCTTCCAGCCGAGATGGACGGCCAGCGAGTCGGCGAGCACCGGATACAGCGCCCCCTGCCGAGCCGTGGCGACCTGCTCCAGCACCCTGATGAGCTTTCGGTATTCGAGCTGTTCCACGGATCCGCCATCGCACTCGGTCTTCAGCGTTCTCTCTGCCAAGGATCGCGCAGCGGGCGGCCGATCACCCAGCACTTGGTCAAGGACGGCCCATGTTCCGGGACGGGTCCCGGTCTCACACCACGGCGAATCCGGTCAAAGCCTCAACCGGCGGCCTGGCCGCTGACAGGGACGGGCTGCGCCGCCCGGAGCGCGGCACGGATGGCCCCCTCCAAGGTGTCATGCACGTTCAGCCCGCCCGCGGCCTCGGTGGCGTGCAGCAGGTGCGCCGGCCCTCGCTGCAACGCCGCGAGGTGCAGGCCGGCGCCGTGGTGGCGGGCGACGGTGTGGGCGCGCAGCAGGACGTGCAGCGCCGACTCGCCCAGGTAGGGCACTTCGCTCAGGTCGAGCACGAGGTGGTCGCCGGGGTGGCGGCGGGTGCGGCCGATGTAGTCGTCCAGGAGGTAGGCGGTGGTGATGTCCGCCCGTCCGGCCACCGCGATGACGGTCACGCCGGGCAGGTACTGGGAACTGAACGTCAGCGACGGCACAGCAGCGGACCTCCATCAGAGCCCAGGGGGGACGGGCACGTGTCGGGGCACTGTCAGCCTATGCCCACCACCTGGTCTGCCCGCTACCCCTGAGGAGGACTTCGGGCCGAAAAATGTCCAGCTCACCCGGCTTCACGCAGAAAGTTCTCGCGGCTGGCGGGGCGGCGAGCGCCGCCGCCACGACGACACGGCCAACTTGTCGGACCCGCCTGCCATACTCGCCGCGACCATGAAAAAGGGAGCCCGATGAGCAAGGTCATGCCCTCCGACTACGCGTGGGTGCGCGACTGGGCGGAGGAGATCTTCACCGTCACCTTCGTCCGCGGCCTGGACGAGCGCGAGACGCTCCGCCGGTTCGGCGTGGCCGACCAGAACATCCACCCCGTGGAGGACGAGGAGGTCGTGGAGCGCATGGAGGTGACCGGAGGCTGCTGCGACCTGGTGCTGGTCACCCGGGCCTGCGGCTGGACGATCGCCTTCGAGTACGGAGGCTGGGAGGGCACCCGCGCCGAGACCCTGCGCGAGCTGACCCGCGACGGCGGCGAGGCCGTCTCCGTGATGCGCCACGACTACGCGGCGTCCCACGACTTCGAGCACGCCGTGGACGGCCGGATCCGGACGGCGTTCCGCCCGCAGCTGCCCCAGGAGCGCTGGGGCACCCGCCCTGACGCGCTGAACGAAGACCTGCGCGAGCTGGGCCTGGAACCCGAACCGGACGAGGAGCTCCAGTACCTTCCCGGCACCGTTCCCGCGGCCCTCGCCCTGGCCTCCCGCATCTCCGGCGTGCTGTTCACCCCCGCACTGCTGGACATGCCGCTGCTGGGCGGGGTCATCACCGACGCCGCCCCCGCCGATCCCCGGGAAGGCGACCCCTTCGCCCGCAGCGCCCTGCGGGCCTTCCGCCCTGAGCTCGCCCAGGCCATCGACGACGCCCCGCCCGGCCTCCAGCGGCGGGCCGCGGTCGCCGAGGCCCGCCGCCAGTGCGAGGTGGCCGGCGTGGCCTCCCACCCGGTGCTGACCGCCGCCCTGGCCGAGGCTGAGCGAGGCGCGGTCGAACGGGGTGAGGTCGAGCAGGATGAGGTCGAGCGGGGTGAGGTCGAGCGGGGTGAGGCTGAGTGGGGCGAGGTGAGTCCGGTCGGGTGCGACTCTCCGCTTGCCGCGCTCATTCGCGACTACGAGTCGGAGCTGACCGGCCATCCGATCGACGCGGCCACCGGCGAGTGGATGACCGGCCCGCCCGCCGATCCGCACCGCCCCCCGGCCAGTGGCCGCAACATCTTCTCCACCGAGAACGCGACTGGCATGCCCGCCTGCCCGAGCTGCACGTGGCATCACCGGCCGGGCGAGGCGGAGCGGGAGGCGGTCCGGCCGCGCTGGCAGGCGGCGATCTCCGTACGGCACGCCCTGTTACCCGACGCCAGGAGGGCCGCCTACAACACCCACACCGCCCTGATCTACGGCGCTGAGGTCCTGACCGCTCCCGAACGAGTGGCGGACGTCGCCGCGATGCTGCGCGCCGGCCCAGCCTGACGCGATCACAAGCCCGCTACCTGCACAATCGCCACCTACCAGGAAGACCGTGACAGGTGTACGGTCTCTCCACGACAAGCACAAAGGGGACAGACGTGACCACATTGGAGAACCGGCCGAAGACCGCGCTCCTCGTCATCGACGTACAGAACGGCACAGTAGGCGAGGCCCACGCCCGCGACGCCGTGGTGGCGAACGTGGCGAGCCTCGTCGACAAGGCGCGGGTCGAGCAGGTCCCCGTCGTCTGGGTGCAGCACAACGACGAGGGCATGCCGCGCGAGAGCGACGGCTGGCAGATCGTCTCTGAGCTGTCCAGGGGCGAGGACGAGCCGCTGGTCGAGAAGACCTACCTCGACTCCTTCGAGGACACCACGCTGGAGAGCGTGCTGGCGGGGCTGGAGGTGGGGCGGCTGGTCGTGGCCGGGGCACAGACCGACGCCTGCATCCGTTCGACGCTGCACGGTGCGCTCGTCAGGGGGTACGACGCGATCCTCGTCAGCGACGCGCACACGACGGAGGACATGTCGACGTGGGGAGCGCCGCCGCCGGACCAGGTCATCGCGCACACGAACCTGTACTGGAAGCACCAGACGGCGCCCGGCCGCACGGGTGGCACGGTCGAGACGAAGGACGTCGACTTCAGCCGGTGACTTCCTCGCGTCAGTGCCTCGGGCGGAAGGCGTGCGCGGCCACGTAAGCCGTGACGTTCTTCCCGATGCCCGCCCCCGCCACGTCCGCCGCCCGCGTGTGGATCCCGCCCCAGACCCGCGCCTCGATCACCTCGTCAAGAGCCTGGGAGAAGCTCCGGAAGTGCCGCGTGGTCCCGGAGTCGGCGCTGTAGCCGCTGAACGGGATGTCGTCGCGCCCGTAGAACCGGGCCAGCGCCGCCATGCTCGCCGCCGTGAAGCAGGCGTGCCCGGAGGTGTAGTCGGGATGCGGCGGGGTGACGAGCAGCGGCGTCCACTCCGGGTCGGCGGACGTGGCCGGGTTGCCGTCGGTGTCGGCGAGCCGGATCGCGGTGATGGGCCGCCAGGACGCCCAGGCCGCCTTCTCGTTGAAGCAGGCGATGGTGGCGTCGGCCTCCGCCAGGTTCGTCATGGCGAACATGCGCGCCGTCCGCAGCGTGTCCAGCCGCTGGGACGTGGCGAGCTGCCGTTTGATCTCCCATTCGGCCAGCCGGCGGTCGTGCCACCAGATCGCGGCCTGCGTCTGGTCGGCGGTGCGGGTGGTGCTGGCGGCTGAGCCGATGGTCTTGACCTCGTTCAGGTCGCGGGCGTAGCGGCGGCTGGTGAGCGCGGGCGGCCCCGAGGTGCGGAACATGGCCGCGCCGGGGATGACGAACGGCTTCAGCTGCCCGACCCAGGCGCCGTCGGAGGCGAAGGCGGGAGGCGTGGGCCGCCACTGGCCGGGCTGGGTGCCGACGGGCCAGGTCTGGTCGCCGAACGCGCCGTCGTTCCGGCGGGCGGCGATCATGGCGGTGGCCGTCCGCGTGCCGATGGCGATGCCCTGCTGCTTGGCGGCGCCGTCGGGGATCTGCGCCAGCGCCTCGTCGTACTCGGCGGCCAGGCGGTCGTGCTGGGCGGGGAAGAGGGCGTCCAGGACGAGGTGCGCGGCGGTGGCGACGGCCGCGCTCGCCGACTCGCGCCCGGTGGCGCGCGGCGCGACCAGGTACGGCTGGTACGGGGTGCCCGCGATCGCGTTGACCGCGTCGTAGACGGCCCCGTGCACCATCGCGAAGCCGCGTGAGGTGACCTGTGGCGGCTGGCGGGCGATCTCGTAGATGGCGGTCTGGGCGTGCCTGTCCCAGACGATGATGGGATCGGTTGCGGTGATCGCGTCGTCGAAGGCGGCGGCCGGGGCGCCGGCCCAGCTTCCCAGGATGACGGCGACGGCGACGGAAAGGCGAGCGGTCTTGCGCGGGAGGACGGCACCTGCGCCCCATGACCTCGGCATGGCAGCAAATTACTTCCCCAGCCGCATTCATCACAGCAGCCGAGTGGTCGAAACGTCCATAATGACATATCCGAAAGGGTCCGGGAGCCCGCCGCAGGGCGGGTTCCGGAGAAACGGGTGACCGCTCAATGCGCCGCCCTGGATGATGGAATCTTCCGGTGCGGAGATTAATTTAGGTAGAATGACCGAGGCGAACTCATGCTGATCCGCCACTCCGCGCACAGAAAATTTCCGGTAAATCTCGATACGGCTTGACGGCATCGCGCGACGCGCTACAGTACCGCACAACCTGGGGCTGAATTGGAGTGCCAGCATGGCCAAGAGGTTGATTGAAACGATCACGGACGACTTCGACGGCTCCCCGATGGAGGACGAGAACCCGGTCTCCTTCAGCATCAAGGGCGACCGCTTCGTGATGGATCTGAAGCCCGAGAACGAGGACAGGCTGCGCGCGGCCCTGGCGCCCTTCATCGCCAAGGCGCGCCGCGACGAACCGGTTGCCACGTCGCGGCCCCGCGGCCGCCGCCCCACCGGCGGCGCGACGCGGGCCATGAGCAAGGAGAAGAGCCAGGAGATCCGGCAGTGGGCGAAGGCGCACGGGTTGCCGGTCAGTGAGCGGGGCCGCATCGCCTCGTCGGTGATCCAGAAGTACGAGGCCGCGCACTAGATTCGCCCGCGAAAGGCCCTCTGGAATAGGGGGCCTTTCCTCTTGCCCGCGCCACGGCCGATTAGCGGCCCGCGCATACGGCGAGCATAAAGCGCGCAGTTGCCCGGGCAAGCCATTTCAAAGGGTCCCTTCAGGCGTTCCTCATCTTGGCCCCCGACATTGAGGACATGCACGGACACGCACCTCGTACCCCAGAAGCGGAGCGCAGCCGCCGCTGGTTCCTGAACAGGGCGCTGCTTCTCGGCGGCGTCGCCGCTGTGGCGACCATGACCGGCTGCGCAGCCGGAGAGACCACCACGTCCCCCACCGGCGCCGCGACCGGCGGGCCGACCGGCGGCCCGCCCGGTGGCGGCGGGATGGGCCCGGGCGCGAGCGAGGTGAAGTACCAGGACTTCGTCGGCGTCACCACCGACGGCAAGGTCGTCGAGGACCTCTACGCCGTCCACTCCACGGGCGTCTCCACCGCCGCGATCGTCAAGGCCGCCCAGGCGTTCCTGGCCGGGCTCTCCGCCGAGCAGCGCGGCGAGACGCTGTTCGACGTGCGGGCCGACGAGTGGCTGGCCTGGAGCAACGTCGACGGGTACGACCGCAAGGGCGTCCGCATGGGCGACCTGACAGAGGCGCAGCGCGAGCTGGGTTACGCGCTGCTCGGCGCGGCCCTGTCCGCCGAGGGGCTCACCCTGAGCCGCAACATCATGAAGCTGAACGCGTTCCTCGGCGACTACAACGGCGGCGGCAAGGAGACCCTCACCGAGGGCCACTACTTCTTCACGTTCATGGGCACGCCGTCCGCCACCGGCCCGTGGGGCTTCCAGTACGAGGGCCACCACCTCGCCATCAACTACTTCGTCCTCGGCGACCAGGTCGTCATGACCCCGACGTTCATGGGCTCGGAGCCGACCTCGGCCACCTACCAGGGCGAGCAGATCACCACGTTCGAGAAGGAGACGCGGGCGGGGCTGGCCATGCTGCGCGCGCTCACCGGCGAGCAGCGCGCCAAGGCCGTCTCCGCGTCGGAGCAGAAGAGCGGCGTGAACATGAAGGCCGGCGCGGGCGCGGACAACCTGGAGCTGCCCTACCAGGGGCTGCCCGGCTCCGAGATGACCGCCGCGCAGCGGCAGAAGCTGCTCGACCTGGTCCGCGTCTACGTCGGCTACCTGGACGACGCGCACGCCGAGGTGAAGATGAAGGAGGTGCGCGAGCACGTGGCGAAGACCTACTTCTACTGGATCGGCGAGACCGGCGACGACTCCGCGTTCTACTACCGGGTGCACAGCCCGGTCGTGCTCATCGAGTACGACGCGCAGTCCCCGCTCGCGTACGGCGAGAAGGCGGTGACCCGGCAGAGCGGCACCCCGGAAGCCCGCCCGACGGGCTCTCCCGGCGGCGGCATGCCGGACGGGCCGATGGGCGGGGACCCCACGCAGCAGCACATCCACACGATCATCCGCACCCCGAACGGCAACGACTACGGCGTGGACCTGCTCAAACTGCACCTGGCGACCGACCACTGAGCTCGCCGCGCGCGCCTCACATTCCGGCCGGTCGTCTCGTCGTACCCCTGAGGAGAAACCGACAAGCAGGAGACAGGACCGATGAACGACTTCCAGGCCATCGCCGACCGGGTCGAGATCGAGGCGCTGCGCGGCGAGTTCACCGACGCGGCGATGATGCGGGACTACGACCGCCTGGCGTCGCTGTTCACGCCGGACGGCGTGCTGCGCATGCCGAACATCCCGGCCGAGCTGGCCGGGCCGGAGGAGATCCGCACGTGGGGCAGGCGGGTGCCCGGGTTCGTGGAGTTCCTGGTGCAGACGACGCACCCCGGGGTGATCAGGATCGAGGGGGACACCGCCCACGGGCGCGCGTACATGCAGGAGGTCGGGCGGCTGGTGGACGGGCGCTCGGAGTTCAACTTCGCGATCTACCACGATCAGTACAGGCGGACCGGGGACGGGTGGAAGTTCACCGAGCGGGTGTACGAGGTGCGCTACCACGACTCGACACCGCTGACGGGCTCGCCCGCCCAGGCCGCGGCTCCACGCCCATGACGGGCTCACTCGCCCGAACCGCGTTTCCACGCCGCTGACCGGCTCGCCCGCCCCGGCCACGGCTGCTCACCCGCAGGGCCGGTGCTGCGCTTCGGCGGGCGGATGCTCTACCGTCTGCTCAGCGACCGCCGAACGAGAGGACCCCGCCGCCCATGGCACCCGAGCCCACCCCCACCGGCAGCACCCGCCCGGCGACCACGGCAGGCGCCCGATGAGCGACAAGCTGATCGAGCAGGTGCAGGCCCTGCTGGCGGCGCCCAGGCCGTGGTCCGTCACGCAGATCGGCGACCCGGTGCTGCGCGGCCCGGCCGAGCGGTACGACGGGCAACTGCCCGGCGCCCTGCTGCGCGAGCTGCTCGACGCGATGTTCGCGCACCTGCCGGGCGTCGGGGTGGGGATCGCCGCGCCGCAGGTCGGCATCCCGCTGGCGCTGGCCGTCATCGAGGATCCGGCCGAAGTCCCGGCGGAGATCGCCGCCGAGCGGGAGCGGGAGCCGCAGCCGAGGCTGGAGCTCGTCAACCCCGTCGTCACCCCTGTCGGGTCGCGCTACCACGCCTTCTACGAGGGCTGCCTGAGCGTCGAGGGGCTGACCGCGGTCGTCGCGCGCCACGCGCGGGTGCGGTTGTCGGCGTCCGACGGCGACGGGCGCCCGTACGAGACGGAGCTGTCGGGCTGGCCGGCGCGCATCGCGCAGCACGAGACCGACCACCTCAACGGCGTCCTGTACCTGGACAGGGCCGAGCCGCGCACGTTGTCGACCACCGGGAACTACGAGCGCTTCTGGGCCTTCATGAAGTAGATCGAGCCTTGTCATCGTCTCGTTATGAATAGCCGGGCGAACGCCGCCACCAGGGCCGGCAGATCCCACCTCGGCGGGATCCAGCAGCCACTGGAGCTGGACGCCGTCCTGCGCGGCCAGCAGAAGCGCCGCGGCCTGGGCGGGGGTGAGGCCGCCCGGCAGGTCCTCGCCCGGCTCGGCGGCGAGCGCCGTCGCGGTCAGCTCGCGCATCCGGGCGTGGCGCCGCACGAAGTCGTGATGCACCGGGTGCCCCTCGGTGACGCTCTCGGCCGGCAGCACCGTGAACGCCTGCGCCACGCCCGGCCTGGTGGCGTTGTACTCGGCGAGCTGGACGATGTGCTCCAGGCGCGGCAACGTGCGGCTCTCGGCCGGCAGGCGCTGCGAGTCGAGGTGCTCGCGTAGCTCCAGCATGCCTCACCGTCGTCGTCCTCCGCCTGGAGCGCCCGGCGGTCGTCCCGGAGATCGCCGCCCGCGCCGCCGCTCTGATCGGTGAGTACGGGGCGAGCGACCAGGCCGTGCTGGACGTGCTCTTCGGTCGTGCCGAGCCGGTCGGGCGGTTGCCGTTCGAGCTGCCCAGCAGCATGGACGAGGTCCGCCGCAGCAGATCGGACGTGCCGGGCGACACGGAGAACCCGCTGTTCCCGCTCGGTCACGGCCTCAACCCGCCGGCCTCGCCCGCCATTATGATCTTCCGCATCGTCACTCGCCTCTGGGCCGCCGCCGGCCGCTACCGCTTCGGGCGCCCGGCCGCCGTCGTCGCCGCGCTCTACCTGACGGCCGTGGCCGCCGCCACCGGTTACGCCGTCGTGTCCCGCGACCTGGTGGCGCTGTCGATCGCCGCGACGGGCATGAAGGCGTGGCCCGTCATTCTGCGAGGGTCCTGGGTGGGGCCGATGCTCGTCGCGATCGGCTCGCTGAACGCGTGGATGGTGTGGCAGGTGCTGCGCGGTCCCGCGCTGCCGCGCGTCGCGGGCTTACCGGGTGGTGTGGTCTGGCTGCGGCGCCTGCTCTACCTGGGCATCGCCGGTGATCTGCTGCTCTGGGAGCTGGTGGAGGAGCTGTCCGACGTCGCGGACATCGTCGTGAGCCGGATCGTGTGGGCCGCCACGATGGTCCTGTGGGTGCGCGTGCTGTCAGGGGTCGGGGCACGGTTCCGGGCGATCGCCCTCGCGCTCGGCCTGATCGGCTCGCTGCCGCTCGTGTCGTTCTTCCAGCTGACGCCTGCCGTGCTGTGGGTGCTGGCGCCGGCGAGCATCGCGTTCACGGTGATGATCCTCGTCGGGCAGCGCCGCGACGGGCGGTGGAGCGACGCCACGGTCACCATCGGGTGGGTCGCCCTCGTCGCACCGCTGCTCCTGATCGCCCTGCCCAGGGGCCTCGGAGTCGTGTCGGACACGCTGGATGCGCTCTCCACGGTCTGGCTGGCACGCACCGCACACGAGCTCGCCCAGCCAGGACAAGCCGTCCACCGGCGGCGGTTCTGGAAGACGCGGTCGCTCCTGCCCGTCGCGCTGCTGCTGCCGCTGCTCGCGGTCGGCGCGGAGGAAGACGCCCGGCACAGCTTCACCGGCACCGAGCAGGACTGCGCCGGGCGGCTCCGCCCCTACGCCGGCACCCGCCCGCAGGACCGGCGCGCCACCTTCCTCTGCCTAGCCAGGGACGGCTCCGCCGGGACGCCGATGTTCCCCTCCGACCTGCCGGACCAGCAGGTCGTGGCCCACGGCAGACGGCTGTGCGCGATTCCGGACGTCCAAGAACGGCATGCGTCACTGCGGCGCCTGGGCGCGGAGCCGGCGGACACGACCCTGGTCGGTGACGCGCTGGAGTACCTGTGCCCCGGCGCCGCGGCCCGGCACCGGGCGCAGGCGGCACACGCGCAGCGGCGACGTGCGCAGGAGGAGGCCGCGTGGCGGGCCAGGCTCGCAGAGGCCAACGCCCACTGCGCCGACCCGTGGCCTCAGGTGCGTGCCGTGAGGCAGGGGACGGCCGCTTACCAGCTCTTCGAAGGGGGCGGGTACTACGTCTACGACGACCTTGACGACACAGAGGGAGGGCCCGGCGCAGACGTGTTCGAGGCGATCGACGACGGGTTCATCCATGCTGCCGGGAGTAGCGCCGCGGTCGTGACCTTTGGTGAGAACCAGCCCATGTGTCTCACTGTGAAGGCCTTTCGCAGTGCTCCGCCGTTGCGGCTCAAGGGCTGGGATCAGGTGGTGGAGGTGGGCATCGTCAGCCGGGGCGGGCACATCGGCGTGCCGGCGTACCCGGAGGGGGGTGACAGCGGGGCGCTCGGGCCGCTGCCGGACTTGGCCATCGATGGTGCTGGGCGGTATCGGATGCGGGTTTACGCGCGTGTGGGGGAGCAGGAGACGGCTGGCTCTGAGGAGCACCTGATCGTTGTGTATCCCGGGCGGTCTGCGAAGAAGGTCGTTCATCGCGAGTGAGTGGCTGGAGGAGGGGCAGCTTGCGGCGAGGGCTTGAGCGCCCGCGCCCCGCACCCCGGACTCGCCCAGCCCCGCGCGCCGCGCGTTGCCCACCCTCGGACTCGCCCAGGCCCCGCACGCCGCGCGTTGCCCAGCCCCGCTCGGCCCCCGCCCAGGCCCGCTCGCCCTACCTCACTCACTTCGCCGACTTCCCTCGCTCCTCACTCAGCTCGCCACCTGATCGCATTTTGTCGGTGGCTTACGGCAACCTGCTGACTCGTGAACGTGACCGACCAGCTCTCCCCCGAGGCCCGCCAGCTCCACCGCCACCTCACCGAGCCCGGCATGGGCTACCCCGCCCCGTGGCCCGACATGTCCCGGCTGACGGCCCTCGACCTGGGCCACCTCCTGCCGCTCGCCTACCGCACCACAGGCGGCGGCGGCCCCGCCATGTCGATGCGGTTCGCCGTCGAGGACGAGGTCAGGCAGCGGCAACCGGAGTTCACCCCCGAATCCTGCCTGGCCCTGTACGAGGCGCTGGTCGAAGGCCTGGACAGACGCAAGTGGGCCGACGTGTGCCTGGCGGCCGGCGCGCTGCTGCGCTGCCCCGGCGGGGCGCCGACGGCCGCGCTGGCCGGGCTTGCTCGGGTGCTGACCGAGTTCATGGTGGCGAACGCGCGCTTGGAGCAGCCGTACGCACTGCTCGCGGTGGCCGGGATCGAAGGGGCGGGCAAGCCGATGGACGAGCCGCAGGGGTCGCTGGCGGTGGCCGAACGTGACGTGGTGCTGGGGCTCGGCCCCGCCGACAGGGCGCTGGTGGCCGAGATCGGGCCCCGCTCATACGGCTCGCCGCCCGAACTGCCGGGCGTGTGGGATCGGCTGGCCGCCCTGACGCCGTACGCGGACTTCGCCCGTTCCGCGCTTGAGGCCGCTGATACGAGACTGGCCGCCATCCACGCGGGCGAGCTTCCGTACCGTGCCGACAAGGCGTTCAGCGCGGCCGAGGTGGCGGCGCTCGGCCGCGCCGCCCGCCTGGCGCTGCACTGCGACGCGCCATGGCTGCCCGAGCTGCTCGACAGCCTGCTGGCCCGCGTGGCGGTCGCGCCGACGGCGGCCAAGACGTTGCCGTCGCAGGCGCTGCTGTTCGAGATCGGCCGGGCGGTCGGGCGGTTCCCGACTCCTGAGGCGATCACGGCGCTGCGCGCGGCGCGGGCGGCGACGCGGCACGCCGGGGTGACCAAGCAGCTCGACCGCATGATCAAGAAGGCGGAGCCGGGGCTGGCCGATCGGGTCGAGGTGGCCTTCCGCATGCCGGACCTGGGGTTCTCGGCGGGAGGGCGGCTGGAGGTGCCGCTGGGGGAGTACACGGCGGTGGTCGCGCCCGGCTCGGGCGGCGAGTTCGAGCTGGGCTTCCGCCAGGGTGGCAAGGCGCTGAAGAGCGTGCCGGCGGCGGTGCGCAGGGAGCACGCCGAGGAGGTCAAGCGGCTGCGCGAGCTGGTCAAGCAGGTGCGGCGGCAGGTGACGACGCTGTGCCGGGCTCTTGAGGGCGGGTTCGCGGGGGAGATGTCCTGGCCGTACGGGGTGTGGCGCGAGAGGGTCGCAGGGCATCCGATCGCGGGTACGGTGGCGGACCGGTTGATCTGGGAGGTGGAGGTCGCCCCGGGCGAGTGGCGCACCCTCCCGCCCGCCTTCGCGCCGGAGCAGCGGACCCCATCACCCGTCTTCGCGCCGCAGCCACGCACGGCGGACATCCCGCCGGAAGCAGGACAGGCACGGGTGCGGTTGTGGCATCCGGCGCGGGCCGAAGCCGGCGAGACGGCCCGTTGGCGGGAGGCTGTGACCGAGGGGCGGGTCAGGCAGCCGTTCAAGCAGGCCTTCCGCGAGGTCTATCCCCTGACCCCGGCCGAGGAGCAGACCGCCGTCTACTCCAACCGCTTCGCCGCCCACGTCGTCGACTACCGCCGCCTCTACGCGATGTTCCGAGCCAGGAACTGGGACTCCAAGATGCTGGGCCCGTGGGACGGCGGCGGCACCGACGCCGCCACCCGGGTGCTGGCGGAGGGCCGCTGGCGGGTGGCGTTCCACCACGACTACCTCTACGACGGGCCAGGCGAGTGCGCCACCACTGACCAGGTGCGCTTCCACCGGCGTGACGAGCAGGGCGCCTGGCTGGAGGCGCCGCTGGCGGAGGTGCCGCCGCTGGTGTTCGGCGAGGCCATGCGGGACGTGGACCTGTTCGTGGCCGTGACGTCGATCGCGGCCGACCCGAGCTGGACCGACCGTGGTGACGACCGCCACCGGACCTACTGGCGCGACACCTCCGTCGGCGCCCTGCAGCCGTCGGGCGAGGTGCGGCGCGACGCCCTGGCCCGCATCCTGCCCCGTACGGCCATCGGCGGGCGCTGCACGCTCACCGACCGGTTCCTGGTGGTGCGCGGCGACCTGCGCACGTACAAGATCCACCTGGGCAGCGCGAACATCCTCATGGACCCCGGCGACGTCTACCTGTGCATCGTGCCCGAGCGGCGGCGCGTCGATCGGCTGTTCCTGCCGTTCGAGGAGGACGACCGCCTGGCGCTGATCCTCAGCAAGGCCTTCCTCCTGGCCAGGGACACGGAGATCACCGACGAGACCATACTCGGGCAGATCAAGGAGGGCGGCTCCTAGAACTATACAACCGACCGGTCGTTCATATAGTTTGGGCGGCATGACACAGGACGGCCGACGGCTGCGCGGGTTGCGCAGCCGGGAGGCGATTCTCGAGCGGACGGTGGGGCTGGCCTCCGTCGAAGGGCTGGACGGCCTCTCGCTGGGACGGCTGGCGACGGCCACCGGCACCAGCAAGTCCGGGTTCTTCGCGCATTGGCGTGACAAGGAGGAGCTGCAGCTCGACGCCGTGGAGTGGGCCACCCGCCAGTGGCGCGAGCACGTCGTCGCACCCGCCATGGGCGCTCCCGCCGGCGTGCGGCGGCTGTTCGCGCTGCACGAGGCGCGGCTGCGGTTCTACGGCGACGGCGTGCTGCCCGGAGGGTGCTTCTTCTTCACCGTCCAGGCCGAGTTCGACGACCGGCCTGGGGCCGTGCACGATCGGGTGGCGCGGGCCATGCGCGAGTGGCAGGAGTTCATCCAGCGGCTGGTGGCCGAGGCCAGGGAACTGGGCGAGCTGGTGGACGGGGCGGATCCGGCGCAGCTCGCGTACGAGATCGACGCGCTCGGTGAGATGGTGATCATCCACTCGCGCCTGCACGACGGGCCCGCCGCCCTCACGCATGCCCGCCGCGCCGTCCTGCAGCGCCTGCGCGCGCTCTGCCCCGACCCCGCACTTCTCCCGGAGGACTGATCATGACGATGGTGGCCGACAACGGCGTGTACGAGCCGGTCCAGGTGCATTTCGACGACCTCGACGCCATGGGGCTGTTGCACAATTCCCGGTACGCGCTGCTGGTGGAGCGGGCGATCGGAGCCTATTGGCAACGGCTGGGGTGGTCGCCTGACGCGGCGCGGTCGGCGTTCAAGGACGTGTTCCTGGCGGTGCGGGAGTTCAAGGTGACTTATCACGCGCCGATCGTGGGGGCGGGCCAGCCGCTGGTGCATTTCTGGATCGAGCGGTTGGGGCGGACCAGCGGTGTGTACGGATTTCGCGTGGTGTCGCCTGAGCGGGAAGTGGTGCACGCCGACGGTTACCGGGTGAATGTGAATCTCGACCCGGCCACTTTGCGTCCCACGCCCTTCAGTGACGAACTCCGCACCGCCACCGAGCCATTGTTGCAACGGGCGGCGGCGTGCTGAGGTCCGGTGTACGGCTTGTCAATCATGAGGTGTGTGGCATGGTGGCCCCATGGGGCCGGATCCGCACCCGAACGCCGAGCTCGCCCGCTGCCTCTACGAGTTGATCGAGAATGGCGATATCAACGGTTATCTCGATCTGATCGCCGATGACGCCGTTTTTCACGTCGGTGGGAACAGCATTGTGGCAGGCGAGCATCGCGGTAAGGAGGCGATCATCGAGCTTGGCCGGCTCGCGCTCGCGGAAACGAACGGCACCTTCAAGACCCGGCTGCTTTCCGCGGAGGGCAACGACTCCTATGCGGTCACCCTCCATCGCTGGACGGCGGAGCGTCGAGGGAAGCGGATCGCCATGGACAACTTCAACGTCTTCCACATGGAGCGAGGGCTGGTCACGGAACGCTGGGAGTATGTGGCTGACCAGCGAGCGCACGATGCCTTCTGGCGTCCGTAAGCGGTGATCACGGCGTGCGGCCCGCGACGCTTCGCCAGCTCACGGTCACGGTGCCCGCCAGCAGGACGATCCCCGACAGCACGCCGCTGAGGATGGGCACCCAGGCCGCGACGGACGTCGGCGCGAGGACGAGGCCCGCGATGCCGAGCAGGGTGAGCACCGCGCCGGGGACGGCGATGTCCCAGCTCTTCCAGATGGGGGCCAGGACGACGAAGTGTACGCCCACCACCAGCGCCACCCACGCCACGTTGGCCTGCTCGGGGGCTTCCAGCGCGGCGAGCACCCGCAGGCCGCCGAACAGCATGATCGCCTCCACGACCACGACGGCGACATAGCCCCGCCCGAACATGCCTCCCCGGGGAGCGCCGCCGCCGTCCCGCTGCGTGCGGGCCTCCTGCGGAACGGGCAGCGTGCGGGCCCCCTGCGGAACGGTCGGCGTGCGGGCCTCCTGCGGAGCAGGCTGTGCGCGAGGTTCCTGTGGGGCGCCGCCGGTCCGCTCTCTGCGGGCGGCGGTGAACCACAGGGCGAGGACGGCGACGGCGGCCAGGCCCGCGATCACCCGCAGCACGAGCACCGCCGTGCCGCTCAGCGGGTCGTGCGTGTTCACGAAGACGAAGACGGCACCGAAGACGGCGCCGATGAGCAGTCCGGTCATGCGTTGCATGCTGATCATCCAACAGCCTGCCGGCCCATCCCCGCGCGGGCCCTGAGCCGAGTACGAGGTCGGGCTGGCCCTACCTGACCGCCCCCCGAAGGTAGGCGAGCACCGCCAGCACCCGCCGGTTGTCATCGGCCGTGGCCGGGATCTCCAGCTTCGTGAACAGGCCGGCCACATGCTTGCCCACGGCCGCCTCGGTGATCGACAGCGCCCGCGCGACCGCGCTGTTGGACCGTCCCTCGGCGATCAGCGCGAGCACCTCCCGCTCGCGCGAGCTGAGCTGGCGGGTCGGCTCGGTGACCTCGCGGGCCCGCTCCCACGTCTGCTCGAACAGGTCGATCAGCGCGGTGATCAGGCTCTGCTGCCTGATCGCGAGCGCTCCGGGCGAGTAGGCGACGGGCGTGAACTGGAGGAACGCCACCGCGCGGTCGAAGATGATCAATTGCTGGATGGGCTGGTCCACCACCCGGTGCAGATCGCCGGCGGCGTGCAGTTGCCTGATTCTGGACACCTTGCGTGGCTCGTCGAGCACGTCGGCGTGCACGATCGTGCGCATCCTCAAGCCGCGCGCCAGGGCGTCGAGGTTCTCGCGCCGGCTGATGCCCTCGTGCCGCTCCGTCTCGGCCGGCCCCACCGGCTGCATGGCGCGCACCTCGCGGGCCGTGGCCGCCGCCTCCAGGATCCGCTGCCGGACGAGTTCGCCGTCCTCCAGCCGTTCGACGTCCACGGGCAGGCCCCGCAGCTCGCTGACCACCTCTTCGAGCCGGCGGGCGAGCTGGCCCAGCGGCATGCTCTCTTCCACAAGCCTCCCTTCTCCCAAGAACTCGGCCCATGTTAGACAGACCGCCGGAAAAGGGGCGTCTCCGTGCACTTGCCAACAAAATTAGGTATGCCTAACCTAACCATGTGCAGCCGGATCACCCTGTGGAGGTTCTGTGACGAATCCCTTCGACGACGAGAACGGCATCTTCCTCGTCCTCGTCAACGACGAGGGTCAGCACTCGCTCTGGCCCGACTTCGCCGACGTGCCCGCGGGCTGGCGGGTCGCCTTCGGCCCGGGTCCGCGTGCCGACGCCCTCCAGTACGTCGAGGAGCACTGGACCGACATGCGGCCGCTCAGCCTCCAGCGCGCCACGAGCTGATCTACTTTGTAAAGGGCGCGGGAGGGTCGTCCAACGGGTCGAAGCAGAGCACGATCTCGCCCAGGGCCGAGCCCTCCCGCGCCGCCGCCAGCGCATCCCGCACCCGCGCCGCGGGATAGGCGCTGAACGGTAGCGGCAGGCACCCGCCGTCCCGGGCTGTCGCACTGCCCGACATGACCTCGGCGAACACGTCCGGATCGGACGGGTCCGCGGCGCCGAGGTGGACGTAGCGGCCGTCCGGGTTCAGCGCGCGCTCCCAGCCGGACGGCGCGGGCCCCGCCATGACGTCGGCGCCGCGCCCGTCCGTCAGCCGCAGAACCTGGCGGGGCGCGTCCGGGGCGAGGGCGTCGAGGACGCGCCACGCGCCGAGCGTCAGCAGGAGGTCGCGCTGGGCCGGGGTGCGGGCGGCGGCGATGACCCGGGCGCCGCAGTGAAGGGCGTGCCGCAGCGCCGCAAGGCCGGGACCCGTGGCGTCGTCGTGCAGGAGCAGGGTTTCGTCCGGCGACAGCTTGGCCTGGACGGTCAGGGCGAGATGGGCGTGCAGGTGCGGCAGCGGGACGGTGGCTGCCTCGGCGTCGCTCGTCCCCGGCGGGGTGCGGGTGAGGAGGCGGGCCGAGGCGAGGGTGTGGGAGGCGGGCGTGCCGGAGGCGAGGCCGGACACGCGGTCGCCCGGCCTGACGCCCGTCACGTTCGTGCCCACGGCGGTGACCCGGCCGGCGCAGGCCCACCAGCCGGGCCCGGACCCGGGTCGACCGTGCAGGGTGGCGGCGTGCACCTCGATGGTCACCATGCCGGGGCCGGGTGGCGGAGGCGGGCTGGTGCGGGTCCATGCCGGTGCGGTGGCGTCGAGCGCGCAGGGGGTGAGGGGGGTGGGCGGCTGTTCGTGGATGACGAAGCGGCCTCTCGGGGTCAGGACGATCTCGTGGTCGGTCGGGGTGGCCAGGAGCTCGTGGGCCAGCCTGCGGGCGTCGGTGGCGAGATTGCCGCCGGGGTGCAGGTTGATGCGGGGGAGGTGCAGGCCGGGGTGTTCGCGGGCGATGGATCTGGCGGTCTCGTGGAGGGTCGTGTCCGGTGGAGAGGGGCGGGTGACGACGTAGAGGGAGCGGTTGATGGAGGTGGGGAGGCCGGTGATGGCGCGGGCGATGGTTCGCAGGGCGCGGGTGTGAGGTGGTTCGGCGCCGGGGTGGGGCCGGTGTCCGGACGAGGGGACGAACGTGACGGCGACCCTCTTGTCGGAGGGGCGGCCGGACATGAGCTCTCGCCAGCGGTCCGGCTCCTGAGCGGCGAGCACCGCGACAGCCCCCTTGCTCGCAGAGCCGCCCGACGCGCTCGCGTCCGGCGCGACCAGTAGCTCCGCGACCGCCCCGGCCAGCGGCAGCCCGTCCTCGCCTTCCGCCACGATGATCCACCGGGTCTCGGGCGCGGCGGCCGGCAGGTCACGCGCCCGCGCGCGGGCGCGGGGGCGGGCGGCGAGCAGCACGGAGAAGGCGTCCCGGGCGGGCAGGGCGTCGTCGCTGGTCTGGACGACGTGCGTGAAGCCGCACTCCCGCAGCAACGGCGCCCACTGCTCGCGCCGCAGCAGCGACGTACGTGGCCGCAGCGGATCGTTCTCGGCGGGCCAAGCGTGCGACAGCGCACCGGGGCCGGCCAGCAGCAGGCCCGGGTGGTGGGTCTCGACGGCCAGCAGGTGCCCGCCGGGTGCGAGCAGGCTGCGGACGCGGTCGAGCGCGGCGGGCAGGTCGCGGGCGGTGTGCAGGGTGTCGGCGGCGATGACCACGTCGAAGGCGCCGGTGGCCAGGCCCTGGGACGTGGGGTCGGTGTCGAGGTCGAGCCGCTGGTGGTCGAGGAGGCCGGAGCCGGAGAAGCGGTGGCGGGCGGCGGTGAGGGCGGACGGGTCGGGGTCGGTGAAGGTGTAGCGGGTGAGCCGGGGTGGCAGGAGGGGGAGGAGGGCGGCGGTGGTGGCTCCGGTGCCGCCGCCGATCTCCAGTACGCGGAGGGGACGGTCGCCCGGCCAGGCGGCGACGATCTGGCCGAGGAGGGCGCGCACCAGCCGTTCGGTGAAGCGGGAAACGGGCGTGACGTCGTGCGGATACTGGCGCGCCAGCTCCGCGAGGTCGTGCTCGCCGCGGAGCACGGCGGGGAGGTGGCGTCCCATGCGGGCGGCCAGGGCCACCTCGGTGACGAACGCGGGATGCCGCAGGAGGAGGCCGCGGGTGAGCTCGGCGGGGTCGGCGGGGACGGCGAGGCGCCACCGGCCGTCCGGGGGGAGGCGGGTCGCGAGGCCGTGTTCGCGCAGCAGGTGGAGGAGGAAGGTGACGAGGCGGCGGTGGCGGGGGAGCAGACCGGCGGCGATGAGATCGTCCATGGTGAACGGGGTGGCGGTGGGGAGGAGGCGGGTGAGGGCGTCGGCGTGGCGGTGCAGGAGGGCACGGGTGGCCTCGGGAAGGAAGCGTTCGTAGCGGCAGGCGCGCCAGGCCGCGCGAACCTGTTCGATCTGCTCGCCGGCTCTGGCGAGGATCACGCCGGGCATGGGCAGCCAGCACGTCTCGCCCTCGCCGGGTGGATGCGGGGCGGCGCGGCGCAGGGCGATCGTCGGAAGCTGCTGCCCGGCATCGAGTTCGCATCGCATATGACTACTGTGCGTGCCTGAAGGGTCGCATTCCCGTCCGCTGTCCTCGCCATAAAACCACTTGAATGAGTGAGTACTCGCTCATTACGCTTCGCGGCATGAACAAGAGGCGGAGGGTGCCCGCCATGGCGCCGGAAGACCGCCGGGCCGCGCTGATCGCCGCCACCGTCCCGCTGTTGCGGGAGCACGGCGCGGCGGTGAGCACCCGTCAGATCGCCGAGGCGGCGGGCGTCGCCGAGGGCACGATCTTCGGTGTCTTTCCTGACAAGGCGACGCTGCTGCGGGCGGCGCTGATGTGCGCGTTCGACCGGCGTCAGGCCACGGACGCGCTCGCGGCCATCGGCGGGCGGCCCGGGCTGCGTGAGCGGTTGTGCGAGGCGGTCGCGACGTTACGGGCGGGGATGAGGGCCAATGCGAATCTGATGGCGTTCCCCCGCGAGCTGATGGCCGAGGACGCCGAGTTCCGCCAGCACATGATCGACGGCCGTCGCCGGATCCAGGGGGCGCTGGCCGCCCTGATGGAGCCCGATCGTGACCGGTTGCGGCGCTCGCCCGAGGCGGCGGCGCAGATGCTGCTGATGCTGGTCGCGGTGTCGGTGCATCCCGGCATCGACGCGGGCGGCGGCCTCGCGGACATGGCGGACGAGGAGATCGTCTCCGTGCTGCTCGACGGGTTGCTCGTCAGGCCCTCCCATACCCCCGACCCAGAAAGTCCCTGTTGATGCTGTTCCGACTGTTGCGGGTCCAGCTCAGGCCGTACCGGAGAGAGATCACGCTCGTCGTGCTCTTCCAGTTCGTGCAGACGCTGGCCACCCTCTATCTCCCCACTCTGAACGCCGACATCATCGACGACGGCGTCGTCAAGGGCGACACCGGTTACATCATGCGCATCGGGCTGGTGATGCTCGGTGTGACGCTCGTCCAGATCATCTGCGCGACCGTGGCGGTCTACTACGGCGCCAGGACCTCGATGGCCCTGGGCCGCGACCTGCGGGGCGCGATCTTCCACCGGGTGCAGCACTTCTCGGCGCAGGAGGTCGGCAGGTTCGGCGCGCCGTCGCTGATCACCCGGACGACCAACGACGTGCAGCAGATCCAGTTGCTGGTGCTGATGGCGTTCACCATGATGGTGGCCGCGCCGATCATGTGCGTCGGCGGGATCGTGCTGGCGTTGCGGCAGGACGTGACGCTGTCGTCGCTGCTGCTCGTCGCGCTGCCGGTGATGATCGTCATCGTGGCGGTCATCGTGGTGCGGATGCGCCCGCTCTTCCGTACGATGCAGGAGCGCATCGACCGGATCAACCAGGTGCTGCGCGAGCAGATCACCGGCATCCGGGTCATCAGGGCCTTCGTCCGCGACCAGTACGAGCGCGACCGCTTCGCCGATGACAACGACCGCCTGACCGAGGTGTCGTTGCGGGTCGGGCGGCTGATGGCGCTGATGTTCCCCACGGTCATGCTGGTGGTGAACGTCTCCAGCGTCGCCGTGGTGTGGTTCGGCGGCCACCGCATCGCCGACGGGGCCATGGAGGTGGGCGCGCTGACCGCCGTCATCTCCTACCTCATGCAGATCCTCATGTCGGTGATGATGGCGATGTTCATGTTCATGATGATCCCGCGCGCCGAGGTGTGCGCCGAGCGGGTCGAGGAGGTGCTGGCGACCGAGCCGACCGTGCACCCGCCGGCGGCCGCCGTCACGCGGGAGCGCCACGCCGGTGAGCTGGAGCTGCGGTCGGTGGACTTCCGCTACCCGGGCGCGGAGGAGCCGGTGCTGTGCGAGGTGAGCTTCGCGGCGCGGCCTGGACGTACCACGGCGATCATCGGCAGTACGGGCAGCGGCAAGACGACGCTGCTCAACCTTATCCCGCGGCTGTTCGACGCGACCGCCGGCGAGGTGCTGGTGGACGGCGTCAACGTGCGCGACCTCGACCAGGCGGCGCTGGCCGGGGCGGTCGGGCTGGTGCCGCAGTCGCCGTACCTGTTCACCGGCACGGTCGCCTCCAACTTGCGTTACGGCAAGCCGGACGCGACCGACGAGGAGTTGTGGCGGGCACTGGAGGTGGCGCAGGCCCGCGCGTTCGTGGAGGCGATGCCCGGCGGGCTGGACGAGCCGATCTCGCAGGGCGGCACGAACGTGTCGGGCGGGCAGCGGCAGCGCCTGGCGATCGCGCGGACGCTGGTGCACCGGCCGGAGATCTACCTGTTCGACGACTCGTTCTCGGCGCTCGACTATGCCACCGACGCGCGGCTGCGGGCCGCGCTGGCCGAGGAGATCGCCGACGCGACGATCGTGATCGTGGCCCAGCGGGTGAGCACGATCCGCGACGCCGACCGCATCATCGTCCTGGAGGACGGGCGCGTGGCCGGCAGCGGCACCCATGCCGAGCTGATGGACGGCTGCCCGACGTACAGGGAGATCGTGCTGTCGCAGCTCACGGAACAGGAGGCGGCAGCGTGACGACTCAGGCGCCGGCGCGGCGCCCGCAGCCCGGGTTCGGCCCGGGCCGGATGATGGGCGGACCGGCGGAGAAGGCGCTGGACTTCGGTGGCACGCTGCGCAAGCTGACGACGCTGCTGCGCCCGGAGCGGGCGCTGCTGATCGTCATCCTGGTGCTCGGCGCGGCCAGCGTGGCGCTGACGGTGACGGGGCCCAAGATCCTCGGCCAGGCCACGGACCTCATCTTCACCGGCATCATCGGTGAGCGGCTCCCGGCGGGGGCCACCAAGGAGCAGGCCGTGGCGGGGCTGCGGGCCGGCGGGCAGGACACGTTCGCCGACATGGTCGCCTCGATGAACGTCGTGCCGGGCCGCGGCATCGACTTCACTGCCCTGGCGCACGTGCTGGGCTGGGTGCTGGCGCTGTACGTGGTGGCGGCGCTGCTGGGCATCGTGCAGTTCCGGCTGACGACCGTGGTGGTGCAGCGGGCGGCGGCGCGGCTGCGCGAGCGGATCGAGGGCAAGCTGGCCCGGCTGCCGCTGAGCTACTTCGACGGGCAGCCGCGCGGCGAGATCCTCAGCCGCGCCACGAACGACACCGACAACATCGCGCAGACGTTGCAGCAGACGATGAGCCAGCTCATCTCGTCGGTGCTGACGGTCGTGGGGGTGCTGGTGGTGATGTTCTGGATCTCGCCGGTGCTGGCGCTGATCGCGCTGGTGACGGTGCCGGTGTCGGTGTACGTGACCGCCGTCATCGGTAAGCGGGCGCAGCCGCAGTTCATCAAGCAGTGGTCCTCGACGGGCAAGCTGAACGGGCACATCGAGGAGATGTACGGCGGGCACACGCTGGTCAAGGTGTTCGGCAGGCAGAAGGAGGCCGCCGAGACCTTCGAGGAGCACAACCAGGCCCTGTTCGTCTCCAGCTTCCGCGCCCAGTTCATCTCCGGCGTCATCCAGCCGGCCATGATGTTCATCGGCAACCTCAACTACGTGCTGGTCGCCGTGGTGGGCGGGCTGAAGGTGGCGTCGGGCTCGATCTCGCTGGGCGACGTGCAGGCGTTCGTGCAGTACTCGCGGCAGTTCAGCCAGCCGCTGACCCAGGTGGCCGGCATGGCGAGCCTCGTGCAGTCGGGTGTCGCCTCGGCCGAGCGGGTCTTCGAGCTGCTGGAGGCGCCCGAGCAGTCCGCCGAACCGGCCGGGCGGGCGGCGCCGGAGCGGGTCAGGGGGCGGGTGGCGTTCGAGAACGTGTCCTTCAGGTACGCCGAGGACCGGCCGCTGATCGAGAACCTGTCGCTGACCGTGGAGCCGGGCCAGACGGTCGCCATCGTCGGCCCGACGGGCGCGGGCAAGACGACGCTGGTCAACCTCGTCATGCGCTTCTACGAGGTGACGGGCGGCCGGATCACGCTCGACGGCGTCGACATCGCCGAGATGCCGCGCGAGGAACTGCGCGCGAACATCGGCATGGTGCTGCAGGACACCTGGCTGTTCGGCGGCACCATCGCGGAGAACATCGGCTACGGCGCGGAGGACGCCACGCGCGCGCGGATCGAGGCCGCCGCCGAGGCCGCCCACGTGGACCGCATCGCGCACACGCTGCCCGACGGCTACGACACGATGATCGACGAGGAGGGCGCGGCGGTCAGCGCGGGCGAGAAGCAGCTCATCACGATCGCGCGGGCGTTCCTGTCGGAGCCGGCCATCCTCATCCTGGACGAGGCGACCAGCTCGGTCGACACCCGGACGGAGGTGCTCATCCAGCGGGCGATGAGCTCGCTGCGGGAGGGCAGGACGAGCTTCGTGATCGCGCACCGGCTGTCCACGATCCGCGACGCCAGCCTGATCCTGGTGATGGAGGACGGGCGGATCGTCGAGCAGGGGACGCACGAGTCGCTGCTGGCGGCGGGCGGCGCCTACGCCCGGCTGTACTCGGCGCAGTTCGCGCAGGCGGTGGTGGAGGTCGACTGAGCGGGGTGGCGGCCTGGAGGTCGACTGAGCGGGGTGGCGGCCGGACACGCGTGCTGTGGACGCGGTCCGGCCGCCGCTCCATGTCGTAGGGTGTTCGAACGATCGCTCACCGTACGCGACAGCCGAAGGACGCGATGTTCGACTTGATCATCAAGGGGGGCCGCTGGTTCGACGGCACGGGGAGCCCCTCCGCGGTCCGCGACCTGGGGGTGCGGGCCGGGCGGGTGGCGGCCGTGTCGGCCGAGCCGCTGCCGCGGGCGGGCTGCCCGAAGGTGCTCGACGCGGGCGGCTGCTGGGTGCTGCCGGGCTTCCTGGACGTGCACACCCACTACGACATCGAGGTGCTGCTGTCTCCCGGGCTGCCCGAGTCCGTACGGCACGGCGTCACCACCGTCGTGCTGGGCAACTGCTCGCTGTCGGCCGTCTACTGCGCGGCCGACGACGCGGCGGACCTGTTCAGCCGGGTCGAGGCGCTGCCGCACGCCGCCGTCCTCGACGCCCTGAAGCGGCACCGCCGCTGGTCGGGCGCCGACGAGTACGTGCGGGCGCTGCTGGCCCGCCCGCTGGGCCCGAACGTGGCCGCCTTCCTCGGCCACTCCGACCTGCGGGCGTACGTCATGGGGCTGGGCCGCGCGGTCGGCGCCGACCCGGCCACGGGCGAGGATCTCGACCGGATGGCGGCGCTGCTGGACCGCGCCCTGGACGCCGGGTTTCTCGGGCTGTCCACGGTGAGCAGCACGCACTGCCGTCTCGACGGCGAACGGTTCCGGTCGGCTCGGCCGCCGTCCACGTTCGCGGGCTGGCGCGAGTACCGCGCGCTGCATCGGGTGCTGCGGGCGCGCGGCCGGGTCCTGCAGAGCGCCCCCGACACCGCCAGGCCGTGGAGCAGCCTGCTGTTCCTGCTGGCCAGCGCGGGGCTGGGGGTGCGGCCCCGGCTGAAGACGTCGCTGCTGGCGGCGCTCGACCCGAGGGCCGCGCCGGTGCTGCCGACCGTGCTGCCCGCCGTGCTGACGCGCGCGACCGCGCCGGCCAACCGGCTGCTGGGGGCGGAGGTGCGCTGGCAGCACCTGCCGGTGCCGTACGAGCTGTACGCCGACGGCATCGACCTGGCCATCTTCGAGGACTTCGGCGCCACCGCCGCCGCGCTGCACCTGCGGCAGGAGGCGGAGCGGGCGCGGCTGCTGTCGCGGCGCGCCTACCGGCGGTGGTTCCGCCGCGACTACGACAGCCGTTTCCGGCACCTGTACGACGCCGCCATCGTCTCCTGCCCCGACGAGGCGGTGGTGGGCCGGTCGTTCGGCGAGGTGGCGGGCGAGCGCGGGCGGCACCCGGCCGAGACGTTCCTCGACCTCGTGGTGGCGCACGGGTCGCGGCTGCGCTGGCGCACCACGATCGCCAACCACCGGCCGCACGTCCTGGACCGGCTGGCCCGCCATCCGGCGGTGCACCCGGGGTTCGCCGAGACGGGGGCGCACCTGCGCAACATGGCGCACTACAACGTGCCGCTGCGGCTGCTGCAACGCGTCGTGTCCGCGCAGGCGGCGGGCCGGCCGTTCATGACGGTGGAGGAGGCGGTGCGCCGGCTGACCGGCGAGCTGGCCGACTGGTTCGGGCTGCGGGCGGGCACGCTGCGCACCGGCGACCGGGCGGACCTGGTCGTGGTGGATCCGGCGGGGCTCGACGACCGGCTGTCCGGCTACCACGAGGCGCCCATGCCGGACTTCGGCGGCGTGCGGCGGATGGTGAACCGCAGCGACGCCGCCGTCAGGGCGGTGTGCGTGGCGGGCGAGCCGGTCTTCGAGGACGGCGCGTTCGCCGCCGGTTACGGGAGCGCGCGGCGCACCGGCACGTTCCTGGGCGCCGACCACAGATGCGCGTGACCCCTCACGGGGTCGCCGGCTCCGCGGGCCCTGCGGGCTCATCAGGCTGCGCGGGCCCAGCGGACGCGGCGGGCTCCGTGGGCAGCGGTACGGGCGTGACCGGCCGGTTGCGCGGGTCGGCGAGGTCATGCGCCGACCGGGCCAGCCAGGTCGCCATCAGCACCCCGGCCGCCGCCGCGAGGCTGTAGTAGAGGCTGCCGGCGTCCACCAGCATCCAGCCCACCGCCAGCACGAGCATCGGCAGCACCAGGGACGTGATCCCGTACAGGTACGTGACGAACGGCCAGCGGCCGTCCCACCGCTGCGCCCGCAGCACCAGCACCATCCACACGAGCTGGCCCAGCGCGCAGAGCAGGGAGAACAGGCCGAGGTCCACGCCGAGCTCGTCGGTCAACGCGACGACGACGCCGCCTCCGTACGCGAGCACCCCGGCGACGCGCGCCACGCCCGCGTACTCCAGGCCGTCGCCCAGCACCGGAGGAAACAGCAGCACGACCGCGAGCATCAGCAGCGAGTCCAGCGCCACCGCCCACCAGGGCCAGCCGGGCGCGATCGGGTAGAGCAGCCAGGCCGCCGCGGCGGCGTACAGCGCCACGCGCAGCCGCTGTGCCTGCGCGGTCGGTTCGGGCGGCGTGCCCGCGCGCGGGCCGCGCAGGCAGACCCACAGCGCGCAGGCCCAGGGCGCGCCGATCAGCAGCATGGTGGCCACGTTCTGCGGCGTCGCCTCGACGACCTCCTCCACCTGCGCGAACACCGTCAGCCGCCACAGGGGGGCGAGGTCGCCGGTGGTCAGGGCGAGCGCGGCGGTGATCAGGAGGGCGGCGACGTAGAGGGCGGTGACGAGCAGGGCGGGGACGCCTAATCGGTGATGGCGGGGCACTTCACTTCCCGGGGGGTCAAGATCGGATTCGAACGCCTCACCTTAGCGAACAGGAGGTGTGTAACACGTTTGTCACTGACAGGCTCGGCGGCACCGGGTCTGTAGCACTCTGGAGGCATGTCAGCCGAAGAGCGGCTCCGGATGAAGGGCACCGCCTCCGGGCAGGCGAGCCTGTTCCAGGCGGGCGGTGACCAGGTCATCAGCCAGACGGTGCTGCCCGCCGAGACGCTGAGGCCGATCACCGAGGTGGCGGCGCCGCCCGCGACGGTGTGCGTGCCCTGGCACGAGCAGGTGTTCGTGGGGCGCGAGCAGGAGCTGGCCGAGCTGGACACGGCGCTGCGGGTCTCTGGCGGTGTGGTCGTGGCGGCGGTGCACGGGCTGGGCGGCATCGGCAAGTCCACCCTGGCCGCCCGGTATGCCCGGGCCCAGGCCTTGTCCGGGACGTGCAATCCGGTGTGGTGGATCACCGCCGACAGCTCCGCCGCGGTACGGGCGGGGCTGGCCACGCTGGCTGCCGGGCTGCAACCGGAGCTGGCCGCGACGTTGCCGCTGGAAGCGTTGGCCGAGCGGGCGAGCGCGTGGCTGGCCGCGCACGAGGGGTGGCTCGTGGTGCTGGACGACGTCACCGACCCGGCCGACGTCGAGCCGTTGCTACGGCGGACGTTGCGAGGGCGAGTGCTGGTGACCAGCCGGCTCGGGTACGGCTGGCACCGGCTGGACGCGGAGGTGATCTCGCTTGGGGTGCTGAGCGAAGAGGACGCCGTGGACCTGCTCACCCGGCTCGCGGGGCCAGTGGAGCCGGACGGTGCGCTGGAGCTGGCGCGGGAGCTGGGATGCCTGCCACTGGCAGTCGAGCAGGCGGGCGGATACCTGCACCAGACCCGGTTGACCCCTCGCGCCTACCTGCGGCAGCTTCGCGAGCAGCCCGCGGTTATGTACGGCCGCGCCGCCCGGGGGTCGCAGGCCGAGCGCACCGTCGCCCGCATCTGGCGGCTCACCCTGGACCGTCTGGCCGACACCCCGCTGGCCGGGCATCTGTTACGCGTTCTGGCCTGGTACGGTACCGACCCCATCCCCCGGAACCTGTTCGGCCGCTGGGGGCCCGATGCGGACCACGCCATGGGCGAGCTGGCCGCCTTCAACATGATCGCCTTGGATGAGACGAGCATCACGGTGCATCGCCTCGTCCAGGCCGTCGCACGCACCGCCGATCCCGAAGACCCGCACCGTCCGGCCGAGGACATCGACGACGCCCGCGGCTGGGCGGCTGCCCTGCTCGCCGCCGCCACTCCCGAAAGCGCGGGAGACCCTGCCGAGTGGCCCCAGTGGCGAGTGCTGATGCCGCACATCACCGCTCTGTTCGACTGGGCGCCTCCTGAGACCGACACCGTGATCACTGCCCGGCTGCTCAACGACGCGGGTCTCTTCCTGAACGGCCAGGGGGCGACGGGCCGCGCTCTCGGTTACTGCGAACGCGCACTCCTGGCCTACGAGCGGCTGCGCGGCGCGGACCATTCCGCCACCCTGATCGCCCGTAACAGCCTTGCCGCCGTTCATCACGCGACGGGGGATCTTTCCCGGTCGATCTCGCTGTACGAGGCGACGCTGGCCGACCGCGAGCGGGTGCTGGGTCCGGAGCACCCCAGCACCTTGAACTCACGCCTCAACCTCTCCGCCGCCTACGATTCGGTGGGGGACCACCGCCGGTCGATCTCGTTGCTGGAGCCGACGCTGGCCGTCTGCGAGCGGGTGCTGGGCTCCGATCACCCCTGGACGTTGTACGCGCGCAACGGCCTCGCCGGAGCCTACGAGTCGGCGGGAAACCTGAGCAGGGCCATCCCGCTGTACGAGGCGACGCTGGCCGACCGGGTACGGGTGCTGGGGACGGATCACCCCGATACCCTGCAATCGCGTAACAACCTGGCCTACGCCTATAACGCGATGGGAGCGGTGGACCGGGCCATCGCCATGTATGCGGAGACCGTCAGGGCGTGTGATCGGGTGCTCGGCCCTCATCATCCGACGACTCGCCTCGTACGGGAGAACCTCGCCTTCGTCATGGGAGAGGACGGGTCAGAACCGGAATCGCAGCAGCCGTCCTGAGTCCCGCCCGCCCGGCAGCCGCTTCCCCACCCGGATCCCGATCCGCGCCGCCGCGGGCAGCCTGTCCAGGTCGGGCACGTCCATCACGTACAGCTCGTCCGTGAACTCCAGCCCGTCGCACCACCCCGCCAGCTCCCGCGGATCGTCGATCCCCCAGTGCCAGCTCTCCAGCACGGCCCGGGGCACGATCCCCATCCCCATCCAGCTCATCCTGCGCGCCATCCGCACCAGCCGCTTGCTGAAGCAGTCGAACAGCAGCTCCCCGCTCGGGAAGTGCCCGCAGATCCGCTGGATCAGCCGCCGCCCCTCCTCCTCGTGCAGGTACATCGTCAGCCCTTCGGCCACGACCACGACGGGCCGGTCGGCGGGCACCTCCTCCAGCCATCCCTCGTCGGTCACCGACGCCCCGGCCATCCGGTAGTCGCCGCCGGGCTCCGGCAGCAGCCGTCGCCGCAGGTCGATGACGTCGGGGTAGTCGACGTCGACCCACCGCACCGACGGGGGTGGCGCGAGCCGGTGCACGCGGGTGTCCAGGCCGCAGGCGAGGTGCAGGACGGTGACCTCGCCGGGATGGGCGTGCAGGAACTCGGTGGTCCACCGGTCCAGCTCCCGCCCCCGCAGGGCGAGGGTGGCCGCGTCCCAGGGCACCCGGGTGCCGGTCTTGGACCAGTCGTGGTCGACGCGTCTGACCACCTCGTCGGCGGTGTGGTCGCCGAGGATGGGGTGGGGGGTGCGGCTGTCGAGGGCTCGGGCGTACAGGGTGGCGAGCATCGTCCCCTGAACGGTGGTGAGTGCGACCTTCTCGCGTTCCATGCCCAAGAGGGTACACACTTTTCACAAGTTCGTGAAAGTTCTGAATACCGTAGGATGTGCTGGGTGCAGAGGAAGATCGACGAGGAGGCGGTGCGCCGCTTCGTGGAGCGTCTCGCCCTCGACCTGGTAGCCACCGGCATCCCGCGGATGCCCGCCCGGATCTACGCCGCCCTCCTGGTCGCCGAGGAGGGCCGGGGCACCGCCGCTGAGCTGGCGGAGTTCTTGCAGGTGAGCCCGGCTGCGGTGTCGGGCGCCGTACGGTATCTGACGCAGGTGGCGCTGGTCACGCGCGAACGCGAACCCGGCGCGCGCCGCGACCACTACCGGGTCACCGAGGACCAGTGGTCGCAGGCCATCCTCCAGCAGGACGCGCTGTTCACGCAGTGGGAGCGCACCCTGAGTGAGGGCATGGAGGCGGTCGGCGAGGGCAGCCCGGCGGCGGCGCGGCTGGCCGAGACGTGGGAGTTCCTGCAGCTCATGCGAGAGGAGATCCCAGTTCTGGTGGACAAATGGCAGGCCCGGCTCGCGGCGCTGCGCGCGTCCCAGGGCAGGGGCTGACCGTGGAACGGCTGGTGCGGCAGGCCGGTTACGGCGGTGACGAGCCGCTCGTCGTCGGCCTCCAGCACGACCGCGAGCCGCCGATCTTCCACGCGCAGGGGCTCACGCCCGCGACGCCCGTCTACGCGGCCTCGCTCTCCAAGCAGATGACCGCCGCGCTGATCGCGCTGCTCGCCCGGGACGGCGTCCTCGACGTGGACGGCCCGCTCCGCGAGCATCTTCCCGAGTTCCCCGCGTGGGCCGGCGGCGTCAGCCTGCGGCACCTGCTGCACCACCTCGCCGCCCTGCCCGCCGACTCCCTCGTCGACGCCGCGCTGACCGGCGACCGCACCAGCCGGGGCGTCCTCCGCTCCCTCGCCGGCTTCGCCGCCCTGCCCGGCGTCCCCGGCACCGCCTACGCCTACTCCAACGCCGGCTACGTCTGCCTCGCCGCGGCGGCCGAACGGGCGGCGGGCCGGCCGCTGCCCGAGCTGGCCCAGGACAGGCTGTTCACCCCGCTGTCCATGCCCGGCACCCGCTTCTGGCCCGGCCCCGCCGCCACCCCGCCCGGCGCGACGCCGCTGAGCCCCCGGCACCCGGCGCCGCTGTCGCTCGGCGACGGTGGCGTGTGGAGCACCGCCGCCGACCTGTTGCGCTGGGGCCAGGCGCTGAACGCCGACGAACTCGGCGTCTCGGAGCTCCTGCACACCCCCGGCCGCCTGGCTGACGGCACCCGTACCGACTACGCGTGGGGCGTCGGCCTCCGCTCGCATGCCGGCCACCGCGTGCACCGGCACGGCGGCGGCTGGCCGGGCCTGCGCGCCCTGCACGCCCGCTTGCCTGATTCGGGCTGGAGCATCGTGCTGCTCGCCACCGCCGACGACACCGAGCGGCGCGTCGAGCTGATCAGGCTTCTTCTGGACGAGCTTCTTCTGGACGAGGGGGCAGCCGCCGCAGCAGGTACGTGTCCATGATCCACCCCTTGCGTGCCCGCGCCTCGGCCCGCACCCGCCGGATGCGCTCGCCCACCTCGGCCACCGGCCCCGACACGAGGATCTCGTCGGCCGTGCCCACGTAGGCGCCCCAGTGGATGGCGTAGTCGTCCAGCCCGGCGAACGAGCAGTGCGCGTCCAGCATCACCACCACGTCGTCGGCCGTCGGGCCGCCCTCGGCCAGCCGCCGCCCCGTCGTCAGGTGCACCGGCCGCCCGACCTGGGTCAGGCTGGTGCGGCAGGCGGCCGTGAGCGCGGACACGCTGCTGATGCCGGGGACGACCGCGTAGTCGAAGGTCACGTCCCCGCGCTCGAGGATCTCCTCGACGATGGCCAGCGTGCTGTCGTACACGCCCGGGTCGCCCCACACCAGGAACGCGCCCGTCTCGCCGTCGCCCAGCTCATCGCGGATCAGCGTCTCGACGGCGCGCCCGCGCCGCGAGCGCCAGTCGTCCACGGCGGCGGTGTAGGCGGCGGCGTCGCGGTCCCGCTCCGGGTCGCGCGCCTCGGCGATCCGGTACGGCTGCCGCCCGTGCTCGGCGATCATGTCCAGCCGGAGCTGGACGAGGTCGTGCTTGACCTCGCCCTTGTCCACGATGAAGAACACGTCCGCGGCGGCGATCGCCTTGACCGCCTGCAGGGTGAGATGGTCGGGGTCGCCGGCGCCGATGCCGATGAGGAGTAGCCGCTTCACCCGCCAAAGTGTGCCAGAGACGGACATTCCCCTCGGATCAGGTGCTGATGTCGAGGCCGCGGAAGACCATGTCGATCCTCCTGTCTCCCTCCCACAGGATGGCGAGATGGTGGTACGTCGTGCCGTGATGGCGATAGGGCGCCAGGAGCGGGCTGTCCGCGACGAGCCTGACCATCGCCACCTCCGAGAACCCCCAGTTGAGGGATTCCGGTTCGCGGGCCATGGTCTCGGTGATCGCGTTGGCCAGTTTGAGCTCCTGCACCAGGTAGGCCCGCACCGTCACCAGCTGGGGCCGATCCAGGATCTGCGGCCGGATCCGGTCGTCCTCCCAGATGTAATTGAAGAAGAAGTCAATGGTGGTGCCGTAGTGCCGCCATCTGACATCGACCAACAGGCACTCCTCGAAGTGCCTGTGGCCGGTCAGGGCGAGCTCAATCTCCTCGGCCTCTGTGATCATCAATAGGATTTTGCCGTGATCTGATGGGCCGAGTTGGGCGGCGCGACGTCGCCGTTCTCAGCCAGATAGTTGCGGATCCTGATGTCCCATGCCCCGTTGCGGCGCATGATGCGCACCTCTTCGCCGGCAGCGTTCCGGAACAGGTAGCCCTTCTTGTTCTTGGTCAGCCCTTGGGTGAATCCGTCGTTCAGCAGCTCGCTGGCCAGCAGAAACACCGAGCCGGCCGCCAGTTGCGCCGCCAGCGCCGCCTGCGCCGCCTTGGCCAGGTCCGGCTTGCGGTCCCCGCCTGCCGCCGGTACTCGCACCTCTGCCTGGGCGGCGCCCGCGGGAGCGGCCTGCACCTCGGCGGTCAGCGTCCCGGCCTTGATGTCGTTGACCGATGGCACCACCGTCGGCCGCACGACGCACGAGCGCGGACGCGGCTCCCGCAGCGCGCAGGCGGGCAGCCGCACCACCTTCAACCGGCTGACGAACTGGCCGCCATAGGCGTCACACGAGCGGTCTCCGGTGCCAGCGTCTCCACTGCCACCTTGTCGGGTCCGGCTCCTTGGATCCTGGCCAGCCGCACCGGCAACGCCCCGGCCTCCGCCAGACCGCCCGCCTCGGGCATGGACACCTCGGCCTTGCCCGGCGCGGGCCAGACCGGCCGTTTCCGTGTCACCTCGGGGCGGATTCCTCCGCCCCCTTGGCGGCCTTCTTCTCCTGCACCGGCCGAGCGTCCACCGACTGCTCGGGATCGGACGCGGCCGCCGCCGGCTCGATCAGCTGATCCGGAACTCCCAGAGCGGACATTGACACCATGGCCACAAGACCGATCACAAGGGCCGATAACCGTGCCCGTACACGACGTCTGCGCATTGCTGCACGCTGACGCAGACCCCGGGAAAGAGACGGTCAGCCACCTGAAGCAGAGATAAGGACGATCATTCGGAATGTGATCCACACGCGATGATCGGTCAATGATGGGAGCGTCTCTTACCCGACACGATATGTGACTTCCGTGGTGCCGGACGGTGCGGCCGACGGTATCGCCCGTCGGCCGCACTCTCGCGATCGGTCACTCCGACAGGGCCGTGCGCAGCTTGGTGAGGACCGAGCGCAGGATGCGGGAGACGTGCATCTGCGAGATGCCGAACTCCTGGGCGATCTCCGACTGCGTCATGTTGCCGTAGAACCGCATCAGCAGGATGTTCTTCTCCCGCGCCGGGAGGGCGTCGATGAGGGGCTTGACCGCGTGCCGGTCGACCAGCGTGTCGAGCGAGGCGTCCTGGTCGGCCACGAAGTCGCTCAGCTCGGCGGCGTCGTCGTCACCGCTGCTGACGGGGGCGTCCAGCGACAGCGTGCTGTACGCGGTGGAGGCCTCCAGGGCGAGCAGGACGTCCTCCTCGGAGATGCCCATCTTCTCGGCCAGTTCGGCCACGGTGGGGGAGTGGCCCAGCTTCTGGGTGAGCTCGGCGGTGGCCTTGTTGAGCTCGATGCGGCGTTCCTGGTAGACGCGCGGCACCCGGATGGCCCAGGTGCGGTCGCGGAAGTGCCGCTTGACCTCGCCCATCATGGTGATCATGGCGTAGCCCCTGAACTCGTGCCCGAGCTCGGGGTCGAAGCCGTTGACGGCCTTCATCAGCCCGACGTACGCGGCCTGGCGCAGATCCTCCATGGGCTCGCCTCGGAACCGGTAACGGCGGGTGACCTCGTTGACCAGTCCTTCGTGCATCTCCACCAGACGCTCGCGAATGCGGACGGCATGCATCTCCGAGACCTGCGGGTCGGCCAGCTCGGCCAGCAGCTCTTCGGCGGTGAGCTGCTCGAATGCGATGTTCAGGACAGGCATGTTGCTGCTCCAAGAAAATGTGCCAGCGACCCTGCCCAAGACACAAAGAGCCCAGGCAGAGGCACGCTCCGGTGATTCGCGTGAGACGAAGCCCTCTGCTGGACTTCGAGATCCAAAATGCCCGTAAATTGCGATCTATCACCTCTTGTGGGTCACGAAAGGATTACAACTGCCCGGGTGAGACCTCCGCCACATCCGGCGGCGCCGCGTCACGTTCCCCCTCCGGCCGTTCCTCTCAGGAGGCATGACCAAGGGAGGCACAACATGACCGTTCTCGTCACCGGGGCGACCGGCACCGTCGGGCGGCAGGTCGTCCGGAACCTGCTCGACCGAGGGCAGCAGGTGCGCGCACTCACCCGCGACCCCGCCCGCGCCGGCCTGCCGGCGGGCGTCGAGGTGGCCGGCGGCGACCTCACCGACGCCGCCGGGCTGGAAGCGGCCTTCGACGGCGTCACCGCCGCCCACCTGATCAACTTCGGCGGCGACTACCGGCCGCTGGCCAACGGGCCGCACCTGGTGAAGCTGGCGGAGCGCGCCGGCGTCCGCAAGGTCACGGTGCTGGGCGGCTGGCAGGAGGGCACGCTGGAACCGGCCGTCCGGGCCAGTGGGATGGAGTGGACGTTCCTGCAGCCGCTGCAGTTCATGGCCAACTTCCGCACCGACTGGGGCGAGCCGCTGCGCACCACCGGCCGGGTGCGCGAGCCGCACGGCGACCGCAAGAGCCCGCCCATCGACGAGTACGACATCGGCGCCGTCGCCGCGACGGTGCTGACCGAGGACGGCGGCCACGGCGGCCGGTCCTATCTCCTCACCGGCCCCCAGGTGCTCACGGCCCGCGGGATGGTCGCGATCATCGGCGAGGCGACCGGCCGCGACCTGCGTTTCGAGGAGCTCACCCCCGACCAGGTGCGCCGCGAGTGGGTCACGGAGGGCCGCAGGCCGCAGCTGTCGCTGTTCCGCGCGTTCTCCGAGGTGGACGGCGTCGGCGACGCCGACCTGGTGGAGATGCTGCTGCGGATGTACGGCACGCCGAACGAGCTCGCCACGACGCTGACCGGCGAGGTCGAGCGGATCACCGGCCGGCCGCCGCGCACGTTCGCCGAGTGGGCCGCCGAGCACGCCCACCACTTCCTGCCCTGACACCTGCCACCGGAAAGCGAGAGACCCATGATCGTCATGACCGGCGCCACCGGCGCCTTCGGACGGCTCGTCGTCGAGCGGCTCGTGGCCGCCGGCGCCCGCGTACGCGCCGTGACCCGCTCGCCGGAACAGGCCGGGCTGCCCGGGGAGGTGGAGCTCGTCCACGGCGACCCCTCCAAGCCCGAGACCACGGCCGGGTGCTTCGACGGCGCGGAGACCGTCTTCCTGCACCCGCGCGCGTTCGGCGACTCCGCGCGGCGGCTGCTGGCGGTGGCCGCGGAACGGGGCGCGCGCAAGGTGGTGGCGCTGTCGGCGATCAACGTCGACGACCCGGATGAGCTGCAGCCCTCCCGCTGGCGCGGCGACAGGAACAAGGAGGCCGAACAGGACGCCATGGCCAGCGGCCTGACCTGGACCAGCCTGCGGGCGAGCAGCTTCGCCGGCAACTCCGCCCAGGCGTGGGGCGGCCAGCTCCGCGCCGGCGACGTCGTCCGCTACGCCTACGCCGCCTTCCGTGAGCCGGTGCTCGACGAGCGCGACCTGGCCGACGTCGCCGCCCGCGCGCTGCTCACCGACGAGTTGGACGGCCGCAAGCTGGAGCTGACCGGGCCGCGCTCCCTGTCGCACGAGGAGATGGTGGCCGTGATCGCGGCGGAGCTCGGCAGGCCGCTGCGTTTCGAGGAGGTCCCGGCCGAGGCCGTCGCCGCCCACCTGGTGGCCAACGGGCTGCCTGAGCCGTGGGCGCGCGCCCTGATGGCCAGGTACGCGCACTACCTCCGCCAGGGGCGGCAGGTGGTGACGGACGAGGTGGACAAGGCGCTCGGGCGGCCCGCGCGCACCTACGCCGAGTGGGTGGCCGACCACGCCGCCGCCTTCAGCAACGGCTGACCTCCTGGATCACCCGGACCAGCCGGCTCTTCCGTTCGGCGATCTCCACCGACTGCGTCCTGGTCCGGGCGTCCAGCTTCTGGATCTTGATCGACGGGCATGATGACGGGCGGGAGCAGGTCCCGCGACGGCGCTGACGGTGGTGAAGGCCGCGATGTTCGTCATGGGCCTGGCCTGGACCCCCCACCCAGCTTCCGATCCGGAGAAACGGCATGGCCGAGGAGATCGCCACCAAGCTAGCGGTGCTCATCGACGCCGACAACGCTCAGCCAGGAGCCGTCACAGGCCTGCTGGCCGAGGTCGCGAAGTACGGCACCGCCCACGTCAAACGCGCCTACGGCGACTGGACGGGAGCGGGCCTGAAGGGCTGGAAGGAACACCTGCTCGCCCAGTCCATCCAGCCGATCCAGCAGTTCGCCTACACCACCGGCAAGAACGCCACCGACGCGGCCCTCGTCATCGACGCGATGGACCTGCTGTACTCCGGGCGCTTCGACGGGTTCTGCATCGTCTCCAGCGACAGCGACTTCACCAGACTGGCGCAGCGCATCCGGGAGTCGGGCCTGACGGTGTACGGCTTCGGCGAGCGCAAGACGCCCAAGCCGTTCGTCGCGGCCTGCGACAAGTTCATCTACATCGAGAACCTGACCTACGCCCCGACAGGCGCCCCGCTCACGGACGCCGTCTCGCCGCCGCCGCGTCCGGCCGCGCGGCTCAGGGCGGACACCACACTGGTGAACCTGCTCCGCAACGCCGTCGAGGCGTCCTCCGACGACGACGGCTGGGCGGGGCTGGCGTCCGTGGGGCACATCCTCATCAAGCAGAGCCCGGACTTCGACTCGCGCAGCTACGGGCACGCCAAGCTGAGCGATCTCGTCGCCGCCACGACGCTGTTCGACCTGGATCGGCGGCCGCTCGGCGACGGGAAGCCGGCCGTCATCTACATCCGTGACAAGCGCCACCGCGACCCGGGGCCCAAGCCGAGACAGCCGTTCCCGCCGGACGGGGCCGGTCGCGGCCAGAGCTGAAACTTTCACCGTCCTCCCGGCGTCGCGACCGGCGCGCCCGTGAGGCGGACGCCGGTGAGCCGCATGCCGGGCGCCGGCGCGATCTCACCGCCCCCGACCGCCGCTGCGACGGCGGAGGCGGCGAGACGGACGTGAACCCGCCGCACCCGATCTTCAGCGACGCGGACCTCGCGTTCGGCGCCGGGTAGCGTATAGTGCAAATTGCAATATGGAAGGGAGAAACATGGCGCGACGCCCCGACCTGGTCGGCCTGACCGTGCTGGCCATGCTGTCGGTCCGCGCCAGCCACCCGTACGAGCTGCACCGCTTCATCGTCGACGCGCACAAGGACTACGTGACGGGGCTGCCCAGAAGCCTCTACCACGCGGTCGAGCGGCTCGCCGGCGAGGAGCTGATCGTGCCGGTCGAGACCAGCAGGGAGGGCCGCCGGCCGGAGCGCACGGTCTACGAGATCACCGACGAGGGCCGCCGCGAGCTGGCGACCAGGCTCCGGGCGCTGCTGGAGAGCCCGGGGGCCGAGCGCCGCACGTTCACCGCCGCCGTCTCCCTGATCGGCGTCCTGCCGGTCCCCGACGCGCTGCGCGCCCTGCGCACCAGGGCCGCGACGATCGAAGGGGCGCTGGCCGCGATGAGCGGTCATCTCAAGGCCATGCGCGACAGCGGCCTGCCCGACGTCCTGATGATCGAGGTCGACTACGAACGTGCGGTCAGCGAGGCGGAGCTGACCTGGCTGCGCGAGCTCATCGCCCGGCTGGAGTCGGGCGAGCTCGACTGGCCGAGCACCGTCAGGCGGGAGCTCCTGGGACAGGTGCTCGGCGAGTCGTGACAGAAAGATCGGCCGCCGGGGTGCGCCAACACCCCGGCGGCCGGACATCCGGAACAAGGCGCCTGCCCTGCCTGGAGTCGCAACCTCAGGATAGGCGCCGCGACCACGAGGAGTTGCGTCATGTCCGATCTCACCAAGCTGCTGGACGGCCTCGTCGAGGCCTGGAACAGGGGCGACGCCGCCGCCTACGCGGCCGTCTTCACCGACGACGCCGACTACGTCACCTTCGACGGCACCCACCTGCGCGGCCGGGAGGCCATCGAGTCCTCGCACCGGTGGCTCTTCGACGGGCCGCTCAAGGGCTCCACCATGTCCGGGGTCGGCGACGCCACGGTCAAGCCGCTCGCCGACGGGGCCGCGCTGGTGATCGCCGGTGGGGGCACCGCGGTGGACGGGCGGCACCGTCCCTCCGTCGTCACCTTCACCGCCGTCCGGACGCCCGAGGGCTGGCGCTTCGCCTCCTTCCAGAACACCCGGGTGGCGGCACGATGAACAAGAAGCTGATCACCGAGGTGGCGGGCATCGTCGAGGCGCCCGCCGGCCGGGTGTGGGCGGCGCTGGCCGCCGAGCTGCTGCCCGGCGACCGGCGCTCCGCCGTCGAGGACGCCCCCACCGTCGAGGTGGCCGGTCACACCATCTCCGTGCAGGGCGGGTGGTGGTACCGGGGGGAGTGGAGCGTCGAGCCGCATCCCCAGGGGGCGCTTGTCGTGCATCGGGTGTTCAACGTGGCGGAGTGGATGAGGTGGGCGGTGCCCCTGGCCAACCGGATGTTCGCCGGGTTCGCCGAGACGACGCGGCAGGCGTTCGGTGAGCTGCTCGCGAACGTGGGGCGCCGCGCGCAAGCCCCGGCCCGTCCGGTCTGAGCGTCAGGGGAGCGGGGTGGCGCGGGCCCGCGCGACCGCCTCGGCGTGGTCGGCGGGCAGCAGGTGTCCCGCCGCGAGCGCCCGGTCGGCGGCCCGGGTGAAGGCGGCCACGTAGTCCTGCTGCGCCGGGTAGAGCTGGCGGATCCGCGCGCTGCTCAGCCCCGTGGTGGCGCCCAGCAGCAGGCACGCCCCCGCCACCTCGCCCCCGGAGTTCGTCGGCGCGTACGCGGCCAGCGGCGCGTCCAGGTCGGGCAGCCGCACCCCGCCCAGCGCGTTGCCGTCCCCGTCGCGGCGGACGCTGCCCAGCAGCAGGCTGATCTGTGGCCCGGCGGGCGGCGCGCCCAGGCCGCGGCTCCACCGGTCGAGGTGGTGGTAGGCGGCGTTGGAGGCGTACCGCCAGGTCATGGCGTTGACGGGCCGGTCGCAGGAGATCGGCCGGCCGTCGTTGATCGCGCGGTCGCGCGCGTTCTGCGCGTTGTACTGCGCCAGCCCGTACGCGTCCGCGTGCGACGTGCCGGCCACCTCCCACGTGCGCACCCGCGCGCTGTCGGCCTGCCGGGCGTCGGAGAACGTCCGGATGTCGGTCTCGGACTCGATCTGGAGGACGGGCACGGCGGTGTCGGTACGGATCCGCGCCGTGAGGGGCAGCGAGATCAGCCCGTCGCCGATGGGCGCGGCCCCGGCGCCCCGGCCGTGGATCAGGATGCCGTCGTAGGTGGGCACGATCGGCTGGATCGCGTTGGCGAACGTGGCCAGCCGCCCCGCCGACTGGGAGTGCCCCGCCGCCAGCACCTTGGCGGGCGCGCCCGTGCCGAGGAGCGCCGGCGCGTTCGCCCGCACCGCCTCCGCCGCCTGGGCGAAGATCGAGTACGACAGCGCGTCCGACGCCAGCGACACCTGGCCGTAGCGGGCGGGGTCGAGGCTCCTGAGCTTGTCGGCGCCGACCTTCTGGGTGGTGACGCCGACGTAGGCGTACCCGGCGCGGGTGAAGTGCTCGTAGGACTGGGACCACTCGACGCCGATGTCCACGCCGAAGCTGACGTTCAGCCACTCCACGACGACGGTGCCGTTGAACCTGGCGGGGTCGGCGGGGCGTTCCACCAGGAGGCGGGTGGTGTAGCTCTGTGTGGTCCCGGTGGCGCGGGCGCCCCACTGGCCGCCGCCGGTCCAGACGCCGACCTTCTGGTACGTTTCGGCGCGCCCGGTCATCAGGAACTCCCGCTCCTGGTAACCGCGGGCGGCGAGGTCGGCCACGGTGGCCCCGACCGGACGGCCGTTCCCCGCCCCGGCCGGAACCTCGGCGACGGCCGGCCCGAGCGCCGACAGCGCGACGGGAGCAGCGGGCGCCGACAGCGCGACGGGAGCAGCGGGCGCGGGCAGGGCGACGGCGGGCGCGGGTGCTGAGAGGGCGACGGCGGGTGCCAGTAAGCACCACACCATCCGGGAGCGTAAGAACATGGTGAGCTTCCTCCTCGCGGGTCCGGAGCGCGACGACGACAGTCTCCGCCCCGCCCCCACCCCCGGCATCAGGGAAATCACCAGTGCTGAACCCGCCCGGAGCCGATGACCCCGGCCACCTCCTCCGCGTCCACGAAGCACCGGTGCAACGAGCCGCCCCCGGCCGCGTCCCCGATCACGTGCACCCCGAGCGGCGCCGCGCACTCCGTGAGCAGCCCGGTACGCGGAACGACCCCCTGCGAAACCAGCAACGGCCCCGACACGGGCACCCACTGCGTCTCATCGGAGGACCGGACGAGCAGCCGATCGGGCTCGACGGCCAGGACCGTGGACTCCAGCAGCACCCGCACCTTCGGGTTCCCGGTCAGCCGCGGCACCATGAGGATCTTGGCCCGCCGCCCGACCTCCGGCGCGAGACTCGCCTGCGAGCCGATGAGCAGCACCTCCGCCCCGCCGGAGGCCAGGTGGTCGGCGACGGCGACACCTTCCCGATCGGCCCCCCACACGACGCAGGCGCGGGGCACGTCCCGGCCGAGCGCGAGCCAGTCACGCACGTCGATGACGTGCGGCAGCCCGACGCCGGGAACGCCGGAGGGCACCCGCCCCGCGCCACCGGTGGCCAGCACGACGACGTCCGCCCGGTGCCGGGCCAGCTCCTCGCGGGTCACCTCGACGCCGGTGCGCACGCTCACGCCGAGCCGCTCCAGCTCGCCGGCGCACCACCGCACGAGGCGGTGGTGCTCGGGGTAGGCGCGCAGCCGCCCGGCGAGCGCCACCCGGCCGCCGACGTGCTCCTCGCGCTCCAGCACCTGGACGTGCTGCCCCTGCTCGGCCAGCAGCCGCGCCACCTCCAGCCCGGCCGGGCCTGCGCCGACCACCAGCACGGAGAGCCCGGTCGCGGACGCCTGCGCCGTGGGCAGGTGCTCGCGGCCGACGCGGGCGTTGACCGTGCACGGGATGGGCTCGCCGGTGCCGAGCCGGTCGATGCAGTGGTTGCAGGCGATGCACGGCCGGTGGGGCCGTCCGGCGAGGGCGTGGCGCGGGAAGTCGGGGTCGGCGTGCAGGGTGCGGGCCAGGGACACGAAGTCGGCGCTGCCTCCTGCCACGATCGCCTCGGCGCTGTCCGGGGTGCTGATCCGCCCGGCGACGCCCACCGGCAGCCCCAGCGCGCGGTAGCGCCCGGCGTACGGGGCGAGCAGGCCGCGCTCGAACTCGGCGGGCTGGATGATCCACTGCCCGGCCTCGTAGGAGCCGGCCGAGACGTCCAGGAAGTCCAGCAGGTCGAGCCGGGTTCGCGAGATCAGCTCGAACGTGCGCTCCGCCGTCAGCCCGCCCTCGAACCCCTCGTGCGCGGACACCCGCAGCCCGACGGCCACCTCGCGCCCGGCCTGTTCGCGCACGGCCTCGACGACCAGGCCGAGGAAGCGGAGGGGGTCGGCGAACTCGTCTTCGCGCAGGTTGAAGGCGGGGGAGAGGAACTGGTGGACGAGGTAGCCGTGCGCCCCGTGAATCATGATCACGTCCACGCCCGCCTCCCGGCAGCGGCGTGCGCCCTCCGCGTACGCCTCGGCCAGCTCGTACACCTCGCCGGTCGAGGCCTGCCTGGGCAACTCGCCGCCCGCGGGCAGGCAGGGTACGGGGGAGGGCGCGACGGGCCGGAACCCGCTGACGGCGCTCTGCGCGGTGCGCCCGCCGTGGTTGAGCTCGACCCCGAACAGCGCGCCACCGGCGTGCACCGCCTCGGCCAGCCGGGCCAGGCCGGGGACGCGCGCGTCGGTGTCCGCGCCGAGTTGCCGTGCCCGCCCCTTGCCGTCGGCGCGCACGTAGGCGGCCTCGGCGAACACCAGCGCGGCGCCGCCGTGCGCCCGGCGGGCGAGGTAGGCGGCGTACCGGCCGGTGGCGGTGCCGTCGGGCTCGCAGTAGTTGCGCTCCATGGGGGCCGCGACGAAGCGGTTGCGCAGGCGTACGGGACCCAAGGCGAGGGGGCGGCCTGCGGCCGGTCCGGGAGGGGGAGGCACGCGGGCTCCGTCCTGAGAGTACGGACTAGATAGTCCACTAGGCTCCAACCCCGTCCCCACCAAGTCAAGAGCCACGTCTAGTCAGCTAACTCACTAGTACGTACATTAAGAAAACCGCAGCACCCTGCTTGAGAGGAAGAAGTGATGGACTCATTCCTGGTCGGGTTGATCGGCTCGGGCATCGGCCCCTCCTGGAGCCCGCCACTGCACGAGCAGGAGGCCGTGCACCACGGCTTGCACTACGTCTACCGGCTGCTGGACACCGACCGGGTCGGCGGCGAGGTGGGCGAGCTGGTCCGCACCGCCCGCAGGTTCGGCTACGACGGGCTCAACATCACCCATCCCTGCAAGCAGGCCGTCATCCCGCACCTGGACGAGCTGTCCCCGGACGCCCGCATGCTCGGCGCGGTCAACACCGTGGTGTTCGACGGCGAGCGGGCCGTCGGCCACAACACCGACTGGACGGGCTTCGCCGAGTCGTTCGCCCGCGGCCTGCCGGACGTGCCCACCCGCAGGATCGTGCAGCTCGGCGCCGGCGGCGCGGGCGCAGCGGTGGCGCACGCGCTGCTCACCATGGGCGCCGACCGGATCACTCTGGTGGACGCGGACCCGGCGCGGGCCACCGCGCTCGCCGGCGAGCTGGCCGCCCGCTTCGGCGCGGGCCGGGCCCGCCCCGCGAGCACCGGCGAGCTGCCGGAGCTGCTGGCCGGGGCCGAGGGGCTGGTGCACGCCACCCCGACCGGCATGGCCCACCATCCGGGCCTGCCGCTGCCAGCCGAGCTGCTGCATCCGGGCCTGTGGGTGGCCGACATCGTCTACCGGCCGCTGGAGACCGAGCTGCTCAAGCAGGCGCGCGCGATCGGCTGCCGGACCCTGGACGGCGGCGGCATGGTCGTCTTCCAGGCCGTGCACGCCTTCCGGCTGTTCACCGGCCGCGAGCCGGACGCCGAGCGGATGTTCGCCCACCTGACCGATCTCATCGCCGTTTAGCAGGAGGAACCGTGCGCAAGTCCATCGCCACCGTGTCGGTGAGCGGCACTCTCCCCGAGAAGCTGGAGGCCATCGCCGCCGCCGGGTTCGACGGTGTGGAGATCTTCGAGAACGACCTGCTGGCCTGCCCGCTCTCCCCCGAGGAGGTCCGCTCCAGAGCCGCGGACCTGGGCCTCGGCATCGACCTCTACCAGCCCTTCCGCGACTTCGAGTCGGTGCCGGCCGACGTGCTGGCGGGCAACCTGCGGCGGGCCGAGCGCAAGTTCAGGGTGATGGAGCGGCTCGGCGCCGACCTGCTGCTGGTCTGCTCGAACGTCTCGCCGGACGCGATCGGCGACGACGAGCTGGCCGCCGAGCAGCTCAGGCTGCTGGCCGAGCGGGCCGCCGAGCACGGCGTCCGCATCGCCTACGAGGCGCTGGCCTGGGGGCGGCACGTCAACGAGTACCTGCACGCCTGGCGCGTCGTCCGGATGGCCGACCATCCGAACCTGGGCACCTGCCTGGACAGCTTCCACATCCTGTCGCGCGGCTCCGACCCGATCGGCATCGAGGCCATCCCGGGGGAGAAGATCTTCTTCCTGCAGCTCGCCGACGCGCCGCTGCTGGCCATGGACGTGCTGCAGTGGAGCCGCCACTACCGCTGCTTCCCCGGGCAGGGCAACTTCGACCTCACGGGGCTGACCGCGAGCGTGCTGCGGGCCGGGTACGCGGGGCCGCTGTCGCTGGAGGTGTTCAACGACGTCTTCCGGCAGGCGTCGGCGGAGCGCACCGCGCTGGACGGGATGCGGTCGCTGATCGCGCTGGAGCAGAGCCTGGACGGGGTTGCGCATCCGGCCGTGCCCGCCGGGTTCGCCTTCGCCGAGCTGGCCGACGACGGCACCCTCGGCGGGCTGCTGAGCGCGCTCGGCTTCGCCCGTACGGGGGCGCACGCGAGCAAGCCGGTCGAGCTGTGGTCGCAGGGCGAGGCGCGGCTCCTGCTCAACTCCCGCGATCAGGAGTCCCATGACGGCCCGGCGCTGGTGGCGATCGGCCTGGACAGCCCCGACCCCGGCGGCGCCGTCAAGCACGCGGGCTCCCTGCTGTCCCCGGTGCTGCCCCGCGAGCGCGCCCCCGAGGACGCCCCGCTGGACGCGATCGCCGCCCCCGACGGCACCGAGATCTTCTTCTGCGACAACGCCTGGCTCGCCGACTTCGGCGAGGGAGCGCTCGTCGAGGGCGGCATCACCCGTATCGACCACGTGGCACTCACCCAGCCGCTGCACTACTTCGACGAGGCCGCCCTGTTCTACCGCGGCGTGCTCGGCCTGCGCCCGCAGGAGAGCCTGGAGCTGCCCGACCCGTACGGCCTGCTGCGCAGCAAGGCCATGTCGAGCCCCGACGGCGCGGTCCGCATGGTGGTGAACATCGCGCAGGTCGGCGCCGGCCACCACCCGTGGCAGCACATCGCGCTGGCCTGCGACGACGTGGTGGCGACGGCCCGCAGGCTGCGGGCGGAGCACCCGGACCTGCTGTTGCCCATCCCGGACAACTACTACGACGACCTGGAGGCCCGCTACGAGGTCGATCCCGAGCTGCGCCGTCTCGGCGTGCTCTACGACCGCGACGGCCGGGGCGGCGAGTTCCTGCACCTGTACACGGTGACCGCCGGCCGGGTGTTCTTCGAGCTCGTGCAGCGGATCGGCGGGTACCAGGGTTACGGGGCCGGCAACGCCCCCATCCGGCTCGCCGTGCAGCACGCGGGTGCTTAATCCTGCGGCAACACCCTTGTAATGTACGAACCGGTGAGTTAGTTTTCCTGTCACCGCACTACCCCCCGACGTCACCGTGAGGAGCAAAATTGTGACGGTGCAGGGCAAACCTCGCAAAGCGGCCGTTGCTGCATGGATCGGCAGCGCCTTGGAGTATTACGACTTCTTCATCTACGGCACGGCCGCCGCGCTGGTCTTCAACAAGATTTTCTTCCCGTCCTCCTCGCCCGCCACGGGGACGTTGCTCGCGCTGGCCACCTTCGGGGTCGGCTATCTGGCCAGGCCCGTGGGCGCGTTCGTGCTCGGGCACATCGGTGACAAGTTCGGCCGCAAGCGGGTGCTGGTCACCACGCTGCTGCTGATGGGCGGCTCCACCTTCCTGGTCGGCTGCCTGCCCACCTACGACCAGGTCGGCGTGCTCGCGCCCATCCTGCTCGTGGTGCTGCGCCTGCTGCAGGGCTTCTCCGTCTCGGGCGAGCAGGCGGGCGCCAACTCGATGACGCTGGAGCACGCCCCCGAGGGGCGGCGCGCGTACTACACCAGCTTCACCCTCAACGGCACCCAGGCCGGCCAGATCATCGCCACCGCGATCTTCCTGCCGATCGCCGCGCTCCCCGAGGAGCAGTTGCTGAGCTGGGGCTGGCGGGTGCCGTTCTGGCTGAGCGTCATCGTGGCCGTCGTCGGCGTCGTCATCCGCCGCACGCTGGAGGAGACGCCCGCCTTCGAGCAGGAGGTCGCCACCAACACCGTGGCCAAGATGCCGATCGCGGTGCTCTTCCGCGAGCAGTGGCGCGACGTGCTGCGCGTGGTCGTCGCCGCGGTCATCGCCTCGGTCAGCACGATCTTCACCGTGCACGCCCTGTCGTACGCGGTCAACACGATGGGCCTGGAACGCAGCCCGATGCTCTGGGTCGGCGTGCTGGCCAACGTCGCCGCGGTCATCACGATCCCGCTATGGGGCAGGCTGTCGGACCGGATCGGCCGCAAGCCGGTCTTCATCGGCGGCTCGCTCGGCTGCGCGGTGCTGATGTTCGCCTACCTGTGGTCGATCTCCGTGAGCAACTACGTGCTGATCTTCCTGGCCGGCATCCTCATGTTCGGCGTCGTGCACAGCGCCACCAGCGCCGTCTGGCCGTCCTTCTACGGCGAGATGTTCACCACCAGGGTCCGCCTGTCCGGCATGGCGATCGGCACCCAGATCGGCTTCGCCATCGCCGGGTTCGCGCCCACGGTGGCCACCGCGATCGCCGGCACGGGGCCCGAGAGCTGGCTCGGCGTCTCGGTCATCACCGCGGTCGTCTGCCTGATCAACGTGGCCGCCGTCGCCACCGGCAGGGAGACCTACCAGGTGCCGACCGAGCAGCTCGGACTCAAGCTCCCCGAGCGGGTCAAGGCATGACCTACCGCGTGTACGCCGTCCGCTACGCCCAGCGCGACGCCCGGCGTGGCGAGCACTTCCACGGCTACGAGAGCGGCGGCGACAGCTCGCACCCGACGTCCTACTACGTCTGGGCGGCCGTCTCCGACGAGCACACGGTGGTGATCGACACCGGCATCGCCCCCGGGCGGGCGGCCCGCGTCGAGGGCCTCGACTACCGTTGTTCACCCGTCGAGGCCCTGGCCGAGCTGGGCATCGACGCCGAGTCGGTCGGCCACGTGGTGCTCACCCACCTGCACTACGACCACACCGGCACCGCCCGCGACTTCCCGCGCGCCCGCTACGTCGTCCAGCAGGCCGAGCTGGACTACTGGAGCGGCCCGTGGGCCGAGCGGATCGCCCGCGAGCGCTGGCTGCTCGACGACGACGACCTCGCCCACCTGCGCGAGGCCCGCAAGGACGGCCGGGCGCTGGTGGTGGACGGGGACGCGTTCGTCGTGCCTGGCCTGAGCGTGCACCTGGTGGGCGGGCACACGGCGGGCATGCAGGTGGTACGGGTGGAGACGGCCCGTGGCCACGTCGTGCTGGCCTCCGACGCCAGCCACTTCTACGAGAACATCGAGAGCGACCGCCCGTTCCCGATCCTGCACAGCATGCCCGGCATGTACGGCGCCTTCGACCGCATCAGGGAGCTGGCCGACGACCCCGGGCTGGTGGTCGCCGGCCATGACCCGCTGGTGCTCGAACGGTTCCCGCCGCACACCCCCGACGTCGCGGTGATCAGCCCGTGACCTCGATCTTGCCGGTGGGCCGCGGGCTGTAGGAGTCGTTGAAGAAGTACTCGCCCGGCTCGGTGAAGGTGTACTGGAACGACTCGCCCGGCTTCAGCCTGACGTCGAACAGTCCCTCGAAGAACTGGGTGGCCCCGTGGACGTTGACGTTGTCCGCGGGGTTGACGAAGGTGACCGTGGTGCCCACCGGCACCCGCAGGTGGGTGGGGGCCATGGCGTTGACCGCCGTGGACTCCACCGCGCCGACCTGCCCGCCCTCGTAGACGCGGGCCAGCACCACCGTGTTGTTCACGACGGCGCCGTCCACCGGCTGGCCCGACACCGGGCGGCGCACCACGGGCGGGGGCGGCGTGGCGGCGGGCGGCACGGAGCCGCCGAGCTTGAACGCCCACAGGTGGTCGCCGCGCGGCGCCGAGTTCCCGTACGGGATGCCGGTGCCGCCGGCGTAGACCGCGAGGTACTGCTCGCCGTCGATCTCGTAGGAGATGGGGCTGCTGCTGACCGCGGCCCCCGTCTGCCAGCGCCACAGCTCGCGCCCGTCACGGGCGTCCAGGCAGAGCAGGTTGCCGTCGGGCTGGCCGATGAACAGCAGGTCGGACGCGGTGGTGAGGATGCCGTTGCCGTGCGCCAGCGAGTACGGCAGGTTCCGCTTCCAGCGCACCCGGTTGGTCGAGGGGTCCACGGCCACCACGCCGCCCGTCATGTACTCGCCGGGCGGGCGCAGCCCGTTCGACGACTCGGTCAGCGAGTGGGCCGCCGCCACGTAGCCGAACCCGGTGTAGACCAGGCGGGTGCTGTGGCTGTAGGACTGGTGGTTCCAGTCGGCGCCGCCGCCGTGGCCGGGGATGGTGAGGATCGGCTCGTCCCAGTGCGGCGTGTACAGCGACCCGATCCGGTAGTTGGGCACCGCCCGGTGCGGCAGGCCGGGCACCTCGGTGCCGAGCGGCTGCCACACGGGCCGATGCTCGGTCCAGCCGCCCTGGCGCGGGAACGGCTGCGTCGGCCACGTCTTCTGCCGCGGCTCCTGCGGGACGGGCAGCTCGTCGATGCCCAGCGGGGCCGAGCCGTCGGCCCGGTCGAGGATGTAGTACATGCCGGTCTTGCTGCCGTACACGACCAGCTTGCGGGTCCGGCCGCGGATGCGGGCGTCCACCAGCACCGGGGCCATGACGTTGTCCATGTCCCAGATGTCGTGGTGGATGGACTGGAAGTGCCACCGGTAGGCGCCCGTCTTCAGGTCCATGGCGACGATCGAGTTGGCGAACAGGTTCTGGCCGCCGCGCTCGGAGCCGTCCTGCGACGACTTGCTGCCCCTGGCGTTGCCGAACGTCCAGTAGACCAGCCCCAGCTCCGCGTCGATCGCGCAGTGCATCCACGGCGTCGCGCCGCCGACCTGCCAGGAGTCGCCCTCCCAGGTGCCGCCGCCGACCTCGCCGGGGGCGGCCGTGCCCCAGAAGTGCCACACCAGGTCGCCCGTCGCCGCGTCGAAGGCGAGCGCCGCGCCGCGCGGCCCGTCGTTGGTGCCGCAGTAGAGCATGCCGTCGTGGTAGGTGACGGCGACCTTCTCCAGGTTGCCGTACCCGTTGTGCTGCCGCTCCCAGACGACCTGGCCGGTGCGCTGGTCGAGGGCGATCAGCCAGTTGTCGTTGGCGCAGGTGAAGACCTTGCCCGCGCCGACCGCCACGCCGCGGCGGGTGACCGCGCCGCGCGTCTGCGCGTACTTCCAGATCGTCGCGCCGGTACGGCCGTCTACGGCGACGACGTTGCCCAGGGCCGACTCGATGAACAGGACGCCGTCCACGGCCACGGCGGTGCTCTGGCTGTTGCCCGCCATCAGCCCGCCCTCGATGTGGTTCGTCCACGCCGCCCGCAGCCGCCGCACGTTGCCGCGGTGCACGGCGCGCAGCGCGGTGTAGTTCTGGTTCGCCAGGTTCCCGCCGACCTTCGGGAAGTTCCGGTCGGCGCGCCCGGTGGCGGCGACGGCGGGGCTCTGTCCCGCTCCGGCGAGCGCGACGGCCGCGACGGCGCCCGCGAGTAACTCTCTGCGACGGACCATGACCTTCCTCTCTCACAAACCCAGATAGATGCGCCGGACCTGAGGGTCGTCGCTCAGCTCCGCCGAGGTGCCGCTGGCGGCGATCTCGCCGTTCTCCATGACCAGGCAGGTGGTGGTGACGTCGAAGGTGAGCTTGGCGTTCTGCTCGACGAGCAATATGGCCAGGCCGTCGGCGTTGAGCTTCTTCAGCGCGGCGGCGATGTCGCCGACGAGCTTGGGCGACAGCCCCATCGACGGCTCGTCCAGCAACATCACCTTGGGCCGGCACATCATCGCCCGCCCGACCGCCAGCATCTGCTGCTGCCCGCCGGACAGCGCGCCGGCCAGCCGGCCGCGCATCTCGCCCAGCACCGGGAACAGCTCGTACACCTCGTCGATCGGGGTGCGCTTCCAGCTGCTGGTGTACGCGCCGAGCAGCAGGTTCTTCTCCACGGTGAGCCCCGGGAAGACGTGCCTGCCCTCGGGGACGTAGCCGATGCCGTGCCGCACCAGGGTGTGCGCGGGAGCGCGCAGCAGGTCGTGCTCGCCGAACCGGATGGCGGTGGCCTGGCGGGGGGCCAGGCCCATGACGGCCTTGAGGGTGGAGGTCTTGCCCGCCCCGTTCGCGCCGATGATGCCGAGCGACTGGCCCGGCTCGACGGTGAAGGACACGTCGTGGGCGGCGCGCACGCCGCCGTAGTGGACCGACAATCCTTCCACGCTGAGTGTGCTCATCTGGTGGCCTCCTCGACGGCGGCTTCTGCGGTCTCCTCGGTCGGCGCGGCCATCGAGTCGCCGAGGTAGGCGGCGACGACGTCCGGGTGCACGGCGACCTCGGCCGGCGGGCCGTCGGCGATCACCCTGCCGCTGGACAGCACCGTGACCTGGTCGCACAGCGACATGACCAGCCCCATGTTGTGCTCGATGATGATCACGGTGACGCCGGAGTCCCTGATGGAGCGGACGATGTCGGCGAGCTGGCGCACCTCCTCGCCGTTCAGCCCGGCGGCGGGCTCGTCGAGCAGCAGCAGGCTCGGCGACATGGCCATCGCGCGGGCCAGCTCGATGCGCCGCTGGATGCCGTACGGCAGCGAGCGCGGCTCGGCGTCGGCGACCTCGCTCAGCCCGAAACGCTCGATGAGCTCCGCCGTCCGCCGGTGCAGCGTGCGCTCGTAGCCCAGCACCTTCCACGGCAGGACCGCGTACCGCCAGATCCAGGTGGTGCGGGTGCGGTCCAGCCCCAGCAGCAGGTTCTCGCGCACGCTGAGGTCCTCGAACAGGCGCAGGTTCTGGAACGTGCGGGCCACCCCGCGCAGCGACAGCCGGTACGGCGCCAGCCCCGTCGCCCCGCGCCCGGCCAGCTCCACCGACCCCTCGGTGGGGTCGTAGAAGCCGCTGACCACGTTGAACAGGGTCGTCTTGCCGGAGCCGTTCGGCCCGACGACGCCGCGGATCTGGCCCGTGGGCACGGTGAGCGACACCTTGTCCAGCGCCACCAGGCCCTTGAACCGCTTGGTCACCTCCCTGACGTCCAGCGCCACCTCCCCTGAGGCGGCCGGCGCGGGCTCGTACGGCAGGAACGCGCCGAGCTGGGCCCGCGAGCCGCCGGTCCGCCTGCGCAGCAGGGCGCGGATCTGCCCGGGCAGGCCCGCCAGCCCCTTCGGCGCGAACACCACGACCAGCACGACCACCAGGCCGTAGCCGAGCTGCGCGTAGCCGGAGGCGTCCAGCAGCGCCTCCCTGACCAGCGACAGCGCGACCGCGCCGACGACGCAGCCCAGGATGCTGCTCCGCCCGCCGATGATCACCATGGCGAGCAGCAGGAACATGTTGGCGATGTTGAACGTCTCGGGCGCGACGAAGCGGATCAGCCCGGCGTACAGCACGCCGGCCAGGCCGCCGTACAGGCCGGACAGCACGAACGCCGTCATCCGCAGCAGCGGGATCTCCGCGCCGAGCGCGCCCGCCGCGAGGTCGTCGTCCCGCATGGCGCGCAGGCGGCGGCCGAGCGGGGAGTGCGTGACGAACAGCGCGAAGGCCAGCGCGATCGCGAAGACCACCAGCTCCACGTAGTAGAACAGGTAGCCGCTGGACAGGTCGACGCCGAACATCGGCGGCACCGGGATGTCGCTGATGCCCTCGGCGCGTCCCGCGATCGTGGAGTTGGTGACCCAGTTCGTGAACGCCAGCGCCAGCCCGAGCGTGACGATGCCCAGGTAGTGCGACTGCATGCGCAGCGCCGGGATGCCGGTCAGCACGCCGAACACCACGGCGGTGAGGATGGCCAGCACGGCGGCGGTCCAGAAGCCGAGGCCCGCCTGCGTGGTCAGGATGGCCACCGCGTACGCGCCGACGCCGAAGAACGCGACCTGGGCCAGGTTGATCTGCCCGGCCACGCCCATGGTCAGGCCGAGCCCGATGGCCAGGATCGCGAAGATGATCGCGACGTCGGCGACGTGGATCGCGTAGCCGCCCAGGCCGTAGGGCAGCAGCCAGGCCGCGACGGCGGCGATGGCGATGAGCGCCACTCGTTTCATGCTCGGTTCACCGTTGCCTCTCCGAAGATGCCGGTGGGGCGGATCATCACGATGACGGCGAAGACCAGGAACGTGACCAGTTCGGAGTACTCCTGGAAGTTGCCCGCGGCGAACGCGTCGAGCAGGCCGAAGGCCAGGCCGCCGACGATCGCGCCGGGCATGCTGCCGAAGCCGCCGAGCATGGCCGCGGCGAAGCCCTTGATGCCGAGGGTGCCGCCCATGGTCGGGTTCACGTACAGCATGGGCCCGATCAGGCTGCCGGCCAGCGCGGCGAGGCCGGCGCCGATGGCGAAGGCCATCGCGTTGCTGCGGCCGACGTGGATGCCGACCGCGGTGGCGGCCTGGTGGTCCATGGCGACCGCCTGCATGGCCGCGCCCCGCTTGGTGCGCTGCAGGAACAGGGCCAGCAGGCCGGTCGCGGCGGCGGCCACCGCGATCACCAGCAGGCTGTAGGTGGGGATGCGGATCCCGGCCACGTCGAGCGGTCCCGTCGCGACCGGGGACGGCACGGCGTGCCCGGTCGCGCCCCAGATGAGGACCGCGCCCGCCTCCAGCACCGCGCCGAAGCCGATCGTGCCGATCAGCATCAGCGTGAAGTCCTTGTTCTCCAGCGGGCGCAGGAATCGCTCGATGACCAGGCCGATCAGGCCCGTGACCGCGATGGCGACGACGATCGCGACCGCGAACGGGAGCTGGGTGGCCAGGTAGAAGGTGGAGGCGGCGTACGCGCCGATCATGACGACGCTGCCGTGGGCGAAGTTGACCAGGCCCATCGTCCGGTAGACGATCGAGAAGCCCATCGCCACCAGCGCGTACACCGCTCCGAATGTGACCCCGCCGATCAGGGTCTGAAGGAAGACCTGCACGTCAGCTCGCGGCCTCGGGCTCGACCTTGCCGTCCTTGACCAGGCCGATCTTGGTTTCGTGGATGCCGACGCCGTTGGCGTCGTAGTTGTAGTTCCCCAGCAGCCCGGCGCGCTTGACGCCGCGGATGGCGTCGGCGAGCTTCTGGCCGCCCTCGCCGTTGGTCTGCTTGAGCGCCTCGATGAGGATGGACGCGCCGTCGTAGGCCTTGGCGACGTGCATGCGGGCGTCCTCGTTGTAGGCGGCCTTGTACTTCTCGGCGAACGCCTTGATCTCGGGGGTGGCGTCGTTGCTCAGGTAGGGGGAGCTGACGATGGTGCCCTCGGCGTTCTCCAGCCCGGCGGTGTCGGCGTAGACGTCGGTGCCGACGGGGGCGCCACCGGCGAAGATCGCCTTGATGCCGAGCTCGCGGGCCTGCTTGGCGATCAGCCCCGACTGCACCTCCTCGGCGCCGATGAACAGCACCTCGGGGTTCTGCTCGCGGATCTTGGCGAGGTTGGAGTTGAAGTCCTTCTGGTCGGGGGTGACGACCTCGTCGGCGGACGGGGTGACGTTCCTGGTCTTGAGCGAGTTGAGGAACGCGTCGTGCTCGCCGGAGCCGTAGGCGCCGTTGTTGCTGATCAGGGCGATCTTCTTGTAGCCCTTGTCGTCCACCAGGTGCTTGGCGAGCGTCTCGTCGAAGGTGACGCTGGTGGGCGCGTTGAGGAAGAGGAACGGGCTGCCCAGCTCGGCCAGCTTGGGCGACTGGCCCGAGGTGATGTTGGGGATCTTGGCGTCCTTGAGAATGGGCGCCATGGCGAGGGTGACCGCGCTCTCGGCGGTGCCGAGCATCGCGATGTAGCCCTCGGCGGAGATCTTCCTGGCCACGTTGGTGCCGACGGTGGGGTCGCCCTGGCTGTCGAACAGGTCGAGCTTGATCTGCCGGCCGTTGATGCCGCCGGCCTTGTTGGCCTCGTCGATGGCGAGCTTGACGCCCTTGTGCTCCCACTGGCCGAGCGAGCTGAGCTGGCCGCTCTGCGCGTTGGCGTTGGCGATCTTGATGGGGCCGGTGGCGGTGGCCCCGGTCTCGGCCTGCTGGCCGGGCGGGGCGCAGGCGGCGAGCGCTATCAGGGCCGCGGCTGCGATGGAGAATCTCGTGAAACGCACGGTTCACCTCTAGGGGGGTGGGTGAGAGTTAATTCACGGACTAGTACGTTCGTTATAAGCGACGGGAAACGCTGAGGGAATCTCGAACGTGCAACGGTTTCCCGGACAGGTCAGTCGGTGAACAGACCCTGGTAGATGTCCTTGATGTTCCAGTGGCCCGGCGTCGGCACCGGTTCGTTCACCATCGGCACGTCGATCACGGCGGGCCGCCGGTTCGCGACCGCCTCGCGCAGCGCCGCGCCCAGGTCGCCGGGCGCGGCGACGGTGTGGCCGCCGGCGCCGCACGCCCTGGCGAGCGCGGCGAAGTCCGGGCTGTACGGCTGCCCCGCCGGGTCGGTGAAGTCGCAGCCGTGGCTGCGGCCGAAGTGCGCCGACTGCAGGTCGGAGATCGTGCCGTGGGCCCGGTTGTTCATCACCACGAACACCACGGGGGCGCCCTGCTCGACCGCGAGCGGCAGGGCGGGCAGCTGCGCGCTCATCCCGCCGTCGCCGATGAGCGCCACCACCGTCCTGCCGGGCTGCGCGAGCTGCACGCCGACGGCGGCGGCCGGCCCGAACCCCATCGTGGACGCCCCGCCGGGGGTGACGAAACGGCCCTCGGCGGGCAGCTCGTAGCACTGGGCGACGCCGTTCTTGTTCCAGCCCACGTCGGTGACCAGGATCGTGTCCGGCGGCAGGGTGTCCCGCAGGTCCGCGAGGATCCGCTCGGGACGCAGCGGGAAGTCCTCGCTGCGGCCCCGCTCCCGGCTGGCCGCGAACAGCTCCGTCCGCGCCTCCAGGATCTGCTTGCGCAGCTCGTGCCGGGAGCGGGCGGGGTGCGAGGCGGCGGCGTCCGCGATCGCCTCCACCGCGAGCCGCACGTCGGCGACGGCGCCGATCTCCGCCGGGTAGTTGCGGCCGATCTCGGCCGGGTCGATGTCGATCTGGATCAGCGTGCTGCCGGAGAAGTCCCAGGTGAAGCGGGGATCCCAGGAGCTGGCGTCGGTCTCGGCGAACCGGGTGGCCAGCGCCAGCACCACGTCCGCCTCACGGGCATAGGCGTTGGTGAGCTCCAGCCCCCAGAAGCCCGGCATCCCGACGACCAGCGGATGCGCGTCGGGCACCGTGCCCTTGGCCATCAGCGAGTGCGCGATCGGGATGTCGAGGTGCTCGGCCAGCCGGATCAGCGGCCCCGGATCCTCGCGCAGGCCGCCGCCCACGTAGATCAGCGGGCGTTCGGCGCCGGCCAGCTTCGCGGCGATCAGCTTCGCGGTTTCCTGCGGCAGGCCGGGCCGCGCCACGTGGCTGATCGGCGGGTACGGCGCGGCGGGCCGGGAGAAGACGTCCATCGGCACGTTGACCAGCACCGCGCCGGGACGGCCCGAGGTGGCCGTGAAGAAGGCGCGCTCGACGAAGCGGCCCAGGTCCTGTGCCCGGTGCACGTTCCAGGCCCGCTTGACGAACGGCCGGAACACGCTCGCCTGGTCGTCGTCGGCGTGCAGGTTGATCTCCTGGTGCGGATGCCGCCCGTGGTAGTACGACGGGATGTCGCCGGAGATCACCACCAGCGGCACCGAGTCCAGCGCGGCCGTCATGACGCCGGTCGCGGCGTTGGTCAGGCCGGGCCCGACGTGCACGAGCAGCACGCCGGGCTTGCCGGAGGCGCGGGCGTAGCCGTCGGCGGCGTGTGCGGCGGCCTGCTCGTGGCGGGCGATGACGAACCGGACGGAGCTGTCGGCCAGCGCGTCCAGGACGGCGATGTTGGTGTGGCCGCAGGTGCCGAAGACGTACTCGACGCCCAGCTCCTCCAGTTGCGCGACGAGCGCGTGGGCGGCTGTGGTGGTCACTCGTCTCCCCAGATGGTCAGGCCCTTGAGCATGAGGGTCTTGGTCACGGTGAAGTCCTCGATCATCCAGCGCGGCGACTCGCGGCCGATGCCGGAGTCCTTCACGCCGCCGAACGGCACGTGGTCGAGGCGGAAGTTGGACGAGCCGTTCACGATCAGGCCGCCGACCTCCAGCTCCCGCCAGGCGGTGACGATGCGGCGCACGTCGTGGGTGAACAGCCCGGCCTGCAGCCCGTACGAGCTGCGGTTGCACTCCTCGATCACCTCGTCGAAGCCGTCGTAGGGGAGCACGGCCACCAGCGCTCCGAACACCTCCTCGCGCACCACCTTCGCCTCGGCGGGCGGGGCGACGACGACGGTCGGCGCCATCACCGAGCCGTCGCGGGTGCCGCCGGCCGTCACCCGGGCGCCCTGGGCGGCGGCCTCGGCCGTCCAGCGGACCACCCGCTCGGCCGCGTCGTCGTCCACCATGGAGCCCACGTCGGTGCCCGGGTCGAGCGGGTCGCCCACGGCCAGGCCCTTCACCTGCGCGGTCAGCTCCTCGGCGAACTCCTCGAAGCGGCTGCGGTGCACGTAGACGCGCTGCACCGAGATGCAGCTCTGCCCGGAGTTGCTGTAGCCGGTGCGCGCGCACGCCAGCGCGGCCTCGGCGATGCCGGCGTCCTCGCAGACGATGGTGGCGGCGTTGCCGCCGAGCTCCAGCATCACCCGCTTCGGCCCGGCGGCGTGGGCGACGGCGTGACCGGCCGCGACGCCGCCGGTGAAGCTGACGACGGCGATCTCCGGCGCGGCGCACAGCCGCGCGCCCACGTCGCCGCCCCCGTGCAGGACCTGTACGGCCTCCACCGGCATCCCGGCCTCCAGCAGCAGCTCCACCAGGGCGGTGGAGACGGCGGGCGCCTGCGGCGGCGGCTTGACGATCGTGGGGTTGCCCGCCGCGAAGGAGGCGGCGAGCTTGTGGGCGAGGAGGTTGGCGGGCGCGTTGAACGGCGTGATCGCCAGCACGGGGCCGGCCGGGGCGCGCTGGGTGATCGCGGTGTTGCCGACGCCCCGGCCCCAGCCCGCCACCGGCAGCACCTCACCGCCGATCATGCGGGCCTCGGCGGCGGCGACGGACAGCGTGTCGGCGACGCGCAGCACCTCGCCGCGCCCGTCCTTGAGCGGCTTGCCCAGCTCCAGCGCCAGCAGCCGGGCCAGCCTGTCGCCCTGCGCGGTGACCGCGGCGGCGGCCCGCTCCAGGATGTCGGCCCTGGTGGCGGGCGCCAGCCGGGCGACCCGCCTGGCGGAGCGCCGGGCGTGGTCCAGGGCCGCGGCGACGTCCTCGGGTTGAGCGGTGCGGGCCCTGCTGACGGGCTCGCGGAGGTAGGGGCCGATGCGTTCGGCATGCGGGCCTTCGGTCAGCCACTGCCCGGCGACTAAGCAACCGGCTTCGTGGATGGTGTTCATGATGACTCCCACTGAATCCGCTCAGCGGTTCTGGTAATCCGCACTGTGGATTGCCTCACGGTATGAGCCAGGCGAAGGTTATGGCAAGAGCATCAGGCAATCCACTTGGTGGAGCGTATGGACCGCTATGCGGACTCGGTGTTAGCGTACGGCCATGCCTTCGAACATCCCCGCGGCGTCGGGAGAGGGCGGGGGCGTACGCAGCGTCCAGCGCGCGTTCGACATCCTCTCGCTGCTCACCGAGGACCGGCGGTCGTTGACGATCCGCGAGGTCGTCGACGAGACGGGCCTGGCCAAGACCACGGCGCTGCGCCTGCTGCAGACCCTGGAGCACCTGGGCCTGCTGTGGGCCACGCCCAACGGGTTCGCGGCCGGCCCCGCGCTGTGGCGCTGGGCGCACCTGGCCCGTACGGCGTGGGAGCTGCCGCCGGAGACCGTCCAGCTCATGCGCGAGCTGGGGGCGCGGCACCGGGAGACCGTCAACCTCTACGTGCCGCGCGACACCCACCGGGTCTGCATCGCCCAGCAGGAGAGCCCGCAGCCGCTGCGCCACGTGGTGCGCGTCGGCGACGAGCTGCCCCTGTGGGCGGGCGCGTCCTCGAAGGTGCTGCTCATCGAGGCGCCCGAACGCCTGCTCGTCCGGGTGGCCCGCTCCTCCCCGTACGGCGAGGCCCACGTGCCGACGCTGCGGGCGTGGATCGGGCAGGCGGCGCACGACGGGTACGCGGCCAGCCACGGCGAGCGCGAGCCCGGCCTGTCCGCGGTCGCCGTCCCGGTCGCCCGTGGTACGGGGCCCGTGGCGGCGCTGACGCTGAGCGGCCCCACCGTCCGCTTCACCGAGGAGCGGGTCCGGGAGTTCGCCGCGGATCTGCGCGAGGCGGCCAAGCGGATGTCGGAGCGCGGGTTCGACCATCCTCTGACTTGACTCAATGGAGCGTGCATGCAGCAGTTGCCACTGGACGGCGTCAAGGTCGTGGACCTGACCAACGTTCTGGCCGGGCCGTACTGCAGTTATCAGCTGATGTTGTTCGGCGCGCAGGTGGTCAAGGTCGAGCTGCCGGGCACCGGCGACCTCGCCCGGCGGCTCGGCCCCGACCCCGAGCTCAACCGGGCCGGGATGGGCACGTCCTTCCTGGCCCAGAACGCCGGCAAGAAGTCCGTCGAGCTCGACCTGAAGAGCCCTGACGGGCGGGCCGCGTTCGAGTCGATGCTCGCCGGCGCCGACGTCCTGCTGGAGAACTTCAGAGCCGGGGTGATGGCCAGGCTCGGCTACGGCTGGGACCGGCTGCGCGAGCTGAACCCCGCCCTCGTCTACTGCGCCATCTCCGGCTTCGGGCAGAGCGGCCCGATGAGCGGCGCCCCCGCCTACGACCAGATCGTCCAGGGGCTGTCCGGCATGATGAGCGTCACCGGCACCCCCGACACGGCGCCGCTGCGGGTGGGCTTCCCCATCGCCGACACCGTCGGCGGGCTGATGGCCGCACTGGCGATCTCCGCCGCGCTGGCCGGGCGGCACCGCACCGGGCGCGGCTGCTTCCTGGACCTGTCCATGCTGGAGGCGTCGCTCTCCGCGATGGGCTGGACGGTCTCCAACTACCTGGTCAGCGGCGTCGAGCCGGAGCCGATGGGCGACCAGAACGCCACCGCCGCCCCCTCCGGCACGTTCGAGACCGCCGACGGGCCGCTCAACATCGCCGCCAACCAGCAGGCCCAGTTCGAGACGCTGTGCCGGCTCGTCGGGCGGCCCGACCTGCCCGCCGACCCGCGCTTCGCCGAGCGCGAGTCGCGCAAGACCCATCGGGGGGCGCTCAACCAGGAGCTGAACCAGGCGTTGCGGGCCAAGACGGCGCTGGAGTGGGAGGAGATACTCTCCGCCGAGGGCGTGCCCGCCGCCCGGATCCTCACCGTCCCGCAGGCGCTGGCGCTCGATCAGGTACGTCATCGCGGCTTCCTGACCGAGGTGCCGTTCGCCGGGCCGGGAGAGCGGCCGGTGACCGTCACGGGGAACGGGGTGGTCATCGACGGGGTCGCGTTGCGCCCGCACGGGCCCGCGCCGCTGCTCGGGGAGCACAACGCCGAGTTCGAGGCGGCCTCATGAACGAGCGTGACACCGCCGCGGACTGGTGGGCCACCGCCGTGTCGCGGATCGAGCCCGACCTCATCGAGCTGCGCGGGCACCCGGTGCAGGACCTCATCGGGCGGATCGGCTTCGCCGAGATGATCTGGCTCATGCTGCGCGGCGAGCGCCCCGATCCGCGGCAGGCGGCGCTGCTGGAGGCGGCGCTGGTCTCGTCCGTCGATCACGGCCCGCACGCGCCGTCCATCGCCGTCGCCCGGATGGCCGTCACCTGCGGGGTGGGGCTGAACAACGCCGTCGCCACCGGGGTCAACCTGCTCGGCGACGTGCACGGCGGCGCGGGCGAGCAGTGCGTCGGGCTGCTGGAGGAGGTGGTGGCCGACGGGGACGCCGCAGCCGTGGTGGCGCGATGGCGCGCCCGCGACAAGTACCTGCCCGGCTTCGGCCACCGCTTCCACCGCCGCGACCCGCGCCGCGACCCGCTGCTCGGGCTGGTCTCGGAGGCGGCGGGGGCCGGGGTGGTGGCGGGTGCGCACCTGCGGGCCGCGCTGGAGGTCGAACGGCTGATCGCGCCGGTGCCGATGAACATCGACGGGGCGACCGCCGTGGTCTACGCCGAGCTGGGCTTCCCGGCGCCGCTGGCGCGCGGGCTGTTCGTGCTCAGCCGCTCCGTGGGGATCCTGGCCCACGCGTGGGAGGAGAGCGGGCAGGGGCGGCGCAACAAGGGGCCGATCCCGCCGTCCATCCTGCCGACCTGGCTGTGAGGGGAGCCCCGCCGTCCGGCGGGGCCCCGCTCTCAGAAGACGACGATCTTGCCGGTGTTCTGCGGGTAGATCGCGTCGTTGTAGAAGTACTCGCCCGGGGTGTCGAAGGTGTGAGTGAACGACTGGCCGGGCATCAGCACACCGGTGTCGAACTCGTACTCGAAGAACGAGACGGCGGCGTGCGCGGAGGCGTTGTCCGCCGGGTTGACGAAGGTCACGGTGGTGCCCTTGGGCACCCGCAGGTGCTGCGGCGACATGGCGTTCTGCGCCACCGTGTTCTCCGTCGCGCCGGGCCGCTGGTTCGCCGCGTCCCAGACTCGGCCGAGCGTGACCGTGGTGCCGGTGACGGCCGCCGCCCTGATGTCGTTGCGCTGCTTGGGCGGCGTCGGCGCGGCGGCGGGCGCGACCTTGCCGCCGAGCTTGAAGGCCCACAGGTGGTCGCCCCTGGGGATGTCCGGGTACGGCAGGCCGTTGCCGCCCGCCAGCACCGCGACGTACTGCTCGCCGTCGATCTCGTAGCTGATCGGGCTGGTGTGCACCCCGGCGCCGCACTGGAAGCTCCACAGGACGCTGCCGTCGGTGTCGTCCATGGCGTGCAGCACCCCGTCGGGGCCGCCCTGGAACATCACCCGTCCCGCCGTCGTCAGGATGCCGTTGCCGTGCGCGAGCGACCACTCCCGGTCCAGCGTCCACACGGGCGTGTTGGTGCGCGGATCGACCGCCGCGATGCCGCCCGCGAAGTACTCCCCGAGCGGGCGGGAAGTGTTGACCCGGCCCTCGCGGCTGTTGGAGAAGCCGGAGTTGATCAGGCCGTAGCCGACGTAGATCCAGCCTGTGTGCGGGTTGTACGACAGGTGCGCCCAGTCCGCGCCGCCGCCCGCGCCCGGGAAGATGATCGTCGCCCGGTCCCAGTGCGGCGTGTAGAGGCCGCCCCAGGCGTAGAACGGCACCGGCCTGGTGGCCTTGCCGAACTCCGGCGCCTGCGTGATGAACGGCTTCCCGCCGGGGAACGGCTGCGTGGCCGCCGTCTTCTGCTGGTCGTTCTGCGGGACCGGCCGCTCCTCCATGCCGTGCAGCGGCTCGCCGCTGGTGCGGTCGAGGATGTAGAACATGCCGACCTTGCTGCCGTACACGACGGCCTTGCGTAGCCGGCCCTTGACCTTGACGTCCACCAGCACCGGGGCCATGACGTTGTCGAGGTCCCAGATGTCGTGGTGCACCGACTGGAAGTGCCACTTGCGGGTGCCGGTCTTGGCGTCGATGGCCACGATCGAGTTGGCGAACAGGTTGTCGCCGCCCCTGGTGGCGCCGTCCAGGCGCGGGTAGGAGCCGCCGAACGTCCAGTAGACCAGCCCGAGGTCCGGGTCCACCGCCGGGTGGATCCACGGGACGGCGCCGCCCGTCTTCCAGGATTCGCCCTCCCAGGTGTCGTTGCCGAACTGGCCCTCGCCGGGGCACGACCAGAACGTCCAGGCGACCTCGCCGGTGGCCGCCTTCAGCGCGTACGCCCGGCCGCGCGCGCCGCCGGTGCTGCCCTGCATGCCGACATAGATGAGCCCGTCCCAGTAGACGACGGCACCGGCCAGCGTGCCGGTCAGGCCGCCGCACTGGCCGTTCTGCGGGTCGCAGCCGCCGGTGTCGCCGCCGCCCTCGTCCTCGGTGATGAGCTGCCGCTGCCAGGCGATCTCGCCGGTGCCCTTCTTCAGCGCGTACACGATGTTGGCGCCGGAGGTGGAGAAGACCAGGCCCTCGCCGAGCGCGACGCCGCGCATGTTCGTCTGCTTCGTGCCCAGGTTCGTCTTCCACTTGAGCGCGCCGGTCTTCCCGTCCACGGCGAAGACGTTCTGCTGCGTGGTCTGGACGTACAGGACGCCGTTCTCCACGACGCAGGTGCTCTGCTGGGCGGCCGACGTGCTGCCGCCCTCCAGGTTGACGTGCCAGGCGCCGCCGAGCCGCCGCAACGTGCGGGCGTTGATCTGTTTGAGCGGGGAGTAGTTGGTGTTGGCCAGGTTCCCGCAGACCTTGGGGAAGTCCTTGCCCGTCACGCCCAGGGACGCGGGCTGCCGTTCCAGCGCCTCTTGCGCCTGGGCGGGCTCCGTGATCGCGGCTGAAGCGGTCAGCGTGGCTGCCGCACCGAGGAGGAAGTTTCGTCGTTCCACTGGCACCAAACTTTCGGTGGTCCGCTTGGTGGACCACTAGATCCGTAAGACGGACGCACCATAAGTCCCAGCCGTGAGTGAAGGCAAGAGCTTGTCGCCGCTAAGATCCGCAGTTACGCTCAAGCCTCTGAGTGGACCAAACGATCCACCTAGTGGATCCTCCTGCGAGGTGCCCCCATGCGCAGCAAACTCTCCATCGCCGCCGCCACCGGAGCCGCGGCCCTCCTGCTCACCACCACCGCTCCCAGCTCCGCTGCCTCGCCTTCGCCGGCGCAGAACCTCGGGGACCCCGACTACGGCGTCTGCCGGGGCACCGACCCCCGCTGCTACCACGACTGGGGCAACTTCGACCCGGCCAAGGGCTACAAGCTGCTCGTCTACAGCCGCACCGCCGGCCCCCGCCACGCCCACCTCGGCACCCCGCTCGGCCCCGGCCTCAACCCGCCGCTCAACGACGACAACGTGGCCGTCAAGGCCGTGGTGAAGCTCGGGCAGGAGAACGGCTTCGCGGTCGACTACACCGAGGACGTCACCCAGCTCTCCTCCGCCGGCCGCCTGCTCGGCTACAACGCGGTGATGTTCCTGAGCACCACCCGCGACACCCTCGACGACGCCGCCCAGACCGCGCTGCGCCAGTACGTCCGCGCCGGCGGCGGCTTCATCGGCGTGCACAACGCCTTCGGCACCGAGTACAACTGGCCCTGGTACGAAGGCCTGCTCGGCAACGCCAACTTCTACGACCACGGCGCCAACCAGCCCGGCACCGTCGAGACGGTGAACCGCCGCGACGCCTCCACCCAGGGCCTGCCCCGCACCTGGGCCTTCTCCGACGAGTGGTACAACCTCATCCCCGCGCCCACCCGCGTCCGCGTGCTCGCCGAAGTGGACGAGAGCACCCTGCCGCAAGGGGTGCGCGGCAACCTCGGCCACCCCGGGCACGGCGAGCACCACCCGGTGAGCTGGTGCCAGTACTACGACGGCGGCAAGGCCTGGCTGACCACCCTCGGGCACGACGTCAAGGCGTGGACCGACGCGCCCATGGAGGGTGACCAGTACTTCGTCCAGCACCTGCTGGGCGGGGTCAAGTCCGTGCTCGGCATGGCCCCCTTCTGCCGCTGAGCACCCGGCGCCGTCAATCGGCGTGCAGGGCGGTCCTCAGGTCGGCGAGGGGGTCGGGCTTGGCGCGGCCCGGCGTCTGGACGCGCACGGAGACCAGCCGCCCGTTCCACGCGGCCGGAACGCGGTACCGGTCCGACACGGCCAGCCCCGAGTCGTGCCCCAGCCGCAACCCGGCCCCGCCGTGCTGGAGGGCGACGGGCAGGAGGCCGCCGAAGGCCAGCGACCCCACCACGGTCGCGCCGTGCAGCAGGTGGAAGGCCGCGCCGTCGGGCCCTGTGACGTGGGCGATCCCCAGGGCCTGACGACCGGGCGGGACGGGCCGGTCCCCGGCCACCTCCAGGATCTCCCCGGCACGCGAGAAGGTGAAGACCAGCCGCCCCTCCGCGACGTACAGCGCCAGCCCGCCGTGCAGGTCCCCCAGCGCGAACAGCACCCCGTCGGGCTCGTCCGCCGCCTCCACCTCGGCGGTGAAGCGGAAGCCGCCGAACAGGATCGGCAGCGACTCGTCGCAGATCGGCGAGGCGCCGGGCCGGTAGGTGCGGTCGTCGCCGAGCGGCCAGACGGGGCCGATGAGGGCGCCGATGCGGTCCACGAGGTTGTCGTAGAGCGGCAGGACATGGTTGCGCTCCGCCTCCTCGTCCCACAGCCGCCGCAGCTCGGCGACCACCTCCGGATGGCCGGCCGACACGTCGGCGGCCTCGGAGAAGTCGGCGGACAGGTCGAACAGCGCCCAGTGGTCGGCGTCGAAGTCGCGGCTGCCGGCCAGCAGCTCCTGCTCGTCGAGGATGCCGGTGGAGACGTGGTCGGTGGTGGTCTTCCAGCGGCCGTGGATGAGCGAGCGGGAGCCCAGCATCTCGAAGTACTGGGTGTCGCGCGGCGCGGGCGCCCCGGCGTCGTCGAACCCGGCGCGGAAGCTGGCGCCGTTGATCCGCTGCTGCTCGATCCCGTCCACGACGTCCGGCGCCTCGATGCCGATCGCGTCCAGCAGCGTCGGGAACAGGTCGTTGACGTGCAGGACCGGGTCGCGGACCGCGCCGCGCGCGTGGATCCCCGCGGGCCAGTGCACGATCAGCGGCGTACGGGTGCCGCCGAGCCACGTGTAGCGCTTCCACAGGCGGAACGGGGTGTTGCCGGCCCACGCCCAGCCCCAGGCGTAGTGGTTGTAGGTGGCGGGGCCGCCCCAGTCGTCGTAGTGGGCGAGGTTGTCCGGCAGGGACTCGGGGATGGCCGAGGAGAAGCGGTGCTCGTTGACGCTGCCGTGCACGCCGCCCTCGGCGCTGGCCCCGTTGTCGGAGAACAGCACGACGATCGTGTCGTCGAGCCGTCCGGTCTCCTCCAGGTGGTCGAGCAGGCGGCCGATCTGGGCGTCGGTGTGGGTCAGGAAGCCGGCGAAGACCTCCTGCTGGCGGGCGTACAGGCGGCGCTCGTCGGCGCTGAGGTCGTCCCAGGCCCGCACATAGCCGGGGCGGGGCGTGAGGGTGGTGCCGGGCGGGACGACGCCCGCGTCGAGCTGGCGCTGGAAGATCTCCTCGCGCCAGGCGTCCCAGCCGTGGTCGAAGCGGCCCCGGTAGGGCTCGACCCACTCGGGTGTCACGTGGTGCGGGGAGTGCATGGCGCCGAGGCCGTAATACAGGAAGAACGGCTTGCCCGGCGCGGCGTGGCGCTGGTCGTCCAGGTAGCGGATGGCGCGGTCGGTCAGGTCCTCGGTGAGGTGGTAGCCCTCCTCGGGGGTGGCGGGCGGCTCGACGTAGTGGTTGTCCTCGACGAGGTTGGGCGCGTAGTGGTTGGCGTCGCCCTGGAGGAAGCCGTAGTAGCGCTCGAAGCCGAGGCCGAGCGGCCAGTGGCTGAACGGGCCCGCCGCCGAGCGCTCGAAGCGCGGCGTGAGATGCCATTTGCCCACGGCCAGGGTGGAGTAGCCGTGGTCGCGCAGGATCCGTGGCAGGGTGGCGGCCGAGCGGGGGATGCGGGCGGTGTACCCGTGGTGGTCGAGGGGGATGTCGGCGAGGAATCCCATGCCGACGGCGTGGTGGTTGCGGCCGGTGAGGAACGAGGCCCGCGACGGGGAGCACAGGGCGGTGACGTGGAAGCGGTTGTAGCGCAGGCCGCAGGCGGCCAGCCTGTCGATGTGGGGGGTGGCGATGTCGGAGCCGAAGCAGCCGAGCTGGGCGAAGCCGGTGTCGTCCAGGACGATGGCCAGGACGTTCGGAGCCGTGGCCGGCGGGCGGGCGGCGCTGCGGAAGACGGGTTCTGCGGTCATGGTGGTCACTCCGGTGGATCAGGTCGCGGCCGGCGTGGTGGCTCCGGCCCGCGGGGCGGGGACACGGTTGAGCAGGAGGCCGGAGCCCGCTGCGACGATCATGATGGTGAGGCCGTGGATGCCTGGCAAGGCGGCGCTCATCGACGCGCTGTACGAGTACCGGATGACCCCGCTCAACCGGCGGTGCGGCGAACTGATCGAGGGCCTGCGCGCACGGCCTGGAACGGTGCTCAGCCTGCACATCGTCGTGGTGCTGGCCGACGTCGAGCAGCGGCTCGACGCGCCCGGGTTCGAGGAGGCCGAGGCCGCCGCGGCCATGGCCGACCTGCGGAGGACCGCTCTGGCCGTCCTCGCCGCGCCCGGATGAGCCTGCGGAGGCGCGGCCGTCCGCGCTGGACGCGACGCGGCTGGCCCAAGCCGTTGGAAGGGCGCGATATACGATATGCCTCGCCATTCACCCGAGGAGGATCGTGAACCTGGTCGAGCAGGGCAGCGCGTTCGCCGCCTTCTGGCAGGAGCGGCACCTGTGCACGCTGTCCACCGCGCGCCCCGACGGCCCGCCGCACGTGGTGCCGGTGGGCGCGACGCTGGACGTGGAGACCGGCGTCGCCCGCGTGATCACGTCGGGCACCTCGGCCAAGGCCCGGCTCATCGCCGCGACCGGCGGCGTCCCCGTCGCGCTGTGCCAGGTGGACGGCCGGCGCTGGTCCACGCTGGAGGGGCGGGCCGTCGTCCGCACCTCGCCGGACGAGATCGCCGACGCCGAGCGCCGGTACGCGGCCCGCTACAAACCGCCCCGCGCCAACCCCGCCCGGGTGGTCATCGAGATCCAGGTGACCCGCGTCCTGGGCAACGTGTGATCACCGTCGTCGGCGTCGGCGCGGACGGCTGGGACGGACTGCCCCCCACCTCGCGGCGCGCGCTGGAGGCCGCCGAGGTCGTCATGGGCGGCCCCCGGCAACTGGAGCTGCTGCCCGAGTCCGCCGGCGCGGAGCGTGTGCGGTGGCCGTCGCCGCTGCTGCCCGCGCTGCCCGCGCTCCTGGCACGGCACGCCGGGCGCGAGGTGTGCGTGCTGGCCAGCGGCGATCCCATGTTCTACGGCATCGGCTCCACGCTGGTGCGGCTTCTGGGCGCGGCGGACGTCCGCGTCCTGCCGCACGTGTCGTCGCTGTCGCTCGCCTGCGCCCGCCTCGGCTGGCCGGTCGAACAGGTCGAGACGGTCAGCCTCGTCGGCCGCCCGCCCGAGACGCTCAACGCCGCCGCGCTGCCCGGCCGCAGGCTCGTCGTCCTCGGCGCGGGACGCGAAGCCCCGTCCCAGGTCGCCGCGCTGCTGACCGCCCGCGGGTACGGACCCAGCCCCATGACGGCGCTGTCCGACCTGGGCGCCGCCACCGAGACGGCCCGGCAGGGCACCGCCGAGACCTGGGCAGGGCCCGCCGCGTCCTCGCTCAACGTGATCGCCGTCGAGTGCGTGGCGAGCCGGGAGACCGAGCCGCTGGGCCTCGTGCCGGGGCTGCCCGACACCGCGTACGAGCATGACGGGCAGCTCACCAAGCGGGAGGTCCGCGCGGTCACCCTGTCGCGGCTCGCCCCGCGACCGGGCGAGCTGCTGTGGGACGTCGGTGCGGGCGCCGGCAGCATCGCCGTCGAATGGATGCGCAGTCACCCGGCGTGCGCCGCCGTGGCCGTGGAGAGCCGGCCCGACCGCGCCGCCGCCATCCGCCGCAACGCCGACCGGCTCGGCGTGCCGTCGCTGCGCGTCGTCGAGGGCAAGGCCCCGGCGGCCCTGGACGGCCTGCCCGAGCCCGGCGCGGTGTTCGTCGGCGGCGGCGTCACCGCTCCCGGCCTGCTCGACCACTGCTGGTCGCGGCTGCGGCCCGGCGGCAGGCTCGTCGTGAACGCCGTCACCCTCGAATCCGAGGCCCTCGTCGGCCAGTGGTACGGCAGGCTCGGCGGCGACCTCGTCCGCCTCGCCGTCCAGCGGGCCTCGCCCGTGGGCGGCTTCACCGGCTGGCGTCCCGCGATGCCCGTCACCGTATGGTCCCTGACCAGGAAGGACGACACGTGACCGTGTACTTCATCGGTGCCGGCCCCGGCGCCGCCGACCTGATCACCCTGCGCGGCCTGCGCCGCCTCCAGACCTCACCGGTGTGCCTGTACGCCGGATCGCTGGTGCCCCGCGAGCTCCTCGACTCCTGCCCGCCCGGCACCAGGCTCGTCGACACCGCCGGCCTCAACCTCGACGAGATCGTCGCCGAAGTGCTCGCCGCCCACCGCGACGGGCTCGACGTCGCCCGGCTGCACTCCGGCGACCCGTCCGTCTTCAGCGCCGTCGCCGAACAGATGCGGCGGCTCGACGCGCTCGGCGTGCCGTACGAGGTGGTGCCGGGCGTCCCCGCCTTCGCGGCGGCCGCCGCCGCGCTGCGCCGGGAGCTCACCGTGCCCGGCGTCGGCCAGACCGTCATCCTCACCCGCACCTCCGCGCGCGCCACCCCGATGCCTTCGGGCGAGGACCTCACCACCCTGGGCGCCAGCAAGGCCACCATGGTGCTGCATCTGGCGGTGCAGCGGATCGACGAGGTGGTGGCGGAGCTGCTGCCGTCCTATGGGGGTGATTGCCCGGTGGCTGTGGTGGCGCGGGCCAGCAGGGAGGACGAGGTGGTGTTGCGGGGGACGCTGGCGGACATCGCGGGACAGGTGCACGCGGCGGGGATCCGGCGTACAGCGGTGATCGTGGTGGGGCGGGTGTTGTCGGCCACGCAGTTCCCCGACAGCCACCTCTACAGCGTGGCGCGGGAACGGCCGGGCGGTGCCTTCTGATGCCGGGTGGTCGCGTGGATCGGGGTGGCGTGTGCGGTGGGTTCTGATGCCGGGTGGTCGCGTGGATCGGGGTGGCGTGTGCGGCGGGTCCTGATCCTGGGCGGCACGGCGGAGGCCCGCGCCCTGGCCGCCTCGCTCGCCTCCCGCCCTGGCCTGCACGTCGTGTCGTCGCTGGCCGGGCGGGTGAGCAACCCGCGGCTGCCGGTGGGGGAGGTGCGGGAAGGCGGGTTCGGCGGGGCCGAGGGGCTGGCCGCCTTTCTGACGGAGGAGCGCATCGACGCACTGGTGGACGCCACCCACCCGTTCGCCTCACGCATGACCGCCTCGGCCGCCGCCGCCTCGGCCGCCACCGGGGTGCCGTTGCTGGTGCTTCGGCGGCCGGGCTGGCAGGAGTCGGACGGCGATGCCTGGCAGCGAGTGAACAGCCTCCACGACGCCGCCGCACTGCTCGCCACAGGCGCCTGGCGAACCCCTGCCCTCGCCGCGCCCGCCACCATCGCCGACCGCGAGGCCGCCGCCCCCACCCGGGTCTTCCTCACGACCGGCCGCCGCAGCCTCCCCCTCTTCACCGGCCTCCCCGGCGTATGGCTCCTGGCCAGATCCGTGGACCCCCCGGAACCCCCCATCCCTCCCAACGTGCACATCCTGCTCGCCCGCGGCCCCTACACCCCCGAAGGCGAACGCACCCTCATCCGGCGACACCACCTGAACGTCCTCATCACCAAGGACAGCGGCGGCGACCTGACCTCCGCCAAACTCACCGCCGCCCGCGACCTCGCCCTCCCCGTCATCATGGTGAACCGCCCACCCCTCCCACCCGGCGTCCACCTGGTGGACACCGTGGCGGCGGCGACGTCCTGGGCCGCAGAGCCTCAGGGATAACGACGAGGCGTGTAGACCAGCCCGCGCTCAGTGACCCGAGTCGTCGAGGACCCGACGATCAGCAGGCAGCGCATGTCCACCTGCCCCGGATCCAGCTCACCCAGCGTCGTGACGGTGACGCTCTCCCGCTCACCCCCCACATCACGCCCGACCACCACGGGAGTGGCCGCGTCCCGGTGCTCCAGCAGCAGGTCACGAGCCGCCGCGAGCTGCCACGTACGGCTGCGTGAAGCAGGGTTGTAGATCGCCAGCACCATGTCGGCCGCGGCGGCGGCCGCGAGCCGGCCGGCCACCACCTCCCACGGCTTGAGCAGGTCCGACAGCGACACCACGCAGTAGTCGTGCCCCAGCGGCGCCCCGACCCGGCTCGCCACCGCCTGCGCCGCCGTCAGCCCTGGCACGATCCGCACCGGCACGTCAGGAAAGCCGGCCGCCGCCTCCATGACCGCGCTGGCCATGGCGAACACCCCAGGGTCCCCGGACGACACCACCGCCACGCGGGCGCCGTCGCGGGCCAGCTCCAGCGCGTGCCTGGCGCGTTCGGCCTCCACCCGGTTGTCGGTACGGTGGCGGCGCTGGCGCGGGTTCGGCGCCACCCGGTCCACGTACGGGCCGTAGCCGACGAGGTCGGTGGCGGCGGCCAGCGCCTCCTGCGCCTCGGGCGTCAGCCACGGCCGCCCGGCCGGGCCCAGCCCCACCACGGCCACCTCGCCCGTCACCTTGCCGCCCGCCTCCCCTCCCGCCTGGCCCGCCGCCTCGCCCGGCACCTTGCCGCCCGCCTTGCCCGCCGCCTCGCCCGCCACCGCAACCTGCTGCGGCTCGGGCACGAACGTGCGCTCGGCGGGGCTGGTCAGCAGGGCCAGCGAGAAGTACGGCACGCCGTCGGCGTCCACGTCCTTGAGCGGCGCGACCCGTTCCGCGCCCATCGTGGCGCGCTCGACGTACCAGGCGTCGTCCAGCCGCCCGGCCTCGGCCAGCGCCTCGCGCACCTTCCCGAACGTCCGGCCCAGCTTCAGCACCGCCGCCGAGTCCGTCCCGCGCAACCGGTCGGCCAGCACGTCCGCCGGCAGCGTGCCGGGCAGCACCGTCAGCACCTCGTCCCGCTCCACCAGCGGACGGCCGAGCACCGCGGACGCGGCGCTGACCGACGTCACCCCGGGCACCACCTCGGTCTCGTAACGGCGGGCGAGCCGCTTGTGCATGTGCATGTACGACCCGTAGAACAGCGGATCACCCTCGGCCAGCACCACCACGGTGCGGCCCGCGTCCAGGTGGGCGGCCAGCCGCTCGGCGCAGTCGGCGTAGAAGTCGTCCAGCGCGCCCTGGTAGCCGCCGGGATGGTCGGTGGTCTCCGTGGTCAGCGGGTACAGCAGCAGCTCCTCGATCTGGCCTTCCCGCATGTACGGCAGCGCGATCGAACGGGCGATGCTGCGGCCGTGCCTGGCGGCGTGGTACGCGATCACGTCCGCCTCGCCGATCAGCCTGGCCGTCTTCACCGTCACCAGCTCCGGGTCACCGGGACCGAGGCCGACCCCGTACAGGCGTCCCTTCACCATGATCACTCCGTCTCGTTCGCGATGGCGTTGACCGCCGCCGCCGTCATCGCACTGCCGCCGCGGCGGCCGTGCACCACCAGATGCTCCAGGTCGCTCGCGGCCAGCGCCTGCTTCGACTCCGCCGCGCCGATGAACCCCACCGGGACGCCCAGCACCGCCGCCGGCCGGCCCGCACCCTCCTCGACCAGCTCCAGCAGCCGGAACAGGGCGGTCGGCGCGTTCCCGATCGCCACCACCGCGCCGTCCAGCCGCCCCCGCCACAACTCCAGCGCGGCGGCACTGCGCGTGGTGCCCAGCCGCTCCGCCAGCTCCGGCACGCGCGGGTCGGGCAGCGTGCACACCACCTCGTTGCCGGCGGGCAACCTGCGCCTCGTCACGCCGGACGCCACCATCATGGCGTCACACAACACCGGCGCGCCCGCCCGCAGCGCCTCCCTGGCCCGCGCCACCACCCCGTGGGACCAGGCCAGGTCGGTGACGAGGTCCGTCATGCCGCAGGCGTGGATCATCCGCACCGCCACCTGCGCGACCTCGGGCGGGATGCCTGTGAGGTCGGTTTCGGCGCGGATGGTCGCGAACGAGCGGCGGTAGATCTCGGCGCCGTCGCGGATGTAGTCGGTCACGAGTGCCTTTCTCGGGGGCTGTGTCGTCAGGGGTGCTGGGCGTACGGGCACGCACGGTTGCGCCGACGGCCGGCCGGTGGTCGGCCGGTGGCTGGCTGGCGGTCTGCCGGTGGTCAGCTGGTGGTCGGCTGGCGGTCTGCCGGTGGTCAGCTGGTGGTCGGCCGGTGGCTGGCTGGCTGGCGGTCTGCCGGTGGTCGGCTGGCGGTCGGCCGGTGGTTGTGCGAGCACGGTCGCCTTGCCTGGTCGCGGCTGCCTGCCGTGGTCGGGTTCCGAGGCTTCCGCCGGGAGCCACCGCGTGTGTGGCGTCGGTGGCGGTCATCACTGCGGCTGCCGTCGGTAGCCGTCAGCTGTGGCGATCAGCTCCACGACCTGGCCGCGAGGGACGCCGCAGCGCCGCTCGCAACCAGCCCAGTGAACGGGCGTCCCAGGCGCGGCGGCTTGCCCCTCCACCCACCGCCGCGCGTCCGCCTGCACGTCCGCCAGCGCCTTCCCGCAACCGGGCCGGCCAGTACAAGCCGTGACCCCGGCCCACGGCGAGGCCGGGTCGGTGACGAGGCCTGCCTCGGCGAGCGCCCGCTCCGCGCGGTCCGCCGCCTCGGGGGAGAGGTCCAGCGACACGGCGGTCCGCCACGGCGTGAGCCGTACGGCGGGGCCGCTGTCGGCGAGGGCCCGGAGCTGGGCGGGGGTCAGCCTGCCCAGCGGCACCAGCACCTTCAGCGCCACCCGCCCGTCGCGCTGCGTGAGACGCCCGGCCCGCCGCTCCGCGTCAGCGCGCTCCAGCGGCGCCACCTGCCGGTCGGCCGGCGGTCTGGTGGCTGGATCGTTGGTCGGGTGGTGGATCGTGGGGCCGGAGGCTGAATCGATCGTCGGGCCGGAGGCTGAATCGATCGTCGGGCCGGGCACCGGATCGTTGGTCGGGTCCTGGCCCGTTGATCCGGTGGCCGGCACGGTCATCAGCGCGCGCACGGCCGGGTCGGCGGTCAGGCGGGCGGTGATGCGAGCTGGGCCGTTCTCCAGCTCCTGGATGCGCCAGGCGAGGGGCGCGCCGTCGGGGCGTTCGTCGAGGAACGCCTCCGCGGCGGCGAGCATGAGCGGGACGGCGGCTTCCGGGCTGCAGACCAGGCCCGTGTCCCAGCCCGCCAGCAGCAGCCGTCCTCCGGGGACCCACGTCACATCCGCCCCAAGCCCACTCACATCGCCGGTCCCATCATCAACCGCGAACAGAAACCGCCCAGGCAATCCCGCCAGCCGCTTCCGCCCGCACAACGCCAGGTCGAGGGCCCGCACGACCGCGAGCACGTCCACCACCCCCCGCGCCCCCCGCCCGCTCATCGGTGAGGCGACGATGTTGCGGACGCGTTCGTGCGCGACGGACGGCAGCAGCCCGGCAGCGGCGAGATGTTCGGCGAAGGCGGCGGGTGAGTGGAGCCCGCGCACCTGGACGTTGGCCCGCGAGGTGAGCTCGATCACCCCCGACCCGAACTCTTCGGAGCAGTCCGCGAGCGCGTGGAGCTGGGCAGGGGTGGCGGCGCCGCCGGGCAGGCGGACTCGGGCCAGCGGGCCGTCCGCGGCCTCGTGTACCTGTAGCGCGCCCGGACAGGCGTCAGGACGAATCCGTCCGGAAAAGTCGGCTATGGACACGAAGAGGATGGTAACGCCAGTTCTTGTGGAGGCCGGTCTTGCCGTAGTCTCCTGGTAGGCGATGGCATGGGAGGAAGCCGGTGCGAAACCGGCGCGGTCCCGCCACTGTGACCGGGGAGCGAACCCCACCGCAGGCCACTGCCCGGCGACGGGCGGGAAGGCCGGGGTGAGCGCTGATCCGGGAGCCAGGAGACTCCTGCCGTCGCATCACCCGCGACCGGGGCGAGGACCCCGAGGGAGGATTGCGCCGTGCCTGGCGACAGCCGTACCGTCCTGCTGCTCTCGACTTCGGACACCGACCTGCTCAGCGCACGCGCGAGCACCGTCCCCTACCGGCTGGGCAACCCGGCCAGGCTCGTCCCCGGCGATCTGCCCGCGCTGCTGGAGGGCGTGGAGCTGGTCGTGGTGCGCCTGCTCGGCGGGCGGCGGGCCTGGGCGGAGGGGCTGGACGCGCTGCTGGCCGGACCCGTGCCGGTGGTGGTGCTGGGTGGTGAGCAGGCGCCCGACGCCGAGTTGATGGAGCTGTCCACGGTGAGTGGCGGCGTCTGTGCGCAGGCGCACGCCTACCTTGCCCACGGTGGGCCGGCGAACCTGGCGGAGCTGCACGCGTTCCTGTCCGACACCGTGCTGCTGACCGGCCACGGTTTCGCGCCGCCCGCACCGACGCCGTCCTGGGGGAGGCTGGAGCGTGAGGCCGGGACGGGGAGGCTGGAGCGGGAGGCCGGGACGGGGAGGCTGGAGCGGGAGGCCGGGACGGGGAGGCTGGAGCGGGAGGCCGGGGTGCGGGGCGGGCCCGTGATCGGGGTGCTCTACTACCGGGCGCACCACCTGGCGGGCAACACCGCGTTCGTCGAAGCGCTCTGCTCGGCGATCGAGGACGCCGGCGGCCAGGCCATGCCGATCTACTGCTCGTCCCTGCGCACCGCCGAACCCGGCCTGCTCGAAGCGCTCCGAGCCGCCGACGCGCTGGTGGTGACGGTGCTGGCGGCCGGCGGCGCCCGGCCCGCCACCGCGGGCGCGGGCGGCGACGACGAGGCGTGGGACGTCGGCGCGCTGGCCGCACTCGACGTGCCCATCCTGCAAGGGCTCTGCCTGACCACGAGCAAGCAGGCGTGGGAGGAGAACGACGACGGCCTGTCGCCGCTGGACGCCGCCTCGCAGGTGGCGATACCCGAGTTCGACGGACGGATCATCACGGTGCCGTTCTCGTTCAAGGAGATCGACGAGGACGGGCTGACCGTCTACGAGGCCGACCCCGAGCGGGCCGCCCGGGTGGCCGGGATCGCGGTGCGGCACGGCCTGCTGCGCCACGTCCCGCCCGCCGGGCGGCGGCTGGTCGTGATGCTGTCGGCGTACCCGACCAAGCACTCCCGCGTCGGCAACGCCGTCGGACTCGACACGCCCGCCAGCACCGTGCGGCTGCTGTCCAGGCTCGCCGAGGCCGGATACGACCTGGGCGACGGCTTCCCCGGCGTGGCCGAGCAGGACGGCGACGCGCTCATCCACGCGCTGATCGCCGCCGGCGGCCAGGACCAGGACTGGCTGACCGAGGAGCATCTGGCGGGCAATCCGGTACGGATCTCCGCCGCCTCCTACGAGCGGTGGTACCGGACGCTGCCCGAGGACCTGCGGCACGCGATGGAACGCCACTGGGGGCCGCCGCCCGGCGAGCTGTTCGTGCACGAGGGCGACATCGTGCTCGCCGCGCTGCGCGCCGGGAACCTCGTCGTCATGGTCCAGCCGCCGCGCGGCTTCGGCGAGAACCCGATCGCCATCTACCACGACCCCGACCTGCCGCCCAGCCACCACTACCTGGCCGCGTACCGGTGGCTGTCGGACGAGTTCGGCGCGCACGCCATGGTGCACGTGGGCAAGCACGGCAACCTGGAGTGGCTGCCGGGCAAGTCGGCGGGCATGTCCGCGGCGTGCGCCACCGACGCGGCGATCGGCGACCTGCCGCTGGTCTACCCCTTCCTGGTGAACGACCCCGGCGAAGGCACCCAGGCCAAGCGGCGGGCGCACGCCGTGCTGGTGGACCACCTGGTGCCGCCGATGGCCAGGGCGGACACGTACGGGGACATCGCCCGCCTGGAGCAGCTCCTCGACGAGCACGCCACGATCGCCGCCATGGACCCCGCCAAGCTGCCCGCCATCCGGGCGCAGATCTGGACGCTGATCCAGGCCGCCCGGCTCGACCACGACCTGGGGCTGGCGGATCGGCCGCACGACAGCGAGTTCGACGACTTCCTGCTGCACGTGGACGGGTGGCTGTGCGAGGTGAAGGACGCGCAGATCCGCGATGGGCTGCACGTGCTCGGGCAGGCGCCGGAGGGCGCGGCGCGGGTCGATCTGGTGCTGGCCATGTTGCGGGCGCGGCAGTTGTGGGCCGGGCGGGAGACGTTGCCGGGGCTGCGTGAGGCGCTCGGGCTGGTGGAGGACGGTACGGCCGGGCTGGGGGCCGTGGATCGGGCCGAGGGGGTCGCCCGGGCGCTGGTGGAAGGGATGGAGGCGCGGGGCTGGGCGGTGGAGGCGGCCCCGGAGGTCAGCCGCGCCGTGCTCGGGGAGGCGGGCGCGGAGGTCGTCCGCGCCGTGCTCGGGGAGGCGGGCGCGGAGGTCGTCCGCGCCGTGCTCGGGGAGGCGGGCGCGGAGGGCGTGCCCGTGCCCCCGTCCCGCACCCCCGCACCCGACCCCCGCCTGGTCACCCGCATCCTCACCTTCGCCGCCACCGAGCTGATCCCCCGCCTGGCCCGCACCACCGACGAGCTCGACCACGTCCTGCACGCCCTGAACGGCGGCTACGTCCCGGCAGGCCCCAGCGGCTCACCCCTGCGCGGCCTGGTCAACGTCCTGCCGACCGGCCGTAACTTCTACTCGGTCGACCCCAGGGCGGTGCCCAGCAAGCTGGCCTGGGAGACCGGCCAGGCGATGGCGGAGTCGCTGCTGGAGCGCTACCGCGCCGACACGGGGGACTGGCCGCGTTCCGTGGGCCTGTCCGTGTGGGGCACCTCCGCCATGCGGACGGCGGGCGACGACGTGGCGGAGGTGCTGGCGCTGCTCGGCGTCCGTCCCGAGTGGGACGAGGCGTCCCGCCGCGTCACCCGCCTGGAGCCGATCCCGCTCGCCGAGCTGGCCCGGCCCAGGATCGACGTGACGGTCCGCATCAGCGGCTTCTTCCGGGACGCGTTCCCGCACGTGGTGGCGATGCTCGACGACGCCGTACGGCTGGTGGCGGCCCTGGACGAGCCGCACGAGCACAACTACGTGCGCGCCCACGTGGCGCAGACCCCGGCCGATGAGCGCCAGGCCACGATGCGGATCTTCGGGTCGGCGCCCGGCGCGTACGGGGCGGGGCTGCTGCCGCTGATCGACAGCCGCAACTGGCGCGACGACGCGGACCTGGCCGAGGTGTACGCGGTGTGGGGCGGCTACGCCTACGGCCGCGGCCTCGACGGCGTGGCCGCCCGCCCGCAGATGGAGGACGCCTACCGCCGCATCGCCGTGGCCGCCAAGAACGTCGACAGCCGCGAGCACGACATCGCCGACTCCGACGACTACTTCCAGTACCACGGGGGCATGGTCGCCACCGTCCGCGCCCTCACCGGCAAGGCTCCGGCCGCCTACGTGGGCGACAGCACCCGGCCCGACGCCGTCCGCACCAGAACGCTCTCCGAGGAGACCTCGCGGATCTTCCGCGCCAGGGTCGTCAACCCGCGCTGGCTGGCGGCGATGCGGCGGCACGGCTACAAGGGCGCGTTCGAGCTGGCCGCCACCGTCGACTACCTGTTCGGCTACGACGCCACCACGGGGGTGGTCGCCGACTGGATGTACGACAAACTGACCGAGACGTACGTGCTCGACCCCGAGAACCAGGCGTTCATGGCCGAGTCGAACCCGTGGGCCCTGCACGGCATCGCCGAACGCCTCCTGGAGGCCGCCGAGCGCGGCATGTGGGAGCACCCGGATCCCGGCGTGCTGCGCGGGCTGCAGGAGGTCTACCTCAAGACGGAAGGCGACCTGGAGGACGACACCAGCCGCTGAGCCGTCCACGGCGTGCCCGCCCAGTGCAGATGCAGGTAGGACGCGGTCACGCCAGGATCGCCGTACCCGTCGGCGCCGCCCTCGTGGCGGAACAGCGGGCCGGCCGCGTACTCGACGGTGGTGCGGTGGAACTCGTGGCCGCGCAGGCGTTCGCCGGGCCTCGTCAGCGGGGTGCGGGCGAGCGCGACGGCCTCCCGGTAGCCGAGCGTGAGCCGGGACGTCATCGAGGCGCGGCCGGGGACGCGCCCGCACATGCGGCGGCCGTCCAGCTCGTCGCACAGGTACAGCAGCCCCGCGCACTCGGCGACGATCGGGCCGTCGAAGGCGGCGACCTGCGTGCGCAGAGGGGTGTTGGCGGCCAGTTCGGCGGCGTACACCTCGGGGAAGCCGCCGCCGATCACCAGGGCGGCCGTGCCTGGGGGGAGGCGTTCGTCGCGCAGCGGGTCGAAGGTGACGGCGTCCGCGCCCGCCGCGCGCAGCAGCTCGACGTGCTCGGCGTAGCCGAACGTGAACGCCGCCCCACCGGCCACCGCCACCACGGGCCGCGCCCGCGCCAGGTCGCCGACGCGACCGGATGGCCCGCTGGCGCGACCGCCCGCGACCATCGTGCGGCCCTGTCGCGCGCCGTCGTCACCCGTCGCGGCGCTGACCGGATCCCACGCGGACGCGTCCAGCGGCGCCGCCGACCTGGCCAGCCGCATCAGCGCGTCAAGGTCGCACGACCGGGCGATCAGCGCGGCCAGCCGCTCCACCGCGTCCACCGCCTCGTCCCGCCGCTCAGCCGCGGGCACCAGCCCCAGATGCCGCGACGGCGTGAACACCGCGTCGTCCCGCCGCACCGCCCCCAGCACCGGCACCCCCACCCCGGCCAGCGCCGACCGGCACAACTCCGCGTGCCGATCCGACCCCACCCGGTTGAGCACCACCCCGCCCACCCGCACCCGCGGGTCGAACGTCGCGAACCCGTGCACCACCGCCGCCACCGACCGGCTCTGCCGCGCCGCGTCCACCACCAGCACCACCGGCGCGTCCAGCAGCCGGGCGACGTGCGCCGTCGAGGCGAAGTCCGTGTCGCCCCGGCCGTCGAACAGCCCCATCACGCCCTCGACCACGGCCACCTCGCACCCGGCCGCCCCGTGCAGGAACAGCGGCACCACCCGCTCCTCGCCCTGCAGCCACGGATCCAGGTTCCGCCCTGGCCGCCCGGTGGCCAGCGCGTGGTAGCCGGGGTCGATGTAGTCCGGGCCCACCTTGTGCGGCGAGACCCGCAGGCCGCGCGCCCGCAGCGCCGCCATCAGCCCGGTGGCGAGCGTCGTCTTGCCGCTCCCGGACGAGGGCGCGGCGACGACCAGCCGCGGGATCGTCACCACTCGATGCCCTTCTGGCCCTTCTGCCCGGCGTCCATGGGATGGCGTACCTTGCCCATCTCCGTCACCAGATCCGCCGCCTCGACCAGCCGCTCGGGCGCGTCCCTGCCGGTGATCACGACATGCTGGTTCCCCGGCCGGCCCGTGAGCGCCGCCAGCACGTCGTCGACGTCCAGCCAGCCCCACTTCAGCGGGTACGTGAACTCGTCCAGCACGTAGAACCGGTACGTCTGCGCCGCCAGATCCCGCTTGATCTGCTCCCAGCCCTCCCTCGCGTCGGCCGCGTGATCCTCCTCGGCGCCGGGCCGCTGGATCCACGACCAGCCCTCGCCCATCTTGTGCCAGGTCACCGGGCCGCCCTCGCCGCTGTCCCCGAGCACCTTGAGCGCCCGCTCCTCGCCGATGCGCCACTTCGCCGACTTCACGAACTGGAACACCCCGACCGGCCAGCCCTGGTTCCAGGCCCGCAACGCCATGCCGAACGCGGCCGTGGACTTGCCCTTGCCCGGGCCGGTGTGCACGATCAGCAGCGGCCTGGTGCGGCGCTGCCGGGTGGTGAGGCCGTCGTCGGGGACCACGGCCGGTTTTCCCTGCGGCACGATCAACCCGCCTTCCTGCGGCTTTGGGGCCTGGTGAGGTTCTGTGTCCTGTGGTCGTGCGTCCTGTGGCCATGCGTCCTGTGGTCGTGGACGACCGACCCGAGGTCGGTCAGCGAGTCGAGAGGTACGAGCCGCGCCCGCAACCGCGCCGCCAGCCGCACCGCCAGGCCGAGCCGCACCGGCCCGCTCTCGCAGTCCACGACGACCGCGGCCGTGCCGTCCAGGAGAGCCGCCGCCCGCTCCACGTCGCCGCCCGCCGTGGCGCGCCCATCCGTCACCAGGACGAGCAGCGGCCGCCTGGCGGGGTCGCGCAGCCGTTCGACGCGCAGCACCTCCGCCGCCCGCGCCAGCCCCGCCGCCAGGGGCGTGCGCCCGCCGGTGGCCAGCGTACGCAGCCGCGCCGCCCCCACCTCCACCGACGACGTCGGCGGCAGCGCCACCTCGGCCCCCGCTCCCCTGAACGTGACCAGCCCCACCTTGTCGCGCCGCTGGTAGGCGTCGAGCAGCAGGCTCAGCACGGCCGTCTTGACCGCGGTCATCCGTTTGCGGGCCGCCATCGAGCCGCTCGCGTCCACCACGAACAGGACGAGGTTGCCCTCCCTGCCCTCCCGCACCACCTCGCGCAGGTCGTCGCCGCGCAGCACCAGCCCTGGGCCGCTTCGTCCGCGTTCCCTTTGGTACGGTGCCGCGGCTCGCATCGTGGCCGCCACGTGCAGGTCGCGTACCTGGCCCGATGGGCGGCGTGCGCCGGTGGCCCGGCCCTGCGACGTGCGTGACCTGGACCTGCGCCCGGCCGCTCCTTCGCCGACGCCCGGCACCTCCAGCAACGGGACCCGGTACGGGCGCGCCACCGCGGCCACCCGCAGGGCGCCGTCGCCGTCGCCCGCGTCCGCTGAGCCGTCAGCCGGGTCCGCCGGGCGGCCACCTGCTGCGGGGGAGTCACCGCGGTCACCACCGGCCGCCCCCTCCGCCGCGCCGCTCTGCCCCGCCGCGCCGCTCTGCCCCGCCTCGCCACCGGCGGACGGCCCGCCGTCGTCAGCCCCGAAGGGCCGGTCAGGGCCGCCGTCGGAGGGGCCGCCGTCGGAGGGGCCGCCGTCCGGGTCGTCGTCGGACGGGTCGTCGTCGGACGGGTCGTCGTCACCGGACGTCCGCTCCAGCATCTCCTCCAGCGGTTCCTCATCCAGCCCCGGCGCGTCGAACGGGTCACGCCGCCTCCGGTGCGGCAACGACAGCCGGGCGGCGGCGCGCACGTCCTCGGTCGTCACGCTGTCGCGGCCCTGCCAGGCGGCGTGGGCGATGGCGGCGTTCGCGGTGACGAGGTCGGCCCGCAGCCCGTCCACCTCGAACGCCGCGCACACGGTCGCGATCTGCCGCAGCCGCGCGTCCGGCAGCCGCACCCCGGCCACCCGCGCCCTGGCGTCGGCGATCCGCCGGGCGAGCAGCGCCTCCTCATCGGCCCACCGCGCCGCGAACCCCTTCGCGTCGGCGTCGAAGGCGAGCCGCCGCCGCACCACCTCGGCGCGTTCGGCGGGGTCGCGGGACGCCTTCACCTCGACGGTCAGCCCGAACCGGTCGAGGAGCTGGGGGCGTAGCTCGCCCTCCTCCGGGTTCATGGTGCCCACCAGCAGGAAACGGGCGGCATGGCGGACGGACACGGACTCGCGTTCGACGTAGCAGGTGCCCAGGGCGGCGGCGTCCAGGAGGAGGTCGACGAGGTGGTCGTGGAGGAGGTTCACCTCGTCCACGTACAGGACGCCGCGGTGCGCGGCGGCCAGCAGGCCAGGCTCGAACGCCTTCACCCCCTCCGTCAGCGCCCGTTCCACGTCGAGCGAGCCGACCAGCCGGTCCTCCGACGCGCCGACAGGCAGCTCCACCAGCGCGGCCGCACGGCTGACCCCCTCGGCTCCGGCGTCGTGCGGGCCGTCGGGGCAGTCCGGGGCGGGCGCCGCGGGGTCGCAGGCGAACCGGCAGCCCGGCACCACGTCCACGGCGGGCAGCTGGGCCGACAGGGCGCGGACGATCGTGGACTTGGCGGTTCCCTTCTCGCCGCGTACCAGCACCCCGCCCACCCGGGGGGAGACGGCGTTGAGCACCAGCGCGAGCTTCAGGTCGTGGAGGCCGACCACGGCGCTGAACGGGTAGGTGACGATCAAGGTCAGGCCTTTCGGTTGACGTGCGCGACCCGCCAGCCGTCGCGGGTGGGGAGCAGCTCGGTGGTGGACAGGGGGGACAGGTCGAAGCGGGCGGTGGCTGTGGGGGTGAGGCCGAGGGCGTGGGCGAGGGCTGCTCTGATGACGCCGGCGTCGCAGACCACGATCCCGTCCGCCGCCGGGGGTGGCGTGGCGGAGGGGGTGCGCCGGGCAGGGGCTCGGGCGGTGTCGAGCCAGGTCGCCACCCGGCGCGCGAGCGTGGCCAGGCTCTCACCGCCGTGGGGTGCGGCGTGCGGGTCGGACAGCCAGCGTGCCAGCGCTTCCGGCTCCTCCCGCGCGACCTGCTCGTACGGCAGGCCGCCCCACCGCCCGCAGTCCGCCTCCCCGAGTGCGGCGCACACGTGCGGCTCCAGCCCCAGGGCGTGAGCGGTCTGCCACGCCGCCCTGGCGGGGGAGACCCACGCGGGCCGCCCCGCGACCAGGGGGAGCAGAGCGGCGGCGGAGGCCGCCTTGGCAAGACTCGCCGGGTCGGCCTCCCCTCCGCCGGAGGAGCTGGCCCCTCCGCCGGTAGAGCAGGCCGCTCCGGCGCATGGGAAGGAGGCCGCCCCGGCGCGCGGGAAGCGGGCCGCGCGCATGCCAGGCGTGGTCGCGTGCCGGATGAACAACACCCGGGCTCAGCTCGACGACGCCTGGACCACGCGTGCGGCCGACGCCGCGCCCCGTGCCGCCGCCCGATCGCTCACCCAGCCGAACAGCACCCCGAACGCCGCCCAGAAAACGAGCTGCGTCCCGAGCGAGGCGAGCCGGAACTCCCACAGCAGCGTCGCGGGGAACCCGTCGGGCACCTCGTCGACCGCCGGCAGCAGCACCCACGCCGCGACGACCGGAACGAGGAAGCCCCCGGCGGCCGACACCCACCGCACCCAGGGGTCCGCCGAGACGGTCCGCCGGGCCGTCGCGACTGCGATCGCCGTGGCGGCCAGGCCGACCAGGACGATCACCACGTACAGGAGGGTGCGGCCGTTGATGGTGTCGGGGTCGCCCACGGCGGGTGGGTTGGCGGGATATTTCAGGAAGGGGACGAGGACGAGGGCGGTGCAGGCGGTGCCGGCGGCGGCCAGGGCCAGGCGTCCGTCCGAGCGCGGCCCGACCCGTCCTCGCAGCCCGGCGAACACGAGCGCGAAGACGCCGCCGACGGCCAGCCCGTAGAGGCCGGTGGCGAGGAAGAGCCCAGCCTTCTGCACCGGCCTGGAGATCACGGCCTCCTCGCCATGATCATGCCCCGCCGCCGCCTCATCAGCACTGTGCGAGTGCCCAGAAGCCGCCGCGCCCTCCTCGAGAGCGATGGCCCCGTCCACATGCGGCTCCCCGAACACGAAAGCGAAGCCGCCCGCGAGCAATCCGGCCAGCAACCCCACCAGCAGGCCCCTGACCAGCAGAATGCGTACCATCCGCGCGCCCTCTAGTGGCAGGGCACGCCGAGCAGATGACGCCCGTCGTGCATCAGCTCGTGCAGCAGCGCCCCCGCCTGGGAGACGGCGCCGTTGTCCATCAGGACGAGGTACGCGACGAGCAGCAGTACGGGCACGGCCGGCAGCCAGGGGCGCAGGCGCGGGAAGGGAATGGCGGCGGAAGGAGTGGAAGGTCCACTCATTTGATCCTCCTCAGGGTAGACGCGTCCCGTTCAGCGAGGTCACGGCCACCAAGCGACCTGGCTCCCGGGATCTACGTCCCGGATACAGTGGCGCGTCCGCACCGGCATCTCACCGGATTTCCCTTGGACAACCGTGAAATCTACCGGAACGTATCCTTTCATCCGGTTCACGTCAACATCATGGTGGTGCTGACCCCCGCAGAACCTGGGGTGCGCGCGGGAATGTGGCCGCGGCGGCCCAGGCCGGACCCTGGAGCGGACGTCACCTCACCCCCCAGGGAGGGCCCATGTCCGCCGCACCGCACGAGCCGCGCCGCCGGGTGACGCGGTGGCACAGGCCGTTGCTGCTCATGGTCGCCTCGATGCTGGTCCTGCTCGCCGTCTCGGTGGCCGGGCTGGTGTTCGACGGCCGGGTTCTGCAGGGCGCGCCCGTCTGGCTCAAGCCGCTGAAGTTCGCGGTGTCGCTGGCCGTCTACGGGACCACCCTCGCCTGGATGTTGTCGCTGCCGCACCGGGGGCGGAGGTGGACCTCGGCGATGGCCACCGTCTTCGCCGCCGCCGCCTTCGTGGACGTCGGGATCGTCGCGGTCCAGGTGGCGCGCGGCACGTTCAGCCACTTCAACGACTCGCCGGAGCCGTTCGAGGAGACGATCCAGCGCGTCTTCGGCATGGGCGTGATGAGCATGATGCTGGCCAACCTGGTGCTCGCGATCCTGCTGACCGTCCAGCGGGTCGGGCCGGACCGGGCGGCGAGCCGCGCCATCCCCACGGGGCTCGGGCTGGCGATCACCGGCATGGTGCTCGGCTTCCTCATCCCGTTCCAGGGCGAACCCCACACCGGGCTGACGACGGACGGGGCGCCGGTGCCCCTGACCAGCGGCCACAGCGTGGGCGTGCCGGACGGCGGCCCCGGCCTGCCGATCACCCAGTGGAGCACCACGGGCGGCGACCTGCGGGTGCCCCACTTCGTCGCCCTGCACGGGCTTCAGGTGATGCTGCTGCTCGCCCTTCTGCTGGCCTGGCTGGCCGCCCGCCACCCGATCCTGCGTGACGAACGCGTCCGCGCCCGCCTGGTCGGCGTCGCCGCCACCGGGTACGCCGGTCTCGTCGCCCTGGTCACCTGGCAGGCCTTGCGCGGCCAGCCGCTCACCGGCCCCGACCTCCTGACGCTCGGCGCCGCCGCCCTGCTGGCGGGCTGCACCGCCGTGGCGTGCGGCGCCGTGCTCTCAGCCGCGGTAGAGACTCCTACCAGGTGACGGGCAGCTCGTGCATCCCGTACACGGTGGAGTCGTCCTTGAACGAGAGCTGCTCGGCCGGCACGGCCAGCCGCAGCCCGGGAACGCGCCGCAGCAGCGTGTTGAACACGATCTCCAGCTCCACCCTGGCCAGGCTCTGCCCCAGGCACTGGTGCGGGCCGAAGCCGAAGGCGAGGTGGCTGCGGGCGTCGCGGTCGATGTCGAACCGCTCGGGCTCCTCGAACGCCGCCGGGTCGCGGTCGCCGGCGTTGGCGAGCATGAGCACGCCGGACCCGGCGGGGATGACGGTGCCGCTGAGCTCGACGTCCTCCAGCGCCACCCGGGCCATGGCCAGCTCGGCGATGGTGAAGTAGCGCAGCATCTCCTCCACCGCGTTCCCGATCTTGTCGGGGTCGGCGCGCAGCGCGTCGAGCGACTCGGGGTGCTCCAGCAGCATGTACGTGCCCAGCGAGATCATGTTCGCCGTGGTCTCGTGGCCGGCGATCAGCAGCAGAAACGCCAGGCTGAGCAGCCCCAGGTGGTCACTCTCGCCGTCGCTCTCGCGCTGCTTGACGATCTGGCGGCCCAGCAGGTCGTCGGTGGGCTGCTCCTCCTTGGAGGTGATCAGCTTGTCGAGGTAGACGGCCAGCTCCAGCACGGCGTGCTGGCGCTCCTGCTCGGTGGCCGCGCGGTTGAGGAGCTGCGCCGAGTGCTCCTGGAAGAAGTCGTGATCGGAGTACGGCACGCCGAGCAGCTCGCAGATCACCAGCGACGGCACCGGCAGCGCCAGCGCCGTCACCAGGTCGGCGGGGCGCGGGCCGTCGAGCATGGCGTCGAGGTGGTCGTCCACGATCTGCTGGATGCGCGGACGCAGCGCCGCCATGCGCCGCACGGTGAACTCGCCGATCACCTGGCGGCGGGCGTGGCCGTGCTCCGGCGGGTCCATCTCCAGCATCATCTTCGGCAACGGCGATTCGGACAGCTGCCCGTCGGCGCTGCTCAGCTTGGGCGCGTTGGGATGGCGGCGGTCGGCGCTGAAACGCGGGTCGCTCAGGATCGTCCTGATGTCCTCGTAGCGGGAGGCCACCCAGGCCTCCCGCCCCGTGGCGAGCGTGACCTTGGCGACGGGCTGCTCGCGCAGGAATCGCAGATGCTGCTCGGGCGGGGCGAACGGGCAACTGCGGGCCGTCTCGAGCGTCGCGGCGGAGTCGGTGGTCAAGGCTCTCCCATCAACATGGTGTCCTACGGCACAACTTCCCTACATGTGTAGCCTAACCTTCAATTGTCCGAGACACTACACTGACGTGCGTGACGACGACCACCAGAGACCGCGGCGAGGAACAGGCCGATCCGAGGGTGCGTCGCACGCAGGCGGCACTGCGGGCCGCCCTGATCGAGCTCGTCCAGCACCGGGACCTGTCGAGGATCAGCGTGGCCGACGTCGCCGAGCGGGCCGGGATCAGCCGGTCCACGTTCTACGACCACTACCGCGACGTGCACGAGCTGGCCGCGTCCGCCTGCACGGTGATGATCGACGAGCTCATCGAGGCCATCCCCGGCCGCGCCCCGGCCCCGTCCGAGGACCCGCCGGACACGCTGCTGACGTTCTTCGCCCACCTCGCCGAGCACGCCGGCCTCTACCGCAGCGTGCTGGGCCCGCAGGGCAGCGCCCGCGTCACGGACCACATCCGGCACCGCGCCACCGCGGCCGTCTACGCCCACCGGGCCGGTGCCGTCCTCGACCCTTCCGCGGACATCCCGCACGACGTGCCGGCCGCCTTCACGGCGGGCGCGCTGCTCAGCGTCGCCACCGACTGGCTGCGGCGCGGCTGCCCGTGCCCGCCCGCCGAGATGGCCGCGCGGACGTTGCCGCTGCTCCTGACGCTCTACCGGGAGGATGCCGGCCGCGACGAGTAGGGGACGACTCCGCTCTACAGCGTGAACCAGCTCGTCGAAACGTCCAGCCCCGTCTGGGTGCGGCAGTGGAGCCGGAACGGGCCGTGCGGCTTGCCGCGGATGACGAACACCCCCAGGTCGTCGATCTCCAGCGGCGGCCCGCCGCTGCCCGACCCGCCCTGCACGCGAACCTCGCCCGCCTGCGGCGGCACCACCTGGCCCAGCAGGGCGCTCTCGGTGATCTCCAGCTCGATGGTGAGCCGGGTGGCGGCGAACGTGAGCGCGCGCAGGACGGCAGAGTCCGCGCGCAGCGCCGCCACCTCCTCCTCCACATGCATGGCCGAGTCGTAGGTCAGCTCGGCCAGCTCCACGTCGAGGTCGAGATCACGCCAGGCGAAGGCCGCCTTGCCCGCCTCGACGAACTCGCGTGGGACGGCGTCGGCGGCCCGCATGGCCGCGCGGAGCCTGGACAGGAGCTCGTGGTCGTCCCACGCCTCAGACATGACTATCACCCTCTCGCACTTCCGTGTCCGCCCGCATCAGGGCGGCCAGCGCCGCGTTGGTACGCAGCCGCGCCAGGCATCGCGATCGGGTGGGGCCGATGCTGCCGACGGCCATGCCGAGCCGAGAGGAGATCTCGGTGTAGGGAACCTCTCGCAGAAGGAGTGACAGCAGCCGCTGACAGTCGGGCGACAACTCGGCAAAGGCGGCGCGGAGCACGGCGTTGAGCTCGGCCTCCTCCAGCGTCCGCGTGACGTCGTCGCCCCGGTCGTCCGCGACGGTCGCGGCGTCGAGCGGGGATTCGGCGCTGTCCTGCTTGTGCCTGGCCCTGCGCACCCGGACGCATTCGCGTTTCGTCGTGGTGGCCAGCCAGGAGCCCAGCCGCTCCGGGTCGCGGAGGCGGGACAGGTGCTCGACGGCGCGCATCCACACGAACTGGGCGACGTCGTCGATGTCCCGGCGGTCCAGGCCGTACGCTCTGCAGATCGACCAGAGCATGGGGGCGTACCGCTCGACGAGCCGGTCCCACGCCGCCTGGTCACCCGTGCGGGCACGGATGACCAGGGCTTCGACCTCGAAGCTGTCCGGCATGGCACGTCCCTCGGGAGCGCCTCCGCCGTCACTACTGGAACCGGATGACGTCGATGCCGTCGATGCCGGCGGATGGCGCGTGGTCGTAGGTGGTCGGGGTGCTCCCAGGTTCCTCCCTGAACAGCCTGTCCGCCACCTCCTGGACGGAAATTCCCTGCGTGTAGGCCCGCTGTGCCATGGCGCCGCCGGCGTACGCGGCCGAGAACGAGCTGCCGCTCCAGGTGGCGTAGCCGGGGGAGGGGAAGTAGTCGGAGCGGTCGGTCCGCTCTACCACGCCCTCCAGCACGTTCAGCTCGGCCATCCAGACGTGGCCGGACAGGAACAGCCCGCGCAGGTTCTGGCCGGGCGCCGTGCAGTCGACCCAGGGCGCCTGCGCCTGCGTCGGGGAGAAGTACGCGGGGAAGACGTCGTGGGCGTTCCGGGCGCCGACGGCGATCACGGTGGAGCTGGCGGCCGGCCACATCGGGATGTTCGGGGGCAGCTCGGAGACCTGGACATCCGGAGGCGCCCCCGCCTCGTTCCGGCCGTTGTTGCCCAGCGCGGCCACCTTGACGACGCCGCTGGTGCGCTCGCAGGCGCGGGCCAGGGCCAGCGGTTCCCGCCCGTCGGCCGTCGCGCCGCCCAATGCCATGATCATCATGTCCAGATCGTCGTCCATGGCCCCGGCCATCGTGGTGGCCAGCCGCCACGAGCTGGTCGTCAGCCGGTCGGGGTTGAGCACGGGATAGATGACGAACTCGGCGTCCGGCGCCTGCTGCGCCGCCACCGAGGCGACGAAGATGGCGTGCCCGCTGAACGACACCCGGTCCTGCCGCTCCTCCAGCAGCGCGTCGTCGGAGTCGGTCACGTACCGTCCGGCGAACCTCGGATGCGCATGCATCGGCGTGTCCAGGATGCCGATGCGCGGCCGGCGGCGGGTCGAGTGCGACCGCGCGGGCAGCGCGAACGCGGGGGCGGGCCGGGGGTCGCCGACGCTTCCGCCGCTGTACGGGGAGCCCTCGATGTTCTCGTACACCCGGTTCTTCGCGACCACCGGCCGGTAGCCCGCGTGCTCGGCGGCGGACTTCTCACGCAGGTGGAACAGCGCCAGGTCCAGGGCGGAGGGCTCCTCGCCCTCCATGTACGTCCCCACGGCCGCCCGCTTGACGCGCTCCACCAGGCCGTGGTCGAGCAATCTGACACCGTCCGCCAGATCGCCGAGCTGGTACAGGTGCAGCCCGAGCCGCAAACTGGACTGCAGCGGCACCATCTTGATCTTGAGCGCGTCGAGCTCCTGGCCCACCTGACGCACGTCCTTCGGGTCGATCACGATCTGATCGCTGAAGAACGCCTCGATACGGCGCCTGACCACCTTGTCGTCGGCCATCGCTGCCTCCTTGGGTTCGCGGGTAGCGCGCGCCGAAAAACAGAGAGGACAGTCTCCGCTCTGATACATCACACGCGGCCGATTTCGCGGCACACTCCCGTGAGTGAGTCTGAGCCCTTCCGATCCGGGCGCGGAGCTGCTGCGGCTCGCCGAGTCCGACCCTGCCCGCCTGATGGGCGTGGCCGCCGGAGTGCTGCGGCACGCCCGGGACGGGGGCGACCTCCGGCTCGCCTCCGTGGCGGCACGCGCCCTCGGCATCGCGTCCTTCCACACGACGGACCTGCACGTGGCCGCCCGGCACCTGCGCGACTCCATCCGGCTCGCCCAGCGGGCCGGGTCGCCTGAGCTGGCCGCCGAGACGCGCCTGCGCCTGGCGTTCGTCTGGTGCGTCCAGGGACGCATGGAGCAGGCGCTCGGCGAGGTGGACCGGGCGCTGCCCGACCTGCGCGGCGTCGGCAGGGCGCGGGCCGAGGCCCAGCGCGCCGTGATGTTCAACCACCTGCGCAGGCCGGACGAGGCCCTGGCCGGCTACCGCGTCGCCGTGCCCGCCCTGCAGCAGGCCGGAGATCACCTGTGGCTGCAGCGGGTGCTGTCGAACCGCGGGATCGTGCACGGCTTCCGCAACGAGTTCGCCGCCGCCGAGCACGACCTGAACGAGGCGGAACGGCTGTGCCGCCGGCTCGGCCTGGACCTGTCCCTGGCCATCGTGTGGCAGAACCTCGGCTGGCTGCGCGCCCACCGCGGCGACGTGCCGGCCGCGCTGCGCTACCTCGACCTCGCCGAGGGACGCTTCAGAGTGCTCGACACGCACCAGCTCTGCTGGACGCTCGCCGACAGGACGGAGCTGCTGCTGTCGGCGGGGCTCATCGCCGAGGCCAGGGATGCGGCCGAGGAGACGCTGGCCGAGTTCGGGCGCCGCAAGCGCACCGTGGGGGTGCCCGAGGCCAGGCTGCTGCTCGCGCGGACGGCGTACCTGGAAGGCGATCACGAGCAGGCCGTGCGCGAGGCCCGCCGCGCCGCACTGGGCTTCGGCCGGCAACGCCGGCCGGAATGGGCGGTGCTGGCCAGGTTCGTGGCCCTCAGGTCGGCCGCGGCGGCGGGCGCCGCCGGCGTGAGCGTGGCGCGGGTGGAGCGGTGCGCGGCCGAGCTGGCCGCGGCCCGCTGGCTGTCCTCCGAGGTGGAGGCCCGCATGCTGGCCGCCGCGCTGGCCATGGAGCGCGGCTGGACCGCGCGCGCCCAGCGGCAGCTCGAACTCGCGGCCCGGCGGCGGCTGCGCGGCCCCGCCATCCAGCGCGTGCACGCCTGGCACGCCGAGGCCCTGGTACGGCTGGCGCGCGGCAACCGGCGCGGCGCCAAGATCGCGCTGCGCACCGCGTTGCGCGTGCACGACGAGCACCGCGCCACCCTCGGCGCGACCGACCTGCGCGCGCACGCGTCCGGGATCCGCGTCGGGGCGGCCGAGCTGGGCCTGCGGATGGCGCTGCACGACGGCAGCCCCGAGGACGTGCTGGCCTGGGCCGAGCAGGGGCGGGCCAGGCACCTGCTGATGAAGCCCGCCCGGCCGCCCAACGACCCGCGCCTGGCCGGCGCGCTCGACCGGCTGCGGGTCGTGGTCGCCGAGATCGGGCTGCGGCGCGGCGCGGGGGAGGACGCCGCCGTCCTGACGGAGCGGCAGGTCGCGCTGGAGCGGGAGATCCGCGACTACTGCCGCCACCACGCGGAAGGCGGCGCGCTCGCCGCGCCGGTGCCGCCGCGCGAGCTGGGGCGGGCGCTGGGGGAGCGGGCGCTGGTCGAGTACGTGCACGTGGACGAGGTGATGTACGCGATCACCGTCGTGGACGGGCGGGTGCGGCTGTGGGAGCTGGGGCCGCTGGCACCGATCAGGGGGCTCGTCGAGCGGGTGCCGTTCGCGTTGCGGCGGATGGCGCGGCGGCAGTCGCTGCCGGGCAGCCAGGACGCGGCCGAGCTGCTGTTGCGGGGGACCGCCGAGCGGCTCGACGCGCTGCTGATGCGGCCGTTGGCGGGTGAGGTGGGGGACCGGCCGCTGGTGGTGGTGCCGAGCGGGCCCGTTCAGGCGCTGCCGTGGTCGGTGCTGCCGTCGTGCGCGGGACGGCCCGTGTGTCTGTCGCCGTCGGCCACCCTGTGGCACACCGGGAACCAGGCGGGCGCGTCGGGGGCGGGAGGCACGCCGGAGGTTCGGGGCGCGTTGGGGGCGGGAGACATGCCGGGGGTGGGGCGGGTGCTGGCGGCGGCCGGGCCGGGGCTGCCCGGGGCGCGGGCGGAGGCCGAGGGGGTCGCGTCCATCCACGCCGTGCCCGCCCTGGTGGACGCGGCGGCCGGCACCGAGGCGGTGCTCGCCGCCCTGGACGGCGCCGGGCTGGCGCACATCGCCGCGCACGGCCACGTCCACCCCACCAACCCGCTGTTCTCCTCCCTCCGCCTGGCCGACGGGCCGCTCACCGTCTACGACCTGGAACGCCTCCGCCACCCCCCGGAGATCGTGATCCTGGCCGCCTGCGACAGCGGCCGCTTCGTCGTCCGCCCGGGCGACGAGCTGCTCGGGCTCAGCGCCACCTTCCTCGCCCTGGGCACCCGCACCATCGTGGCCCCCGTCCTGTCCATCCTGGACGTCGAGAGCACCACGCTCATGATCGCCCTGCACAAGCTGCTGGCCGCCGGCCACTCCACGGCCGCCGCGCTCGCGCAGGCGCAGCAGCAGGTGGCGGGGGAGGACCTCGCCGCGTACGCGGTGGCCGCCGGCTTCGTCTGCATGGGAGCGGACTCCGCCGTGCCCGCATGATCGTCGGTATCAAGGTGGCGCCCGGTCCCTCTGGTGCGGGTTAGAGAAGTCCCCGCAACCACCAGAGGTGCGGTATGAGTGCCGACGACGCGCAGCCCCCGCCCGGTCAGGAGATCCGTCTCGCGGTGGTGCTGGCGGGCGGGGTGAGCCTCGCCGTCTGGATGGGCGGCCTGGCACGGGAGCTCAATCTGCTGCTGGACGCGGACGACGCGCCGGAGCGCTCCGGCTTCTACCGGTCGCTGCTGGAGCTGCTCGGCGTCACGGTCCGCATGGACCTGGTCTCCGGCACCAGCGCGGGCGGCATCAACGCGGCCCTGCTCGGCGCGGCGAACGCGCGGCGCGGCGACCTCGGGCACCTGCGCGGGCTGTGGATGGACGAGGGCGGGTTCGACAACCTGCTCCGCGACCCCGCCGACGCGATGCCCGTGTCGCTGCTCAAGGGGGACGAGCAGCTCCGCACCACGATCCGGCGGGCCGTGCGGGCGCTGCCGACGACCGTGGACCGTCCGCGCGACACCGACGTGCTCATCACCACGACGCTGCTCTCGCCCGAGTACCGGTACTTCACCGACACGTTCGGCACCATCACCACCGAGCTGGACCATCGCGCCCTGTTCAGGTTCGGCGCGGCGCAGCTCACCGGCGAGCTCGCGCCCCTCGCCGACGCGCTGGCGCTCGCCGGACGCAGCACCGCCTCCTTCCCCGGCGCCTTCGAACCGGCGTTCCTGCCCGAGACGTCCGCCGACACGACCAGGGCACACTGGGTGTCGGACGGCGGGCTGCTGGTCAACCGGCCCATCGCGCCGCTGCTCCGCGTCATCTTCGACCGCCCGGCCGACCAGCGCGTACGCAGGGTGCTGCTGCACGTCGTCCCCACCAACGCCGTCACCCACAGCCAGGACGACCGCGCGGACCAGCCCCTCAGCCTGCACACCGCCCTGATGCGCAACGTCGAGGCGGTCCTGAGCCAGTCGATCGCCGCCGAGCTGAACGCCCTGCGCGAGCACAACCAGCGCGCCGCCGCCGGCTCCGACACCCGGCTGCGGCTGATGCGGCTGGCGCTGCGGCTGCGCGGGAGGGGCGACACCGGCCCGCTGGCCGACGCCGCCACCTGGGCCGGCTACCGGTCCCGCCGGGGCGCCTGGCTGGCCCGGCCGGTCGTCGCCGAGATCATGCGGCAGCGGGCCGGTGAGGCGGCCCGGGTCTCCGAGTACCCGAAGCCGGGGACGGCGCACGAGCTGGAGGTCCGGGACGAGGCCGTCGCGACCGTGACGCGTGACTGGCCGCGGGCGACGCCGGGGCCTGAGCGGGCGGCGCGGGAGGCGGCCACGCTCGGGCGGGACGCCTTCGACGCGGCCAAGGCGACCGTGCTGGAGCTGCTTCACCTCGGTGACGGGCTCGACCCCGAGGGCCTTCACGGGCTGCCGGGCCTCGTCCATCGGGTGCACGCGGCGTCCGGGAGAGGGGAGAGGCGGGAGCTGGCGGAGATCGTGCGTGCTGCCGCCGCCGTCCATGCCGATGAGGAGCGGCTGCGGGAGGTGGCACGGCGGGTCGCCGCGGAGTACGTCGCCGCGGATCCGGGAGAGCTGGAGTCGGCGTGGGCCGAGCTGGGGGCGGTCATCGCCGACGCCTTCCCCGCGCTCGCCTCGCTCGCCGGACAGGCAGAGCGAGCAGGGACCACGCGGACGGCAGCGCAGGGTGACGCGGTGCAGGGTGACGCGGTGCAGGGTGACGCGGCGCAGGGCGAAGCGGTGCAGAGGGAAGCGGCGCAGAGGGAAGCGGCGCAGAGGGAAGGGGCCGGGTGGGGAGGGGCCGAGCGGGAAGGTGCGGCGCGGGGAAGCGGGGAGCGGGACGGGCGCGATGCCGCGGTCGCCGAGCGCCTGCTCACCTACCTGGCCTACCTCGGCCCCGACGCCCAGCTCTGCGCAGGACGCCTGCTGGACCTGGTGGTCGCCGAACGCGCGATCCTCCCCGACGACATCGAGGTCGAGCAGCCCGTCGAGCTCATCCAGACCAGCGCGGACACCCGCACCCTGCTCGCCCCCCGCCTCGGGAGGGCGGACGACAAGCTGACCGGCCTGGCCCTGCACAGGTTCGCCGCCTTCTACCGCGCGTCGTGGCGGGCCAACGACTGGATGTGGGGCCGGGTGGACGGCGCGGGCTGGTTCGTGCACCTGCTGCTCGACCCACGCCACCTGCGCGCCGTCATGCGCGCGAACCCGCCCGAACGGGGCCGGAGGCCCTCGGAAACCCTGCTGCGGCGACTGCACGATGCGCTCGGCCTGAGCGAACCACCGGACCTGCGGCACGAGCTGGCCTTCCTCGACGACCCGGCCCTGCCGCTGCCCGCCAGCCTGCCCGACCTGTCGATGTGGGTCGCGAGCAGGCTCCAGGAGCACATCGTGGCCGAGGAGCTCGACGTCGTCGCCGCCATGCTGGAGCGGGAACAGCCGTACATCGAGCCGGCCTGCGCGCAGTGGCTGCGCAAGTATCGCGCCGCCCCGAGCGAGGAGCGGCCTGGGCACCTGACGTCGCTGCCCATCGTCCGCGGGATGTCGTGGCAGTGGACGCCGCCGCTCGCGAAGATCATCGCCAAGGCCGGCGTGGTGACGGTCGGCGCGGTCGGCGCCGGCCTCGCCACCGGCGTGCCGTGGACCCGGCCGTGGCCGGCCGTCGCCAGGTACGTCGCCGCCACCGCGTACGGCGTCGCGAACGCGCTGCTGGCCGTCCCCGGTCTGCGTTCACTCCCGAGACCCGTCGCCGTGCCCGTGTGGGGCGCGACGGTGCTGCTCGCCCTCCCCCTGCGCCCGATCAAGATCCTCATCGACAAGGCACGTCCCCCGAGACGCAAGCACGTTCACGCGCTCACCAGTTCAGACCGTCAGAAGGAGAGCTGACCGCACATGAACCGCCACCAGCGCAGTGAGTACTACGTCACCGACGAGGGCGTCTACTGCCCCGAGCAGGGCCCGGGCTGCCGGCGGCCCTCGACCTGGGAGGAGCTGCGGCACTTCCGCTTCTCCCGCCTCGTGCCCAGGCAGGCGCCCCTGGCGATCGGCGGCACCGTGGACACGACGCTGTCCCAGCGGATCGCCGAGGCCATGGTCCCCGCGAACGAGACCGACCAGCCGGACTCGCTGATCCCCGCCGGCTACACCTACCTCGGGCAGTTCGTCGACCACGACCTCACCATGGACAGGACGGACGCCACGCTGGGCGAACGGGTCACCCTCGACCAGCTCATCCAAGGCCGCTCACCGGCCCTCGACCTGGACTCCCTCTACGGCTTCGGCCCCGACCACCCGGACAGCGCCGTCTTCTACGAGCCGGGCAGCATGCGGCTGCGCACCGGCTCCACCGCCCGCGTGGGCGAGCTGCGCGACTTCGACGGGTTCGACCTGGCGCGGGAGCAGGGGACCGGCAGGACGCTGATCCCCGACCCGCGCAACGACGAGAACCTCGCGGTGGCGCAGATCCATCTGGCGTTCATCCGCTTCCACAACCGCATCGTGGACGAGCTGGCCGCGAACGGCGTGCCCAGCGCGCTGCTGTTCGAGAAGGCCAGGGAGCGGGTCGTCCTGCACTACCAGTGGGTGCTGCGGCACGACTTCCTGCCCAGGATCGTCGACCGCGCCATCGTCGAGGACGTCTTCACCCGTGGCCGCCGCTACTTCGAGGTCCCGGTCGACCCGTACCGCGACTCCTACCAGGACGGCCACGAGAACGGCGACCGGTACGCCACCGTGGTGCCGGGCCAGATGCCCACGATGCCGCTGGAGTTCTCGATCGCGGCGTTCCGGCTCGGGCACAGCATGGTGCGCGACTCCTACGAGTGGAACAGCGTCTTCAACTCGCAGGCCATCCCGGCGACCCTGGCCCTGCTGTTCAGGTTCTCCGGGACCGCCGGCGTGCTGACCGCCGACAACCGGCTGCCGTCCAACTGGATCCCGGACTGGCGGCGGCTGTTCGACCTGGTGACGGACGGCGACGCGGGCGCCGCGTTCGCCCCGCCCGCACCCGGCCTCAACCGCGCCAAGCGCATCGACACGCTGGTGGGCCACTTCCTCGGCCAGCTCCCGCCCGGCACGTTCGGCGGCCGGCTCGCCCCCGGCATCCCCGACGAGGTGGAGCACAACCTGGCCTTCCGCAACCTGGTCAGGGCGGAGATGGTGCAGCTCGCCAGCGGGCAGCAGGCGGCGGACTTCATGGACCTGCCCAAGCTGAACGCCAACCAGATCCTCGTGGGCGACAAGACGGCCGCCGACCTCAACGCGCTCGGCGACGCCCATCCGATCACGGAGAACACGCCGCTGTGGCTGTACATCCTGCGTGAGGCGGAGGTCAACAAGGGGCTGCTGACCGGCGTCGGCGGGCGGATCGTCGCCGAGGTCATGCACCGGTGCATGGAGGGCAGCCGGTACTCGATCGTGCGCCGGCCCGAGTGGAAGCCGGACCTGCGTACGCCGTCGGGCCGGTTCACCATGGCGCATCTGCTGCTGCACGCGTTCGACAACGATCCCGTCCTGCTGAACCGCGTCCAGTAGGAACGGCGTGAGGGCGGGCGTCGCCACGAAGGGACGACGCCCGCCCTCAGCCGCGCGCCCGGGGCGCGCGCCTCCAGCCGGTCAGGCGCCGGCGCGGTGGACGGCGACCTCGGTCAGCGTCGGCGTGTACACCTCCGTGGGCTGCTGCCCCGTCAGCGCCACCCGCAGCCTGGCGGTCGTCACGGTGCCGAAGCCGGTCACCGACCGGTCGTGCCCGATGCCGTCGGCGCCGCTCGCGAACGTCACCCACGCCCCGGCCCCGGCGTCCCACCGCTGCAGCTCGAACGTGCGCACCCGCGGGTTGGTGCCCGAGTCGGTGTACTCGTCGAGGTACACCTCGTCGAACGTGGTGTCCGCGCCGAAGTCGACGTCCAGCGTGATCGGGTACGCCGCGTCGTCGGCCGCCGCCCAGCGGGTCGCCGGGTCGCCGTCGGTCAGGTTGACCGCACCGAGCGTGCCGTTCGCGCCCGGATGGGTCGAGCTGGCGGTGACCGGCTTGCCGAGCGCCAGGTTGGCCCGGCCGTCGCCCTGCTCCTCCTCGATGGGGTCGGTGTCCACCGGGTTCCTGACCTTCTTGCCGGTCTTGCTCTCGGCGATGCCGATGTCCGGCGCGTCACCGTAGTAGAGGTGGGTGCCGAGGAAGTCCTCGGTGCCCAGGTGGGGGTTGTAGCGGCCGGCGTCGATGAGCGGCGAGTCGTCGCGCAGCCTGAAGTGCGCCGCCGCCTTCCTGATCCGGTTGACGCCCGCGCCCGTGACGTACTCCGCCGGGTCGCCGGCGAACCTCGGGTCCACGCGCAGCCCGGCCTTGTCGGCCGGCTCCTGCGCGGAGTGCGTGCCGTCCGCCTCGTAGTAGTCGTTGCTGGCGAACACCGCCTGCCGCAGCGCCCCGGTACGGCGGTACCACGGCGTCGGCTCCGACTTGGAGGTGTTGTAGAAGATGTTGTTCAGGAAGTAGACCCTGCTCAGGAACGTCTCGTCGTGCACGTAGTCCAGGTCCGCGCCGTCGTAGACGAAGGTGTTGTTGACGAAGTACGTCGGCGAGTAGTTCGTCGACAACATGTTCTTCACCAGCACGCCGTTGTCGTTGACGCTCAGGTTGTAGCGGGCGACCGAGTTCGAGCTGTTGCCCATGTACGCCATCCAGCCCGCCGCGTTGTCGTGCGAGTAGTTGAACTGGTAGGTGACGTTGAAGTTGGTGTACTCCAGGTCCCACGGCGTGCCGTCGTACTCGTTGTCCGGGCCGCCGTACACCTCGTTGTACTGCATGACCGAGTCGGCGCCCGCCCACAGGTACAGCCCGCACGACACCGCGTCGTACCGCTCCAGGAAGCCGTTGACCTCGTTGTACTCGGCCGTCATGTGCTTGCTGTTGGCGAACTGGAACGCGCCCTGGCCGATGCTCTGCGCGTAGTTGTGGCCGATGTAGACGTCGCGGCTGTACAGGTCGCGGGTGCGGACCCAGAGCTGCTCCCAGCCCTCGTGGAACTTGCCGCTCTCGTCGTACTCGCCGGCGTCCCTGCCGTCGGCGGCGAACCAGTTGAACGCGAACTGCACGGCGTGCAGCTCCACCTTCGTGAAGGTGTTGTCCTCGATCCTGACGTCCTTGAAGTGGTGGCCGCCGGTGCCGTACTCCTTGTAGCTCTTGGCGCCGAAGACCTGGAAGTTCACGCCGCCGTAGTGGATCTTCTGCCAGGTGCTCGGGCCGTCCAGGTCGTGGACGTGCACGTCGGTGATGCGGAAGTGGTCCATGACGCTGTCCGCGCCCGGCTCCAGGAGGTCGGCGTTGATGGAGACGGCGATGCCGTCGCGGACGTAGCCGCCCGTGGTGATGTCCGTGGCGAAGTCGTCGTCGTTGGACAGCTCGACGTGGTCGATCTCGAAGTACTGCTGGTTGCGCAGCACGATCGCGCCGGTCAGGCCGACCGTGTCGGGGTTCTTCGTGCCGTCCGCCTTGAACGGGCTCGGCACCTTGCCGTTCGTGGCGATGTACGGCAGGCCGGCGCGCGCGTCGCCGTACGCCGAGATCGTGATCGGGCGGCCCGCGCTGCCCGAGCCCTTCGGCCAGAGCTGCTCGTCGTGCCACTGCTCGCCGGCCTTGAGCAGGATGCGGTCGCCCGGCGCGAACGTGGTCGCGTTCGCCTTGGCCAGGGTGCGCCAGGCCGTCCTCGGCGAGGTGCCGGGCGCGTCGTCACGGCCGTTGGTGGCGTCGAGGTAGTAGTCCTTGCCGCCGGTCCTGTTCGGCGCGTTGCCCGGCAGCTCCTTCTTGAGGGTGGCGGGGGTGCGGGTCTCCGCCGCGGCGGCCGGGGCGAGCGAGCCGGCGAGCAGCACCGCGAGCAGGGCGGTGAGCAGGATGGCCAGGCGCCGTTCGGGGGGTGGGGTGGGTGTCACAGTCGTGCGTCCTCTGCGTTGATGGCGTCCACCGCCGCCGCGTCGACCCGCATGGGGGTGCTGTCCACGCGGCGCTGGAGGAACTGGGTGAACTTCTCCTCGATGAGCGACTGCCGGATCCGCCGCGCGTACGCGGCGAACGCGGCCTCCGCGTCGACGGTCTCGCCGTCGAGCTCGTAGTAGGTGATCTGTCCGGTGCCCGGAACCGGGGCGGAGACCTGGCCGGGGTCGAGCCCGCCGAGCACGGCCGTGAGGTCCCTGTCGTGGGCGGCCGCCGTGCCGCCGCCCTGGTGGGTGGCGGTCGTGAGCGTGGCGCCCGGCTCACGCTCGGCGACCTGCTTCAGGTCGTCCGCCGCGGCCACCCGCCGCTGCAGGTCCCGCGCGTACCCGGCGGGCGCGTCGTCGGGGATGGGCACGACGAGCTTGGCGTAGGTGTAGGTGGTGGCGTTCGCGCTCCACGCGTCACGGTCGGCGTCGAACGCCCGCCGGACCTCGGCGTCCGTGACGGCCAGCTCGGGGGCCAGGCGTTGCTTGAGTGCCGTGGTGAGCTCGGTGAGGTGGTGCGAGTAGTACTGCTCGGGGGAGAACTCGGCCAGGCCGTAGACGACCTCGCCCTTGGTGACGGCGTCGGCGCGGCGGGCGTTCTCGGCGTCCAGGGCCGCGAGGAAGGCGTCGTGGTCTGGGGAGTCGATCAGGCCCTGTTCCTGGGCCAGGAGCAGGGTGGTCTTGTCCCGGTGGATGTCGTCGAGGGCGCGTTCGGTGAGGCGCTGGAGCGCGGTCCTGTCGCCGGTCTTCTCGGCCCAGGTGATCGGGGTCTGGAGGTGGAACCGGTTGTGTAACTCGTTCTGGACGGTGGGGGCCAGTCGGCGCAGGTGGAAGAGCAGCTCGTCGCGGGTGACGGGGTGGCCGGCGAGGGTGGCGACCTGGCCGGGGCGGGCGGCGAGTGCCACGCCGGTGCCGATCAGGGCGGCCAGGGCCGTCACCACGCCCGCGATCACCAGGACGACCCGCCGCGACGGCCCCCGCCGCCCAGCGCCCTTGCGTCCGGCCCGCACAGGCGCGCCGGCCTTCACGGTGCCGCCTCGATCACCGCCACGTCCGCGATGACGGGCGTGTCCCGGGCCTCGGGCACCTCCACCACCACCGCGTCCACCTCCACCGGCGCGAACGTCAGGATGCGCCGGTACCCCACCGCGTGCGCCTCCCCGAGCGTCACCCACCGCCCGTCCCCGAGCCGCCCCCGCACCACGACCCGCTCGACGCGCTGCCCCTGCGCGATGTCCTCACCGACGCACACCGCCTCGACCAGGCACGACCGCCCGAGTTCGAGCGTCACCCGAGAACCGTCGGCGACCTCCACGGCGGCCTCCAGCCGCCGCCCCCGGAAGTCCGAGATCCGCCGCCCCAGCCCTTCCAGCACGGCGACGTCGGCGTCCGCCAGCAGCCCGTCACGAGCGGGCGGCACGTTGAGCAGGAAACACGCGTTCCCCCCGACGGACCGCAGGTAGATGGTGAACAGCTCCTCCACCGGCCGCACCGCCCCGTCCTCGGCCGGATGGTGAAACCAGCCGGGCCGGATCGAGGTGTTCACCTCGGCCGGGTACCAGACCAGGTCGTCCTCGTGCCCGGCGAGCGCCGCCCGGCTGCCGAGGTCGCGCTCGTCGCTGCGGATCGCCTGCCGCGCGAAGTCGCCGTCGTCGGCCTGCTGGGAGCGGTCGGCGACGCGTTCGGCGTCCTGGAGGGCGCGCGGCACGACGCTCCACTCGTCGGGCCGGGTGTCGCCGGCCTCGTTGCCGCACCACCGCACGTCGGGCCCGCACACGCTGATGACCGCGTCCGGCTGCAGCTCGCGGACCACCGCGTAGTAGCGCTCCCAGTCGTAGGTCTGCCGCTTGCCGTTCGGGCCCTCGCCGTTCGCGCCGTCGAGCCAGACGGAGAAGATCGGCCCGTAGCGGGTGAGCAGCTCGGTGAGCTGGGCGACGTAGAAGTCGTCGTAGCCGGTGCCGCTGCCGTACGAGGCCTCGGTGCGGTCCCACGGCGACAGGTAGACGCCGAACTTCAGCCCGTGCCGCCGCGCCGCCCGCGCGACCTCCGCGACCACGTCGCCCTGGCCGCCGCGCCACGGCGAGGCCGCCACCGTGTACGAGGTGACGTCGCTCGGCCACAGGCAGAACCCGTCGTGATGCTTGCAGGTGAGGATCACCCCGGTCATCCCGGCCGCCTTGAGCGCCCGCACCCACTGGTCGGCGTCGAGCGAGGCCGGGTCGAACAGGGCGGGGTCGTCGTGCCCCGGACCCCACTCGCGGTTCGTCATCGTGTTCATGCCGAAGTGGATGAACCCGTAGAACTCCATCTCCTGCCAGGCGAGCTGCCGCGCGCTCGGCCGTACCAGCGTCAGGTCCGCCGCGTTCACCGCCACCTCCGGTTGTAGGAGGCCAGCACGGCCAGCAGCCCGGCCAGGCCGGCCAGCATGATCGCGAGGTTGCCCCACCCGATCGGGGTGCGGGCCGAGATCACGACCGCCACGCAGACGGCCGCGACCAGCGTCCGGGCGGTGACGACCAGCGCACCGCGCGTCGAGTCCTTCATGTGTGCATCAGCCCTTCACGCCGCCGGACGCCATGCCCTCGATGAGCCGGCGCTGGATGAACGCGTAGAAGATCAGGACGGGGACGATGACGATGACCATGCCGGCGTACAGCCGCCCGTAGTCGGCCGCCGCCTTCTGCGCCGTCATCAGGTTGAGCAGGCCCACCTGCAGCGTCTTGCCCTCGCCCGGCAGCAGGGTGAGGGCGATGATGAAGTCGTTCCAGTAGGCCAGGAAGTTGAACAGGATCACGGTGGTCAGCGCGGGCCGCGCCATCGGCAGCATGACCCTGGTCATCACCTGGAAGCGGGACGCGCCGTCCAGCGCGGCCGCCTCCTCGTAGTCGGCGGGGATCGAACGGAAGTACGCGGCCAGCAGGTAGATCGTGAACGGGATCGAGGTGGCCGCGTACACCAGGGACAGCACGCCCGGGTTGTCGATGAAGAAGCCGTCGGGGAAGACGTCCACCAGCGCGCGGTCCCAGCCGACCAGCATCAGGAAGATCGGCACCACGATGTAGTTGACGTTGACGAACAGCCCGGCCAGCAGCGCGACCTCGACCAGGCCGCGCCCACGGAACTCGTACCGGGCGATCACGTACGCCGCCGGCACCGAGACGGCGATCACGAACACCAGCCCGAGCACCGTCACCAGCACCGAGGTGAAGAAGTACTGCCCCATGTGCGCGGTGACGAAGGCGTCCACGTAGTTCTGCAGGTGCAGTCCTTCGGGCAGCGTCCATGGGCTGCCGTAGAACTCGCCCTTGCGCTTGAGCGAGGCCAGCAGCACCCAGCCGACCGGCACCGCGATGGCCAGCGCGATCGCGGTGACGAGGACGTAGGTCAGCGCCCGGCCGGCGCGCGGTGTCTTGGTCATGGCAGTGCCTTCAGAACTGGAGTGGCTCGCGCCGCGTCGCCCGGCTGACCAGCAGCGACACGAGGAACGAGAACGCGAAGATGACGACGCCGATGGCCATGCCGTAGCCGTACGACGAGTTCGTGTACGCCTGCTTGTACATGTAGCTGAGCAGCACCTCGGAGGAGCCGTCGGGGCCGCCGCCGGTCATCGCGCGGACGAGGACGAAGCTGAGGTTGACCGCGCTCATCACGAAGAACGTCAGCGTCGTGCGCAGGTTCTGCCAGATGAGCGGCAGCGTGATGGCGAAGAACTGCCGCCCGGCGGAGGCTCCGTCGAGCGCGGAGGCCTCGTAGAGCGACTCCGGGATGCTCGACATGCCGGACATGTAGAGCACCATGTAGTAGCCGAGCGACTGCCAGACCATCGCGATCGCGACTGACCAGAGCACGAGCTGCTGGTCGCCCAGCCACACCTGCCGCAGGCCGTCCAGCGACAGCGCCTTCAGCGTGCCGTTGATCAGGCCGTTCTCCTGGTCGTACAGGGCGGAAAAGACCGCCGCGATGACGACCACGGACAGCACGCTCGGCACGTACAGGACGAACCGGTACAGCGACCGCCCCCGCATCCGCTGCCGCGTCATGATCGCGGCCAGGAACAGGGCCATGCCCATGGTCACGACCGTGACGACGACGAGCAGCGCCACCGTGTTCTGGAACGCGCGCACGAACTGCGCGTCGTCGAGGAGCCGGGTGAAGTTGTCCAGCCCCACGAACCGCATGTCGGGGGAGAAGCCGCTCCAGGTGTAGAACGACATCCGGAACACGTTCACGGTCGGCACGATCATGAACACCACGAAGAGCACGAGCGCGGGCAGGAGGCAGGCGAGCACGAACAGCCCGTTGCCGCGCCTGCCGCGCTCCGCTGGTCGGGCCACGCTCAGCTCCCCGCCTGACGCAGCTTCTCGCTGGCGTCGTCGAGCGCGGCCTGCCACTGGTCCTCGGTCTTGTCGCCGCTGATGATGCTGTTGGCGGTGTCGAACAGGGCGGCCTTGATGTCCACGCCCTCGACCGGCGCGGTGCTGGCGAAGCCGCCGACCAGCGCCGTCACCGAGGAGTCGTCGTAGACCTGGTAGAACTCGGCGTTCTCCTCGGTCAGGCTGCTCGCGATGCCCTGGATCGGCTGGACCGCGTTCGCCTTGGCGAAGATCTTCGCCGCCTCGTCGGAGTACAGGTAGGCGACGAACTCCTTGGCGGCGTCCTTGTTCTTGGCGGCGCTCGGCACCCAGACCGACTCGACCGAGGTGGTGATGTAGCGCTTGCCGCCCGCCGTGACCGCCGGCAGCGGCGTCAGGGCCCACTTGAAGCCGTCGGCGCGCGGCGCGTCCTTCATCTCGCCGACGATCCAGGTGCCGTTCGGCATGAACAGCGTCTTGTTGTCGAGAATCGACTGCTGGTTCTTGGTGAAGTCCTGCTCGTTGGCGTACCCGACGGTGGTCGGCGCGGCGTACTTCAGCAGCTTGGCCGTCAGGTCGAGCGCCTGCCGGGCCTGCGGCGTCTTCCAGACGCCCTGCTTGTACGTCATGACGTCGGTGTAGAACTGCTCACCGCCCACGTCGGCCAGCAGCGCGAAGAAGTACGAGTCGAGGTAGCCGGCCGTCGGGTACGTGAACAGCGAGATGCCGTCCTTCTTGGCCTTCTCACCCAGCTCGAACAGCTCGTCCCAGGTCGCGGGGACCTTCCAGCCCTTCTGGTCGAACAGGCCCTGGTTGTAGAACAGGCCGGTCGGCGCGTAGTACATCGGCATCGTGTACGTCTTGCCGTCGCCGTACGGGTTGGTGTTGAGGTTGCCCACGATGCCGTCGATGAGCTTGCCGCCCACGGTCTTGTCCTCGCCGGGCACCTTGGCCTGCAGCACCGGAGTGAGGTCCTCCAGGGCCTTGTCCTTGATCAGCGTCTCGGTGAGCGCGGCCTTGCGGCCCTGGCCGAGCACCACGACGTCGGGGAAGCGGCCGGCCTTCATGTTCGGGGTGATCTCGTCCTCGATGCTCTTCGAGATCTGCAGCTGCACGTCCACGTTCGGGTGCTTGGCCTCGTACGCCGCGATGACCTGCGTGTACATGTCGCGGCCGTAGCCGCCTTCGAGGGCGGCGACGCTCAGCGTGGTCTTGCCGCCGGAGCCGGAGCCGGAGTCGCCTCCCTCGGCCCCGCAGGCGGTGAGCAGTCCGAGGGCCGCCACGGCGGCGCTCGCGAGGATGAGTGATCTCCTCATGGTTCTGGGTCCTTCCGACGACTGCCCACCTGAATGCGGGCGTTGTTACGATGGCACCGATAACATGAGCGGCGCAAGTGGCTCTTCCCAAACGGCCGTCACAGGGGTCTCAGCTATGGGCGCGGCGGCGCCGTGGAGTCGCGTACCGACAGGGACGCGTTGACCAGGGACTCCCCGGCGGCGGGGTCGGCCCCTTCGAGCAGCAGCGCGACCGCCGCCGCGCCCGAGCGGTAGAAGTCCTGGCGGACGGTGGTCAGCGGCGGGCTGCAGTAGGCGGCCAGCTCGATGTCGTCCACGCTCACGATGGACACGTCGCCCGGCACCGACCTGCCGCGCTCGCGCAGCGCGCGGATCACCCCGAAGGCCATCTCGTCGCTGGCGGCGAAGACGGCCGTGACGTCGGGGATCATCGCCAGGACCTGGCCCTGCCGGTAGCCGGAGTCGGGCGACCAGTCGCCCTCCAGCGGCGGCGGAGCCGCGATCCCGGCCGCGGCCAGGCACTCCTGCCAGCCCTGCCGGCGCTGGCGGGCCTCGATCCACTCGTCCGGGCCCGAGACGTGCCACACCTGGCGATGCCCCAGGTCGAGCAGGTGCTGCGTGGCCAGCCTGCCCGCCTCCTTCTGGTCGATGCCCAGCACGCGGGCGCTGGCCGTGCGGGAGCCGTCGAGCGTGACGGTGGGGATGTCGCGGGTGATGTCCTCCATCTTCTGCGTCACGGAGATCAGCGGCACCGCGATGACGATGCCGTCCACGCCCTGGTCGGCCAGCTTGGACAGGGACCGCTCCATCAGGCCCGTGTCGAGCCTGGCGATCGTCGCGATGCTCACCGCGTACCCCGCCTCGCCCGCGGCGGCCTCGACGCCGGCGGTCACCGCCGAGCGCGAGTAGTAGCCGCCTGACTGCAGCAGCACGAGCCCGATGGTGTGGCTGCGGCCTGAGGAGAGCATCTTGGCCGCGGCGTTGAACCGGTATCCGAGCTGCTCGACGGCGGCGAGCACGCGCTTCTTCGTCTCAGGGTTGACGTTGGGCGAGTCGCGCAGGGCGCGCGAGACGGTCTGCGCCGACACCCCGGCGGTCCTGGCCACGTCAGCCATGCTCGGCTGTCTCGCGGGCCGCTCGGTGGCTTTGGTCATGGCGCTCCTCTCGTTCTGACCTGGATCATAGCGCGCTTGTTACACATGGCATCGATAACATAGGCTCTCCCTCCGTGATCGAGCTCCCCGCGCCTGACGCGTCCCCGGCACAGCCCAGCGGCTCCGATGCGCCCGAGTCCGGCGGGCCTTTGGCGCCCGAGTCCGGCGCGGCGGCCCCCGCGCTGACGTGGGCCGGACGCCGCCTGTACCGGCGCGGCGTACCGCACCAGATCCTGTCCGGCGCGCTGCACTACTTCCGCGTCCACCCCGACCTGTGGCGTGACCGGATCCGCCGCCTGGCCGACCTCGGGCTCAACACCGTCGACACCTACATCGCGTGGAACTTCCACCAGCCCCGCGAGGACGCCGCCCCCCGCTTCGACGGCTGGCACGACCTGGAACGCTTCATCGGCCTCGCGGGCGAGGAGGGGCTCGACGTCATCGTCAGGCCGGGCCCGTACATCTGCGCCGAGTGGTCGAACGGCGGCCTGCCGAGCTGGCTCACCGGCCGCGACGTCGCCGTCCGCAGCTCCGACCCCGCCTTCGCCGGCCCGGCCGGCCGCTGGTTCGACGAGCTCGTCCCGCGCCTGGCCGCCCTCCAGGCCGCCCACGGCGGGCCGATCGTGGCGGTGCAGGTGGAGAACGAGTTCGGCAGCTACGGCGACGACCACGCCTACCTGCGCTGGAACCGCGACGCGCTCACCTCCCGCGGCATCACCGAGCTGCTGTTCACCGCCGACGGCCCCACCGAGCTGATGCTCGACGGCGGCACCCTGCCCGGCACCCTGACGGCCGTCACCCTCGGCTCCAAGCCCGAGGCCGCCCGCGAACTGCTCGCCGCACGCCGGCCGGAGGAGCCGTTCGTCGTCGCCGAGTTCTGGAACGGCTGGTTCGACCACTGGGGCGAGCGCCATCACGTGCGCGGGGTGGACAGCGCGGTGCGCACCCTGGAGGGCATCGTCGCCGACGGCGGCAGCGTCAGCCTCTACATGGCGCACGGTGGCACCAACTTCGGCCTCTGGGCGGGCGCCAACGAGCACGACGGCCGCCTGCAACCCACCGTGACCAGCTACGACTCCGACGCGCCCATCGCCGAGGACGGCACCCTGACCGACAAGTTCCACGCCATGCGCAAGGTGCTCGGCGCGTCCGGCCCCCTCCGCGTGCCGGAACGCCTGCCGGTGCTGCCGCCCGCCCGCGTCCCGCTCACCCCGCGCGCCGGCCTGCTCCCCGGGCTGCGCGCCGTGCCCGCGCCGACCGTGCACGGGCCGCGTCCCGCCTCGTTCGAGCGGCTCGGGCTGGAGGCGGGCATGGTGCTGCACACCGCGCACCCGCGCATTCCGGCGGGGGAACACCGCCTCGTCCTCAGCGACGTGCGCGACCGGGCGCTCGTCTTCGCCGACGGCACGTTCCTCGGCGTCGCCGGCGATGGCCGGCCCGAGCTGACGGTGCGTGGCACCGGGGCGATCGTACGGCTGGAGGTGCTGGTCGAGAGCCTCGGCCGGATCAACTACGGGCCCGGCGTCGGGCGGCACAAGGGGCTGCTCGGGCCCGTCCTGATCGACCGGCGCATGGTGCAGGGCTGGGACAGCACGCCGATCGCGCTGCAGGAATGGACGGACGCCGACCTCACCCGCGCCACCGCCACCGCCGCCCCCGCCCTCGCCCCTGGTGGTTTCGCTGTGGCGACGGTGCACGTCGAGACGCCCGCCGACACCTTCCTCGCCCTCCCGGACTCGGGCCGCGGCCTCGTCTGGGTCAACGGCTTCCTGCTCGGCCGCCACTGGGCGATAGGCCCGCAGGTCACGCTGTACTGCCCGGCCCCGCTGCTGCGCGCGGGCGCGAACACGGTGACCGTCCTGGAGCTGGAACGCGCGGGCGACGTCCTGGAGCTGCGGGAACGCCCGGAGCTTGGCCCGGCGGAGGAGTACGTCGAGGAGTTCTCCTGAGGCCTTGTCTGGTACGTACGGCCGCGGGCCCCCGGTTCACTCTCATGCCCCTTGCCCGTGGACCCACGATGAGCGGCGAAAGCCATCCCACAATGGGCCAATGACCCACCCACCCCGGCAAGATCAGTGGGGTCCGCCACCGCCCTACGGCCCCCCACCGCGCCAGTACGAGTTCGCCGCCCTGCCCCCCAGGAACAACCACACCCTGCTCATCGGCCTGTCCGCCGCCCTCGGCGTCATGCTCCTCCTGGGCGGCACGGCCGGCACGGTGATCTTCTACAACGCCTCCCGCGCCGGGCCCGCCCCGGCCACGGCGGCTCCCGAGCCCTCGACACAGGAGCCTGCGGAACCGGCCGACGAACCGGCCGACGAACCGGCCGACGAACCGGCCGACGAACCGGCCGACGAACCGGCTGACGAGCCGGGTGACGCGACGAAGGCCGCGCCGGGCTCGCCGATCACGCACCGCGAGTTCGGCGACTGGGACTTCCGCTTCGAGAAGGTCAGGTTCGACGCGAACAAGGCCGGCGGCTGGTCGTACGACACCTGCGACCCCGTGGACGGCCAGGGCGTGCTGGCCGACACCAAGTGCGAACGCGCCATCCAGGTCGCCTACTCGGCCTACCGGGGTCACCTCAAAGCGGTGCAGGTGACGATGGCGTTCCCGAACGGCAAGGCGGCCAAGACCGCCGCGACCCGGCTGGCCAAGCTCGACGCGAACGCGCTGAACATCCGCAGCGACATGACCCTGGCGAGGTTCGAGTACGGCCAGATCCGCGCCAACGTCGCCAAGCAGTACGTGATCGCCACCATCGTCACCGCCGACAGGACGGCCGAGCCCAAGGCGGCCAAGTTCCACCTGTACCTCCAGGCCGACGCCATGAGCTACTTCCTGCTGCGGGACGTCACCGTCACGAGCTGATCCCCTCGCTCCGGTCGCCTCCCGCACGCAGGCGCTCGCGCTGCGACACCCCGAGCGGCGGGAACAGCACCGTCGAGATCCGGGCCGCGACGTCGTTCGGAAGCTGCCGCCCCCCAGGACCATCCGCCCTCCGCCCTCCGCCCTCCGCCCTCCGTCGTCCCGCACCGCGCCGGACACGTTCAGGAGGCTCACCGCGGTCGCGAGCGTCCCGCACACCACCCAGAACGCGGCCCTTGCCGGCCTGCAGCAGGCCGACCGCGCCCGCGACCGAGCCGTATGCAGCAGCATCGCCGACAGCTCGGTCAGGAACCGGCCGGTCCCGAGGGTGAGGGGCGGGACGGGAACCGGCCGGGTCCGCTGTCAGGGGGAGGCGATGAGCTGTCAGGATCCCCCGTTGGGCGGAGTCGCGCAGGTGGGGGCCGCCTTTACGATCAGTGGCCATGACGTGGACGCGGCTGAGGGACGTACGCCTCATACCCCTGGTGTTCGGACCTCTGATCGCCGTGCTGGCCGTGATCGAGGTCCGGCTCGACGACTTCTTCGGCGCCACCGCCACCGCCACCGCGACCTGGGTGCCGGGGGCGGTGATGGGCGCGGGCCTGATGCTCGCGGCCCGGTACCCGCTGACGGGCACGCTGATCGTGGCGCTCTGCCTGCCCGCGGGCATGGTCGTCTTCGGTGCGCCCGGAGTCTCCGGCGCGAGCATGGCGGGCATGATCGGGGCGGTCATGTGGACGGGCTGGCGGGAGCCCCCCCCCCCCCCCCCCCTGGGGCCCGGGCCCTGCGCCCGGGTGGTCGCCGGGCCGCGGCCGGCCGCGGGGGCGGCCGGGGGGAGGCCT
>NZ_VSEY01000038.1 GCF_008086045.1 Nonomuraea sp. PA05 | reverse complement strand
ACCCAGTTGGTCCCCACCCGTAGTGGCCGCGCGCCTCCGTGGCGTACCACCTCGATCTGCTCGGACGCTCGGCGAAGGCTTCCCAGCGCCGATCTGGCTCATTCGATCGAGATCTCCCCGGCGGTCGTGGGGAGCACACTTCGAGGCCCGCGCACGAACAGCGCCATGCCGATGAGGTCCTCGTGCCGTGCGCTGGTGTCCTGGGCGAGGGACCGGAACGGCCTCATGAGTCCACTAGGCAGCGACCTGTGCCGTTTCTACGCTTCGGTCATGGCGGACATCAGCTACTTCGACGCGTGGAGCATGTGGTTGGATGGCAAGTCGGCGCTAGGGAACGACCTGCTTGGCCTGCCGATCATCTGGTGGGGCCGCTTCGGCAAAGTCCTCACCTTTGTGGCCGGTGCCGCAGTCGTGGTTGACCTGCTAGGGCCAGAAGCATTGTCAGGATACGGGGACCGACTAACTCAGTTTCTAGCCCGCCATCCCTTCTCAGCCCCCCTGCCATCGGTTTTGTTACAGCGATCGTTGTTCTCGCGGTCGCTGAGCCGATTGGGATCCACTGGCTGTTACAAGCGCTGCTCGCGGTGACGATGCAGAAGGCCTGAGCCACGCCAGGCGGCAAAAATTCAGGCCGACCGCGCCGAGCAGCCCGACGACTTCCTTGATCGACATGCCGGTCGGTAAGTCATTCACGAGCGCCTGGTCGCTCCCGGGCTGGGCGGCGATGACGGCGTCCGGCCTGAGCTGCCGCGCGATCGTGGACTTGCCCGCCTCGGACGAGCCAACGAGCAGGCCCACGTTCCCCGGCCGCTCCTCGATCGGCAGCTGCACGCTTCACAAGCTGGCCAGTTTCTCGCTGACAGGCATTCGAATAGACCCCTGAAGCTGGAGCACTCGGGCACTCCGCGCGATAGGGGCCGACGATGTGATCTCAGCACGCACTTAGAAGACCATGCCTCCAATGCCAGTCAGGAGAAACCGCAAGAGAGCGTTTCACGGCCTCGCGAACCCTAGGACTTTCCCTAGGTGATGCCCTGATGCGCAGAGCGTCCACTTCTTAGCATCATACCGAAGCATCGACGACAACAGTTGCCCTTAGCTGGCTACCACTCATAGATGAGGCCAAAGTGTCTATTGAGCTAGGATGGACCGTAGCAGTCCAAGCAGTTACCTGGACCAATCAGGCGGTTGCGGCCATAAAGAACCGCAGACAACAGAGAGCCGCCCATACACTAGCAAACGCGGGCGTATTAGTTGCTGGAGTTCGGACTTTAGACCGGCGAATGCATAAACTATTCCTCAGGTTACGCTATCTCGACCTCGAAGCATGGCCTTTAGAAGCTCGTAATGAATGGATAGAAAGCGTATTAGCGTTGGCGCACGAGGACACCGTGCTCCCACACATGCGAGCGGCGCTACACGGTCTGACCTCGCAACTAACCGAGCTGCCGCAAGAAATAGGATCGAAGATGGGGCGCCTCACCCATATCATTCAACATGGTGCCATCGATCCAGACGACATGGCTGCCGAATATGGAGACAGCTGGACAAATGAGGTGCTGTCCATGTCATTCTTGCCTTACGCGGATGCTAGAATAGCTAACGTTATCCCACAAATTGTCAGCACGTTGAAGGAACCCACTCTTTCCGCCGAGGCGATAGCGGACCTTCGGGACATCGCCTCCTTCGTTCTTGGGTATGGACCCCAACTTTCTTCCGAATCACACTACGAATTCTATGCTGCAGGTGGAACTCGCTATGCACAGGTACCTGCATTCGGAGGCCAGCCTTCTGGCTGGGCGCTCAGATTAGTCGCCGATGAGGCTGAATTTCTACTTGGGCAAATCCTCGCCTACTATCAGAGAAAATACCCTGCCATGCCCGCTCCGGATTGGGTTTGGGCGCAGTGAAGTTTAGTTCGGCTAGCCTCGAAGAGGCTCGTAACAAACAAGTTGGACCAAAGGGCGCGCACCTGCCATTTCTCGTCGGCCAGGCGCTCAAATAGCCGGGTTTGGTCTTCCTCGCAGTCGCAGCCAATGACGATGCCCCACACCTCCAGGCGTACGTCTTCGTCAAGCTCGCCCGGCACGGGCAGTTCCTCCACGCGGTAACCGGCGTCGACTGGATGCCGTCGAGGTGGTCGGCCACGTCGTCGTCGGTGTAACCAGCTGCAGCGAGTAAGTCGGAGTCGGCGTCACGTACGTCGGCGAGGACCTCGGCGAGCATCCGCTCCTCCCAGCTGCCCTTCTCGGTGGTGCGGGTTGTTCGCAGTCAGATACGCCTCGGCGTCTGCATCCGACCGGCTCGACCAGCCGCGCACGATCGGCGGCAGCCACGTCCCGTCGTCGGCGATCAGAACACTTTCAGGCGGGGACTCCCCTGCGGCGGCCATCTCCTTCAGGATCTGGAGGCGGCCGTGGCCGACGACGAGCCGTCCGGTCCGCTCATCCAACTCGCTGGCGACGACGACGCCGAACGCCTCGATCGAGGCGCGGATGGCGGGAAGGTCGTGCTCCTCAGGGTTGCGGACGGTGCGCGGGACCTCGCGCAAGTCGCATGTGCTCGATTCGGCGCATATGCCCCTGTCCCTCCTGCCTTGGGTGGCGTACACCCGGTCCCACGGGTGCAAGCATGTACCGGCGGCGGATGGTTCGCGTTGTGGTCAATGACCTTGCAAAGCCGTGATAGCGCGAATTTGTGATTAAGATAATCTGGTCCTTACAGGTTGCAGAGTCTTCTCCTTCAGCGATCTTCAGGACAGCATGCCGGCTTAATGGCCAAGGCAGACAATCCCCGGGAGAAGGTTCACGATGGTGCGCAAACAGGCAGCGCCGCTGTGGCTCACTCGGTTCCAGACGGTCTAGGGGCTTCCACTCTGCTGCTGGTGCTTGATGTGGCACCACGATCAGATCGGGGATATTCGCATGAAGCCGCACGTGAAGCTCGTCCTGATGACGATCATGGCAGCGCTCTGCCTGAATGCAATGCCGGCTACTGCCTGGGCTGCGACGATAGACGACCCCCTCATATGCTCGCAGTGGTCAGGGCCCACATTCTACAGCGTCGCCCGCCGGGACTTCTCCAAGCCGATCGACGGCGACAGAAAGGTGATCGGCATCGACGAGGGCTTAAAACCGATAGAGCCAGAGCAATTCTGGCCGATCACCATAACGATCCGAACCAGAAGTGGCTGCAGCATAACTGCACCCTCCCCGGCTACGGATATATCTTCTCAGCTCGGGAACGCAAATTCAAACAAATGCCTCGACAAATCCCGGGATGCGCCCAACGGAAACGGAAACGCGGTCTACCAGTACACGTGCGCAACAACACAGCAGGCCGCTTACAACCAATTATGGCAGATTCAAGCCGGTGGCGGCAGTTTCGACAATTGACTGCACCTCAAGAACTTCTCCGGACAAAGATGTCTAGATATACAAAGAACAATATGTAAGCGGTGCAGGATAAGTTCAATGGGACTGCGCTCCGAATGCCTGGGATGAGATCAGTCACACCCAACTGTGGAACATTTCTTAACAAATCGCTTCGCTCTGATCCGCGACGGTTGCCGCCGTTCGGGGCCTCCCAGTCCATGCTCCACGCCCACTTCGCGCGCTTGAGCCGGGGGCCGGCCGAGCCGCTGCCGCCGGAGGGTGAGTTGCACCTGATGGGAGTCGTCCCCCTCGGACATCTTCACCCAGCCGAGCACCGGCCCGTCCACCGTCTCACAGCTGTATCGCTTCGGGCCCCCGAACAGCGCCTGGACCAGGTCAAGGCTGATGGAACCGCGCACCCACCACGGGTCGTCCCACGACCAGGAGTCCTCATGCGCCACCACTGCCAGCGAACCGCCCAGTCATCAACGGACAGGTTGATCACCCCGCGACTCGTAGCCCTCCGGGATGAGGCGGCGCTGCGACCACGAGCCGCGAAGGTGGCAGGACACGGTGTGGTCCGAGCCGGCACCAGAGCGTAGGCCGAGGTAAGTCGTGAAGCCAGGTGCTGCGATGGACGAGCATGCCGCGCTGGCTGCCGTCGCGCTTGAGGTAGTCGGTCGAGTGCCACCACACGATCAGGAGACCTCCGGGCGTGAGGGGGTGAGGGGGTGAGGAGATACGAAAGGCCCTGGAACGGGGAGTATCCAGGGCTCAGCTCATGATCATGAATGTGGGACGTGATCGTCTCGGGGGTACCTGATGCGCCGGCGCTCGACGTATTCCCTCGCTGCTTCCTCATAGACCTTGAAGTTCCGCTCTTGTTCCTCCAAGGCCAGCCGCAGCTCATCCTCCGCTGGCGACCGCACCGTCGGCCTCTCCCCTGACCGATCCGCCGAAACCTTCATAGGCCAGGCGAGTGACCCCACGAGAGACGCAACAAGCCGGGAAGACCCGACATGACAGAGGATCGCAAGTCAGCGACTGATTGTTACCAGGCGCCTCTCAGTGCTCACAGGCGTGCTTCCAGGTTGCATCGGCGTACCGCTTCGCCGCATCTTCAGGCTTGATACCCAACTTGTCCATGTTGTCGCGCGATTGGCCGTTCGTCAGCCCCACCTGTGCCAGCCGGGCGATGGCGTCTGACCCGCCCGACTCACACATGAGTTTCGCCTTCTCATACATGATCTCGTAGCTCTCGCTGGCGATGAACCCCGCCGCCTTCACCTCCTCGATCCACTGAGCCTGCGCGTCGCCGCCCGAGCATCCAGCCAGAGAGACCGCGAGTGTAAGCGCAGAAGCGAAGCCGAGAAGGGAACGGCGCACGGGAGAGTCCTTTCGAGGAGGAGAGTCGACACCACGTCTGCGCGAAGCATGGTGACCAACCCGGGATGCCCGAGTCCCAGCCGCCAGCGTCGCCGGCAAGTCGATCATGCCGCAGCCAGGGAATCGCAAGCGGACGACACAGCGTTACAAATCCGCACGGAGGCACGGCCAGACCGGCCACGCGAACGACGACGCTCCCGACTCTGCACAGATCCCGTAGGCGCTCACGCGATCGTGTCCAACACGTCGATGTAAGAGACGGGGATGCGCCACCGCCAATGCCCCTGCTCGTCAGGGTGGAGGCGACCACATGGGCATCCCCACATCTCGACGCCATCCGTCTCGGTCGGCGGCCAGAACTCAAACTCGATCTCACGAGTCTGCGGTCGTTGCCGACCTTCCGGCCATGGCTCGATGCAGAAACGGCGGATCTGGTTGGCACGCACCACCTGCTCCAGGGCGATCGGGGTATGAGAGATGCCATTCCACGCCCGTGCTACCACCCGGTAGTCACGAGGGACGCTGAAGTCGCCGAACAGGGCGCGATGCGAGCTCTCCCCTTCCAAATAGCCCTCGATCTCAGGAGGCGGCGGCGGCCGCAGTGCGACATGCTCACGATTGCGCTCAATCTGAGCAACCGCTGCAGCTTCAGCCGCCGCTTTCTCAGCGGCTGCAGCTGTGGCCGCGTTGGCTTTGCCGATCTGGACGCCTGCCCGGTTGTACACCAGCGCCCAACCGGACGTAACCATTGCGGCCACGACACCGCCCAGAGTGATCCAGTCGTCGATCCGCACTCCCGCACGCTAACGAAACGATCAGCGCGACTGAGTCGATATCGCGGAATCGTTCGGCTCCGGGAACGGCGGCCCAGGCAGGCCTCGCAGCCGGCGACTCCCCGCCTCTCCTCACACGATCACGCACCCAACTCCCGGCCCAGCTCCCCCAACTCGCCCGCAGCAGCACGCCTGGCCGCGTACTCACGACGCCGGTACTCCTCCAACCTCTCGGCCATCACCCGTGGCAGACACCAGCTCACCGCCTGCCGTCTCCAGCCGAACGAGGCCGAACCGGAAGTACTTCCACACGAGGATCGCCCTTCTCCACCTGAGAGATGGCCGCCATGAACGTCCGCTGGAAGGTCCTCCCGGACACGTCAAGATCTTCTGTCCACGCACCGTCTCCGAAAGGAAAATGCCCGGCGGGATCGGCCGACCCCGCCGGGCACTTCACCACACCAGCTCCGTCAGGCGGGCTGACCGGCCAGGTTCTCCTTCCCGGCCTCATCCGCACGACGCTCGCCACCCTGGCCCCCGCCCGCGTGCCGAGCCCCCCGCTCACTCTTGCGGGTGACCACGACGTACAACGTCGGAACGAGAACGAGGGTCAGCAGGGTCGAGGAGATCAACCCGCCGATCACCACGATGGCCAGCGGCTGCGAGATGAACCCGCCGGACCCGGTCACCCCCAGCGCCATCGGCGTCAGGGCGCAGATGGTCGCCACGGCCGTCATCAGGATGGGCCGCAGCCTGCGCCGGCCGCCCTCGATCACCGCCTCGACGACGCCCATGCCCTGGTCCCGGTACTGGTTGATCAGGTCGATCAGCACGATGGCATTGGTCACCACGATGCCGATCAGCATCAGCATGCCGATCAGCGCGGGCACGCCCAGCGCCGTGTCGGTGGCCACCAGCAGGCCGATGGCGCCGGTGGCGGCGAACGGGATCGACACCAGCAGGATGACCGGCTGGACGAAGCTGCGGAACGTCGCCACCATGATCAGGAAGACGATCGCGATCGCCGCGAGCATCGCCAGACCCAGGTCGGAGAACGCGTCGGCCTGGTCCGCCGAGACGCCGCCGATCTCGTAGGAGGCGCCCGCCGACAGCGCGAGCCCGTCCAGCTTGGTGGTCAGGTCCTGCGTGACCGCGCCCAGGTTGCCGGAGTCCTCGGCCTTGGCCGAGACGGTGGCCGAGCGCTCGCCGTCGATCCTGCTGACCTGCGTCGGCCCGGCAACCTCGCGCACCTCGGCGACCGTCGACAGCTTGACGGCGCCGCCGGCCGTGACCAGCTTGAGGTCCTCGATCGCCTTGATGTCGTCCGGCGCGTCCGCGCCGCGCAGCACCAGGTTGCTGGCGCGGCCGTCCAGGGTGATCTGGCCGAGCGGCGCGCCGCGGAAGGCCTGCGCGACCGCCTGCCCGACCTGAGCCTCCGACAGGCCGCGCTCGGCGGCCTCCTCGCGGTCGACGACGACCTCGACGCGCGGGGCGCTGGTCTCCAGATTGGACGACAGGTCGCGCAGCCCCGCCACCTCGCCCATCGCCGTCTTGACCGCGTCGGTCGCGGTGCGCAGCGACTCGTTGTCCGGCGCCTGCACGATCACCTCGACGCTGTCGGAGGCGAACCCGCCGCCGCCCGCACCGCCGACGGTGACCTCGCCGACCCCGGAAAGGCCCGCGACCTTGTCGCGCAGCGCCTGCTCGACCTTGGCCGTGTCGGCGTCCTCGTTCAGGGTGACCGAGTACGACGCGCGGTCCGCGCCGCCGCCGGTGCCGCCCATCATGGCGTTGCCGCCACCGACGTTCACCTGGTAGGTGTCCACGCCGTCGAGGTCGGCCAGCACGTCCTCGACCTGCTTGGCCGCCTTGTCGGTGGTGGCCAGGTCCGTGCCGACCGGCATGCGCTGCGAGATCGACACCGTGTTCTGCCCGGAGGAGTCCAGGAAGTTGGTCTGCAGCCCGCCGGCCAGGCCCATCGTGCCGATGAACACGGCCACGCCGATCAGGATGGTCACCAGCTTGAAGCGGGTGGCGAAGCGCAGCACCGGCAGGTAGGCCCGCTGCAGCGGCGAGCGCAGTTCCTTGGCCTCGGCCTCCTCACGCTGCTTGCGCGCCTCCTCCGGCGTCAGCTCCGGCGACTTGAGGAACCAGAACGCCAGCACCGGCACCACGGTCAGCGACACCACCAGCGACGCCAGCAGCGCCACCGTCACGGTGATGGCGAAGGGGCTGAACAGCTCGCCCACCATGCCGCCGACCATGGCGATCGGGGCGAACACGGCCACCGTCGTCAGGGTCGAGGCCGTGACGGCGCCGGACACCTCGCGCACGGCGGCGAGGATGGCCTGCAGCTTCGCCTCGCCGTAGGCGAGATGCCGTTTGATGTTCTCCAGGACCACGATCGAGTCGTCCACGACCCGGCCCACGGCGATCGTCAGCGCGCCCAGCGTCAGCATGTTGAGCGAGTAGTCGCCCGCCCACAGCACGATCAGGGCGATCACGACCGACAGGGGGATCGACACCGCCGTCACGAGCGTCGAGCGCACCGACAGCAGGAACACCAGGATGACGAGCACCGCGAAGATGAGGCCCAGCAGGCCCTCGGTGGTCAGGCTCTCGATCGACTGCTCCACGTACGGCGCCTGGTCGAACACCACCGACACCGCCGTGTCCGAGCCGTCGCCCAGCGACTTGGTCAGCTCGGGCAGCTTCTCGGCGACGGCGTGCGAGATCGACACCGCGTTGCCGTCGGGCACCATCGTCACCGACACGCCGAGGCTGGTCCTGCCGTCGGTGCGGGTGATCGTCGTGGCCTCTTCCAGCCCGCGCGTGATCTTCGCGACGTCGCCCAGCTTGACGGGCTTGAGCGGCTTCGGCTGGACGACGGCCTGCTGCTGCGGCACCTGCGTACGTCCCTGCGCCTGAGCCTGGGCCTGGGCGCGCGCGGCGGCGGCCTGCTGCTGGGCCGCGGCCTGAGCGGCGGCCTGCTGCTGGGCGGCCGACGGCTGGGTGGGCGTCAGGTAGAGGTTCTTCAGCTTCTCCACCGAGTCGACCCGCGAGCCGACCTGCACCGACAGCGACTTGTCGTCCGCGGTGAGCGTGCCGGCCGGGATCGGCGTCCCGTTCGCCTTCAGCACCTCGGGGATCTGCGCCGCCGAGACGCCCTTCTCCGCCATCTTCTCGGTGTCGGGCTCGATGGTGACGACCTCGTCACGGGTGCCCGTGACCGCCGCCTCCCGTACGCCCTCGATGCCCTGCAACTCCGGCACCACGATGCGGCGCAGCTTGTCGGCCATGGCCCGCTCGTCGCCGCCGTCGCCCACCGCCAGCACCAGCACCGGGATGTCGTCGGTGTTGCCGGCCACCACCTGCGGATCCACGCCGTCCGGCAACGTCACCCGGCTGATGGCCTGCTGCATCTTGTTCAGCGAGGACTCGATGTCGGTGCCGTACTCGAAGGCGACCTGGATCTGCGCCATGCCCTCCTTCGACGTCGAGGTCATCTGCTCCATCCCGGCGAGCCCCTGGAAGGAGTCCTCGATCGGGGCGGTCACCTGATCCTCTACGATCTCAGGCGACGCACCCGGATACGTCGCGACCACGAACGCGCCCGGGAACGACAACGACGGCAGCAACTGCTGTTTCAACTGCGGGATCGTGAACGCGCCGAACGCGCTGAGCACGACCGCCACCAAAATCACAAGGCTCCGGTTGACCAGGCTCAACCGAGCGAATGCGGTCATAGGGTTCCCCTCCAAGAGTTCGCCCCAGACTAACACTTTGCCTTGCACGAATATTTAGATCACTTGAGCGTTCCTGATAACCTTCTCAGGAAGCGAGAGGTGAGCGTGAGCAACGAACGCGAAGTGCTGATCCGCCGGATCACCGAGACACAGCGGGGCATGGCCCGGCTGTTCGCCCAGCATCAATCCCCCCTGTTCAGCTCCAACCTCACCATGAGACAGCTCAAGGTCGTCATGGTCCTGTCCATGAACGGCTCCGCCTCAGGCCAGGACCTGTCCCACAACCTCGGCGTCGGCCTCGGCACCGTGACCGGGATCGTCGACCGGCTCGTCGCCCAGGGGCTCGTCAGCCGGCACGAGGACCCCCACGACCGCCGCGTCCGCCGCGTCGAGCTCACCCCCGCGGGCGCGGGCCTCATCGAGGAGATCAACAACGCCGGCATCCAGCAGTACCGGCGCATCATGGAGCACCTCGACACCGAGACCCTGCGCACCCTCGACGACGTCTCCAGGAAGATCCGCGACGTCGCCGAGAAGCTCACCCCGGACAAGTCCGCCCCCGGCGGGCTCACCTCCGACAACGGCTGAGCACCACGGCCGGTTCCCGTTCGCGGATCGGGTTTTTCCCGTACGAAATTCGTGCACGACACCGGCCCGGCGCCTTTACATTGTAGATTTCTAAGCCAGGCGGGACAGGACCGGCGGCAGGTCGCCCTCGTAGGCCACCGTCAGGCGGCGCGTGGCCCGCGTCATCGCCACGTACAGGTCCTGGCCGCCCATCGGCGACTGCCCGATGATGCCCGCCGGGTCCACCACCACGACCGCGTCGAACTCCAGCCCCTTGGCCTGCCCCACCGTCAGCACCACCACCGGCGCGTCCAGGTCCCCCCGCGGGAACAGCCGCGCCACCCGCTCGTGCGCCGCGTCCGGCGTCAGCACCGCCACCCGGCCCTGCTCCTCCCCCGCCCCGATCGCGGCCAGCTCGCCCGCCACCAGCTCCGGCAGCCCCTCGGCCGGGACGTGCACCGCGCGCGGCTCAGCCTCGCCCTCGCGCACCGACTCCGGCGGCTCCTGACCCGGCGCGAACGCGCGCAGCACGTCGGCCGCCACCGTCATGATCTCCACCGGCGTGCGGTAGTTGACCAGTAGCCGCTCCTCCCGCCAGCGGCCCGCCAGGAACGGGTCCAGCACCTCGCCCCACGAGCGCGCGCCCGCCGCCGAACCCGTCTGCGCCACGTCGCCCACCACGGTCAGCGACTTGGCCGGCACCCGCCGCATGATCATCCGCCAGGCCATCGGTGACAGCTCCTGCGCCTCGTCCACGATCACGTGCCCGTACGCCCAGCTCCGGTCGGCCGCCGCCCGGTCGGCCGTGGTCAGGCCCAGGCCGTCGTCGGCGTGCCGCTCGGCCAGCACGTCGGCCCGCTCGAAGACGCCCGCCTCGGCCACGCCCGTCGTGATCAGCACCTCGCGGGCGTAGAGCTGCTGCTCGGCCACCTCCTCGCCGGCCTGCCTGGCGGCCACCCGCCGCGCCGAGTCGTCCTCACCCAGCAGCTCGGCCGCCTCGTCCAGCAGCGGCACGTCCCCGACTGTCCACGCGGCGCCGGGCTCGCGCACCAGGGCCTGCCAGTCCAGGCCGGGCGGGGCCGCCTCGCGCAGTGCCCCCGGATCGGAGAGCAGGTCCCCGATCAGGGACTGCGGGGTCAGCTCCGGCCACAGCCCGTCCACCGCGCGCCGCACCGCCGGCTCGCCCCACAGCCGCCGCGAGGCCAGCTCGATGTCCAGCTCGTCCAGGTCGCCCTCCAGGTCGAGCGGCTCGCTCAGCTCCGGCTCGCCCTCGATCACCAGCTCCTCGATGTGCAGCGACTCCTCCAGCGCCCGCGCCTCGGCCCTGGCCAGCTCCTTGAGCAGCTCGGTGACGTACAGCTTGCGCGCCATGTTGTGCGGCAGCCGCACCGCGCGCGCCCGCTCGCGCAGCCGCGCGCACGTCTCGTGGGCAACCCGCAGCCGCAGCCCGTCCAGCTCCACGACCAGTTCCCCGTCCGGCGCCCGCCGGCGCAGCTCCAGCCCGGCCGCCACCAGCCCGGCCATCCGCGGGTCGCCCTTGACCACCGCCGTGCGCGGCGCGTCGGCCGCCGACGCGCGCACGCCGGGGAACATCTCGCCCACCGTGGTCATCACCACCTGCGTCTCCCCCAGCGCCGGCAGCACCTGGCCGATGTAGCGCAGGAACATCGGGTTCGGGCCGACCACCAGCACACCGCGCCGCTCCAGCGTGTCGCGGTGGGTGTAGAGCAGGTACGCCGCGCGGTGCAGCGCCGCCACCGTCTTGCCGGTGCCAGGCCCGCCCTGCACCACCAGCGCCCCCTGCAGCGAGGCGCGGATCACCCGGTCCTGCTCGGTCTGGATGGTGGCCACCACGTCGCCCATCCGGCCCGTGCGGCCCCGCCGCAACGCCGCCAGCAGCGCAGCCTCGCCCACCAGCGTGCGCCGATCGCCCTCGCTCATGCCCTCCAGGTCGAACACCTCGTCGTCGATGCCGACCACCACGCGGTCCTTCAGGTGCAGGTGCCGCCGCCGCACCAGCCCGCCCGGGTTCGTGGCGGTGGCCACGTAGAACGGCCGCGCCGCCGGCGCCCGCCAGTCGATCAGGACCGACTCGTGCGACTCGTCGCGCAGGCCGATCCTGCCGATGTACGTGCTACGCCCCGAGCCGTCGTCGATGCGGCCGAAGCACAGACCCCGCTCGACCGCGTTGAGCTGCGCCAGCCGCCGCGCCTGCTCAGAAGCCAGCACCTCGCGCTCGACCCGCGCCTGCCGGGTGGCGCTGACGGCGCTGCTCGCGTACACCTCGCGCAGCGTGCGCTGCGCCTTCTCCCTGGCCAGGTCGAGCCGCTCGTAGAGCCGGGACACGGTGCGCTGTTCGGTGTCAAGGGCTTGCGCGAGACCATCTTGACGATTAGTCATTCGGTGGTATACTCCTAACAGGAGGTCTGTGACAGCTCTTATTGGAGAATGGCAATATTCGAGCTTAGACCCGCAGGCCGCCGCCACGCAAACCCCTCTCGCGCCTTTTCGCGTCCGCCCAGGTCAGGCCGGACGAGCCGGTAGCGGAAACGCCGGGAACGGGTTGTCCGGCAGCAGGATCATCCGCCGCCGCTCCGGGGCGCGCCGCAGCGCCGCCTCCAGATGCAGCAACGCCGCGCCGATCCCCGCCGCGCCCGCCATGTAACCGGTGTCGGCGCTCACCTCGCCGGGCCGCGACCGGCGATACGCCTGATACCAGCGCAGACCGCCGTCGCCCGCCGCGCGCGAGCGCGCCGCCAGGTGCTCCCCCAGCCGCACGGCGAAGTCCAGGTACGCCGGCCGCCCCGTCGCCGCCCACAACCCGGCGAACAACTCCACCAGCCCGGCCACCCCACAGCACTGGCAGGCCGTGTCCCACAGACCCGGCACCCGGCGGGCCGGCACGCCGCTGGCCACGATGCCGGCCGCCAGCCGCTCGGCCCAGTCCAGGTCCGCCGGATCGCCCGCCACCCGGTACAGCTCGCAGAACATCCGCGCCACCCCGGCCGCGCCCGAGCAGAACCCCAGATAGAACAGCCCCCTGCCCTGCGGCAGGTGGTGCGGCACCGCGACGTGACCGCCGGTCACCACGCTCACCGCGCGCACGAAGGCCGCGCCCCTGCGGGCCGCCTCCAGGAAGCACCGCTCGCCCGTCGCCCCGTACAGGCGGGCCAGCACGAACGCCGTCCCCGACGTGCCCGCCACGAAACCCGGCGTGACAGCGTCGCGCGGCAGGCCGGGGCAGTCGCCGAAGCGGTGGCCGGGGACCGCCAGCCGGGCCGCCCGCTGTGCCGCCTCGGCCGCCAGGTCCTCCAGGTGCGGCAGGCCGAGCATGGCGGCGCCGTGCAGCAGCGCCAGCACCACGCCGCCGTCGCCGCGCAACGCCGGATCCCCCGTCCAGCCCGGCTCCTGACGACCGCGCTCCTGACGGCCCCGCCCCTGCTGGCCCGGCTCCCGCTGGCCCGGCTCCCGCTGGCCCGGGTCCATGGGACGGGCCGCGCGCGCCACCCGTTCCAGCGCGGCGGCGGCGACCTCCTCGGCCGTGCCGTCGCCCAGGATCCAGCCCGCCTCGCACAGCGCGACCGCGATGCCGCTCAGCCCGTGATGGAAGCCCACCCCGGCGATCCCGCGCCACGCCGAGGCCAGGTAACGCACCCCCGCCCGCGCGTCCTCCAGGTAGCCGTCGTCGCCGGTCGCCGCCGCCAGCTCAAGGAAGAACAGCACGATGCCGGCCGCGCCCGCGTACAGGGAGGCGGGCGCGGGAGCCAGCGCCGACCTGCCGCCCGGGTCGGGGTTGGCCAGCCAGTGCCGCCCCGCGCCGTCGCCTGCCGTGGCGCTCCTGATCCAGCGCGCCGCCCCGATCGCGGCGGCCAGCGGGGCGTCCGCCCGCTCGCCCGGGGAGCGGGCCCGATCCACGCTCATCGCACACCCGGCGCCTTTCAGAACCGTTGCCGGAGAACGACCTCCCATTCTTCCCGACCCCGGCCCGCCCGCCAAGCCGGGCGACCGGCCCACGCAGAAGCCGACCGGCCCGCGCGCACAGCGGACCGGCAGGGGTGTCAGGCCGCCGTCTCCCGCCGGAACAGCGCCGACAGCAGGAACGGCTCGCCGAAGAGCGCGCCACCGGGCGGCTGCCCCGTCATCGGCCGCACCTCCACCTCCGCGTAGTCCGAGAACAGCCACCGCAGCTCCTCGGCCGTGTAAGCCAGCCCGCCGTGCAGCTCACCGTCGCGATACAGCTCCTCGTCGCTCTGCTCCGACCCCATGCCACCCGCCGCGAAGCAGGTCACGGCCAGATGCCCGCCCGGCGCCAGCACCCGCTCCAGCAACGCCCGGTAGCTCACCCGGCGGTGCGGCGGCAGGTGGTGCAGGCAGCCGGAGTCGTACACCAGGTCGTACGGCCCCGCCAGCTCCTCCGAGGTGAACGCGTCACCGCACACGAAACGCACCTTCGCCCCCGCTTCGGCGGCGCGTTCCTCGCCCCAGGTCACCGCGGCGGGCGACAGGTCCACGGCGTCCACCTCGAACCCGTGGGAGGCCAGGTGGATGGCGTTCCTGCCCGGCCCGCACCCCAGGTCCAGCGCTCGCCCCGGGCTGAGCAGCCCCCGGTCCAGGTAGGAGGCCAGGCTCTCGTCCGGGCCCGGCACGAAGAAGGGGACGGGCTTGGACCGGTCGGCGTAGAAGCCGTCCCACCAGGTGGAGGCGTTGCCGGTCCACCGGTCGGCGCCTGAGGCGAACATCCGGTCCATCAGGGCCAGGACGTCGTCGATCGTACGGATGGTGCGGTTCACTCGGGATCTCCAGACCGGGACGGCCGCCCCGCGCGGCCTGACCCTGCCGATCCTACGGCCATGAAGCCCTGTCGTCCCTGGTCAGAGCGGCTTTCCGGGGTGTCGCAGCAGGCTCCGTGACGGGTGCGCGGACCCTCCCCCGCACAGGAGGACCGGCCACGGCCGCTTGCCCGCCGTCCTGCCGATCACGGCCCGGCAGGGGCGTTCCAGCGCCCCTGGGGCGGGGCGTGGAAGCGGGGGCGGCTGTGGTCTTGGCCACAACCGGCCCCACGGGGATCGGGCGGGTGGCGGGGTGCTAGCTTCATCGACCATGTCCGACTATCTGCGGGAGCTGTTCTCCCTTCACGGCCGTCGCGCGCTGGTGACCGGCGGCAGCTCCGGCATCGGGTACGTGCTGGCCGAGGCGATCGGCCGCGCCGGGGCCGAGGTCGTGGTGGTGGCCCGCAGGGAGGCCGAGCTGGACAAGGCCGTCGCCCGGTTGCGCGAGCACGGCGTGACCGCCTCGTGGATCAGCGCTGACCTGGCCGAGCGCGCGGACGTGCGGCGGGTGTGCGAGAGCGCCGGCAGCATCGACATCCTGGTCAACGACGCGGGCAACAACATCCGCAAGCCCATGGCCGAGCTGACCGACGACGACTTCGAGCGCACCATGGCCGTGAACTTCACCGCCCCGTACCTGCTCGGACAGCACTTCGGGCCGCGGATGGCGGCGCGCGGGTGGGGCCGCATCATCAACGTCGGCTCGCAGCAGTCGATCAGCGCGTTCGGCGACAGCGGCGCCTACGGCGCGGCCAAGGCCGGGCTGGCCGGGCTGACCCGCTCGCAGGCCGAGGCGTGGTCGCCGGCCGGGGTGTGCGTGAACACGATCATCCCCGGGTTCGTGCTGACGCCGCTCACCGAGCCCGCCCAGGCCATCCCCGGCCGGGTCGAGGCGCTGGCCGCCCGGCACATGGTGGGCCGCAACGGGCTGCCGGAGGACTTCGCGGGCGCCGCGGTGTTCCTGGCGGGCGACGCGTGCGCGTTCGTCACCGGCCAGATGCTGTTCGTGGACGGTGGTTTCGCCGTCCACTAGGCGACCCGTCAGCCGAGCGGCCCCGCGCCTTTACATTGTAGATCACTTACGCCGGATCTCACGCTCGCCCTCCCCCTCGCGCCAGGCGGCGATCACCAGCTCGTCGCCCTGCACCCTGGTCCACGCCACCTCGCTCACCTCGATCCTGAACAGGTGGGAGTCGGCGTCCGGCAGCCCGTACGCCGCCCGCACCGCCGCGTCGGTGACCTCCACCGCGCGCCCGGACAGCTTCAGGTCGCCCTCCCAGGCGGAGGGGTCGGACTGGTCGGGGTCGCGTGAGGTGACGTGCAGGGCCATGCGCGGATCGCGCAGCAGGTCGGCGGCCTTGACGGCGCGGGGCATCGAGCCCGTCCACAGGTCGCCGTCCTTGAAGCTCGTCTCGACGCCGCTCACCCTCGGCGAGCCGTCCTTGCGCAAGGTGGCCATCACCTTGTGGGTGTAGGTGTCCATCAGCCGCCGGGCCGCCTTGGACAGCTCGGGCGCCTGACTTTCGAATTCCTGCCATGAAGCCATGCCCCTCATCATGCCGGGCCGCCCCGACAGAAAGGGCGCGAGCACCTGCCGCCGCCCTCGCCCGTGGCCCCGCGCAGGACAGGCCTGCCACCAGCGCGGCGGCCCTCGGCGTCCTGGGCGAGCAGGTGCGGGGGTCCCCGCGCGGGCCCGGCCGTGCGGGCGGACGCGGCGGGCACGCGGTCGGGGCGGGTTTCCGGGGCGGGGTGCTCACGCGGGTGCCCGGATGATGCGGCCGGGACGCGTCAAGATCCGTCGCGGGATGGGTAGGAGGGCGGTGACGGACGTGACGTGCGAGGGGTGAGGACGTGCGGAGTGACGGTGAGCGCGCCCTGGGCGGCCTGCTGCAGGTCATGCACCTGTCCGGGATGGAGCAGCTGACGGCCCACGCCGCCGAGCACGCCCGGATCGCGGGGTTCCCGCACGCCGTGCTCTACGTGACCGACCTGCAGCAGCAACTCCTGGTACCGCTGCCCGGCCAGTGCGACGCCGCCGGGGAGCCGCTCGGCCCCGTCCGCATCGACGGCACCATGCCGGGCCGGGCCTTCCGCTCGGTGGAGATCGTGCGCGCCCGCCCGCAGGAGGACGGGCAGGCGCCGGTGCTGTGGGTGCCGCTGCTGGACGGCACGGAACGAGTCGGCGTGATCGGTTTCACCTCGCCCCACGAGGGGGATCTGGTCGAGACGCGGGCCAAGAGCCTGGCGTCGTTGCTGGCGCTGATGGTGATCAGCAAGCGGCCGCACAGCGACTCCTTCCACCGGCTGGTACGCACCCGCCCGCTGACCCTGTCGGCCGAGGTGCTGTGGAACCTGCTGCCGCCGGGCACATTCGCCAACGACGACGTGGTGGTCAGCGCCGCGCTGGAGCCCGCCTACGAGATGGGCGGCGACGCCTTCGACTACGCGCTCGACGGCGCCACCCTGAGCCTGTCCATCTTCGACGCCATGGGCCACGACACCTCCGCCGGGCTGACCGCGTCCATCGCGATGGCCGCCGCCCGCAACAGCCGCCTGCTCGGCGTCGATCTGGCCGCGGCCGGGGAGGCGATCGACGAGGCGATCAGGGGCGAGTTCACCGGCCGCTTCGCCACGGGCGTCCTGGCCCGGCTCGACCTCGACTCGGGGTCGCTGACCTGGGTGAACCGGGGTCACCATCCGCCGCTGGTACTGCGCGACGGTCATCTGGTGGCGACGCTGGAGAGCATCCCCGACCCGCCGATGGGTTTCGGCCTGGACGCCTCCACCGGCACGCTGCACTACCAGCTGGAGCCGGGCGACCGGCTGCTGTTCTACACCGACGGCATCATCGAGGCGCAGAGCCCGGACGGGGAGCTGTTCGGGCTGGAGCGGTTCATCGACTTCGTGGTGCGGCGGGAGGCCGACGGGATGTCGGCGCCGGAGACGCTGCGGCGCCTCATCCAGGCCATCCTCGCCCACCAGCGGGGCCGGTTGCAGGACGACGCGACGGTGATGACGGTGGAGTGGCAGACGCGGCGCCGCCTCCAGCTCATCCTCTGACCCGGACACATGGGATGATCGTCCGGAAACCGTACGATCACGAGAGAGGCGGACACGGTGCCAGAGCAGCAGGCGCGCCGCGTGCCCGGGACGGACACTCCGCTGGAGGCGATCACCCTCGGCACGTCGGGGCTGGGCCGCGACCCAGGCGGCGAAGAACTGGCGCGGGCGCTGGTGTCCGGCCGTTTCCGGCAGCTCGACACCTCCAACGAGTACGCGGGCGGGCGCAGCGAGACGCTGATCGGCGGCGTACTCGGCGGGGCTGAGGGGGTGACGGTCTTCTCCAAGGCCGACAGGGACCCGGAGACCGGGGTGTTCGACGGTGACCGGGTGAAGCGCTCGTTCGAGGAGACGCTCTCCCGTCTCGGCGTCGCCACGCTGCCGATCTACCACCTGCACGACCCGTTCACGATCACGGTCCAGGAGGCGACGGCGCCGGGCGGCGCGGTGTCCGCCCTGGTGTCGCTGCGCGAGCAGGGCCTGGTCGGCGCCATCGGCATCGCCGCCGCGGGCGGGACGCTGGTGGAGGACTACATTCGCACCGACGCGTTCGACGCGGTGCTCACCCACAACCGCTACACGCTGGTGGACCGCGGCGCCGAGGACATCCTGCGGCTGGCGGGCGAGCGCGGGATGACGGTGTTCAACGCCGCGCCGTTCGGCGGCGGCATCCTGTCCGGCTCGTCCCGGCACGCCTCCCGGTACGGCTACCGCCCGATCTCGCCGGAGTTCGGCCGGCACGTGGAGCGGGTGCGGGAGCTGTGCGACCGGCACGGGGTCGCGCTCCCCGCGGCGGCGCTGCACTTCTCGCTGCGCGAGCCGCGGGTGCACTCCACGGTGGTCGGGATCACCTCGGTGGAGCGGCTCGAGGGGCTGGACGCGCTGGTGGACGCGGTGATCCCGGACGGGTTCTGGGCGGAGCTGGAGTCGCTGGGCGCGCCGCCGCCGTCGCCGGTGGACTGACCGATCACGGTTCGGGTAGGAGAGCGTCTTTCCTCCTGGTCAGGAAGGAGAGGCGTGCCGCTCGAATCGCTGGTGGGCACCGCCCTGGGCATGAAGGTGGCGGTGTGGCGGGAACGCGGGCCCGCGCGGCCCGCGGTGGTGTGCCTGCACGGCGCCGGGGTGTCGAGCAGGGAGTTGCTGCCGTTCGTACGGGCGATGGGGGTCACGCACGACGCCTGGAGCATCGACCTGCCCGGGTTCGGCCGCAGCGAGAAGCCGCGCGAGCCGCTCACGCTGGGCGCGCTCGCCGACGCGGTCGCCGGCTGGCTGGCGGCCTGCGGGCTGGAGCGGCCGTGCCTGCTCGGCGGGTCGTTCGGCTGCCAGGTGGCGGTCGACCTGGCGGCCAGGCATCCGGGCGCGGCGGGCGCGCTGGTGCTGGTGGGGCCGACCGTGGACGCGCGGGCCAGGTCGGCGGCGCGGCTGGTCGGCCAGTGGCTGCGCAACTCGGTGCGGGAGAGCCCGCGCATGATGCCGCTGAACGTCGCCGACTACCTCGACGCCGGGCCGCGCCGGGTGCTGGCCAGCTTCGGCACCTCGATGCGCGACCGGATCGAGGACAAGCTGCCGCACGTGGCCGTGCCCGCCCTGGTGGTGCGGGGCGGCCAGGACCGGATGGTGAGCCAGGCGTGGGCCGAGGAGGTGACCCGGCTGCTGCCGCGGGGACGGCTGGTGGTCATGGACGGGCTGCCGCACATGGTGCCGTACAAGGATCCTGAGGGGCTGGCGCGCGAGGTGCGGGCGTTCCTGGAGACGGCAGGGGAGGCCTCGTGGTGAAGCCGCAGAAGGCGGTGGCCTCGTTCGACTCGGCCACCGGGATGTTGCGGGCGCTGTCGCGGTTCCTGCGCGACAGGGACGTGCCGATGCTGGGGCAGGCGCCGGCGGCGCTGGAGCCGGTGGCCGCCGCCGTGGCGGGCGCGGCGTCGCGGCTGCCGCGGGCGGCCAAGGAGAAGGCGTACGCGGTGAGCGGCTGGGCCGAGGCGGTGCCGCTGCGCCGCGTACCGGACATCCGTTCGGAGGAGCTGGCCCGCTGGGCAGGCGGCCACTACCCGCGCGGGCCGCACCCGGTGGCGTTCATCGGCTCGTCCAACGGCGCGCTGGTGCACCTGGCGGCGGCGTTGCGGGCGCCGTGGCTGCCGCAGACGCTGCTGCTGCCGGTACGCCGGCACGGCGTCGGCCCCGACGATCCGCGCGGCGACCTGAACGCCACCCGCCAGGCCGGGCAGGCGCTGCTGGACGCCAACCCGGACCTGGTGCTGCACCACATGCACGACGCCAACCAGGACCGGCTGATGATCGCGGGCATGACGTACTTCCGGGTCAAGTGGCGCAGGCTGCCGCAGGCCTACCGGCGTTTCCTGGAGGAGTCGCTGCCGGCGGGCGCGACGCTGGTGGTGTCGGAGTGCGGGCTGCGCTGGCCGGTCACGCGAGTGGGGCCGCGGTACGTGTTCCAGCACGGCGCGCTGGGCGGCGCCACCCGCGAGGAGTACGAGCACGGCGGGCCGCGCGTCGCCGCGTACCTGCGCCGGTACGGGGCGGGGCGGCAGCGGTGGGACTACCCGCCGGCCGACGGCGACAGCCCGGAGGCGGAGTGGGGGTTCGAGCCGGAGCTGCTCGCCGACCTGGAGGAGCTGGCGGCGCGCAACGGCTGGCGGCTGGCCAGGATGCGGTACGGCGAGCCCGAGGAGCTGAGCCCGGTCGTGGCCGACCTGTACCGCGAGTGGTACAGGCGGCGTGACCTGCCCGCCGACCGGCTGCTCGTCGAGTGTTTCCTGCTGCTGGAGCCGTGGTGGGCGCTGCGCAGCGGGTCGGTGCCGTACTGGATGGTGTTCAACGCCGAGCAGTCGCACGAGCGGGCGATGGCCTACCTCGACGGCGCGGACCCGTTCGACGAGATCAGGCTCATGCTGTTCTCGCACGGGGTGGAGTCGGTGGGGCTGGCCGGGATCGAGGACTGGCGGCGGCTGCTCGGGCGGGCGCGCAAGGTCGGCGTGTTCACCGGGGTGGACACGCGGAACTACCCGCGCGACTTCGCCGGGCTGATCCGGGCGCACCGGGAGCTGTCCAGGATCAGGACGACGTACCCGATGCCGCTGCCGCTGGAGTGGGAGGCGGCCGGGGAGTTCCTCGGCAAGCGGCAGGAGATCGACTGGTCAGGGTGAGGCCACCAGCCCTTCGTGACGGACGTGCCAGGTGTCCGGGAAGCCGGGGGTGCGCGGGCCAGCGTCCCAGCCTCTGGCCATGAGCGCGACGGCGGCCAGCAGGCCGCCGTTGCCGGGCAGGTAGACGGGCAGCGCGGCGGTCTGCGGGTTGTGGCCGTTGGGCAGCCAGGTGTTCTTGGCGGTGGGCATGAGCAGCGCCTCGACGGCGGTGTCCGGGTCGCCGAGGCGGGTGGCGGTCATCGCGATGGCCGGGTAGTCCCAGCCCCAGGTGCTGTCCCAGTCCCAGCGGGCCAGCACGTCGCGCAGCGTGGCGCGCATGGTGGCGGGGTCGATGAGGCGGGTCGGGGGGACGAAGCCGAGGGCGTACAGCATGGAGGGGTGGTCGTCGCGCACCGTGTACGGCGGCGCGTCCATCGCCGCGTACACGCCGTCGCGCACCAGCGGCCTGGCCATCCCGGCGGCCACCCGTGCCCAGTGCGGCTCGGGGGCCAGCCCGAGCAGCCGCCGCCACCGCTGTGCCACGTCCAGCGCCCATGACCAGTAGGCCAGCTCGAACGTCGGGTTCCGGGCGCGGGCGCGCGCCATGGCGTACGACTCCTGGGCGGGCACCAGCGGCGGCCCCAGCGAGAACCCACCCTCACCCACGCCGCCCTCGATGGCGAACGCCGCCATGAACGCGGCCGTCTCCAGCACGAGCCCGGCGTAGCGGTCGAGCGCGTGGCGGGTGCCGGCCGCGCGGCGGACCAGCTCGGCCAGGAAGATGGGGTGCGGCTGCTGCCACACCAGGAACGGCCCGATCGGGCTGGGGCTCTCCCGCCCGCCGGGGCCCGTCTGCTTGGGCCAGCGCACCCCGGGCAAGCCCTGGGCGCGGGCGGTCGCGCGGGCCGCGGGCAGGATGGCGGCGTACCAGGCCAGGCTGCGTTCCAGCAGCTCGGGGCGGCCCCACAGCGGGAAGTGGGCGGCGTGCCACCAGTGCATCTCCAGGTGGAAGCGGCCCCGCCAGCTGTTGGTCATCAGGCCGGTCTCGGCGGGCGGCAGGGAGCCGGAGCAGTGGATGGCCGTCAGGTAGCGCGACAGCACGATCCGCCGCTCCAGCTCCCCCGCGCGCTCGTCCTGGCCCGCGGACAGGTCGATCGCGCCGCCGGTGCTCCACCACCAGGCCCAGTGCGCCGCCGCCGACTCCAGCACCTCGGTGCAGCCGGGCACGCGGCCGGATATTCGACCAGGTGTGCGGCCGGGTGTGCGGCCGGTGGCGGGCTGGTCGAAGGTGAAGGTCAGCTCGGCGGCGGGGCCAGTGAAGGTGATGAGGAACTCGTGCGGGCCCGCCCGCGTCACCTCGCCGCCCGCCGCGCGCACCGCCACCTGGTACGTGGTCGCGTCCAGGGTGCGTTCGACGGTGAATCCGCCCTCGCGGGCGCGCAGCTCGGAGGTGTGCGCGTCCGGCTGTGACCAGTCGGCCGCGTCGCCCCACGCCTGCGACCCGTACGGGAACGCCAGCCGCACCGCCACCTCGGCCAGGCCGGGCGACTCCAGCCGCACGGCGATCGTGTCCAGCGCGGGGTGGCAGGCGGTGACGACGTGGAACGGCACGCCGCGCAGCCGGTAGCGGCTGGTCAGTGTGCCGGTCCACAGGTCGAGCCGCTGCCTGGCGTCGCTGACGTCCTCAGGGGTGAGGGGCCGGCCGGGCGCGGTCAGCCCGATGCGGCCCAGGTCGAGCCGGTGCGGGTTGGCGCGCAGCCACGACTCGGCCCGCGAGGCGGGCCGCTCGCCGCCGGAGCCGCTCAGCTCCCCTGCCATGTCCACGTACGGAACGGGGCCGCGCGGCGTCCGGTACGTGCGGGTCGCCGACTCCAGCGAGTACGTGCCGGGGCCGGTGCCGGGGACACTGTGCCAGCCCCACGACGCCATGGTGGCCAGCAGCGTGCCCTCGCCCGCCGCGTAGTGGCCGGGGAAGGTCTGCAGGCCGGTGACGTCGGCGGTGAAGCACAGCTCGCCGTTGCCCACCGACAGGGGCGAGCCGGGCACGATCCCGGTCACCTCGACGGCGTGCCGCCCGGCCAGCGCCCTGCGGTCGATGGGACGGCCGGTGAGGCGACCGGCAGGCGCGCCGGACGGGTGACCGGTCACTGCTTGATCGCCGTGGTGACCTGCTGGACGAAGTCTGCCGCCGCCTCGGCCGGCTGCTGACGGCCGAACAGCACCTCGGCGTTGACCCGGTCCAGGATCTTCGGCGTGTCGGTGGAGCCGGCCGGGCCGATCACCAGCGGCGGCCCGGCCTTGGGGGTGAGCGCGTCGATGAAGGCGGCCTGCGCCTTCTCCGGCTCGCCGAGCACGCCCTGGATGGCGGCGCGGACGTCGGAGTTGGCCGGGATGCCGCGGTCGGCGAGGATGATCTTCCCGGCTTCGGGGCTGTTGACGAGGAAGTCCACGAGCTTGGCCGCCTCCTGCGGGTGCTTGCTCCTGGCGTTGATGCTGTAGATCTGCGACGCCTGCAGCCACATGCCGGGCTGCGGGCTCTCGCCGGGCACCCGCATGAGCCGCAGCGGCTGCCCGGCGGCCTTGCTGAGCGCGGTGAGCTGGTTGCTCCAGTCGAACTGCATGGCGGCCTGGCCGCGGCCCATCAGCGACTGCTCGGGCGCGGGCTGGGTGATCAGCTCGGCCGTCTGGGAGGCGGGCGGGGTGGCGCCCGCCTTCATCAACTCGAGCGTCATCGCCCACCAGGCGGTCAGCGTCGCCTCGGCGATGCCGACCTTGCCGTCGGCGGTGTAGAGGGCCTGGCCGCGCTGGCGGGAGTAGGCGTCGAGCATGTCGGTCCTGGTCGGGTCGGCCAGCGCGAACGTGCCGTCCGGCAGTTTCCCTGCCAGTTGCCTGGCGGTGCGGGTGAAGTCGTCCCAGGTCCAGGTGTCCTCGTCGGGCAGGGGCACTCCGGCCTGGTCGAAGACGGCCTCGTTGACGACCACGGCGATGGCGTTGACGCCGGTCGGCACGCCGTACTGGACGCCGCCGAACTTGCCGTTGTCCAGCGCCGCCGCGCCGATCTTGCCGGTGTCGAGCCCGGTCTTGGCGAGGTCGAGCAGGGCGCCGCGGTCGCCGTACTCGCGGGGGTAGGCGCCGCCGAGCGTGATGACGTCGGGGGCGCGCCCGCCGGCGACCTCGGTGGCCAGGCGGTCGAAGTAGGAGTTGAAGTCGGTGTAGCTGCCCTTGACCTTGATGCCGGGGTTCTGCTTCTGGAAGGCGTCGATGACGCGCTGGGTGGCGGCGGCCCTGTCGTTGTTGCCCCACCAGCCGAAACGCAGCTCGACCGTCCCGTCCCCGCCGCCGCCGGACGAGCCGCCGCCGCAGGCGGTGGCCGCGAGCAGGACGCCGGTCAGGCAGAGCGCCGCCAGACCCTTGGATCGTGGCATGGCCGTTCTCCTTCGCGATCAGAACGTGTCAGCGGAAGCCGGTCGTGGAGATGCCCTGGGTCAGGTAGCGCTGACCGGCCAGGAAGAAGCCGAAGATCGGCGCCAGGCCCACGATGGACATGGCGAAGAGCTGGCCCCAGGCGGTCTCGCCCTGGCCGTCCATGAACGAGCGCAGCGCCACCGGCATGGTCCACAGCTCGGGGTCGGTCAGGAAGATGAGCTGGCTGAAGAAGTCGTTCCAGGTCCAGATGAAGGTGAACAGCGCCGAGGTGACCAGCGCCGGCACCGACAGCGGCATGATGATCCGCCAGTAGATCCGGATGTGCCCGCAGCCGTCGATGCGGGCGGCCTCGTCCAGCTCGCGGGGCAGGCCGCGGATGAACTGCACCATCAGGAAGATGAAGAACGCGTCGTGCGCCAGGAACTTGGGCACGACCAGCGGCAGGTTCGTGTTGATCCAGTCGAGCTGGGAGAACAGCACGTACTGGGGGACGATGAGCACGTGGATGGGCAGCATCAGCGTCGCCAGCATCAGGGCGAAGAACAGGTTCCTGCCCGGGAAGTCGAGCCGCGCGAACGCGTACGCGGCCAGCGAGCACGACAGCAGGTTGCCCGCGACGGCCAGCACGGCGATGACGGCCGAGTTCCACAGATAGTAGTGGAAGGGGTGCTCCAGCGCCGTCCAGCCGTCGGTGTAGTTGCCGAGGTCCAGCTCCGTGGGCCAGATCGACGGGTCGCGGAAGATCGTGTCGGTGGGCTTGACCGAGCTGGACACCATCCACAGCAGCGGGTAGAGCATCACCAGGCCGAACGCGAGCAGCAGCAGGTGCCGGGGCCATCGGCTAGCTCCCATAGAACACCCACCGCCTGGCGAACAGGAAGTTCACCCCGGTCAGCACGGCGATGACCGCGAGCAGCACCCACGCCATGGCCGAGGCGTAGCCCATGTCGAAGGAGCCGAAGCCGCGTTCGTACAGGTAGAGCGTGTAGAGCAGGGTCGAGTCCGACGGGCCGCCGCGCCCGCCGCTGATCACGAACGCCTGGGTGAAGCTCTGGAAGGCGCCGATGAGCTGCAGGACGAGGTTGAAGAAGATGATCGGGGTGAGCATGGGCAGCGTGATGTGCGTGAACCGCGACACCGGCCCGGCGCCGTCCACCTGGGCGGCCTCGTAGTAGGAGACGGGGATCTGGCGCAGCCCGGCCAGGAAGATGACCATGGGCGCGCCGAACGTCCACGCGTTGAGCAGCACCAGCGTGCCGAGCGCGAAGTCGGGGTGGGCCACCCAGCTCACCCCTTCGACGCCGAACAGCGCGAGAAGCTGGTTGACCAGGCCGTCCTTGCCGAAGATCTGCCGCCACAGGATGGCGATGGAGACGCTGCCGGCCAGGAGCGAGGGCAGGTAGTAGACCGACCGGTAGAAGCTCAGGCCGCGCACGCCGCGGTCGAGCAGCAGGGCCAGCGCCAGCGCCAGCGCGAGCTGGACGGGCACCGACACGAACACGTAGACGGACGTGACCAGCAGCGAGTCGTGCAGCCGCGGGTCGTCCAGCATCTGGCGGTAGTTGTCGAGCCCGAGCCATTCCGGCGGCCTGAGCAGGGTGTAGTCGGTGAACGACAGGTAGAGCGAGCCAAGGATGGGGCCGATGGTGAACAGGGCCATGCCGAGGAACCACGGGGTGAGGAACAGGTAGCCGATCCGGTCCGGACGTTTGCTCATCTGGCACCCTTCGGAGTAACCAGTTTCTAACATCGCCCCCTTCGGGTGTCAACGCCCGGTTGGCGAGGCTCTGAGCTGGGTGAACGTAGCGGACACCGGTTACGGCAACCGGTTGTTCCTTACGGTGAGAAACCGGTATCTCGACGGGTGGGGACGTGCCGGGCTTTAATGCGGGTGCGGGCATGCGTTCACGCGGAGCGGATGACGGCGAGCGGGACCTGGAGGTGCCGGTGTCCGAGGAGGGCCTGCTCGACGGGGCCGGCGCGCGGCGCGGCAGGCGCGGGCCCCGGCCGGCCGGGCAGGCGACGATCAGCCGCGTCGCCGAGGCGGCCGGGGTCTCGCGGGCGACGGTGTCGCGGGTCATGAACGGCTCGCCGACCGTCAACCCCGAGCTGGCCGCCCGGGTGCGGGCCGCCGCCGAGGCGCTCGACTACGAGCCCAGCGCCGCCGCCCGCCGGCTCGCGCTCGGCCGTACCGGCGCGGTCGCGCTCGTCGTGCCCGACCTGTCCAACCCGCTGTTCCAGAGCGTGCTGCGCGGGCTGAGCCAGGCCGCGGGCAAGGCGGGCCGCCAGCTCCTGGTGGCCGAGTCCGACGAGGACCCGGAGGAGGAGGTGATCCTGGCGCTGGAGGCGCGGCGCAACGCCGACGGGCTGGTGCTGGCCTCGCCGCGGGCGCCGGACGAGCGGCTGCGGGCGCTCGGCGAGAGGCTGGCGCCGTTCGTGCTGGTCTACCGGGAGGTTCCCGGGCTGGACGCGCCGTCCCTGTCGATCGACAACGCCGCCGGCATCGGCGAGGTCGTCGCCCACCTGACCGGGCTCGGGCATCGCCGGCTGGTCTACCTGGCCGGGCCGCCCGGCAGCGCGGGCAACGCCGAGCGGCTCGCCGCGCTGCGTGCCGTGCCCGGTGCCGTGCCCGGGGTGGAGCTGGCCGTGCTGGCGTGCGGGTCGATGTTCGGCCACGGGCACGCCGCCGCCGCGCGGGTGGTGGAGTGCGGGGCCAGCGCGGTGGTCGCCTTCAACGACATGGTGGCCTCGGGCGTGCTGACGGGGCTGCGCGAGCTGGGGGTGCGGGTGCCCGGCGAGGTGTCGGTGACGGGGTTCGACGACATCCCGTTCGCCCGTTACACCACGCCGCCGCTGACCACGGTGTCGATCCCGCAGAACGAGCTGGGGCGGCAGGCGTGGGAGCGGCTGCGGGCGCTGATGAGCGGCGAGGGCGGCGGCTACAACGTGTGTTACCGGCCCCGGCTGCTCGTGCGCGGCAGCACGGGCCCCGCGCCGGGGTGACGGTTCTCAGCGGAGCCGGTGGTCGAGGGCGGGGGCCAGGTCCGTGGTGGACAGGAGCAGCGCGACGACGTAGTCGACGAGGTGGTCGCGGCCGGTGTCCACGTCGCCGCGCAGCCAGGCCGACAGCAGCTCCCACAGGCCGCTCACGACGGTCAGCGCGGTCATCCGCAGGTCGGTCTCGCTGAGCGGCACCTCGTCGAGCAGCTCGCGGGCCTGCTCGATGTAGATGCCCGCCAGCGTCTCGATGATCTGCCTGCGGCGTTCCTGCAGCAGCGCGCTGGCGGGGAACTCGTAGGCCAGGACGCGGGCCCTGCGCTGGTCGGCGGCCAGGAAGTCGACGATGGCGCTCACCACGGCGGCGGCGCGCGGCCGCAGGCGGCGCGGGGCCTTCGCGGCGACGGCGGTGATCAGGCCGGTGGCCTGCGCGGCCTGGTCGTCGACCACGGCCAGCAGCAGCGCGTCGAGGTCGGTGAAGCTCTCGTGGAAGTAGCGGTCGTTCAGGCCGGCCCGCGCGCACACGCCCCGCACGGTGGCGGCGGCCCAGCCGCCGGTGCCCAGCACGTCGAGGCCGGCCTCCAGCAGCGCCGCCCGCCGCCGGGCGCGCCGCTGCTCGGCGGGCTCGCCGCGGTAGGGGCGCACGGAGGTTCTGTGGGGCGTCATGTTCCCGATTGTGCCGCAGGTCTTGACGCGTCCGGCAAATCTGGTGATGGTAAACACCAGATTCGGAAGGCGGTGGACGCATGGCGACGGACAACCGTTCGGCCCTCACCCTGAGGGACGTCGACCTGAGCGACCTGCGGTTCTGGGAGCGTTCCGAGCAGGAGCGGGCGCGCGCGTTCGCCTTACTGCGGGCAGAGCCCGGCCTGCGGCGGTTCGCCATGCCGAAGGTGCCGTTCCTGCGGCGGGACCCGGGCGCGTGGGCGCTGGTGCGCCACGCCGACGTGGTGGAGGCCAGCCGCCATCCCGAGGTGTTCAGCAGCGAGCCCAGCGCCACCAGCCCGGCCGACCTGCCGGGCTGGATGGACGGCTATTTCAACTCCATGATCGACATGGACGATCCGCGGCACGCCAAGATCCGCCGCATCGTCTCCCGCGCGTTCACGCCGAAGACGCTGGCCAAGACCGAGGACGACATCGCCAGCCGGGCGCGCCGCATCGTCGACGACCTGATCGCCGGCGGGCCCGGCGACTTCGTCTCGCGGGTGGCGACGCGGCTGCCGGTCGAGGTGATCTGCGACATGCTCGGCATCCCGCCGCACCAGCACGAGAGCGTCGTCCGCCTGACGAACATCGTCGTCGGCTACACCGACCCCGAGTACGTCGGCCGTCCCGTGGACTACGCCGGCGGCACCCCCAGGGTCGGCCGCCTGCGCACCGCCCGCCTGCTGGCCACGGTGTCGCTGGCGGGCTGGCGGCTGCACCGGCTGGCCGCCGAGCTGGGCAGGAAGCGCCGCGCCGCGCCGACGGGCGACCTGACCTCCGCCCTGGTCAACGCCAACATCGACGGCGAACGGCTGAGCCCGCGCGAGTTCGGCGCGTTCTTCCTGCTGCTGGTCGTGGCGGGGAACGAGACCACCCGCACGGCGCTCGCCCACGGCCTGAAACTGCTCACCGACCATCCGGACCAGCGCCGGCTGCTGCTGTCCGACTTCGACGCGCGCATCGGCGGGGCCGTGGAGGAGATCGTCCGGCACAGCACGCCGGTGATCTTCATGCGCCGCAACGTCACCCGCGACCACGACCTGAACGGGCACCGGTTGCGGGCGGGCGAGCGGGTGACGCTCTGGTACGCCTCCGCCAACAGGGACGAGAGCGTCTTCGCCGACCCCGACGCGTTCGACATCACCCGCTCCCCCAACCCGCACGTGGGGTTCGGCGGGCCGGGGCCGCACTTCTGCCTGGGGGCGAACCTGGCGCGGCGGGAGATCACGGTGATGTTGCGTGAGCTGTTCGGGCGGCTGCCGGACATCCGCGCGGACGAGCCGGACCGGCTGCTGTCCAGCTTCATCAACGGCTGCAAACGGCTGCCCTGCACGTTCTCCTGACACCCGGGCCTTCTGACACTGAACATTCCCGGCGATTTCCCCGTACCTCCTGATGGAACGGCGCGAAGGAGGCGGACGGGTGACGGTGTCGGCGAGGCTCGCACGGGCGGCGGCTGCCGCGGCCCTGACCGTGACCGTTCCGGCCGTCGTGCCGGGCGCGGCCTGGGCCGACCCGTCCCCCGCCCAGGTCAGAGCGCGGCTGGTGAAGCTGAACGAGCGGGCCGACCAGCTCGTCGAGCGCTACAACCAGGCCACGGAGGCCTACCGCAAGGCCAGGACGAAGTACCGGGCGCTGGACGCCGAGCTGACCGCCAAGGGCGAGCAGGTGGCGGAGCTGCGGGATGAGCTGGCCGCGATCGCTGTGCACAACTACCAGTTCGGCCCGTCGATGGGCTGGCAGCGGCTGGCCGTCGGCGGGCCGCCCGAGGCGATGCTCAGCGGCATGGCCTCCCTCGACCAGATGGCCCAGGACCGGGCGGCGCGGATCGCGGCGTTCGAGGCGGCCACCAAGGGGTTGCGGGAGCGGCGCGACCAGGCCAAGGGCGCGCTGGCCGAGGCCGAGCAGGCGCGCGACGACGTGCGCGGGAAGCAGGAGGAGGTGGACGACCTGGTCGAGCAGCAGACGAAGCTGCTGCGCCGGCTGGGCGCCTACCGGACCGGCAACCCGCGCGGCACCGGCCTCACCTACACCGGCCCCGCCTCCGGCAACGCGCGCGAGGCGCTGCAGTTCGCCTTCGCGCAGGTCGGCAAGCCGTACCGGTACGGCGGCACCGGGCCGGGCTCCTTCGACTGCTCGGGCCTGACGCAGGCGGCCTGGCGGGCGGCCGGGGTGTCGCTGCCGCGCACCACGTACACGCAGTGGGCGTGGGGCGCCGGCCGGCGGGTGCCCCTGGACCAGGTGCAGCCCGGCGACCTGCTGTTCAGCAAGGGCCTGGGGCACATGGGCATGTACGCGGGCGACGGCAGGATGGTGCACGCGCCGCAGACCGGCGACGTCATCAAGGTGGTCGCTCTCGACGACTACTGGCGGGGGCGGCTCGTCGGCGCCATCCGGCCGTGAGGATCCCCCTCGCCGCGTCGTTGTGAGCGGACGCTGACCTCCGGGTATAGACATCGGGGACCCCCGCCCCGCCACCGGTGCCCGATTGCCCCGATTCTCCGAATCTCCCGGTCGCGTACGGGTACGGCATGGTAATGATCTGTAAGCACCTGCCGCGCGTGGCGGGAGCCCTGGTCATCCGCCCGCCCGGCGGTGATCACGGACAGCAACTCGATGACTACTCGTCGTCGATCGAAGGGTGTGAGACTCATCCAGACGCAAGACGGAGGTGCACGATGCCGTATCTGACCCAGCTCGCCGACGTCGCCCGCCGCACGGGCCATCCGGTGACCGAGGTGGCCGGGTGGCGGAGCCGGGGGCACGGGCCGCAGCCCGAGGTGCAGGGCATCGTCTGCCACCACACCGCCGGCCCCGCCGGTGGCGGTGACTACCCCTCCCTGGCTGTGGTGCGTGACGGCCGTCCCGGGCTGTCGGGGCCGCTGTCGCAGTTCGGGCTCGGCCGGTCGGGCCGCATCTACGTCATCGCGGCCGGGCGTTGCTGGCACAACGCCCCCTCGACCTCGCCGCTGCACGACAACTCCAGCTCCATCGGCATCGAGGCCGAGAACAACGGCTCGCAGCCGTGGCCGGAGGTGCAGCTCGACGCCTACCGGCGGCTGTGCGCGGAGCTGTGCCGCGAGTTCGGGCTGGGCGCCTCGCGGGTCAGGGCCCACCGGGAGGTCAACACCGCCAAGCCCGACCCCCACTCCATCGACATGACCGACTTCCGGGCGGCCGTCGCCGCCCTCATCGCCGGCGCGCCCGGCCCATCCTGGACGGAGGAGATCATGAAGGAACTGCCGCTGGTCCGGCTCGGCGACGACAACTACGACGTCAAGACCGTCAGGGGTTGCCTGTTCGCGCGGGGGCACGTGCCGCCCGCCGCCTACGCCGGGGTGCAGGACGGGCTGGAGGGCTGGCTGAAGTCCACCCGCTGCGACGACGGGCTGGTGGCGCTGGTGCGGGGCTTCCAGCAGGCCGAGGGCATCGAGGCGGACGGCCTGGTCGGGCCGCTCACCTGGGGGCCGCTGCTGCGCGTCTGAGCGGGCGCCCAGCGTCGGACGGGGCGTGGGATACTGCGGGAATGGCGCGGATCGTCTTCATCGGGGCCGGTGACGTGGAGCTGACGCGCCGCGTCCTGTCCGCCCTGATGCTCGCCCCTGCCCTGCGCGGCGAGCTGGAGGTCGTGCTGCACGACGACGACCCCGGCAGGCTGGCCACGGCCGGGACGCTGGTGCGGGCGCTCGACGCCGAGGCGGGCGCGGAGGCGAAGATCCGCAGCGTGTTCGACCGGCGGCAGGCGCTCGAGGGGGCCGACTTCGTGGTCGCCCACCTCGACGTCGGCGGCTTCGAGGCCACGCTGCGCGACTTCGAGATCCCCCACCGGTACGGCCTGCGCCAGACCATCGGCGACACGATCGGGATCGGCGGCGTCTTCCGCGGGCTGCGCACGATCCCGGTGCTGGTGGAGCTGGCCGCGCAGATGGCCGAGGTGTGCCCGCAGGCGTGGCTGCTGAGCCTGAGCGACCCGATGGCGATGACCGGGCAGGCGGTGCACGAGGCCACCGGGTTCGAACGGTTCGCCGGGCTGTGCCACGCGGTGTGCGACACGCATGCCTACCTGGCCGACCTCGTCGGCCGCGACGAGGACGAGATCACCTTCCTCAGCGCCGGGCTCAACCACCAGTCGTTCGTGCTGCGCTTCGAGGCGGGCGGCCGCTCGCTCTACCCCGAGCTGGACGCGGTGATCGCCGCCGACGCCCAGTTGCGCAGGCACGTGCGGGTCGAGCTGTACCGCACCTTCGGCCGCTTCCCGACGATGTCGAGCGAGCACGCCGCCGAGTACGTGCCGTGGATCATGCGCCACCCCGAGGAGACCGCCAGGCTGGGCGTGCCGGTCGAGGAGTACCTGCGGCGCGTCGGCCAGAGCCTGCACCTGTACGAGGAGACCCGGCGGGCCCTGTCCGCCGGCCACAAGCTGCTCATCCGGTGGCAGCACCAGGAGCCCGCCGCGGCGATGATCCTGGCGCTGCTGACCGGCGAGGAGAAGGAGATCTACGTCAACGTGGCCAACCGCGGCCTGATCGGCAACCTGCCCGCGCAGGCGTGTGTGGAGGTGCCCGCCCTGGTCGGCGCCGCCGGGGTGCGCCCGCGGGCCGTGGGCGACCTGCCCGTGCAGCTCGCCGCGCTCAACCGGACGTTCCTGAACGTGGTCGAGCTGACCGTGCGTGCGGTGCTCGACGGGGAGCGGGCGCACATCTACCGGGCCGCGATGCTCGACCCGAACACGGCGGCCACGCTGCCGCTGCCCGCGATCGAGGCGCTCTGCGACGAACTGATCGAGGCGCACGGCGACCTGCTGCCCGCGGCGGTCCGCCGGTGAGCGCGCCGACGGCGACGGGAGGCCGCGATGAGCGAGCCGGAACCGTCGGGGGTCCGATGGCGACGGGAGGCCGCGATGAGCGAGCCGGAACCGTCGGGGGTCCGATGGCGGCGGGGGGCCGCCGATGAGTGAGTCGATGCCGACGGAGGTCCGTCGCGAGCGCATGCTGGCGTTGCTGACCGAGCAGGAGTTCGCCAGGGTCGCGGAGCTGGCCGAGGCGTTCGGGGTGTCCAGCGTGACGGTCAGGGCCGACCTCGACGCGCTGGAGGAGCAGGGCAAGGTGCGCCGGGTGCGTGGCGGCGCCGTGTCGGCCGGGCCCGCGCCGCACGTCGAGGCGTCGTTCGAGCTGTCGCTGGGCACGGCGGCGGTGGAGAAGTCGTCCATCGCCAAGGTGGCCGCCCGGCTGGTCGGCTCGGGCGAGAGCGTCCTGATGGGGGCGGGCACGACCACGACCTACGTGGCCAGGGAGCTGGTGGCGCGCCCCGACCTGACCGAGGTGACGGTGTTCACCAACGGGCTGCGCACGGCGCTGGAGCTGGAGCCCGCGCTGCCCCGCATCTCGGTCGTGGTGACCGGCGGCAGCCTGCGGCGGCAACAGCACTCGCTGGTCGATCCGCTGGGCGGCAAGCTGCTGGAGGGCATCCGCGCGCACACCGTCATCCTGGGGTGCGGCGGGGTGGACGCGGCGGGCGGGGTGACGAACGTGAGCCTGCCCGACGCGGAGATGAAGCAGCGCATGTTGCGCGCCGCGACCAGGAAGATCCTGGTCGCGGACGCGTCCAAACTGGGCGTGGTGGAGATGGCGCCGATCTGCGCGGTCGGCGAGATCGACCTGCTGATCACGGGCGAGTCGGCCGATCCCGAGTGCGTGGCCGCGCTGCGGGACAAGGGGCTGGCGGTCGAGATCGCCCGCTGAGCTAGTGGGCCCGCAGCGCTTGCGGGAGGAGGTCGCCGTGGGCGCGGGTGAGGTCGTCGGCCATCCGCCAGATGTCGTCCACGGTGAGTGAGGCGGCCGTGTTCGGGTCGACCATCAGCGCGTGCCTGACGTGGCGGGGGTCGCCTTCGAGCGCGGCCCGCACCGTCAGCTCGTTGACGCTCACGTACGTCCTGTTCAGCGCCGCGCACTGCGGGGGCAGCGCGCCGACCGCGGTGGGCCGCACGCCGGTGGCGTCCACCACGCACGGCACCTCCACCACGCAGCCCTGCGGCAGGTTGGAGATGAGCCCGTCGTTGACGACGTTGCCGTAGACGACGCGGGGCGTGCCGGTGACGACGCTGTGGATGATCTGCGGCGCGTACTCGTCGGTGCCGGCGATGTCGAGCTCGCCGCCGCCCCGGACCAGGTCGCGGGTCCGCTTGTACTCGGCCAGGTTCTCCTCGCTGACGCGCAGGTACTCCCCCACCGGGATGCGCAGCCGGTCCAGCTCGGAGTCGTGGTGCATCAGCCACGGCACGTACTCGGCCGAGTGCTCGCTGGTCTCCGTCGGGTAGTAGCCGAGCCGCCGGTACATGTCGATCCGCACCCGCCGCCGGAGCTGCGGGTCGTCCACGTCGAGGCGCGGGTAGAGGTCCTCGCCGTCGCGTTCGAAGCGCAGCACCCACGCCTGGTGGTTGACGCCGGCGGCGACGTAGGAGACCTCCTCGTACGGCACCGAGACGAGGTCGGCCAGGCCGCGCATCGTCCAGTACACCGAGTGGCACAGGCCGACGACGTTGCGCACCTTGCCCGACAGGTACCAGACGTTCATCGCCATCGGGTTGGTGTAGTTGAGCAGCAGCGTGTCGGGGCAGACGGCGGCGATGTCGTCGGCCAGCGCGTCGAGCAGCGGGAAGGTGCGCAGGGCGCGGAAGACGCCGCCGGTGCCGATGGTGTCGGCGATGGTCTGGCGCAGGCCGTACCTGGCGGGGATGTCGAAGTCGATGACGGTGGCGTCGTACCCGCCGACCTGCACCATGTTGATGACGAAGTCGGCGCCCTCGAGCGCCTCGCGGCGGTCGAGGTGGGCGGTGACGGTGGCGTTGTCACCGGTGATGCGGCGGGCGACGGCCTCGGCCACCTGGAGGCGTTCCGGGTCGATGTCGTGCAGGGCGATGCGCATGCCGCGCAGCTCGGGGAACTTGACGAGGTCGGCGAGGAGCCCGTGGGTGAAGACGACGCTTCCCGCCCCGACGAACACGATCTTCTTCATGAGGTGGCTTCCTCCCAGGTGGGCTGCGCCGCGGTGCCCCCGGCGGCGCGGGTGGAAAGGGTGCCGCAGGTCACGGCTACCGACATGCTCCGGCTCAGTGGCAGGCCGCGCAGGAGGGCGGCGAGCAGGCCCGCGTTGAAGCTGTCCCCGGCGCCTACGGCGTCCACGACGGTGGCGGGGCGGGCGGGGACCTCGATCAGCTCGCCGTCGGCGAAGGCCAGGGCGCCGTGCGCGCCGCGTTTGACCACGGGGAGGGTGCCGTGGGCGGCCAGTTCCTTGACGGCGCGTTCGAGGTCGGCGTCGTCCCGGTCCGCCCCGCCCAGCGTGACGTCCATCCCCGTGCCTGCGCCTGCACCTGCGTCCGAGACGGCGCGGGCGATGGCGAAGGCCTCGTTCTCGTTGGGGAGCAGGACGTCGGTGACGGGCAGCACGTCCGCCAGCCCCGCCCACCGGCCCGCCGGGTCGTCGTTGGTGTCGAGGGACGTGGACGCCCCCGCGGCCCTGGCCATGCCGAACAGCCCGGCCAGCCCCTGGGCCAGCAGCGGCTGCAGGAAGTACGACGAGACGTGCACGTGCGCGGCACGTTCGAGCAGGGCGGGCGGCACGTCGGTGGCGGCGAGCCGGTCGAGGCAGCCCGCGGCGGTGAGGATGGCGCGGTCGTCGCCGTCCACCAGGACGACGGTCATGGCGGTGGGGACGGCGGGGTCGACGACGCAGGCCGAGACGTCCACGCCGCCGGAGCGCAGGGCGTCCAGGACGAAGGTGCCCGCGGGGTCGTCCCCGACCCGTCCGGCGAACGCGGTGCGCAGCCCGAGCCGGGCGGCGCCGTACGCGGTGATCGCGCCGGAGCCGCCGAGCACCAGGCCGGCGGCGGGGACGAGTTGCTCGCGCTGGCCGAACTCGGGATGGCGAGGCGAACCGGACACGATCACGTCCGGGTTGGCGTCGCCCACGACAAGGAGGTCGAAGGTCGTTCTGGACACCACGGCACAGTCGCAGGAGTTGTGAAAGGTTGTCAACCCTTGCGCTTTTTCGAAGGTATTGACAAGACTTCGAAAGTAGCCATGATGGGCTCCAACATTCCGGGAGGGAGCATCCACAGTGCGAAGAAGAACCGTGGCGGCCCTGGTCACGGCGATCATCCTGGCGGCCTCCGGCTGCGGGGGACCGTCCCAGGAGGGCGCCAAGACCGTGGACCCACAGGCGAAGGTGAAGCTCACGTGGTGGTCGGGGCAGACCTCCGACGCGCAGAAGATCCTGGAGGGGCTGGCGGCCAAGTTCACCCAGCAGCATCCCAACGTCACCATCGAGGTCACCTCGGGCGCGTCCACCACCGACGAGTTGCTGCAGAAGCTGTCAGCGGGCTTCGCAAGCGGCGTGTATCCCGATATTTCCTATGCTTTCGGTAGTTGGGCGTCTCAGCTTCAGGAGTCCGGCAAGACCCTCGACCTGACCGGGAAGGTCAAGGACCCGGCGGTCGGGTGGAGCGAGTTCCCCGAGTCGGCCCGCACCACCGCCACGCCCAACGGCCAGGTCATCGGCTTCCCCGCGCTGGTGGACAACCTCTCCCTGCTCTACAACAAGAAGCTCTTCGACGCCGGGAACGTGCCGTACCCGACCGACGAGTGGACCTGGGACGACTTCAGGGCGGCGGCCAAGAAGCTCACCGACCCGGCGGAGAAGATCTACGGCACCGCGTACTCGGTGAGCGCCTCCGAGGACACCACCTGGCACTTCTGGCCGCTGCTGTGGCAGCGCGGCGGCGCCATCCTGTCGCAGGACGGCAAGCAGGCCGCGTTCAACTCGCAGGCGGGCGTGGACGCGCTGGAGTTCCTGCGCGCGATGGCCGTGGACGACAAGAGCGTCTACCTCGACCAGACCGACGAGCGCTACGCGCCGCTGTTCGGCGACGGCCGGATCGCGATGATCATCAACGGGCCGTGGTCGCTGCTGGAGCTGAAGCAGAAGAAGACCGACTACGGCGTGGCGTTCCTGCCCGGCCACAACGGCGACCACCAGACGGTCTCCGGCCCCGACCTGTGGACGCTGTTCGACAACGGCGATGCCAACCGCGCCTACTGGTCGTTCGAGCTGATGAAGTGGCTCACCTCGGCCGAGGGCGACGCCCAGTGGAACCTCGCCCAGGGCAACCTGCCGCTGCGCGCCTCGGAGAAGTCGCTGCCGGAATACCAGACCTTCGTCAAGGAGTACCCGGGCGTCGAGAAGATCGTCGCCAACCTGGCCAACGCCAAGCAGGCCAGGCCCACGATCAGCGGGTACGTCGAGATGTCGCGCTACGTCGGCGAGGCCATCGCCAAGGCGCTGCAGGGCGCGGCCACGCCGAAGGCGGCGCTGGACGAGGCCGCCGCCAAGTCCCGCCAGGCGCTGGCCGGGGGCTGACGATGTCGCTGCTGTTCGCCGGGCGGCGCCAGGCCGCCGCCCCCCGCGCGGCGGTCCCGTCCGGCCGGCTGCGGTGGCTGCACCGCAGCCTGGTCGGATGGGGGTTCGCGGGGCCCGCCACCGCGCTCGTGGTCGGGCTGTCGATCTTCCCGGCGGTGTGGGCGTTCCTCATCTCCCTGCAGAAGTGGAACGGCATCGCCCCCGCCAAGCCCATCGGCCTGCTGAACTACCAGCTCATGCTGGAGGACCCCGACTTGTTCGCGGCGGTGCGGCACACGATCGTGTTCACGGTGCTGTTCGTGCCGTCGTCGATCTTCCTGGGCATGCTCGTCGCCGTCGCGCTCAACCGGCCGATCAAGCTGGTCGGCTTCTACCGTACGTGCATCTTCATCCCGTTCGTCGCGTCGGCGGCGGCGACCGGCATCCTGGCCAGCTTCGTCTTCAACCCCCAGTACGGCGCCGCCAACAGCGTGCTGCGCACGCTGGGCCTGCCGCAGCAGCAGTTCCTGGAGAGCCAGTCGCAGGCGCTCCCGGTGATCTGCCTGATCGCGCTGTGGGGGCAGGTCGGCTTCACCGTGGTCGTGTACCTGGCCGCGCTGCAGGACATCCCGAAGGACGTGGTGGAGGCGGCCAGGATGGACGGCGCCGGCCGCTGGCGGGTCTTCCGGCACGTCACGCTGCCCGCGCTCGGGCCTGTCACGGTGTTCACCGCCATCTGGCAGACGATCACCGCGTTGCAGCTCTTCGACCTGGTCTTCACCACGACCAGGGGCGGCCCGCTGGGGGCGACGCAGACGATCGTGTACTACGTCTACGTCCAGGCGTTCAAGCTCACCAAGTTCGGCTACGGCTCGGCCGTCGCCTACGGGCTGTTCGCCGCCACCCTGCTCATCACCGTCGGGATGATCGTCTACTCCCGGCGCAGCAAGATCGAGGCCTTCTGATGAGACGTCTGCCGTTCAGCCCCTGGCACCTGCTGCTGATGCCGCTCGCCCTGCTGTTCGCGCTGCCTCTGGTGCAGATGGTGCTGACCGCGTTCATGCCGGACGGCGACATCAACCGCTTCCCGCCCCGGATCATCCCCAGCCGGCTGCAGCTCGACGGCTTCATCGGCCTGTTCACCGAGTCGCAGGCGCTGCGCTGGCTGCTGAACACCGTCGTGGTGTCCGCGATCGCGGTGCTGTCGCAGCTCGTGCTCTGCTCGATGGCCGGGTACGGCTTCGCCCGGCTGAAGTTCTTCGGCAGGAACGCCGGGTTCCTGATGATCCTGGCGACCATCATGATCCCGACGCAGCTCCTGATGATCCCGACGTACGTGATGTTCACCCGCGTCGGCCTGATCGACACCCTGGCGGCGGCGTTCGTGCCGTGGCTGGCGTCGGCGTTCGGGATCTTCCTGATGCGGCAGTTCTTCCTGTCGCTGCCGGGCGAACTGGAGGACGCCGCCCGCATCGACGGGTGCGGCACGTTCGGCGTGTTCTGGCGGGTGGTGCTGCCGCTGGCCAGGCCCGCGCTGGCGACGCTGACCGTGTTCACGCTGCTCGGCTCGTGGAACGACCTGGTCTGGCCGCTGGTCGCGATCAGCGACGAGAGCCTGTACACGATCCAGCTCGGGCTGGCCAACTTCCAGGGCACCCGGCACACGCAGTGGTCGCTGCTCATGGCCGGGAACGTGGTCGCCACGATGCCGCTCATCATCGCCTTCGTGCTGGCGCAGCGGCAGTTCGTGGCGACCATGACGTTCAGCGGGTTGAAAGGCTGAGCCTCACCAGGTCACGCGCGTCTTACCAGGTCACGTGCAGGGACGTCAGCCCGTACACGACGTTCATGGCCCGGAACGCGGGCGGCGGCCCGGCCTCGCGCAGGCCGGGGAAGCGCTCGAACAGGGCGCCGAAGGCGATCTGCATCTCCATCCTGGCCAGCGGCGCGCCCAGGCAGTGGTGCACGCCGTGGCCGAAGGCCAGGTGCCCCAGGTCGCCGCGGCCCAGGTCGAGCCGGTCGGGGTCGGCCACCAGCGCGGGGTCGCGGTTGGCGGCGGGCAGCGCGACCACCACCAGCGCGTCCGCCGGGATGCGCACTCCCGACAGCTCGACCTCGGTCGTGGTGCTCTTGAACGTGCCGTTGTGCACGATGCTGAGCCAGCGCAGCAGCTCCTCCACGGCGGCTGCGACGCGCTCCGGCTCCTTCCTGAGCTGGTCGAGCTGCTCGGGATGGCGCAGCAGGGCCAGGGTGCCGAGGGCGAGCATGTTGGAGGTGGTCTCGTGGCCCGCCACCAGCAGCAGGCTGCCGATGCCGATCAGCTCGGCGGTGGACAGGTCGTCGCCGTGCTCGCGCACCAGCATGCCGAGCAGGTCGTCGCCCGGGTCCGCCTGGGCGCGGCCGACCAGCTCGGCCATGTAGGCGCGGGCGGCCTCGCGGATCGGGGTGCGCTCCTTCAGCGACAGCGACAGGTCCAGCAGCCTCGACGTGCGCTGCTGGAACTCCTCGCGGTCCTCGTACGGCACGCCGAGCAGCTCGCAGATCACCAGGGACGGGATCGGCAGCGCGAACGAGGCCACCAGATCGGCCGGCGGCCCCGCGGCCTCCATGGCGTCGAGGTGCCCGGCCACGATGTCCCTGATGCGCGGCTCCATCCGGCGCATGCGGCGCATGGTGAACTCCGGCGTCAGCATCCGCCGCAGCCGGGTGTGCTCGGGCGGGTCGAAGAGCAGCAGATGGCCCGCCCGCTGCGCCTCCACCTGCTCCCTGGGCATGTCGGGCGCGCCCGGCGGGAGCGGCTGGCGCGCGTTGCTGAACCGCGCCGGGTCGCCGAGCACCTCCCTGACGTCGGAGAACCTGGTCACCATCCACACGTCCGCCCCGAACGGGGTGGCGACGCGCCGCACGCCCTCCTGCTCGCGCACCCGCACGAGCTCGGCGTCCGGGTCGAAGAGGGAGCGGCGCATGTAGAGGGGAAGTGTCGCGGAATCGCTCATGTCATCTCCCGAGGGGATCTGGGCTGACCGCCATCTGTGATGTTAGGTGCTCTCGCCGTCCCGTGGGCGGCCCGGCGCGACGAGATCGCCGAGCGGCCGGTGCAGGCGGTGCCCCCGGGGCGCGGGTGGAGCGGGTCACCCTCGGGTGGCGGCCAGGCGGGCGATGCGGCGCCGCTGCTCGGGGGTGATCTCGCAGGCGGGCATGCGCAGCTCGCCGGTGCCGTGGCCGAGGTGGCGCAGGGCGAGCTTGATGCCTTCGACGGTGCCGCCGAGCGTGTCGAGTACTTCGTCGGCCTGGGCCTGCGCGTCCCGTTCCGCGGCGGTGTCGCCGGCGGCCACGGCGTCGGCGAGGCGGGCGAACGGCTCGGGGAAGGCGGCCGACAGCCCGGAGACGACGCCGGTCCCGCCGCCGCGCATCACCTCGGCCAGCCGGGTGTCGGAGCCCGACCAGAGCCGGTTGCCCGGCGGGAGCGCGGCGGCGTACTCGGTGAACCGGTCGGCCGCGCGGCCGCTCAGCTTGGCGCCGGACAGCCCGGTCGCGGCGGCCAGTTCGGCGGGTTCGACGTGCACGCCGGTGCGCTCGGCGAACAGGTAGCCGTACACGGCGGCCGGGCCCGCCGCCCGCACCACCGCCTCGAAGTGCCGCAGCACGGCGCCGGGGTCGGCGGGCAGATAGTACGGGGTCAGCGCGGCCAGCCTGCGTGCCCCGAGCGCGACCGCGTCCTTCGTCAGCGCCACCGACTCCCGGGTGGCGGCGGCCCCCACGTGCACCACCACCCGCTCGGGGCCGAACACCGCCAGCGCCTCCTGCGCGAGCGCGTGCCGCTCGGCCCGTTCCAGGGCGGGGAACTCGCCGGTGGTGCCGCAGACGAAGACGCCGTCCACGCGGGGGGCGAGGCCGGCGAGGTAGGCCTTGGTGGTGGCGAGGTCGAGCTCGCCCGCCTCGTCGAAGAAGGTCGGGACGGCGGCGAGCACCTCGGCGCGCGCGACGTTGTTTGGCATGGCACTTTCGGGCATGGCACTTTCGGGCATGGTGAGGCCTCGCTGTGGCGGCTCAGGGGGGAAGGGCCGGTCCGAGTCAGGAGGTCCACTGCGGACCGGCCCGGCCTGGACGAGAATCGGTGTCAGAACGCGGGCTGCGGCTGGGGCCTGGGCCGTTCGCTCAGCGTGGCGCGGATGCGGCCGCAGGAGCCGTCGAGGTGCGCCGCGAGGGCGGTCAGCGCCGCGTCCACGTCGCCGGAGCGGACGATCCCGCTCAGTTCGGCGTGGTCCTCGGCGACGGGGATCAGGTCGCGGTCGGTGTTGGTGATCTCCAGCACGGTGGCGAACAGCGGCCGGTGCAGCTCCCACGTGGCGGTGAGCCAGCGGTTGGCGCCGAGGACGTAGAAGCCGCTGTGGAAGTCGAGGTCCGCGGCGGCGAACTTGGCGGGGTCCGGGGTGGCCGCGGCGGCGCGCATCTGCTCGATCGCCTGCTCCAGCGGGCTCCAGTCGGCCGCGTCCAGCCGGGCGACGGCCTCGCGGATGGCCAGGCCCTCCAGGGCGCCGCGCAGGGAGTAGAGCTCGACGAGGTCGGTGTCGGACAGGCCGCGGACGAAGACGCCGCGCTTGCGCGTCTCGACCAGCCCTTCGATCTCGAGCTGGCGCAGGGCGTCGCGGACCGGCCCGCGGCTCACCCCGAAGCGCTCCGCGATCCGGCCCTCGACCAGGTGTGTGCCGACGCTCAGCTCGCCGCGCACGATGAGCGAGCGGAGCTGGGTGAGCAACTGGTCGCCGAGGGGTGGGTGACGCAGCGGATTGGTGATCGTCACCAGCTCTCCTCTCGTGTCCTGGACGGAGCCTAACGTGCCGCGCTGCATACGGTCAACGTTAACCGTTGACGGTTAACCGTCTGCCGAGTCATAGTGTGCGACAACTCAATCCCCGCGGGCAACGGCAGAAAGGGCGTCGCCATGGTCGCGACCTCTCCCCCACGCACCGACCTTCGCTACACCTGGAAGGTCACGGCCTCCAGCTTCCTCGGCAACACCCTCGAGTACTACGACTTCCTCGTGTACGGCACGGCCGCCGCCGTCGTCTTCCCCAAGGTCTTCTTCCCCGAGGCCGGCGGCTTCGTGGCCACCCTGTCGGCCTTCGGCACGTTCGCGGTCGGCTTCCTGGCCCGGCCGCTGGGCGGGCTGTTCTTCGGCAGCCGCGGCGACCGGCACGGCCGCAAGTCCACCCTGATGGTCACGCTCGTCCTGATGGGGCTGAGCACGATCCTCATCGGCCTGCTGCCCGGCTACGCGACGATCGGGGTCTGGGCGCCGATCCTGCTGGTCGTGCTGCGGCTGGTGCAGGGGTTCGCGGTCGGCGGCGAATGGGGCGGCTCCATGATCATCGTGCTGGAGTCGGCGCCGCCGCACCGGCGCGGCTTCTTCAGCGCCTGGCCGAACACGGGCGGGTTCTCCGCGCAGATCCTCATCACGGGCATCTTCGCCTGGGTCTTCACGCTGCCCGACGAGCAGTTGCTGAGCTGGGGGTGGCGGATCCCGTTCCTGCTGTCGGCCGTGGTGCTCGTGGTGACGTTCTGGATGCGGCGCACCCTGCACGAGACGCCGGTCTTCACCGAGTCGGTCGCCGCCGGTCAGGAACGTCCCGCGCACGGGCCGATCCGGCGGATCTTCGCCGACGACTGGCGCAACCTGCTGCTCATCGTCGGGCTGCGGTTCGCCGAGGCGCTGCCGTACTTCCTGCTGACGGTGTTCGCCCTGTCCTACGGCGCGAGCATCGGGATCGAAAAGGGGCAGCTCAACAACGCGATCCTGATCGCCGCCGTGCTCGCCTTCGTCAGCCACGGCGCCTTCGCCGCCCTGTCCGACCGCATCGGGCGGCGGCCCGTCTACTTCTTCGGGGCCGCCGTGGTGTTCGTGATGGCCTTCCCGTTCTTCGCGATGCTGCACAGCGGGTCGATGGTGCTCATCGTGCTCGGGTACGTGCTGGTGCTGAACGTCGGGCACAACGCCATCAACGCCATCCAGCCCGCCTTCTACGCCGAGCTCTTCCCGGCCGAACGCCGCTACACGGGGGCGGCGGCGGGGCGGGAGATCGCCTCGATCTTCGCCGGCGGGCTGACGCCGTTCGTCGCCACGGCGCTGGCGGGGGCGGACGGGTCGCGGTGGCCGCTGGTGGCGGCGTACGTGATGGCAGGCGCGCTGGTGACGATGTTCGCCGTGTACAAGGCGCCGGAGTCGTACCGGCGCGATCTGAGCACCACCGGCGAGTCCGTCCGCTGAGCCCGCCTCGGGATCGCGGCGCCGGGCCCGGCACGAAAGCCGGGCCCGGCACGCGGCTCAGCCCTCCGCTGCGAGCCCGCCCAGCGCGACCGGCCGGGGCCGCTCGCAGGTGCTCCCGACGTCCACCGCCCGGCCCTCGTGGGCGGAGGCGAGGAGCGACTCCATGACGTCGAGCACGTGGAAGGCCAGCGCCCCTCCCGCCCTCGGCTCACGGTCGCCGGCGAAGTCGATCAGGCCGACGCCGCGGCCCGCGCCGGCGTACCCGGCGGAGACGGGAAGCGTGCGCGGCCCGTCGTCGCCGAGCCTGGTCAGCAGGACGTCGCCGTCGAAATGGTTGGGGTCGGGCACCACGAGGGATCCCTTCTCTCCGTGCACCTCGATGTTCGGCGCCTTGGTGGCCACCGCGTCGAAGCTCATCACCAGCGTGGACAGCGCGCCGGACTCGTGCACGAGAACGCCGGTGACGTGGGTGTCCACGGTGACCGGGATCTCCTCGCCCTGCCGGGGGCCCGAGCCGATGGTGCGCTTGGCGCGCGTGCGACTGGCCGCGCCGACCACCGTCGCGACGGGCCCGAGCAGCGTCACCAGGCTGCTGACGTAGTACGGGCCCATGTCCAGGAGCGGGCCGCCGCCCGGGACGTAGTAGAAGTCCGGGTTCGGGTGCCAGCGCTCGTGGCCCGGGGTGAGCATGGTCGCCGTGGCCGCCACGGGGCGGCCGATCAGGCCGTCGTCGATGGCCTGGCGGGCGGTCTGGGTGCCGGTGCCGAGCACCGTGTCGGGCGCGCAGCCGACCCGTACCCCCGCCGCCCTGGCCGCCTCCAGCACCCGGCGGGCGTCCTCGCCGGTCGCGGCGAGCGGCTTCTCGCAGTAGACGTGCTTGCCTGCCGCGATGGCCTGGAGGGCGACCTCGGCGTGGGCGGCGGGGATGGTCAGGTTGAGTACGGCGTCGACGCGGGGGTCGGCCATGAGCTCCGGCACGCCCAGCACGTCCACGCCCGGATAGGGCGCGACGGCCTCGCGGGCCCGCTCCAGGTCGAGGTCGGCGACCGCGACCAGCCGCACCTGCGGCAGCCGTTCGATGGTGCGCAGGTACTGGGCCGAGATGGCCCCGCAACCGACGATGCCGAGGTTCAGCGGCTGGCCCACAACATTCCCCTCTCGATGATGGTGCGCACGCTGTCGTGCTCCAGGACGTCGAGGCTGTGCCCCGGGGTCGCGACGAAGATGCGCCCCTTGCCCCAGCGGCGCGTCCAGATCGCCGGCGAGGTCACCTCCCGGTGCCAGGGGTCCCACGGGCGCACCTTCTGCGTCGTGGTGGCCAGCACGTCGTTGTAGTCGTCGGCCAGCACCCAGTACTGCTCGGTGACGAGGTCGAAGTCGCCGATCCCCTCGGTGATCGGGTGCGCGGCCGCCTCAGGCAGCATGTTGACGGTGTACGGGACGAAGTTGTGCCGTTCGGTGCCCGCGTCCTCGTCGTCGGGGTGCTTGCCGGGGTGGCAGGCGAACTGCCCGCCGATCAGGTGCAGGTAGTCGGAGGAGTTGCGGTAGGAGTCGGCGATGCCGCCGTGCCAGCCGGCCATCCCCGTGCCGGCCTCGATCGCCGCCCGCAGGCCCTTGAGCTGGTCCTGCTCGATGGCGCCCATCGTGTAGCACTGCACGATGAGATCGACCCCCGCCATGTACGCGGGGTCCGCGTAGGGCGCCGGGCTGTCCTCCAGCCGCACCTCGAAGCCGTTCTTCTCGAGGAAGGGGACGAAGAGGTCGGTGGCCGCCACCGGGGCGTGTCCCTCCCACCCGCCTCGCACCACGAGGGCCGTACGTCTGTGCTCGCCCGCCATGCAATCGCCAATCACTCGTTGAACCACAAAGAGGCCGTGCGCCACTTAAGTCCCAAAAGAGGCACACATCACTAATTGTGGCTGAGTGAGGGCCAAAACTCCCAGTGCTATTTTCCGGCGCGTTGCTGATGCCGCCTCACCTTGGTGCGGTTGCCGCAGCGGCTCATCGAGCACCAGCGGCGCCTGCCCGCCTGCGACCGGTCCACGAAGCGCAGGGCGCAGCGGTCCGACCCGCACACCCGCACCCGTCCGACCTCGGGCGACAGCAGCAGCTCGGCGGCGTCGCGGGCGACGAGGCCGAGCGCGGCGGCCACGCCGGCGGCCAGCGGCTCCGCCCGCTGCTCCAGCCGGCCGTCCGCGATCACGAGCTGGAGGAGCGGGCGGGGCGCCGCCGCCACCGCCTCGTTGATCGCGTCCACGTCCGCCGGGGCGGGCAGGCGGCCCTCGGCCGCGCCCAGCACCGCCCGGTCGATCGCCTCCCGCAGCAGCCCGGCCGAACGCAACGCGGCGTCGGACGGGACGGCGAGGCACGCGCCGGGGGCGACCAGCCCGGCGCCGTCCAGCCAGCGCACCAGGTCCTCCGGCTGTTCGAGGGTCTCCCTGGGGACGTCCCAGCGGTCGCGCAGGGTGTTGACGAAGTCGAGGCACACCCGCCCGCCGTCCCGGATCCACGCGTCGTTCGCTGTCATGTCCCTATTTTCCCTGTAATGTCGCTAACCCTATGAAGAGGTTAAGGAAGGAAGGCCCATGAACACCACAGGGGTGGCCTCCGTCGGCGGGATCCGCCTGCACTACACGCGCGCCGGCTCGGGCCCGCTCGTGGTCCTGCTGCACGGCTGGCCGCAGACGAGCCTGTGCTGGGCGCCGGTGCTCGGCCGGCTCGCCGCCGGACACACCGTGGTGGCTCCCGACCTGCGCGGGTACGGGCTCAGCGACAAGCCCGCGACCGGCTACGACAAGCGGCGGATGGCCGCCGACCTCGCGGAGCTGGTCGGCTCGCTCGGCTTCGAACGCGCGTCGGTCGTCGGGCACGACCGGGGGGCGCGGGTGGCGCACCGGTGGGCGCTGGACCGTCCCGACCAGGTGGAGCGGCTCGCCGTGCTGGACATCGTGCCGACCAGGGAGATGTTCCGCCGCCTTGACGCGTCGGTCGGGTCGGCCTACTGGCACTGGCTGTTCCACCTGCAGCCCGACCTGCCGGAGCGGCTGGTCGGCCGGGACGTGCGCGGGTACCTGGAGTACTTCTTCGAGCGGTGGACGTACAACCGGCACGGGTTGCCGGCCGAGGCGGTGGACGCTTACGTGCGGGCGTTCTCGCGGCCGGGGGCGTTGCGGGCGGGGTTCGACGACTACCGGGCGCATGAGGAGGATCTCGCGCTGGACGACGCGGACGCGGCTGCCGGGCGGCGGCTGACGATGCCGGTGCTGGCGCTGTGGGGGTCGGCCGGGTTGCCCGCCCGGTTGCCCACGCTGGAGATCTGGCGTGAGTACGCCGAGGATGTGCGGGGCTTCGAGATCGCGGAGTGCGGGCACTTCATCGCGGAGGAGCGGCCGGACGCGCTGGTCGCCCACCTGCGCGACTTCCTGCCCGGCGGCGCCCCCGCCACCTGACACCCCCGCCACCTGACACCCCGTCACCTGACACCCCCGCCGCGCCCGCCCCGGCACGTGCGTCGAGGCGGGCGCGGCGGGCGGGTCAGGGGGTGGTGAGGGCGCGGCGGGCGTAGGCGCGGACGTCGGCGTCCGTGTCGCCGAGCGCGCCGCGCAACGCCCCCGCCACCTCCGCGCTCCCCGCCCAGGCCCCCAGCGCCACCACCGCCGCCTTACGCACATCCAGGTTGCCGTCCGCCAGCGCACCCACCAGCGGCCCCACGGCGACGGCGGGATCGGCGGCGGCCAGGCAGCGCGCCGCCCCCACCCGCACCTCCCAGGCCGGATCCCCCAGCCCCTCCAGGGCCGGCGACACCAGCGGATCCCCCGTGGCAGCCGACGACTCCAGGGCGGCGGCCCTGACGAGCAGGTCGGTGTCGGCGGCGAGGACGGCCAGGGCGGGCGACGGCTTGCCGATGAGGCCGAGCCCCTTGGCCGCCTGCACCCGCACCTCCCGGGACGGGTCCGCGGCCGCGTCCGCCACCTCGGCTACCGCGTCGAGCGAGACCAGGCCCCTGATGGCCGCGATCCGTACCCGGTGGTCGGGGTCGCGGAGCCCGGAGCGGAACAGGCCGGCCGTCCCCAGGCGCAACGCGCGCAGCACGTCCAGGACGGCCGCCCGTACGGTGGCGTCGCCGCTGGACAGCCGGGCGGCGAGCGCGTCGCCGAGCGCGGCGGTGGCGGGCAGCACCTCGACCAGCTCGACCAGCCCCGTGGCGGCGGCGCGCCGCACGGTGCCGTGGGCGTCGTCGAGCGCCGTCGCGAGGGCGAGGTCCGTGCCCGGCGGAACGGTCTCGGTGAGCGTGGCGATGGCGGCGCGCCGCACCTTGGGGTCGGAGTCGGCGAGGTAGGGGGCCAGGTCGGTGACGGCGGGCTGCTGCTCGGCGAGCCGGTGCAGCTCCAGGATGCGCGGCGAGCGTCCGACGGCGGTCCGCGAGCCCCGGCCGCCGGTGGCGCCCCTGGCGGCGGCGGACGCCTGGGGGCCGCGCGTGCCCAGGACCACCGGCTCGGCGGCGACGGGCGTGAACTCCTCGACCGGCACCAGGTACGGCTCCACCGGCCGCTTGACGAACTCCATCGCCCCGTCGGCGCGCTTGCGCAGGTTGAGGTGGAACAGCCACGCGGAGTCGTCGCGCTCCGGCAGGTCGGCCCGCTCGTGGTAGAGCCCCCACCGGCTCTCGGTGCGGGCCAGCGAGGAGCGCGCCGCCATCTCGGCGCAGTCGCGGATGAAGTCCACCTCGGCGCAGCGCATCAGCTCGTGCGGCGTGCGCGCCCCCATGGCGGCGATCTCCTCCCGCATGCGTTCGAACGACTCCAGCGCGATCTCCAGCTTGGCCCCCGTCTTCGGCGGCGCGACGTAGTCGTTGACGAAGCGGCGCAGCTTGTACTCGACCTGCGGCTGCGGCGGCCCGTCCGGGTGGCGCAGGGGCCGGTAGACGAGCTCGTGGGCGGCGGCGATCTGGTCCTCGGGCAGCGCGTCCGGCTCCCGGTGGTGAGCGGCGGCGTGCGCGCCGGCGAGGTCGCCGAAGACGAACGCGCCGATCATGTAGTTGTGCGGCACGCAGGCCAGGTCGCCCGCCGCGTACAGGCCGGGGACGGTGGTCGCGCCGTTCTCGTCCACCCACACGCCGGAGGCCGAGTGGCCGCCGCACAGGCCGATCTCCGAGATGTGCATCTCCACGTCGTGGGTGCGGTAGTCGTGGCCGCGCCCGGCGTGGAACGTGCCACGGGTGGGGCGTTCCGTGGTGTGCAGGATGTTCTCGATGGCGGTGACGGTCTCGCCTGGCAGGTGGGAGAGCTTGAGGTAGATGGGGCCGCGGGCGGAGCCGATCTCGGCCGACACCTCGGCCATCATCTGCCCCGACCAGTAGTCGGAGTCGACGAACCGCTCCCCCTTGTTGTTGACCTGGTAGCCGCCGAACGGGTTGGCGACGTAGGCGCAGGCGGGGCCGTTGTAGTCCTTGATCAGTGGGTTGATCTGGAAGCATTCGATGCCGCTGAGCTCGGCGCCGGCGTGGTAGGCCATGGCGTAGCCGTCGCCGGCGTTCGTCGGGTTCTCGTAGGTGCCGTACAGGTAGCCGGAGGCGGGCAGGCCGAGCCGGCCGCAAGCGCCGGTCGCCAGGATCACGGCGCCGGCCGAGACGGTGACGAACCTGCCCGAGCGGGAGTCGAACCCGGCCACGCCGACCGCCCGGCCGCCGGAGGTGAGCACCCTGACCGGCATGACCCGGTTCTCGATGCGGACCTTCTCGCGGATGTGGCGCTGCCGCAGCACCCGGTAGAGGACCTTCTTGACGTCCTTGCCCTCCGGCATGGGCAGCACGTAGCTGCCGGAGCGGTGCACGCGGCGCACCGCGTACTCGCCGTGCTCGTCCTTCTCGAACTTCACGCCGTACCGCTCCAGGCGTCGGACCATGTCGTGGCCCCTGGTCGCGGTCTGGTGGACGGTCTTCTGGTTGACGATGCCGTCGTTGGCGCGGGTGATCTCGGCGACGTAGTCCTCGGGGGTGGCCTTGCCGGGGATGACCGCGTTGTTGACGCCGTCCATGCCCATGGCCAGCGCGCCGCTGTGCCGCACGTGCGCCTTCTCCAGCAGCAGCACACGCGCGCCCTGCTCGGCCGCCGTGATGGCGGCCATCGTGCCGGCGGTGCCGCCTCCGACGACGAGCACCTCGCACTCCAGGCGCAGGCGGTCCTCGATCGCGGGGATGTCCATCTTCACAGCTCCTTGAGGATCTTCTCGCGCAGCTCGGCGCGATCGGCGGCGGGGTCGCGGGGGCCGGGGACCTCGATGGTCGTGCGGACGCCGCCGGAGCCGAGCACCACCACGCGGTCGGCGAGCAGCAGCGCCTCGTCCACGTCGTGGGTGACGAAGACGATCGTCGCCCGGGTGTCGCGCAGCACGTCGAGCAGCAGGGCCTGCATGCCGGCGCGGGTCTGGGCGTCGAGCGCGCCGAACGGCTCGTCCATGAGCACCGCGCGGGGCGCGCCCGCCAGGGCGCGGGCGAGCTGCACCCGCTGCCGCATGCCGCCGGACAGCTCGCGGGGCAGCCGGTCCTCGTGCCCTTCGAGGCCGACGCGGGCCAGCCACTCCTGGGCGACCGTCCTGCGCTCGCCCCTGGGCAGGCCGCGGATGCGCAGCGGCAGCTCGACGTTGCGCCGCACGGTGCGCCAGGGCAGCAGCCCGTCGTCCTGGAAGACCATCGCCCGCTCGCGCGAGGTGCCGGTGACCTCCTCGCCGCCGGCCAGGACCCGGCCGCCGTGCGGGGTCAGCAGCCCGGCCAGGGCGCGCAGCAGCGTGGACTTGCCCGAACCGGACGCGCCGACGATCACCAGCACCTCGCCGGGCCGTACCGTCAGGTCGACCTCGCGCAGCACGGGGCCGCGCGCGTAGCCGAGCGACAGGGAGTCCAGGGTGATGCCCAGCGTCACGACGTCTCCTCCGCCCTGGGCAGCCAGCGCGTCACGCGGCGCCCGGCCAGCTCGACCGCGGCCGAGGTGAGCCACCCGAGCAGGCCGATGGTGATCATGCCGACGATGACGGCGGGGTAGTCGACGATCGTGTACGACATCCACGTCCGGTAGCCGACCCCGAACTCGCCCGAGATCATCTCCGCCGAGATGACGCAGATCCACGACACGCCCATGCCGACCGACAGGCCGCCGAACACGCCGGGCAGGATCCCCGGCAGCACCACGTTCGCCAGCACGTGACGCCGGCTGCCGCCCAGCGTCCTGACCGCGTCCTCCCACAGGGTGGGCAGGGCGCGGACGGCGTGCCGGGTGCTGACCAGGATCGGGAAGAACGCGGCGGCGAACGTGATGAACACGATGCCCTGCTCGTCCGTCGGGAACAGCAGGATGGCGACCGGCACCAGCGCGATCGCGGGGATGGGCCGGACGGCCTCGAACAGCGGCGTCAGCACGTCCCCCGCCCTGGCGGACCTGGCGACCAGCACGCCCGCGGCCACCCCCGCCACGGCGGCCAGCCCGAACCCGGTGAGGATCCTGATCAGGCTCTGCAGCAGGTCGAGCCAGTAGAGCTGGGTGGTGACGCGGCTCGCGGCGCTGGCGCCGATCTCGCCCAGGGTGGGGAGCCGGTCGAAGCGCAGCCACAGGTGGGCGTCGGTGACGGTGAGCACCTGCCACAGCGCGGCCGCGGCCAGCAGCGACGCGGCCCTGACGAGCCGCCGCCGCGCCTTCGCGCCGCTCCTGGCCCGCCGCCGCCCTGCCGCGGAAGACGCAGCGGCCGGGACACCCGCTTGGCCATCGGATCGGACACCCGTTCGGTCGTCGGCCGGGACGCCCGCCTGGACGCCGGGCTGGACGTCGGGCACGGGTGGATCGGCGGTCCGGGCGTCGGCGGTCATCGTGCGTCACCCCCTTCCGCTGCCGCCTTGAGCGCGTCCGCGTAGCTGACGGGCTCCACCTTCGGGTGCTCCTCGCGGTAGGCGTCGGCGCCCTCCTGGGTGGTGAAGGGCAGCAGGCTCCCGCCGGGCTCCTTCAGCCAGACCGACTGGTCGGCGAACCACCTGGTACCGGTGACGGTGTCGGGCACGTACGCCGCCCGCACCTCGCCCTGGGCCGTGGCGATCTGGCGCAGCAGGCAGGCGGGCGTGGCGGCGGGCCTGGTGGTGTTCTCGCCGGACAGCCACAGCTCGGAGGCGGTCGCCGGGTCGGTGACGGGCTCGCCGCAGGCGGCGTCGGCGCCGGTGGTCGCGGCGGGGTTCGCGGTCGAGGCCAGGTCCTGGTCGTAGGCGGCGCCGTACGCCTTGCGCAGGTAGCCGTCGTTGACGAACGCCTTGACGTCCACGCCGGAGAAGTCGGGGCTGATCTGCTTGAGGTAGGAGACGTCGCGCTCGTGCGCCTTGAGCAGCGGCTCCTTCAGGGTGAGGTCGAAGGTGGAGATGCCGTTCCTGCCGTTGTAGAGGTAGACGACCTCGGCGGGCAGCCCGGTGTCCTTCGCCACAGACTCGGCGGCCTCCAGCGGGTGTTCGTGCAGGTAGCGGGTGGCGTCCTGCTGGGCCTTGAGGAAGGCGTCCACGACCTCGGGGTGCTCCTTGGCGTACGCCTGCCGCGTCACCACCCCGTGGAAGGTCGGCACGTCCAGGGCCGACCCGTCGTAGATCAGGCGGCCCTTGCCCTGGAAGGCCAGCAGGCCCGGCCAGGCCACGAACTGGGCGTACCCCTGCACGCCGCCCGACTCCAGTTGTGCCGCGCCGATGGCGGGCTGGTGGTTGACCACCTCGGCGGTGATCTTCGCCCGCTCCATCGCCTGCACCAGCGTGCCGTGGCCGGCCGAGCCGACGCTGGCGGAGATCTTGGTGCCGGCCAGGTCGGCCAGCGTACGCGCCTCGGCAGCGGGCGGGACGAGCACCATGTTGAGCCCGCCGCGCAGGTTGTAGCCGGTGATGGAGATCAGCTCGGTGCGGGCGGCCGGGATCGCCTGCGTCCTGGCCGCGTTGATGAGCAGCGGGTAGTCGCCCATCGAGCCGATGTCGATCTTCCCGGCCACCATCTTGGCGGTGATGGGGGCGCCGGTCTCGTAGTCCTGCCACTCGACGGTGTACTGGTCGCCGAGCCGCTTCTCCAGGTAGCCCAGCGAGCGCAGCAGCGTGCCCGCCGTGACGGTGTTGATGGTCTTGGACTGGTAACCGACGACGAGCCTGGTCCTCCCCTCGCCGCCGTTCGCCGCGCCCGAGACCGAGCAGGCCGTCGCCGCCAGCAGCAGGGCGAGGGCCGTCAGAGTTGTCCGCGTTCTCCGCATCGGGCGTTCCTTCATCGCAGCAGGTAGGGGATGTTGATGGTGACCGCGTCGACCGGGCAGCGGGCCGCGCAGGGGCCGCAGTACCAGCACTCGTCCACGTGCATGTACGCCTTGCCCGTCTCGTCGCTGATCGCCAGCGAGTCGAGCGGGCACGCTTCCACGCACAGCGTGCACCCGTCGATGCACAGGGATTCGTCGATCGTCACGGGGACTTCGACCCGCTGCTCGATCAGGGCCATGCGTGCTCCTCCTTCTCGGTACGTCGCAGGTGGCCGCGCATCGTCAGCCGGTCCCCCCTGAAACGGATGAACTCCAGGTCCACCGGCCTGCCGTCGGCCAGGTGCGTCAGCCGTTCGACCATCAGCAGCGCGGCGCCGCGCGGCGTGCCGAGTGCGGCGGCGGTGTGCGGGTCGGCGTTGACGGCCTCCAGGGTCAGCTCGGCCATGCCGAGGGGCTGCCCGGTGATCGTCTCCAGCAGGACGAAGATGTCGTTGCCTGCCAGGTCCTCGTCGAACAGCGGCTCGCCGGCCTCGCGCACCAGGTACGTCAGGTCGAGCGAGAGCGGCAGGCCGTTGAGGCTGCGCAGCCGTTCGAGGTAGACGACCTGCTCGCCGGGCGGCAGCCCGAGCCGGTGGCTGACCGGGGCGGGCGGCTCGATGAGGGTCATCGTGCGGACCTGGTTGACGACTTGCCCGTGCTCGTGCAGGGTCTCGGCCAGGCCGAGCAGGCGGTGCAGGCCGTGCGGGTACTTCTCGGCCGCCACGGTGGTGCCCACGCCGGGGCACCGCTCGACCAGTCCCTCCTCGCGCAGCAGGTCCAGGGCCTGGCGCACGGTGTTGCGCGAGGTGTCGAACTCGCGCGCCAGCGCCGCCTCCAGCGGGAGCTGCCCGCCGGGGAAGCCGCCGTGGATGATCTGTCTTCTCAGCAGGTCGGCGACCTGCCGGGCACGATCCGCCCGGCGCCGCCGATCGTCGAGGGCCACCCGTTCCATGCCTTCAACCTACTAAATAAGTAGGAATAAGGGGATAACAGGGAGGTTGCGCCACCCTCCAGCGGGTCACATCCCCGCGCTCACCTGGGTTTCCGCCCCGGACCGAGGAAGATCTGCCACTTCCCCGCCGGGCAACCTGGGCACCGCCGCCACCAGATCCCGCGTGTACGGGTGGCGCGGCGCGGTGAACACCCCGTCCACCTCCCCCTCCTCCACGACCCTGCCGTCCTTCATGACCAGCACCCGGTCGGCGATGTGCTGCACGACGCCCAGGTCGTGGGAGATGAACACCATCGCGGTGCCGTACTCGGCCTGCAGCTCCGCCAGCAGGTCCAGCACCTGGGCCTGGATGGAGACGTCCAGCGCGGAGACCGGCTCGTCGCAGACCAGCACGTCGGGGCGGGGGCCGAGAGCGCGGGCGATGGCGACGCGCTGCCGCTGGCCGCCGGACAGCTCGCGCGGATGCCTGCCCGCCACCTCGGGCGGGAGGCCGACGCGGGCCAGCAGGTCCAGTACGCGTGCCCGCCGCCCGGCCCGCGGCAGCCGCAGCGGCTCGGCGATCAGGCGGGCGGTGGTGTGGCGGGGGTCGAAGGAGTCCAGCGGGTTCTGGGAGATGAGCTGGAGGGTGGGGCGGCGGGGGCGGCGGGAACGCTCGGGCAAGCCGCTCCACGGCTCGCCGTGCAGGGTGACCCGGCCGTCGTCGGGCTCGATCAGGGCCAGGGCCAGCCGGGCCACCGTGGTCTTGCCCGAGCCGGACTCCCCGACGATGCCCAGCGTCTCGCCCCGGTGCAGGGCGAAGGAGACGTCCTCGACGACGCGGCGGGGGCCGAAGGAGCGGGTCAGGCCGGACACGGCGAGCACCGGGGCCCGCACAGAGCTGACAGGAGTGCCGTTCGCGTGGCGTGCGGCGAGGGGGGCGCCGTCCGTGAGGCGGGTGCCGCGGGAGGTGGCCGACGGGACGGCGGCCAGGAGGGCGCGCGTGTAGTCGTGCGCGGGCGCCGCCAGCACGTCCAGGGCAGGCCCCTCCTCGACGACCCGGCCGTCCCGCATGACGAGGATCCGGTCGGCGATCGAGGCGACGACGGCGAGGTCGTGGCTGATCAGCAGCAGCGCGGTGCCGGCCGCCTTGCGTTCGGCGAGCAGCCGCATGATCTGGGCCTGCACGGTGACGTCGAGCGCGGTCGTCGGCTCGTCGGCGATGATCAGCTCGGGTTCGGCCGCGATGGCGGAGGCGATGAGCACGCGCTGCCGCAGCCCGCCCGACAACTCGTGCGGACGCCGGCGTGCGTGCAGCTCCGGCTCGGGCACGCCGACCGACTCCAGCAGCTCAAGCGTCCTGCTCTCCCGCCACCGGCGCGGCACGACGTCGTGCGCGGTCAGCACCTCGCCGATCTCCGCGCCGACGGTCCGCAGCGGGTCGAGGGAGACGAGCGCGTCCTGCAGCACGAGGCCGGCGAACCTGCCGCGCAGCCCGCGCCACTCCCGCTCGCCGAACGTCAGCGCGTCGCGCCCCGCGACGGTGAACGCGGACGCCCGCACGGACGAGCCCGGCCCGGCCAGCCCGAGCAGGGTGCGGGCCGTGACGCTCTTGCCCGAGCCGGACTCCCCCACGACGGCCACGCACTCGCCGGGCGCGACGGACAGCGAGACGCCGCGCACGACCTCCGTCCCGTTGAAGCCGACCCGCAGGTTCCGCACGGCGACGAGCGGGGAGGCGCCCGTGTCCTCGCCGGAGTTGGTGATCATGGGGTCCTTCCTTCGAAGCGGCGCTGGAGACGGCGTCCGACGACGGTCAGGCAGACGACGGTGAGCGTGATCGCCAGACCTGGGAAGAGCGCCTCCCACCAGGCGACCCGCAGGTAGTTGCGGGCCTCGGAGAGCATCGCGCCCCATTCGGCGGCGGGCGGCTGCGGGCCCATGCCGAGGAAGCTCAGGCCCGAGCTGGCGATGACCGCCTGGCCGAGCCCGATGGTGGCCAGGACGGGGATGGGGCCGAGCACGTTGGGGAGCACGTGCCCGGCGGTGATCGCCAGGCGGGGGCGGCCGAACGTGACGGCCTGCTCGACGTAGCCGGAGTGGCGCACGACGAACGTCTGGGCGCGGATCACGCGGGCGTAGTTGGGGATCTGGGCGACGGCGATCGCGAAGATCACGTTTCCGGTGCCTGGGCCGGTGATCGCCACCACGAGCAGGGCCAGGAGCAGCTCGGGCAGGGTGGACAGCACGTCGAACGCGCGGGCCAGCGCCTCGTCCAGCCATTTGGGTGACAGGCCGGCCGTCAGGCCCAGCAGCACGCCCGAGGTGACGGCCAGGACGGTGGCGGCGACGCCGATGCTGATGGAGTGGCGGGCGCCGTGCACGACCCTGGACAGCACGTCGCGGCCGAGGTGGTCGCTGCCGAACCAGTGCCCGGCACCGGGGGGCGCGAGCGCGCTGAGCGGGTCGGCGGCCAGCGGGTCGGCGCCGGTGAGCAGGGCGGGCGCGGCGACGGCCAGCGCCAGCAGGACGAGGAAGGCGCTCGGGAGGAGCAGCCCTGGCGCGATGGGCAGGCGCAGCGAGGCCGGGGTGGAGCGCGGGGTGGAGGCCGGGGTGAGTGCGGACATGGGCGGTCAGCCTCGGATTCGCGGGTCGATGGCGCGGTAGGCCAGGTCGAGGAGCGTGCTGATGGTCACGTACACCAGGGCCGACAGCAGCACGACGGCCATGACCACCGGCATGTCGCGCCCGGTGACGGCGTCCATGGCGACGCGGCCGAGCCCGGGCCGCCCGAACAGCACCTCGGTGATGACGGCCCCGCCGAGCAGCGTGCCGGTGAACCAGCCGGCCAGCGTCACGGCCGGGATGAGCGCGTGGCGCAGCGCGTGCCGGGCGACCAGCGCCCGCTCCGTCAGGCCGCGCGCCCTGGCGGTGACCGCGAACGGCTGCTCCAGCGCCCGTTCGAGCCCGCCCCGCAGCACCTGCCCGAGCACGCCCGCGATGGGCAGCCCGAGCGCGAGCGCGGGCAGCACCAGCGCGGCCGGCCCCTGCGCGCCGGAGACGGGGAACCAGCCGAGCGTGAACGAGAAGACGGCCAGCAGCACGATCCCGATGAGGAACGGCGGCACCGACACCGCCACCAGCTCCGCCACCGAGGCGACCGAGGCCATGCCCCGCGCCGCCCGCCCGCGCCCGGCCGTGACGAGCGCGATGACTGCGGCCAGCGTCACCCCGACGGCCGCGGCGGCCAGGGTGAGCTGGACGGTGGGCGCGATCTGGGTGGCCAGCACCTCGCCGACGCCCCGCTGGAGCTGGTAGGAACGTCCGAGGTCGCCGTGCAGCAGCCGCCACAGGTAGGCGAGGTACTGGACGACCTCGGGCCGGTCGAGCCCCCACTCCCTGATGATCGCGGCCCGGATCTCCGGCGTGTCGACGCCGTCGCCGATCAGGATGTCCACGGTGTCGCCCGGAGCGATCAGCAGCGCGACGTAGGAGGCGGTGGCGGCGGCCCACAACACGGCCAGCCCGGTCCCGAGCCGCCTGACGACGCCGAGCCGGCCGATCATGTGCCTATCCGCACGTCGTACGCGCCGGCGGGCGTGCCGGAGGCGGGGTTGAAGCCGAGCCCCTGGACGCTCTTCTGCGCGGCGATCTGGTCGGCGGGCACGTAGATCGGGAACACGATGGCCTTGTCCCGCACCACCACCTGCTGCACCTTGGCGTACAGCTCCTTGCGCCGCTCCTGGTCGGAGGTCCGCGAGGCCTCGGCGATCCACTTCTCGACGTCCGGGTCGGAGAAGTGGGTGCGGTTGAGCGCGCCCTTGCCCGGCAGGAGCAGATTGAGCGCGGCGCCGGCGTCGGAGTCGCCGCGGGAGTTCTCGAACACCTCGTAGTCGTTGTCGTCGAGTGCCTTCTGCGCCGTGCCCTGGTCGACGATCTTGACCTGGAAGTCGATGCCCGCGTTCTGCTTGACCTGCGCCTGGATGGCCTGGGCGAGGATGTCGCGCCGGTCGCGGATGAACGCCGCCGAGGCGATCGTGCGCACGCTCAGCCTCTTGCCGTCCTTGACCCGGTAGCCCAGGGCGTCGCGCTGCTTCCAGCCGGCCTCGTCGAGCAGCGCGTTGGCCTTGGCGACGTCGCCGCCGAAAGTGTTCTCCAGCGAGGTGTCGTAGAACGTGCTCGCCTTGCCGACGACGCTCCACGCCCTGGTGGCGGTGCCCTGGTAGACGGCCTTGAGCACGGCGTCCAGGTCCACGGCCGCGCGGAAGGCCTCGCGTACGCGCTGGTCGTCGAACGGGGCGCGGGAGGTGTTGAAGTAGTAGGAGAAGGAGGTGCCCGAGTTGAGCGCGGTCTGCAGCGTCAGGCCGGGATCGTTCTTGATGAGCCCGGCCTCGGTGGCGGGCACGCCCTCGATGACCTGCACCTGGCCGGAGGTGAGCGCGCCGACGCGGACGGCGGCCTCGGGCAGGAACCGGTAGGTGATCTCCGACAGGTGGGCGGGGCCCTGGTGGGCGGCTCCGGCGGGCGGCCACTGGTAGGCGGGGTTGCGGCGGTAGTGGATCTCCTGGCCGGGCACGTACCTGTCGAGGATGAACGGCCCGGTGCCGGCCAGATCGACGCCGCCGAACTTGAGGTCCTTGGCGCTCTTGAGCGACTTCGGGGAGACCTGACCGGCGTAGGGGGAGGCGAGGAAGTCGAGGAAGAGGGCGTCAGGCTCCTTGAGGGTGATCTCCAGCGTGGCCGGCGAGGTCACCTTCGCCTCCTGGTACGCCCGGAGCTGGATGCCGGCCACGGCCGTGTTGTAGCCCTCGACGAAGAACTGGTCGAGGTTGGCCTTGACGGAGGCGGCGTCGAACTTCGTGCCGTCGTGGAAGGTGACGTCGTCGCGGAGGGTGAGAGTGTAGGTCAGCTCGTCGTCCGACACCTTCCACTCCTTGGCCAGCCAGGGGCCGAACGAGCCGTCCTTGTTCCTGGTCAGCAGCGCGTCGAACTGGTTGAACACCAGCAGCCTGACCTTGTTCTGCGCCCACTGCTGCGGGTTGAGGGTGATCGGCTGGGTCTCGATGGCCCAGGTCAGGGAGGTGGGCGCGGCGGCTGCCCGCTGGGTGGCAGGCTGGGCGCCGCACGCGGCCAGGGCCAGCAGGAGGACGGGGATGAGGCGCTTCACCGGCGGTTCCAGGCTTCTGCGAGCAGCTCGTACGAGCGCACGCGGTCGTCGTGATCATGGGTGATGGTGGTGACGAGCAGCTCGTCGGCCCCGATGACCCGGCGCAGCACGTCCAGCCGTTCGGCGACCTGTCCTGGGGTGCCGACGAACTGGGTGTCGAGGCGGTCCTTGACGAGCTCGCGGTCGGCGTCGGTCCAGGGGTGAGCGGCGGCCTCGGCGGGCGTCGGGAAGGGCATGGCGCCGGCGCCCGTCCTGATGCTGCGCACCCACAGGCCGTAGGGTGAGGCCAGCTCGCGGGCGGTGGCCTCGTCCTGGGCGACGACGGCGTCGGCGGAGACGACGATGTACGGCTCGGCCAGCGCGGCGGACGGTTTGAACGCCTCCCGGTAGGCTTCGACGGCTTCCAGCACGGAGGCGGGGCTGACGTGGTAGTTGGCCGCGAACGGCAGGCCCCGCTCCCCCGCGACCTGGGCGCTCTGCCCGCCGCTGCTGCCGAGGATCCACACGTGCAGGTCGGCGCCCTCACCGGGGACGGCGTGCGCCTCGTGGGTGCCGTCGAGGAAGGCGAGCACGTCGTCGATCTGGCCGGCGAAGTCGGGGGTCTGGGCGCCGGGCTGCTGAAGCAGGGTGGCGTAGTGGGCGAGCTGCGGGTGGGTGACGAGCTTGGCGAAGTCGAACGGCTTGGGGATGAGCAGCCCGTCCACGAACCGCTCGGCCGGCGGTTCTGCGGGCGGCTCGGCGGGGGCGGCCTGGCGGGCGGTCAGCTCGGCGCGGCGCTGGCCCGAGCGGCCGATGCCGAGGTCGAGCCGTCCCGGATAGAGGGCGTCGATGAGGCCGAACTGCTCGACGACCGACAGCGGTGTCTGGTGGCCGAGCTGCACGGCCCCGGACCCCACCCGGATGGTGGAGGTGGCTGCCGCGATCAGCCCGATCAGCACGGCGGGCGCCGAGCCGGCGACGCCGGGCGCGAAGTGGTGCTCGGCCACCCAGTAGCGGCGGTAGCCGAACCGCTCGGCCTGCCGTGCCAGGTCGATGGTGTTGCGCAGCGCGTCGGCGGCCGTGCCGCCGGAGGGGATGGGGGCCAGGTCGAGGATGGACAGCGTCATGAGTCACTTCCGGGGGAGGGGAACGGCCTGCTGGGGATCTCGGCCCGCAGGGCAGGCGCGATCTCGGCCTGGAACAGCTCCAGCGCTCCCCGGTGCTGCGCCGGGGTGAGCCCGTCGGCGTCGGCGTGCAGGTGCATGACCTCGTGCCCGAACCGTTTGTGGTAGCGCAGCACCTTGTCGATGATCTGCTGCGGGCTGCCGACGAGGATGGAGCCGCGCTCGATGGCGTCCTCCAGGGTCGGGAAGACGACCGGCAGGCCGAGGCGGCGCTGGAACAGCACGCGGGCCTCGAAGATCGGCCGGTAGGTGTCGATGGCCTCCTGGGAGGTCCTGGCCGCGTAGTAGCCGGCCGTTCCCGCGCCCACGAGCGCGTCGGCGGGGTCGTGCCCGTAGTGCGCCCAGCGTTCGCGGTAGTGGTCGATCAGCTCGGCGTAGGGGTCGATGGGGTTGGTGACGTTCGCGGAGAACAGCGGGTCGCCGTAGCGGGCGGCCAGGTCCACCGACTCCTTGCTGGTGGCGCTGCCGTGCCAGACCCTGATCGGCCGCTGCAGGGGCCGCGGCCAGGTCTCGGCCTCGGTCAGCGACGGACGGAACCGGCCCTGCCAGGTGACCTTGTCCTCCCGCCACAGGCGGCGGAACAGCTCGTAGGACTCCCGGTTGCGCTCCCACTGGTCCTCGGCGGTGACGTGGAAAAGCTGGGCCTGCGCCGCCCCGTTCCCCTTGCCGATGATCAGCTCCAGGCGGCCGCCCGACAGGTGGTCGAGCGTGGCATAGTCCTCGTAGGCCCGCACGGGGTCGAGCAGGCTGAGCGTGGTGACCGCGGTGAACAGCCGGATCCTGGACGTCTTCGCCGCGATGTGGCTGAGCACCACCGGCGGGGAGGAGGAGATGAACGGCCGCTCGTGCCGCTCCCCCACGCCGAACCCGTCGAAGCCCAGCTCCTCGCCGAGCACGGCGTTGGCGACCACCTCGCGGAACCGCTCGGTCGGCGAGCTCCCGCCGGTGTGCGTGATCAGCGTGATGAGCAGGAATTTCATCGTGCCCCCGCACGGTGACCCGTGTGGTGACCCGCGTGGTGACCCGTGTAACGGCTCGCCGGGCGGGGCAGTCCGAGCAGCTCGCGCAGCGTCCGCGCCTCGTACCTGCTCCTGAACGCCTGACGGCCGCGCAGCTCGGCCGTCAGCCCTGAGGCGATCTGCCACAGGTCGTACGGCACGGCCCCCGGCCGCAGCCGGAACCCCTGGATCCCGGCGCGCCGCCACTCCAGCAGCAGCCCGGCCAGGTCACGCACGTGCCCGGTGAAGACGGCGGCGTCGGAGGCGAGCTCGGCCCCGTCCAGCTCGTCGAGTCGCGCCTTGCGGGCGGCCGCGTCGTCGCCGAGGAACACGACGAGGTCGGCGAAGATCTGCACGTCCGGGGACAGCTCGCTGACCTCGGTCACGATGGCGCGGGCCTGCTCGGCCGAGTGCGGCGTGACGAAGACGACGTCGGCGTGGGCCGCGGCGAACTCGTACGGCAGCCGGCTGTGCGCCAGCGCGGCCACGACCGGCTGGCCCTGCGGCGAGCGGGGGGTGATGGAGGGGCCCCTGACCGAGAAGAAGCGCCCCTCGAAGTCGATGTGGTGGAGCTTGTCGCGGTCGATGAACCGGCCGGTGGGCACGTCGCGGATCTCGGCGTCGTCCTCCCAGCTGTCCCACAGCAGCCGCGCCACCCGCACCGCGTCGCCCGCCTCCGCGAACAGGTCGCGTACGTGCGGGTCGCCGGACAGGTCCACGCCGCCGGGCCGGTTCAGCACCTGGTCGAGGGGCGGGAACTCGCGGCGGCCGAAGTGGCGCGCCTCGAAGCTGCGGGCGGAGACCTGGGGCCGCCAGCCGGCGCGCCCGCCGCTGACGTGGTCGAGCGCGGCGATGCCGATGGCGACGTGGAACGGCTCGGTGTGCGTGGTGGTGGCGGTCGGCACCAGGCCGATGTGGTGGGTGAGCGGCGCCAGCCTGGCGGCGAGCAGCACCGCGTCGAGGCGGCCCCGTACCTGGTCGGTCCGGTCGTCGGGCGTGTCGGGCAGGGTGGACTGCAGGCCGAACGCGTCCTCGATGGTGACGAAGTCGAGCAGCCCGCGCTCGGCCTCGGCGACCAGCCCCGCCCAGTAGCGGGCCGAGAACAGGGCGCGCGGCGCGGCGCTCGGCTCCCGCCAGGCGGCCGGGTGCCAGCCTGCGCCGTCGAGCGCGACGGCCAGGTGCAGGGTGCTCATGTCAGCTCCAGATGTTCGCGCAGGGTGCTGCCGGTGTAGTCGGTACGGAAGGAGCCGCGTTCCTGCAGCAGCGGGACCACCCGGTCCACGAAGTCGTCCAGCCCGCCGGGCGTCAGGTGCGGCACGAGGATGAACCCGTCGGCGGCGCCGGCCTGCACGTGCTCGTCGATGAGCCGCGCCACGGTCCGCGGCGTGCCGACGAACGTCTGCCGCCCGGTCACCTCGATGACCAGCTCCCGGATCGACAGGCCCTTCTCCGCGGCCAGGGCCCGCCACTTGGCGGCCACGGCGGCCCGGTCCTTGATCGCGACGCGCCCCTGGGAGACGCCCTCGTCCAGGGCGGGCTCGATGTCGGGCAGCGGCCCCTCCGGGTCGTGACCGGACATGTCGCGGCCCCACACCTGTTCCAGGAAGGCGATCGCGGTCTGCGGGCCGACCTGGAGCCGGCGGATGGCGGCGGCGTTCTCGGCGGCCTCCTCCTCGGTGTCGCCCAGCGCGAACGTCACCCCGGGCATGATCTTGAGCTGGTGCGGCTCGCGGCCGTACCTGGCCAGGCGGCCCTTGACGTCGGCGTAGAAGCGTTTGCCGTCCTCCAGCGAGCCGTGCCCGGTGAAGATCACGTCGGCGTTGGCGGCGGCGAACTCCCTGCCCTCGTCCGAGTCGCCGGCCTGGATGACGACCGGGTGCCCCTGCGGGCCGCGCGGCAGCGTGAAGCGGCCCTCCACGGAGAAGTGCGCGCCCCGGTGCCCGACCGTGCCGATGGCGTCCGGGGTGAGGAAGCGGCCCGCCGCCTGGTCGCCGAGGACCGCGTCCGGCTGCCAGGAGTCCCACAGCTCGCGTGCCAGGCGGAGGAACTCGGCGGCCCGCTCGTACCGGTCGGCCCGGTCGAGGTAGCCGCCGCGGCGGAAGTTCTCGCCGGTGAAGGCGTCGGAGGTGGTCACCACGTTCCAGGCGGCCCGCCCGCCGCTCAGGTGGTCGAGCGTGGACAGGCGTCTGGCCAGCTCGTACGGCTCGTTGAAGGTGGCGTTGACGGTCCCGGCCAGGCCGAGCCGGTGCGTCACGGCGGCCAGCGCGCTGAGCAGCGTCAGCGACTCGGGCCTGCCCACCACGTCGAGGTCGTGGATGCGGCCCTTCAGCTCGCGCAGCCGCAGCCCCTCGGCCAGGAAGAAGAAGTCGAACTTGCCGCGCTCGGCCGTCCTGGCCAGGTGGGTGAAGGAGGCGAAGTCGATCTGGCTGCCCGAGCGGGGGTCGGCCCACACCGTGGTGTTGTTCACGCCAGGGAAGTGGGCGGCGAGGTGCACCTGCTTGCGGCTCATCAGGCGCCCCGCCCGTGCGGGAGGTCCCAGGTGGCGGGCAGGCCCTCGGTGGTCTCACGGAAGGCGGGGAGGCTGTGGAGGTCGCGGGCGTAGCCCCACAGGTGCTCGAAGCCGGACAGGTCCCACTCGCTGATCTCGTGGTCGCGGTTGTGCAGGGCGTCGTACCTGGCCAGCGTCACCCACAGCCGGACGTCCGCCTCGGTCAGGGTGTCGCCGGTGAGGTAGCGGCGGCCGGCCAGCCGCTCGTCGATCCACTCCAGCGCGGCCAGCACCCGCAGGCGCTCGTCCTCCCGCTCCTCGCCCTCGGCGCGGGCCACCCGGGTGACGCCGGTGTTGATGTCGTGGTGGATCCACGCGTTCAGCTTGTTGATCTCGGGCCGGAGCGCCTCCGGGTAGAGGTCGGCCTCGGGATCGGCCCATCGCCCGAACTGGGTGGCCAGGTCGATGGTGATGTCCGGGAAGTGGTTGCTGACGATCCTGCCCAGCTCCTTGTCCCAGAGCACCGGGACGGAGACGTGCCCGCCGTAGCCCTCCTCCGTGGCCGTGTACGCCTGCTCCAGCAGGGTGAACCCGTTGACCGGGTCGGGGCCGCGCCGCTCCCTGAAGGCCCAGCCGCGGCCGTCGCGCTCGTCGTCCACGTACGACAGCGACACCACCTCCTCCAGGCCCTTGAGCCTGTGGACGATCGCGGCGCGATGGGCGTACGGGCAGACCCAGGCGAGGTAGAGGTGGTAGCGGCCGGGCTCGGCGCGGTGGCCGCTGGAGCCGTCGGCGGTGATGCGGTCCTGGAAGGGGTAGAGGGGGCGGTTCCAGCCCGGTGACAGGTGCAGGCGGCCTGGGCCGTACTGGCCGTAGGCGACGTGATCGACGGGACTCGCGTACGCGGGAATCCCAGTAGAGAGGGTCACACTCGACTCCACGTGCGGAGGGATCAGTCTTCTGGGTGCGGGAGGAAACGGCCGAAGCGGCCCTGGTGGTACAGCAGGGGGCGGCCGGTGCTGTGCGTCTCGACCTCGGCGACGAGCCCGACGACCAGCAGGTGGTCGCCGACCTCGGCCCGCTCGTACGGCAGGCAGACCAGGTGCGCGGAGACGTCCAGCAGCAGCGGCGCGCCGAGCGGCCCCGGCCGCCAGCGGGTGGGCGACGCGAACCGGTCGACACCCTTGCGGGCGAAGCGGGCGGCCAGCTCGGCCTGGTCACTGGCCAGGATGTTGACCGCGAAGTGGTCGGCGGAGGCGAGCAGCGGCCAGGTGGTCGAGGAACGGTCCACGTAGAAGGAGACCAGCGGCGGTTCGAGGCTGACGGAGGAGAACGAGGTGGCCGTCAGCCCGGCGGGGACGCCGCCGGTCTGCGCGGTGATCACCACGACGCCGCTGGCGTGCACGGCGAGCGCGCGGCGGAAGTGCTCGGCGGCGACGGCGCGCCCGGGCAGCGTTTCCGTCATGCCGCGCTCCCCTCGGGGGCGAGGCGGGGGCGGATGGACGGCAGGACTGATCTGGTGGGGGTCACAGGAGGGTCCTCACGGGAGAGCTTTTGCGCTTGTCGAAGGAGGCGGAGGTGTACGCGTGATCAACGACACTGGGCGCTGCTGACGTGGCCGTGGTCCACGTGGGGGCGCCTGGTGAGGAGGAGGCCCTGGCTCATGGTCACGACGCTAAGCCGACATTCCGGATAAGTCAATATTTCCTACTGGTTTTAAAGGAAATAGTGTGCCCGAGGGCCCGCACCCGTCTCCCGTGAGGGTCACTCCACGGTGGGCAGATCCATGGGCGGTCCGGCGGGCAGGCCGAACGGCGGGTCGTTGGCCAGGTCGAAGGCGGCGGCCAGGATGGTGAGCACCTGGATCATGGCCTGGGGCGCCAGCGCGTACTCGCCCCGCCGCCGCTGCATGATGAGCCGGGCTCCCTGCAACGCCCGCAGGTGGTGGTAGAGCTGCCCCGTCGTGGTCTGCTCGCCGTCCCTGCTGAGGCATTCTTGCAGGTCAGTGCTGGTGCACCGGCCCTGCCGCAGCAGCTCGGCGAGCAGCGCCAGCCGGGGCCGGCTGCCCAGGGACTCCAGGACGCCGGCCACGGGCGCCCAGTCGGCCGACAGCAGCGTGGCGAGGGAGACCTGCCGGTCCCACAGGCTCTCGCCGCCGGCCATCCGCGAGGCTCCGGCGTACCCGACCGTCCCGGCCTCGTCCGCCTCCTTGGCCTGGCGGAGCATGCCGGTCGCGGCGGCGGCGAGGGACGGCGGCGCAGCGGGCGGGCGGCGCGCCGTGTTCGCGATGCCCGCCCGGCTCTCCAGGCGGGCGATGCGGCGCTCGAGTTCGGCGAGTCTGTCCTCGCTCATCGCACTCTCCTACGTAAATTCATAATTACGAAAGAGCGTAGGCGACACGTGCGGGCCTGACAACCCACCAAGGTTCAGCCGAGCAGGCCGCGCAGCCCCTTGGCCAGGAACAGCAGCGCGAAGACCAGGATCAGCAGCAAGGTGAGCGCCCCGTTGTGCCGGATCAGCCAGCCGCGCATCCACGCGAGCCGCCCTTGCCCGCCCTCGCCGAGCGCGGTGGCGTAGGGGGTGAGCACCCCGAGGCTGCCGATGACGACGAACACGGCGGCCACGACGGCCTGCTGACCGGCGGGCAGCGGCTCGCCGGAGGCTGCGATGGCCCCGCCGGCCAGCGAGGCGAGGTTGACCGGGTTGGCCACGATGAGCAGCGCCGCCACCGCGACGATCTTGGGGGGTGTCATGGTGTCCATGGCGGCGATCCAGCGGGGCGGCTCGGGCGCCGCGCCGTCCGTGCGGCGGACGGCCCTGCGGATGCCGACGGCGGCCGCCGCGAGCAGGAGCACCCCGATGACCAGGGCGAGCCAGCCCAGCCAGGCGGGCCTGGCGTGCCCGCCCGCGCCGAGCGCGCCGAGCAGCGCGATGAGGGCGATCAGCACGACCCAGCTCATGACCAGCCAGGTGAGCGCGAACAGCAGCGCCTTGGCCCGGCCGTTCGCGCTGACCAGCAGGGCGATGACGGCCACGACCGGGAACGGCGAGACGATCAGGCCCATCGTGTAGGGCAGCATGTCGGCGAAGGCCTTACCCATGGTCACTCTCCCGGTGGGCGGCGGCCGCGGCCTCGTTGGAGTCGTAGAAGGTCAGCCCGCTCATGCCGTAGTGGGCCAGCAGGCGCCGCAGCCCGGTGGTGGCGCGGGCGACGGCGAAGGTGACGCCGCGCTCGCGCAGCGCGGCGGCGGTCTCGCGGAGCGCCTCGGCTCCGGTGACGTCCACGTCGGTGACGGCCTCGGCGTCCAGCACGATCCACTCGGCGCCGTCGTCGGCCATGCGGGTGATCTCGCTCTTGAACGTGCCGGCGTTGGCGAAGAACAACTGGCTCTCGAACCGGTAGACGACCAGCGGCCCTTCCGCCGGGCCCTCGGTGTAGCGGCCGTGCTCGCCCGGCCGCAGGGTGGCGGTGCTCGGCCGGGAGGCGCGCCGGACGACGTCCACGGCCGACAGCAGGAACGCGATGACCACCGCGGTCAGCGAGCCGAGCACGGGGACGCCGAGCAGGCACACCACCGCGATCCAGAACTCCGACCGGCGCAGCCGCCACAGCTCGGCCAGCCTGCGCACGTCGATGAGCCGGACCACCGCCACCGCCACGATCCCGGCCAGCGCCGTGTTGGGCAGATAGGCGAGCAGCCCGGAGCAGAACGCGACCAGGGCGGCGACCACGACCGCGCAGACCGCACTCGGTATCTGCGACCGGCTGCCCGCGGCGTCCATCGCGGCGGTACGGGAGGCGCTCGACCCGACGGTCATGGACTGGGTGAACCCGGCGGCCACGTTGGCCAGCCCGAAGGCGCGCAGCTCCTGGTTGGCGTCGAGCGGATACCCGTGCTGCTCGGCGTAGCGGCGGGCGGTGAGCAGCCCGTCGGCCAGGGTGACGGCGCAGATGGCGATGGCCCCGGGGACGAGCGCGGCCCACTGCCCCAGCGTGATCGACGGCCAGTGCGGCACGGGCAGCCCGGACGGGACGTGACCGAGCACGGACACCCCGAGCTTGTCGAGCCCGGCCCAGGTCACCACCGCCGTGGCGGCCACCAGGGCGACGAGCGGCCCCGGCAGCGCGGGCAGGAACCTGCGCAGCGCGACGATCACGACCATGGTGGCGACCCCGACGACGACGCTCCACGGACGCGCCTGCGGGATCCTGGTGAGGATCTCCCACAGCTCGGGGAAGAACCGCTCGGCGGTGGTGTGGATGCCGAGGATCTTCTTCACCTGGCTGGTGAGGATCTCGACGGCCAGCCCGGCGATGAAGCCGACCAGGACGGGCTCGGACAGGAAGTTCGCCAGGAAGCCCAGCTTGAAGGCGTAGAACAGCAGGAACACCGCCGCGCAGACGAGCGCCTGGGCGTAGGCCAGCTCGACGTACTGCGGGCTGCCCGGCCGGGCGGCGATCGCGACCAGCAGGGAGGCGATGAGCGCGGCGATGGGCGCGTCCGGGCTGGCCACGAGCTGGCGGGAGGAGCAGAGCAGCGCGAACACCAGCATCGGCACGATGGCGGCGTACAGGCCGGCGATCGGCGGCAGCCCGGCGATCTGCGCGTACCCGATGTTGAGCGGGACGGCCAGCGCGGCCAGCGTGACCCCGGCGGTGATCTCCCCGGGCCACTTGAGCGGGCCCCGCATGCCGGCGGCGAACCAGCTCACGGCCACGCCCCGCCACCCGCCGCAGGCCGCCCACCCCGAATCCGGTCCATGTCACTTCCCCCCAGTTGCGACTGGCCTACCCTCTGTGACCTGGGCTGACGCCTGATGGCGGCGGCACCCTGGCAGACCTGCCAGACCTGCCAGGAAACGGGACACGCGACCCGACATCGCTGGCCCGGGACGACGGGGCGCCCTGATAGTCGCCTGATGGACATGATCAGTACCGATAAGGTCCCGGCGGCAGAACGGTCCGTGTTCTGGAGGGAGGTGAGCACGAAGGTCTGGACGCACTACGACGCGCTCCTGCGCCTTCCTTGCTCGTCACCGAAGTCACCCAAGTCACCCAAGTCGCCTCAGTCACCTCAGTCACCTCAGTCACCACCGCGCGACCTACAGGACCTGAGCGCCTCCGAGACCTCCCAGCTGTCCGCCCTCGCCCTCGCCCTCGACGTACTGACGCTGTCGCTGGCCGACGCGCTCGACACAGAGCCCCCTGTCCCCCCGCGCACCGGGCAGCAGGCGCTGACGGCCAAGATCCACGCCTTCATCCAGGACCATCTGGGCGACGCGCGGCTGGCTCCGGCCATGATCGCGGCGGCGCACCACATCTCCCTGAGGTATCTGCACAGGCTCTTCCACGAGGAAGGGCGCACGGTCGTCGGCTGGATCAGAAGGCAACGCCTCGAACGTTGCCGTCGCGACCTCGCCGACCCGTTGCTGGCCGGGGTTCCGATCGGTGCCGTGGCCGCCCGGTGGGGCTTCGCCAGTCACACCCATTTCAGCCGGGCGTTCCGCGGCGCCTACGGTCTGACGCCCAGCGCCTACCGGGAACGGCGGTCCGGCTCCTGAGCCGCATTGTGCACGGACGGTCGAACGGTGTGCGTCCACCGGTCCGGACAAACGCGACCGCGGCCCGCATCCTCGGCCTTACGAACCCCGACGATCCACGGCCTCGGCCAGCCTGTGCTGAAGCCTCGACGAGAACGAGGAGACCATGACCATGTTCCGAAGAACACGCATCGCTCTGATCGTGACGCTCGCGGCCATCTTGGCCGCTCCGGCCGCGGTCGCTCACGCGGGCAGCGCGTTCGCCGGCCGCCCGGGCGCGGTGTCGGACTTCAGCGGCGACGGGTTCGCCGACGTCCTCGGCATCGACGCCGCCGGCCGGCTGCTGTACTACCCGAACAACGGGCTGCGCCTGACCGGCCCCTCGCAGATCGGCGACGGCTGGTCGAGGTTCCGGCATGTCAAGGCCGGCGACTGGAGCGGGGACGGGTTCGCCGACGTCCTCGGCATCGACACCGACGGCTACCTCTTCTACTACCCGCACAACGGCAACCGGCTCGACGGCCCGATCCCGTTCGGCCACTTCAGCCGGGCGACGCGCCACCTCGCGGTGGCGGACTGGAGCGGCGACGGCCACGCCGACCTGCTCGTCGCCGACGCGACCAACGGCGACCTGTACTACTTCCCGAATCAGAACAATCAGGCTCCGACGGGCACCGGGCAACGCATCGGGGCCGGCTTCGCGTCGTTGCAGCACATGGTGGCGGCCGACTGGAGCGGCGACGGGTTCGCCGACGTGATCGGCTCGGACAGCAGCGGCAACCTCTGGTACTACCCGCACCAGGGCAGCGGCCTCGGGGCGCGGCAGCAGATCGGTTCGGGCGGCTGGCAGAACTTCCGGTTCATCCGCGCCATGGACTTCAGCGGTGACGGGTTCGCCGATGTCCTCGGCGTCGACTCGGGCGGCAGCCTCTGGTACTACCCGCACCAGGGCAGCGGCCTCGGCGCACGCCAGTCGCTCGGCAGCGGCTGGGGCGGCTTCCTGAACATCCTCTGATCAGGCCCCGGTCGGTGGCACGGTGGCACGGGCGAGCCCCCGTGCCACCGACCGGCCGGGCATGACCGGTTCCGGCCAGCGGCCCGCACTTTGCACGCGTCCGCGATTGACGTAGCTTCGCGTGCACCGGACCTCTGCCGAGGAGGGACATGTTCCCGCGCTCGCTCAGGCGCGCCGCCACGGCCGCCGCCTTGTCGCTGCTACTCGCCGCCCCTCTGTCCGTCCCCGCCGCGGCCACGACCGCAGCGCCCGGAGCGCCGGGCATCGGGGACGTCTACTTCCCCGACTACGGGAACGGCGGCTACGACGTCAGGCACTACAGCCTGAAGCTGGACTACCAGCCGGGCGCCGACCGCCTGGACGGCAAGGCGACCCTGCTGGCCACCGCCTCGCAGTCGCTGACGCGCTTCAACCTGGACTTCCTGCTGGACGTGCGGGAGGTCAAGGTCAACGGCGGCCGGGCGGCGTTCGCCAGGACGGGCGCGCACGAGCTGGAGATCACCCCGGCCCGGCCACTGCCCCGCTTCCTGCCGTTCGTGGTCGAGGTGACCTACGGGGGCGTGCCCAGCTCGATCGAGGTGCCCGGCGTCGTCCGGCCGTGGATCAAGCGGGCCGACGGCGCGCTCGCGCTGGGCGAGCCGGAGATCGCCTGGTGGTGGTACCCGAGCAACGACCACCCGGCGGACAAGGCCACGTTCGACGTCTCGGTCACCGTGCCCGAGGGCAAGCAGGCGATCAGCAACGGCGTGCTCGCCTCGCAGCGCACCTCGCGCGGGAAGACCACCTTCCACTGGCTGATGGACAAGCCCATGGCCACCTACCTGGCCACGCTCTACATCGGCGACATCGAGGTGCACAAGGGGCGCTCGTCCACCGGCCTGCCGGTGTTCACGGCGTACGACAGGACCCTCGGGCCGCGCCTGGAGTTCGCGAAGGCCAGCGTCGAGCGCACGCCGGAGATCATCGACTGGGAGGCGAGCGTGTTCGGCCGCTACCCGTTCTCCTCGATGGGCGGCTCGGTCGTCAACGAGAACGTGGGCTTCGCGCTGGAGACGCAGACGCAGCCCGTCTACGACTCGATCTTCTTCGAGACCGGCCCGGACGTCGCCGTCGTCGTGCACGAGAACGCCCACCAGTGGTTCGGTGACAGCGTCGCGCTCAAGCAGTGGCGCGACATCTGGCTGAACGAGGGCTTCGCCACCTACGCCGAGTGGCTGTGGTCGGAGAAGGAGGGCACGGGCACCGCCGCCGAGCTGGCCAACGCGCTCTACGACGAGCTCCCGGCCGACCATCCCCGCTTCTGGGTGCGGGTTCCCGGCGATCCGACCCCCGCCTTCCTCTTCTACGCCTCGGTCTACTGGCGTGGCGGCATGACGTTGCAGGCGTTGCGCAGCGAGGTCGGCGACGAGGACTTCTTCGCCATCATCAGGGCCTGGGCCAGGACGAAGCAGCACGGCAACGGCGACACGGACGAGTTCGTCTCACTGTCGGAGAAGATCTCCGGCAGGCAGCTCGACGCGCTGTTCCAGACGTGGCTGTACGAGCCGGTCAAGCCCGCCACCCCGCCCGCGGCGGTCACGGCACGGGCGGGGGAGGCTGGGCCGCCGGCCTCGTACGAGCGGCACAAGAAGTTCCATGAGCTGCTGCACGGACCCGCCTGAGTGAGACCGCGCGGCGAGCCGGGTCAGCCCCAGGCGATCGGCAACTCGCTGGGGTAGCGGCTCAGGTCGGGGCGCAGCTCGACCTTCTCCAGCGGGATCGTCAGGCGCAGCCCCGGCAGCCCGCGCAGCGCGATCTCCAGCTCGGCGCGGGCCAGCGGCTGGCCCAGGCACTGGTGGACGCCGTAGCCGAAGGCCACGTGGCCGCGGGCGTTGCGGCCGAGGTCGAGCGCGTCCGGGTCGGGGAAGGCGGACGGGTCGTGGTTGCCCGACAGGAGGTTGAAGATGATGCCGTCGCCGGCGCGGATGAGCCGGCCGCCGATCTCCACGTCCTCGGCGGCGACGCGCACGATGAGGTTCTCGGCGAGCGTGATGTAGCGCAGCAGCTCGTCCACGGCGTTCGCGACGACGGCCGGGTCGCCGGTGTCGCGCAGGGCGGCGAGCCGGTCGGGGTGCCACAGCAGGGCCAGCGTGCCCAGGGAGATCATCTTGGCGGTGGTCTCGTGGCCGGCGACCAGCAGCGTCATGCCGCTCATCGCGGCCTCCTGCGCGGTCAGCTCGCCGGCCGCGACCCGCTCGCGGGCGAGACGGCTGACGATGTCGTCGCCCGGGTCGCTCCGCCTGCGTTCCACCAGCTCCAGCAGGTACGTGAACAGCGCGACCGACGCCTGCGTCTTGTCCTGCTCCGAGCAGAGCGGGTTGACCAGGACGCCGCTGTTGCGCTGGAAGAACTCGTGGTCCTCGTACGGCACGCCGAGCAGCAGCGAGATCACCAGCGACGGGACGGGCAGCGCGAAGTCCTGGACGAGGTCGGCCGGCGGGCCCTTGGCCGTCATCTCCTCCAGGAAGCCGTCCACGATCTCCTGGATGCGCGGGCGCAGCCCGTTGATGCGCCTGAGCGTGAAGTCCTTGATCAGCATGCGGCGGTGCCTGGCGTGCCCGGGGTCGTCCATGCGGGGGAAGGCGGGCGGCCTGGACAGGGCGGCGGCGCTGAGCGGCAGGTTCGGGTTGCGGTCGTCGGCGCTGATCCTCGGGTCGCCGAGCGCGGCGCGGATGTCGTCGTACCGGCTGATCGCCCAGGCGAGGGAGCCGTCCGACAGCCGGACCCGCTGCAGCCCGTCCGCCTCCCGCCAGCCGGCGTACTCGGGCGGCGGGTCGAAGGGGCAGGCCGATGGGCGTGCGCCGGGGAAGGGCGGGAAGTCGTCGTTCATCGATCCTCCTGTGCTGACGGTGGTGCGCAGGATTCCGGCCCGTGAGGTCGGGCAGCCCCTAGTATCCCCGCGCGCCCGCCAGTCGCAGGGCGAAGTCGCCGTACTGGTAGACGAGCTGGTCCTCGGTCAGCTCGCCGTCCTCGCGGTACCAGACCGGCACCCCCATCCCCAGGTCCAGGATCGCGTACGAGGTCAGCTTGGCCGAGGCGACCTTGAACCGCCCCTGGCGCACCCCGTCGGCCACGATCTCCCTGAACTTCCCCTCGTAGCACGCCCGCCGGTCGAGCACCCCGGCGCGGTGCGGCTCTTCGAGGCTGCGGATCTCCCGGGTGCCGACGAACGCCTCCAGCCGGTGCCGGGCGTGGAAGCGCACGTGCGCCTCGGTGGCGCGGCGCAGCCGTTCGGCGACGTCGTCGCAGCCGGAGACGGCGGCCCGGTGCCCGTCGAGCAGCGCGTCCATCGTGGCGATCATGATCTGGGCGAGCAGCTCCTGCTTGGAGCCGACGTGCTTGTACAGGCTCGGCCCGCGGATGCCGAGGGCGGCCCCGATGTCGGCCATGGTGGTCGCCTGATACCCGCGCTCGGCGAACAACGCCAGCGCCGCCGCCCTGATGTCCACGGCCCGCCCTGTCATGCCCCACAGGCTAATGGCTGCTAGCCGGTCTTGACCAGCGCCGCCGTTCCCGCCCAAGATGGGGCTAATGGTCATTAGCCTAGGGAGGGGTTCCGGTGGCGGTCGATCTGTCGCACGTGCCACACGTGGTGGAGCTGGCCGAGCGGACGGCGGCGTTCGTGCGCGAGGTGGTGGTGCCGGAGGAGGAGCGCCACGACGGCGTGGCGGCGCGCGGCGGCGAGGCCATGCGCGTCCGGCTGCAGGCCGCCGCCAAGCAGGCCGGGGTGTTCGCGCCGCACGTGGCGGCCGAGTACGGCGGGCAGGCCCTCGACATGCGCGGGCGGGCGGCGGTCTTCGAGGAGGCCGGCTGGTCCCTGTTCGGGCCGCTCGCGCTGAACGTCGCCGCGCCCGACGAGGGCAACATGCACCTGCTGGAGTTCGTGGCGAGCCGGGCGCAGAAGGAGCGCTACCTGCGCCCGCTCGCGCTGGGCGAGATCCGCTCCTGCTTCGCCATGACCGAGCCCGCCCCGGGCGCGGGCTCCGACCCGGCCGCGCTGAGCACCCGGGCGGTCCGCGTGCCGGGCGGCTGGCGGATCGACGGCCGCAAGTGGTTCATCACCGGGGCCGACGGCGCGGCGTTCGCCATCTGCATGGCCCGCACGTCCGGCGAGCCGGGCGATCGCGGCGGCGCGACCATGTTCCTGGTGGACGCGGACAACCCCGGCATGAAGGTCGTCCGGCACATCGACACCCTCGACGAGAGCCTGTACGGCGGGCACTGCGAGGTGGACTTCGACGGGTGCGTGGTGCCGGACGAGGCCGTGCTCGGCGAGGTGGACCAGGGCTACGACTACGCCCAGGTGCGGCTGGGCCCGGCCCGGATGACGCACTGCATGCGCTGGCTCGGCATCGCGCGCCGGGCCCAGGAGATCGCGCTCGCGCGGGCGGCCGAGCGGCGGCTCTTCGGCTCCCGGCTGGGCGACCTCGGCATGGTGCAGGGCATGATCGCCGACTCCGAGATCGACATGGCGGCGGCCAGGGCGCTGACGTTGCAGGCGTGCTGGGAGCTGGACAAGGGGCACAGCGCCAGCCAGTCCACCTCGATCGCCAAGGCGTTCACCGCTGAGGCGGTCTGGCGGGTGGTGGATCGGGCGCTGCAGGTCTGCGGCGCGCTGGGCGTCTCCGGCGACGTGCTGCTCAGCCGGTTCCTGCGCGAGGTGCGCCCGTTCCGCGTCTACGACGGGCCGACCGAAACCCACCGCTGGGCCATCGCCCGCCGCGCCCTGCGCACGGCGACCCGGTGACCGGCCACCCGCCCGACCATCGCCCGGCTCACGACGACCCGATGACCGGTCATCCGCCGGACCATCGCCCGGCGCACGGCGACCCGATGATCGGCTCCCCGCACGGCCATCGCCCCGCGCCCGACGCCGCGGTGACCGGTTCCCCGCCTGGGCTGGATCTGGGCGCGCTGACGCGGTACCTCGCCGCGCACGTCCCCGAGGCGGCCGGCCCGATCACGGCCGAGCTGCTGCCCGGCGGGCGCTCCAACCTCACCTACCGGCTGAGCGACGGCCACCGCGCGTGGGTGCTGCGCCGCCCGCCGCTCGGCGGCCTCACGCCGTCCGCGCACGACGTGGCGCGCGAGTACCGGGTGGTCGCCGCCCTGCACGGCACGGGCGTCCCGGTCGCCCGCCCGGTCGCGCTGTGCGTGGACCCGTCGGTGCTGGGCTGCGCGTTCTCCCTGGTGGAGTACGTCCCCGGCGTCGTGGTGCGCAGCCGTGAGGACCTCGGCCGCTACTCCGACGCGGAGGCGGCCCGCTGCGCCCGCGCGCTGATCGACGTGCTCGCCGCGCTGCACGCCGTGCCGTACGAGGAGGCGGGCCTGACGGACTTCGGCCGTCCGGACGGGTTCCTGACCAGGCAGGTGGCCCGCTGGTCGGACCAGTGGCGCCGGGTGGCCACCCGGGAGCTGCCCGACGTCGAGACCCTGGCCGCCCGGCTGGCCGAGGCGGTTCCCGCGACGGGCACGGGCACAAGAACGGGAACGGTGGTGCACGGCGATTTCCGCCTCGACAACGCCATCCTGGCCGTGGACGACCCCGGCACGGTGCGGGCGCTGGTCGACTGGGAGATGGCCACGCTCGGCGACCCGCTGGCCGACCTGGGCCTGCACCTGGTCTACCGCGACCCGGCGTTCGAGCCCGTGCTCGGCGGTTCGGCCGCCTCCACCAGCGAGCGCCTGCCGCCCGTCGCGGACCTGGCCGAGCGTTACGCCCGCGCGTCGGGACGCGACCTCGGCCGGCTCGACTTCTACCTCGCCCTCGGCTACTTCAAGATCGCCGTGATCGCCGAGGGCATCCACGCCCGCCACATGAAGGGCATGACCGTCGGCGAGGGCTTCGACACGGTCGGGGCCGCGGTCCCGCACCTGGCCGACGCCGGGCTGCGGGCGCTCCTCAGTTCTTGATGCCGGTGAGCGTGACCCCCTCGATGAAGTAGCGCTGCAGGAAGAAGAACAGGACGATGATCGGGGCGATGACGGCGGCGGAGGCGGCCATCAGGTAGCCCCACTGGGTGAGGTAGACGCTCTGGAAGGAGGCCAGGCCGAGGGAGAGCGTGTACTTCTGCTCGTCGTTGAGGTAGAGCAGCGGCCCGAGGAAGTCGTTCCAGGTGCCGATGAACGTGAAGATCGTGACCACCACGATGGCGGGCCTCGACAGGGGCATGACGATCGTCCAGAACACCCGCCACGGGGAGGCGCCGTCGATGTAGGCGGCCTCGTCCAGCTCGAACGGGATCGTCAGGAAGAACTGCCGCAGCAGGAACACGTTGAACACCCCGCCGCCCGCCCCGGCGAACCAGCTCGGCACGGTAAGCGGGACGAACGTGTCCAGCGCGCCGAGTTCCTGCCACATGACGAAGGTGGGGATCAGCGTCACCGCGTACGGCAGCATGACGGCGCTGAGCAGCACGGCGAAGGTGACGTCGCGGCCGCGCCAGCGCAGGCGGGAGAAGCTGAAGGCGGCCACCGAGCAGGTGAGCACGGTGCCCAGCACGCTGATCACCGCGATGATCACGGTGTTGACGAAGTACAGCCAGAACGGCTGCGCGGTGAGCGCCTCGGTGAAGTTCGACCACTGGAACGGCGAGGGGATCCACTCCGGCGGCGCGATGAACATCTGCGCGTCCTGCATGAGCGCGCTGCGCACCAGCCACACGAACGGCAGCAGTGTCGGCACCGCCCCTGCGGCCAGCGCCAGGTAGAGCAGGACCTTGCCGTACCTTCGGGGTTTGCGCAGGCCCGCGGTGGGCGCCACCTTCGCCGCGCGCGGCGGCGCCTGCACGGCCGTCATCGGGCGCCCGCCATCTCGTAGTAGACCCACCGCCGCGCATTCCTGAACAGCAGGAACGTGATCATCACGATGATCATGAACAGGACCCAGGCGAGCGCGCTCGCGTACCCCATCTCGCTCTCCCTGAACGCCACCCGGAACAGGTAGTACACGTAGAAGAGCGTGGCGTTGTTCGGCCCGCCCTCGGTCATCACGTACGCCTGGTTGAACACCTGGAACGTGCCGACCACGCCCACCACCAGGTTGTAGAAGATGGTCGGCGTCATCATCGGCAGCGTCACGTGCCAGAAGCGCCGCCACGCGCCGCCGCCGTCGATGGAGACGGCCTCGTACAGGTGCCGCGGCACGCCCTGCAACCCCGCCAGGAAGATCACCATGGTGTTGCCGAAGCCCCAGGTGCTCATGACGATCAGCGACGGGATGGCCGTCGACTCGTCGTAGATCCACTGCCCGGTAGGCAGCCCGGCCTGGCGCAGCAGCGAGTTGAGCAGCCCGAAGTCGGGGTTGAAGATCCAGATCCAGAGCACCACGTTCGCGATGGCCGGCACCAGCGTCGGCAGGTAGAAGACGGTCCGCCAGACCGGCAGGCCGCGCACCTTCTGGTTGAGCAGCATGGCCACCGCGAACGACACGATCAGCACCAGCGGGACGGCCCCGAGCGTGTAGTAGGTGGTGGCGCTCAGCGACGTCCAGAACAGCTCGTCGCGGGCCAGCTCGGTGTAGTTGCCGAACCCGACGAACGCCGGCGTCCCGCCCACCTGCCAGTCCGTCAGGCTGAACACGAACGAGGCCAGCATCGGCCCCGCCGTGAAGATCACGAATCCGAGGATGGCCGGGAGCGCCATGAGCACGCCCCAGCGCCGCTCCATGCGGCGCTGCCCCGACAGGCCGGTCCCGTTGCGAGCCACCTCACGGCTCCTGCGTGTGCTGCCACCCCTGCAGCATGCCGGTGATCTTGGGGGTGACCACCTTGAGGACGTCGGCGGCGGGCCGCTTGCCCGACTCCAGCTCCTGCAAGGCAGGGGTGAGGACGTCGCTGGAGATCGCCGACAGGTTCTTGACCCGGTTGCGCAGGTCGGGCACGCCGTGGTCGCGCGCGTAGTCGACGACCGCCGTGCGGAACTCGGGCGGGTGGCCGTCGTTCTTCGTCCAGGAGTCGATGGCCGCCTGGTCCTCGTAGTACTTCTTCTCCTGCGGCATCCACAGCCCCTGCTCGTACAGGTCCACGTAGCGCGGGTCGATGTGGAAGGCGAACAGCTCCACCGCCTCCTCCACGTGCTTGGTCCCGGCGAACACGGACGAGGCGCCCGCGACCTGCGAGGTGGTGAACGGCTCCGCGTACTTGGGCAGCACGCCGATGCCGTAGTCGACCTTGCTCTCGTTCATGTCGAGCAGCGCCCAGTGGCCGTCCACCACCATCGCCACCCGCTTGGTCTTGAGCAGGATGTTGGTGCCCGGCACGTCGTCGCCGGTCGCGGCGAGCTGGCCGGGTCCTGGGGCGACGCGGTGCTTGTAGATGAGGTCCTGGAGGTTCTGGAAGACCTGGATGGACTCGGGGCTGTCCAGCAGGCACGTCCTGCCGGCCTCGTCGGCGAAGTCGGCGCCGTTGCTGCGCAGGAAGCCGTACCAGGCGGCGGCGTAGGTGAGGCTGATCGAGATGCCGAACTGGCGGACCTGCCCGGGGTCGAAGCCGGACTCGTCCGGGTGCTTGCCGTTCTGGTCCACCGTCAGCTTGTAGGCGTTCTCCACGAGCTGGTCCCACGACCAGGCGGAGGCGGCCACGGCCGGTGGCGCGGCCAGGCCGGCCGCGGCGATCGCGGACTTGCTGTACCACAGCAGCTCGATCTCGTTGGCGGTGGAGACGCCGTGCAGCTTGTCCTGGCCGTACCAGAGGTAGGCGTCCGGCAGGTAGCCGGCGAGCTGCGGGTACTTTTGCAGGTACGGGAAGAGGTTGACCAGGTTGCCCTGCTCCGCCAGCCGGAACGACATCGACATCGGCACGTAGCCCACGTCGGGCGTCTTCCCGCCGGCCACGAGGCTGTTGAGCTTGACGTCGTACTCGTCGGGGGTGAAGACCGGTTTCACCTTGATGTCGGGGTTCTTCTGCTCGAAGGCCTTGAGCATCTTCTCGACGGCGGCCTTCTCGAACGTCGAACCCCAGTACATGAACTGCAGCTCGGTGGCGCCGGCTGCCCCGCCGCCACCGCCCGAGCCGCAGGCCGCCGTTCCGGCCGCGCCCAGCGCGGCCAGGGCGCCCATTCTTAACAGATCTCTTCTCTTCATGGGGGGTGTTTCCTTTTCAGGCGTTCAGGCTTGTTGAGCGAGAGGCATCCAGACCCGCATCGGACCGCCGTCGCGGTTGTCCCACTGGTGGTACGGGACGGCGGTGGCGGTCGCGCGTCCGGCGGGGGCTTCGCCGGCGCCGGTGGTGTAGGGCAGCCCGTGCGGTGGCGCGGGCGGCAGGCGGACGGCGTCGGCCTCGATGAGCACGGTCCTGCCGACGCCGGGCAGGTCACGCTCGACGGTGCGCAGCGCGGCGCCGGGGGCGAGGGCCAGGTCGTCGAGATCGGTGTCCTGGTCGATCTGCTCGAAGCAGTAGACGAGGGGGCCGCGTTCGACGGCCGCGCAGCCGCGCAGGGCGTCGATCCTGCGGTGCGGGCGGACGAGGCGGGGCGTCAGGTCCAGGTCGAGGGTGAAAGTGTCGCCCGCCTGCCACTCGCGCCGGATCGCGGCGTAACCGTCAGGGCCCGGGGCCGGGGTGGTGGCGGCGCTCCAGGCGGGCACGCGGAGCCGGAGCGTCCACTCGCCGCCCGGCGCGGACCGGACGGTGAAGCGCACCCGGCCGTCCCACGGGTAGTCCGTCTCGACGTCGAGGGTGACGCCGCCCGCGCGGATCACGCCCGGCGCGTACTGGTGCACCGAGACGCCGTCGTCGCCGGTGGTGGCGACGTAGTGACCAAGCGAGGAGACCAGCCGCATGATGTTCGGTGGGCAGCACGCGCAGGCGAACCACTCCCGCCGCCTGCCCAGGTAGGCGTCCTCGAACAGGTCGGCGCGGCGCTGCAGCGGGTTGACGTAGAAGAAGCGGGTGCCGTCGGCGCTGGTGGAGGCGGCGAAGGCGTTGTGGAGGGTGCGCTCGATCAGGTCGGCGTAGCGGCCGTGCCCGGTGGCCAGCAGCAGCCGCCAGTTCCAGTGCACGCTGGCGATGGCCGCGCAGCTCTCGTTGTAGGAGCGGTCGGGCGGCAGCTCGTAACGCTCGCCGAACGCCTCGCCGTCGTGGCGCGAGCCGTGGCCGCCGGTGATGGCGGTCTTGGTGGCGACCAGGTCCTCCCAGCGGCGTACGGAGGAGGCCAGCAGCTCCGCGTCGCCGGCCTCGACGGCGACGTCCACGACGCCCGCCTCCAGGTAGAGCTGGCGCACGGCGTGCCCGGCGGCGGTGCCGGCCTCACGGACGGGCAGGTGGTCCTGGGCGTACAGGGGGCCCATGCCGGTGTTCTTGATCAGGCCCTTGCCGCGGTTGTCGATGAGCTTGCGGGCCAGCTCCAGGTAGGACCGCTCCCCCGTGAGCCGGTACAGCTCGACCAGGGCCGTCTCGATCTCGGCGTGGCCGTCGATGCCGTCGTCGCCGTCCACGAGGAAGCGCCGGACGAGCAGGTCGGCGAAGCGGCGGGCGACGCCGAGCAGGTCCTCGCCGAGCCCGGCGCGGGCCGCCGCCACGGCCGCCTGGATCAGGTGGCCGGCGCAGTACATCTCGTGGCTGTACTCCAGCTCGGTGAAGATCTTGTCCGGTTTGACGACCTGGTAGTGGGAGTTCAGGTAGCCGTCGGGGCGCTGGGCGCGGGCCAGCAGCGCGGCCGACTCCGCGACGAACGCGCGGTAGGTCTCGTCGTGCTCGTCGTCGGGGTGCCTGCAGTGCTCCCAGGCGACCGCCTCCAGTTGTTTGTACAGGTCGGAGTCCTGGAACCGGTAGCCCTGGAAGACGCCTTCCGCCTCCCCCGCCGCCAGCCTCAGGTTGGGCGCCGCGCCGGACTTCTCCATCTGTTCGAGGCCGAGCGGGATGCTCGCCTGCCGGTTGATCTGCTGCCAGCGGCCGAAGGGGCCCGCGTGGATCTCGACGTCGTCGATGCTCAGTGGCCGCTGGGCCGCGGTGGAAGGCGCCAGCGGGCCGCGGACGCGGCCCGTGAGGTCAGACATCGTGCTCCCTGTGATCGGGAAGAGGTTTTCCTCGCCCGCAATGTAAGATGTGATACAGCACCAGTCAAGAGATCGACAGGTGCGCGAATCCGAGGCAAACGGTTGCCCTCCCTTGCTCCCGCACCGCGTCCTTGATCGCAAGCCGCACTGTCCGAAAACCTTTTCTTCGTTATCGGAACGTTGCATTGCTGCAAGGGGAGCAGAGCGCCCTTGACAGACGGCTACGGGTGGGTTTTGCTTCCGAAAACCTTTTAGATCTTTCGCAATCCCCGCCCTTGCGGCGGGTGCCCGCACCCCCTGGCGAAAGGTTTCCGCCATGAGACGACCGGTCGTCGTCGCCGTCCTCCTCCTCGCGTCCCTCATCGCGTCCCTCTTCACCGCCCCCGCCGGGCCCGCCCACGCGGCCGGCCCCGCGCAGCTCGTCGACATGTTCGGCAGGACCGTCAACTCCTACGGCGTCAAGCTCGTGGACTGGCAGGGCTACCTGGCCAACCCGTACGTCGAGCTCACCGTCAGGCCGCCGGCCGACATGCGCTTCCCGCTCACGATCGACCTCAAGGCCGAGGGCACGTCCAGGCTGATGATGGACCTGCCCAGCCAGCTCACCGCCACCGGCGCCACCAAGACCCTGACCTTCGCCAGCGCCTCCGAGCAGAAGGCCTTCCGCCTGGCCATCCACTCCAAGCGCGGGCCCGGCGCCGACGAGCAGCACACGCTGCGGCTGTCCATCAGGGACGCGGGCGGGGCCACGTACCAGCACTCCCTGCCCATTCACGTGCAGCAGGACGAGAAGACCGCGCTGCAGCCCACCATCCCGATCGCCTTCGACTACCGCTACGACACCATCACCGGCTACTTCTCGAACACCGGCGTGCGCACCGCCGCCGAGGAGGCGGTCAAGGACTGGTTCCGCTTCTTCGACCTGCAGCCGTTCGACACCGTGGCTGCCGGCGCCGAGCCCAACCACCTGCCCGGCAACGACTGGCAGAACACCGTCAACGTCACCAACAACGCCGCCTACAACGGCATGTACGTCTTCTTCCGCGGCATCCAGGCCCCGTACTCGACCGGCTACCCCGCCAGCAACGGCCGCTACAGCACGCGCGGCGGCCAGCAGGTGCCCGGCCCGCTGCACCGCTCGACCGCGATGATCCTCGAGTACGACGAGGCGAACAAGCAGCTGTTCACGTCCCTCGCCGACGAGGACTGGTACCGGACCGAGATCCAGGGCTCCGTCCTCGACGTGCACGGCCTGGTCATGCACGAGTACGGCCACGCCGTCGCCTTCCACAGCGACTGGGCCGGGATGCGCTCCTACGTGGCGGGCGGCGGCAACGACCCGGACGTGGTCGCGTACCAGGGCCGCGCCGTCCCGCTCGACAGCAGCTACCACATCCCCGGCGACCAGCCCAACTGGGACCGCATCAGCGGGCAGAGCGGCGGCTGGACCCACCTGTTCCCCACCCGCCGCTGGATGCTCACCAAGCTGGCGCTCCTGGTGGCCGAGAACGCCGGGTGGAAGCTCAACCGCAACCTCACCCCGTTCCTGCCGCCGTCCATCACCACCACCTCCCTCCCCCAGGCGACGCCGGGGGCCGCCTACCAGCACACGCTGTCGGCCCGGGGCGGAGTGCCCTTCTACGACTGGCAGGTGACCGGCGGCTCGCTGCCCGCCGGGCTCACCCTCGACCGCTTCACCGGCGCCATCACCGGCACCCCGACGACGGCCGGCACATCCACCTTCACCGTCCAGCTCCGCGACTACGACCGGCTCAGCACGCCCGTGACCCGGTCCTTCACCCTCACCGTCGGCGGCACCCCCGCCGCGAACCTCGCCCTGAACGCCACTCCTTCGGCCTCCTACACCTCGCCCTGGGAGAGCGTCGCGGCCCTCAACGACGGCATCGACCCGCCCTCGTCCAACGACACCGTCAACCGGAGGTGGGGGACGTGGCCGCAGACGGGGACGCAGTGGGGCGAGCTGACCTGGGCTTCGGCGCAGACGTTGCGGTCGGCTGAGGTGTACTTCTTCGATGACAACGGTGGGGTGCGGGTGCCTGCTTCTTGGCGGCTGCAGTACTGGAACGGGAGTGGGTACGTTGATGTGCCCGGGACTTATCCGACCGCGGTGAACGGGTATAACCGGGTGACGTTCGGAGCGGTCAGCACCAGCCGGCTTCGGGTCGTGTTGCAGAGCGGGGCCGGGTCGGTCGGGCTGTTGGAGGTCAAGGCCTATGGCTGAGCTTGCCTGGAGCGGCTGAGCCTGCCTGGAGCGGCTGAGCTTGCTTGGAGCGGCTGAGCTTGCTTGGAGCGGCTGAGCTTGCTTGGGGCGGCCGGGCGCTGGATTGCCCTGCGCGGCAGGGACCGGCGCCTGGCCTCCCCGCTTCGCGCTCCTCGCTTAGGCCATGCCGCCTCGCCAAGGCCATGGCGCCTCGCTACGAGCGGCCGCCGCCCTCTCGGCCTGGCCGCCCTGCACAGGCCACACCACCCCACCTAACGCACGCCACCCCACCAACGCACGCCACCGCGCCTCACGCACGCCACCCCATCTACGCACCGCACCGCGCCTAACGCATGCCACCACGCTCAACCCACGCCGCTTCGCCGTGGCCGGACCAGTTCGCGGGGGCCGTGCCGACTGCCTCCCTCAAACCTCACCGGCGGTCGCGGGAGGCGGTATCGGGATGGCCGGGAACGGGTTGTCGGGCAAGAGGATGATCCGTCGCGCCTGCTTCGGCTGCCCCGCCGCATCCAGATGAAGCAGCGCCGCACCGATGCCGGCCGCCCCCACCATGTACCCGGTGTCGGCCGTCACCTCACCGGGCCGCAGCCGCCGGTAAGCCTGGTACCAGCGATAACCCTGCCCGTTGGGGTCGGTGGCGCGCCCGATGAGGTCGGCGGCGAGCGTCCGCGCGTACTCCAGGTGCGCCGGATCCCCGGTCACCGCCCACAGCCCGACGAACAACTCGATCACACCCGCCGCACCACAACACTGGCAGGCAACGTTCCAATACCCCTCGGTACGCCGTCGCGGCACCCCGCTGCGCACGATCCCGCGCGCCAGCCGCTCCACCCACTCCAGATCGCCGGAGTCGCCCGTCACCCGGTGCAGCTCGTAGAACATCCTGGCCACACCCGCCGACCCGGAGCAGAACCCGAGGTAGTGCAGGCTACGGGCGTGCGGCACGTGGTGCGGGACGACCGCGCACGCGCCGGTCACGACGCTGACCTCACGGACGAAGGCCGCGCCGCTGCGGGCCGCGTTCAGGAACTGGTTGTCGCCCGTCACCCCGTACAGGCGGGCGAGCAGGAACGCGGTGCCGGCCGTACCGGCCAGGAAGCCGGGGGTGACGGCGTCCACGGGCAGGTCGGCGCAGTCGCCGAAGCGGTGGCCCGGCACGGGCAGGCGGGCGATGCGGCGACCGGCCTCCACCGCCGCCTCCTCGTACGCAGGCACGCCGAGATGGGTGGCGGCCCGCAGCAGCCCCAGGATGATCCCGCCCTCGCCCCGCTGCGCCGGGTCGCGCGACCACGTCACCCCGTCGCCGCCGCTGCGGCCCCGCTGGACGATGAGGTCGGCGATGGCCGCCGCCTCCGCCTCGAACTCGGGCTCGCCGAGCGTCCAGCCCGCCTCCATGAGGGCGACCATCACGCCGGTCAGCCCGTGGTAGAGGGACAGGTCGTCCTGCTCGCGCCAGGTGGCGGCCAGCCGGCGGGCTCCCGCTCTGGCGTCCTCCAGGTACGCCTCGTGCCCGGTGGCGGCGGCCAATTCCAGGAAGAACAGCACGACTCCGGCCCCGCCCGAGTACAGCGACCAGGGTTCGGCGGTGACCGCTGACGCGCCGCGGGTGTCGGGGTTCGCCCGCCAGCGCCGCCCGTGCTCGTCGTCGGTCGCGGCCGATCGGATCCACCGGCCGGCCAGGATGGCGGCGGTCAGCGGGGAGTCGGCACGTGCGCTCGACGCGCGCATCTCGTCCAGGCTCATGCTGTTATTTTCCCATACGGTTGGTAGGAATACTCGGAATCTTGGAAAATCAACCCGCTGGAAACCGCCTTTCCATTATGGCGGCACCACACGGCATCGCCGGTCACGCGACGGCGACGACACCCGCACACAGCACCCCCCTTCGCCATGAAGCCAACCCTTCCTACTTGCTTTTGGGGTAATTGCTGGACGCGTAGGCTGTGGCGGTGATCAACGTGGTGGAGTGGACCCGGCTGGAGCCGTGGAGGGTGGCCCGCGCCCGTACCGATCGGGACGAGACGGTGATCGTCAAGTGGTCGGGGCCTCACGCCGCTCGTACGCACACCGAGGAGTGGCGGCTGCGGACGGAGGTGGCCGCGCTCAGGTTCCTGGCGGAGGACCTGGGGGTGCGGGTGGCGCCCCGGGTGCTGGCCGATGACCTGGTCGCTGGGCACGTCGTACTGGAGGACCTCGCACCCCGCACCCCGCTCGACGGCCTGCTGCGCCGCGACGGCGCCGGAGCCCACGCGACACGCCTCGCCGCATTCGCCCACGCCCGTGGCGAGCTGGGCGCGCTCACGGCGGGACACGCGAGCCTGTACTACCGGCGGCGCAGCACCCTCGGCCCCGTCGACCCCACCGCCGACCTGCTCGGACACGTCGGCGGGCTGCGAACGTCGGGAACGCCCCAGGCCGACGCACTGGGGGTGCCCGCCAGGGGCGGGGTGGCGCGGGAGCTGGAGGCGGCGCTGGACGAGCTGGCCGACCCTGGACCGTTCCTGGTGTTCAGCAACGGGGATCCGGACATCAACAACGTCCTGGTACACGAGAGCGGCCTGCCCGGCCCGAGGCTGATCGACTTCGAGTTCGCCGGATACAGGCACGCGCTGCACGACGCGGCGTACCTGCACGTGCCGGGGCCTGCGTGGATGTGGGTGGGAGCGTCAACGAGCCGTTTCCCGCTCGCCGACGCAGCGGACTCCCCTGCCTCAGCACGGACACCGGCGGCCAAGGCAGCCCATCCCTCGCGACCGGAAGCCCCCGGCAGCGCGGCATTGCCGGATTTAGGGGACATCTATCGACGTGCGCTGGCGGCCGGCGTTCCGGAGGCCGAGGACGAGGGGCGTTACGGGCGCGGGCTGGTGGCGGCGTGCGTGGCGTACGCGCTGAGCCGCCTGACGCGGCTGCCCGTCCTGGACGCCCGCCCGGCCGGAGACGACAGCCGGGCTCAGCTCGTGGCGACGATGGAGGCCACGGCGCGCACCGCCGACACCCACCGGGCGCTGCCCCACCTGGCCGGATGGTGCCGCCACCTGGCCGCCGCCCTGCGTCGCCGCTGGCCGGACGCGGACATCGACGTCGCGGCGCTGAGCCCGTACACGCCGCGAGCCCGCTGACCCGAACCGCGTCCCGCACCCCACCGACCAGGCCAGATCCAGAGCACATCGCGTCCCCACGCGCCCCGTACCAGCCGGATCCATGCCACATCGCGTATCCACGCGCCCCACTTCCTCCCGCACCCCGTACCAGCCGGATCCGCCACATCGCCTGCCCACGCGCCCCGCCTCCTCCCGCCCCCCGTGACGGTTCGAACGGCATCGCCGGATCAGGACGGCGACCCGAACGCCGCCGCCCCGACCCTGAGTGCCCTCTCCTCCGAACCGGCCGTCAGCTCGTGTTGCCCTCCGCCGACGAGCAACGGTGCAGCACAGTGGCCCGCTTCGTGGAAGCACCGCTCAGCCGCACGAACGGCTGCACGGTGGTCGTCCCCGCCCCGACGCTGATCAGCGCGAACGTCGACCGGGCCTCGAAGAACTCCTGATGGTTGGCGAAGTTGGCCGGCCCGAACGTCCCCTCGAACGGCGCCGACCCGTTGACCGCCCAGCCGAGCCGCAGCTCGGCCCCGGCGTCCACGCCGACGTCCGCGGTGACCTCGGCCTTGATGAACTGCGACGACGTCACTGTTACGGTGCGTGGTGGGGTGAGCGCCAGCCAGCCGAGCGCCGGCGTGACGCCGAACGACCCGGCCTGGCAGCCCGCCTGCGCCGCGGGCACGGCTCCGGCGGGCTGTACGGACGTGACAACCGCCGCGGCCAGCGCCACGGCGCCGATCGCCGCCGCGCCCGCGATCCGGCCGCGCGAGGACCTGGTGATGTGTTTCATGAGACTCCCCTTGCCTGGTGTGCTTCTCCGGCCGGCGCCGCCGGTCGATGCATCGGTCCCCGGGTCGAACGGAACGGCGCCTGCCCCCCAGGCGTGACAATCGGTTCCGCCCTCTGGGACGCCCGTTCCAGGGCCGTGCCAAGGGGTGCGGATCGCGTACCGAACCAGATGAGAAGCCCCTAATGTCCCTCTAACGTGGCAGCCACGGCCGGCCGAGATCCTCATTCATGCCAGGGCGGACGACCCGCCCCGGTCAACTGACGAAAGGTACGACATGAAGGCGATCAAGCTGGCCGTCGCCGGCGCCCTCCTCGGCACCGTGCTCGGCGGCCTGGCCATGGCCACCCCCGCCGCCGCCGACTCGCGCGCCTGCAAGGGCACGATCCGGGCCGCGAGCGTTGACGACGTACACGTCCCCAAGGGCGCCACCTGCACCCTCCTTGGCACCCGCGTGGACGGCAACGTCAAGGTCGGCGGCGGGGGCACCCTGGTGGCGCGCGGTGTCCGGGTTGACGGCGACATCCAGGCGGAGGGCTCCCGCGCCGTCTCCGTCACCAGTGGCTCCAAGGTGGGCGGCAACATCCAGGTGGAAGACAGCGGCTCCGTGACTGTGACCTCCTCCCGGATCGACGGCGACATCCAACTGGAGGACAACCGGCGGTACGTGCGCGTCAACAGCAACAAGGTGGACGGCAACATCCAGCTCAAGGACAACCGCAAGGGTCTGCAGGTGCACCGCAACAAGGTGGACGGCAACCTGGAGTGCGAAGGCAACCGGTCGAAGGTGAGCGGCGGCAAGAACTCCGTGCGGGGCGACAAGGAGGGCCAGTGCCGCCGCTTCTGACGCGATGAGCACGAGCCCCTGAGGAGCCCCGGCCACCCTGGGCTCCTCAGACCATCCGGTCAGTGGCGCGGAGACGCTCGGGCCTGCCCCAGGCCAGGCGTGCTCGGGCCTGCCGGGGTGCGCTCAGGTAGTTGCGGCTGGAGGTCTTCAGGCGTTCTCAGTGTGCAGGCGGCGGAAGTCGGCCAGGCTCTGGCGGTAGAAGGCCAGGTCGCTCTCCAGCTTCACCCTGGTGAAGCGGCCCGGCTCGGCGTCACGCGCCGCCGTGCCCATCTCCGTCCAGAACGCCTCCCGCGGCAGCTCCCCGGCCCCTTCCGGAAGAAACTTCAGCGCCTCGGCGACGGCGTCGGCGGCGAAGCTCCAGTCGGCGACCACGGCGCGGAACCGCTCCGGGTCCGGCGACGGGTCGGCGGCGAAGAACAGGCCGCCTTCCAGAGCCCGGCTCGCGTACGTGGCGCCGACCAGCACCCACTGGCCGGCGTCCAGCAACTCGGACACGCCCGCGCCGAACGTCACGCCCGACCGCTTGGCCGTCCGCTCCGCCTCGTACGGAACCAGCACCTCCACCCCACCTGCCCGCACCAGCCAGCCGTCCGGCGACTCGGACACCGACGCCTGCGCCGACCCGCCGGAGACGACCAGGTCGAGGTACAGGTGCGCCTCGATGAGGGAGCGCGCCCGGCCGTGCTCAGGCATGCAGTACTCCCGGATCGCGGTGGGTGCCGTGCTCAGGCATGCAGTACCTCCGGACCACGGTGGGTACCGGGGGCCGACATGCAGTACCCCGGATCATGGTAGGCGTCGGGGTCAGACATGCAATGCCCCCGGATCGCGGTACATGTAGGGGTCAGGCATGGCGGGCCGCCAGGTCGCGGTAAGTGTCGCGCACGATGAGCAGCCGTTCGAGCTGGAACCGGCCGGGCTCGGCAGCCCGCACCTCGCGACCGCGCTGCGACCAGAACCCGTCGTCGGGCACCTCGTCGGCGCCCGGCGGGATGAACTTCACGACCTCCTCCACGGCCGCCGTCGCCACCGACAGCGTGCGGTGCGCCTCGGCTCCGTCGTCCACCGGCACGTTGCCCGCCGTCAGGTCGGCCACCCACAGCCACTCCCCCGCGTCGAGCAGCTGCGAGGGCTCCGTGCCGCCGAACGTCGGGTAGCCCGACGGCATGACCGGCCGGTCCGGGACGCCGAACAGGTACTCGCGCTGCCTGCCGCAGGTCTCGCAGGTGCCGGAGTAGCGGTTGGCCAGGCCGCCGTCGGCGCTGACCAGGCCGCTGTCCCAGGTCGTGTCGACCGAGCCGCACGTGCACGGGTGCAGGTCGAGGTAGAGATGTGCTTCATCCCTCGTCCGTGCTACCGCGAAGGTCATGTCCGTCCTCTCCCTCGAAGGTTCTTATCATGCCCGCACTGCTTGGCGGTCTGTGCCCGCTCCAGTGCGGGGGGCGTCGGTGCCCGGGTTTGCACGGTGGCCGTCGGTGGCCGGTGCTGTGCGGTGGCCGTCGGTGGCCGGTACTGTGCGGGGGCCGTCGGTGGCCGGATTTGTGCGGTGGCCGCACACGCACGGACCGTCTTCGGAGCACAGGCATTCCTCCTCCTTCTCCTCCTCCTCGGACGGGTACCAGCCGGTGCCGTTGGCGAAGGTGCGGGCGCGGTTCCAATACGCCTGCCGGGCTCCGGGTCTGGGGTCGGCGAGCAGTCTGGCCAGGTCGGCGGCCAGTGGAGCGGGGACAAGGTGCAGCGGGACGGTGGCCGCCACGTCGTGCAGGACGCCGAGCCGGGCGGGGCGTTGGGCGTGTGTGGCGGCGCGGACCTGGCGGACGGCCTCGTACAGTGCGGCGACGGCCGCGTGCTGCTCGGGGTTCAGGCCGAGCACCGCCGCCAGGGTGCTGGCGGCGGTGGCGGCGGCGGTGCGCTCGTTCGCGCCGATGGTGCGGCTTTCGTTCACCTCGAACGTCAGCAGTCGCCCGTCCTCCTGGCCCACCCGGTCGGCCTGCCCCATCCGGCCGATCTGGCCCGCCTGGTGCGCCGCGCCCGCGTGGTGTGGCCGGCCCGGCTGGTGGGTCGGTTGGGTGCCGTTCTTCTGCTTTGTGGGGGTTGCTGGGCGGATCTCGACGGGGATGGGCGGGCGGCCGGGGATTTCGATGTCGAGCAGGCCGGGGCCGTACGTACGGGCGCGGGCGCCCATGAGGGCGACGGCCCTCGCGACGGCGTCGGCGGCGGCCACTTCGGGGAGTGTCGGTCTGGTGCGTAGTGCGGCGATGTGCTCGGGGGCCAGGTCGCCTGCTCTGGCCAGCGCCACGAGCTTCGCCGCCGCGCCCGGCTGGCCCTGGGCCAGGCCTGCCTTCTCGGCCTCGGCTCGGATGGCGGTGGTGATGTCGGCGGTGGTGGGCCGTTCGCCGTTGAGGGCCTCGGCGATCGGGCCCGATGCGGTCGGGTGGCCCTGGTGTGCGTACGAGGCGGTCGGGTGGCCGTTGAGTGACTCGGCGATCGGGCCCGGTGCGGTCGGGTGGCCGTTGTGGGCGTCCGAGGCGACCGGGTGGCCGCCGTGCGCGGCCGGTGCGGCCGGTGCGGTCGGGTGGCCGTTGAGCGCTTCTGCGAGAGTGCGGGGGGACGGCGCGCCGGACAGGGCGTCGATGAGGCCGCGAAGCCTGGCCAGCGTCGCCGAATCCGGCAAGCCGGTGGCGTCCGGCGCACCCGCCGACACGCCGGCGGCGTCCGGCGCACCTGCCGACACGCCGGCGGCGTCCGTCGAACCTGCCGACACGCCGGCAGCGTCCGTCGCACCCCCGGACGTGCCGACGCCACCCGCCGGTCCCCCCGGCGGAGCAGCCGATGGGCGGGAGTGCCACGGCGGGGCGGGTGGGGTGTGGCCGCGGCGTTCGATGTCGGCGGCGAGCGCGTCGATGGCCGCCGCGATCCGCTCCCTGGCGCTCGGATCGCCGCTCTCCCGCCACTTCCGCGACAGATGGGCGTGCTCGTCCAGCCGCGGCGTCAGGCAGTGATCGGTGCCTTCCCTGACGGGCGACAGTTCCCCTCGGACGAGCCCCTGTCCCATGCCCGCCACCTGCGCGGCCCGTTCCTGGGCGACGTGGGAGATCTCGTGCACCAGCACCGACGACACCACGTGCGGGTCCACGCGCGGCCCGATGCGCATCACGTGCGGGTCCTCCGCGGTGCCCGCCCTCAGCTCGGTACGTCCGACGAGCCCCGTTCCCGGGTCCTCCGCCAGGACGCGGACGTGCTGGTCGACCGCCCCCGGGAGCTGGATGACGAGGGTGTTCCGGCCTTTCCAGCCGATGTTGGCGACGGCGCCGCCGAAGTCGGAGGCGATGACGTCCTGGGCGCGGATCTCGGCGACCGTCAGGTCCGGGACGCCTTCGGGGCGGCCCGACGCGGAGAGGGGGCTGCCGGGAAGCTCCGGTGAGGTGACGGACGGCGCACCCGGCGCCGCACCGGACCCGGGGCCCGCGCCGGTCCCCGCCGTAGGACCCTGGCCCGTGCCCTGGCCCGTGCCCTGGCCCGTTCCCTGGCCCGTGGCTTGGCCCGTGGCTTGGAAGGTGCTGCCCCCGGCGGGCGACTGAGCCGCCTGCGAGTCGGGCATCTCCCACACCGGCCGCGGATCCGCGGGCAGCGCGTTCCTGCTTTCGAGCTCCCCCGCCACCTGCTCGGTGAAGGTGCCGGACACGGTGGAGTGCAGGAAGACGTCCCGCAGATCCACCCCGTTCGCATCGGCCGCCGCGAGGATGTGCGGCGGCAGTGTGGCGAACGCCTCGGCGAAGCCGCCGTCCGGCGTCTCGCTGCGCACGCTGCCGTCGAAGCCGACCAGGTACCGGTGCAGGCCGTCCGGCTCCCGCACGTGCACCCTGGCGACCTCGCCCCGCGCGCGGGCCGCGACCCGCGCGTCCTCCATGATCTGGACGATCCCTGTGCGGCCGGAGCCGGGGTGGAAGCGGAAGGTGGGCACCCCGTCGAGGGAGACGGGGGTGTGCAGGCCGGCCTCCATCCTGGCGTGCAGTTCGTTGAGCTCCTCGCCGAAGAGGGCGATGAGGGCCGTGCCGCCGGTGGCGGCCGGTACGCGGACGACCTCGCTGCCGGGCCGCACGTCGCCGTTGCGGTGCCGTTTGACGCGTTCGAAGGTCAGGTCGTAGTCCACCCTGACGCGCACGGTGTAGAGCTTGCCGGTCTCGAACATGCTGCGCTCGCGGCGCGCGCCCTGGTGGGCGCTGGCGCTCTGGGACGACTGCGCGCCCATCCAGGAGTTGAAGCCGACGCCGAGCACCTTGAAGCCGGAGCCGGCGGACATGCCCACGGGCAGGACGTGGCCGCGGGAGACGGACATGTTCTGCGCGTCGGCCTTCCTGTCCACCTCGCCCTTCTCGCCCTCGTACGGCCCGGCCACGACGGTCAGGTCCGACATGCGGGCCTTGACGGTGACGTCCACGCCCTGGTTGCGGAACACCGGCTGCACGGTGTGCGGCAGGACGTCGCCGTCGCGGCCCGCCACCCGTTCCAGGCCGGTGATGAGGCCGGAGTGCGACAGCCACGCGGACAGCGCGCCCGCCCGCTCGGCGACCGCGGCGTGGCCGATCATCTTCGTGAGCCGCCGGCTGATGGCGTCGTACAGCGTGGGCCGGTTCGCGTCCTCGGTGAGCACTTCGGGGAAGTGGCCGGGCTCCAGCTCCACCTGGCGCGGGTCGATCACGACGGGGGCCTTGCCCGGGTCCTGGTCGGCTCTGCGCACCATGTCGCTCGGCAGGCCGCGCTGCAGCTTGACGCCGTACTCGCGAGTGACCGCGGAGCGCCTGCGCCGGATCCAGGTCGTCGCCGACCGGACTCTGGAGGCCGCTCCGGGCGCGCGCCGTTCGAACGGGACCGGCCGCACCCGGGCGGGCCTGGTCTCGACCTCGATGACCAGCCGCATGTCCTGCTCGACGGTGGTCATGCCGTTGAACCTGGCCAGCCGCTGCAGCCGCATCCTGTTCTCGTTGACGGTGCTGGAGAAGGAGCGGGTGCGCTTGGTGGACAGCCCGCCCTTCATCTCGTCCTGGCTGTCGCTGTCGCTGTAGTCGAGGCCGGCGGAGTACGAGCGGGTGTACGACTCGGTGTGCGAGGCCTCCTTGCCGCGGTAGCGCTGGATGATGACGCCGTCCTCGTCGGTCTCGTCCACCAGCACCGCCTTGCGCGGGTCGGCGCCCGGGGCGTGCTCCAGCCGCACCCGGACGGTGACGACCTGGACGGAGTCGACGTCGGCCCCGGTCTGCACGTCGTACTCGCGCTGGAACCCGCGCCGCGACCACATCTCGTCGATGTGCACCTGCGGCCTGGTGCCGTTGAGGTCGGCCCTGATCTGGCGGCGCAGGTTCGGCGTGCCGTCCACGGCGCCCGGCACCGCGGCGTCGAGCGCGTTCAGCACCTCGTCCATGACGTCGACCTCGTTGCCCCGCGTGTCGGAGACGACGAACGCCTGCGGCATGCTCATGCCCATGCCGTGCTCGTACTGCGGGGCGATCACGACGTGCCTGAGCCGCTCGTTCATGGCCTTGGCGGCGTTCAGCACCCGCTGGAGCCTGGTCACCGTGGCGGCGGGGGCGGCGTTCGCCGCCGCGGCGGCGACGGTGACGGTCTGGCCGAGGTCCGCGACCTTCTGCAGCGCTTCGAGCAGCTTCTGGGGTGTGTGTCCTGTGCCGATGCCGAGGTCCTCGCCGCGGGCCAGCGCCGCGGTGCGGGCCTTGACGTACTGCATGACGAGCGGCACCGCGAGGGTCCTGTGCAGCTTCATGGTGCCGTTCATGAAACGCTCGACCGCGTCGGCGACGACGGGCAGCGGCAGCGTCAGGTCGCCGGCGGCGTACAGGCGCAGCGCGTCGTGCTCGGGGACGGTGAACAGGCCGTTGCCGTGGCTGCGGAACTGGCCGCCCTGCCAGTTGCCGGCGTCCTGCCCGATCGGGGTGGCGTGCTTGGCGCGCAGCTTCACCACGACGTCCACCGGCACGTGGAAGCGATACTTCCGGCCGACGGAGATGCCCAGGAACTCGGTGCCCCAGACGGCCACGAGCGCGGTCGCCAGCGCCCTGACCCGGGAGCGGGACGGCAGCCCGAGTGTGCCGGAGTCGCTGGTCGTGCCGCCGTCGTCGGCGTCGCCGAGGCTGTTCATCAGGCCGACCGCGATGTTGTTGGACCCGCCCCAGGAGATGCCCACGCTGCGCAGCGCGAGCAGGATGCGGCCGGTCACCGAGTCCACGACGTCCAGGAACCGCGCCTCGCCCAGCTCGCCGCGCACCTCCAGGGACGTGCGCGTGGGCGCGACGCCGCTGGGGTCGAGCACGAGGTCGTCGGTGACGGGGCCCTCGAACAGGTGGGCGGCGAGGTGGTGGCGGCTGAGGACGGGCCAGAGCTGCACCAGCGGCGCCACCTTGCCCCGCAGGAAGCGCGGCAGCAGCTCCCAGATCTTCTTGATGTCGCCGAGCTCCCGGCCGCCGTCGAAGTGCTCCAGCGTGGCCAGCTCCATGAGCTTCTTCGACGGTTTGCCCATCGCCCCGGCGAAGCGCGGCCCGCCGTCGCGGGGCATCATGTCGCCGGGCACCATCAGCAGGGGGTTGACGGAGCGCGGCTGGACGAGCGGCCGGACCTCGCCGTCGTGCACCAGGTTGACCTCGATCGTCGCCTTGGTGGCGAGGCCCGCGGTGAGCTTCTCCTTGCCGTCCTCCTCCATGCCGACCTTGTTGACCATGCTGGAGGTGCTGGTGCCGGCCGAGTACGTCCGGTCGCCGCCGGCGTTCGGGCCCGCCTTGTGGGTGACGCCGTCCTGCCCCTGCCCGGGGCCGTCGGTCTTGACGACCGAGGCGCCGCCGCCGTAGTTCCGCGACCGGTTGATGCCCCGCCCTGAGGTGTCGCTGGCGATGTCGAGGTGCGTGCGCACCTTGTTGACCAGGCCCTTGGGGACGCCCCGGCCGGCGAAGTCCTGCCGGACGACGATCTGCAGCGCGTGCAGACCGGCGGTGGGGATGATCCCATGCGTGTGGAGGGGGATGAGCACGCCGCTCTGCGCCATCTGGTCGAACCCGCTGCGGATCGGGCTCTCCTCCAGGTGGGCGGCGATCTCGTCCTCGTTCAGGATCTGGATGGCGCGGATGAGGTCGTTGCGGCTGTACTGGCGCACCCCGTTCACGACCTTGCCCACCAGACCGAGCTCGGCGAGCTGGTCCAGGACCTCGTCCTTGAGCCCGTCCAGCCCCTCGACCTCGCGGACGTCGGTCGGGCCCGCACCGCGCATCTGCTGGGGGCCGTCGCCGAGCCACTGCGGCAGCTCGGTCTTGCGTCCCTGGACGGACTGCTGACGGGGCGAGCCGCGCAGCACCGGGTTGCCGTCGGCGTCGAGCTTGGGCTTGCCGTTCTCCATGACGACCGTGTCGCGCGGCGCGGGGTCGCCGGCCAGGAGGGCGTCCAGCACCTGCTGGCGCATCAGCAGCTCCGTGTCGAACGGCCCCAGCTTCTGCGGTGGCTTGCCCGCCCGCTCCACGGTGAACGTGAGCATGGCCACCTTGCGGTAGGCCTGCGAGATCCCGGCCCGCTTGTCCACCTGCGGGTGCACGGCGACCTCGTTCGCGGAGGACGAGGACGACTGCGACACCGGCCTGGTGCCCTTGGCCTCGGGTGTGACCCCGTCGGGCTGGTAGTCGCCCATCGGGCCGAACACGTCCACGCCTGTCAGCGCCTGGTTGAGCCCGGCCGACGCGTGGCCCTCCAGCGAACCGCCGTACTCGACCTTGGTCGGGGACGTGGCGGTCTCGGTGAGCACCTCCTCCTCCAGCGCGTCGGCGGTCCACCCGCCCTCCATCCGGGTCTCCTCCGTCACGATCTCGGCCGTGGCCGTGATGCGGACGTCGGGCTCGCCGTTCACGGAGAGGTTCACCGTCAGGCCGGTGTCCAGCACCTGCCGGAAGCGCGCCTGTACCTCCTGGGTGACGAATTTGCGCAGGTCACGGCGCGCGTTCGTGCCGATCTCGGTGTAGTCGCCGCCGAGGGCGGCGGCCATCGCGTCGAGCGCCGCCTCCAGGCCGGTCATGCTGATGACCTCCTGGTTGGGCGGCTTGGGGCGCCGCTTGTCCGGGTCGATCGTGACCGGGTCGCGCGAGGTGCGGTCGGCGTAGGAGTGCCACACCCAGATCCGCTGGGTGGAGGTGTCGCCGGGGCTGCCGGAGCTGACGGTGCCGGCCGGGCGCCACTCCCCCGCCTTTCCGGTACGCAGCTCCACCGTCCACGTGGCGGCGGCGTCGTACAGCATCGACTCGCTGCGGTTGTCGGCGACGGAGCCGCCCTGCTCGAACATGCTGCCGCCGCCGGAGGCCGACCAGCTCCGCCCGGCGCTCGCGCCGACGCCGACGGCGAACACGTCGGCCACCGCCCTGGCCCAGGTGCCGTCCTGCAGCAGCGGCGTCAGCGCGCTGCTGTTGAAGTCGCCCGAGACGCCGGCGCCGCCGGACGCGGTGGCGGTGTAGGACTGGCCGGTCTGGTAGAACATGCCCACCGTCACCTGGGACGCCTTCACCCCCGGGTCGAGCACCTCGACCAGGTCGGAGAGGGTGAGCTTGAGCCGCAGCTCGGCCGCCTTGCCCCGGCCGGCGCTCAGCACCAGGCCGTCACCCGCCACGACCTTGTGGAAGTCGGCGCGGATGTGGTTCTCCAGCTCGTCCGGCGTGTACCGCTTGGGGATGCCGTTGCGCTTGAGCTGCTCGTTGACGTGGTCGGTGAGCGCGTCGAGGTGGGCCAGCCGGCCGGTGGGCATCGACTCCGGCAGGGAGAACTGGCTGGGCAGCGCCTTGCCCAAGGCCTCCAGGTACCGATCGTGCGCCTGCCTGACCTCGTTCGCGGCGGCCTTGACGAGGGCGGCCACGCCCAGCTCGCCGGGGGCCGGCGCGGGGGCGTTCGGCAGCGCCGCGAGCAGCCGCGCGTACCGCTCGTACGCCTTCCTGGCCTGGGTCGCCTCGTGCAGCGCGGAGTTGTAGGCGGCGGCGATCCTGGTGTGGCGGCCCTGCTTGTCCCTGAGGCTGCCGGCCTCAGCCTCGGCCGTGTCGGCCCGCAGCGCCGCGCCGCTGTCGTGCTCCTCGCGCGCCTGCCTGGCCTTCTTGGCGGATTCGCGGGCCTGCTTGCCGGCCTCCTTGGCGCTGTCCTTCTTGCCGTCCCGCAGCTCCTCCAGGGTCTTCTCGGCGTCCGCCAGCCTCGCGGCCAGCTCCCGCGCGTCCTCCGGGCGCGGGTCGGCGCCGAGCCTGGGTGGCTGGAGGCTCGGCCGTGCGGTCTGCGGGCCCGCCGCCCAGGGTGGAGGCGGTGGTGTGACGCCCCGGGCGCGCAGGTCGTGCAGGACGCCGTCGATGTCCACGGCCAGCAGGCGCTTGTCCGGCATCGTCTGCGCCTGGTGCCACTTCTCCGTCAGGTACGCCAGCTCGTTGAGCCGGGCGGCCACGCACTCGTCGCCCGCCGGTCGGGTGGTCGCGCCGGGCAGCATCCGGCGCAGCACACCCTGCCGTCGGCCGCCCTGGTCGGCGGCCACGTGCTGCAGCGTGTCGGTGATCTCGTGCAGCCAGACCCGGCCGAGCTGCTCGTCGGCGATGCGGGGAGCGAAGGTCACCACGTGCGGGTCGGCGGCGGTGCCCGACGTGACCGTGGTCTGCGCCATCGTCCGCTGGCCCCGGTCGCCGACCACGGCGCGGAAGTGGTGGGTGCCGTTCGCGGTGCGGACCGTCAGGAGGTCGCCGGACCAGGAGACGTCCCGCACCTCCTGGCCACCGTGCTGGAAGTGCGCGGGGCGCACGTCGGCGGCGCCCTGCTTGATCTCGTCCGTGGTGAGGTCGGCGGGGCGGCCGCCGTCGGTGACGTAGCGGGTGCCGGGGATCGGCTGGGATGTGACGGTGCCGGGCGCGCTGGTGTGGGCCGATGGGGGTTCGAAGCCGGGGGTCGTGTCGGCCGACAGCCCGTCGTCGGCCGCCGCGATCAGCAGGAGGGCGGCGGCGTCCACCGCCAGGTCGGCCTGGGTCGTGACCTGGGTGGCGCGGGCGTCGAGTGCCTTGCGGATGCCGGTCATGGTGGCGTTCGACAGGACGCGGTGGCGGCCGTCGGAGCGGGGGATGATCACCTCGCCGTTGGGGCCGATCACCGCGAGGGGGAAGGTGGTGGTGAGGGCCTCCAGCAGTGCCGCCCGCGCTCTGAGCGGGGCTGGGGTGGTGCTGGTGGGTGCGGGGTTGCTCGCCGGGGACGTGCCGGTGTCCGGGTCGGTGGGGATGTCGGCGGTTCGGGTCGCGGTGGTGTCGTCCGCCTGGACGGGGAGGGCGGTGTCCGCGTCGGGTTGCTGGTCGGGGGCGGTGTCGGACTGCTGGTCCGGCACGGTGTCGGGCTGCTGCTGGGGGGCGGTGTCCGGCTCGGGCGCGGTGTCGGACTGCTGGTTCGGCGCGGCATCAGGCTGCTGCCTCGGGGCGGCGTCGGCCTGCTGCTGGGGCGTGGCGTCCGCCTGCGGCTGCGGGGCGGCGTCCGGGGCTGACTGCGCGGCGGATGGCGCGACTGAGGGCGCGGCTGAGGGCGACTCTTGACGGGCTGGAGCGGCGTCCGGGCTCGTGTCCGGGCTCGTGTCCGGGCTCGGCGTCACGTCCGGCTGCTGGTCGGCGTCCACCTCCTCGTCCGGAGCCTGCACGGCGGACGGCTGATCCGGGGACGACGCCGGGCGGCGGGTGGAGACGTCCACGTCCGGCGCCCCAGGCCTGGCGCCCTGAGCACCGGCGCCCGCCGGAGCGGGAGCGGCCGAGGTCCGCCCGGACGAGACGGTGACCGGTTCAGGGGTGCGCACGGCGGTGGCGGGAGCGGCGGGCTGGTTGCCGTCGGGCCCCGCAGGCGCACCGGCCGGCGTGTTGGCGGGACCGCCGGAAGGCCCGCCACCGGCGCGGGCCGCGTCGGTGCGGGCCGCCGCGTCGTGTGCCGAGGCGAGCGTGGAGAGCGGATGCGCCAGCGCCGTGACCACGTCCGGGTTGAACGGGCTGATGCTCCCGGTACGTCCCACACCGCCCATGAAGGCGCCCATCATGGAGTCGGCGGTGAACGGGTTCTGGTACTGCCCGTACACCAGCCCGTTGCCGAGGAAGCTGCCCACCGGCGAGGCGATCACGTTCGTCAGGCCGGTCGTCAGCGCGCGGCCGGTGAAGCCGGGCACGACCTGGGTGACCCGGGAGACGGGCCCGGCCAGCACGGTGCTGGCGGCCGCGCCGCCGCCGGCGCCGATGCTGACGGCCGCGAGCTGCCGCCAGTCCAGGTCCTTGCGGGTGCCCATGTCGATCTGCTGCTTCTGGGCCCAGAAGTCGATGACGAACTCTTCGCCGATCTCCTCGATGAGCTCCTTGCCGAACGGCGACGCGAGCAGCCGCACGATGAGGCCGCGCCCGGTGGCGCCGCTCAGCGCGGCGACCCTGGCCAGTTGTGTCGCGCCGATCTCCCGGCCGGCCATGGCGGTGAGCCTGACCAGGATGCGGCTGATCGCGGCTCTGGCCGCGGCCGCGTACGGGCCGACGAGGGCGGTGGAGGCGCCCGCGCTGAAGAAGGCGACGATGAGCGCGATGGCGATGGCGATGACGGTCACCCAGAACGCCACGTTGATGGAGAGCTTGGAGAACTGGGTGTTCACGGCGAAGTTGCTGGTCTGCTGCGCGAAGGCTCTGGCGTTCCTGCTCACGCCGGCGATGCCTTTGTCGGCGCCGTACAGGTCTCGGGCGCGGTTGACGAACCTGCCGGTGGCTGGGGCGCTCCAGCCGGTCACGATGGCACGCACGGCGGTGCCCGCGGGCTCGGCGGACTTGACGCTGCCGTCGGACAGCCCCGCGTACGAACGTGCCAGCGAGGACAGGCCGCTCTCGGTGGCGTCCGGCCACTTCTGCCCGGCGGACAGCATGGGGATCAGCCAGCGGACGACCCAGTCCGGCAGTTGCTCGGTCTCCCAGACAGGCTGGACGTCGGCGTCGATGCCGACGACTTCGTGCTGTGCCGACACCGCACTGCTGGTGCGGGCGCCGACGTCGCCCTGGTGCGCCATGAAGCCTTTTTCAGACTTCGCGCGTCATGCGCGTGAGATCGTGGTCGATGTCGGCGTCGGTCTGCCGGGTGTTGTCGATGGCCTGGCGCAGCCGGTCACCGGCGTCCACGATCTCCTCGGCCAGCCGCTTGCACTGCGTGATCATCTCGGTGGGCCCGCCGTCGCTGAAGTGCGCCCGCAGGAACGCCTCGCCTTCCGCGCCGACGCCCCACGGCGCCGCGGCCAGGTGTTCCTCGATCTCGGCGGCCAGCTTGGGCAGCTCCCTGCTGACCTCCTCGGCGGTGGTGGACCAGGCGGACATGCCCCGGTCCACGATCGACTTGGCGATGAAGGCGCCGTCCCAGTTTCCGTTCACCGACTGCCTCCCATGTCCTCGGCGAGCCTCGACAGGACGGTTTCGACGTCGCCGTCGAGGTGCGCCTTGAAGTGGTCGGGCGGGATCACCGGCTCGAAGATCTCGATGACGCGCCGCTGGGCCGCCTCGGCGGCCTTGTGCGCGGTCTCGGCGATCGTGTCGGCCAGGGCGCGCGCGTCGGGGCGCCGGTAGATGCGCGGGTCGAGGTCGAGCCGGATCAGCTCGCCGCGTGCTCCGACGGTGACCGAGACCAGGCCGTCGCGGGAGGTCTCGGTGGCTTGGACGGCTCTGGCCTTGGCATGCAGCTCCAGCCCCTCGTCCTGCAGCCGGGTGAACATCTCGCGCAGCTCGTCCGCGTACGCCCGCATCGCCGCCACATCGGGCCGCTCCGGTGACCCCATAACCCCCTCGCGACATTTCCGTCGTGTTACGCCACACCTGCCTTACGTGTCAGTTTCCGTCACATGAACACCAGGAAACAAGGTCTTAGCCTAAAAGTGATGATTTTCGGCGGTGATCCGTACGCTCTCCTCGCGGAGGTCCGTGACCTCCGGCCGGGGCGCCCAGGCCCGCCACACGCCCCGCTCCACCCGTTCCAGCCCCAGCTCGCGCGCGGTGTTCACGGACCCGCCGAGGTGTTCCAGCAGCAGCAGCCCGTCCCACTCGCCGTGCACCTGGAACGGCTCGCCGCGCCAGGTGCACACCACGGTGACGAACCGCAGCCACTCGCACTCGGTCACGGGGACGGTGCGCACGTGGCAGCCGGGCTCGACCGGCTCGAAGCCGTCCAGCGGATCGGCGCTGCGCAGGCGTACCCACAGCTCCAGGGCGTGCGGCTCGGGGCTTGCCGGGAACTCGGCGCCGCGCCAGCGGGCGCGGTAGGAGTGCCAGGAGGTCATGGACGCCTTCCGATCAACAGCCAGCGCCGCAGGTCGCCGTGGTAGATGGCCCGGCGGTGCTCGGTCCCTTCGTGGGTGAGCTCCCAGATCTCGGCGCCGTGGGGCAGGCCGACGCCGTTCACCTTGTATTCGCGGATGACGTTGTCGACGCTGGGCACCAGCCCCATGCCGAAGAACGGCGGCTCCTCGACCACCCAGCCCGCCACGGCGTCCCTGCCCTCCTCGTCGGTCCCCCCGTACGGCGTGCGGTAGAGCTCGAGGCCGACGGGACGCCAGCGCAGGATGTTCAGCGAGCCGCTCTCCGTCAGCAGGCCGGGGCCGCCCAGAGCGGCGGCGAGCACCGCCGGGGTGGCGATGTGCGCGACGTCGAGCGCGTGATGGCAGTAGCCGGACACCCTCGGCTCGGCGGTCATCAGCAGCTCGGGGATGTCGCCGGCCGCGAGCAGCTTCTGCACCACGGGCACCCCCGAGCCGGGGTCGAGCCGCAGGTCCTGCACCAGCGTGGGCACGGCGAGCCGGGCCACCGTCCCCGGTTCCAGCAGGAACGACACCCGCAGCCCCGGGTTGACGGCCAACCCCCAGCGCGGGTCGGGCCAGCCGGCGGCCAGCTCGGTCAGCGAGGCGACCCGGCAATGCGTCGCGGCCCCGCCGGAGGCCAGCCGCATCGCCTCGACGGAGGTGAAGGCCAGCAGCCAGGTGCGCTCGTCCGCGACGGCCGTCGCCCAGGCGGGCGCCTCGGTGCCCGCCGCGGCGGCGGCGGTGATCGGCAGCGCGAGCTCGGTCTCGCGCAGCAGGCTCAGGCACAGGGCCTGCCGCCCGTCGCGGTGCGCGGCCCACAGCCGCTCCTCGAACGGGCCGGCCGGTGGTTGATCATCGGCAGTCATCCGCCCATTTTGTCCTGTTCGCCGCGTACGTAGCGACGCGGGAGGGTTGCTCCCCGTTCGCATCGGGCTGACGATGGAAGTCCATGACCGGACAGCGCGAATCCGCCCGGCGGTTCACCGTCTCGATCGGACTGCACGGCAGCCTGATCGTGGCCCACGCCAGCGGCGACCTCGACTACCGATGCGCCGACCTGCTGCACCGGCAGGTCGCGGACGCCTGGCAGGTCACGCCCTCCATGGGGCTGGTGCTCGACCTCGGCGGCCTGACGTTCTGCGACTCCATGGGCATCGGCGCGCTGGTGGTGCTGCTCAACCAGAGCCGCGCGCAACGCTCCCCGCTCGTCCTGTCGAGCGTGCCCGACCGGGTGGAGCGCATCCTGTCGCTCAGCGGGCTGCGCGACTTCTTCCACGTCGAGGCGTCGGTGGAGGCGGCGATCCAGGCGGCCAACGGTCTGTGAGATCAGCGCACCGGAACGGGGCGTCCCTGCCGGGCGGCGGCGCGCAGGGCCCGGTAGAGGAGGCGGGCGTCGCCCAGCCGGTGGCGCAGCAGCCGCTCCAGGCCGCCGATCGGGACGAGGTTCTGCGGGGCGCGCGGGTCCTTGTAGTCGACGCCCGCCAGGGGCGGCAGGGCGTGGGTGACCGAGTCGGCCAGGCTCACCAGCGTGTCGAGGCCCAGGTCGGCGCTCGCCTCGCAGCGGACGACGCCCGACCACGGCAGGCCCGAGGGGGCGGGCAGCCGGACGTACCAGGCGTGGCGGCGCCAGCTCGTCCCCATGAGGAAGATCGGGGTGCGTTGCCCCGGCTCCAGGCGCGACACGGTGGCGGCCTGCGGGGACGGCAGGTAGGCGGTGTGGTGGGTCTTGATGTAGCCGACGGTACGTGGCAGGTGCGTGCGTCCCCGTAGCGGGCCGTCCACCAGGAGGAGGTCGTCCTCGGCCGACTCGGCCCTGTGCCGGATCGCGAGGTCCACCTCCAGTTGGGTGAGGTGGCTCTGGAGGGCCAGGATCAGGTCGTCCATGCCGGGGCGCGGCGCGCGGCGGGCCCGGTAGCGGGCGGCGGTGGTGGTGATGTCGGCCGCGTGCGGGGAGGCGCTGAACAGGGCGTGGCTCACCTCGACGGCGGCCAGGCGGGCGGGGGCGCCCCGGGCGCAACGGACGATCCCGGCGGCGCAGGACGCGGCGATCCCGGGCACGGGCGCGCCGCCGCCCGAGGCGGCGTCCTGCGGCATGGGCCCGCCACCGGTCGCGGCGTCGCCCGGTGCGTACGTCCACAGGCGGGCGTCGATGCGGCGGACGCCGTCGGCGATCAGCAGCACCTCGGGCGGCGCGGTGCCGGGATCGGGCGTGACCGGGCGCCAGCCGCCGGCGGGCAGCTCGACGTCCAGGTCCAGCTCCGCGCTGGTGGCGTCCAGCTCGGCCAGCGCCTCGGCGTTCAGCGCGGCCGTGTAACCAGGATCCCACGGGTCCACCGTGAACGCGGTTGTCACGCCATCACCCGGTGCAGATGCGATCCCTTGGCGTCCCGCCGCACCTCGAACCGCACCGGGACGCGATCGGCCAGCGCGGGCACGTGCGTGACCACCCCGACCATGCGCTCACGCCCACCGGCCAGGCGTTCCAGGGTGGCGGCGACCGTGTCCAGGGTGGCCGGGTCGAGGCTGCCGAAGCCCTCGTCCAGGAACAGCGAGTCGAGGCTGCGCGCCGCCGTCGCCGACAGCCCCGCCACCTGGTCGGACAGCGCCAGCGCCAGGGCGAGCGCCGCCTGGAACGTCTCGCCGCCCGACAGGGTACGGGCGTTGCGGCGCAGGCCCGCCTCGGCGTGGTCGATGACCTCGATCTCGTTCCTGGCGCCGAGAGCCAGCTCGTACTGGCCGTCGGACAGCTCACGCAACGTGCCGGAGGCGGCGGTGACGAGCAGGTCGAGCGCCTCCGTGCAGAGCCAGCGCTCGAACGCGTCGGCGCGCAGGCACTGGGCCAGCTCCTTGGCGACCCTGGCCCGCTCCTCCTCCGTCCTGGCCCGCTCGTCCAGCTCCCTGGCGGTGGCGCGGTTCTCCTCGACCCTGGCCAGGCGCGCCTGCGCCCGGGCCCTGGCCGCGACCACCAGCTCGCCCAGGCGCGCGCTGTCGGGAGTGGCGCCGGTCGGCGGGGCCGCGGTGGTTCCGGGGACGTCCACGCCGTGTTCGGTCAGGTGCCCGACCACGGTGGACCACAGCGTGCGGGCGTGGTGTTCCGCCTCCGCGACTCGCTCGTCGCCCTTGCTCAACGCCGCCCGCTCCTGGACGGCGGTGGTGTCGCGCCAGGTGAGCAGGTCCGTCCAGGCGTGGTGGAGGTCGTCGCGGGTCAGGGGTGGCGCGCCGAGGGGCACCACCGTGTCGCGGGCGGACTCCAGGTCGCGCCAGAGGCGGTCGGTTCTGCGGGTGAGCTCGTCGGCGCGGCGGTGGGCGGTGGTGAGGCGGGCTCGGGCGTCGCGGGCGGCCTGCCGCAGCTTGGCGGCCCGGCGCTCCGCCGCCCGGACGGCCGCGAGCCGCCCCTCCAGGTCGTCACGATCGACCCCGGCCGGCAACGCGGTCACGTCGGGAACGGCGCGCTCGGCAGGATCGGCCGCCGGGTCGCCGGTAGCGGGCTCGATCAGGCCGGCCGCCGGGTCGCCGGTCACGGGATCGATCAGACCGGCCGCCGGGTCGCCGGTAGCGGGATCGGCCAGGCCGGCCGCCAGGTGGCGGGTCGTGCGGGTGGCGCGTTCGGTCAGGTCGCGGGCCGTGCGTTCGAGGTGGCGCAGCTCGGTCTCCGCCTCCGTGCGGCGGTTGCGGGCCTGCTCCGCCTCCTTGCGGCAGGTTTTGACGTGCCGCTCGGCGGCCCGCAGGCCGGCCGAGACGGGATGGTGCGGCAGCCGTTCGACGGGCCGCAGGCACGTGGGGCACTCCTGCCCGACGACCAGCCGCCGCGCCAGCTCGGCCCCCGCGTGGGCGTCACGCAGCCGCTCCCCCGCCTCCTCAGCCTCGGCGAGCGCGGCTTCGAGTGCGCGGGCGCGCTCGGCGAGCGGTTCGAGGCCCGCCCGCGTCAGATCGGCCCGCTCCTGGACGCCCCGCAGCTCGGCGACGACGCGTTCGTGCTCATCGAGAGTCCTGATCCGGTCGGCCAGCACGTCGGGATCGTCCAGCGCGGCCAGGTCGTCCTCGGCCCGCTGCTCCTCCGCCTCGGCGGACTCGACGTCGCAGGCGTGGTCGCGCACCTCGCCCGCCGCCGCGCGCACGGTCTCCGCCAGGGTGGGCACCTCGGCGGGCATGCCGAGTGCGGCCAGCGCGGCGACCCGCCGCCGGGCGGCCTCCCGCTCCCCGGCGAGGTGGCGGATCTCCTCGGCCGAGTCCCTGAGGGCGTCCAGGTCACCTCTGACCTGCTCGTCCAGGGTGCGGAGCGCGGCCAGCCGGGTCCTGGCCGCCTGTTCGGCGGCCTCGTCGGCGTCGGTGAGGCGGGCCAGCCGCTCGCGGGCGAGCGTGGCGGCCTGCGCGGCGCCGCTCTCCTCCTGGACGGCGCGCTGCCTGACCCGTTCGTAGACCTCGGCGTCGAGGAGCTGCACCAGCAGGTCCTGGCGTTCGCGCGGCTGGGCGTGCAGGAACTCGGCGAACCTGCCCTGCGGCAGCACCACGCACTGGGTGAAGAACTTGTACTCCAGCCCGGTGACCCGCTGCACCTCGGCGGTGACGGCGGCGCCCTCCGCGACCGGCCGGGCGACGGCGCTCATCAGCTCGTCCAGCGTGGCCGTCGCCGGCACGGACGGCACCAGCTCCTCCAGCCGGGCCTCGGCGGTGTGCACCTTGCCCTTGGCGTCCCGCTTGAGCGCGCGGACCACGGCGTACCGGCGGCCTCCCGTCTCGAAGACCAGCGCCACCTTGGCGGCGACGGCGGACGGGGCCAGGGCGTGCGCGATGACGTTCTCCTTGCCCCAGCGGGGCACGGTGCCGTACAGGGCGAAGCAGATGGCGTCGATCAGCGTGCTCTTGCCCGCGCCCGTCGGGCCGACGAGGACGAAGTAGTCGACGTCGGAGAAGTCGACCGTGACGGGCTCGCGGAAGCTGCCGAAGTCGTCCAGGTGCAGCCGCAGCGGCCTCATGAGCCGTTCACCTCCTCGTGCAGCCGGTCGAACAGGGCGGCGACCTGGTCGTTGTCGCGTCCGGCGCCCGCCAGGTAGTCGCGGAACAGCTCGCGCGGGCTGCGTGCGCCGGCGCCGGGCGCCGGGGGCTGGCGGGGGTCGCGTACCGGCTGGAAGCGCTCGTGCACGGTCACCTCCAGCGCCGTCGGCAGGATCTCGCGGACGGTGTCGGCCAGCCCGGGGCGCGGTTTCTCGGCCACGATCACGCGCAGCCAGGTCTCGGTGAGGCCGGCGGCCATGGCCTCCAGCTCCTCCAGTGTGCCCGTCCTGGTGGCCAGGGGGCGGGCCGAGGAGATCGTCGCCTCGCGCACCACGGCGGGGCGGCCCGGCTCGACGGTGACGAGCAGCGCGCCGGGCGTGTTGTCCTCCTCGCCGAAGTCGACGGCCAGCGGCGAGCCGCTGTACCAGATGGGGCAGGGGCCGGGGATCTGCTGGCGGCGGTGCAGGTGGCCGAGCGCGGCGTACTGGGTGGTGGCGGGGAAGGCAGTGGGCTCGAAGTAGTAGGAGAAGATCGACTGGGCGCGGCGCTCGCCGCCGCCGAACCGGCCGCTGGGCAGCGTGCCGTGGGTGGTGACGAGGTTGACGGTGCCGGCCTCGAAGCCGGTGGTGAGCGCCTGGACGAGCTCGGCGACGCGGGCGGCGTAGTCGCGGTTGTGCTCGGCGGGGGTGCCGGTGAGCACGTCGGCGGCGCGTACGACGTACCGGTGCGACAGGAACGGGAGCACGGCCAGCCGCACGGGCTCGCCGGAGCGGGCCGTGAACGCGAGCGCGCCGCCCTGGTCGGGGCGGCGGAACGTGCCGGCGACGTGGATGCCAAGTTTGCCGAGTATCGGCCGGTACACCTCAAGGAGCTGCGGGTTGTCGTGGTTTCCCGCGAGCACCACGACGTCGCGGCCGCCCTCGCGCAGGGCGAGCACCGCGTCCAGCACCAGCGCCTGCGCCTCGGGGGTGGGGGCGGAGGTGTCGAAGAGGTCGCCCGCCACGATGACGGCGTCCACGTCCTCCTCGCGGGCCAGCGCGACGAGCTCGCGCAGCACCGCGCGGTGCTCGTCGAGGCGGTGGCGGCCCTTCAGTACCTTGCCGACGTGCCAGTCGGCGGTGTGCAGGATCTTCATGCGAAGCGTCCTTAAAAGGGAGGGATGTCGTCGTCGGCGCCCGGCAGGCCGGCGAACGGGTCTGCGCCGGCGATGGGGCCGCGGGACACCTTGACGGGCGGCGGGGCCGCCGCCTCGGCCGGGCGGGTGGCCCAGGCGGGGAACGGGAAGGTGACCGCGAGCGGCACGGGGATCTCGGGCTGGGTCACGAACATCGTGCCGGGACGGGCGATCGTGGCACGTTCCCTGGCGGTGGCGGGCAGCCAGCCGTACTCGGGGCGGGTGGCCTCGGCCGGGTCGAGGCGGCCGGCGACGCGGACGGCGCAGTTGGCCACGATGCGCCGCTCGACCTCGGAGGCCGTCTGCTGGGCGCCGATGAGGATGACGCCCAGCGAGCGGCCGCGTTCGGCCACGTCGAGCAGGATCTCCTTGATGGGCGACTCGCCCTCGCGGGGCGCGTACTTGTTCAGCTCGTCCAGCACCACGAACAGCAGCGGCCTGGCGGTGCCCGCGCTCTCCTTGCGGGAGAACTCGCCGCGCAGGGTCACGCCGACGACGAACCGCTGCGCCCGATCGGGCAGGTTGTGCAGGTCCACGATCGACACCTGGGCGTCGGAGACGCCGATCGAGTGCGGGCGGCGGCCGGACAGGTCGCCGCGGACGATCGGCGACAGCGGCCGCACGGCGCTGCGCAGCCGGCGCAGGAACGCGTTCACGGTGCCGAGCGGGGTCGGCGCGCCCGTCCAGGCGGCGCGGGTGCCCTCGTCGGCGAGCTGCCCGCCGAGGAAGTCGACCAGGTCGGCGAACGTGCGGCAGACCGGCCCCGCCTCACCGTCGGGGCGGCGCACCCGCACGGCGCCCGACTCCCCGACCGGCTCCGCCCAGGACTGCAGGCGGGCCGCCATCTGGCCGACGAGCAGGGAGTACTGGGCGCGCTCGTCGTCGGCGTCGGTGAAGACGAACCGCAGCAGCTCCTCGGCGCAGAACTCCGCCAGCGTCCAGTAGTAGGAGCTGACCGCCTGGGTTCTGGCCTGGACGTTCGGCACGCCGTTGGGGTCGCCGGGGCGCGGCGGGGCGAACACGTGCACGCTGCCGAACGGGGCCGCGGGCAGGCCGAGCCGGTCGTACTGGGCGCGGGCGGCGGCGTCGAGGCGGGTGTTGGCGTGGTCGAGGAAGAGCAGGTCCTCGCCTTTCACGGAGAAGATCAGCGCTTTGGTGTTGGCGGCCTCCGCGCCGAGCACTCCGGAGTTGAAAATGGAATACACCAGGAATGTGGCGAACGACGTCTTCGTCGCCACTCCGGAAACGCCGGAGATCGACACGTGGGCGCCGCGGGTGCCGTCCAGGAAATCGAAATTCAGGTACATCGGGCGGCCGTCGCGGCCCAGCCCCATGGGGACGCGGCGGTCCATCACGTCGAAGTAGAGCGCCTGGTCGCGGTCGCCCGCCTGGGCCCGGTAGGCGAGCGCGCCGGGCAGCGGCGGGATGAACACCTCCGGCTCGACCCTGGTCACCCGGACCTCCGCGCATTCGACGACGGCGGCGGGCAGCGCGCCGTCGGCGATGAGGAACACGTCGGAGTCGAAGGCCGCCCCCTCGTGCCTGGCCTCGACCGCCGAGACCACCCCCGCGACCAGCACCTGGCCGAATCCCGGGGTGTCGCGTCTGGTCACCACGACGTCGTCGAGCTGGACGATCCGGCCCGGCTGGAGGCCCACCCAGAACGACAGGGGGGAGGCTGCCTGCGTGCCGAGGACGCGGCCGACCGCCTCCGCCGACGCAGCGCCGTCGGCGTCCGGCGGCCCGCTGCCGTTCGCGCCCGGCAACACGCTGCCCTTTTCGATCACAAGTGCGCTCCCGCCCCAGGGGTTCATCCGTCCTTCCGCTGCATCCTAATCACCAGGAAATTGTTCCTTCGCCCTTTCAATTGATCGTTTCCGCCCATTCCTTCTCAGGCGGCGCGGCCACGATCGGCGGATCCCCCCACGGCGTTTCCAGCGCGACTCGCAGGGCGGCGGCCCCCTGCTCGCCGAGCCGCCGCGCCAGCACGTCCTCCATGACGGCGATACACCGCTGCGCCAGCTCGTGCGCCCGCTGCCCCTCGGCGGTGGTGCGGATCAGCCGGGCGCGCGCCGAGGACGGGTCGGGCACCTGCTCCATGAGGCCCGCGTCGATGAGGCCGTGCACGGCCTGGTGGGCGCTCTGCCGGGTGACGCCCATGCGCCTGGCCAGCTCGGACACCGTGGTGCCCGCGTTGTCGAGCGTGGCGAACACCCAGGCCTGCGCGATGGTCAGCGGGCGCTCGCCCGCGGCCTCCATGCTGGCCAGGAGCCCTTCGTCGAACCAGCGCCTGGCTTCGGCCAGGCGCTGCGGCAGGTTGCGGGCCGGCTGGGTCATGTCGGTGTGCGATCCAAGTCCTCGTCGGTACGGCGTCTTGCCGAAGTCTCCCACCCCTTCTAATGTCAGGTGACCTGACAATACCGTCTCACCTGGGGAGGGACCCCTCATGACCATGGAATACGCCACCTCCTACCGCACCCGCTCACACATCCCTCCCGGCCCGGGCAAGCCGTACTTCGTCGAGAAGGGCATGGGCGACAGGGCCCACCTGTTCGGCGACCTCATCACGGTCTACGCGGGCGGCGAGCAGACCGAGAACACGTTCAACTTCTTCACCTGCGAAGGCCCCAAGGGGAAGATCATCCCCGCACACCTGCACGCCGGCACCTACGAGGTCTTCTTCGTCACCCAGGGCGCCGTGCGGCTGTTCGTCGAGGACCTGGAAGGCGAGCAGCAGGAGAAGCTGCTCACCTCGGGCGACTTCGGGTTCGTGCCGAAGAACTGCCCGCACGCCTACCGCATCGAGCGGCACGCCAGCCAGATCGTGGGCGTGGCGGCGGGGCCCGGCGGCACGTTCGAGCGCTTCTTCGAGTCGCTCGGCACTCCCACGGACGAGCTGGGGCTGCCCGCCGCGCCGTACGTGCCCGCGCCCGAACGCTTCGGCACCGTGCCGCAGCGCTACGACGTGCGGTTCCTGCCCGATCACGAGTGGCGCGCGTGACCGTGCTCCTCCTGCTCAAGTTCTTGCTCGCCGGCGTCCTGGCGGGCGCCCTGTACCGCACGGTGAATTCGCGCGAAGCCCGGCCTGCGCCTCGGCCCGCACCGGAAATCCCGCCCAGCCTCTGGCCTTACTAAGGCGACCGCCTTAAAGTTGGCACGAGCTGTCAACGACATGGGGGCCGCGATGACCTTGCCGAACTATCCCTTCGACCGCGACACCACGATGGACCCACCCCACGAATGGGCCGAACTGCGCGACCAGTGCCCGGTCGCGCACGTCCGGCTGCCCAGCGGCGACACCGCCGTCCTGCTCACCCGCTACGACGACGTCCGCACAGCCCTGACCGACCCGCGCTTCCGCCGCGGCGGCCCCGACGCCGCCCGCGTCTCGACCACCCAGGACGGCGGCATCTTCAACCGGGCCGCGTCCGGCACGGACATGCGGGAGGGCGAGGGCCACCTGCGGTGGCGGCGGCTGCTGACCCGCTCCTTCACGATCAAGAAGATGGAGGCGTGGCGGCCCCGCGTGCAGGCGATGACCGACGAGCTGGTGGACGACCTCCTCAAGTCCGGCTCCCCGGCGAACCTGTCGGCCCAGCTCGCCCTGCCCCTGCCGGTACGCGTCATCTGCGCCCTGGTCGGCGCGCCGAGCCACGACCAGGACAAGTTCGCCCACTGGTCGCAGGTCATGCTCACGCTGACCCGTTACAGCCAGGAGGAGGTCGAGCAGGCCTACCGCGACTTCGACTCCTACGTCTCCGCCCTCGTGGACGCCCGCCGCGCCGACCCGGGCGACGACCTGCTGAGCGAGCTGACCCAGATCTCCGACACCGAGGACGGCCGGCTCGGCCACCAGGAGCTCATCGCCACCGTCCGGGCGCTGCTGCTGGCCGGGCACGAGACCACCTCCAACATGATCGCCATCATGACGGCGATGCTCCTGTCGGAGCGTGAGCGCTACCAGGCGGTGATCGACGACCCGGCGCTGATCCCGGGCACCGTGGAGGAGGTCCTGCGCCTGGACACCACGCTCAGCGTGATCGGCTTCCCCCGCGTCGCGGCCGAGGACGTCGACCTCGGCGGCACGACGGTCCCGGCCGGCTCCACCCTCATCCCGTGCCGGCCCGCCGCCAACAGGGACCCGCGCAGGTTCGACGACCCCGAGCGGTTCGACCCGCGCCGCGCCAACGCCGCCCAGCACCTGTCGTTCGGCGCGGGCGCGCACTACTGCCTGGGCCAGCCGCTGGCCCGGCTGGAGCTGCAGGTCGTGCTCGGCACGCTGATCCGCCGCCTGCCCGGGCTGGCGCTGCGTGACGGCGTGGACGGGCTGCGGCTGCGCAAGGGGCTGCTGTCGGGCGGCCTGGAAGACGTCTGGGTCACCTGGTGACCCCGCCCCGGGTGGCGGCGCCGGTCGGCGCCAGAAGCCTGATCATGGACACGGCCGAGCGGCTGTACGCCACCCGGGGGCTCGCCGCGGTGTCCCTGCGGCAGATCGGCGAGGCCGCGGGGCAGCGCAACAAGTCGGCGGTGCAGTACCACTTCTCCGGCCGGGACGACCTGATCAAGGCGATCCTGGCCGAGCACGCCGAGGCCATCGAGCGGCACCGGCTGGCGATGACGGCGCGGCACGGCGACCCCGAACGGATGCCGCTGCCGGAGCGGATCGGCTGCATCGTGCTGCCGCGCATCGAGCACCACATCGACCTGGGCACCCCCTCCTGGTACGGGCGTTTCCTCGCCCAGGTCACGGTGGAGCCCGCGCTGCGCGAGTACGCCGTCCGGGCGCACCTGGACACGCCGTCGCTGCGCCGCCTGCACGACGCCGGCGCCGCGCCGGGTCCGGGTGCGGCGCGCAGGAAGGACATGACCCGTCAGCTCATCGTGCACATGTCGGCCGAGCTGGAGACGGAGCTGGCGCGGGAGCAGCCGGATCCCGGGGACGCCGCAGCGGCCTGGCGCCGGCTCGGCGCCGACCTGGTCACGGCGGTCAGCGAGCTGGTCGGCGCTCTGGGCGGCACGGACGGCGGGCGGTGAAGGGTCGTTGGGCGGTCGAGGGGCGACGGGCGGTGAAGGGCCGCTAGGCGGTCAAGGGGCGACGGGCGGCGAAGGGCCGTTGGGCGGTCAAGGGGCGACGGGCGGCGAAGGGGCGCTGGCGGCACACCCCGGCCGGGTCACTCCGGCAGCCCCAGCATGGGCCGCAACAGCGCGGCGGTGCGCGCCCCCGTCACCGAGGGCCCGGCCGCGCGGGCGAGGTCGGTCACGATGTTCAGCGCCGCATGCGTCCGGAACCGCAGCTCGGCCGCCTCCTCCCCCACCCGGGCCTGGGCCACCAGCCCGATCCAGGTGTCAACGTGCCGCCGCTGCGCGGCCCGCAGCCGCCGCAGGTCGGCCGGCGGCAGGTTCTCGCTCTCGGAGACGTAGACGGCGGCCAGGTCGGCCTGCTCGAAGGTGATCTCGACGTAGGCGTCGATCAACCGCCCCAGGGCCTGCGCAGGTGAGGACGCACCGGCCAGCGCCGCGGCGGCCGTGTCCGCCAGCCGCCCGGCGGCACGATGGTAGGCGGCGGCCAGCAACTCGGCCTTGCCCGCGTAGTGCGAGTACACGCTGGAGGCGTTGATTCCGGCGGCCTGCCCGATGTCGGCGATGCTCACCTGGTGGTAGCCCCGCTCGTGGAAGAGCCGGATGGCCTCGGCGAGCAGCCGCTCCCGCCGCGGCAGCAGCGCGAACCGATCCTCCCGGTCCCGCCGGGAGGACGTCCGCGGCGGCGGCGCGGGCAGGTTCACGGCGGTGAGGACGGCGACGCAGTCGAGGATCGTGCGCTCGGCCTTGCCCCTGGACAGGCTCGCCCGATGCGTGGCGGGGCTGGCGATCACGCTCAGCGCCGCGGAGATCACCAGGGCGGCGTCCTGTTTGGGCAGCGAGGGCCGCACGTCCAGCAGCAGTTCGCGCAGCGTGCGCACGGCGCCGTCGAACGGCGCGGTCAGCTCCGCCCGCTGCTCCGGGTCGAGGTAGCGGCTCTCCCACTGGTAGAGCCGGGCGACGGCGCGCCGGTCGAGGGTGTAGCGGACGAGCGCCCGCAGGGCGGCGCGCAGCCGGTCGGGCGGGGTGGGCTCGCCGGCGCCGGAGTGCACGCATTCGGCGAAGCGCACGCCCAGCTCCTCGACGGCCGCGGCGAGCACGGCCTGCTTGTTCGGGAAGTGCCGGTAGAGCGCGGGGCCGGTGACGCCGACCTCCTGGGCGATGTCCTCGATGCCGACGTTGTGGTAGCCGCGGGCGCAGAACAGCTCGGCGGCGGCGAGCGCGATCGTCTCCTTGCGGTCTTTGGGCCGTTGGCGCCGGGTTGTCGGCATGGGGAGAGTGTAGCGGGCGCGCGGTGATCCACAAATCGTTATCTGTTTCGCTGAAACGAAGCTTCGAGCTGGGCGAACTCGTAGATAAGTAAGTCGTGATTCGGGCGTATTGACAGTAGAACGATGTTCGGGTTCTGATGGAGACGCCCAATGCCCAGCGAAGGGAGCGTTCGATGGTGACCGAGGAGGACGTGCGCGCGGCTCTAGGGGCGCACACGGTGCCGGAGCTGCTGCGGCGCAACGCCGCCGAGCACGGCGACCGGCCCGCGCTGACCGGCGCCGACGGGCGCACCTGGACGTGGCGGGAGCTGCGCGACGACGTGCTGGCCGCGGCGGACGGGCTGCGGGCGCTGGGGCTGCGGCGCGGCGAGCGGATGCTGATCGGCATGTCGAGCCGCCCCGAGCACTGGATCGTGGATCTGGCGGCGGTCGAGCTGGGCGCGGTCCCGTGCACGACGTACGCGACGCTGACGGCCGAGCAGATCCGGCAGGTCGCGGTGCACAGCGGGGCCGGCGTGGTGGTGCTGGAAGGCCCCGCCGAGCTGGCGCGCTGGGAGGCGGCGCTGGCGGACATGCCCGCCTTGAAGGGCGTGGTCGTGGTGGAGCACGCGGACGACGCCGCAGGGGCGGACGGCACGCACACGCGTTACGCCGACCTGCTCGCGACGGGGCCCGGCGAACCGGCGGACGCCGCAGAGGACGTCGTGGCGAGCCAGGACGACCCGGTGACGATGATCTACACCTCGGGCACGACGGGCGACCCGAAGGGCGTGGTGCTGTCCCACCGCAACGTGCTCTACCAGTGCGCCCTCCAGGAGCTGGTCCAGCCGGTCCCCGCGCACCCCAGGACGGTCGCGTACCTGCCGCTGGCCCACATCGCCGAGCGGGTGCTCGGCATCTACCTGCCGCTCTACGCGGCGGGCCACGTGACGATCTGCGTCGACTCCACCCGCCTGCTCGCCACGCTGAACGAGGTCCGCCCGCAGGCGTTCTTCGGCGTGCCGCGCGTGTGGGAGAAGTTCGCGGCCGGGCTGCAGCACGCGCTGTCCGCCCTGGACGGCCCTCAGGCCGAGGCGGTCGGGCAGGCGCGCGAGCTGGCCGCCGAGGCGTACCGGATCCGCGCCACCGGCGCCGGCCTGCCCGGCGAGCTGGCCGAGGCGCTGGAGCGGGCCGACCGGCTGGTGCTGCGCCCGTTGCGGGAGCGGATCGGGCTGGCGGAGGCGGTCCGGCTGGGCAGCGGCGCCGCGCCCATCCCGGCGCAGGTGCTGGAGTTCTTCGGCAGCCTGGGCATGACGATCATGGAGGTGTGGGGGCTCAGCGAGACGACGGGCGCGGCCACCAGCACCTTCACCCACCACTACCGGGCCGGCACGGTCGGCCTGCCCATGCCGGGGATGGAGATCAGGCTCGCCGACGACGGCGAGGTGCTGGTGCGCGGCCCGCTGGTGTTCCTGGGCTACCTCCAGCCGAACGGGGGGATCCAGCCGGTCGTGGACGAGGACGGCTGGCTGGCGACCGGCGACATCGGCGGCCTCGACGAGGACGGGCTGCTGCGGATCACCGACCGCAAGAAGGAGATGATCATCACGTCGAGCGGCAAGAACATCGCGCCGAGCGCGGTGGAGTCGCTCCTGCGGGCGCACCCGCTGATCGGGTACGCGGTCGTGGTGGGCGATCGGCGGCCGTACCTGACGGCGCTGCTGATGCTGGACGAGGAGGCCGCGCCCGCCTGGGCCGCCGCCCAGGGCCTGGGAGCCGCCGGGCTGAAGGAGCTGGCGGCCGAGCCGCGCGTGCTGGAAGAGGTGACGGCCGCCGTCGAGCGGGCGAACGCGGCGCTGTCGCGGCCCGAGCAGGTCAAGGCGTTCCGGGTGCTGGACCACGCGTGGAGCCCGGCGAGCGGGGAGCTGACGCCTTCGCTGAAGCTGCGGCGGCGGGTGATCGAGCGGCGCTACGCCGAGGTGATCGAGGAACTCTATGCGAAAGGCTCATGATCTTGACCCAGAATGAGGCGCTGACCGACGAGCGGCGCGACTTCGTCGCCGCGATCGAGGACTTCTGCCGGCGCGAGGCGGGCACCCGCGAGCAGTGGCTGAAGCTGACCGACGGCGGCGCCGAGCCGCACAACGCGGAGCTGTACGGGAAGATGGCCGAGCTCGGCTGGCTGGGCGTCTCCGTGCCCGAGCAGTACGGCGGCGCCGGCCAGGGCATGGTGGACCTGCTGCTGTTCCTGGAGACCACCGCCTACTGGCAGGTCCCGATCGGCGGTTTCGCCACGTCCGCGATCACCGCCGCCTCCTACGAGAAGTTCGGCGGCGAGGAGCAGAAGAGCCGCGTGCTGGGCGACTTCCTGCGCGGCGGGGTGCTGGCGGTGTCGATGTCGGAGCCCGGCGCCGGCTCCGACGTCGCCGCGCTGACGTGCAAGGCCGAGCGGCGGGACGGCGGCTGGGTGGTCAACGGCCAGAAGACGTGGTGCTCCAACGCGCACATCGCCGAGCACATCCTGCTCGTCGCGCGCACGTCCGCGGCCGGTGACCGGCACGACGGGCTCACCATGTTCTCCGTGCCGGCCGGCGTCGAGGGGCTGGAGATCCACGGCATCGAGACGATGGGCGGCAAGGAGGTCAACGACCTCTACTTCACCGACTGCTTCCTGCCGGACGACGCGGTGGTCGGCCAGGTCGACCACGCCTGGCGCCAGCTCATGGCGGGGCTGAACCTGGAGCGGATGATCCTGGCCGGGCTGATGCTGGGCACCGCGCGCAGGGCGTTCGACGACACGGTCTCGTACGCGCGGGAGCGCACGCAGTTCGGCCGCCCGGTCGGCAGCTTCCAGGCGCTGCGGCACCGGCTCGCCGACCACGCCACCGAGCTGGAGTGCACCAGGCTGCTGGTGCACGACGTGGCGCGGCGGATCGACGCCGACCCGGCGCGGATGCTGCCGCGCGAGGCGTCGATGGCCAAGCTGAAGGCCACGGAGGTGGCCAAGGCGATGGCGCTGGACGGCATGCAGATGATGGGCGGCTACGGCTACGCCACGGAGTACGGCATGGAACGGCTGCTGCGCTCCACGGTCGTCTCCACCGTCTACGGCGGCACGAGCGAGATCCAGCGCGACATCATCGGCAAGACGTACGGGCTCTGAGAAACGGTGAAGGCGTGCCCCCGGATCACGAAAGGGGGCACGCCTTCTCACATGTTCCGGGCGCCTGCCCTGATCGCCTCCCTGATGCGGAAGTAGGTGCCGCACCGGCAGATGTTGCGGATGCCGTCGAGGTCGTCGTCGGTGATGGCACGGCCCTCGGCGGCGACCCGGTTGACCAGCGCCACCGCGGCCATGATCTGGCCGGGCTGGCAGTAGCCGCACTGGGCGACGTCGTGGTCGAGCCAGGCCTGCTGCATGGGGTGCAGCTCCGTGCCGGCCGTGGCCGCCAGCCCCTCGATGGTGGTGACCTCGTCGTCCGGCTGGAGATCCTTGACGGGGATCGCGCACGGGTTGACCGCTTTGCCGTTGAGGTGGCTGGTGCAGGCCTTGCACACGTTGATGCCACAGCCGTACTTCGGCCCGGTGATGCGCAGCACGTCGCGCAGCACCCACAGCAGGCGCACGTCGTCGGCGACGTTCACGGTGACCTGCTCGCCGTTGACGCGGAAGGTGTGTTCGGGCACTCGGGTCTCCTCGGCTCAGCGAGCGTGGTCGAGGCCGTCGGTCGGGGACGGCGGTACGGGCGGGACGGTGGGCTTGGGGGTGAAGGAGAGCGTGCCGTGGTTGATCGGGAAGCTGGTGGGCATCGTCCCGGTCGCGCGGCCGTACGCGCAGGCCACGGCCGCCATCGAGGAGGCGACGGCCAGCTCGCCCGCGCCGCCGGGCTCGTCGGAGGTGGCGGGCATGATGATGATCCGCAGGTCGAGCGGGGTGTTCCACTGCCGGGTGTAGAAGTAGTTGTCCCAGCTCGCCTCCAGGAAGTAGCCGTCGCGCAGGTGCAGGCTGGAGGTCAGGGCCAGCGCGATGCCGTCCGAGATGCCGCCCATCATCTGCGCCTCCAGGCCGCGCGGGTTGACGGCGAGGCCGGGGTCCACCGCGAAGACGACCTTGGTGACGCGTGGCCCGGTCACGCCGTCGCGAATGGGCCGGTTGACCGTCCCTGACCGGCAGTCGATCTCCACCAGCGCGGCGCTCACCGACTTGTACTCGGCGTGGAAGGCGATGCCCTGCGCGGTGCCCGGCTGCATCGCCCGTCCCCACGCGCCGGCCTCGGCGACCTTCGCCAGCACCGCCCGTGAACGGGCGTCGCGCAGGAAGTCGTGCCGGAACCGGTAGGGGTCCTTGCCCATCCTGGCGGCGAGCTGGTCGACGATCAGCTCGCGGGCGCAGGTGACGTCGGGTGAGTAGACGTTGCGCATGCTGCCGGTGTTGAAGCTCTTGTCCGTCTCGGCCAGGAGCTGGCTGCTGGCGCCGAAGTCGTACGACATCGCCTGGCTGAGGTGGAAGAACGTCTGCGAGAAGCCGACGTCGCCCACGGGGAGCCGTGCCGCCAGGGCGGTGAAGATCTCGCCGAGCCCGTGGCCGAGGTCGGTGGAGACGCTGGTGTGCCGCTGCTTGTAGCTGAGCACGGTGCCGCCGAGGTAGGAGACGCGCACCCGGGAGGTGGCCATCGGGTGGGCGCGGCCCTGGCGGGCGTCGTCGGCGCGGTGCCACATGAGCTTGACGGGCTTGCCGACCTTCCTCGACACCTCGGCGGCCTCCAGCGCGGCGTCGAAGAAGAGCTTGCGGCCGAACGAGCCGCCGCCCTCGGTGACGTGCACGGTGACCTTGCCCACCGGCAGGCCGAGCTTGGCGGCGATGCTCTGCTGGGCGACGATCGGCGACTTCAGCGCCGACCAGATCTCGGCGCGGTCGGCCCGCACGTCGGCGATGGCGCAGTTCGGCTCCAGCGCGCTGTTGCCGCGGAAGTAGAACGTGAACGCGCCCTCGACGACCGGCGTCGGCGGCCTGAGGCCGAGGGGCAGCTCGGCGGCCTGCAACGCGCGCAGCACGCTCTCGTCGGACTTGCCCGCCGCGGTGCCGGGCTTCCACGTCACCTCGAGCGCGCGCACGGCGTCGATGCACTGGCCGAACGTCTCGGCGCGGACCGCCACCCCGGTGGAGATCACCACGGCGTCGGTGACGCCCGGCATGGCGCGCACCTCGGCGAGGTTGGCGACCGAGCCGACCTTGCCGTTGATGGTCGGCGGGCGGCACACCATCGTCGGCTTGGCGTCCGGGACGTCGAGGTCCATGGTGAACTTCTTGCGCCCGGTCACCGCGGCCAGCGCGTCCACCCGGTTGTGCGGCCTGCCGATGACGGTGAAGCTCTCGCGCGCCGCCAGCGTCACGGACACCCGCGTGGTCCGGTTGCTCGCGGCCTTCCCGGCGAGCTCGCCGATGCCGAGGCTGCCGCCCGACCGGTCGCTGATCACGCCGGCGGCCAGCTTCAGCTCGCCGACCGGCGAGCCCAGCTCGGCCGCCGCGGCCTCCAGCAGCCGGAGCCGGGCGACGGCGGCCGCCACCCGGATCGGCGTGTAGGTGGAGATGGTGGTGTTCGAGGCGCCGGTGAGCTGGTTGAACAGCAGCTCGGGACGGGCGTCGGCGAGCGTGACGCGCACCCGGTCCAGCGGGACGGCCAGCTCCTCGGCGATCAGCATGGCCGTCGAGGTGGTGATGCCCTGCCCCACCTCGGCCCTCGGCAGCGCGAACGACACCGTGCCGTCGCTGCCGACCTCGACCGAGATGAGGCCGGAGGTGGGCAGCGCCGCCGCCGTCATGACGTCGTTGAGGTCGATCAGCTCCGTGAGCTCCGGCGAGGGCAACCGCAGGTCGCCGGACGGGGCGGGCGGCGACAGCTCGGCGGCGGCCACCAGCGTGGGCGCCGCCAGCACGTACCCGAGGAACCGCCGCCGCCCGACCGGCTCGCTCAGCACGCCGTCGTGCGGACCGGTCATGATTCCGGTCGGTTGATCGTCGGGATCTCGATCTTGGTCTCCTGGCCCTTCGTGAGGAAGAACAGGATGTACTGCCGTACGGCCTCGTCGATGACCCAGGCGGTCTCGGGCACCAGCGGCAGCGGGATGAGCCCTTCGCGGAACCTGACCAGCTTCGGCCAGACGGCCTTGATCAACGGGTCCCAGATCGGCTCGCGCTTGATGCCGTCCCAGTCGGCCACCTGGTCGCCGACCAGGTAGCGGGCCAGGGCGTTGCACAGGGGACGGCTGATGCTGGCCGGGCTGGTCTGCTCGGCGAGCTGGCTCAGCAGGATGTCCGTCAGCTTGACGCCCTCGGGGGTCGGGCCCATGTTCCTCGGCAGGATCTGGTCCGACTGGGCGTAGGCGGCGTCCCAGGTGGCGGGGATGTACTCGTCCCTGATGCCGAGCAGGTGCGCGGTCACCTGCCACACGTGCAGGTACGCCTCGGTCTCGGCGGGCTTCATCGGGACCCGCCACTCCAGCAGCTTGCGCATCGCGAAGGTCGGCAGCGTGTGCCAGGTGACCAGCATGTCCTCCTGGCTGATGGGGATGTCGCCGCCCCAGTGCGGCGACTGCTGCAGCAGGTGCCGCACCGCGGCGTGCACCAGCCGGGTCTTGACGCACTCGACGACGACGGAACCGCCCGGCCGGTAGGCGTCCAGGGCTCCGACGGCGAAGCCGAAGATGCTCGTCTTGGCGACGCGGTCCTCCATGTCCGCGCCGCCCTTGGAGTAGTAGACGGAGCGGGCCTCGTTGGGGATGGCCGTGGCCAGCATGCCGCCGCCCACCCCGTTGCACAGGTTCAGATAGATGCCTCGGGACTTGTTGAACGTGGCCGCGACCTCCAGCTTGGCCGGGTCGGCCCACGACGGGACCTGGCGGGCCCGCTCCATGAAGTCACGCAGATCGGCCGGCAGCCCGTCGGGTAACGGCTGGTCGTTGCGCGTCCAGTTCCACAGCAGACGGTTGACCTCGGGGATGGCGCCGCGGTCGAGCAGCGAGGCGAGGAGCTGGTCGGCCTCCTCGTCCCACACCCACCGCGGGTCGGCACCGGCCCCCGATCCCGCGATGGAACCGCTCGGCGCCCACGTCCACTCCAGCAGGGGGCGCGCGTGCGCCGGGGTCGCCATGCTCAGCGCTCCCAGCGCCCCGAGGGCGCCGCCCGAGATCAACATCTTGCGCCTGCTCAGCTCCGTCATGGACGGAACTCCTTTCTGACCTGTTGCAACGCCGATGAACGGCCTGATGGTGGTTGCCGCCGGACGGGATCCGGCCAGGTCCCGGCCCGCTCCCGCGCGGGCCGGGATTCCGGTCGCGGGACCGGTCAGGACGGACGGTTGGTCTGCGGGATCTCGATGCTGATCGGCTTGGCCTCCGACAGGAACAGCAGCGCCGCCTTGCGCAGGAACTCGTCGAACAGCCAGTACGCCTCCGGCGCCAGCGGGAAGGGCAGCAGCCCCTCGCGGACCGCGACGAACGGCCCCCAGGAGAGCCTGAGCAGCGGGTCCCAGACCGGCTCCCTCGGGATCTTCAGCCAGCCGGCGATCTGGTCGCCGAGCATGAAGCGGGTGAACGCGCCGAGGATGGGCTTGCTGAGAATGCCGGCGTCGACCGAGGAGCCCAGGTTGAGCAGGATGTCGGCCAGCTTGATGCCCTCGGGCGTGGCGGCCAGCACCGGGGTGAGCGTCTGCGCGGCCTGGCTGTTGGCCTCGGCCCAGGACGCGGGGATGTACTCGTCCTTGATGCCCAGCATGTGCGCGCCCACCTGCCAGGAGTGCAGGAACGCCGCCGACTCGGAGGCGGGGATGGGCACCTTCCAGGCGACCAGCTTCTGCATGACGGTCGTGGGCAGGCTGTGCCAGGTGACCATCATGTCGCGCTGGCTGATCGGGATCTCTTCGTCGGCGACGTCCGGCCAGTGCGGCGACTGCGGCAGCAGGTGCCGCACCGCGGCGTGCACCAGCCGGGTCTTGACGCAGGTCACGATCATCTCGCCGTCGGGGCGGTAGGCGTTGGTCGAGCCGATGTCGTAGCCGAGCTTGGCGGTCTTGGAGATGCGGTCCTTCATGTCCGCGCCGCCCTGGGAGTAGTAGACCGCGCGCGCCTCCTTGGGGATGACCGTGCTCATCATGCCGCTGGCCAGCCCGTACAGGACGCCGAGGTAGAGCCCGCGCTTCTTGTTGAACTCGACCGCGAGGTCCAGCTTGCCCTGGTCGGCCCAGGCCGGCAGTTGCCTGGCCTCCTCCATGAAGTCGCGCAGGTCCGTGGGAAGTCCGGCGGGGAGCGGCTGGCCGTTCCTGGTCCAGGTTCGTAACAGCTCGTTGACGCGGGGCACGTCGCCCCGGTCGAGCAGCGAGGCCACCAGGGGGTCGGCCTGCTCGTCCCAGACCCATCGCGGGTCGAGCCCGGCCCCCGTGCCCGCGACCGAGCCGGCGGGGGACCACGTCCACGCGTGTGCGGGGGTCGCGATGCTCAGCGCACCGAGAGCGCCCAGCGCTCCACCCGCCTTCAACATGTTGCGCCTGCTGAGTTCGCCCATGCTTGCGCCTCCTCCTTTTTCGAGGCCCGAGAACACGTGCTTGATACGGTGAAACACTGGATGCTTCTGCGTATCATGAGAGCACAACGTGACGGCCATCACAAGACGCAGCAGCGGCCGTTAGGTGATTGAGGCAGAATGAACGTCAACGGAGGTGATCGTGGAATCTGCGCTGTCCGTGCTCATGACCCCGTCGGATTCGGAGTCGCTGCTGGAGCGCGCCTACCTCGACGCCGTCGAGCGCGTCGACGAGATGGACGAAGCCCGCATGCGCATCCTCGACGCGGCCTACGAGCAGTTCTGCCGCATGGGCATTCGCCGATCGACCATGGAGGACGTGGCCAGGCGCGCCAAGGTCTCCCGCATCACCGTCTACCGGCGCTTCGCCACCAAGGACGTGCTCGTCGAGCATGTGGTGCGGCGGGAGTTCCGGCGCTACTTCGACCAGTTCCTCGGCGAGATCGAGCAGGCCGGCACCGCGGCCGACCGGGTCGTGCTGGGCTTCGTCAGCTCGCTGCGCGCCATCCGGTCCAACCCGCTGATCGGCGGGCTGATCGCCGCCGAGCCCGACCTGCTCGTGCCGTCCATGTTCAGCGACGGCGGCCAGACCCTCGCCACCGTGCGGCACTTCGTCGCGGGCCAGCTCCGGCGCGAGCAGCGCGCCGGGCACGTGCCCGCCGACCTGGACGCCGACCTGGTGGCCGAGATGATGGTGCGCGTCTCGGCGTCCTTCCTCGCCATCCCCAGCCAGGTCGTCGACCTCGACGACGACGCCCGGCTCGCCGACGTGGCCAGGCGGTTCCTCGTCCCCATGCTGCACGCCACCGGCCCGGCCGCGGGTGAGTGATCGCCAGCAGGTTGAACGTGCGGCGGTCACTCACGCACGCGCACCCTCGCCCGTCAGAAGACGACCAACGACCGGATCACATCACCCGACCCCATCGCCGCGAATGCCTCGCCCACGTCCTCCAGCCCGATCCGCCGGCTGATCAGCCCCTCCAGGTCGAGCCGCCCGGCTCGCCACAACCGCAGCAACCGCCCGAAGTCGGTGCGCACGTCCCCGGACCCGTACAGACAGCCGACCAGCCGCCGCTCGGTGGCGAACAGCTCGGCCGCGTTGAAGGGCACCACGTCATCGCGGCTCCCGGCGCCGACCACGACGGTGGTGCCACCGCGCCGGGTGGCCTGCCACGCCTGCCTGATCGTGGCCGACCGGCCCACGACCTCGAAGGCGTAGTCGAACCCGCGCCCCCCGGTCAGCTCCTGAGCCGCCTCGCCCAGCTCGTCCGGCGTGGCCACGTGGGTCGCGCCGAACGCCCTGGCCGCCTCCAGCTTCTCGGGCACCCGGTCCACGGCCAGCACCGGAGCGGCGGCCGCCAGCTTGGCGCCCTGGATCACGTTGATCCCGACCCCGCCACAGCCGATCACCACGACCGACGACCCAGGCCGTACCCGCGCAGTGTTGATCACGGCCCCGACGCCTGTCAGGACCGCGCAGCCGACCACGGCGGCCACCTCGAACGGCACGTCGTCCGGGATCGGGATGGCGGCGCGCGCGTCCACCACCGTCTCCTCGGCGAAGCAGCCGACGCCCAGCCCGGCGTGCGCCGGCTCGCCCTCGAACGTCAGGGTGGAGGCGGGCGGCCGGACGCTGACACACAGGTTCGGCTGGCCGCCCAGGCAGAAGGCGCAGTCGCCGCAGGGCGGGATCCAGGACAGGATGACGTGTGTCCCGACCGGCGGGCCGCTCACGCCGGGGCCGAGCTCGACGATCTCCCCCGCGCCCTCGTGGCCGGGCACCAGCGGCAGCCGGGCGGGCAGACGGCCCTCGCACATCGACAGGTCGGAGTGGCAGACGCCGGCGGCGCGCAGCCGCACCCGCACCTCTCCCGGGCCTGGCGGCCGGACGCTCAGGTCGCCGGTGACCTCGACGGGCTTGCCCGTCTCACGCAGGATGACGCCTCGCATGGGTGTGCTCTCCCCCGGGTTCAGAGCTGGACGGACGTGGTGGTGAGGAACTCCTCCAGGCCGAAGCGGCCGTACTCGCGGCCGTACCCGGACTGCTTGAAGCCGCCGAACGGCGCCAGGCCGTTGTGGACGCCGTCGTTGATCCGGATCTGACCGGCGCGCAGCCGCCTGGCCACCCGGCGGGCACGCTCGGGGTCCTCGGCGCGCACGCCGGCGGCCAGCCCGTACGCGGTGCCGTTGGCGATGCGGACCGCCTCCTCCTCGCCGTCGTAGGGGAGGATGACCAGGACCGGGCCGAAGATCTCCTCCTGCGCGATCCGCGACTCGGGCGTCACGCCGGTGAGCACGGTGGGCCGCACGTAGTAGCCGCGTTCCAGCCCGTCGGGCGCGTCGGGGCCGCCGGTGAGGATGGTCGCGCCGTCCTCGGCCGCCGAGCGCAGGTGCGCGCGTACGCGTTCGCGCTGCACCGCCGAGACCAGCGGGCCGAGCCGGGTGGCCGGGTCGCGCGGGTCGCCCGGCGTGTACGTGACCGCCTCGTCGGCGGCGACGCGTTCGGCGTCCGCGAGCCGTTCGCGCGGCACCAGCAGCCGGGTCAGCGCCGAGCAGGTCTGGCCGGAGTTGAGGTAGCAGGCCGCCACCCCCTTGCGCACGGCGTCCTCGAACGCGGCGTCGCCGAGGTCGTCGAGCAGCACGTTCGCGGACTTGCCGCCCAGCTCCAGGGCGGTGCGCTTGACGCCGGCGGCGGCCAGCTCGGCGACCCGCCGGCCCGCGCGGGTGGATCCGGTGAACGACACCATGTCCACCAGGGGATGCGCGGCCAGCGCCTCCCCGGCCTCCGGCCCCGTGCCGGAGACCACGTTGAACACCCCGGCCGGGATCCCGACCTCGTGCATCACCTCGGCCAGCACGAACGCGTCGAGCGGCGTCACCTCGCTGGGCTTGAGCACCACCGTGCAGCCCGCGGTCAGCGCCGGGGCGACCTTGGCCGCGATCTGGTGCAGCGGGTAGTTCCACGGGGTGATCGCGCCGACCACGCCGATCGGGTCCCGGTACACCACCGAGGAGCCCATCGGCTCCTCGAACGCGATGGCCGCGGCGACCTCGGGCATCGACAGGAACGTCCGGATCGGCGAGCCGACCTGGATGGCCCTGGTCAGCTTGATGGGCATGCCGAGCTCGTTCACGATCGTCTCGGTCAGCTCGTCGGCGCGCTCCCCGAGTGCGCCCGCCACGGCGGCGCAGAGCCCGGCGCGCTCGGCGGCGGGCCTGGCCGACCAGGCGGGCAGCGCGGCGGCGGCCGCCTCGACGGCCCGCGCCACGTCCTTGGGGCCGCTGCGGGGCACCTCGTCGAAGGGCTCCTCGGTGGCGGGGTTCACCACCGGTATCGCGGCGCCGCCGCTCGCCGGTACCCATTCACCATCGACGTAGATGCGATGCGGCATGACCCACCCTCGGCTCGGAGGAGCATTATTCTAGATTTTAATTCTAGAAGCCGAGACGCGGCGACGTCCACCACCCCGGCCGGCCGAACCCTTGGCCCGGCCGGCCGTACTCAACCACCTCGCCTGTCAGCCGATACGCAGGGGCAGCGTGCGCGGCCCCCGCACCTGACTGGCCGCCCACGTCACCCCCTCCGGATCCGCCAGCCCGAACACCGGAACCCGTTCCAGCCAGACCTCCAGCGCCACCCGCAGCTCCATGCGCGCCAGATGCGAGCCCACGCACCGATGGATCCCGAGCCCGAACGCCGCGTGCCGGTTGACCTCACGGTCGATGACCACCTCATCGGCCCGCTCGAACTGCGCCGGATCCCGGTTCGCCGCCGGGAACGACAGCAGCACCCAGTCCTCGGCCTTCATGTCCACGCCGTTCCAGCGCATGTCCTGCCTGACCAGCCGCGCCATCGTGACCGGCGCGTAGGCCCGCAGCAGCTCCTCCATCGCCGTCGGCAGCAGCGCGGGCTCGGCCACCAGCCGCTCCCGGTCCCGCGGCGTCCCGGCCAGGTGCCACAGCGAGGCGCCGATCGCGCTCCACGTCGTGTCGATGCCCGCGATGAGCAGCAGGATGATCGTGCCCAGCACATGGTCGGGGTTGAGCTTCTGCCCGTACAGCTCGGCCTCGAGCAGGTACGTGATCAGGTCGTCGCGCGGCTGGTCGAGATGGTCGCGGATCTGCGCGACCAGATAGTCCGCCAGCGCGGCGAACCCGTCGGCCCGCTCCTCCGGCGGCTTGTTCACGCTCTCGAGCGAGGTCTCGATGAACCGGCGGAACAACGGCCCGTCCTCGGGCGGCAGCCCCAGCAGGTTGGCGATCACCCGTACGGGGATGTGCTGGGCGTACTCGTGCGCGGCGTCCACCACGTCCCGGCCCTCGAACGCGTCGATCAGCTCGTGACAGTACGCCCGCGTCGCCTCCTCCTGCTTGCGCACCGCGCTCTTGGTGAACGCGGGCAGCAGCAGCTTGCGCGCGTCGTGGTGGAACGGCGGGTCCGACGAGATCGGCGGCACACTCCCCATGGGGGCCAGCTCGATCGGCGGCCGGACGTTGCTCACGACGATCGCCCGCGAGGAGAACCGGTCGGTGTCGTATGCGATGGCCGCCACGTCCTCGTACCGGGTGGGCAACCACACCCCGCCGAATCTTCCGGTGTGCGCGATCGGGCACCGGTCCCGCAGATCATCCTGGATCGGGTACGGGTCCGCGGCCCAGACCGGATCCACGTGGGAGAAGTCGCTGGCCCAGTCGGACACCGGATCGGTGACGATCTCGCTGATCGTCGGCAGCGGGCGGTTCTTACGCGCCTCTTCGAGGTCGGGGCCGAAGCGGTCGTCCACGCTCATCGGGCGGCTCCGTTCCCGGCCTCGATGGCCCGCTCGGGGCAGTTGGCCTGCGCCAGCCGCGCCTCCGGCTCAAGGCCCGTGGCCACCTCGCCGGCGGCCAGCACCGTGCCGTAACCTTCGTCGTCCTCGCCGAACAGGTCTGGGGCGAGGTCGTAACAGCGGCCGTGCCCTTGGCACCGTTCGGGGTCGATCCGTACCTTCATTGCCTCGTTCCCGTCTGTGCTGGGGGTTTGTCCGGGGGTGGGGTGAGGGCGGTGAGCAAGCGCTTGGGGGTGGGTGGGTCCGTCCCCTGAGGGAATTAAAAAAGCGTTCATTTGTCGCGTCAAGAGCGGACGCGTCACGGACCGCTTCGTCTGAGGCGCTTGGAGATGTCAGAACGGCGCGGGAGATGTCAGTAGGCGCGTGTACGGCAGGAGGTCCGGCCCGGTAGATGGCGGCGAGCGGGCACGGGGCGGCTTTCGGACAAGAACAGCGGGCCGTGGGTACGCGTGCCGCCGTCGGGGAGCCGGAGCAGGTGGGCGGTGCCGCTTTCCCAGTACACCCACTCGATCGCGCCGCCCTTGGACCGGACGGGGGCGCGCCGGTGCTCCAGGTCGAGGTCCTCGACGTTCAGCGCCAGGATCTCGGCGGCCCGGGCCGCCGTCTCGCAGAGCATCCGCCACGGCCTCGTAGAGCATCCGCCACAGCGCCCGCTCCCGCAGCGGGATGTCGCGGCGCGACAGCAGCCGGTGGATCGTCGTCCTGGCCACCGCGCGGGTCTCGTCGGCGTTCTCCTTGCGGCGTTCGGCCTCAGCCGGGATCGACGGGGCGGCCCAGTGCTTCTTGGTCTGGCACCAGGTCAGCCAGGAGGTGATGGCGGCGCGGTTGCGGTTCCAGGTCGCCGGCGCGCATCGGCCCACAGCTCAGTGAGCGCGGCGCCGATCTCGGCGTCGGTGACGTCGGCGAGTGGCCGGTCGCGGCCGAGCAGCGCGGTGACGCGGTCGATGGCCGAGGCGTAGGCGCGGTGGGTGTTGGAGTTGGCCGTGCGGGAGGGCCAGGAAGGCGTCGGCGGCCGCGGCGAGGGTGACGTTCCCGCCGCGCAGGGCGCTGACCTTCGACGCGGCGCTCATGCCGGCCGCCGAGCAGCGCTCGTTGAGCTGGCCCGAGTGATGTACCGGATAACGTGCTGGAGTCGCGCACCACCCCGGCAAGGGCTTCTGCTGGTCGCCGCGCCGCCATGATCGCTCAGGTACGAACTTCTCTTCTGTGCGGCGCCTCTGATTGCCGCGTCCATGCCACGCTCTACGAGGCGGCAGTCTGAGCTCGAATCAGACGGCGACCGGCACCGGTGTCTCGGTGCGGGCGGGGCGGGTGGTGCGGCGGCCGGCGATGAGGATGATCAGCAGGCCGGCCACGACCCAGGCGGCCAGGGTCCAGGCGGGGGTGGCGGCGCCGGTGCCGTCGAAGAAGCTGAGGGCGCGTACCAGGCTGCCGGAGGCGCCGGGCGGCAGGAGCTGGCCGAGGGTGGCCCAGCCGGTGGGCAGCCAGTACGGGCCGGCCATGCCGGACAGCGGGTTGCCGATGAGCATCATCACGGCGGCACCGGCTCCGAGACCGGCGAAGCCGAGCAGGGACTCCAGCGCGAGGAACGGGATGGACAGGGCGGCCATGCCCAGCGACAGGCCGAGTGCGGTCAGCCAGTAGGTGCCGTGCAGGGAGCCGAACCCGAACTCCAGGACGGCGGCGACCGCGGCTCCGGCGACCAGGGCGAACAGGATCGCGCCGGTCACGCGGCGGCGCAGGTTGACGTGGCCGGGGAACAGGCGCAGCAGCACGATCGCGGGCATGATGCCGCCGAAGATCATGGGCAGCGCGCTGGCGGTGAAGCCGGCGCCGCGGGGGTCGTCGGCCGGGAAGGGCACCAGGTCGGAGACGGTGGCCTTGCTCTGCTGCTGAGCGGCCATGCCGGTGCCCAGCGCGGTGATCGCGGCGGTGGCCTGCTGGCCGCCGGCGGTGGCGGTGTAGACGGTCAGGCCGCCCGGAGCGAGGGCCAGGCCGCCGGCGACGTCGCGCTGTTCGATCGCGCTCTGCAGGGTCTGCGCATCCGGGTAGAGGGTGACGTCCCAGGCGTTCTTGTCCAGGCCGTTCTGCAGGGCTTGGGTGGCCGGTCGGGGTCCGGCCAGGCCGAGCGGCACGTGGTGCGGGCCGCCCTTGACCGACGGCAGCGCGAAGGCGCACAGCATCACGACCACCACCGCTGTCAGGCCCAGGACGATGCCGAGCAGCATGCGCGCGGCGGTGGCGGGCGGTGGACCGGCCAGGGTGTCGGCGGCGGGGGCGGGCACGGGGCGGTTCTCGTGTTTCGGGGACATCGACGGCTTCTTCCGTGTCTTGCAGGTCATCGAAGGAATGAGCGGGGGCGAGCGGTGGTCGGGGGGTTGTGGTGGTCGGGGGTTTGCGGTGGTCGGGGGGTTGCGGTGGTCGGGGGTTTGCGGTGGTCGGGGCCGCTCAGCCGCGGCGGGGCTCGCCCGGGGCGCGGCGGGCCGCGAACGGGGCGTGTTCGGGGCGGATGCCGACACCGATGAGGCGGGCGGGCACGGCGGACAGGGGCGGGAAGAGTTTCAGCAGGGCGACGAGGGGATTGGGCGGGGTCAGGGCTTTGCCGGTGATGATCGGGCCCATCAGGGCGCGGTGCAGGATGCGTTGCATGGTCTGGGTGACGGCGGTGGGCAACAGGCGACGGCGGCGGACGGCGTCCAGGTCCTTGCCGGTGAGGCGGTGCCGGCGCAGGGGTTTGGCGAGCAGGGTGGCGGTGGCGACGGCGTCCTGGACGGCGAGGTTGATGCCGACGCCGCCGGCGGGGGACATGGCGTGGGCGGCGTCGCCGATGCACAGCAGGCCGGGCTGGTGCCAGCGGCGTAGCCGGTTGAGGCGGACGTCGAGCATCCGGACGTCGTCCCAGGAGGCGAGGACCTCGGGGGCTTTCCGGGTGGCTCCGTCGGTGCTGTCGGCGGTTGCGGAGACCTCGGCTGCTTCGGGGACGGCTGCTTCAGAGACGGCTGCTTCAGAGACGGCGGCTTCGGGGACGGCGGCTTCGGGGACGGCGGCGAGCAGGTCGCGGCGGAAGGCGTCCAGGCCGCGAGCACGCAGGGAGGCGTCGGCGCCCTTGGGGATGAAGTGCGCGACCTGCACGTACCCCTCACGCGGGATCAGCCCGAACGTCTTGCCGTTGGCGATCCGGGGCAGCAGGGAGGCGCCGGGACCGGAGGTGACGGGCAGCTTGAACCACCACACGTCGAAGCCGACCGGCCACTCGCGGACCTGCAGCCCGGCCTCCTGCCGGGCCAGCGACCAGCGGCCGTCACATGCGACGGTCAGCTCGGCGCGCAGCTCGCCGAACCCGGCGCGATCGCGGTAGCGGACGCCGGTGATCCGGTCGCCGTCCCGTAGCAGGCCGGTCACCTCGGTGCTCATCCGCAGCGTGAAGGTGGGCTCGTCGCGGCCGGCCTCGGCGAGCAGGTTGAGCAGGTCCCACTGCGGCACCATCGCGATGTAGGGGTGGCGCAGTTCGAGGCGGGTGAAGTCGGCGATGCTCACCTCGCCGCCGCCGGGCAGCGGGAAGGCCATGCGCTCCAGCCGGGTGTGCGGCAGGGCGGCGAACCGCTCGCCGAGGCCGAGCTCGTCCAGCAGGTCCAGGGTGGTGGGGTGCACGGTGTCGCCGCGGAAGTCGCGCAGGAAGTCGGCGTGCTTCTCCAGCACGGTCACCTGCACGCCCTGGCGGGCCAGCAGCAGGCCGAGCACCATCCCGGCCGGGCCGCCGCCGATGATCGCGCACGTGGTGGTGTCGTTCCTCATCGTGTCCGCCTTCGTTCGCGGGTGGGAAGTGCCGGTCAGGAGACGGCGATGGCGCGCAGGAACGACTCGGCGAACATCGCGCAGGTCTCCTCCACCCCAGGCAGGTCGAGGCCGGGCACCTGCCCGGCGGCCGGGCGGGTGATGAAGTGGATCAAGGCGGGGGCGATCATCTGCTGGATCAGCAGGGGCAGCGGCAGGGTGCGGATGCGTCCGGCGGCCATCTCGGCGGAAAGCCACTGGCCCAGCCCGGCGAGCATGCGCGGGGCGAAGTGCTGCAGCAGGCCCTGCAGGGCGGGGTCGTGCGGGTGGGCCAGCGCCTCGGCGAGCATGGCGGGCATCACCCGCGGCTGCCGGGCCAGCGCCTCGGCCAGCAGGCGGTAGAGGTGGCCAACGGTCTCGCGCAGGTCGGCGTGCGGGCCGGCGACCACCTTCTCCACGTCCAGGATCGGGCTGTAGGTCTCGAAGATGGCGCGCAGCAGCTCGTCCCGTCCGCCGAACGCGCCGTACAGGCTGTGCACCGAGCATTGGGCGGAGGCGGCGACCAGCTCCAGCGTGAACGCGGCCAGGCCGTGCTCGCCGATCAGGTGCGCGCCGGCCTCGATCGCGCGCTCGCGCACCGGCCGCTGCCCGCCGGGGTCCACCCCGGCGGCGCGCACGGCCTCGTCCAGGGCCTCGCGGGAGCCGCCGATCCGGCGCAGCAGCGTGCTGCGCGACACGCCGGCCTCCTTCGCGATGGCCTGGACGGGCACGTCGGCCACGTCCTTGCTCAGGCGGTCGGCGGCCCGCAGGGCGGCCTGGACCACGTCGACGGGGATGCGGCGGCTGGTGTCCGGCACGTCAGGAGCTCCTTCGTCCATCGGCATCACACTCTGACACATGCATCAACATAGCATACAGTCTTGTTTCATGCGAAGATGAGTTCCGGTCGGGCGTCTTTCCGCAGGGTGACGGCCGACGACGACATCCCCCTCGCGGCTGCCACGCCGAGCACGTCGGCGAGATCACAGCCAGCACCTCATCCGCATCCATCACGTGGGAGGTTTCCGCATGACCGTGAGCATGACCGGCGGACCCGCCGGCCGAGCGTGGCCGTCCGTCCCCCTCGCCCTGCCCGCACCCTCGCGGACGCCGGCGCAGACCAGGAAGGCACTACCCGCATGACCCCGGCACCCCCGTCTGCGCCGCGCGTCCTGATCGTCGGACTCGGTATCAGCGGCATCGCCACCGCGATCGCCCTGCACAAGGCCGGCTGGCAGCCGGTCATCATCGAAAAGGCGCCCGCGCGGCGCGGCGGCGGCTACTTCATCGCCCTGTTCGGTGTCGGCCGCATCGCCGCCGAGCGGCTCGGCATCCTTGGGGGCCTGCACAACCGCATCCCGGTCCCGAGCGTGAACCACCAGGTCGACCGGGCAGGCCGCCGCCGGCCAGGGGTCGGCTTCGCCGACGTGCCCGGCGCGCCGTGGATGATGATGCGCGGCGACGTCGAGCGGGCCGCCTTCGCGGCGCTGCCCGACGACGCCGAGGTCCGCTTCGCCACCGTGCCCGAGGCGATCGAGCAGGACGCCACCGGGGTGAGCGTGAGGCTGCGCAACACCGCCGACGGCACCACCCAGACCGAACGCTTCGACCTGGTCGTCGGCGCCGACGGCCTGCGCTCCACGGTGCGCACCCTGGCCTTCGGCCCGCCGCAGCGCTACCTGCACCGGCTGGGCTACATGATCGCGGCGTTCGCCATGCCCGGGCCCTTGCCCGGCCTGGCCCAGGGTGAGGGGGCGATCCTCACCGAGTCCGGCCGCTCCTTCCAGGTCTTCCCCTTCGGCGACGGGCCGCCCACCGTGCTGTTCTCCTACCGCACCGACGACGTCGACGCCGAGTTCACCAAGCCGCCGGCCCAGCGCATCCGCGAGGTCTACGGCCCCGAACCGCTCGGCGCGCTGATGGAAGCCGCCGTGCAGGTGCTGGAATCCGGCGGCGAGTACCTGTTCGACTCCGTCGAACAATCCCGCCTGGACGCCTGGCACCACGGCCGGGTCGTTCTCATCGGTGACGCCGCCTGGTGCGTCACCCTGTACGCGGGCATGGGCGCCACCAGTGGCATCGCCGCCGCCGACCTGCTCGGCATCATGCTCCAGCGCCACCCGGGCAACCTTCAGGCGGCCCTGACCGCCTGGGAGACCAAGCTGCGGCCCTACGTCACCGAGTACCAGAAGGCCGGCGTCACCAACCGGGCCTTCCTCACCCCCACCGGCCGCGCCGAGATGGTCCGCCGCGCCGTGCTGATGCGCGTACGGCGGCGGCTGATCGGCAACGCCTGGCTGCGCCGGCGCCTGCTGAACAGCAAGCCGATCCGCATCCGCAACACAGACCTCGCCACCGTCTGACCCGCCACGACGAACCAGGACGCCGGGCACAGGCACCCGCGGCCCGCACGACGCCGCCACCGGCACCGGCACCGGCGGCGGCACCATTCCCGCAGGCGGCGGTGCGCCCCGTGCCCGGCGACACGCAGGCATAGATCATGAAAGCAGTGCGGTACCACCAGTACGGCAGCAGCGACGTCCTGGTGTGCGAGGACGCCCCCACCCCCGCCCCCGGACCGGGGCAGGTGCTCATCAAGGTGGCCGCCACCTCATTCAACCCGGCCGATGCCCTGCTGCGGGCCGGTCATCTGCGCCAGGTGCTCGCGCTGGAGCTGCCGCATGTGCCCGGCGTGGACGTGGCCGGATCGGTGGCCGGCCTCGGCGCGGGCGTGACCGGCTGGGCGCAGGGAGCGGCGGTGGCGGCGTTCCTGCCGCTGACCGGCGACGGCGCGGCGGCACAGTACGTGCTCGCGCCGGCCGAGGCGCCGGACGCCGTCCCCGACGGCGTGGACCTGATCGACGCCGCGGCGCTGCCCGGCGTGGGACTGACCGCCTGGCAGGCACTGTTCGAGCACGGCGGCCTGCAGGCCGGGCAGCGTGTCCTGGTCAACGGGGCCGGCGGCGCGGTCGGCGGCCACACCGTGCAACTCGCGCACCGGGCAGGCGCGACGGTGACGGCGACCGCCGGCCCGCGCAGCGCCGAGCGCGTCCGCGGCCACGGTGCCGACCGGCTCATCGACTACACCCGCACCCCTGTCACCGACGCCGGGCACGCCCCCTTCGACCTGGTGGTCAACCTGGTGCCGACCTCACCGCACGACAGCGACGCCCTGGCCGCCCTGACCGCCGACGGCGGCGTCTTCGTCACCGCCACCACCCCGCCGTCCGCCGACCCCGGCCGTGGCGTCCGGACCGTGCGGATGGCCGTGCGCAGCGACGCCGCCCAGCTGTCCGGCCTGCTCACCCGCGTGGCAGCCGGACAACTGCGCCTCGACGTCGCCCAGCGCCTGCCGCTGCCGGAGTTGCCCGCCGTCCACGCCCAGGCCGACCAGGGCAGCCTGCCCGGCAAGACCGTCATCGTCGTCTGAGACACCGCTCGGCGAGCTCGGTCATGGACCAGGCGCACGACACGAGATCACGAAGCCGACAGGAAGACGAAAGGACCTGTGATGAGGCTCAAGAACAAGGTCGCTCTGATCACCGGCGCCACCGGCGGGATGGGCCGCGCCTCGGCCCGGCTGTTCGCCCAGGAGGGGGCCGCCGTCGTCGTCGCGGCCCGGCGCGAGGAGCGCGGCCTGGCGCTGGTCAAGGAGATCACCGACGCGGGCGGCCGGGCGCTCTGCGTCCCGCTGGAGGTGACCGAGCCCGAGCAGTGGGCCGAGGCCGTCCGTCGGACGAAGGAGTTGTTCGGCGGCCTGCACATCCTGATGAACGTGGTCGGCAGCAACGACCTGACCGTGATCCCGGACATCGACGTCGCCAAGTGGAACGAGATCTTCGAGATCAACGTCACCGCGATTCTCGTCGGCATCCAGGCGTGCGCGCCGCTGATGCGGGACTCCGGCGGCGGCTCCATCGTCAACATCGGCTCGGTCGCCGGCCTCACCGGGACCTTCTCCTCGGCCTACTCCGCCTCCAAGTGGGCGCTGGAAGGGCTGTCCAGGTCGGCGGCCTACACGCTGGCGGACTGGGGCATCCGCTGCAACGTCATCCAGCCCGGCTTCATCGAGACCGACATGACCGCGGGCATGACCGCCAACCCGGCGGCGCGCGAGATGGCCGAGCGCACCATGAACAACACCGTCCTGCTGCGGCGGACCGGCAAGGCCGACGAGATCGCCTCCACCGCGCTGTTCCTGGCCAGCGACGAATCCTCCTACATCACCGGGACCGACATCGTGGTCGACGGGGGCTGGTTCACCGCAGCCCCCTACCTCGGCAACGAACGAGCCCAGAACTTGCTGGGCCTGATCAAGCAGCAGAGCGCGGCCCAGGGACCTGCCCAGCCCTCCGCATAGCCCGGCGACAAAGCCCATGGGCGGGCGGTTCGTGCTCCGTACCAGGGCGCATGACCTGCCCGCCCGGTGCCGCTGCCCGGTCGGCGGCACCGCCCCGATCGCGCGCCCGCACCCGCTCTCCCCCGACCGAAAGAGGAAACCCGACCGTGGCATCCCGCGCTGGGCGCCGCCCTGGCCGGCCCGACACCCGGGAGGCGATCCTCACCGCGGCCCGCCACGTCTTCGTCGACAAGGGATACGACAGCGCCTCCGTCCGCGCCATCGCCACCCACGCCGGGGTCGACCCGGCGCTGGTCCACCACTACTTCGGCACCAAGGACCGGCTGTTCCTGGCCTGCGTCAGCGTCCCGTTCGACCCCGCGCAGGTCATGCCGCAGATCCTGGACGCACCCCGCGAGGAGATCGGCAGCGTCCTAGTGCGCGTCGTCCTGACCCTCTGGGACTCCCCCGCCGGGGCCGGCGCCGCGGCGCTGCTCGGCTCCAGCCTGAGCAACGAGTGGATCGCCAAGCTGCTGCGCGAGTTCGTCACCACCCAGATCCTGCGGCAGGTGATCGGCCACCTCGGCCTCGACGAGCAGGAGGCACCCCACCGGGCCGCGCTGGCCGCCACGCAGATCATCGGCCTGGCCGTGATCCGCTACGTTCTCAAACTCGAACCCGTCGCCTCCGCACCGGCCGAGCGGTTGGTCGCCGCCGCCGGCCCGGTCGTGCAGCGCTACCTGACCGGTGACCTGCCCGGCGCGTGGCCGGAGCGGGCAAAGCTTCTCCCGCCGGATGGACACCGTCCCCGTCACCCGCGAGGCCCGGCTTGACCGTGCACCCCAGCGAGCATGATCACCTCGATTCGGCCATACCTGGGGATCCCGTCCTGCGCTGACTCACCCGATCATCTGGCGGTCGGGGGGACACCTCCGGAAGCGGAGGCATGGTGACCACGTCGTAGGCGCGGACGGTGCCGGTGTAGATCGAGGCGACCACTCGCAGGATGTCCTCCCAGTTCCGGCGCACTTTCCGCAAATCGATCTTTACCCGGGCCAGGGTGTTGAGCGGGCCGTAGTCGGCCTCGGAGCTGATCCGCCAGCCCTTGGTCGGGCAGGTCCGCCAGTGCCGGCCGGTAGGAGATGCCCAGCAGTTCCAGGAGCCCGAAGGTCAGGTCGGAATAGGAGCCTGTGTCCGAAACGACGATCTCGGGCAGGTCCCCGCCGTCCAGCCCGAAGATGACGTCGACCATGTGCAGGGAGGTCCCCGAAACGATCTTCGCGCCCCGCCCCATGCCGCGATCGTTGACTGGGGCAGAGCACGTCTTCGATGGGTGCAGTATTCCGTGATCAGTACTGCCAGATAGCGTTGCGACGGTGTCGCGCAGGGTGGACTTCGAGATCATCGATAGCCTCGACGGCAAGAGGGCCATCGGTTGTGGCGTTGATCCTCCGGCGGATGGCTTCGAGCCTGAGGCGCAGGCGTTGGCGTGCCTGGCGCTCCTCGATGTCGGCCCACTCTGATACCGACTGGTCCCGCGGGTCGGCCCTGGCCCAGGAGTAGACGTCGACCTTGCGGCGGAGGGACATCGGGAGCGGCCGGTGACCGGCCCGTCGTGCCTGCCGCAGGCACGCGGCACTGTAACGGAGATCAGCCATCGTCACTGATCGCCATGGGATTCCCCTCAGGCCACCTCCGTCGAGAATCGGACGATCAATGTGATGGGCAGTGCGGGACATGAGGCTCCCTGGGTAGCACCGCCAGGTATGTCCTGGCGCACTACTGGAAGCCGGTCGGTTCAGTTGATCGCTGGCGAGTCATGGCGGGACCATAGCATCGCGGGCGGCGAGGTAGGCCCTCCAGTCCCTGTGCAAAGGCAAGTACACGCAGACGTACAGAGGGGGCAGCCGGGCCTCAGCGAGGCAGCCAAGTCGGCTCATCCCAGGCGATGTGGTGCTCGTAGATCCACCGGGTCGGGTCCTGGCCGGTGCGGGCCAGGCGTTTCAGGGCCAGGCTCATGATCAGGTTGCGGGGTATCCGGGCGATGGGGCCGAGCGTTTTCCAGCTGTCGGTGCGCTTGCCCTGTGCGACGATGCGTTCCACCCGGTGGCGGCGCAGTTGTTCATAGGCGGCGAACGCGCGGGCGATGTCCGGGCTGTCACGCAGGCATTTGGCCAGTACAACGGCGTCTTCGAGGGCCATGGCGGCCCCTTGGCCGATGGAGGGGACGGCCGCGTGGGCGGCGTCCCCGATGATGATCAGGCGATCGCGGTGCCAGTTCGGTACTGAGGGGACGTCGTAGGCGGTCCAGCCGGTGACGAGCCGGTCGGTCGCCTCGATGAGGGCCAGGGCCGGGCCGCGGTCGTGCCGGAACGCCTCGACGAGTTCTGCCCGCCACTGCGGCGCGCGGATCGAGGCCAGGTCCGCGCGGGCGGGCTCGGCGGGGCGCATCAGGTTCGCCGCCCACCACACCTCTCCGCCGGGGTGGGCGGCGTAGGCGAAGAACGCGTGCCTGCCGAAGATCCCGTTCATTGTGCCCGGTTCGCTGTCGACCCGGACGCCGCTGGCGTAGCCGCCCACGTTGACCATCCCGCCGTAGCGCTCGCCGGGCGCGGCCGGGTCGATGATGTGGCGGGTGCGTGAGCGTAATCCGTCCGCGCCGATCAACAGGTCGCCCTGGACGGCGGTGCCGTCGGCGAACGCCGCCCGCACATCTTCGCCCGTGCTGCGGGCGTCGCTCAGGCGTTTGCCGTACTGGATGCGCACCCCGCACCGTGCGGCCTGCTCGCGCAGGGCGCGGTAGAGGTCGGCGCGCTTGACGGTACGGCTGACCGTGCCGTCCGGCAGGGCCGGGCCGTGCGGTAACCGGCCGATCCGCCTGCCGGAACCGCTGGTAAGGATGATGTGCGGGGTCTCGAAACCAAGCCGGGTGATGTCGAAGTCGAGGGTGCGCAAGGCGTCCAGGGCGTTGACCGCGAGCGTGACGAAGTCGAGGGTGCGCAAGGCGTCCAGGGCGTTGACCGCGAGCGTGACGAAGGCGCCCACCTGCACCCAGCCGAAACCATCGATGAGCTGAGCCTTCTCAAGGCGGCACTACTCCTGGCCGGTGAAGGCATTCGTCCCTGGCAGACTGTCACAAGCGTCCGGGCATCTCTGCAGTGAGAGAGTCTCTTCTACTCCAGACCCTCTGAAGTTGATGAGGGTCGCGAACCGGCATTGCCAAAACGATTACTGCATAGTGTAATCACACAGTTACGAACAGTAATGCTGTCATCGCTGGCAGCACTGGCACCGGAGACCGCATGCGACAGATCCGCCCAACCTGCGCCGTCCTCACCGGCACGCTCCTCACCCTCGCCCTCACCGGACTCTCACCGGCCAACCCCGCCCACGCCGCCGACATCATCATCATCGACGGCCACACCCAGACGGTGAAGGAATCAGACGGCACTCCCGTCCTCTGCCCGACGAACCAGGTCCTGCTCGGCCGCTCCACTCCGGCGACGAGAATGGCCGCACCACCTACTACTGCGGCCTCATCCTCATCGACGGGCAGCAGGTCCAGGTCGGCGCACCGACCTGGAGCAACTCCCAGAAGGAGAGCAACTCCTTCTACTCCGCCCCGCCCAACGAAACCCTGGTCGGCCGCCAGCACTCCGGCGACGAGAACGGGTCTACCAAATACGCCACTGCCACCATGAGCGCGTGGGGCCGCACCGTCGAACTGACCTCCTACCGCTGGAGCCCCGGCCAGAAGGAAAGCAGCAGCTACTCCAAGGCCGGTGACTACGAAGTCATGGTCGGCCGCCAGCACTCCGGCGACGAGAACGGCCAGACCCGCTACCAATACGCCCGGATCGCCGACTAGCCCCACCGCGACGCGGCGGCTCTCGATGACACCCCTGAACCTCGGGTCTTTCCCCCGCGCGCTCGCTTGACTGCTGACCGCTCTGGGTCGACATCCCGGCCCAGAGCGGTCTTCTGCCGCAGCAGGAAAAGTCGGAGAAGGCCATGCCGACACCCGCGACAGTTGATCTCCAACCGGAAACTGTCATCTTCGATGACGCAAACACCGCCACTTAGACGCGCACCGAACTGACAGTGTCCAGGTCGGGAGCACCTCTCACTGTCATCTCCGCTACGTTCAGACAGGTGTGTCTGGCGGCCTTGAAGACGACGGTCCGTCACAGCAACTGGAAGCGGACATGGAAGCGCGCCATCGAAGTTGGGTGCGGCTCCTTTCGAGGGACCATCCGAGACCCTCCTTGAGAGTGAGCCGGGCGTCCACGTATCGGCAGGCTCGCTCGCCACCCGGCTCGAACTCGGCAAGGCGCTGGTGGCCGTGCAGGAGACTGCGCAGCTGATCGAGAAGGCTTGCGATGGCCTTTGGGTGCTGATCTGGAGGGCGAGCGACATGGGCTCAACGCCGAGACCTCATTGTCGGGAACGTCATCGCTCCGTCCTGCGGCATCCGGCGTACGGTGTGCGGGAGCCCGGCCCGGACGCGATCCATCCCGGCGCCCCCCGAGACGGGCCCGCGCCAGAGATCCGGTCGCGCGACGGTGAGGTCGAGCCGGGTTCCATATCCAGACGGAATCGGCCGTGGGGTTCACGTGCGCCCGGAACAGCGGGCTGAGCG
>NZ_VSEY01000037.1 GCF_008086045.1 Nonomuraea sp. PA05 | reverse complement strand
GCCCGTACCAGACGACGAAGACCCGCTTCGAGGGCTCGGACACGGCGCAGAAGCTCGTGAACCGCTCCGGCCCCATCCCCCATGCGTAGCCTGCGCGAGCAGTTCCTCCGGCACCGCGAGGCCGGAGTGCTGATGGTCGCGGTCGCCCTCGGGCTGTACTTCACGTCGGTGACCGAGGTGTTCCTGACCCGCGACAACCTGGTCAACATCACCCAGGCCGCCGCGCCCACCGCGATCGTGGCGTGCGGGACGGTGCTGCTGCTGGTCAGCGGGGAGATCGACCTGTCGGTCGGGGTGGTGGCGGCGCTGGCGCCGTTCATGATGCACTACGCGATCGACTTCTGGGGCGTCCCGGCCGTGCCGGCGATCCTGCTGGCGCTGCTGACCGGGACGGTCATCGGGCTCGGGAACGGGTTCGTGACCGTGGTGCTGCGGGTGCCGTCGTTCGTGACCACGCTGGGCACGTTCTACGTGGTGACGGGGATCGTGCTGACGACGTCGCACGCGTACCCGGCCGAGATTCCACAGGCTGTGGACGGAGCCATCGGCTCGTGGCTGGGGGCCGCGCCGTGGGCGCACCTGTGGTGGGCGCTGGGCATCGTGACCGTGCTGCACGTGGTGCTGACGCGGACGAGGTGGGGGTTGCACACGATCGCCGCCGGCGGCAACCCGCTGGGTGCTTCAGAGGCGGGGGTTCGCACCAGCCGCATCAAAATCGGAAATTTCATGATCGGTGGGACTCTGGGGGCGTTCGCCGGGGTGATGGAGGCGTTCCGGATCCACACCATCGACCCGAACATCGGCGGCGGCACCGGGCTCATGTTCACCGCCGTGTCCGCCGCCGTGATCGGCGGCACCGCGCTCGCCGGCGGCTCGGGCACGATCGTCGGCGGCGCCCTCGGCGCGCTCGTCCTGGCCATCCTGCAGAACGGGATGAACCTCATCGGCATCTCCGCCAACCCCTACTTCCTCATCCTGGGGAGCGCGATCCTGCTCTCCATGATCGCGAACGTCACCCTCACCAGGCTGCGAAGGGCCGGGCGGACATGACCGAGGTACTGCGTACGGAATCGCTGGTCAAGCGCTACGGCGCGGTCACGGCGCTGCGGGACGTCAGCCTGACCCTGCGGCGCGGCGAGGTGCTCGGGCTCATCGGCGACAACGGCGCGGGCAAGTCCACGCTGGTCAAGCTGCTGTGCGGGTTCCACCAGCCGGACGCGGGCCGCATCCTGCTGGACGGCGCCGAGGTGACGCTCAGGTCCGTGCGGCAGGCCCGCGAGCTCGGCATCGACATCGTCTACCAGGACCTGGCGCTGATCAACGAGCTCAGCGTCTACCACAACATGTTCCTGGGCCGCGAGCACATCGGCTTCGCCCGGCTGCTCAACAACCGGCGGATGCGCAAGCTGGCCACCGAACACCTCCAGGCCATGGGCGTGCGCATCCCGTCGGTGGACGTCGAGGTGGCCAAGCTTTCCGGCGGGCAGCGGCAGGCCATCGCCGTGGCCCGCTCGGTCTACTCACGCTCGCGCATCCTGCTGCTCGACGAGCCGCTGGCCGCGATGGGCGCCAAGGAGGGCGCCATGATCCTCGACCTCGTCAGCGACCTGAAGGCGCGCGGCGAGATGTCCATCGTGATCATCGCGCACAACTACGCGCAGATCCTGGAGGTGTGCGACCGGGTCAACCTGCTGCAACACGGGACCATCACGTTCGACAGGCCGACGGCGGAGACCTCGCTGACCGAGCTGACGGACCTGGTGGTCGAGGAGTACCGGCGGGCGCGGATCAGCGGCGACCCTGGCTGAGGCTCAGCCGAGCCGCACGGTGACCGTCGCCGAGGCGCCCTCCCGGCCGGACAGCCGCTCGAACCTGAGCCCGCCGCCGGTCAGGAGGGCGTCGCCGCCGAGCAGCGCCGTCACCGGCCTGGCCCAGGTCAGGGTCAGCTCTTCCAGGTCGCAGCGGGGGTCGGCGACGGTCACGGCCGTGGTGCCGTCCGGGCGCTCGCGCGTGAGGACGGCGCAGGGGGCGGAGGCGGTGAGGCCGCCGATCGTCCCGGCGTTCCAGAAGCAGGCGGCCGTGAGCCCGAGGCCCGGCACGTGCACCGCCTGGAGGCGGGCCGTGTTGGCCGGCACCCGCACCAGGCCCGCTGATCGGGCGCGGGCCCGCGTCTCCTCCTCCCCCGCACCCGGCAGAAGCAGATAGACGTACGAGGCCGCGGGCGGATCGATGCCGTGGTCCAGCCAGAGCGTCACGTAATCGCGGCCGTTTCGGCGCTCCCGCAGCGTCCGCAGTTCCTGGCCGGGCACCAGGTAACCCCCGTGCCCGTCGAGATGCGCCCACCCCTGCCCCACCGTGAGCCGCCCGGAGGTCCTGCGGTTGTCCACGATCGTCTCGACCGCCACCCCGTCAGCCCCGGTGATCCCCGCCCCCAGGCAGACGACCGCGTCGTCGAGGAAGAACCACGACTTGAACGCCTCCATCGTGCTCTCCAGGCCGCTCAGGTGCTGCCCCACGGCCGCGTACGTGCCGTCGCTCGCCCCGCCGACCCACCGCCACGGCGTACGCGTGTCACCCCACCCCGCACCGGCCCCGTCGGGCAGCCGCAGCGTGGACACGGTGGTGCCGGGCAGCCGGTACGGGTCCACGGTCGGCCAGAAGGAGTCGGAGTACTGGTCGCCGTGCCCCTCGGCCCACCAGTAGAGCATCCCCGAGCCGGTGTGCCAGCCGCGCAGGTTCTCGCCGTTGCCGTGCTCGTAGTGGCCGACGCGGTGCGAGGCCATGCTGAGCGCCGCGCACCAGCCGGGCCGCCGGTGCACGGCCCTGGCGCTCATCGGCAGCAGCCGGTGCCCGGCCGGCTCGGCCGCCGCCGGGATCGCGCCGTCGGCCACGACCGTCGCCAGGCGGGCGTGGAAGGCGGGCTCGGCGGCGTGCTCCAGCATCGGCTGGGACGTGCCGCGCGCCGCCCACCCCTTGACCATGGCCTGCCAGCCCGCCCGCTGCCCGTCCGTGGCGCTCTCGCCGAGCAGCAGCACGGCGGCGGCGATCTCCCGCCCTCGCTCGTGGTCGCCGAACGGCCGCCTGCCGACGCTGCGCCCGCGTACCAGGTCCATGCAGGCGCCGTCGTGCACGAACGGCGCGAACGAGCGCTCGACCGTGTCGAAGATCCGCCGGTCGGCGAGTTCCCACGGCGAGCCGCGCAGCACCGCGTAGAGCGTGGCCAGGCCCGACAGCAGCGTCACCCCGTACGCGCCCTGGTACGGCACCCACGAGTGCTGGATGAACGACCCGTCCCGGTAGAACCCGTCCCCTTCCGAGACCGTCGCGAACACCGGCGACAGCGCCGACACCGCCAGCGCCGCCCTGGCGTGGTCGTCGTCGAGCATGGCCCGCAGCAGCGTCACCACGCACAGGTCCACCCGGTTCGCGGCGGTGCTGTTGCCGGAGTAGCGGCGCAGGCGGCTCGGCGGGACGTAGTGGTCGACGGCCTCCGCCAGCGCCGGGCTCCACGTCCCGACCAGCAGGGAGGCGTCCATCAGCGCCTTCGGCACGCCGATCTGCCAGTGCCACCAGTTGCCGGTGGCTGCTCCGCCCGCCGGGTACACGTGCCGGAGGTAGTGCTCCACGCCGTCGGCGACGGCGCCTGCGAGGTCCGCGCCGGCCAGGCCGAGCGCGTACGCCTGCGCCATCATCCGCAGCCGTCTCGGCGTGGCCACGAACGAGGGGAACGCCTGGTCGGGCCAGAGCGAGCCGGGCTTCGGCGCCATCGTCGCGCGGTGGCGGGCGGCGGCCCGGCCCAGTGCGGCCAGCCGGGCCCGGTAGCGCTCGGAGTCGTGCCCCGGGCCCGCCGTCACCTCCCGCCAGCGGCGGCGCAGCAGGACGAACGTGTCGTCGGGCGTGTGCGCCGCCCGCGCCGGCGCCAGCGCCCCCAGCGTGCCGGCCGCGGCCACGCCGCCGAGCCGGAACAGTAATCGTCTGGAGGGCAACCGCACGCCTCGATTATCACGCCCGGCGCAGCGCGGTGAACCAGTCGAGCACCTCGGGCAGCGACCGGAAGGCCTCCCACCCTGCGCTCCGCCGAACCGGCGGTAGGGCCCTGCCCTACCCGTCAGAGGGGCAGCACGGCCCCCGCCCGCTTGACGGTCCTGATGATCGGCGCAGTCTCGATGTGCCGGATCGCGGGCAGCGCGCCCAGGCTGTCGTTCAGGTAGCGGTAGAGCGCCTCGTCGTCGCGGCAGACGATGCTGGCCGTCAGGTTGGCCGGCCCGGTCGTCGCGCCCGCGAACGCCACCTCGTGGTGACCGGCCAGCGCCCTGCCGGTCGCGTCGAGCTCGGCGGGCGGCACCGACATCCACAACTGCGCCTCGACCTGGTAGCCCAGCAGCGCGGGCAGCACGTCCATGTCGAAGAAGAGCGCGCCCGCCGAGCAGAGCTGCTCCATCCGCCGCCTGACGGTCGACTCCGACCAGCCCGTGGCCGCCGCCAGGTCGGCGTAGCCGGCGCGGCCGTCGCGGGACAGCTCGTCCAGCAGCGCCTGGTCGCCGGGGCCGAGTGTGATCTGCTCGTCCTCGCGCCTGCGGTAGACGCGGCCGTCCGCCAGGTGGGCGACCTGCTCCGGGGAGAGCACGGCCAGCCCCTGCCAGCCGACCCGCCCGCCCACGAACGTGTGCAGCGTCCTGTGCGCGGTGACCGAGAGCACGCGGTTGGTCCTGGCGAGCTTGCTGAGCAGCAGCGACTCGCGTTCGCGGGCCGTGCGCTGCAGCGTGCCCGCGGAGATCTCCGTGCCGCCGGACAGCAGGTGCACCCAGAACGTGTCCGGCCGCCGCCCGAGCGCCTCGGCGATCGCCACCGCCGCATCGGGCGTGCAGCGCAGCCTGATGGCCCACGACTCGTAGCCGAGGCGCCGCCCGTCCACGACGCCGACCACCCGCAGCAGGCCGGTGGAGCGCAGCCGCCGGTAGCGGCGCGCCACCCGCTGGTCCGACACGCCGAGCACCTCGCCGACGCGGCTGAAGGAGGCCCTGCCGTCCACCTGCAACGCGTGCAGCAGCCCGCGGTCCACCTCGTCCAGCTCGATGATTTCCACCATCACAAGCTAGCCGACACGGAAAACCACCAGAAGGGCGGCTCGGAGTGGCGATTGCCCCCACACCGACCGCACCGTGGTCGCCATGACCAGAACACAAGCACCGGAGACGGCCACCGTCTCCTGGGCCCCCTTGGTGGCCGCCTGCCTGGGCGCCTTCATGCTCCTCGTGGACGTGACCATCGTCATGGTCGCGCTGCCCGGCATCACGGCCGACCTGGGCATGTCCTTCACCGACGCGCAGTGGCTGCTCGACGGCTACGCGCTGGCCCTGGCCGCGCTGCTGCTGGCCGCCGGCTCCTACGCCGACCACACCGGACGCCGCAAGGTCTACCTGAGGGCGCTGGCTCTGTTCGCGCTCGCCTCGCTCGCCTGCGGGCTGGCGCCGAGCGCCGGGCTGCTGCTGGCCGCCCGCGTGGTGCAGGGCGTCGCCGCCGCGGCCATGATGGCCACCACCCTCGCCCTCATCAGCGCCACCTACCACGGCAGGCAGCGCGGCCTGGCGTTCGGCGTGTGGGGCGGCGTGAACGGGGCCGCCGCGGCCGTCGCGCCCGTGCTCGGCGGGCTGCTCACCGAGCACCTGCACTGGCGGGCCATCTTCCTGGTGAACCTGCCGATCAGCCTGGCCGCCGCCTGGCTGACGCTGCGGGGCGTCGAGGAGTCGCGGCTGCCCGGCGGGGCCCGGCTCGACTGGGCGGGCATGGCCACGTTCACGCTGGCGGCGGGGGCGCTGACGTACGGGCTGATCGAGGCGGGCGAGCACGGCTGGGCGGCGGCCCGTACGCTGGTGCCGCTGGCCGTGGCCGCGGCGGCCTTCGCCGCCTTCCTCGTGACCGAGTCGCGCAACGCGCATCCCATGCTGGACCTGCGGCTGTTCGCCGGGCGGTCGTTCAGCGGGATCATGGCGGGGGCCGGGCTGCTGATGCCGGCCGCGTTCGCCTGCCTGGCCTTCACCTCACTCTGGCTGCAGCAGGACCTGCGGCTCGGCCCGGTGATGGCGGGGCTGGCGCTGTCGCCGATGGCGGCCACGTCGCTGGTGTCCTCGGTGGTCGTCTCCCGGCTGTTCCCCGGCCTGTCGCCGCGCTTCGCCCTGGGCGGCGGGCTGCTGCTGATCGGCGCGGGCGCGCTGCTGCAGGGCATGCTCGGCGAGCACTCAGGCTGGGCCGCGCTGGCGCCCGGCCTGACCGTCACCGGCCTGGGCGTGGGGCTGGCCGTCCCGTCGCTCAGCTCGGCCGCCATGACGTACGCGCCGCCGCGGCGCGCCGGCATGGCGGCGGGCACGGTCAACACGGTCAGGCAGCTCGGGTACGCGCTCGGCGTCGCCCTGCTCGGCCTCCTCTACCGGGACGGCGGAGGGTACGCCGCGCTCAACGACGTCTACCTGGCCAGCGCGGTCACCGGCGTCGTGGCTGCCCTGCTGGTGCTGGTGGCCGTCAGGGGGACGCGCCGCGGCTGAGCCCGTCAGACGAGTCGCCTGATCTCCCCGTACGCCCGGTAGAACCCGCCGCGCCCGGCCGACCGCACCCCGTCCACCAGGTAGCGGGCGCCCGCCTCGCGGATCTCCTTGGGGAACTGCACGTTCCACGTCTCGTAGCCGGGGGTGACCACGCGCACCCGCAGCCGCTCGCCCTCGCTGACGCACTCCACCACCACGCCGTCGCCCGCGTCACTCGCGGTCTCCAGCACGATCGACGGCTCGACGGCCTCCAGCGTCGCCGCCGCCTTGACGTCCACCGGCTGCGGCACGCTACCGGTGCGGGCCGCGGCGATGGCGGCCTCGCTGGCGTCGATGCAGGCCAGGGTGCCGTCGGTGGTGACGATGTAGAGCCGCTCGTCCAGGTACTGCATGGAGAAGGCGGAGCCGCAGCCGGTGGCGAGTTTCCACAGCCGCTCGCCGGAGGCGTCGAAGCAGTAGACCGAGGAGTGGTTGTCACCGGCGAAGACGTGCCGGCCGCCAGGTGAGGTGGCGCAGGAGTAGACGGCGCCGTCGCACTGGTAGACGGCCTCCACCCGGCCGTCGCCCTTGGCCAGGCGGTGCACGGTGCGGCGGCCGGTGCCGGCGTAGACCGAGTGCTCCTCCTGCCAGCCGAACAGCACCTGGTCGGCGACCTTGGTCTCCCAGATCGGGGTGCCGTCGGAGACGTCGTAGCGGGCGACGCCGCGCGAGTGGCCGAAGTAGACGGAGTCGGCGTCGCACCTGACCATCCAGGCCGAGTCGCCGCCGCCGTTGCGCGCCCACTGGAACTCGTCCTCGTAGTCGATCGCGGTGACCCGGCCGGCCCGGTCGGAGACGCCGAGGACGCCGTCGTGGATGTCGAGCCAGTAGATGTCCACGTCGGCGGCGATCTCGTAGGCGGACCTGGGGACCTTGCCGCTCAGGTCGTACACGCGGCCGTCGTCGCAGCCCGCGTAGATCCAGAAGTCGTCGGCCACGATGCACTTCACGCCGTCGGGCAGCCGGAAGCGGCCGGTCACGGTGCCGGAGTGGCTGACGGTGTAGACGTCGCCGCGCTGGTTGCCGACCCAGCAGCGCTCGCCGTCCACGAAGATGCCGAACGCGGAGGCCCCGCTGGCGAAGCGCCACAGCACGGGCGCCTGCTGGGCGGTCGAGCGGGTGCTGGTGATGGCCCTGCGGGTGACGGCCCGGCGCTGGCGCACGCCGCGCACGGCGGGGGCGTAGCCCTTGCGGGTCTTCTCGGCGAGCTTCTTGGCCGCCGCGGCCTGGGCCTTGGCCTCCGTGGGGAACGAGGTGACCTTGGCCTGTCCGGACTCGCCGATGCGGCCGTACGTGATCGTGACGTCGGTGCCCGCCACGATCACCTCGTAGAACTTGTGCGCTCCGCCGCCGTCCTCAGACAGCTCCAGATAGGTCATGTCCGCGCTTCTCCAGAATTGGGCCGTGATCAATTGCTGGGGAGCGTAGAGGACAGCGGCGACAAAAGTCAGACGCCTGCCCTTATCGGCACCACGTTGCTCGTCGTGCGGGCGCGCGGCAGCGCGAACCAGGTGGCCTTGCCGACCAGGTCGGGCTGCGTGACGTAACGCTGGGGGTGACAGCCGTAGAAGCCGTCGGAGAGCCTGGCCACGATGCGCAGCCCGCGCCCGTGCTCGGCGCCGAGGTCGTGCGGCGCCGGGGAGGGCAGGATGGGGCTGCTGTCGAGGACCACGAACATGATGTCTCTCTCGTCCACGTGGAGAACGAGTTCGTAAGGGCCGGCGCCGTACATGAACGCATTGGTGATCAATTCGCTCACCATGAGCACGGCGTCGTCAACGAGATCGGAGGAAAGGGAGAGTTCTGACAATTCAGTACGCACGAGGGCACGGACTTGACCCACCGTGCGCGCGTCCTCGCGCAGCGGCCACGCAACCTGCTTCCGGCTCCGGCGAGTCGATCGCAGCCTGGTCATGGCGTCTCTTTCCTGTACTGAGGGGCAGCGGATGCGCCTTTCGCTTAACAAGAGGACCTGCCTATGGGTTGACGTACAACGCAGTCGAAACGTGTACGTACGAGAGCGCTGTTTGGGTCGAATTTTCGGTGAAATATCACCAATTCTTTTAGGCCAGTGTCCGTAACTCGGGTAGTGGGGCTGCATGAAACTGCATGACACCCGCCCGGTGCGTGAGGCGCTCAACAGTCTCGACTTCCCGGCCGACAAGGAGAGCATCGTCGCGCACGCCCGCACGCACGGCGCCGGCGAGGACGCCGAGCGCGCCCTGCGGTCGCTGCCGCTCGGCGAGTACGCCAGCATGGCCGAGGTGCTCAGGTCGGTGCCCGTCGATCCCGCGCCCGGCCGCACCGAGGACGAGCGCATGCAGCAGCACCGCAGACAGGGCAGGAAGGCGGGACTGGCCGAGAGCATGCGGCCGTCCCGCCCCAAACCGATCGACGAGGAGTGACGTACTACTCGGTCGCCTGCAGCAGGGCCCACACGGCGGCCGGGGTGAGGGGCACGTCCGTGACCCGGTCCGCGATCTCCGGCAGGGCGGCGGCCACCGCGTTGGCGATCGCGGCCGGCGGCCCGATCGTGCCCGACTCACCCACGCCCTTCATGCCGCCGGGCGTGACCGGCGAAGGCGTCTGCAACATCACGACCTGGATGTCCGGCACCTCCCTGGTGGTCGGCGGCAGGTACTCGACGATCGGCTGACCGTCGTCGGTGAAGACGATCTCCTCCGTCAGCGCCTGGCCGATGCCCTGCGCCACGCCGCCCATGATCTGCCCCTCCACGACGGCCGGGTTGACCAGCACCCCGGCGTCGTTGACCACCCAGTAGCCCTCCAGCTCGACCCCTCCCGTCTCCGGATCGACGGCCACGGCCGCCGCGTGCGCCCCGTACGAGAAGGTGTATCCGGCCGGGTCGTAGCTGTCGCGCTCCTCCAGGCCCGGCGCGACCCCCTCGGGCAGGTCCCAGCCGCGCCACGCCGACGTCGCCAGCTCCCGCAGCGGCACCGCGCTCCGCGGGTCGCCCTTCACCCGCACCGCGCCGTCGGCCAGCTCCAGGTCCTCCGGCGCCGCCTCCAGCCGGTGCGCGGCGATGGCCAGCAGCTTGTCGCGCAGCTTGGCCGCGGCCCTGGTGAGCGCCCCGCCGCCGACCGGCAGCGAGCGGCTCGCGATCGACCCGATCGACGAGTACGGCGTCGTCGCCGTGTCACCCAGCACCACCCGCACCCGCTCGATCGGCACCCCGATCCGGTCCGCCGCGAGCTGGGCCAGCGCCGTCTCGATGCCCTGCCCGATCGAGACCACCCCCGCCGACACCACCACGCCGCCGTCCTGCTCCATCCGCAGCACGACCGTCTCGTAGCCGCCCGACTCCGCTCCCATGGCCTTGAGGTCCATCGACGGGCCCAGGCCGGTGGTCTCGACGTGGCAGGAGTACCCCACACCGCGCCTGCGCCCGTCGTCCGGACGATCGGGAGGCTGGACGAGGTCGCACAGCGTGCGCAGGGCGCGCGGGTAGTCGCCCGAGTCGTACGTCTGGCCCGCGGCCGTCGTGAACGGCAGCTCCTCCGGCCCCAGCATGTTGCGCAGCCGCAGCTCGATCCGGTCGATCCCGAGCCGGCGCGCCGCCTCGTCGATCAGCCGCTCCCTGGTCAGCGCCGCCTCCGGCTGGCCGAAGCCGCGGTAGGAGCCGAACGGCGCGGTCGTGGTCACGACGCCGCGCACCCGCACCCCGAACCGGTCGAACCGGTACGGCCCCGGCAGCAGCGTGGCCGTCACCGCGAACGTGGAGCCGCCGGTGTTGCCCGGGTGCGCGCCCAGGTCGCCGAGGACGTCCACGTACATGGCCACGAACCGCCCGTCGCCGTCCAGCGCCAGCCGCGCCCGGTGCACCGCCTGCCGCGCCGACAGGGTGGCGAACAGCCGGTCGCCAGGCGCCTCCGTCCAGGTGACAGGGCGGCCCGCGCGCATCGCGGCCCAGCAGACGAGGGCCTCGTCGGGGTAGACGTGCTCCTTGGCGCCGAACCCGCCGCCGGTGTCGCGGCTGATCACGCGTACCCGGTCGTGGGGCAGCCCGAACGCGTCCGCCAGGTGTTCGCGCACGTTGTGCGGCGCCTGCGAGGAGATGTGCACGGTCAGCTCGTCGTCGGCGTACGCGGCCACCACGCCGCGCGTCTCCAGCGGGTACGGCGAGACCCTGCCCATCCTGAACACCATCTCGACCACGTGCTCGGCCCCCTCGACGGCGGCCAGGCAGTCCTCGTCGCCCACCGTGAAGTCCGTGATCACGTTGGTGCCCAGCTCCGGGTAGAGCGGCCCCGCCTCCAGCGCCCGTTCGGCGCCGACCGTGGCGGGCAGCTCGTCCAGGTCCAGGTCGAGGAGGTCGGCGGCGTCCCTGGCGGCCTCCGGCGTGCGGGCGACGATGAGGGCGAGCGGCTGGCCGGCGTACCTGATGACGTCGTCCAGGACCCGGTAGGAGGTGAGGCGCTGGCCCGGCAGCACGTTCACGCAGGGCAGGCGGAGGCCGGCGGCGTCGGCCGGGGTGATGACGTCGACCACCCCTTCGACGGCCCAGACGGCCTTGGCGTCACAGCCGAGCAACCGGCCGTGGGCGATGGGGCTGCGGACGACGTGGGCGTGCAGTGTGCCGGGCAGGCGGACGTTGCCCACGTACCTGCCCTTGCCGGTCAGCAGCCTGGCGTCTTCCCTGCGCGGCGTCCGTGCGCCGACATAAGGATCTCCCATGGCCCCGATTGTGAGCTTCGCTTGCCGGGCGGTCTATACGATCCGGCGAGAAGGAGCACGTCAGCGGGGGTACAGATGCAAACGTTCCTGCCATATCCCGACTTCGTGGCGACAGCGGGGGTCCTCGACCCGCTGCGCCTGGGCAAGCAGCGCGTCGAGACCCTCCAGGTCCTGCGCGCCCTCACCGTCCCCAACTACGGCTGGCGGCACCACCCGGTCGTCAAGATGTGGACCGGGTACGAGGAGGCGCTCGTCCGATACGGGCTGGAGATGTGCCGCCACTGGTGCTCCCTGGGGCGGGCCGACACCTGCGCCGGCACGATGACGACCGAGCTGACCCAGCTCCGCGGCACGCCCGACATCCGGGTGCAGGACGAGCTGGCGGCGGCCGGCGAGCTGCCGCCGTGGCTCGGCGACGAGCGCCTGCACCTCAGCCACCGCTCGGCCCTGCTGCGCAAGGACCCGGGCTTCTACCGGCCCGTCTTCGGGGACGAGGAGCCGGACGACCTCGACTACGTCTGGCCCAGGTCCGACCGCCTGCCCGCCTGAGAGCCGGGTCAGACGACCTCGAACGCGGCCATCATGGCCATGTCCTCGTGCTCCAGATTGTGACAGTGCAGCACGTAGCGTCCCCGGTAGTCGGTGAACCGGGTGACGATCTCGACGGTCTGGGCGTCGCGCAGCTCCACGGTGTCCTTCCACTCCGGCGCCCCCTGCCGCCGCTCGCCGTTGACCGACAACACCTGGAACTGGTCCAGATGCAGATGCACCGGATGCGCCACGTCGCTGGTCAGCCGCCAGATCTCGATGTCGCCCAGCTTCGGCCTGGCCTCCATCCGGGCGGCGTCGAACGGCCGGCCGTTGATCAGCCACCCCGTGCCCCCGTGCATGCTCCCGCTGCTGAACTCGAAGTCCCGCGTCACCGTCGCCCTGGCGGGATCGAGCGCCTCCACGATGGACAACCGCGCCGGCACCGCGGAGTCGTCCGTCTCGTCCCGGTCGACCGCGAAGCGCATCACCCGCGCCTGCGCCCCCTCCCCCGCCAGGTTCCGCAGCTCCACGTGCTGCCCCACCCGGTACGCCGAGAAGTCCACGACCACGTCGGCCCGCTCTCCCGGCGCCAGCCTGATCTGCCGCACCGTCCTGGGCGCGGCCAGCAGCCCACCGTCGCTGCCGATCTGCACCATCGCGCCCCCGGTGGACAGCTCGTACGCCCGCGCGTTCGACGCGTTGCACAGCCGCAGCCGGTACCGCGCCCTGGCCACCCGCAGTTCCGGCCACGGCGCCCCGTTGACCAGGATCACGTCCCCGAGCACCCCGCCCATGTACGCCTCCCGCACCCCCGGCCGCCCCTCCAGCGCCGGGTACAGCAGGGTGCCGTCGGCCGCGAACGACCGGTCGCAGATCAGCAGCGGCAGGTCCCGCTCGCCCGACGGCAGCGGCAGCGCCTCCTCCTCCGCGTCCCCGACCAGGAACATCCCGGCCAGCCCGCGCCAGACCTGCGGCCCCGTGTAGTCCATGCGGTGGTCGTGGTACCAGAGCGTGGCGGCCCGCTGCTCCAGCGGGAAGACGTACTCGCGTGACGCGCCGGGCGCCACCAGGTCCGTCGGGTAGCCGTCCGACTCCGGCGGGGTGTGCCCGCCATGCAGGTGCAGGACGGTCGGCTCGCCGAGCTGGTTGGTCAGCTTGACGACGGTGCGCCGCCCGCTGCGCGCCCTGATCGTGGGGCCGGGGAACGTGCCGCCGTACCCCCAGACGGTGGTGCGCAGGCCGGGCAGCAGCTCCGCCTCCGCGGCCCGCTCGGTCAGCTCGTAGAAGTCCACCTCGCCGGCGCTGCGGACCGGCCTGGCCACCTCGGGGATCGGTAGCGGCACCGCGTACGGCCCGGGCAGCGGGGCCGAACTGGCCAGGAGCTGCGGCTGCGGGGTGCCGGCCAGCAGCGAGCACCCCTGCGCCCCGGCGGCGGCGACCGCCCCGAGACCTAGCAACCGCAGCACGTCGCGCCTGGTCGGGCTCATGTCGGCACGCCGCGCTGCGCCGGACTCGCGCCCGGCACGCCGCGCCTGGTCGGGCTCATGCCCGTCCCGGCCGCGCCATGACGCGGATGAGCTGGGCCACGCCGCCGCCGAACAGCAGCACCCCGAGCGGCAGGTGCACGGTCTTCACGTGCGCGACGCCGAGCACCGCCGCCACGATCGTGAACAGCAGCAGCCCCGCGGCCGGCCCGATGAACCGCGCGGACCCGCCACCCGGCCGCCAGACCAGGATCGCCGCGACCAGGTGCAGCAACCCGATGACGGCCAGCGCCATGGCCGACGCGCCGTGCAGCGCCCGGCCGCCGGGCGACGACAGCAGCATGCCCGCCGTGATCGCCTGGACCAGCAGCGCGACCACGTGCAGCACGGCCACGGCCTTGAGCGTCTGAATGGGCCAGGCCGCCGGACGGGCGGCCGTGGTGGAGGTAGCGGTCATGATCGGCTCCTGGGACAGGTTCTCTCCATGGCCGCCATCGTGGTCCGCGCACCCGCCTCCGGTCGTCGTGCGGCGGGCGAATACTGCCGCTACGACACCGGATGCAGGAGCGGCGGCCCTACTACGCCGGGAGTAGTACCGACGTCCGCCCCAGCGCCGACGACCACCGCCGGGATGGGGCTCTAATGTGCGGGAATGAGCTTCATGCGCGGATCGCGGGCCCTCGCCATGGACGGCGCCCTCGCCGCCGTGGTGGCCGCCCTGCTCTCGCTCACCGTGCTCGCCACACCCGGCGCAGGAGCTTTCGACCTGGTCGCGGTCCTCGTCGCCTCGGCCTCGCTGGTGGCCTGGCGCCGGGCGCCCCTGCTGCCGCTGGCGATCAGCACGCCCTGCATGCTCGTGTACGCGGCGCACGTCCAGCCGGGGCCGCCCGCCGCCTTCCCCGTGCTCGTGTCGATGTACGGTGCGGCCAGGGCCGGCCATCGCCTGTTCCCCGCGCTGGCCGCGCTCGCGTTCCTGGGTGCGAACCTGGCGTCCGGGCTGGCCGGCTCCATGCCTGAGCAACTGGTCCTCCAGAACACGACGCTGCTGCTCGGGTGGTTCCTGGCGGCCGGGGTGGCGGGGACGGTGAGCAAGCATAGGCAGGCGTACGTGGAGCAGGCCGAGCAGCGGGCCGCCGAGGCCGAGCGGACCCGCGAGGAGGTCGCCCGTCGCCGGGCCGGGGAGGAGCGGCTGCGCATCGCCAGGGAGCTGCACGACTCGCTCACCCACAGCATCTCGGTGATCAAGGTGCAGGCGGGGGTGGCGGTGCACCTGGCACGCAAGCGCGGTGAGGACGTGCCCGCGGCGCTGCTCGCCATCCAGGAGGCCGGCGGGGAGGCGATGCGCGAGCTGCGGACGACGCTGGAGGTGCTGCGCGACGACCAGGGCGACGGCGGCGCGAACGGGCTCGACAGGCTTGACGACCTGGTGGCGCGGGCCCGCTCGGCCGGGCTGGCCACCACGGTGACGGTCTCCGGAGCGCGCGGGAAGCCGCCCGCCGAGGTGGACCGGGCCGCGTACCGGATCGTGCAGGAGGCGCTGACGAACGTCTCCCGGCACGCGGGCGGCGCCGTCGCCTCCGTGCGCGTGGACTACGGCGGCCAGGGACTGGTCGTGCGGGTGGACGACGACGGCAAGGCCACCGCGGACGCCCCGCCCGTGCCCGGCGTGGGCCTGCGCGGCATGCGCGAACGCGTCACCGCCCTCGGCGGCCGGCTGCTCGCGGAACCCCGCGCGGAGGGCGGCTTCACGGTACGCGCCGAACTCCCGTACGACCATGCGGCAGGAGACTCACAGTGATCCGCGTCCTGCTGGTGGACGACCAGGCGCTCATCCGCGGCGGCTTCCGCGCCCTCCTGGAGGCCGAGGACGACATCGAGGTGGTGGCCGAGGCCGCGAACGGCGAGCAGGCCGTCGCGCTGGCCCTGGAGCACCTGCCCGACGTGGCCCTGATGGACGTACAGATGCCGGTGATGGACGGCATCGAAGCCACCCGCCGCATCGCGGAGGACTCCCGGCTGAGCGGCGTCCACGTGGTGATCCTCACCAACTACGGCCTCGACGAGTACGTCTTCGACGCGCTCAGGGCGGGCGCGGGCGGCTTCCTGGTCAAGGACACCGAGCCGGAGGACCTGCTGCAGGGCGTCAGGGTGGCGGCCAGGGGCGACGCGCTGCTGTCCCCCGCGATCACCCGCCGCCTGATCGGCGAGTTCGTGGCCCGCCGCCCCGAGCCCGAGCCCGCGGGCCTGGAGGTGCTCACCAACCGGGAGCGCGAGGTGACCGCCCTGGTGGCCCGCGGCCTGTCCAACGACGAGATCGCCGCGCACATGGTGATCAGCCCGATGACGGCCAAGACGCACGTCAGCAGGGCGATGACCAAGCTGCGCGCCCGCGACCGCGCCCAGCTCGTGGTGCTCGCCTACGAGTCGGGCCTGGTCGTGCCGCGTGCGAGTCACTGACGGGCGCGAGAGCGGGCGTGCAGGCCGTTGACGGGCGGTAAGCGGGCGGGCGGTGAGCAGGGCGGGCGGGTCGTTGACGGGTGGGGAAGTGGCCCGTGGTGGAATGGGCTCGGGAGGGGTACATGAGCATCATTTCGCGCGGTTTCCGGGGAAAGCGCAGGGACGACGGCGACCGGGTGCCGCCCGGCCAGTACCTGGTGGACGACTTCCCCGTGCTGTCGGCGGGCCCGACGCCGCGGGTCCCGCTCGACCGGTGGGAGTTCGCCATCGACACCGAGGCGGAGCAGACGCACCGCTGGTCGTGGGAGGAGTTCATGGCGCTGCCCGCCGAGACTCCCACGGTCGACATCCACTGCGTCACCAAGTGGTCGAAGCTGGACACCACGTGGGAGGGCGTGTCGCTCGACGTGTTCTTCGAGGACGTGGAGACCACCGCCGAGTACGCGCTGATCTACTCCTACGGCGGCTACACCACGAACCTGCCCCTGGAGGACCTCCTCGACGGCAAGGCGTGGATCGTGCACCGCTTCGACGGCGAGGAGCTGGCGCCGTACCACGGCGGGCCGGCCCGGCTGATCGTGCCGCACCTGTACTTCTGGAAGTCGGCCAAGTGGGTGCGCGGCATCAGGCTGCTGAACGAGGACTGGCCGGGCTTCTGGGAGACCGCCGGATACCACAACTACGGCGACCCGTGGCGCGAGCAGCGCTACGAGGGCGACTAGGGTGCGCCGCGCGACGTGGCGGCCGGCCGAGCTGGTGCACGGCTCCGCCGAGACCGCGACCGCGCGCACGCTGCGGTTCCGGGTGCCGGGCTGGCCGGGGCACCTGGCGGGCCAGCACGTGGACGTGCGGCTGACGGCCGAGGACGGTTACACGGCGCAGCGCAGCTACTCGGTGGCCGGGCCCGCCGACGGCGACCTGATCGAGCTGACCGTGGAGACGGTGCCGGACGGCGAGGTGTCGCCGTACCTGACGGAGGAGATGCGGGTCGGCGACCAGGTCGAGATCCGCGGCCCGGTGGGCGGGTGGTTCGTGTGGCGGCCTGAGAGCGAGGCGCCGGTGCTGCTGGTGGGCGGCGGCTCGGGCATCGTGCCGTTGATGTCCATGGTCAGGGCGCGCAGGCAGGCGGGCAGCCGCGTGCCGTTCCGCCTGCTGTACTCCCTGCGCGACCCCGATCGCCGCTACTACGCCGAGGAGCTGCGCCGCCCGGACCCGGGGCTGGACGTCTCCTACCTCTACACCAGGTCGGTGCCCGAGGGCCTGTCCAGGCCCGCGCGCCGCATCATGCTGGACGACCTGGCCGAGGGCGGCTGGCCGGCCTCGTTCGAGCCCGACTGCTTCGTCTGCGGACCGACCGGATTCGTGGAGACGGCGGCCGACCTGCTGCTCGCGCTCGGCCACGCGCCAGAACGCATCAGAACCGAACGTTTCGGTCCGACCGGAGGCTGACATGACCGAACACCTGGACGGCAACGCGCTGGCGGGCCCGCTGGGCGAGATCTTCGCCGTGGACGTGACCTCCGCGACCGGCCGCTGCGCGAGCTGCGGGCTGGCCGGGCCCGTCGCCTCGCTGCGCGTGTACGGCCCCGACCCCGGCCTGGTCGCCCGCTGCCCGGGCTGCGAGGAGGTGGTGCTGCGCCTGGTGCGCGGCCCCGGCACGGCCTGGCTCGACCTGCGCGGCACGGTGTCGCTGCGGGTCGACCTGCCCGACTGATGTACCGCCTCTGGGCGCGACTCCCAGTCTGACTGAGTACACTCAGGCTCGATCAACGGCCGAGATCTGTACGGCGAGGCTCTTGGCCATGGGCGGCTGCCCGCGGCCCCGTCCTGTGGGAGTCACGTGAGCAGCGGGCTTGTCGACGCGCCGCCCTCCGAGCCTGGCACGCCGCCGCGGCGGCGACGCCGCTGGCTGCGCTGGGTGATCGCGGTCGCGGTGACCGTCGTTCTCCTCGTCACCGGGGTGGCCGTCGGCGTGTACGCGCGCCTGACCGGCAACATCGAGCACGAGGACGTCACCGCCGAGGACCTCGGCGCGACCAGGCCGCCCAAGGTGGCGGGCACCGCGATGAACGTCCTGATCGTCGGCTCCGACCAGCGCAACGGCAAGAACGCCAAGTACGGCAAGGTCGCGGGCGAGCGCACCGACACGATCATGCTGGCGCACCTGTCGTCCAAGCGGGACAACGCGATGGTGATCAGCTTCCCGCGCGACTCGGTCGTCCAGCTTCCCGCCTGCCGCGCCACCAAGGGGCTGCCCGGCCAGCAGGCGCACGTCGGCATGATCAACGAGTCGTTCAACTCCGGCGGCATCGCCTGCACCTGGAAGACGATCGAGTCGCTCACCGGCATCCACATCGACCACTTCGTGAAGGTGGACTTCACGGGCTTCAAGGGCATCGTGAACGCCGTCGGCGGCGTCGAGGTCTGCCTGCCCGAGGCGATCAACGACAAGAAGGCCCTGCTGCACCTGCCCGCCGGGCGGCAGACGCTCACCGGCGAGCAGGCGCTCGGCTACGTGCGGGCCCGCTACAGCCTGGGCGACGGGTCCGACATCGGGCGCATCCAGCGGCAGCAGATGTTCATCGCCTCGATGGTGAAGAAGGTGATGAGCGGCGAGACGCTCACCGACCCGGCCAAGCTCCTCGGCACGCTCGACGCCGCCACCCAGGCGATCACCACCGACCAGGGCCTGACGACCGGCGTCATGAAGGATCTCGCGGTCAGCCTCCAGGGCCTGGACATCAGCAAGATCCGCTTCATCACCACGCCGTGGCACTACTCGCTCACCCAGCCCGGCCGGGTGGAGTGGGTGCCCGACCAGTCCAAGCGGCTGTTCCAGATCGTGGCCAAGGACCAGAGCGTGGACGGCGTCAAGGGCGGCCAGGCCAAGGTGGGCCGTTCGAAGATCCAGGTCGAGCTGCGCAACGGCACCTGGCGCAGCGGCCTGGCCACGGAGGTCGCGGCCTTCCTCGAACAGCGCGGCTACCACATCGCCAAGATCGGCGACACGGCGACCAAGCCGCAGGCGAAGACCACGATCGTCTACGGGCCGAACGGCGAGACGCGGGTGCCGACGCTCTCCAACGACCTCCAGGGCTCCGCCACCCGCTCCCTGCCCGCCGCCAGGACGAACCGGCTGATCCTGGTGCTGGGGAACGACTGGAAGGGCCTCAAGCCGCTGCGCACGGACGACACGGAGGCCATGAAGGGCTTCGACGCCACCCACGACTCCTGCGCGACCTGATCACAGCGCCTGATCACAGCGCCTGATCACAGCGCCTCCGACAGCCCGCCTCCGTCGATGGCCGTGAACCCGGCGTCCTCGATGAGCGGCACCACGGCCTTCTTGGCCTCGTCGTCATCGCCCCAGTAGGGCATGTCGGCGCGCGCCCCGCCGCGCTGCCCCGCGATGCCGAGCTCCAGCAGCTCGTTGGGGTACTTCGTGTTGAACGTGCGCACCAGCCGCACGCCGTCGCCCAGGACGTGCTGCTGGTACTGGGGGCTGGTGAGCCCGCCGGGCACGGCCACCACGACGGCCGCGCCGTCGCGCTCGCCGATCGGGTTGCTCGGATCCACGACGATCTTGCCGGTGAGCGTGCCGTCCAGCTCCGCCACCACCGCCGGGAACGCCTCCCAGCCGACCGCCATGATCACGACCTCGCCGAACCGCGCCGCCTCCCCTGGCTTCCCGCCCTGGGCCTGCCCGTCGGCGGCCCGGGCGGCGGCTGCCGCGCGGTCGGGGTCGGCGTCGCTGAAGAACACGTCATGGCCCGCCACCGCGAGCAGTCGGCCGAGCGGCGTGCCCAGCCTTCCGGAACCCACGATTCCTACGCGCATGTCTTGATCTCCTCGTCATCCGGGGATGTGCCCACACCCGCCGACGACATGCCTGTGTTCGCCTACCTTTGCCAGTTGATCAGGCGATGAGGGCGCCGAGGGCCGCGATGGCGTCGACGACCTGGCGCGCGTCGGGCGTGGCGTCGGGGTCGAGCAGCCACTGCAGCATGAGCCCGTCGGTGATGGCCACCACCACCGAGACCAGCACCTCGGGCTCCAGCGGCAGCTCCACCCCCAGCTCCCGGCTCGCCCGCCGCAGCATGTCGGCGCCCGCCACCCGTGTCCTGGCGTACGCGTCGGCCAGCTTCTCCCGCAGGACGGGCGCGCGCAGCGCCGCCGGATACCCCTCGACGCACAGGACGATCACCGGCCGCAGCTCGTCGAAGACGTCCACCAGCTCCGCCATGGCCCGTTGCAGCATCTCGCGGGGGGAGCCGGGGTCGGCGCCGAACAGCGCGCGCTCGACCCGTTCTGTCCACTGGTCGAACACCGCCGCGATGGCCTCGTTGAGCAGGGCGTCCTTGCCGCCGAAGTGGTAACCGATGGAGGCCAGGTTGGTGCCGGAGGCGGCGACCAGGTCGCGCGCGGTCGTGTGCGCGTACCCCTTCTCCTGAAGGCAGCTCACCGCTCCTGCCAGCAGGCGTTCGCGGTATCCACCGGCGTTCGTTCGTGCCACGGGTCTATGCTACTGATGTATACGAGCGTCTATGACGTACGTACATTTACTAGGAGACGCGACAATGATCCCTCCCGGCCCGAAAATGCCCGCCATCGCGCAGACCGCCTGGTTCATGGCGGACGCCCCGGACGCGTTCGAGAGCTATCACCGCAGGTACGGACCGATCTTCACGGTCCGCAACGCCGGCTTCCCGCCCGAGGTCTTCGTGACCACCGCCGAGCTGGCCGAGCAGGTCTACCGCACCGACCACAGCGGTCACGGGCGCGCCGGCGAGGCCCGGCGCGTCTTCCTGCAGCATCTGGTCGGCTCGCAGTCGGTGCTCACGCAGGACGGCGACCCGTGGTGGCGGCATCGCAAGACGCTCAACCCGCCGCTGCGCGCCAGACAGGTCGCCGGCTACCAGGACGACATCGCCGCGATCGCGGCCGAGAAGATCGCGAAATGGCCGCTGAACCGCCCGTTCGGGCTGCGCGACCACCTCCAGGAGATCACCCTGGAGATCATCATCCGGCTGATCTTCGGCATCACGGACGCCGGGCGTGTCCAGCGGCTGCACGTGCTGCTGCCGGAGCTGATCGAGGTGGGCGGCGCCATGTCGGTGGTGATGCTGCCGGAGCGGCTGCGCGGCCTCGCCGGGCGGGCGCCGTTCGGCCGGTACAGGCGGTTCGTGCGGCTGCGGGCCGAGGTGGACGCCATCCTGCTCGACGAGATCCGCCGTCGTCGCACGGCGCCGGGCGGCGGCGACGTGCTCGGCAGGCTGCTGGAGACGGAGCTGGGCGACCAGGAGTTGCGCGACGAGCTGCTCGCCATGCTGTTCGCCGGCCACGAGACGACCGCCACCGGGCTGGCCTGGGCCTTCGAGCGGATCCTGCGCATGCCCGAGGTGCTGGAGCGGCTCCCGGACGACGAGCCCTACCTCGACGCGGTGGTCAAGGAGGTGCTGCGGGTGCGGCCCGTCGTCATCGAGGCGCCGAGGCTGCTCGACGCCCCGCTACGGCTGGGCGGCCACGAGATCCCGGCCGGGTGGTACGCCGGGCCGTACATCCCGCTCGTGCACCGTGATCCCGCCGCCTTCCCCGCGCCCGGGGAGTTCCGTCCCGAGCGCTTCCTGGAAGGGCACCAGGGCAAGGCCTGGATGCCGTTCGGCGGCGGGCGGCGCTTCTGCGTAGGAGCGCAACTGGCGCTCCTCGAGATGCGCGTCATCATCCGCGAGGTGCTGCACCGCCTGGAGCTCACGGCGCCCGATCAGGCGCCGGAGGCCAGGCGGCTGAAGAACGTCACCCTCGCCCCCGCGAAGCTGACCCGCGTCATCGCCCGCGCTCGGACTCCTGCTCGGACGGCGTAGGAGGGTACATCTCCTCGTGTCGCTCGTCTGCGCCCAGCTCTTCGCGAAGCCGGTCGTAGTCGATGTTGTGGTTGGTGTACTTCAGCTGGCGAGCGACCTTCGTCTGCTTCGCCTTGGCTCTTCCTCGGCCCATGGCAACTCCCTAGTCCCCGCTGTCATGCTATCCGACAACCTAGCGACTTGAAGAATTATGCAACTGCACTGGATTACTCTGACAATATGCACGTGGAGGTCTACCAGGCCAAGGCCGACTTCTTCCGAACCCTCGGCCACCCCGCTCGCATCCGAGTGTTGGAGCTACTCCAGGAAGGGCCACTGCCCGTCAGGGATCTTCTGGCCCAGATCGACATCGAGGCCTCGAGCCTCTCCCAGCAGCTCGCCGTCCTGCGCAGGGCGGGGATCGTGAGTGCGATCCGCGAGGGCAGCACCGTGGTCTACACGCTCGCCACGCCCGAGCTGGCCGATCTGCTGGGCGCCGCCCGGCGCATACTCACCGACATGCTGGCCGACCAGGGGGAGTTGCTCGCGGAGTTGCGAGCCGAGGTGACATAACTCACTTACTTGATCAGCACTACTTGATCAGGGCCCGCCGCACACGCTTCGGATACCAGGCGGTGAACACGGCGGGAAGAGCGAACGAGAGCGCCTTGATGGCGATGACCAGCGCGGTCGCATGCGGCGCCGCGGCCAGCACGAGCGTCAGGGAGAGCGCGGCGACGGTGAAGGCCGACGCCCAGACCGTGGTGATGACCGCGTTGACGCGATGGAACCGCGGGCTCTCCCAGACCTCGCGCGGCGCCATGGTGCGCGCGATGCCGAGCGTGAACGGCTTGCGGATGGCCAGCGAGCCCCAGGCCGTCCCCGCCAGCCACACGTTGACCAGCGCGGGCCCGTACGGAGTGAGCGGCGAATCCGGCGCCACCAGCGAGAACACCGTGAGACAGGCGAAGAAGACCGCGGCGCTGGCCTCGATCACGATCTCGTCCCAGGCCTTGCCCGACCCGCGGTCCACGATCACCAGCACGGCGGCGATGACGAGCCCGGTGATCGCGCCCCAGCGCCACTCGTCGCCGGTGGCGACGAACGCGTAGACGATCCAGGGCAGAAAACCGAGCAGGCCGCGCATGGGAGGCTCCTCCGACATTCCTAAGATGACATGTCGAAGCTAGAACCTCCTATGGAGATATGTCAATATAGGAACATGAGCCTTCGACACGCCGTGCTGGGACTGCTCTCCGAGGGTCCCGCGAGTGGATATGACCTGATGAAGACGTTCGACGTCTCCCTCGCCAACGTCTGGCCGGCCACCCAGAGCCAGCTCTACTCCGAGCTGGGCAAGCTCGCCGACGCGGGGCTCGTCAGCGTGGTCGCCGAAGGCCCGCGCGGCCGCAAGGAGTACGCCATCACCCAGGAGGGCCTGACCGAGCTGCGGCGCTGGGTCACCGACGTCGAGCCCACCAAGGTGATGCGCAGCGACATGCTGCTGCGCGTCTTCTTCCTCGCCCAGGTCTCCCCGGAACAGGCCCGCGACTACCTGCGCAGAAAGGCCGACGAGGCCGTCGAGAGCCTGGAGCACCTGCAGAGCATCCGCGAGTTCGTGGAGAGCGGCACCGACAACCTGTCCGTCTACGGCCGCCTCGCCATGGAGTACGGCCTGCGCCTGGCCGCGGCCCAGAAGGAGTGGGCCGACTGGGCCGTGGAACGCATCCATTAGGCTCTCGCCATGGTCTCCGAGCTGTTCGATCCCAAGGCGTGGCAGCCGGTCGAGGGATTCGACTTCACCGACATCACCTACCACCGGGCAGTCGACCAGGGCACCGTACGCGTGGCCTTCAACCGCCCGGAGGTCCGCAACGCCTTCCGCCCGCAGACGGTCGACGAGCTCTACCGCGCGCTCGACCACGCCCGGCAGACCACCGACGTCGGCTGCGTCCTGCTGACCGGCAACGGCCCCTCGCCCAAGGACGGCGGCTGGGCCTTCTGCTCCGGCGGCGACCAGCGCATCAGGGGCAAGGACGGCTACCAGTACGCCGACGGCACCCCCGCCACCGGCCGCCTGCACATCCTGGAGGTGCAGCGGCTCATCCGCTTCATGCCCAAGGTCGTCATCTGCGTCGTCCCCGGCTGGGCCGCCGGCGGCGGGCACAGCCTGCACGTCGTCGCCGACCTCACCATCGCCAGCGCCGAGCACGCCCGCTTCAAGCAGACGGACGCCGACGTGGCCAGCTTCGACGGCGGCTTCGGGTCGGCGTACCTGGCGCGGCAGGTCGGGCAGAAGTTCGCCCGCGAGATCTTCTTCCTCGGCGACACGTACACGGCTGCCGACGCTCACCGGATGGGCATGGTCAACGCCGTGGTGCCGCACGAGGAGCTGGAGACCACGGCGCTGGAGTGGGCGCGCAAGGTGAACGGGAAGTCGCCGACCGCGCAGCGGATGCTCAAGTTCGCCTTCAACGCCGTGGACGACGGGCTGGTGGGGCAGCAGGTGTTCGCCGGGGAGGCCACGCGGCTGGCGTACATGACGGACGAGGCCGCCGAGGGGCGCGACTCGTTCCTGGAGAAGCGCGAGCCCGATTGGTCGCCGTTCCCCTGGCACTACTGAGCGCTGGCGCGGCCGATGGGTGAGGCGACGGTGCCGTGCCGGAGGTAGCGGTCGATGGCGTGCGGCGTGTCCCTGTTCTCGACCTCGATCTGGCTGAGCGGCGTCCCCCATCCCCGCTCGAGCGGATGCCCGATCGCCACGATGTCGTTCACGTCGTACGTGGTCAGCCACCGCACCCCCGGATGCCGGGTCCCCCGGGCGAGCAGGTTGCGCTGGATGGTGGGCAGCCCGAGCGGCGACCCGGCCGTCACCCAGAGCACGACCCGCCGCCGCACGGCGTCCTCCACGAGCAGGTCCCTGGACACCACGGTCCCCAGGCTGTGGGAGACGAGCACGATGTCGCCGGTGGGCGGCAGGAGGCGGCGCACCTCGTCGAGCACCGGCTTGCGGCCGTGGCTGAGGTAGACGGCGACGTCCTGGAGGAAGACCTTGATGATCTCCTTGTCGACGCTGGTGTTCTTGGAGACCCAGGTGAGCAGGCGCCGGGCCAGCGTCCAGGACAGCAGGTCGGAGATGCCGAGCATCTCGGTGGGCACGCCGGTGTTGGCCGCGAGGTCGGCGAGCATGCGGCGTTCCAGTTCGCCGACGTCCTCGGGCAGGAAGGGGTGGAAGGGCACTTCCTCGGCGCCGTTGGCGGGCATCGCCAGGACGTCGGCCTCGCGGGCCGCCTGGGCGGTGACGCGGTGCAGGACGTTGCCGTAGTAGGGCAGCACGCATCGAGCGGTCAGCCGGGGGACGCGCAGCCCGGCGGCCAGCGCGGTGCACCACTCCCGCAGCAGCACCTGCGGGTCCTTGCCCTCCTGGCCCCGCCCGTGGATGAACACGATCGTCGCCGCCATGGCCGCCCTCCCTCCATCGGGCTGTCAGCGTAGGCACGGCCGCGCGGGCGACGCCTCAGGGTGTGTATTAGGGGAAGCCCTAGACCTGAAGCCCTTGGCAGACTGGGGTCATGAGGATCAAGGTGCCGGAGGCGCTGACCGAGTCGCACATGAAGTACGAGGCGGACGCGGGGCCGGGCTGGAACGCCGGGCTGCCCGCGCTGGCCGAACGTTTCCTGGAGGAGTGGGAGCTGCGGCTCGACGGCGAGCCGAGCCACGGGATCGTCGCGCTGGTGCTGCCGGTGTTGCGCGCCGACGGCACCCCCGCCGCGCTGAAGCTGCAGCCGGTGACCAGCGAGACCGTGGACGAGGCGACCGCCCTGCGCGCCTGGGCGGGCGACGGCGCGGTGTTACTGCTCGACACCGACCCGGAGACCGGCAGCATGCTGCTCGAACGGCTGCAGCCTGACCGGTCGCTGTCGGACGTTCCCGACGTGATGGAGTCCCTTGAGGTGCTGACGGGCCTGCTGCGCCGCCTGTCGGCCCGTCCCGCCCCGGCCGGGCTGCGCGACCTCGGCGACGTCACGCGCGGCATGCTGGAGCGGGTGGACGACGCCGTGGACCGGGTCTACGGCGAGCGCGACCGCTACTGGCTGCGCTGGTGCGCGGGCGCGGTCTCCGAGCTCGTCTCCGAGCCCGGCGACCGGCTGCTGCACTGGGACCTGCACTACGACAACGTGCTGGCGGGCGAGCGGGAGCCGTGGCTGGCCATCGACCCCAAGCCGCTGGCCGGCGATCCGGGCTTCGAGCTGCTGCCCGCGTTGTGGAACCGGTGGGAGGAGGTGATCGCGAGCGGCGACGTGCCGCGCGCGGTGCTGCGGCGCTTCGACTTCATGGTGGACGCCCTCGGCCTGGATCCGCGCCGCGCGGCCGGCTGGACGCTGGGCCGGGTGCTGCAGAACTTCCTGTGGGACGTGGCCGACGGCGACCGGGTGCTCGCCGAGATCCTGGTGCGGGTCGCGGAGGCCGTCCGCGCTAGATGGTAAGGACGATCTTGCCCTGGCCGTGTCCTGTCTCGATATCGCGGTGCGCGTCCGCGGCCTCCTCCAGCCGGTACGCCCTGCGCACCGGGAAGGCGAAGGCGCCGTCGGCGTACAGGGCGGCGTAACGCCCGAGCCGCTCGGCCGAGCGCTCCCCCTGCACCAGCCGGACGCCGAGCTCGGCGGCCCTGCCGTGCTCGACCAGCGTGACGATGCGGGCGCGGTCGCGTACCAGCTCCAGGGAGACCTCCAGCGCGTGCCCGCCGGCCCCGTCGAGCACCGCGTCGACGCCGCCGGGCGCGAGCGCGCGCACCCGGTCGGCCAGGCCCTCGCCGTAGGCGACGGGGACGGCGCCCAGGGCGCGCAGGTAGTCGTGGTTGACCTCGCGGGCGGTGCCGATCACGGTGGCTCCGCGCCGCCTGGCGATCTGCACGGCCGCCGTGCCCACCGAGCCTGCCGCGCCGTGCACGAGCAGCGTGTCGCCGGCCGCCACACCGATGCCGTCGATGGCCAGCTCCGCCGTCTGCACGCCTGAGGTCAGCCCACCGGCCACCTCCCACGGCACCCGATCGGGTTTGGCGGTCACGTCGGTCGCGGGCACCACGATGTACTCGGCGTAGGCGAACAGCCGGGAGAACCCGAGCACCCCGGCTCCGACGGCCACCCCTGTCACGTCCTCGCCCACCTGGTCCACCACGCCCGCGAACTCGTTGCCCGGGATGCGCGGGAAGCTCACCTCGTCCAGGTACGGCGGCAGCCATCCGCCCCGCACGGCCGCGTCGAACGGCTGCACCCCGGCCGCCCGCACCTGCACCCGCACCTGGCCGGGGCCCGCCTGAGGCGCCGGGATCTCCATCACCTTCAGCACTTCGGGGCCGCCGGGCTCGGTGAACGCGGCGGCTCTCATCAGTTCGCTCATGCCGGCCAGCCTGCTACCTCAACCGTGCTTGAGGTCAAGACACCAACTGTTTCGGGAACTTTCTTCTTTAGCCGTGCTTTATCTGTATATAGTCCGACAGGACACACAGGGGGATAGGTAGTACGAGGCGGGATGTTCGACTTCTTACAGATCGCATTGAGCTTTCCGACTGTCATTTTCACTTTCCTGCTCGTGGTGGTCGCCGGGTATTGGCTGACCGTCATCACCGGCCTGTTCGAGGCCGATGACGACGCCACGTGGCTGGGTTTCGGGGGAGTCCCAGCGGGGGTCACACTGTCGCTGCTCATCGCGCTGGCCTGGCTGCTCTGCCTCATCGGCAGCGTACTGGCGCCGGCCGGCGCGCTCATCGCCGTGCCCATCGTCGCGGTGGCCCTGGCCTGGCTGGCCGTGCGCGGCCTGCTGAGGCCGCTACGCAGGCTGTTCCCCGAGGGGGACACGCGCTCGCGCGGCGATTTCGTCGGCCAGATGTGCGTGATCCGCACCGGCACGGCCACTCCGGACTTCGGCCAGGCCGAGGTCACCGCCGCCGACGGCTCGTCCGCGGTCGTGCAGGTCCGCACGACCGGCCAGGACCGCCTGGTCCGCGGCGACGACGCACTCATCTTCGAATACGACAAAGACGGCGAATTCTTCTGGGTCATGCCGTACGAAAGCGAGCACTGATGGACGTCATCTCCACCGGATTCGGCATTTTCCTGGCCGTCGTCCTGGTCATCGTGATCGGCCTTCTCTTCGTCATCGGCCGCCTTTTCCGCAAGGTCGAGCAGGGTAAGGCGCTGATCGTTTCGAAGGTCAACAAGGTCGACGTGACGTTCACCGGCGCCGTGGTGCTGCCGGTGGTCCACAAGGCCGAGATCATGGACATCTCGGTCAAGACCATCGAGATCGAGCGGACCGGCCGCGAAGGGCTCATCTGCCGGGACAACATCAGGGCCGACATCAAGATCACGTTTTTCGTCCGCGTGAACAAGACCGCCGAGGACGTCATCAAGGTCGCCCAGGCCATCGGCACCGCCCGCGCCAGCGACGAGACCACGTTGCAGGAGCTGTTCAACGCGAAGTTCTCCGAGGCGCTCAAGACCGCGGGCAAGCACCTCGACTTCGTCGACCTCTACACCAAGCGCGACGAGTTCCGTGACGAGATCGTCCGGCTGATCGGCACCGACCTCAACGGCTACAGCCTGGAGGACGCCGCCATCGACTACCTGGAGCAGACCGCGCTGGCCCAGCTCGACAAGAGCAACATCCTCGACGCGCAGGGCATCCGCAAGATCACCGAGCTGACGGCCATCGAGCACGTGCGCACGAACGAGTTCCAGCGCAACGAGGAGAAGGAGATCACCCGGCAGAACGTGGACGCCCGCGAGGCCATCCTGGAGCTGGAGCGCCGCCAGGCCGACGCCGAGCTGAAGCAGCGCCGCGAGATCGAGACCGTCAAGGCGCGCGAGGAGGCCGAGATCGCCCGCGTGCAGGCCGAGGAGCGGCTGCGCGCCCAGGCCGCGCACATGAAGACCGACGAGCAGCTCGGCATCCAGAACGAGAACAGGGCCCGCGAGATCGCCGTCGCCGAGAAGAACCGCGAGCGCGTGATCGCCATCGAGAGCGAGCGCATCGAGAAGGACAGGATGCTGGAGGTCATCGCCCGCGAGCGGGAGACCGAGCTGTCGCGCATCGCCAAGAACAAGGAGGTCGAGACCGAGAAGCGGTCGATCGCCGAGGTGATCCGCGAGCGCATCGCGGTCGACAAGACCGTGGCCGAGCAGGAGGAGTCGATCAAGCGGCTGCGCGTGGTCGAGGAGGCCGAGCGCACCCGCCAGCAGGTGATCATCGCCGCCGAGGCCGAGGCCCAGGAGAACCTGGTCAAGGACATCAAGGCCGCCGAGGCCGCGGAGGCCGCCTCCAAGTTCAAGGCGCGCGAGGAGCTGGTGCTCGCCGAGGCGCGCCAGCAGGCCGCCGAGCTGGAGGCCAGGGCCAAGATGCGGCTGGCCGAAGGCGTCCAGGCCGAGTCCGCCGCCTCCGGGCTGGCGCAGGTGCAGGTCAAGGAGCGCGACGCCGAGGCCATCGAGAAGGTGGGCCGCGCCGAGGCGCTGGTGCTGAAGGAGAGGCTGGCCGCCGAGGCCGACGGGGCCAGGGCGATGGCGCTGGTCGAGGGCGACCGGCTCAAGGCGCAGGCCGAGGGCGAGCAGGCGATGGCGCTGGCCGGCGCCGCCGCCGTCGGCGAGAAGCTCAAGGCCGAGGCCGAGGGCCTGACCCAGAAGGCCGCCGCGATGGCCGCGCTGGACGAGGCCAGCAGGGCGCACGAGGAGTACCGCCTGCGCCTGGAGGCCGACAAGGAGGTCAGGCTCAAGCACATCGACGTCACCCGCCAGGTCGCCGAGTCGCAGGCCAGCGTGCTGGCGGCCGGGCTGGCCAAGGCCAACATCGACATCGTCGGCGGCGACACCATGTTCTTCGACAAGGTGGTCGGCTCGATCACCGCGGGCAAGGTGGTGGACGGCTTCGTCGACCACTCGCGGGTCGCCGGGGCGATCGTGTCGCCGTACGTGAACGGCTCCGCCAGCCTGGCCGCGGACCTCGCGAGCGTGGTCGGCGGCGTGAGCACCGAGGACCTGAAGAACCTGACCGTGTCCGCCCTGCTCATGCGGCTCATCCAGGACGGCGGCCCGCAGACCACGGCCCTCGGCGAGCTGCTGGAGACGGCCCGCAGGCTCGGCGTGGCCGACTCGCCGGTGGCGGCCCTGGCCGGCGCCAGGTGAGCACGCTCGAAGCGGGTCTGGAGGCGGGCCTTGAAGCCGGGACGTACGAGGTCCTGCGCAACCGCCTCCAGGCCCAGGCCAAGGCCCTGGCGGCGGCGGCCGGCACGCTCAACGACGAACGGCTGAAGGTCTTCGGCGGGGCGGAGCTGCGCCTGCTGGGCAGCGAGCGGATCAGGACCGAGAACAACTGCGTCCCCAGGGACATCGTCTCCCTGGGCGGCGTGATGCTCTTCGGCTACAACGTCTTCATCGGCCTCAAACCGGAGACGACGGTGGCCGACGTGTTCGCGGTGCACCGCTTCTCCAGGGACGGCGACGCCTTCCGGTTCGACGCGGACAAGCTGGAGGCGCTGGACGACCCGGCGTTCAGGAAGGACTTCGCCGAGCTCTACCGGTACTACAAGGAGACCAGGCTCCACCAGCTCAGGCGGGTCGAGGGCAAGCTGCTGGCCGTGTTCCAGACGGGGCCCGCGGACACGCGGGTGCTGCGCTGGGCAGTCAGCAACGGCGGTGTCCCGAAATATCAGGACAACCGGGGGGAGCGGGACCACACGTTCCCCCCGTCCCACGACTTCGAGTGGACCCCCACCACCCGCGACGACCACGTGCTCGGCCGCCACCCGCACATCTCCATCGGCGGCGAGGTGTTCGTCGAGACCGTCGGCGGCGACCTCACCATCAAGATCGAGGACAACACGGAGAGCGGCGCCGGCATCTACGCCGAGCCGGTCGCCGAGCCGCTGCAGAGCCTGGCGGACGCCGACGTCGAGTACGCCCGCGTGGGGCCGCTGATCCTCATGCGGATCCGGCCGTACAAGGAGAGCGACCGGCGCCACCTGGTCTTCAACACCCGCACCAAGGCCGTCGTCCGGCTCGACGGCATCGGGCAGGCCTGCCAGCGGCTGCCCGAGGACCAGGGGCTGATCTTCCCCGGCGGCTACTACCTGGCCACGGGCGTCAGCAAGACATTCGACACGGACGTGACCGACCTGGAGTTCGAGCGGGTCGTCCGCTCCCCCAACGGCGAGGACGTCCTGTACGTCTTCCACGCCAGGGGCGACGGGCGGTCGCTGCTGCTGCCGTACAACGTGATCAGGAAGGAGGTGGCCAACCCCATCGTCTGCCACGGGTACTCGCTGTTCGACGACGGCACGATGGTGGTCTTCCGCGCCACCTCCGACGAGCCGACCCGGGTGCACCCGATGCAGGTGTGGCAGACGCCGTACGTGTCGGACACCTACGCCGCCGCCCAGCCCACCGGCACAGGACCGCTGGAGCGCATCGGCAACGCCGAGCTGGTCAGGGGCATCTCCGACTGCCTGTCCGTGGCGCGCATGGTCGAGGAGATGGCGCCGTCGGCCGGCACGTTCGAGGGGCTGATCGCCGCCTGCACGCGGGCGTTCGACTCCTACCACTGGCTCGGCGAGCACGGCCTGCGCGAGCCGCTCACCGACGTGCGCGCCACCGCCGAGCAGGTGCTCGACGAGTACGAGAACGTCGAGCAGCTCACCCGGCAGGCCGAGCGGACCCTCGCCACGGCCACCGAGGAGACCACCGAGCTCGTCCGCCATTCCAGGGCCGAGACCCCGGCCACCGCGGACGCCTGGGTCACGCTGCTGGCCACGCTCCGCCGCGCCCAGGGTCATCTGGTGACGCTGCGCGAGGTCCGCTACCTCGACCTGTCCGCCCTGTCCGCGCTGTCGGACTCCGTGGCGGACGAGCTGGGCTCGGCGGGCAGGCGAGCCGTGACCTTCCTGTCGGGCGAGGACGCGTTCACCGCCTACCACGCGGCCGTCGAGGCGCTGGCCGCCGACGCCGCCGCGATCGGCACCGTGGCCGAGGCCGCGCCCGTCGCCGACCGGCTGGCCGAGCAGGCCGAAGGGCTGGAGGTGGTCACGGAGGTCGTCGGCTCCCTGGACATCGCCGACGCCACCGTCCGCACCTCGATCCTGGGCCGCATCGCCGAGGTGCTCGGCGGCGTGAACCGGGCCAGAGCCGTCCTCGACGGGCGGCGGCGCGAGCTGCTCGGCTCGGAGGGGCGGGCCGCGTTCGCCGCCGAGTTCGCGCTGTTCGGGCAGGCCGTCACGGGCGCGCTGGCCATGGCCGACACGCCGCAGAAGTGCGACGAGCAGCTCGGACGGCTGATGCTGCAGGTGGAGAACCTGGAGTCGCGCTTCGGCGAGTTCGACGACTTCGCCGCGCAGCTCGCCGCCAAGCGGGACGACGTCTATGAGGCGTTCTCCGCCCGCAAGCAGACCCAGCTCGACGACCTCGCCCGCCGCGCCGACCGTCTCTTCTCCTCCGCCGAGCGCATCCTCGGCAGCGTCACCAGGCGGCTCGGCACCTTGTCCTCGCTGGACGAGGTCAACACCTACTTCGCGACCGACCCCATGGTGGCCAAGGTCCGCTCGGCCGCGGCCGGCCTGCGGGAGCTGGGCGACGCCGTACGGGCCGAGGAGCTCGACGGGCGGATCAAGTCGGCACAGCAGGAGGCGGGGCGGGCACTGCGGGACCGGCTCGACCTCTTCTCGGACGGCGGCGAGACCCTGCGGCTGGGCCACCACCGCTTCGCCGTCAACACGCAGCCGATCGACCTGACACTGGTCCCGCACGACGGTGCGATGCACTTCGCCATCACCGGCACCGACTACCGGGCGCCCGTGCCCGGCTCCTTCGGCGACACCCGGCCCTTCTGGGACCAGACGCTGGTCTCCGAGACCCCGGACGTCTACCGGGGCGAGCACCTGGCCGCCTCCCTCCTCGACTCCGTCACGGCGGGGACGCCACTGGAGGAGCTGGTCCGGCGGGCCGCCGAGGAGCGCTACGACGAGGGCTACGAGCGCGGCGTCCACGACCACGACGCCACGCTCATCCTGGACACCCTGACCCGCCTGCGCGAGGGCGCCGGGCTGCTGCGCTACCCCGCCGCGACCAGGGCGGCGGCGCAGCTCTTCTGGGCGTTCGGGACGGACGAGGTTTCACGTAAAACATTGGCCGCCCGCGCCGCGTCCCTGGTCAGAGCCCGCACGGTCTTCGGCGTCACGCCCGCCCTGGGCTCACTCGCCGACGAGCTGGACCGATCGATCGCCGCGTTCCTGCCGGGCCTCGGCCTGCCCGAGGCGGCCCTCGCCGGCGAGTACCTCGTCGAGGAGCTGGGCGCCGCGCCCGCCGGCTTCGTCACCGCCAAGCCGGCCCTCGACCTGCTCGACGGGTTCCGCCACGCGCTCGGCCAGGTCAAGACCCGCGAGTTCGAGGAGGACCTCAAGGCCCTGCCCCTCACCGAGCGCGTCCAGCTCGCCCACGCCTGGCTCACCGCCTACCACCAGGGGCCCGAGGTGACGGAGGCGATCGCCGTCCAGCTCTGCGGCCACCTGCCCCGCTACGACTCCAGCGCCACCACCGCCGAGACCGTGGACGGCCTCCTCGGCGCGCACCCGCGCATCCAGGACCGCAAGCTGGAGATCCGCCTCGACGAGCTCCTGCCCAGAACCAGGCGCTTCGCCCGGGAACGGGTGCCCGCCTACCGCGCCTACCAGCGCCGCAGGAACGAGCTGGTCGAGGCCGAGCGCCGCCGGCTGCGCCTGGAGGAGTACAAGCCGAAGGTGATGAGCGCCTTCGTCCGCAACCGCCTGCTCGACGAGGTGTACCTGCCGCTGATCGGCGACAACCTGGCCAAGCAGCTCGGCGCGGCGGGCGCGGGCAAGCGCACCGACCAGATGGGCCTGCTCCTGCTGATCTCGCCGCCCGGCTACGGCAAGACCACGCTGATGGAGTACGTGGCCAGCCGCCTCGGCCTGGTGTTCGTCAAGGTCAACGGCCCGGCGCTGGGCCACGAGGTCACCTCGCTGGACCCTGCCGACGCGCCCGACGCGACGGCCAGGCAGGAGGTGGAGAAGATCTCGTTCGCGCTGGAGACGGGCAACAACACCCTGCTCTACCTGGACGACATCCAGCACACCTCGCCGGAGCTGCTGCAGAAGTTCATCTCGCTGTGCGACGCCCAGCGCCGCATCGAGGGCGTGTGGAACGGGCGCACCAGGACGTACGACCTGCGCGGCAAGCGCTTCGCCGTGTGCATGGCGGGCAACCCGTACACCGAGTCGGGCCGGCGCTTCCGCATCCCCGACATGCTGGCCAACCGCGCCGACGTGTGGAACCTGGGCGACGTGCTGTCGGGCAAGGAGGAGCTGTTCGCGCTCAGCTATGTGGACAACGCCCTCACCTCCAACCCCGTACTCGCGCCGCTGTCCGGCCGCGACCGCTCGGACGTCGAGCTGCTCGTCCGCCTCGCCAAGGGCGACCCGACCGTGCGGCCCGACCAGCTCGCGCACCCCTATACCAAGCCCGAGCTGGACCAGATGCTCAGCGTGCTGGCCAAGCTGGTGCGCGTGCAGGAGGTGGTGCTGGCCAACAACCAGGCCTACATCGCCTCCGCCGCCCAGTCGGACGCCGCCCGCACCGAGCCGCCGTACCGGCTCCAGGGCTCCTACCGCAACATGAACAAACTGGCCGAACGCATCGTGCCCGCCATGAACGACGACGAGCTGGAAGCGGTGATCGACGACCACTACCTCGGCGAGGCGCAGACCCTCACGGCCGACGCCGAGGCCAACCTGCTCAAGCTCGCCGAGCTGCGCGGCCGCCTGACCCCCGCCCAGGCGGAGCGGTGGGCGGCGGTCAAGGCGGCCTACCTCAAGGCCCGGGCCCTGGGCGGAGCCGAGGACGACCCGATGGTGCGGGCGGTGGGCGCGATCGGGCTGCTGGCGGACCGGGTGAGCGAGGTCGGCACCGCCATCAGGGAGTCGGACCGCTGAACCGGCCACCCGCCTACGGGCGACCCGCGCCGCCACGACGCAGGCCGCCCGCCCGCGCGGTCACACGGCCGTACCGGCACGTAGCTCCAGGTGGGAGCCGGTGAAGGAGGCGCGCATGCGGCGGTCGTGCGTCACGATCACCAGCGCGCCCCGGTACGTGGCCAGCGCCTCCTCCAACTGCTCGACGAGCTGCGGCGACAGGTGGTTCGTCGGCTCGTCGAGCAGCAACAGGTCCACGGGCTCACTGACCAGGCGGGCCAGCTCGACCCGGCGGCGCTGCCCGTACGACAGCTCCCCCAGCCGCAACCGCAGCTCCGAGGGCCGGAACAGCCCCAGAGCCAGCAGCGCGTCCGCATGCTCCTCCAGCGAACCGGCCCGGCCCGTGGCGTAGGCCCCCAGCACGGTGCGCTCCGGCGGCCCGGCCTGCTCGTCCTGCCTGAGGTGACCGACCCGGCCCGAGCGCCGTACGGTGCCCGCGTCCGGCTGAAGCTCTCCGGCCAGCACCCGCATGAGCGTGGTCTTACCCGCCCCGTTCGGACCGGTGACGAGCAGCCGCTCACCGCAGCGCAGGGTCAGCCCGTCCACCCGCAGCCGACCCGCCACCCGCACCCCGTCGAGCCCGGCCACCACACCGTCCGCCACCCGCACCCCGTCGAGCCCGGCCACCACATCGTCCACCACCCGATCAGCCGCGTGCTCCACCACACCGTCCACCACTCGATCAGCCGCGTGCTCCACCGCACCGCTCAGCGCGAGGCCCGCCGTGCGACTTGCGGCGTGATCCATCGTGCCGCTCATCACCTGGTCCGGCTCGAAGGTGGGCGTGAAGCGGAGCGGGTCAGGCGGCCGGGAGGCCGGGTTGTCGGTGAGCCATCGCATGCGCTGCTGCGACTGCCGCACCCGCCCCGCCGCCCCGTGCGTGCGCGACCGGGCGCGCCAGGCCCCGGTGCCCATGCCCGCCTTGTCCATCTTGCGCGGGATGGCCGCCATCCGCCCGGCGTTGGCGGCGACCAGCCCCGAGTGCCGGGCCAGCTCCTGCTTCCACTCCTCGTACGCCCGCAGCCGCGCCGCCCGCTCGGCGGCCTTGGCCACGAGGTACCCGGAGTACCCGTCCCCGTAGCGGCGCACCCGCCCTTCCTCGACCTCCAGAACGGTGGACGTCACCTGCTCCAGGAACACCCGGTCGTGCGTGATCGCCACCACGGTGCCCCGGTGGGCGCGCAGCCGCTGTTCGAGCCAGGCCACGGCCCGGTCGTCCAGGTCGTTCGTCGGCTCGTCGAGCAGCAGCAGCTCGGGGTCGGCGGCGAGCGTGGCGGCCAGGGCGAGGCGGGATCGTTCGCCGCCGGAGAGCGTGCCGACCGGGCGCGCCCGGTCGAGCCCTGGCAGCCCGAGCCCGTGCAGCGCGGCGTCCACCCGCACGTCGGCCTGGTACCCGCCGCGCGCCTCGAACTCCGCCACCAGCCGGTCATACGCCTCCGCCGACCCGGCCCCACCGCCCTCGGCATGCCCGGCATCACCTTCGGCATGCCCGGCATCACCTTCGGCATGCCCGGCATCACCCTCGGCATGCCCGGCATCACCCTCGGCATGCCCGGCGAGCGCGAGCTCGGCCACCCGTATCCGGGCCTCCAGCTCGCGCAACTCGGCCAGCGCCAGATCGATGACGTCCGCCACCGTGGCGTGCGGCGGCAGTTCCAGGGACTGCGGCAGGTACCCCACACCGCCGGGCGCGACGACGGTGATCTCGCCGTTGTCCGCCCGCTCGACCCCCGCCATGAGCCGGAGCAGCGTGGACTTGCCCGCCCCGTTGTCCCCGATCACGCCGACCCGCTCGCCGGGTCTGACGGTGAAGGACACGCGGTCCAGGACGACGCGGGTGTCGTAACGCTTGGTGATCTCGTTGAGTGCCAGTTGGGCAGCAGCAGTACGCATAAAGGGCCCACCCCCTCTTCTCGGCTCGGAAAACGACCGGTGTGAGGCGGCACAGGCGGAGCTAGCAGCTCAACGCGTGTGCGCCTCTGGCGCGAGAATCACAGGGAACCCATATGGCGGTAGAAGTTAGCCCCTAACCCCACTTCCTGTCCAGCCCTATTTCTCGGCGAGGGCCCGCGACACCGCTTCGGCGCTCGCGGGCACGAGCGGCAGCCGCACGTCGGGCGTGGGAATCAGGCCGCGCGCGTGCAGCACGCCCTTGAGCACCGTCGGGTTGGGCTCGGTGAACAGCGCCGCCGACAGCCGGGCCAGCCGATGCCCGAGCGCCCTGGCCCGTACGACGTCGCCCGCGTGCCAGGCGTCGGCCAGCTCCACGAACCCGGCGGTCTCCAGGTGCGCGGAGGCCAGGATGCCGCCCGCCGCCCCCAGCGCGAGCAGCGGCGAGACGAAGACGTCGTCGCCGCACAGCACCTCGAAGCCCTCGGGCGGATCGGCGAGCAGCTCGACCGCCTCCGCGTCGATGCCGCCGGCCGCGTACTTGGTGCCCGCGATCATCGGGTGCGCACCGAGCCGGCGCAGCGTGGCGGCACTGACGGCCTGCCCGGTCCGGTAGGGAATGTGGTAGATCACCAGCGGCACCGGCGTCTCCTCTGCCAGCGCCTCGAAGTGCGCGACGACCCCGCGCTCGCCCGGCCGCAGGAAGGACGGGATCGTCACCAGCGCGGCCCCCACCGCTGGCGGCAGCTCCCGCAGCGCCCGGGCGGTGGCGCGGGTGTCGGCGCCCGTCACCCCGACGGTCAGCAGCGCCTGCCGCTCGGCGCAGACCCGCGCGCACACCTCGATCACTCGCACCCGCTCCTCGGGGCCGAGCGCGGCCACCTCGCCGGTGGTGCCCAGCGCGACCAGGCCGGCGGCGCCCTCGTCGAGCACCTGCCTGGCGAGCTTCTCGATCGTGTCCACGGCCACCTCGCCCGACGCGTCGAACGGCGTGACCAGCGGTACGTGAATTCCTCTCAGCATGCTTCGAGCTTGACCGACCAGAACCCGTTAGCACCAGCGCCAATTTCTACGTTTGAGCTTAAGCTGAACTTATGCTCGACCCACGCAAGCTGCACCTCCTGCGCGAACTCGCCAGGCGCGGCACGATCGCGGCGGTCGCCGAGGCGGTCACGTTCACGCCGTCGGCCGTCTCCCAGCAGCTCAGCGCGCTGGAGCGGGAGGCGGGCGTGCCACTGCTCGAACGCACAGGCCGTACCGTGACGCTGACGCCCGCAGGCCACCTGCTCGTGGAGCACGCGCAGGCCGTCCTGGAGCAGCTCGAACGCGCCTCGGCCGCGCTCGCCGCCGCGCGGGGCGGCCCGTCGGGGCCGCTGCGGATCGGCGCGTTCCCCACGGCGGCCCGCGTGCTGCTGCCGCCCGCCCTCGCCGCCCTGACCGGCGCCCATCCAGGGCTGGAGCCGATGGTGGCCGAGATCGACCCGGCGGACGTCTCGGCGGCGCTGCGGGCCGGGGACCTGGACGTGGCGCTGGTGCACGAGTACGACTTCGTCCCACCCGTCACCGACGCGTCGATCGAGACGGAGGCGCTGTTCAGCGAGCCGATGTACCTCACGGACCGGCCCTCGATCGCGGCCGCCATAGCCGACGCGTGGATCACCAACAAGCCCGGCACGCTCTGCCACACGATGGCGATCAGGGCGTGCCAGGCGGCCGGGTTCGAGCCGGTCGTACGGCACCACATCGACGACTTCGACACCGTGCTCGCCTTCGCCGCCGCCGGTCACGGCGTCGCACTCGTCCCGCACCTGGCGGCGGCCGGCTCGGCGCACGGGGTGCGGCTCACCCGCCTGCCGCTGAGCCGCCGCACGCTGGCCGCCTTCAGGAAGGGGAACGGCGCTCACCCGGCGATCGTCGCCGCCGTGACGGCCTTCCGCGCCGCCGTCACCCACCTCCCCCTCTGATCAGCCCGCCTTTCACCCACCCCAGCTCTCACCCAGCCCGCCTCTGATCAGCCCCCCCTGATCAGCCCCCGCACCAGCACCTCGAAGCTCGCCGCCAACCGCTCATGCCCTCCCGCACGGAGCTGGCCCGCGATCGGCTCCATGTGCAGGGTGCCGAGCAACATGTGCGCGATCTCCTCGGCGTCCACATCAGGCCGCCCCTCGGCGATCAGCCCGGACACGTGCCGATGCCAGAACGTGTAGATCGGATGACTCTCCCTGGGCTGCTCTGCGGCGCCCTTCCTGGTCGCCATGGCGTGCTCGTGCGCCGCCATCAGGTTCCCGTTCCGCGCCCCCAGCTCGGCCACGCACGCGAGGAACGCGACCAGCCGCTCCTCCGGCTCCGCGCCGGGCCCGAGCGGCGGCGGCCCGTCGGTGACCGCCTGCTCCAGCTCGCGGGCCCGCTCGGACATGAGCTCCACCATGAGCCCCGCCCGGCTGCCGAACCGGTGGAAGACCGTCCCCTTGCCCACGCCGGCGGCCGCCGCGACCCGCTCGACGGAGACCTGCTCGGGCGGGTGGCGCCGCAGCAGATCCTCGGCCGCCCGCAGGATGGCCTGCCTGTTACGGGCGGCGTCGGCCCGCTCTCGACGTTCCATCCGGCAATTCTTTCCCATGGACAAGTTGACCACTGGTCCATATATTAACTGGACCACCGGTCAACCTATTGAAGGAGCCATCATGCGTGCCATAGTTCTGAACAGCACAGGCGAGCCGGACGAGCTGCGGCTCACCGACCTGCCACGCCCCCGCCCCGAAGCGGGTCAGCTCCTCCTGCGCGCCCAGGCCATCGGCGTCAGCTACGCCGAGACCCAGATCCGCGCGGGCACGCTCCCGTTCCCGCTGCCCCTGCCCGCCGTGATCGGCGCGGAGGTGGCGGGCGAGGTCGTCGAGGTCGGAGAGGGCGTGGACGAGACGCTGATCGGCGGCACGATGGTGGGCGTGACCGGCGGGCTCGGCGCCTACGCCGAGTACGTGGCGCTCCCGGCCGCCATGGCCTTCCCGGTGCCGGACGGCCTTGCCCCCGAGCACGCCCTGGCCGGAGCCGCCCCCGGCGCGCTGGCGCTCGCCCTGCTGCAGAAGGCGGCCCTGAACGGAGCGGAGACCGTCCTGGTGGAGGCGGGCACCAGCTCGGTCGGCAGCTACCTGGTCCGGCACGCCAAGGAGTTCGGCGCCGGCCACGTGATCGCCACGGCCGGATCGGCGGCCAAGCGCGAGCGGGCCGCCGCCCTCGGCGCCGACACCGTGCTCGACCACGGCACTCCCGGCTGGCCCGACGCGCTGCCTGACGTGGACGTGGTCTTCGAGTCCATCGGCGGCGCGCCGGCCGGGCAGGTGCTCGGCCACCTCACCCCCGGCACCGGCCGCATGCTCTACTACGGCCTGCTCAGCGGCGAGCCCGCCGCCGTCACCGCCGCCGACCTGATGACGCGCGGCGTGACGGTGACCGCGTGCAGCGGGCCCGCCTGGGCCGGGCAGGTGTTCGGCACCCACTACCCGCAGATGCTGGCCAGGCTGGCGGAGGGGCGCAGCGAGGCCTACCTCGGGCGCACGCTCCCGCTGGACCGGGCCGCCGACGCCCACCGCCTCCTGGAGAGCCGCGAACTCACAGGCCGCGTCCTCCTGACGCCCTGACGAGCCGCATCACAGCCAAAGCCCGCGCCCCGCCTGAGACGGCCCGCGCCCAGGCTAGCGGGCCGCGTCGCCCTCCCGGTCTTGTGGCAGGACGGCGTCCAGCACGGCCTGCGAGCTGCCGAGCCCACCGTCGTACTCCCCCGCCGTCACCGCCACCACCAGCCCCTCATCGGGCACCACGACGAGCCGCTGCCCCCCGTTCCCGATCCCCTCGGCCCGCCCGCCCCCGCTGACGTACCACTGGTACCCGTACCGGCCGCCGCCATCGAGCAGAACCCTGGGCCGCAACATCTCCTCGATCCAAGCACCCGGCACGATGCCCCGGCCGCCGTCCAGCACGAGCTGCCCGACGGCGGCCAGGTCCACCGGCCGCAGCCGCAGCCCGGACGCGGCCCTGGTCACCCCGTCGTCGCCCGTCGACCATTCGTGGGCGGTGACGCCCAACGGCTCGAAGAGCCGGGCCGCCGCGTACTCGGCGAGCGGCCGCCCCGCTCCCCGGGTGATGATCTCGCCGATCAGGGCCGTGGCGCCGCCGCAGTAGTGCCACCGCTTGCCCGCCTCCTCCACGACGGGCCGCTCCAGCACGTACCGGTGCCGGTCGGGGGCGAGCTCCATCGCGATCTCACTGTTGGCCGGGTCGGTGTAGGGCAGTTGCTCGTCCCACTCGATGCCGAGGGTCATGGTGAGGGCGTGCTCGACGGTGAGGTGGTCGCGCCCCGCGATGCCGTACTCGGGGAACTGGCGCACCAGCGACTCCCCCGGCTCCGGCACCAGCCCCTCGGCCAGCGCGATCCCGTACACGAGGCCCACCACGCTCTTCGACACGGACCTGAGGTCGTGCAGGGTGTCCCGGTCGAACGTCACGTGCCCGAGCGGCACGTTCAGCGCGTGGTCCTCGCCCGCGCCGTACCGTTCGAGCACGACCTGCCCGCCGCGCAGCACGACGAGCCCGTGCAGGTGCGGCGCCTCACCCCTGTCCAGGACCGCGTCGACCCGCTCCGCCATTCCCACGATGTACCTCCTCTTCCTGATGACGTCTCAAGGGATAGGCCCTCACACGGTGTCAGGGGCAAGTCCACCATAAAGTAAGAAGGAATCTGAGTAAGATTATGTCTTACTCAGACTCGTGCTGACTTTGTGAGGGATCAGATGCCCGCGTTCTCCGGAAGAGCACGTGATCTGCGGCTGCTGGACGCCCAGCTCGAATCGGTGCTGCAGCACAAGCTGGCGACCAGGGGCCGAGCATTGATCATGACCGGCCGGCGCCGGGTAGGGAAGTCCCGCCTGGTCCAGGAGTTCTGCGACCGCTCAGAACATCCTTATGTCGTATTCCAGGCATCCCGCGGCCGTGCCCCCGCTGCGGAGCGCCGGGATTTCGTCCATGCCGTCGCCTGCGCCGCTCTTCCCCATGCCGAGTTGGTCCGCGGCACCCATCCCCAGGATTGGAACGAGGCATTGAGAGCCCTCGCCACGGCCGCAGGCGACAGGCCGTGCATCGTGGTGCTGGACGAGGTGCCCTGGCTGGTAGAGCAGGATCGCGAGTTCGAGGGCAGCCTCCAGACCGTCTGGGACCGGTTCCTGTCGGACAAGCCGATCCTCTTGATCCTGGTGGGCAGCGACCTGACGATGATGGAGGCGCTGCAGGAGTACGGCAGGCCCTTCTTCGGACGGGCCGCCCGCATGACGATCAGACCGCTGCACCTGGCGGACGTGGCCGAGATGACGCGACTCCCGGCCGAGGAGGCGATCGACGCGCTGCTCATCACCGGCGGCTTCCCGGAGATCGTCCGTTCCTGGGAGCCAGGGCTGTCACGCGAGGAGTTCCTCAGCGAAAGTCTGGACTCACCGCTGTCGCCCCTCCTCGCCGCCGGCGAACTCACGCTGCTCGGTGAGTTCCCCGCCGGAGGCCACGCCAGGACGGTGCTGGAGGCCATCGGCACAGGAGAGCGCACCTTCGCCAACATCGCCGCCCGGACGGGAGGCGACGCTCCGCTCCCATCCGGGACGCTCGCCCCGATCCTCACGACCCTGACGGCGAAGCAGGTCATCACCGCCGACCTCCCGCTGTCCACGAAGCCGGACACCAAGAACAAGCGCTACCGCGTTGCCGACCCCTATCTGCGCTTCTGGCTGGCGTTCCTCCAGCGCGCGATCGCGGACAGCGAGCGTGGCCGCCCCGATCTAGCTCTACGGCGCATCGGGAAGTCCTGGACGGCTTGGCGTGGCCGTGCGGTCGAGCCCATCATCCGCCAGAGCCTGGCCCGTGCGCTGCCTGACGACACCTGGCCGGACACCGAAGAGATCGGTGGCTGGTGGAATCGCCGGAACAACCCGGAGATCGACCTGGTGGGTGCGGACAAGGGGCCGGTGGCTGGGCACGTCCACTTCGTGGGCTCGATCAAGTGGCTCGACAACCGCCCGTTCGATCGCCACGACTACGACCAACTCGTCCGCGACTCCGCCTTCGTCCCTGGCACCACCGCCGCCACGGCCAGAATCGCCGTGTCGAGAGCCGGCGTCGAGGCCGGTCTGCCGCTGAGCGGCCTGTGGCGCCCCGAGGACCTCATGGCCGCGTGGACGGGCTGACGCTCAACTCCTGCAGCGCCCGCCGCCAGGGGTCGTCGCCGGGGTCGAGCACGACGCGTACGCCGTCGGCCCGCAGGTCCTCGACGCTGCGCCGGTACGGCGTGCGGGCGGCCAGCGCGTCGTTGACGAACGGCAGCACGACCACGGGGATGCCCAGCCCGGGCGCCTCCGCCAGCACGCCGAGGGCGTAGGTGTCGGTGATGCCCTGGGCGAACTTGTTGATCGTGTTGAACGTGGCGGGCGCCACGATCATGGCGTCGGCCCTGGGCGGTTTCGGCTCGTGCGGCTTGCGGTAGCGGCTGCGCACCGGCCGTCCGGTCCGGCGTTCCAGCTCGGCCGCGTCGATGAAGTCCAGCGCGGAGGGGGTGGCCACGATCTGCACGATCCAGCCCGCGTCCTGGGCCAGGGTGACGAGCCTGCCGACCTCTCCGGCCGTTTCGGCGGCGCTGACGACGACGTAGAGGACCTTGCCGGATGATTCGGTCACGCGATGCCCTCCTCAGGGTAATTCACTCACGTCAAGGATTCCCCCCCACCGAATCCTTCGCGGCGGCTGACGCCTCTCATAGGTGTCGAAAATAGGCAGACCGGGAGGTTGTCGTGTCAGTTCCCATCATCGTCGCCGCCGTCGCCGTCGCGGCCGTGCTCGTCTGCACGTGCGTCGTGGTGCTGCGCAGGAAGGGTCGCTCGCGTGGCTGAGGACGTGGGAGGGGCCGTGCGGGTGAGTGAGAACGTGGGGAGGGCCGTTCGCGTGGCTGAGAGTGGTGGGTGGCCGGGCGAGCGGCTGATCGCCGGGGCGCAACGTGGTGACGTCGAGTCGATCTCCGCGCTGGTGTCCGGCTCGCATCCGCACGTACGGCGCTTCGCCCGTACGTTGTGCGCCTCCCCGGAGGACGCGGAGGACGCCGCCCAGGAGGCGCTCATCATCCTGTACCGGAAGATCGGCACGCTGCGCGCCACCGGCGCGCTGGCGTCGTGGATGTTCCGCATCGTGCGCAACGAGTGCCTGCGCCGCGCCCGTCTGGCACTGCGACAGCCGCAGCCGGCCGCTGAGACGCGGACGTCGCCGGCCGGTGAGGCGCGGGTGTCGGCCGAGGGGGCGCGGGCGGTGTCGGCCGAGGAGGAGGTCATCCGGCGACTGGAGGCCGACAGGGTGGCGGCGGCCGTCGCCGCGCTCCCCGCCGACCAGCGCAACGTCCTGATCATGCGGGACATCCAGGGGTTGAGCGGCCGGACGACGGCCGGGCTGCTGGGGTTGAGCGTCCCGGCGATGAAGTCGCGGCTGCATCGCGCCCGCGCGGCGGTGCAGCGTTCGCTGGAGAGCGCCGCCTGGGGAGGTGATGGCGATGACTGACGACCGGAGCTTCGCGAGCGCGTCGCTGCCCCGGCACCTGCTGCGGGGCGCGGCGGGGTTCGGCGCGCTGGTCGGCTCGGTGGCGCTGATCCCGGTGTTCGGCCTGGTCAGCCTGGTGCTCGCGCCGCTCGGTCTGCTCGCGCTGCGCGGCTGCCCGGCGTGCTGGATGATCGGCCTGGCGCAGACGATCTCGCTGGGCCGGTTGCGGCGGCGGTGCGTGGACGGCCGCTGCGAGCTGACCCGGGAAACGGTCAGAACGGAGCGTCCGCTTACCTGACTTCGATCAGTCGAGATTTGTTGGAACAATTGGTAGGAATCTCGGCCCCATTCCCGAAAAATGCGCTCATACTGGAGTTACAGCAACCAGGAGCGCGCTCATGCTCATGCGGAAGATCCCCCATCGCATGGTCCAGGAGGACGACCTGACGCCGAGTCAGTTCCTCCAGCTCGCCGCGGTGGACTTCAACGGCGTCTACGCGGTCCACCTCGCCGCCAAGGAGGAGCGGCTGAAGATGACCAGGCTCTCGCTGAGCCTGCTGTCGGGGCCGTTCTTCGCCGCCATCGCGCTGGCCAGCGCCAAGGTGGTCGATCCGCAGAGCCTGACGAACTGGCAGAGCGTGCCCTGGTACCTGTTCGCCCTGGTCATCGTGTTCGGCGTGCTGAGCGTGCTGCCGTTCCTGCGCCTCATCGAGGCCGTGAACGCGCACGCCCGCACGGCCCGCGCGATCAACAACTTCCGGCTGCTGTACTCCACGAAGCTCAGGCCAGGCCTGGACTGGAGCCCCAACCTGCCGGTCGACCCCCGTTTTCCCGAGACCTACGCGCCACTCGCCTGGCCGGGCATCAACGTCATGGTGCTGGCCACGGTGAACTCGACGTACCTGACCGTCGGCGTGACCGGCCTCAGCGGGCAGGAGCCCAACCTGCTCCTGCTCATGATCGGCATCCTGCTGGTCGCGCTGATCCACTACGCCGTCTACTACATCCGCTGCAACGTCACCAGGCGGCGGCGGCTTCCTCGCGACCCGTACCAGATTCCGAATATGGAGGGATAAATGCCCGGCCCAGCACTTTGGGCGTCATGTGGGGAGGCGTGGATCAGGTTGATGCGCCATGTCTGGTCGGCGGGGACACTCGCCGACGACGATCGAGGCCCCGTCATCGAGGCACCGTCCGTGCTGTTCGAGATCGCGAGGGTCAGCGGGGACGATCCGATCATCGCGCGGTACGGCGACGCGGACCGGCTCGCGCTCTACCGCAGGAAGTTCAGCGAGCAGACGGTGGTGCCGCCGTTCAAGTACAGCTACGCGGCGCGGATCGGCGGTCAGCTCGGCTGGGCTGCCGACCTGCTGCGGGTCAAGCCGTACAGCAAGAGCGCGTGGATCTCGCTGACCGCGCCGGGCGAGGCGTACGACGCGGTGCCGTGCCTGATCGGGCTGGCGTTCCGGATCAGGGAGGACGCGCTGCTGATGACCGCGACCTTCCGCTCCCAGAACGCCTACACCAGCTACCTCAACTACCTGCCGCTCGCCGACGTGCACGCGGCGATGGCCGCGAAGCTGGAGGTGGGGCGGGGGCCGATGCGGGTGTTCGTGGACGTCCCGCACCTGTACCTGTCCGACAGCCCCCGGGTGTTCCCCGTCATGTGGCGGCCCCTGTCATGACGATGCTGTCATGACGAGGCTGTCATGACGGGCCGCTCGCGGTGGAGAGCGGCGCGGCGATGGCCTCCAGCCCCTTGCGTTCCGCCTTGACCCCGAGGAACACCTCGACCAGCCCGGCGGCGATCATGATGATCGCGCCGACGCAGAACGCGAGCGCCGTGTCCCCCGGCACCCCGCTCTCCACCAGCGAGGAGAACACCAGCGGCCCCGCGATGCCGCCGGCCGCCGTGCCGACCGCGAAGAAGAACGCGATGGCCATCGCCCTGGTCTCCATCGGGAAGATCTCGCTGACGGTGAGATAGGCAGAGCTGGCCCCCGCCGAGGCCACGAACAACACCACCGACCAGCACGCCGTCAGCGTGACCGCGTTGAGCATGCCTTCGTTGAACAGCCAGGCCGTGCCCAGCAGCAGCACCCCCGACCCGATGTAGGTGGAGGAGATCATCGGAACCCTGCCCACGGTGTCGAACAGCGGGCCGAGCAGCAGGGGGCCGAGGAAGTTGCCGATCGCGATGACCGCGAAGTAGTAGCCCGTATGCGTGTCGATCTTGAAGAAGGTCGACAGGATCTGCGCGTATCCGAAGGTGATCGCGTTGTAGAGGAACGCCTGCCCGATGAACAGCGAGAGTCCCAGCACCGTGCGCTTGGGATAGAGCGCCACCATCGTGTGCGCGATCCGGACGAACCCGATCGACTTGCGCTGGTGAATGGTGATCGACTGCTCGGGCTCCGGCAGGTCGTCCCTGCCGATCTGGTGCTCGATGTCGTCCACGAGCTGTTCCGCCTCGCGGTCCCTGCCGTGGATGAACAGCCAGCGCGGGCTCTCCGGCACGTTCCGCCGTACCAGCAGGATGGCCAGCCCCAGCACCACGCCCAGCCCGAACGCGACCCGCCAGCCGATGTTGACCGGCAGGTCGTTCAGCAGCGGCACGGTCAGCAGCGCGCCGCCCGCCGCGCCGAGCCAGTAGCTGCCGTTGATGATGATGTCGATGCGTCCGCGGTGCCGGCTCGGGATCAGCTCGTCGATGGCGGAGTTGATCGCCGCGTACTCGCCGCCGATGCCGAACCCGGTCAAGAACCTGAACAGGAAGAACCACCACACGCTGAACGAGAACGCGGTCAGCAGCGTCGCCACCAGGTAGACGACCAGCGTGATGATGAACAGCTTCTTCCTGCCGAACCGGTCGGTCAGCCAGCCGAAGAACAGCGCCCCGATGCAGGCTCCGGCGACGTAGAGCGCCGCGGCCGTGCCCGCGACCTGCGTCTGTGTGATGTCCAGGCCGCTGCCCGGCTTGGCGAGCTGCGCGGAGAGGTTCCCGACGATGGTGACTTCGAGACCGTCGAGGATCCAGACGGTGCCGAGACCGATGACGATCATCCAGTGCCAGCGGGACCACGGCAGCCGGTCCAGCCGCGCGGGCACCTTGGTGGTGACGGTGCCGGTTTCCACGTCGCTCATAGACTCCTCCGGATACCCGGCGAGCGACCGGTAAACGCTTTCTACGCGGCAGGCTTCCTGGCCTCCAGGAAGCAGGTGCCGAACCACGGACCGCCGTACCAGAACCGCCAGCCCGCCTCCCGCCGCCGCACGTCCACCACGCCGAGCCCGCGCAGGGTCTCCTCGTAGTCGGCGGTGTGCCGGAAGTCGGCGATCAGCATCAGCCCTCCTGGCCGCAGCACCCGGTACGCCTCCCGCACGGCCTGCTCGCGCCCCTCGGCGGCCTGGATGTTGTGAACGGCCAGGCTCGACACCACCGCGTCGAAGGCGTCGTCCCCGAACGGCAGGTCCCGCATGTCGCCCGTGACCAGTTCCACCCGCTCCGCGACGCCTTCCGCCTCGGCGTTCGCCCGGGTGACCGCCTCGGCGTTGCCCGACTGGTCCTTGACCCGCCACAGGTCGACGCCGGTCGCCCGGCCCTTCTCCAGCCGTTCGGCGGCCAGCAGCAGCACCGCGCCTCTCCCGCAGCCGAGGTCGAGCAGCCGCTCGTCGCCGCGCAGCCGCTGGAGCTCCTCCGCCCAGACCGCGAACTTGCCGCGCCGCGTCGTGTACAGGTAACTCGCCGCGCTGGCCAGCGTGTAGAGCGCGCCGAACAGGAACGCGAGGCCGGCGGCGAAGATGTCCAGTGTGAACGAGGCCGCCGCCAGGCCCGCAAGCGCCATCGCGCCGAGCACCAGCCCGGTCAGCGCCCAGGGCGCGTCGAACCCGTAGCTACCGTGTCTCTTGCTCACATTCACGTTTGATCTCAATGTGGTCTTGACGGGCATTTGACCGAACCATTCCCTTACGCACCGCCTATCACGCACATCGCCTGACTAAGGTCACTTGGATGGGCACACAATGGGGGTTTGACCAGGGATGATGGGAGAAGATCGACGTTTCGGCCTGGGCGCGAGCATCGCACTCACGCTCGCCTCGACCTTGCTGTGGGGGGTCGCGCACCTGGCCGCCGAGCGCCGCAGGACCGGCCTCGCACTCATGGCCGTCTACGTCCTGATGCTGGCCGCCATACTGACCGTGTTCACCGCCTTCAGCACCAACCTCCTGTCGCTGGCCGTGCAACCCCGCTGGCTCATCTGGCTCACCGTCGCGCTGGTGGTGATCGCCCTCCTCTGGACGGGCGTGATCATCTGGTCGTTCCTCCTGGTACGGCCCGCCCGCTCCGACACCGTCGGCCGTTTCCTGACCACCACCCTGGCCATCGCGCTGTGCGCCCTCGTCCTGGCGCCCACCGCGTACGCCACGCGGCTGGCGTACCTGTCGCGCGACGTCGTCAACACCCTGTTCCTGCCCAGCAACAGCGCCACCCCGGTGATGGCCCAGGACCCGTGGAACGGCGCCGAGCGGGTCAACTTCCTGCTCCTCGGCGGCGACTCCGCGCCCAGCCGACCGGGCGTGCGCACCGACAGCATGACCGTGGCCAGCGTGGACACGGAGACGGGCGCCACCGTCCTGTTCGGCCTGCCGCGCAACCTCCAGCAGGTCCAGCTCCCGGACGGCCCGGCCAGGGACCGCTTCCCGTTCGGCTTCACAGGCAGCGGCCCCGACACCCCCGGCCTGCTCAACGAGGTCTTCCAGTACGCCGAGGACAACCCGGACATGGTGCCCGGCGCGGACAAGGGCCGGCGCGGCCCCGCCCTGCTCAAGCAGACCATCGCCGACATGCTCGGCATCCCCGTGGACTACTACGCCATGGTCGACATGAAGGGCTTCGCCGAGATCATCGACGCCATGGGCGGCGTGCAGGTCACCATCAAGGAGCCCATCGTGTACGGCCGCCGCCGCGAAGGCCTCCTCCCGGCGGGCACCCGCAAGCTGTCCGGCGAGGAAGCGCTCTGGTACGGCCGCTCACGCACCGACAGCGACGACTACGTCCGCATGGGGCGGCAGAAGTGCCTGCTCAACGCCGTGGCCAAGCAGGCCGACCCGATGACCGTGCTCAACAGCTTCGAGCGGCTGGCCGCCGCCACCAAGCGGGCCATCTCCACCGACCTGCCCCAGGACCTGCTGCCCGCCGTCGTGGACCTGTCGCAGAAGGTGAAGAACGCCAAGATCCGCAGCCTCAACTTCGTGCCGCCGCTGATCAGCACGGCCGACCCCGACTGGTACCTGATGCGCCGCAAGGTCGCCGACGCGCTGGAGGAGCACTCCTCCACCAAGACCGCCCCGGCCCACAGCCCCTCGGCCACCCCCGGCGCCGACTCCCCGGTGAACCTGGACGCCACCTGCGCCTGATCCACCCCCCGGCCGCACGCACACCCCCGACACTCAAGCCCTGCCCGCGCCCCGCGAACTGCGCCAGAGTCAACATCAAGACCACCGATGCGCCACCGCGCCTCCCCGCGCATCCACCCTCGGGCGCGTAAAGGCGCGAGGCGCACGCGTGGGCCCACGCGGAGGCGCACGCGGAGGCCCACGCGGAGGCCCACGCAAAGGCGCATGTCTTCCGTACGTCATGCGAATACGCCCGCCCCCGAACGCGCGCTGTGGCATGATGGTGACCGTCCCGAACGGAAACGATTTTCATCCTCAACTGGAGCAGACAGTGAGAGTGGCGTTCGTCGGAAAGGGCGGCAGCGGCAAGACCACGATGTCGGCCCTGTTCGCCAGGCACGTGGCAGCCCAAGGCGCCCCCGTGGTGGCCATGGACGCCGACATCAACCAGCACCTGGCCCTGGTGCTGGGCCTCGACAGGCAGCCGGAGCCCCTGGGCGCCCACCTCGCCGAGATCAAGGACCGCCTGCGCGGCACCAACCCGCGCATCCCCTCGGCCGCCACGATGGTCAAGACCACCCCGCCCGGCCGCGGCTCGACGCTCCTGCGGTTCGCGGACCTGGCCGCCGACCCCTGGGGCCTGACCACTCCCGACGGCATCCGGCTCCTGGCGACCGGCCCGTTCAGCGAGGACGACCTGGGCGTCGCCTGCTACCACTCCAAGGTCGGCGCGGTGGAGCTGCTGCTCAACCACCTGATCGACGGCCCGGGCGAGTACGTCGTGGTGGACATGACCGCCGGCGCCGACTCCTTCGCCTCCGGCCTGTTCACCCGCTTCGACCTGACGTTCCTGGTGGCCGAGCCCACCCGGCAGGGCGTCAGCGTCTACAAGCAGTACCGCGAGTACGCCGCCAAGTACGACGTGGCCATCGCCGTGATCGGCAACAAGGTGCACGACCAGGCAGACGTCGACTTCCTGCGCGAGCACGCGGGCGACGACCTGCTCACCTGGATGGAGCACTCCACGGCCGTCCGCGCCATGGAGCAGGGCCGCCACTTCACGCTCGACGACCTGGAGCCGGCCAACTCCGACGCGCTGGCGCTGCTCCGCAAGACCCTGGACGAGCAGGAGAAGGACTGGGCCCGCTTCGGCCGCCAGACCGTGGAGTTCCACCTGCGCAACGCCCGCGCGTGGGCCAACGAGCGCACCGGCGCCGACCTGGCAGAACAGGTCGATCCCGGTTTCGTCTACGGCCCCTGACGAGGCTGTCAAGACCACACGACTGTCCCCGCAAGGAATCTGGAGGGCTTCCCTCCGGTGACCTAGCGTCAATGTGACCCCCCTTCGAGAGGAGACAGCATGTCGCTGACCGTTCCGAACGATCTGCTCGACCAGGCCAGGGCCGGTGAGGTGGACGACGCGGCGTTCCTCGCCTGCGTCCGCGACTCGTTGCCGTACGCGTGGTCGCTGATCAGCGAGCTGGTCAAGCAGCGTGAGCACAGCGGGGCCGAGTTCGCCGACAACCAGGTGGCGCCGCCGTCCGAGGAGGCCCGCGGCCAGCTCCTGCGCTGCCTGGCGAGCGACTCGATGCGTGGCGCGCTGGAGCGCCACTACGGAGTGCGCCTGGCCTTCCAGAACTGCCACCGGGTCGCCGTCTTCGATCCTGCGGCGACCGAGGCCCTGGCCGACTTCGTCACCGCGCGCGCGCAGATCCTCAACCAGAAGCCGGAGCTCGTCGACTGCTGAGCCCCGTCCCGGTGAGCCGGGCGCGAGCCCGGCTCATCCGCGCGGCAACCGGACGCGAGCCCGGCTCAACCGCGCAGCAGCGGCAGCACCTCGGCGCCGAACCTCCTGATGTTCGCCAGCGTCCGCTCGTGCTCGCCGAGCCCCTCCACGAGCAGGATGAAGTGCTCGATGCCGGTGCGCTCGGCGGTGCGCAGCAGCGTCTCGGCGCAGTGCGCGGGCGAGCCCACCGGGTGGATGCGCGTCAGCAGGTCCACGTACGCGCCGGCGTCGCGCGACGGACGCGGCCGGTCGTCCACCGGCACGTACCCGGCCAGCCCCGGCCCCAGCCAGGCCGGCATCGCCGCCCTGAGGTCGCGCACCGCCTCCGCGGTCGAGTCGGCCACGTACGCCACCCCCGCCGCCACGTGCCCGTTGTGCGCACCTCCATACGCGGGCCAGAAGCCCGCACCCCCGTACCGTTTGACCAGGGCGGCCTTGTCCTCGTCCCCGATGTGCAGCCCCAGCAGCATGGGCAGCCCCCGTGCGGCGGCCAGCTCCACGGTCGCCTCGGACGTGCACGCGACCACGGGCCGCAGCCGCGCCGGCGGCACCACCGCCACCTCCCTGAACCGGAAGAACTCCCCATCGGCCGCCACCGGCCCGCCTGACAGCGCCTCGACCAGCACGTCGAGCGATTCGGCGAAGCCGCGCTCGTAGCGTTCGAGCCCGGTGCCGAACACCTCCAGGTCCACCCACGGCCCGCCCCTGCCCACGCCGAGCGTGAACCGCCCGCCGGACAGGTGGTGCAGCATGGCGGCCTGCTCGGCGAGCGCCACGGGATGCTGCGTGGACAGCACGCTCACGGCGGTGCCGAGCCCGATGCGCGCCGTCCTGCCGATCGCGACGGCGGCCAGCGTCGCGGGAGAGGGGCACGACCCGTACGGCATGAAGTGGTGCTCGGCGATCCACGCGTCGTCGAACCCGGCCTCCTCGGCCGCGACGATCCACTCGACGGCGTTCGCGAGCACCTGTCCCGGCTCCTGCCGCGGGAACAGCCCGGCGACGACAAAGATCCCGATCCGCATTCCCCGAATGATGGCCGATCGCCGGAAGGCATGCGGCCGTCATGGGCGAACCTAGGCGAAGAGGCTCTCCTGCCCGTCGCAAGCCAGCGGATCACGGTGACGCTTGAGATGCCGCCATTGGGGCAGTTCGTCCAGATATGACCACGAAAGTCGATGATGAGCAGTCGGTCCCAGCCGGGCGAGGGCCTCCTGATGCACGGGCGACGGGTAGCCGGCGTTCTCGGCGAAGCCGTACTCCTCGCAGCCGATCGTCGCCATGTACGCATCGCGCCGCACCTTGGCCAGCACGGAGGCGGCGGCCACCGAGATGCTCGCGCCGTCACCCTTGACCTCAAGCCGCACCGGCCACGGCGCGCCGATGTAGTCGTGCTTGCCGTCGAGGATCACCGCGTCCGGGCGCACGGGGAGCGATTCCAGCGCCCTGCGCGCGGCCCTGCGCAGCGCCTCGGTCATGCCGAGTCTGTCGATCTCCTCGTGGGTGGCCTCGCCATAGGCGAATCCGGTCGCCCAGCCGGCCAGTTCGACGGCCAGCGGCCCGCGTTTGGCCTCGGAGACCTGCTTGGAGTCGGTGAGGCCGGCGGGCGGCTCGGTCAGGTCGGTGACGACCGCGCACACGGTGACGGGCCCTGCCCACGCGCCGCGGCCCACCTCGTCCACACCCGCGACCGTGCGGATGCTGGGCTGGGAGAGCAGCAGCTGCTCGATCTCGTACGTCGGCGCCATAGCCGCAGACGTTATCGCGTCCAGCGGAGATCGTTCACTCGCCGAAGGAGCGGCCCACCACGTCGCTCGCCGAGCGCACCGGATCGCGCAGCAGTTCCTCGCCGGCCGGCCCGCTGTCGCGCTGCCGTTCGGCGGGACGCACGGGGTCCAGGTCGGCGGCCAGGTAACGCGCGGCCACGTGGATGGCCCGCAGCGTCACCGACACCGACGGCCGGTGCACGCTGGACCCGCGCGCCACGGCGTGCACGTCCCGACCGACCGGGTTGCCGGGGAACTGCCGCACGGCAAGGCCCCGCACGCCGGCGGCGAGGGCGAGGGCGGGCACGGCGGCGATGCCGATGCCCTTGGCGACCAGCGACAGGATGGTCCCGAGCCCCTCGAACTCCCACGGCGTCGGCCGGGTGCCGCCCACGTCCACGAGCAGGCGGTCCACCGCGAGCCGCGAGGGCTCGCCGTCGGGCGTGGCCATCCACGGCTCGTCGCGCAGCTCGCGCAGGTCGAGGGGCACGTCGGGGTCGGCCAGGCGGTGCTTGCGCGGCACCACCAGCACCATGGGGTCGCGCAGCAGCGGGAAGACGCGCAGGGTCTCGCTGTCGCGCACGCCGCCGTACCAGTCGTCCACCAGCGCGATGTCCACCTCGCCCGACTGCACCTCGCGCATGCCGCGCCCTGACCTGCTCTGGCCGAGCCGGAGCGTCAGCTCGGTGTGGCGGCGCAGCGACCGGGCGAGCGCGGGCGCGAACGCCACGGCCGCCGTCGGGAAGGCGGTGACCACGACGCGCCCCGCGGGCTTGCCCGCGTGCGCGGACAAGTCGGACTCGGCCTCCTCCACCATCGAAAGGATGCGCTCCGCATGCAGGACCAGCCGCCGCCCGGCGTCGGTCAGCTCGGCGCTGCGCGCCGTGCGGTCGATCAGGGCCGTGCCGGTCTCACGTTCGAGCGCGGCCAGTTGCTGGGAGACAGCCGACGGGCTGTAGCCGAGCGACTCGGCCGTGGCGGAGATACTTCCCTTCCTGGCGAACTCGCAGATCAGGACCAAACGCCGCAATTCGAGCATCAGATTTCCTTATGCCTACCCACAAGAAGCCTCGCTTGTGCCGATGCCTTCATCCAACCACCCTGGGAACGTGACAAACATGACCGTAACCTTGTCCGCCACTCTGGCGGCCAACGAGGACATCGAACGAAGACGACGCGCCGGGGAACGCGTGTTGCACCTGGCCTTCGGTGAGGCCGGTCTGCCCGTCCACCCGGCGCTGCGCGACAAGCTGGCCGCCGCATCGGAACGCAACGGCTACGGGCCGGTCGCGGGGGCGTCCGGGCTTCGGGCCGCGGCGGCGGGCTACTGGACACGACGGGGGCTCGCCACCGACCCCGAGCTGGTCGTCAGCGGACCGGGCAGCAAGTCGCTGCTGTACGGCCTGCTGCTGGCGATCGGCGGAGACATCGTCTTGCCCATGCCCAGCTGGGTCAGCTACGCCGCGCAGGCCGATCTGGTCGGCTCCCGCCCCATCCTGGTGCCCGCACCATCAGGAGAGGGCGGAGTGCCCGACCCGGAGCTGGTGACCGCGCAGGTCGTCAGGGCCAGAGCGCAGGGCCGCACCGTCAGCTCGGTCCTGGTGACCCTGCCCGACAACCCGACGGGGCGGCTGGCCTCGCCGGAGACCGTCGCCCGCCTGGTCGAGGTGGCGCGCGAGCTCGACCTGACGATCATCTCCGACGAGATCTACCGCGATCTCGTGCACGACCCGTCCCTGCCGTACGTCTCTCCGGCCGATCTGGCGCCCGAGCGCACGATCATCACCACCGGGCTGAGCAAGAGCCTGGCTCTGGGCGGCTGGCGGATCGGCGTGGCGCGGCTGCCGGAGAACGACCAGCTGTTGCGCAGGCAGTTGCTCGCCGTGGCCAGCGAGATCTGGTCCGCGCCCGCGGCGCCCGTCCAGGAGGCGGCCACCTACGCCTTCAATGACCCGCCCGAGCTGACCGAGCGCATCGCCCGCAGCCGCCGGCTGCACGGCACGGTCGCGCGGGCGGTGCACGAGAGGTTCGTGGAGGCGGGAGCCGACGTGCCGATGCCGCAGGGCGGCTTCTATCTCTATCCCGACCTCGGCCATCTGCGGCTCGGCGGCTCGGCAGAGATCACCAAGCTGCTGCTGGAGGAGCACGGCATCGGTGTCCTGCCGGGGCACGCGTTCGGCGACGACCCCTCGGCCGCCCGGGTGCGCGTGGCGGTGAGCCTGCTCTACGGTGACACCACGGAAGAGCGCCTGACCGCCTTGACCAGCCCGGATCCGCTCCGGCTGCCGTGGATAGCGGACAATCTCGACTTCCTCTCGACGGGTCTGCGAGAGCTGTCGATGCGCCGCCACGCCACCGCGCCGAAGCCGCGTTCCGCGCTCGTCCCCGCGCCGTGCGGCGGCTAGGGTCACGGTTAGGCGAATCTTTCCCCAAGAGCGGGTTTACCATCCCCCAAAAGGGGCCTCTGACCTGGGAAAACGCCGCAGGGAGAAAACCGGCGGAAAGTTGGGTCGCACGGCCTGGTTACGTGCACGTCAGGCAACCCCCATCATGTGCTCATGCCCGCTCTTGTCACCCTGTCCGGACGCTCCGTGCGTCTGGAGCCTCTCAGCCTGGCGGCGGTCGATGACCTGGTCGCCGCCGCGAGTGAAGACCGCTCCACCTACACCTTCACTCGCGTCCCGAACGGCCGGGACGAGGTGGTCTCCTACGTGGAGGCGGCCATGGCTGAGCAGGCGGAGGGCCGCACGATGCCCTTCGCCATCCGGTGGCTGAACACCGACCGCGTGGTCGGTGCCACCCGTCTCATGCACCTGGAGTATTGGCAGGGCCCCATGCCCTGGCCTCCGGGTACACGCGGTGCGGTGGGCGACATTCCGTCCGTGGCGGACATCGGTTACACCTGGCTGGGCGCCGGCGCCCAAGGCACGGGGGTCAACCGGGAGAGCAAGTTCCTCCTGCTCTCGCACGCCTTCGAGACCTGGAACGTCCATCGCATCACTTTGAAGGCAGACGTACGCAACACCAGATCCCGGGCCGCCATCGAGGCACTCGGCGCACACTTCGACGGGGTGCGGCGAGCGGATAGCCGAGGCGCCGACAACACGGTCCGAGATACCGCGTTCTACTCGATCCTGAACTCCGAATGGCCGCTCGTCCGCGAGCGGCTGCTCATGAGGCTCGGTCTGGTCGAGGCGGCCTGAAACCTGTTCACCGACGGCCCCGCCCGAATTCTGGAGGGCGGGGCCGGTATTTTTTCCGCCCCATAAGCGCTCTTACATGACACACGCCCCCGCGATGCGCGTCACGTACGGCTCCGAGCATCAGCATCCAGGGACGGGCTCAACACCGGATTGAAGGCGGATCAACGCAGAGATGAACGATCTGTCCGCATCTAGGTGACGAGCAGTAATGGATCTATTATTTGGTAACAAATCGTTCCATTGGCTTGGAGACAGACGGCATGGCTGGTCGACGCGTTGAGAGCGGGCTGCGGTTCGCCGTGCTCGGTCCTGTCCGCGCGTGGCGTGACGGCCGGGAACTCGACCTGGGCACCCCGCTACAGCGTTCCATCCTCGGCATGCTGCTCCTGCGGGAGGGACACGCGGTCACCCCGAACGAGATGATCGACGCCGTCTGGGGCGAGGAGGCTCCACCGCGGGCCCTGGGCGCGCTGCGCACGTACGTCTCCAGGCTGCGCACCGTGCTGGAGCCCGACCGGCCCGCCCGCTCCCGCCCCGAGCTGCTCACCTCGATCGGCCGCGGCTACGCGCTGCGCCTGCCGGAAGACAGCCTCGACCTGACCCGCTTCGAGCGCGGCATCCAGCAGGCCGAGGCCGCCCGCAAGGCGGGCAAGCCGGCCGAGGGCGCCCGCGGCCTGCGCGCCGCGCTGGACCTGTTCGAGGGCGAGCCGCTGGCCGGCACCGTCGGCCCCTACTCCGAGCACCAGCGCGACCGCCTGGTCGAGCGGCGCATCAGCGTCATCGAGACGCTCATGGACGTGGACCTGGAGCTCGGCAACCACGCCAAGATCGTCTCTGAGCTGATCGCCCTCACCGCCGACCACCCGCTGCGCGAGCGGCTGCGCGCCCAGCTCATGCTGGCGCTGTACCGCTGCGGCCGGCAGGGCGACGCGCTCAACGTCTTCACCGAGACACGCGAGGCGCTCATCGACGAGCTGGGCATCGAGCCTGGCCCCGAGCTGTCCGCCCTGCACCAGCGCATCCTCGCCGCCGACCCCACGCTCGCCGCGGCCGAGGCGCCCGAGGAGGAGGAGCCGCCGGCTGAGGAGGAGCAGCAGCCCGCGCTGGAGCTGCCCCGCCCCGCCCAGCTCCCGGCCGCCGTCAGCGACTTCACCGGCCGCAAGGAGGTCGCGGTCCGCCTGCGCTCCCTCCTGTCGGCCCAGTCGTCGGCCGAGGGCGTGCCCATCGCGGCCATCTCCGGCATCGGCGGCGTCGGCAAGACCACGCTGGCCGTGCACGTGGCGCACCTGGTGGACGACGTCTTCCCCGACGGCCAGCTCTACGCCGACCTGCGCGGCTACACCGACCAGGCCCTCGCGCCCGAGTCGGCGCTCGGCGGCTTCCTGCGCGCGCTCGGCGTGCCGCCGGACGTCATCCCGGAAGCCCCCGCCGAGCGCTCCGCGCTCTACCGCTCCATCCTGGCCGAGCGCCGCATCCTGGTGCTGCTGGACAACGCCCGCGACGCCGCGCAGGTCAGCCCGCTGTTGCCGGGCACGCCCGGCTGCGCGGCCATCGTCACCAGCCGGGGCAAGCTGGCCGACCTGCCGTCGGCCAAGCTCGTGGACCTCGACGTGATGGAGCCCGACGAGGCGCTGTCGCTGTTCTCCTCGGTCGCCGGCGCCGAACGGGTCGCCGCCGAGCACGGCGCGGCCATGGACGTGGTGGCCGCGTGCGGCTTCCTGCCGCTGGCGGTGCGGATCGTGGCCTCCCGGCTCGCCGCCCGCCCCTCCTGGACGGTCGCCTCGCTGGTGCCCAGGCTGGCCGACGAGCAGCGCCGCCTCGACGAGCTGCGGGTGGGCAACCTGGCCGTGGAGGCCACGTTCGCGCTCGGGTACGGACAGCTCACCGCCACCCAGGCCCGCGCCTTCCGCCTGCTGTCGCTGCCCAACGGGCCCGACATCTCCGTCGGCGCCGCCTCCGCCCTGCTGTCGGCGAGCGCGTTCGAGGCGGAGGAGGTGCTGGAGTCGCTGGTGGACGCCAGCCTCCTGGAGGCGCCCGCGCCCGGCCGCTACCGCTTCCACGACCTGCTGAAACTGTTCGCCCGCCGCGAGCTGGAGCGGGGCGAGCGGCCCCAGGCCAGAACCATGGCGCTGCGCCGGCTGCTCGGCTTCTACCTGGCCTCTGCCCAGTCCGCGCACACGCTCGCCTACGAGGGCAGCATGATCCCCGCCAACCTGGTGGTCGTCGGCAGCGGGCTCACCTTCACCAGCGTGGACGCGGCCGTGGCCTGGCTGATCGCCGAGGGCGACTCGCTGTTCGCGGCCATCGACCAGGCCGCCGCGACCGCGCGTACCAGCGAGCACCTGCTGCCCGCCGCCGACCTGCTGGTGGCGATGGAGCCGCTGCTGGAGGCGGGCACCCACACGCGCGAGTTCGACCACAGCACCAGAGCCGTGCTGGCCACCGCGCAGGACAACGGCGACCAGGCGGGCGAGCTGCGCGCCCGTTACGTGCTGGGCCGGGTGCTGTTCGCGGACAACCGGCTCAAGGACGCCGAGCAGCACTTCAGGGTCGTGCACGAGCTGTCGCGGGCGCGCCAGGAGAAGATCGTGACCGGCGAGGTGCTGAACGCCCTGGCCGTCGTCGTCGGCCGTCAGCGCCGCCACACCGAGGCGCTGTCGCTGTTCGACGCCGCCATGCGCTGGTACCGCGAGAACGGCGTGCCGGCCGGCGAGGCGCTGGTCCTCAGCTACTCGGCCCGCGACCACCTGGGCCTGGGCCGTCCGGAGGACGCGATCGCGGCGGCGGAGAAGGGCCTGGCCATCTTCACCGAGATCGGCAGCGGCGCGGGCACCGCCCGGGCCCGCTACCACCTCGGCATCGTCCTGAGCAGGGTGGGCCGCCTCACCGAGGCCGTGCACCACCACGCCGAGTGCCTGGCCTTCTTCCGAGCCAGCAGGCAGCGCGTGTGGGAGCAACGGGTGTGCTCCCGGCTGGCCGAGACGTTCATCGCCGCCGAGCGGTATCCCGACGCGGTGCGCCACGCCGAACAGGCGCTGGTGGTCGCCCGCGAGATCGGCCACCCGTACGGGGAGGCGCTCTCGCTCACCGTGCTCGGCAAGGCGCTGCGCGGTCTCGGCAGCACGACGAGAAGCCTCGACTGTCTACGGCAGGCCTTCGACATCTTCTCCCGGCTCGGCGCTCCCGAGGCCGGGGACCTCAAGGTCCTGCTCGACAGTCTCACCACTCCCGAACCCGCCGGCGATGGGCCCGTCGTCGAGTCCTGAGTACAGCTCGTCGTCCAGACGTGTCATCCACACATGGTTGATCAAGGCTGTCCCTAGGAAAATCCGATGTGTTCAGCCCGGCCGGTCACCCTGACCGTCGCGCGTCGCTAGGGGGCCCGGTTATCCGGATGCTCCACGCAACGGCTAGCCGCCTCACACTCGGACGACCGGCCGGACCTGACACGGCCCTCGAACCCCCCAGGTCCGTGTCCTGGCTCACAGCTTCCACCACCGGAGTTGACGTCCAATCAACACCCGATTAAAGGAGGAAGTAACCCTCCGCGATCAAGGGCCTGACCGCGTCGGAGTCAGGGATCTCACCGTCGCCGACCAGCTCGGCGATCACGTTGAGCAGCGGTCCGAGCGCCAGTTCGCCGTCGCAGACCCCGGCCAGCGCGGCCTCAACCGTGCCGACCTCCCTGCTGCGCCGCAACCCCTGTGTCTGGCGCAGCACGATGCGGATCGGGTCCTCCGCGCCCGGCAGGCCGACGCGCTCGTCGAGCAGCCCCTCGGCGGTACGCAGCAGCGCCGCGTCCAGCCCCTGCGCCCGGTGCGCGGCGGCGATGGCGTCGACCACCGAGTCCACGTAGTCGCCGACCGGCAGCGAGACCTGGTGGGCCAGGTGCTCGACGCGGACGACGGGGTCGAGCGTGCCGGAGTTGCGCATCGTGATCCAGCCGAACCCGATGCCCTCGACCCGCCGCTCGTCGAACCAGCTCAGCCAGCGGTCGTAGTGCTCGGTGTAGGCGCTGGTGCCCTGCTCGGCGGCGTCCTTGAGCCACAGCTCGACGTACTCGGCCGGGTCCTGCACGTCGCGCTGCACCACCCAGGCGTCGCAGCCGGTCTCGCCCAGCCAGCCGCCCACCCTGTCGTGCCAGTCCTCGCCCTCGACGTGCAGCCAGTTGGCCAGGAAGTGGGCCTGGCCGCCGGGGTTGAGGTGGCGGGGCGTGGCGCGGACGAGGTCGCGGCAGAAGTCGTCGCCCTCGCGACCCGATTCGCGGTAGGTCAGCTTGCCCTCGCGGGCCGGCGCGATGACGAACGGCGGGTTGCTCACGACCAGGTCGAACAGCTCGCCCTCGACCGGCTCGAACATCGAGCCCGCCCGCGCGTCCACGTCGCCGACCCCGGACAGCTCCCAGCTCAGCCTGGCCAGCTCCAGGGCTCTCGGGTTGAGATCGGTGGCCACGATGTGCCCGGCACGCCCCGCCAGGTGCAGCACCTGCACCCCGCAGCCGGTGCCGAGATCGAGCGCGCGCCCGACCGGGCGGCGGGTGACGAGCTGGGCCAGGTTGGCCGAGGCGCCGCCGGCCCCCACCACGTGGTCGGGCCGCAGCGCCGGGTCGCCGGGCCGCACCTTCCTGTCGGAGACGAGGTAGCCGCCGGTCTCCCACGGCTGGAGGTGCACGGTGGCCAAAACCTGGTCGCCGTCGGCCTCGGCCAGCCCCGACGCGAGCACTTCCGGCGCCACGGCCTTGGCGGGGACGGGGACGCCGAGCCACCACAGCCTGATCAGCGTGCCCAGGGGATCGCCGTCGGCGGTCGCGCGCAGAGCCGGTGTCAGCTCCTCGCGGGCCAGGGCCGAGGCCGCCATGCTGCCCAGGCGTTCACGTACGCCGTCGATCGTGTATCCGGATTCGAGGAGGTGATGGCGCAGTCGTTCCACAAGAGCATCCTTTCACCGCCGGCTCACGAGCATGATCTGATACCGACAGTGCTCATACTGTTACTTAAGCACCCAAGCATTCTGCAAGCGGCGGACAAGTAACGCGCGGTATCTCTATGCGTACCGATACGTCGTCCCGAGGAGCGGACCTCATGCTGATCCCTTGCTTGGCCTGCGAGTCCCGTTTCAGGCCCGACGAATACTTCAGCGCCTGCTCCGACTACAACCGGGGGATGGATCTGGTCTCGTGGACGTGCCCGCGTTGCGGCAATCGTGATGATCTGCGGGTGTTGCCGGGTGAGCTGGGGTTCGGTTATCCGCATCGGGGCAGGTTCGACGTGCACGACCGGGTGCGGGTGCCGGGTTTGCGCAGGCAGCGTGGTGACCTCCGGCTGGACATCTCGCTCGACCGGGCGAGCTGGCGCGTTCCGACGCGCGTCCGCCAGATCGCCTGAACGATCGTCAGGCCGGCACGTAGGCGTGCGCGGGCCGCTCACCGCGCAGCAGCCGGGCGATGTCCTCCACCAGCGTCTCCGCCAGCTCCTCCCGGCTCTCCCCCGTGGCCTCGCCCAGCCGGGGCGTGAGCACCACGTTCCGCAGCCGGGTCAGCGGATGCGCCCGGTCGAGCCACTCGCCCTCGAAGTGATCGAGCCCGGCACCGCCCACCTGGCCCTCGCGCAGCGCGTCGACCAGCGCCCGCAGGTCGTGCAGCGCTCCGCGCGAGGTGTTGAGGTAGATCGACCCCTGCCGCATCGCACCGAACTCGGTGTAGCCGAAGAAGCCGCGCGTCTCCTCGGTGAGCGGCACGTGCAGGGAGACCACGTCGGCCTCGGCGAGCAGCTCGGGCAGCGTGTGGGTGGCCTCGGGCACGAACGGGTCGCAGACGATCACCTTCATGCCCAGGCCCTCGCAGCGCCAGCGCAGCGCCCTGCCGATCTGGCCCAGGCCGACGATGCCCACCGTGCGCCCGGTCAGCCTGCGGCCCCGGTGCCGCTGCGCGGGCGTGACCCTGTTCTGCTGGACGGGGCCGTGGTAGACGCGTCCCCTGCGGACCTCGCGGTCGGCGCTGACGATGTTCCTGCTCACCGCGAACAGCAGCGCGAGCGTCAGCTCCGCCACCGCCTCGGGGTCGCGCCCGGTGGCGTGCAGGACGGTCACGCCCCGCTCGGCGGCCAGCGCCAGGTCCACGCTGGCAGGCGGGCCCATGCTGGCCACGACGTCCAGGTGCAGGCTCAGCACCGAGGTGCGCACCTGGTCGCCGTCGGTGATGAGCACGGTGGCGCCGGTCTCGATGACCAGGTCCGCCAGTTGCTCGTCGGTGAAGCCGAGGCTCGGTCGTGCGGGAGCCTCGGTCAGGTCGGCGATCTCTCCCAGGCGGGAGAGCGCGCTCTCCGGCAAGGCGGGCAGCACCAGCGCCCGAGGTCGTCTCACATTTGGACAATAACACCACAGACGGTGCTCAGATCATCGCTCCCCGCGCAGGGCTCATTCTCCCCGCTGGCGCAGGCTCTGCCAGGCCGCCTCGCCCAGCCCCGCGATCTCCTCCTCCGTCGGCGTGTGCGCTCCCGCGAACCACAACCGGCACATCTCCTGCGCCGGCCCCAGCCACAACACGTAACACATGGTCGCGTGGACGGGCTGGAGGTGGCCGTTCTTCATGTGCGGCCGCCACCAGTCGGAGACCTGGCGGAAGAACGTGCGCCGCGCCTCCGCCACCTCCGCGCCGCCCGGCTCGTGCTTGCGCGGCGGACGCTCGCTGATCAGTAGCCTGGCCCGCTCGGGGTGCTCGCCCGCCCACCGCATGTGGAAGGTGACGATGGCCTCGATGCCGTCGCGGGCGTCCTCGTGGCGGACCAGCTCGGCCAGGAAGGCCGCCTGGTAGGCGTCGAGGATCTCGCCGTACAGCACGCCGAAGACGTGCTCCTTGCTGGCGAAGTGGTGGTAGAAGCTGCCGACGCTGACGCCGCTTTCCTCACGCAGACTGGCCAGGGTGGTGGCGGATACGCCGTCCTGGCTGAAACGGCGGAGGGCGCCCTCGATGATGCGGGTGCGGCCGTCGCGTCCGTTCTTGACACTCTTCACACTGTCAATGGTGTGGCAACAGAACCTTGTTCCGCAAATAGGCCAGCCTGATCGATCATAGCGGTCACCTCGACCGTCCCCGAACTGACCTTCATGGTGGCCTCCGGCCAGAGCCGCTGGATGAGCCTGAGCACGCGCCGGTTCTCCCCCAGCACGTCCATGGCCACGGTCCTGGCGCCGCGCACGGAGGCCCGCAGCAGCAGGGTGTCCACCAGTTCGGGGCCCAGCCCGCGCCCCTGCCAGTCGTCCGCCACGACCACGGCGATCTCCACGTCGGCGCAGGCGCCCTTGAAGCTCATGGCGTGCGCGACGATCTCGCCGCACTCGGTGGTCGCGACCAGCGCGTCGCGGCGCTCGTCCACGCACAGCAGCGCCCGGACGAGGGCGGCGGCGGGCGTGGAGACACCGGTGAAGAACCGGAGTGTCTGCGTGTGCAGCGACAGGCCGGCCAGGAAGCGTCTGATCCGGTCCTCGTCGTCCTGGCGCACCGGGCGGATCTGGGTTCCCTGCATAGACCCAGCCTGCTCCTCGATGGCTGAGTCTGTCAACTGAACTCAGGTATAATGCAAAAATGAACCTTCCCTTCCGGGTGAACAACTGCTCGATCGAGCGCACCCTGGACATCGTCGGGGAGAAGTGGACCTTCCTCGTGCTGCGCGAGGCGTTCACCGGCGTGCGCAGGTTCGCCGACATGCAGGCGATCACCGGCGCGCCCCGCCAGGTGCTCAGCGCGCGCCTGGCCCGGCTGGTCGACGAAGGGCTGCTGCGCAAGGAGCCGTACCGCGAGCCGGGCCAGCGGCAGCGCGACGAGTACCGGCTCACCGAGAAGGGCCGCGACCTGTATCCCCTGCTGGTGGCGCTCATGCACTGGGGCGACAAGTACCTGACGGGCGACGAGGGCCCGCCGGTGCTGCTCACCCACCGCGACTGCGGCGCCCCCATCGAGCAGCACTTCCGCTGCGCCGACGGCCACGAGGTGAGCGGGCCGCGCGAGGTCACGCCGATTCCCGGCGAAGGGGCCGACATCCGGAGCGCCTGAGTGCGGGACCACCGGTGCGGGTGCCTAACCTGGAAGGCGTGTACCGGTTCCTGCTCACGCCCAGATGGCTCGCGCTCCACGTCGTGGTGCTCCTGGTCATCCCCGCCTTCGTCTTCCTCGGGCGCTGGCAGTTCGGGCGCTTCGAGGAACGGTCGGCCAACAGCGAGCGGGTGACCGCCAACATCGAGGCCGCGCCCGTGCCCCTGGAGCGGCTCGCGAGCGCCGGGCAGCAAGTCAAGGAGGACGACCGGTTCAGGCGCGTGACGGTCGCCGGCACCTACGACGCGGCCCACGAGCTCGTCGTCCGCCGCCGCCCCCAGGAGGGCCACAACGGCTATTACGTGCTGACCCCCCTGATCACCGGCGGCGGCGCCGCCGTGATCGTGAACAGAGGCTGGGTGCCCGCCGGAGCCACCGCCGACGCCCACCCCGAGGTGCCCGCCGCCCCCACCGGGCAGGTAACTGTAACGGGGCGGCTACGCCCCAGCGAGACCGAGGAGAACAGCGGGATCACCGACCGTGCGGGGCTGCCGCCCGGCCAGGTGCTCCTGATCAACGTCGGCAAGATCGGGCAGGGCTTGCCCTACCGCCTCGTGGGCGGCTACGTCGAGCTGACCGAGCAGCAGCCCAAGCCCGCTGCCGCGCCCGCGCCGGTGCCCGAGCCCGACGTCGGCGCGGGGGGCGGGCTCAACCTGGCGTACGGCGTCCAGTGGTGGCTGTTCATCGGCATCGCGCTCGCCGGCTGGGTGCTGCTGATCAGGCGCGAGCTGGCGGAGCGGAAGGCTCAGGAGGCCAAGGAGGCCACCGGGGTCCAAGGGGCGGCGACACCCGCCAATTAATGTGGTGAGGGTGATCCGCCACATTGAGTTCACGAACCTCTGCAACTTCCGCGACGTAGGTGGATATGCCGCCAAGGACGGACGCACCGTCAGGTGGCAGCGGCTCTACCGGGCCGACTCCCTGGGCTGGCTGGCCGGCGACGACCTGACGACCTTCCGTGAGCTGCGCGTGCGCAGCGTCATCGACCTGCGGCACCCGTACGAGGTGGAGAAGGCCGGGCGCGTGCCCGAGTCCGAGGGACAGCACTACCAGAACCTGCCCATCGAAGGGCGCCGGTGGGACACCGCCGCCTACAGCGACGAGCTCGGCGTCGCCCGCTACCTCGCCGACCGATACCTGGAGGTCACCGAGGACGGCGTCGAGAACCTCAGGATCGCGCTGGAGACGATCGCGAAGGCGGGCAACGCGCCCGTCGTCGTCCACTGCGCCGCGGGCAAGGACCGCACGGGGGTGCTCACCGCGCTGGTGCTCTCGCTGACGGGCGTGGGCGACGACGACATCGTGGCGGACTACGCGCTCACCGGCCTGGCCACCGAGCGCTTCGTCGCCGACTGGACGAGAAGGCATCCCGACGCGCCTTTGTGGCCGGGGTTCGGGCTCGCGCCCGCCGAGGCCATGCGGCTCTTCCTCACCGACCTCACGGCCCGGCACGGCTCCGCCGAGGCCTACGTCACGCGGGTGCTCCGGCTGTCACCCGCCGCCATCGCCGAACTTCGCGGACATTTGCTGACTGATTAGACGCCGCCGGGGTAGAGGGCGTGCGAACCCGTCCCTGCGCGAGGCGGGTTCGCCACTCCCGGGATCGCCAGCCATCCCCCTCCCGGCGGTCCCGGGTCAAATACCCTCTCGGATACCCAACGGATACGTCGCAGCTTGTTCGACGTTATCCCGCCGTCGTACGGTTACCTGCGTGACTACGCCGCTGCTCCCCGACCCTGACCCCAGGCGGCGCGACTATGTGATCATCTCAGCCGACGATCACCTGATCGAGCCTCCCGACCTGTTCGACGGCCGCCTGCCGGAGAAATACGCCGAGGTCGCGCCGAAGGTAGTGGAGACGGACGCGGGTCACCAGGTGTGGCGCTACGGCGGCGCGACGTACCCGTGCGCCGGCATCGACGTGGGCGCCGGGCTGCCCCGCGAGCAGCGCACGCTCGACCCGATCCGGTTCGAGCACATGCGCCCCGGCTGCCACGACATCGAGGCCCGCATCCAGGACATGGACGTCGCCGGCATCTGGGCCGCGCTCTGCTTCCCCGGCATGCTGGCCGGGCAGGCCGGCATGCCGTTCGCCAGGACCCGCGACCAGGAGCTGGGCCTGGCCCTGGTCAAGGCGTGGAACGACTGGCACATCGACGTCTGGGCCGGCACCTACCCCGAGCGGATCATCGGCCTGCAGCTCCCGTGGCTGCCCGACCCCGACGTGGCCGCCAAGGAGATCCGCGCCAACGCCGCCAGGGGCTTCAAGGCGGTCGTCTTCCCCGAGTTCCCCACCCGGCTGCGGCTGCCGTCGATCCACACCGGCCACTGGGACCCGTTCTTCGCCGCCTGCGAGGAGACCGGCACCGTCGTCTGCCTGCACACCGGCGACTCCTCGTGGTCGCCCGTGCCGTCGCCTGACACGCCCATCGAGGCCATCACCACGCTGATGCCGACCAGCGCCATGTTCGCCTGCGCCGACTGGCTGTGGTCGGGGGTGCCGCTGCGCTTCCCTTCGCTGCGCATCCTCATCGTGGAAGGCGGCGTGGGCTGGCTGCCGATGCTGGCCGAGCGCGCCGACTACGCCCTCGACCACCCCGTCGCCGGCGAGGCTTCGTGGGAGGGCGGCATCAAGCCGAGCGAGGTGCTGCGCCGCAACTTCTTCTTCGGCACGCTCGACGACCACGCCCTGTCGGGGGTGCGGCTCGCGGTCGGCCTCGACCACGTGCTCCAGGAGAGCGGCTACCCGCACTCCGACTCGACCTGGCCCGACACGCAGAAGTCGGTGGCCCGCAACCTCGGCACCCTGCCGCCCGCCGACATCGCCAGGGTGGCCTACGGCAACGCGGCCCGGCTCTTCGGGCACCCGCTGCCGTCACGGGCCTGGCTACGGATGGAGGAGATCTAACCTTCCTCCAGCCGGGCCTGGATCACGTGCCGCTCGTGCTCCACGTAACGGCCGCTCTCGCCGAGCAGCGAGGCCATCAGCCACAGGAACACGCCGAAGTCGTCGGCCACGCCGATCAGCATGAGGAAGTCGGGCACGACGTCGATCGGGGAGATGAGGTAGACCACGCCGAGGCCGAGCATGGCGAGCTTGCCCTTGCCCATGCCGGCGTACTGGCCGCGCATCACCGCGCCGACCATGCGCGGGATCGCCCTGAGCCTGGTCGTCAGTTTGGGCGAGCCCGGCTTGGTCACCTCGCGGTAGGTGCGCCACGCCGCCGCTGCCCGTGCTGGCTTCGCCATCATGTAGATCCCCCTACCCCCGGCTTTTCACGACATAACGCGTCGCCGGGGGCAGGAGTTCCCTACGTCACGGCATGGCCGGGTGCTCGAACGGCCTGACCTGCTCGATCTGCGCCGCCACCCGGACCAGAAGATCTTCCCGGCCGGCCGCCGCGACGAGCTGCACGCCCACCGGCAGCCCCGCCGCGTTCCTGTGCAGCGGCAGCGACACAGCGGGCTGGCCCGTCGCGTTGATCGGCGAGGTGAACGCGACGGCGTGCGCCGTGCGGCCGAAGGCGACGCTGAGGTCGTCGGGCGGGATCCAGCCCAGCGGGAACGGCGCCACCCCGAGCGACGGCATGAGCAGCAGGTCGTGGCCCTCGGCCCACCAGGCGGCCATGCGGCGGCGGAAGGCGTCCACCCACTGCACGGACCTGATGTGGTCGGGGGCGCTGCGCCCGCGCGCCGCCCGCACCATCGCGGCGTTGCGCGGCTCCAGCTCCTCCGGCTCCACGGGCTTGCCGCGCGCCTCGCTCAGCGCCGCGACGAGCGCGGCCAGGTTGTCGGCCACGATCGCGCCGAAGTGCAGCGGGAAGTCGGTGTCGGCGAGCGCGCCGGGGCCGCCGGGGGCGACGTCGTGGCCGAGCGACTCCAGCAGCGCGGCGGCCGCCGTGACGGCCTCGGCCGCCTCGGGCACCTCCGGCACGTCGCCCCTGGGGTGCGCGGTCAGGAACCCGATCCGCAGCCTGCCAGGATCGCGGCCTGCCTCGTCGGCGAGCCTGCCGGGCAGGGGCTGCGCGCCGTACGGGTCGCCCGGGTGCATGCCCGCCACGACGTCCAGCGCCGCGGCCGTGTCACGCACGCTCCTGGTGACGAAGCCCGGGCACGAGAACCCGCTCCAGCCTTCGCCCAGCGCGGGCCCCAGGCTGACGCGCCCGCGCGTCGGCTTCAGCCCCACCAGGCCGCACAGCGACGCCGGGATGCGGATCGAGCCGCCGCCGTCGCTCGCCGTGGCCAGCGCGACCATCCCGGCCGCCACCGCCGCCGCCGAGCCGCCGCTGGAGCCGCCCGCCGAGTACGCCGGATCGTAGGGGTTCCTGGTCGGCCCGAACGCCGCCGGCTCCGTGGTGATCGTGCTGCCGAACTCCGGCGTGTTCGTCCGGCCGAGCAGCACGAAGCCCGCCTCGCGCAACCGTACGACGCCGTGGCCGTCCTCGGCGTTCACCAGCCCGTCGCGCACGCCGGAGCCCGCGCTGTACGGCTCCGCGCCCTCCCGCCAGCCCAAATCCTTCAGCAGGATCGGCACCCCGCGGAAGGGCGCGCCGACCGGGATCGTGTCCAGCTCGGCCAGCGCCCGGTCGAAGCGCCGGTGGATGACCGCGTTCAGCTCGCCGTCGGCGGCCTCGATGCGGGCGATCGCGGCCTCGGTCAGCTCCCGCGCCGACACCTGGCCGTCCCTGATCGCCCGCGCCTGGCCGACGGCGTCCATGTTCAGGATCTCGCGCATGGCCGCTACCTCTCCGGTGCCAGCTCGCGTACCGCCTGGTCGATGGGGATGTCTCCGCCCGGGATGGGGGCCAGGACCGGGGTGTCGAGGCCGTTGGCCATGTACTCCCTGATCCGGGCCCGGCAGGTGGCGGCGTCGCCGTGCACGATCAGGGAGTCCACCACCTCGTCGGGGATGGCCTTGAGCGCGGCCTGCCGGTCGCCGGCCGCCCAGGCCTCGTGCATCGGGCGCAGCACCTCGCCGCGGCCCAGCCAGTCGTGGAAGGCCGCGTACACCGGGACGGTGAGGTAGCTGGCCAGCATCCACCTGGCGGTCTCGCGGACGCGGTCGGCGTCGGTGTCCACGCAGACGAACAGGCGGGCGATCAGCTCGGTGCCGGGGCCGATCTCGGCGCGCACCTTGCGCACGTCGTCGGGCGAGAGCCAGTTCGTGATGGCCCCGTCGGCCTCCTCCGCGGCCAGCCGCAGCATCCTGGGCCGCAGCGCCGCCAGCACGATCTTGGGCGGCGTCTTCGGGGCGCGCTCCAGCTTGAAGCCCTTGACCTCGAACGTCTCGTACTTCTCCGAGACCTTCTCCCCCGCCAGCGCCTTCTTCAGGAAGCGCAGCGTGTCGCGGGTGCGCGCGTACGGCTTTTCGAACGTGCCCGCGTTCCACCGCTCGACGATCGCCGGCGACGAGGCGCCGATGCCCAGCACGAACCGGCCCGGCGCCAGGTCGGCCAGCGTGGCGGCGGACATGGCGAGCAGCCCGGGGCCGCGCGTGGAGACGGGCACGATGGCGCTGCCCAGTCTGGCCTGCGGCGCCCACTGCGAGGCCAGGGCCAGCGGGGTGAAGCCGTCGACGCCGTTCACCTCGGCCGACCACAGGTCGGTGTAGCCGAGTCCGGGCAACTCCGCGATGAGGTCCTGCGACTTGGCCAGCGAGCGGTCGTAGAAGGGAATGGTCATGCCCCAGTTCATGCACGGCCTCCAGATCGTCGGGGTACGACCTTACCAACCGACCGGTATGTTCCCCTAGGCCCGCAGTTCGTGGACCGCCGCGATGAAGTCCTTCGTGATGCCGCGCAGACCCGGCAGGTGCGAGAGCCCGACCAGCCGGTCCACCAGCGGCACCGTCACCTCGATCAGCCGGTACGTACGAGCGCACCCCGGCGAGGTGTCGTGCACCCAGAACAGCACCATGCCCATCGACAGCAGCCACAGCAGCTCGGGCAGCTCCTCACGCAACTCGGCGTTCATCCGGTCCCGCGACCCCTCCACGACCTCGCGGTAGATCGCGATCGACGCCTCGCGCGCCGGGGACGACTGCTCGCTGAACGGGCTCAGCGGATTGGTCGGCTCGGCCGCGTGCTTGAAGAACTTCACGGCGAACTCGTGGTACGGCTCGGAAACCCGCACCCATTCGCGCAGCACCCCGCTCAACCGGCCCGCGAACGACTGCTCCGTGGCCAGGAACTGTCTGCACGCCTCCTCGTGCTCGGCCTGGGCGCGGTCGTAATACGCCTGGATCAACGCCTCTTTGCTGTCGAAGTAGTAGTAGGCGTTACCCACGGACACCCCCGCCTCGGCGGCGATGGCACGCATCGTGGTCGCGTCGAAGCCGCGCTCCCTGAACAGTCGCAAAGCCGTCTCGACGATGACCTCTCGCGTGCTCTCCGATCCTCGGTTTCGGGCTTCGGACACGTTCGTCACTTTACGTCGTCGAGCGAGGTTAGGTCATGGAGCCTCACGGTGATCACCGCCACAAGGCAAAGTTGACCCCGCGGCACGAGTTATCTCCTGTGAAAGGTGGGATTGTCGTTTCAGGCGGAAGGGCTATTTCCGCGAAAAGGCATCGACATGTGGATACGTGGAACAGTGCGACTGATCATCGTCGCGCTCCTCGGCATTGAGATCACCATAATCGCGCTGGCCTCGGCCGCCTCCGCCGCCACCCACCCCGAAGGGACACCGGCACAGGGCGGCCTGCACCAGGGCTGGCCCATGCACGGCCCCGGACCGTCGGCGGCCGAGCTGCTGACGGGCGCCTACGAGATGGGGCCGCACCCCTGGGCGTACGAGGAGCTCATGCTGCTGGAGATGGGCGACTGGCCGGCGCTCGACACCAGGTGGCCGCTGGCCGCCGTCGAGCGGGCCGAGGTGATCCGCGAGCGCAGGGCCGACGACGCCGCCAAGTCGAGGGTGGACGAAGCCGAGCGCGCCGTGGAACGAGCCGAGCAGGCCGTGCGTGACGCGCGGGCCACGCGCGCCATCGACCGGGCCGTCAAGCGGAACGAGCGGTTCGAGCGGGAAGCCGCCACGAAGGCGGTGAAGAGCCCCGTACGTACCGGGGTGGCCCAGATGCCGCAAGCACGGCCCCGAGTCGCTTACAAGCGCGCTCAGGTCGATCTGACGCGGGCCCTGCCGCGCAAGGCCGCCACCATGCGGATGTCACACGCCACCGCCAACGGATGGCTGAAGAGCGCGGGCCTGCGCACCAAGTCCACCGGCAACTGCGTCAGCAAGCACATGCACCACTGCACGTCACTGGACCGGGTACGGACCGGGACCATCGCCAGGGCCATCGAGCTCAAGCAGAAGAGCGGCTGCCCGATCATGGTGACCGGCGGCACCGAGCGGGGCCACGCGCCCGGCCAGTTCAGCCACGGCAACGGCTACAAGCTGGACATCTCCCACAACGCCTGCATCGACCGGCACATCACCAAACACCACGACAAGGCCGGGGTGCGCAGCGACGGGGCGACGATCTACAAATCGAAGTCAGGCACCACGTTCTTCGACGAGAGCGACCACTGGGACATCCTCTTCCGGTGACAGAGCCCACGGCGCGCGCCCATGAAAAAGGTGTGACGCCGCGCGGGACGCACGACGCCACACCCTGATGGAACTGCTAGAACTCGGCTGCGACCAGCTCGGCGATCTCCGCCGCGTTGAGCGCCGCACCCTTGCGCAGGTTGTCACCGCACACGAACAGATCGAGCGTGTTCGGGAAGTCGATCGCCTGGCGGATGCGACCCACGTACGTCGGGTCGTTGCCCACCACGTCGAGAGGCGTCGGCCAGATCCCGTTCTCCGGGTCGTCCATGAGGACCACCGTCGGAGCCGCTTGCAGGATGCGGTGCGCGTCGGCGACCGTGATCTCACGCGCGAAGCGCGCGTGCACGGCCAGCGAGTGCGTCGTGACCACCGGGACGCGGACGCAGGTCGCGGAGACCTTCAGGTCCGGGATGCCGAGGATCTTGCGGGACTCGTTGCGGAGCTTGAGCTCCTCCGAGGCCCAGCCGTCCGCCTTCACCGAGCCCGCCCACGGCACCACGTTGAACGCGATGGGCGCGGGGAACGGCGACTCGTCCTGCAGCTTGTTGGCCAGCGCCTTGCGCACGTCACCGGCGCTCTGACCGATCGTGCGGTCACCGGCCAGCGCCTCGATCTCGTCGTACAGCCGCGCGGAACCCGCCACGCCGGCGCCGGACACCGCCTGGTAGGAGGCGACGACCAGCTCGGTGAGCGTGAACTCGGCGTGCAGCGCCCCCATGGCCGCCATCATCGACAGCGTCGTGCAGTTGGGGGTCGAGATGATGTTGCGCGGCCTGCTGCGCGCGTCGAGCGGGTTGACCTCGGGCACGACCAGCGGGACGTCGGGCTCCATGCGGAACGTGCCGGACTTGTCGACCACGATCGCGCCGCGCCCGGCCGCGATCGGCACCCACTCGGCCGACACCTCGTCGGGCACGTCGAAGATGGCGATGTCGATGCCGTCGAACACCTCGGGCGCCAGGGCCTGCACGACGACGTCCTCGCCGCGCACCTGGAGCACCTTGCCCGCCGAGCGCGGGGAGGCGACGAGGCGGATCTCGCCCCAGATGTCCGCACGCGACGACACGATGTCGCGCATGACGGTGCCGACGGCGCCGGTCGCGCCGATCAGTGCCAGACTGGGCCTCTTGCTCATCGTCCTGAACCTCCGTACACCACGGCTTCGACCTGGTCGGCGTCGAGATCGAAGGCGCGGTGCGCGGCGGCCACGGCCGCGTCGACACCGTCCTGCTCGACGATCACTGAGATGCGGATCTCCGAGGTGGAGATCATCTCGATGTTGACCCCCGCGTCGGCGAGGGCCGCGAAGAACGTCGCCGTGACGCCGGGGTGCGAGCGCATGCCCGCGCCGATCAGCGACACCTTCCCGATCTGGTCGTCGAACAGCAGCGACTCGAAACCGATCCGGGGCTGGATCTTCTTCAGCGACGTCAGCGCCGTCTGGCTGTCGGCCGTGGGCAGCGTGAACGAGATGTCCGTGCGACCCGTGGCGGCGGCCGAGACGTTCTGCACGATCATGTCAATGTTGATCTCGGCTTCGGCCAGCGTTTTGAAGATCGTGGCAGCCTCGCCGACCTTGTCGGGCACCCCGACAACAGTGATCTTGGCCTCGCTCCGGTCGTGCGCGACGCCGGAGATGATCGGCTGCTCCATCTCGGTTCCTTCGGTGTAAGGGTCGGAGACGACCCACGTGCCTTCCTTGGTGCTGAACGAGCTGCGTACGTGGATCGGCAGGTTGAACCGCCGAGCGTATTCGACACAACGCAGGTGCAGGATCTTCGCGCCGCAGGCGGCCATCTCCATCATCTCGTCATACGAGATCCTGGGGATCTGCTGCGCCGCGGGCACGATGCGCGGGTCGGCGGTGAAGATGCCGTCGACGTCGGTGTAGATCTCGCAGACGTCGGCGTTGAGCGCCGCCGCCAGCGCGACGGCCGTGGTGTCGGAGCCACCCCGGCCGAGCGTGGTGATGTCCTTGGTGTCCTGCGAGACACCCTGGAACCCGGCCACGATCGCGATGTGGCCCTGGTCGATCGCCTCCTGGATGCGGCCGGGCGTCACGTCGATGATGCGCGCCTTGCCGTGCGTGGAGTCGGTGATCACACCTGCCTGCGAGCCGGTGAACGAGCGGGCCTCGTGGCCCAGGTTGGCGATCGCCATCGCCAGCAGGGCCATCGAGATGCGCTCGCCCGACGTCAGCAGCATGTCGAGCTCGCGGCCAGGAGGCAGCGGCGACACCTGCTCGGCCAGGTCGAGCAGCTCGTCGGTCGTGTCGCCCATGGCGGAGACGATCACGACCACGTCGTTGCCGGCTTTTTTCGTCGCGACGATCCGCTGCGCGACCCGCTTGATGCAGGACGCGTCGGCGACGGACGAACCACCGTACTTTTGCACAACGAGCGCCACGAGAGTCTCCCGGTTAGGACTGTGAGCTGCCAGTCTACTGGGGGCCTCTCATGCGCCTGTTGGTTCGTACCACTATGTGGATGATCAGACCGTGGTGGCTTCCTCGGCCACGTCGAGCCTCGAGTGCGCTGCCAGGGCCTGGAGCGCGCGCATCGCGGCGCCCGCGTGGTTGCCCCAGGTGTTGAAGTAGGAGAACTGCCACCACCACAGGGCCTCGTGCGGACGCCCCGCGTGGTAGTGGCGCAGCCCGTGGATGAGGTCGGCGGCGACCGCGGTCAGGTCGTCGGACAGCCGGTACGGCGTCACGCTGGTGTCCTTGTACGGGTCGAACACCTCGGCGTAGTCGTCCACCGCCTCCAGCCGCTCCGCCAGCGACGTGCGGACCCCGTCGATGTCAGGGTCCTCGCTCATCGGCGGCTCGTAGTTGCCGGCAAGGATGACGTCGCGGTTGGCGCCCAGCTTGGCGCCCGCCAGGCTCATCTGGGCGACCTCCACCAGCAGGATCGACCAGATGGCGTCGCCGCCCTCGCCGCCCGCGACCCTGGTCAGGCCGTCCACGTAGTTCTGTGCGTGCCCGGAGATCTCTTCCGCCAGCGTGCTCCACTGGTCAGACATCCAGCAGCCTCCGTCCTTCGAACGCGCGGCCCAAGGTGACCTCGTCGGCGTACTCGAGATCACCGCCCACAGGCAGACCGCTGGCCAGTCGTGTCACTTTGATGCCCATCGGCTTGACCAGACGGGCGAGGTAGGTAGCCGTCGCCTCGCCCTCGAGATTGGGGTCGGTGGCGAGGATGAGCTCGGTGACGCGGCCGTCGGCCAGCCGCGTCATCAGCTCGCGGATGCGCAGGTCGTCGGGGCCGACGCCGTCGATCGGGCTGATCGCGCCGCCGAGCACGTGATAGGTGCCGCGGAACTCGCGCGTCTTCTCGATCGCCACGACGTCCTTCGACTCCTCGACCACGCAGATGACGTGGGTGTCGCGGCGGGTGTCGCGGCAGATGCGGCACTCTTCCTCCGCGGCCACATTTCCGCAGACCCGGCAGAAGCGGACCTTCTCCTTGACCTCCAGCAACGCGTGCGCCAGCCGTTTGACGTCGGCTGGATCGGCCGCCAGCAGGTGGAACGCGATCCGCTGCGCGCTCTTGGGACCGACGCCGGGCAGCATACCCAGCTCGTCGATCAGGTTCTGGACGACACCCTCGTACATGCCTAGAACCCTGGCAACTGTCCGAGGCCTGGGCCGCCACCCAGCCCCTGGGCCAGCGGGCCGAGCTTCTCCTGCTGAAGGTCGGCGGCCGCACGGACGGCGTCGCGGACGGCCGCGATCACCAGGTCGGCGATCGTGTCGGCGGTGTCCTGCGCGTCGCCCGCGTCGATCACGCTCGGGTCGATCTTGAGCTCGAGCAGCTCGCCGGAGCCGTTGACGACGGCCGTGACCAGGCCACCACCGGATGAGCCCTCGATCTGCGCGTCGTTGAGCTCCTGCTGGGCGCTCACAAGCTGCTGCTGCATGAGCTGTGCCTGCTCCAGCAGCTGCTGCAGGTTGACATCCCCTGGGTTCACCGTCGTGCGCTCCTCGTGGCTCCGCGTTCTTGACTGCCACGAGCCTACGGGGTTTGGCGGAAGTCCTGTACTGGGGGAGCTTCCCCGTTTCCCCCCAGATCTTCGTGCGCGACATCCATCTCGCTTCCAGGCGGGCGTTTCCGGCCGGGAACCGCCACCCTGACCTGGCCTCGTGTACGTGTTTGCACCGAACCCGCGTCTCGGTATCCCTTTGTCACGGTTTATCGAGCGTCGGTGTGTTTTGGCCGGGTCTCGGCCCCCCTCCAGTGTCCGAGACCCGGCCATCACGTCGGCGGAGCGGCCGCACCACGCCGACGCGTTGGTCAAGAACGTACGTGGAGGAGGGTTGCACACACGTTGCGTTCATTCAATCACCCTCTGCAATCCCCCTGAACGGGTTGCGCTGAGCGGGGTACACGACGGATGCTCTAATTGACTACTTGGAGTGACCGATGAGTTACGCCCATCTCGATGCGTACTCCCGTCTTCTACGCGGAGCACACGAAACCGTAGCGACAGGCGCCGTAGCGACAGGTCGGGCCTGGCCGGAGTCGCCCCGCCACCTGATCAAGGCATCGTGGCGGCGTTCGCTGGACGCCGGGATCGACCCGGAGGGCAAGAGCGCCCCCCTCGTCTGCGACCCCGCCTCCATCAGGGACATCCGCGCCGCCCACCCCCTCCAGCCCCTGCTGCCCCTGCTCGCCCAGACACTCTCCGGCCTGGCCGACGAGGCCGGTCACATCATGATCGTGACAGACGGTGACGGACGGGTTCTGTGGCGCGAAGGCAACCACGCGGTCCTGTCCAGCGCCGACCACATCGGCCTGGCCGCCGGACACCAATGGGGCGAGCAGAACGTCGGCACCAACGGCATCGGCACCGCCCTGGCCACCGGCCGGCCCGTGCACGTGTACTCGGAGGAACACCTGATGCGGGTGCTGCACATCTGGTCGTGCAGCGCCGCCCCCATCACCGACCCCGACTCCGGACGCGTCATCGGCTGCGTCGACGTCAGCGGCACCGCCCGCACCCTGCACCCCGCCACCGTCGCCCTGGTGGCCGCCACCGCCAAACTCGCCGAGACCCAGCTCGCCCTGCGCATGCACGAGCGCGACGAACGGCTCCGCCGCCGGTACGAAGCCCTGCGCGGCAGGCCAGGCATCCTGCTGTCGTCCACCGGCCGCGTCATCTCCGGCGACCCGGCAGGCGACCTCGGCGAACGCGTCCACCTCGGCGGCCCGTTCCTCCCCGTCACCGAGCGCTCAGGCCGGCGCCTGCCACTCAGGGACGGCACCGCCGCCCTCCTCGAACCCTTCGCCGACGGCTACCTCCTGCGCCCCACCCCGACCGCCGCCCCGCCCAGCCTGACCCTGTCACTCCTCGGCGAAGGCAACCCCACCGCCGCCATCGGCGACGACGAACGCCCCCTGTCGCTGCGCCACGCCGAGATACTCGCCCTCCTCACCCTCCACCCGCACGGCCTCACCGCCGAACAACTCTCGTTCCACCTGTACGGGGACGCCGGCAACCCGGTCACCATCCGCGCCGAGATCCACCGGCTGCGAGGGCAACTCGGGGAGGCCATCGCCGCCAAGCCCTACCGGCTGGCCTGCCCGGTGGAGGCGGACTTCATGAAGGTGCGCCGCCTCCTCACCTCCGACAACCCCGCCGGGCTGGCCCGGGCTTACCCGGGGCCGCTCCTGCCCCGGTCGGAGTCGCCCGAGATCCGGCGCGAACGGGACGAGCTGGAGGCTCAGGTGCGGGCGTTCCTGCTGCGGCGCGGGGGGCCGGACGAGTTGTGGGTGTATGCGCAGACCTGCAACGGGCGGGACGACTACGAGGTGCTGGAGCGGCTGGCCGCCCTTCCGGCCGGCGACCTCCGCTCGGTCGCCGCCCGCTCCCGCCTGCTGTTCTGACCGTCGCTCTTCCGGACGCCGACCGATCAGGCTCTTCCGGACGCCGACCGACCCGGCCCTTCCGGACGCCGACCGACCCGGCCCCTTCGGGCACCGACCGACCCGGCTCTCTCGGGCGCCGGCCCATCAGGCTCTTTGGGACGCCGACCGACCAGGTGTGGTCATCTCGCCGATCAGGTGTGGTCGATCTCGCCGATCACCTTGGCGCCGAGCTCCCGTTCCAGCAGCGCCATGCCCGAGACGGCGTCCACATCGGCATCGGCGTCATTCAGCGGGTCCACCTCGTCGTTCTCAGGACCCTTGTCACGTCCGGGAATCGCGTCCGGCCAGGCAGGGGCCCCGCTACGAGCGGCCGGAACCCGCGGCCCCGACTGCGCCGCCGCCTTGGCCGCCGACCGCGCCGCCGCCAGACCCGCCCCGGTCTGCCCGCCACCCGCCGGAGCGCCACCAGCGTGCTGGGCCGCGGCGACCGTCCGGGTGGGGTCGGGGCTGGGCGGGGAGCCAGGGCCGAAGTCGTCGGGAGCGTCGGGCCAGGACTCGTCGGTGGTCTGGTGTCCCGGCGCGCCGGCCGGAGGGTGGTCGGCCTCCTGGCCGCCCCGGTCCTCGTGAGAAGCCCCATGCGAGGCCGTACGCCCCTGAGAGCCCCCCGCGGCCTGACCGCCTTGAGGAGCCGGCACGCCCTGAGCCGCCACCTGCGGCCCGGACACCCCCTGCGAGCCACCCGCGGGGGACGGCGCGCCCCCGCCGTGAGAGGGTGCGGCGCCCTGGGGCGATGCGGCCGGAGCGCCGCCTTGTGCCGGTGAGCGCGCCGGACCACGAGGAGCCGGAGAGCCACCGACGACCGCCTCGACCCGCCAGTTCCCGCCGAGCACCTCGCCCAGCACGCCGGCCACCACGACGTCCTTGCCGCCACCGGTGAAGTTCTTCATCGCGCCGACCTGGCTGAACCCGAGCGTGACCAGGTTGCCTTCGACGCCCACCACCTGGGCGTTGGTGCTCACGTTCGCCCAGACGACGATGCTGCGCTGCTTGAGCGCGGCCAGCACGGCGGCCCACTGCGACTGCACGGCCCCCGCTCCCCCGGCCACCGGAGCCCCGCCACCACCGGCGGGCGCGGCGGCCTGCGCCGGGGGCGGAGCAGGCGTGGCCGCCACGGCGCCAGGACGCACGGGCTCCGGCCAGTCGTCCCTGCCCCCACCCGTGGAGGCGGACGCGACGTCATCAGCCGCCCCGGCCTGCCCCGGCCCCGCAACGGCGCCTCCACCGACACCCCCACCGGGCCCCCCGGCGGGACCAGCGGCAGTCCCAGTGGCAGGACCGGCGACCGGAGCCGCCGCCGGCGCGCCATTCCCACCCGTCGGGGCGCCATGCCCACCCGCCGCGACACCGGGCCCGCCAGCAGCGGCGCCATGCCCACCGGCGGCGACCTGCGCCCCCACCCCGCTCACCGTCCCAAGCCCCACCGGCGCACGCCCGGAGGAGGAAACGGACGCACTGGAGTGGACGGACGCCCCGGAGGGGACGGACGCCCCGGAGGGGACAGCCGCACGGGCGGCCATCTGCGCGACGGCGCCACCCCGCTCAAGACGTTCGAGCCGAGCCAGCAGCGCCGCCTCCCCCTGCGCCGCACCAGGCAGCAGGACGCGCGCACACATCAGCTCCAGCAACAGCCGCGGCGACGTGGCGCCGCGCATCTCGGTGAGCCCGGCGTTGAACACCTCGGCGGCCCGCGTCAGCTCGGCGGGCCCCATGGAGGCGGCCTGCTGAACCAGCCGCTCCAGCTCATCGGCGGGACGATCGAGCAGGCCACTCGACGCCGCCTCGGGCACGTTCGCCAGAATCACCAGGTCACGGAAGCGTTCGAGCAGATCGGACGCGAACCGGCGCGGGTCGTGACCACCCTCGATCACCCGGTTGACCGTGTGGAACACCTGCCCGCCGTCCTTGGCCGCGAACGCGTTGACGACCTCGTCGAGCAGGTCGCCGTCGGTGTAGCCGAGCAGGGAGACGGCCTTGGCGTAGGTGATGCCGTCCTCTTCCGCCCCGGCGAGGAGCTGGTCGAGGATCGACAGCGAGTCACGCGCGGACCCGGCCCCGGCACGTACGACCAGGGGCAGCGCGGCCGGCTCGAAAGGCACGCTCTCGGAGGTGAGGATCTCCTCCAGTAGCGCCTTGAGCGTCGCGGGCGGCATCAGCCGGAACGGGTAGTGGTGCGTGCGCGACTTGATGGTGCCGATGACCTTTTCCGGCTCCGTCGTCGCGAAGATGAACTTCAGGTGCGGCGGGGGCTCCTCGACGAGCTTGAGCAGCGCGTTGAAACCCTCGCGGGTCACCATGTGCGCCTCGTCGATGATGTAGATCTTGTAGCGCGCCGACACAGGCGCGAAGAAGGCCCGCTCACGCAGGTCACGCGCGTCGTCCACACCACCGTGGGACGCGGCGTCGATCTCGATCACATCGAGGTGGCCGGGCCCGGTGGGCGCCAGCGCGACACACGACTCGCACTCACCGCACGGGTCGGGCGTGGGCCCCTGCTCACAGTTGAGAGAACGCGCCAGGATGCGGGCGCTGGAGGTCTTGCCACATCCGCGGGGACCGCTGAACAGGTAGGCGTGGTTGATTCGGCCCGTTCGCAACGCTTGTCTCAGCGGATCGGTGACGTGTTCCTGACCCTTGACCTCGGCGAAGGTCCCGGGTCGGTACTTGCGGTAAAGCGCAAGGCTCATACGACCATCCCGCCTGCGAGGGGGCTCTCAACGAAGAGACCCCCCGCACACCCGCCAGAGCCCGCTTATCCTTGCTGCCTTCCGGCCCTGGGGAGGTTCACAGGATGACGCCGCGCGAGGGGTCCCTGGACAGTCTAGCCGTACGCCGCAGTGCTCGCTCCACCCCGCGAAAGCCCGCGCGGAAAACATGGTCTGCGCACCCTGAGAAGTCCGGTAAGCTCGTCGGCGGAGGATTCGCCTAGTGGCCGAGGGCGCACGCTTGGAAAGCGTGTATAGGGCAACCTATCAGGGGTTCAAATCCCCTATCCTCCGCGCCTGGTTGAGGCAGTAAACGCGAAGGGGCCGACCATACCCAGTCGGCCCCTTTCGCTATGTCGGGTCTCAGTTTGGGTCTCAGCCGGCCTCTACGGAGGCTCATCCCCTGGCCTGCAGAGCGCCCCGTCGACCTGATTCCGATTCCGCCAGCCGTTCGCATCCCCCGCGTTGACGATCGGCGGGCATTTCGGTGAGGACTCAGAGCACGCGGTCCGCCTCGCCAAGCCCGCCGCGCTCATCGCGTCAGGAGGGCGCTCCTGTTCGCGGGGAGGGTCGCGTCAGTCTGCCCGCTGCTCCACGCGCGCTTCGTCAGGCTGCGGAATGCTCTGCTCGTCATATTCGGCCTTGCGTCGAGCGAGGTAGGCGGGCCAGTCGGTACGCGCGGCGATGACGTCCTCGATGGACAGTTTCACCACCGCGCAGAAGCCGATCGAGCAAGCGCGCGGCATGGAGGCGTCGATCAGGGAGATCCCCAGGATCTGATCGCCGTCGTTGAAGGTGCAGAGCACCGGGTGGAACGCGCAGTCTTCGTAGATATCGCCGGGGCTGATGCTGGTCACAGAACAAGTGTGGGCGAATCCCCGCTGCCGGGACGCGGGTCAGAGCATGTTCTTGATGGGCTGGGGTGTGTCCGGGACGTCCTGGGCGAGGATCTCGTTCGCCTCCCCCGGTGTGAGAAGGCGCGCGTCACACAGGAGGCGGATGGAGTCCTCCCACTGCGTCCGGGCCTCGCCGTGTCGTCCGAGGTCGTGCAGGGCGGTGCCGAGCCACCAGCGTGAGATGGCCTCCTTCAGCCGGTATCCCGAGTCGTGCAGCAGCCGCACGGCCGTCGTGTAGCTGTCCACCGCCTCGGCGAGCCGGCCGGCGTGGCGGTAGGCGTCGCCCAGCGAGCCGTGTGCGATGCCCGCGTCGGCGAGCGCGCCCACCTTCGAGCCCGGCTCCGTGAGCCGGCGGGCCTCCTCGATCGCCTCGTCGAAGCGGCCCTGACGGTAGTAGACGTGGACGCGGTTGTTGCGGATGGTGGCCGTGGCTCCCGGGCGGGCGGCGTCGTCGTTGAGGTCCAGCCCGGACTCCAGGTAGCCGAGTGCCTCGTCGAGACGGCCGACGAGCGTGCTGATGACGCCGAGGTTGTTGAGCACGCCGACCTTGCGGCGGGGCAGGCCGGCGCGGTCCCAGTCGTCGAGAGCCGTCTGAAGCTCTGCGATGGCGGCGTCGTGGCGGCCCTGGTCGCGGTGGACCCAGCCGAGGAAGCTGCGGAGTTGCGCCTTGTCCTCCCAGGCGGCGGTCCGGTCGGCCAGGTCGATGGCGTGTGTGTAGAGGTCGGCCAGTTGGGTGTGCCAGCCCTGGAAGCAGAAGGGCCAGTGGAGGCCGATGGCCAGGCCGATGGCGGTGCCCGGGTCGGGGCCGGACAGCGCCTGTTGGGTGATGACGAGCAGGTTGTCGCGTTCGTCGTGGATCCAGCGTTCCGCCTCCGCCGTGCTCTGGAAGGTATGGGCGGGCAGTTCGACGGGGCAGCGCAGGACGGGGTCGTCGTTGAGTGTGGTGCCGACCAGCCAGAGGGTGGTCAGGTAGTGGTGGACGGCTTGGCGGACGGCGGTGGCTTGTTGTTGCGGTGGCAGGTCCTGGTGGGCGCGTTCGCGGGCGTAGAGGCCGACCAGGTCGTGGAAGCGATAGCGGTCGGGGCCGGCGGGTTCGAGGAGGCGGGCGTCCTGGAGGCGTTCCAGGGCGGCTTCGGCGCGGTGGGCGGGCCAGCCGGTCAGGGCGGCGGTGGCGGCCGGGGTGTGGGTGGGCAGGCCGAGCAGGCCGAGCAGCGGCAGCAGGTGGGCGGCGTCGCGGCCGGCGGGTTCTTCGCGCAGGTGGTGGTGGCTGACCGCGATGCTGGCGCGGACCGCCTGGTCGGCGTATTGCAGGAGGTCGAGGCGGCGGGTGGCGTCGGCCAGCCGGGTTTCCAGGTCGGGCAGGGTCCAGTCGGGGCGGGCGGCCAGCCTGGCGCCGACGATGCGCAGCGCCAGGGGGAAGCCGCCGCACAGGTGGGCGACGCGGGCGGCGGCCTGGGGGGCGGCGCGGACCCGGTCGGGGCCGGACAGGCGGGACAGCAGGGCGACGGCTTCGGCGCCGGTGAGGGTGCCCAGGTGCAGGTGGTGGGCGTTGTCCAGGGTGACCAGCGGGTCGCGGCAGGTGATCAGGACGCGGCAGCGAGGGCCGGCCGGGATGAGCGGGCGGATCTGGCGGACGTCGCGGGCGTTGTCCAGGATGACCAGCAGGTCGGCGGAGGCGGTCAGGGAGCGGTAGCGGGCGGCGGCCTCGCCGGCGTCGGCGGGGACGGCGGCACCGTCCAGGCCGAGCGAGCGCAGCAGGTGGCGTAGTGCCTGGGCCGGGGTCAGCGGGTCCAGGCCGGGGGTGGAGCCGTGCAGGTTGAGGTAGAGCACGCCGTCGGCGAACCGGCCGGCCATGGCGTGCGCGACGTGGATGGTGAGCGCGGACTTGCCGATGCCGCCGGGGCCGTCGACGACGGTGACGGCGGGCCCGTCGGCGGGGCCGAGGGCGGTGCGCAGGGCGTCGATCTCGGTGGTGCGGGCGGTGAAGGCGTGGGTGTCGGCGGGCAGGCCGGCGATCGGCTGCGGCTCATCCGAGGTGATGTGCTGGGCCGGGGCGGGCAGGTCGAGGGCGGGGTCCTTGGTCAGCACGGCCTGGTGCAGGCGGCGCAGCTCGGCGCCCGGTTCGAGACCCAGCTCGGCGATCATGGTGCGGCGGGTGTCCTGGTAGACGGCGAGCGCGTCGGAGGGGCGGCCCGCGCGGTGCAGGGCCAGCATGAGCTGGGCGGCCGGGCGTTCGCGCAGCGGGTGGGCGCGCACGTACGCGGCCAGGTCGGCGGTCAGCGCGTGATGGTCACCGGCGGCCAGGCGCAGGTCGGCGTGGTCCTCCAGGACGGTGCGGTGCTCTTCCTCCAAGCGGGCGGCCTCGATGCGCGCCCAGGGTTCGGTCAGCTCGGCCAGCGGCTCGCCGCGCCACAACCGCAGCGCCTCGCGGTACAGGGCGTCCGCGGCCTCCTGGGGCTGGCTGGTGCGGGCGCGTCTGGCGAGGCGGCCGAACAGGTGGGCGTCGATGCGGTCGGGGTCGAGCGCGAGCCGGTAACCGTTCGGCGTGGTCTGGATGATCTCCTCGGTGGTGTGGGGTGCGAGGGTCTGGCGGAGTTTGGACACCACGATGTGGAGCTGTTTGGCCGCGGTCGCCGCGGAGCTGTCACCCCAGATGTCGGTGAGGAGCCGCTCGGCGTGCACCACCTTCCCCGCGTCCAGAGCGAGCCTGGCCAGCAGGCCGATGCGGCGGCGGCCGGCGAGCCGGACCGGTTCGTCACCGGCCAGGACCTGCCACGGGCCGAGAAATCTGATCTCCAGCGTCACTAGGAGCGCTGCCTCCTACAAGGAGTCGGCATGGATGAGGACGCCGACATCTCTAGACGCGCCGGCTTACACGCGGCTTGCAGCAGACTCGCGAGGCGATTGATCATCAGCCCGCGAGCCGGCGCCGCGCGGTGCGAGTGGGCGGCGCGTGCTCGGGCTCGGAACGCGGGGATTCGGATTGTGTCGCGATCTCCGCGTCCCCTATCATCCCCCTCCATTCTCGATATCGCACGGAGGTCTCATGAGTCACGTCAAGAAGCTCGCCCTGGTGGCCACGGCCGGTCTCTTCGCACTCGGCCTCGGCGTCGTGACCGCCTCCTCCGCCTCCGCCGACGGCTCCACCGACCCGATCTTCAACGGGCCGGTCATCCTCTACCCCAAGCCCTCCGGTGAGATCTCGGACAAGCCTCAGCAGTGAGCCCGCGGTGCGGTGGCGGGCCGTCTGGGTGGGCATCGCCCTGACGTGCGCGGTCGCGGCCGTCGCCCTGCCCGACCACGGGTGGTTCGGCCCCGACGCCACCGGCGAGGCCACGGAGGAGGTCCTCGAGGTCGGCTCCGCGAAGCGGGCGGCGTTGATGGCGGCCGCCGACCGCTTCCTCGAGACGGATCCGCGGCGGAACGCGCACAACGTCCTGGCCGAGGAGATGCCGGAGCTGGGCCCGCGGACGTTCTGCCGCGAGGAGTTCGTCGAGGTGCGCAGGAAGGACCCGCGTCTGCTGCTGGGGATCGTGGCCGCGTGTGAGGAGTACGCCCGTCACGGCGGCGTGCTCGTCACCGGCAGCGGCTTCCGCGCCCCGCTCCTGCTCACCGTGGAGCCGGCCGGGAAGGGCTTCGTCGTGCGGGCGGTGGAGGAGCCGCTGGACGGGGACATGAACTGGCCGTCGGTACGGACGATGTTCTCCCCTGGCGGCGCCCCTCGGGCGTTGGATCTGCAGGCCGAGGGGTCATACCTGCACCGGGCGATCGAGGAGGACGCCCGGCGGGCCTGGGGGCTGCCCGAGGGCACCGAGGTCAGCAACATTTCTACCTATCTCGTACATGACCATGTGGGCCCGCCCTAGGCTCGGCCACGTCAAGCGCTGCCCCTGAAGAGGGAGGCTCGCCGTGTCCGAGCCTTATGGAGTAGAGGCGATGCCTTCGTCCGTGTCCGTCGCCCGGCTGTGCATGTGGGTGCAGACGGTCATGGGGCTGGCCGGGCTGTTGCTGCTGTTCGTGGCGCTGGGCAGCGCCACGCCCGCCGGGGCGGTGGGCGTGGCACTGCTGGTCGCGCTCTCCGTGCCGCTGGCCACGATCCTGCTGATCGGGTTCCTGGCGATGCGGGTCCCGTCCAGGCGCGGGTGGGTGCGCGTGACCGGCATCGTCGTGGAGCTCCTGCTCGTCGTGCTGGGCCTGTGGCAGCTCACCGGCGCCCTCACCTTCGGGAACGTGCTCGGCGTGCTGCTGGCCGGGCTGGTGGTCGCGCAGTTGTGCAGGGCGCCGTCCGCCACCTGGTTCAACCGTTAGGCGCTGACCAGGGCCTTGGAGCGATCGGTCGCCATGCTGACGGCGAAGGCGCCGAGGATCGTGCCGGTGAGGTAGCGCTGGACGCGCAGCCACACGGGACGGCGGGCCAGGAACGCGGCCAGCGAGCCCGCCGAGATCACGATGAGGCCGTTGACCAGGGTGCCGACGAACACCTGGACCGAGCCGAGCGCCAGGCTCTGCAGCAGCAGGTGGCCCATCGCCGGGTCGATGAACTGCGGGAGCAGCGACAGGTAGAGGATCGCGATCTTGGGGTTCAGCAGGCAGGTCAGCAGGCCCATCGAGAAGAGCTTGCCCGGCCGCTCCACGGGCAGCTCGCGCGGCTCGAAGGCGGACACGCCGCCCGGCCTGACCGCGTTCCAGGCCAGCCACAGCAGGTAGGCGGCGCCCGCGAGCTTGAGCGCGGTGTACGCGGCCGGCACGTACGCGAAGACGGCCGTCAGCCCGAGGCAGGTGGCGGTCAGGTACGTGGTGAACCCGAGGAAGACGCCCCCGAGCGAGATCAGCCCCGACCGGCGCCCCTGGGTGAGCGAACGCGAGATCAGATAGATCATGTTGGGCCCGGGCGTGAGCACCATGCCCAGCGAGATCAGGGCAATCCCCATCAAACCTGCCGTCATGGTGGCCACAATATCGGGCCGATCACGAAATATCATGGCGATTATCGTCGCCGTGCGTAATCGAATGACTACGGGGGAGAACTGCGTCGGAGGGAGCGCGCGATGCAGTTCGACGATGACAAGCCACTCGACCCGTCCCAGGTCGAGGACGTACGCGCCTCAGGCCCGCGGCCCGGCGGCGGTCGCGGCGGCGGGTTCGGCGGGATGCCGGGCGGATGCATGCTGCCCATCGGCGGCCGGGGCGGCGGAGGCTGCCTGCTGCTGCTCCTGGCGGTGGGGGCGATGTTCCTGTTCGGCATCGTGCCCTCGCCCTTCACCGGCGACGAGGGCGGCCAGCAGGGCGGGCAGGGCGGCGGGCAGCAGCCCAGCGCCCCTCCCGCGGCCTCGCCCAGCGGCAACCTGGCCGAGCGCTGCAAGACGGGCGCCGACGCCGACCAGTCGGAGGACTGCCGCGTCGTCGGAACGGTGAACAGCATCCAGTCGTACTGGCGCCAGGCGTTCCAGGAGCGCGGGCGCAAGCAGTACACGCCCGCCAAGACCGTGCTGTTCTCGCAGGCGGTCGACACCGGCTGCGGCGCGGCCGACTCCGCCGTCGGGCCGTTCTACTGCCCGGCCGACCGCAAGGTCTACCTGGACCTGACGTTCTTCGACACGCTCCAGCGCGACTTCGGGGCCGAGGGCGGGCCGTTCGCGCAGGCGTACGTGATCGCCCACGAGTACGGCCACCACGTCCAGAACCTGCTCGGCACCATGAACAGGGTCGGCCGCGGCAACCGCCCGGGCGCCGACAGCCCGTCCGTGCGCCTCGAACTCCAGGCGGACTGCTACGCGGGCGTCTGGGCGCAGAACGCCGTCAAGACGGGCTTCTACCGCGAGCCGTTCTCACAGAGCGACATCGACCAGGCGCTCAGCGCCGCCGCGGCGGTCGGCGACGACAGCATCCAGCGGCGCACGCAGGGCCGGGTGACCCCGGACGCCTTCACGCACGGCACCTCCCAGCAGCGCGAGAAGTGGTTCACCACCGGGTACGAGAGCGGCGACCCCGAGCGGTGCGACACCTTCAGCGGCGGCATCTAGCGATAGGCGGGCCTTCCCCGGGGCAGTTGTCCCGCCAGGCGCAACGGCGGGAAAGGACGTCACCATGGATTTCCGGGACCAGGTCGACCTGGATTCCTCGCAGGTGGAGGACCGCGGAGGCAGCGGCGGCGGAGGCAGCGGCTTCTCCGGGTTTCCCGGGGGCATGGTCATCGGCGGAGGCGGGATCGTCAGCCTGATCGTGCTCGTGCTGGTGTTCGTGCTGAACAACGTCGGCGGGGGCGGCGAGCCCGCGCAGCAGCAGCCTCCGGCCAACCTGTCGGAGCAGTGCAAGACGGGCAAGGACGCCGACCAGTCGGAGAAGTGCCAGGTGGTGGGCGTCGTCAACAGCATCCAGGACTACTGGAAGCAGGAAATTTCCGATTATCGGCTGGCGAAGACCGTCCTGTACTCGGGCCGGTTGAACACCGGCTGCGGCTCGGCCGACTCCTCCGTAGGCCCCTTCTACTGCCCCGGCGACCAGCGCGTCTACCTCGACCTGAGCTTCTTCGACCAGCTCCACAGCCAGTTCGGCGCCAAGGGCGGCCCCTTCGCCCAGGCGTACGTGATCGCCCACGAGTACGGCCACCACGTCCAGAACCTCCTCGGCGTACTCAACGAGGGCAGCTCCGTCCCCATCGAGCTGCAGGCCGACTGCTACGCCGGCGTGTGGGCCCGCAACGCGATCGACACCGGCTTCTACGAGCGCCCCTTCACCCAGGCGGAGATCTCCGAGGCGATCGACGCCGCCGCGGCGGTGGGCGACGACAGGATCCAGCAACGCACCACGGGCAGAATCGATCCTGAATCGTTCACCCACGGCAGCTCCGAGCAACGCGTCAAGGCTTTCCAGCGCGGTTACGAAAAGGGCGCCCCGGCCGACTGCGATCTCAACGGGCTTGCCCTGACACGGGCGGATAGCGCGAGGAATCGGATTCTCTCCTAAAATCAGGGGGGTGATCTTCAAGCTAGTCGGCGACGGACGCCCTTACCCCGACCACGGTCTGACGAACCGCGAGTGGGCTCAGATCCCTCCCCGGCAGGTCCGGCTCGACTCTCTGATCACCACGAAGGCCATGCTGGACCTGCACTCGCTGCTCGCCGCCGACTCCACGTTCTACGGGGACCTCTTCCCGCACGTGGTGCAGTGGCAGGGTGAGCTCTATCTGGAGGACGGCCTGCACCGGGCGTTGCGGGCGGCGCTGCATCAGCGGTCCATCCTGCATGCCAGGGTTCTCGAACTGCCCAACTGAGAAAGAAGGAAAGGGAGCCGCTGATCGCGGCTCCTTTTTTGTGCCCGACGATGCGCGAAAGGGCGAGGCGCGAGGGGGCCGGACAGCGAAAAGGGCCTCCGACGTGCTGGTCGGAAGCCCCTTCTGGTGGCGGTGGTGGTGGGATTTGAACCCACGGATGAGTTGCCCCATCACACGCTTTCGAGGCGTGCGCCCTCGGCCACTAGGCGACACCACCGCGCACGAGCTTACCGGATCCGGCGAGGTGCGAAGAACCGCTTAAGGGCCGCACCGCACTCCTCGACCATCACGCCCATGACGACCTCCGGCCGATGGTTGAGCCGGCGGTCCCGTACGACGTCCCAGAGGGACCCCACGGCCCCGCCCTTCTCGTCGGTGGCCCCGTACACGATGCGTTCGACCCTGGCGAGCACGGCGGCGCCCGCGCACATCGTGCAGGGCTCCAGCGTGACCACGAGCGTGCAGCCGGTCAGCCGCCATTCGCCGCGCTGCGCGGCGGCGCGGCGCAGCGCGAGCACCTCGGCGTGGGCGGTGGGGTCGGCGGCGGACTCGCGGTCGTTGCCCGCGGCCGACAGCACCTCGCCGAGCGGGTCGAGCACGACGGCGCCCACGGGGATCTCTCCCCTGTCGCCGGCCGCGACGGCCTGCGCCAGGGCCAGTCGCATGGCCTCCTCGTGAGTCACGACGAGGTGGGTCGCGACGAGGTGGGTCGCGACGAGGTGGGTCGCGACGAGGTGGGTCGCGACGAGGTGGGTCGCGACGAGGTGGGTCGCGACGAGGTGGGTCGCGACGAGGTGGGTCGCGCCGAGGCAGGGCACGGCGAAGCGGGTCCCGGTGAGGTGGGGCGCCCGGTCACCGCAGGCGGTCGAGCTCGTCGGCGAACGACAGCCGCTCGGCGATCACCGACAGGATGTCGGCGGGCAGCAGGCCCTCTTCCATGCTCAGCTCCAGCAACTCCTCCGAGCTCACACCCAGATCGCTCAGCAACTCGAAGTCACCCGCCGGACGCACGCCCAGCCCGTTGCCGTCCTTGTCGGGCGCGACCCCGGCGAACTCGGCGAACAGCTCGCCCAGGGTGTCGGAGACGATGGCGTGCACGTCGGAGAGGAACACGCGCGGCTCGTCCTCGCCCCGGTAGCGCGCGATGGCGAACCATTCGTCCTCGACCTCGACACAGAGCAGGGCCAGTTCGTCGCCCGCGAGGCCCAGCGCCTCCGTGACCGCGTCACCGAAGTCGTCGACGATCTCGGCGTCCCCGAGATCGACCTCGGCCCCGCTCCAGCCGCCGGAGGTTCTGACGAAGGCCGCAGAAAAGGTGTTGGACGCCATGTCCGCGCTCCTGGGGGGTCAGCCGAAGACCGATTCGATGGCACGCTCGAACGGCTCGGAGAAGCCGAGCCGCGCGGCGATGCTGGACAGCACATCTTCGGGCAGCAGATCGATGTCGCCGGAGAGGATGCCCAGCTCCATCTCGTCCAACCCGAGATCGGCGAAGATCGACAGATCTCCCGCGGGCAGCACGGTCTCCTCGTCCTGGAGGATCTCGTCGAGCTCCTCCTCGTCCGGCACGGGGACGTCGAGGTACTCCAGAACCTGCTCCGCCAGCGGGAAATCCCACGAGGCGGCGATGTCGGACAGGAACACGTCCACCCGGTCGCCCAGGACCCGCAGCGCCACGAAGAACTCGTCGCCGACGGCGATCAGGCCGATCGTGCCGCTCTCGCTGGGCTGCTGCTTGAGGGCATGGATCAGCCCCTCAAGATCGGACGTCAACGTCACCGGCAGCAGCTCGGCCTGCCAGCAACCGTCCTCGCGATAGACCACGATGGCGAAGTCAAGAGCGTCCTCGTCTGTCATCGCCATCCCCACCCGACCTCTGACACGACAGATATCACCAGCACCCAATCGTTCCAGACCTGACCACCAGGCGTGTGCCTCTCCGACCAAATTGTGATCAAAACCAAAGATGTGAAGTGGCCGCGACCCTGTGTAACGCTCCAAGGCCGCAGGTGAGGGGGTCCTCAGCACGGTGTGTCAGGAGATAGCGTGGTGACCCATGGAGACCCTCGTCGTCGATCATCCGCTCGTGGCGCACAAGCTCACCACGCTGCGCGATGTCCGCACCGACTCGCCGACCTTCCGCAGGCTCGCGGACGAGCTGGTGACGCTGCTCGCGTACGAGGCCACGCGTGACGTGCGGGTCACCGACGTCACCGTGGAGACGCCGGTCTCACCGGCCAGGGGTGTGCGCCTGGCCAAGCCGTACCCGCTGGTGGTGCCCATCCTGCGGGCCGGTCTCGGCATGCTCGACGGCATGACGAGGCTGCTGCCCACGGCCGAGGTCGGCTTCCTCGGCATGATCCGCAACGAGTCCACGCTCCAGGCGGAGACGTACGCCACGCGTCTGCCCGACGACCTGTCCGGCCGGCAGTGCTACGTGGTCGACCCGATGCTGGCCACCGGCGGCACGCTGGCGGCGGCCGTGCAGTTCCTCTTCGACCGGGGCGCCGTGGACGTCACCGCGCTGTGCCTGCTGGCGGCGCCCGAGGGGCTGGCGTACATGGACAAGGTGTTCGCCAACTCCGGCAAGCCGATCCGCGTGGTCACCGCGGCGCTCGACGAGCGGCTGAACGAGAACGGCTACATCGTGCCGGGCCTCGGCGACGCCGGCGACCGCCTCTACGGCGTGGTCTGACCCTCTTCACGGCGTCGCCTGAGCGTCCGTTCCCGCAGAGAAGTCTTTTTTCGTCACACTCGGTCATTGCTTCGTTACATACTGTGGTTGGGTGGGTACGAAGAGGCGGGAAGGCAACTTCCGCATGCGCGTGGGGGAGCACGATGACCGATCACACCGAGACGGATCCGACTCCGTACGCGGACGTGGAGACGGTGCTGTGCGACGAGTTCGCCGGCATTCACTCCGCGACCACCGTAACGCGCTGCGTGGAGGCGGCGCACTACGGCGCGCTGGAGGTCACCGGCTATGCCCACCCGAGCCTTGTCGAGCGCATCGCGCGCAAGCACCTTCACGTGCTGGCTCTGGTGGCCAGTGAGCGTGGCTAAGCAAGATCCAAACTAACCCGCCAAGTCACCTTTACCCGGGCACTCGGGTGGGTAATGTAGTTGGCGGGTGGAGTGGGTAAGTGGCACGGAGGCGACGGTGCAGGTCAAAAAGGTCCTCACATACGGTGGTATCGCATTTGTTGCGTACTACCTGTTCGCGCGACCAGCTGACGCCGCGGACGCGGTGAGAGGAGCGTTCGACACGGTGTTCAACGCGGCCGACTCGCTGGCACAATTTGTGAACAGCCTCTCATGAGACTTGTGACCCACGGGGACTCAGCTCCATCGTCGGTCAACCGCTACCTCCTCCCCCACGAACAACAGGTCATCATGGTGCGGCGGCATCCTGCCATCCTGCTGCGCCCGGTCGCCGAGGTGCTCGGCGGCCTCATCATCGCCGCGCTTCTCAGCAAGTTCTTCGGCGGCGGCGAGGCGGGCGGCACGGCACTCGTCGTCGTCTGGTGGCTCTGGCTCCTGCTGCTGATCCGTTTCGTATGGAAAGTCGCGGAGTGGTCGGTCGATTACTTTGTGGTGACATCGAAGCGGATGTTGCTGACCACGGGTCTCATCACCCGCAAGGTCGCGATGATGCCCCTGGGCAAGGTCACCGACATGAGCTTCCAGAGATCTCTGCTCGGGCGCATGCTCGGTTACGGTGAGTTCATCCTCGAGTCGGCCGGCCAGGATCAGGCTCTGTCAACGGTCGAGTACATTCCGTATCCGGAAACGCTCTACCTTGAGGTCTGTCAGATGCTTTTTCCCAGCAAGGACGACAGCGACGATTAATCTCGGCGTGGCAAATTCTTCACGCGGGGATACCAGATTCGGCTACTTCATGCAATCATTGCGTGTTGTTGACCCTTCCCCGCCTTGAGAGATGAGATGCCGAGTCAGGGAACCATCGGTGACCGCGTCCGAGGACTGCGGCTGAACAGGCGGATGTCTCAGGCCCAACTGGCCGGACCCGACCTGTCGGACAGTTATGTCTCGCTCATTGAGTCGGGTAAGCGCACGCCGACTCCTGTGGTGGCCCGGCTCCTGGCCGAGCGGCTGGGGTGCACGACCGAGTTCCTCCTTCACGGGATCGAGCCTCGGCAGCGCATCGACACCGAGCTGGGCCTGCGTCACGCCGAGCTGGAGTTGCAGCACGGAGACCCGTCCATCGCCGCCGACCGCTTCACGGAGATCGTGAAGGCCGCCGACGAGGAGAACGCCATGCTGACCGCGCAGGCGCGGTTCGGCAGGGCGCGTGCGCTGGAGGCCCAGGGCAGGCTGGGTCAGGCCGTGGAGGCGTTCGAGCGCCTCAGGAGAGAGGCGGCTGCTCACCCCGAGCGGCTGGCCGACCTGCCGCTCACGATCGCGCTGAGCCGCTGCTACCAGCGGGCGGGCGACCGGCTGCGGGCCCGCGACCTGGCCGCCAGCGCGCTGGCCCAGGCCGAGCGGCTGTCCATCACGCGGGGCGAGCTCGCCACCGACCTGGCCGCCGCGCTGATCGAGGCGCGCAGCGAGAGCGAGAGCGACTCCCCAGAGCTCGGCTACGTCCGGCGGGTATTGGACCTGTCAGGCGTACCTGAAGTTGTGGACCGTTCCGGTGAGATCCAAGCCCTGTGGCACGCCAGTGCCGCGGCGGCGGCGGGCGAGGACTCGGCGCTGGCCGTGCGCCTGGCCGACGACGCCATCGGAGCCGGTCGGCAGGCCAGGCTCGCGCTGCAGCTCGCCAGGACCGCCATGCACTGGTCCAGGATGCCCGCGGCGCCGATCGAGGAGGCGGAGCGGCTCGTCGCGAGCGCGGTCAGGGCGTTCGCGGTGTTCCCCGGCACCCTGCGCGAGCACGGCGAGAGCTTGATCGTGCACGCGCGGGTCAAGCTGCGGGCCGGCGACGCGACCGGCGCGGGCGAGCTGGCGGCCACGGCGCTGGGGCTCTCCCACGACCGCTCGGGCACGACGCCCGCCGAGGCCCACCTCGTGCTGGCGACCATCGCGCTCGACTCCGGCGACGACGCCTCGGCGCACCTGCGTCACGCGCACGAGCTGCTGGTCACGCTCGACCGGCCGGTGTTCGGCTCCGACCGGCAGGCCGCGCGCTGCTGGCGTGAGCTGGGCGACCTGTACGGCAGGGCGGAGGCCAGAGCACAGCAGACGGCCGCATATCGTAAGGCCCTCGAAGCGGCCGGAGTTCGCTCCGCCATGGCAGGGGTGACGGTAGACGCCACAGTGTCCCGCTGAACCTCCGGGAGCTCCAGATTTGGTGTTTTGAGTCTGGAATAATTAGGGTCTACCAGTCATTGACTCATAGGATGACTGGTTTCCCCGGAGGAGGCGGACTGTGAGTCTGCGTACGGCGCAGCGGGCTTCGCTCGTCGACCAGGTGATCGATCAGCTCAAGGAGCAGATCACATCAGGGTCGTGGCCGATGAACGGCAAGATTCCGACCGAGACCGTGCTCGCCGAGCAGCTCGGAGTGGGTCGCAACACCGTTCGTGAGGCCGTACGCGCGCTCACGCACGCCGGGCTGCTGGAGTGCCGTCAGGGGGACGGCACTTACGTCCGCGCGACCAGCGAGCTGTCCGGAGCGATGCTCCGGCGGCTGCGCCAGGCCGAGCAGCTCGAGATTCTCGAAGTCCGCCGCGCGCTGGAGGTGGAGTCGGCCCGCCTGGCCGCCACCCGGCGCAACGAGGAGGACATCAGGCGCATCGAGGCCGCGCTGGCCGAGCGTGAGCGGGCCTGGGAGCTCGACGACCCCGACTTCTTCGTCGAGGCCGACCTGGCCTTCCACATGGCCGTCGCGCACGCCACCCACAATCTCGTCCTCATCGACCTGTACGAGGACTTCTCCGCGGCGCTGCGGGCCAGCATCACCGCCGCTGGAACGTCGCTCAACAAGAGCTACATCCCGCACGACGCGATCGCCAGGGCCATCGCCGCCGGTGACGCGGCGGCGGCCGAGCGGGCCGGGCACGCCTGCATGGAGCACATCCTCATCGCGCTCACCGAGTCGTAGGCCTCACCTGCTCGGCGTGGTCGCGCGCGAAGGCGTCGAACGACCTCGCCGGGCGGCCCATCACCTTCTCGAAGTCCTGGGTCGTGTAGTCGCCCCAGCCCTTCGAGTACGCCGTCAGGTACTCCCCCGTGACCTTGGCGTCCCATTCGGGCATGCCCGCCTCCAGCATCGAGCGCACGCCGGCCTCCACGGGCACCGGCTGATAGGTGATCGGCGTGCCGTACACCTGCGACAGGTCTGCGGCCACCGTGCTCAGCGAGATGCTGGCCGGGCCCGTGAGAGTGTAGGTGGCGCCCCGGTGCCGCGTGGGCGCGCGCAGGACCTCGGCCGCGAAGTCGCCGATGTCGCGCACGTCGACCATGCCGATCCTGCCCTCGCCCAGCGCGCCGTACAGGGTGTCGCCGTTGACCGAGCCGAAAAGGTTCTGCATGAAGAAGGCCGGGCGCACGATGGTCCAGTCGAGGCCGGAGGCCGCCAGTTCCACGTCCGACAGGGCGTGCAGGCGGCCGTTGCGCGTGGGGGCGTCGTGCGCGGCGCCGATGGCCGACATGCGCACCACGTGCTCCACTCCCGCCTGCCGCGCCGCCCAGACGGCGTTCATGCTGCGGTGCGGCGCGAGCGGCCCCATGGCGGTCAGCAGCCACAACGCGCGCACCCCGCGGAACGCCTCCTCCAGCGTCCCCGGCTCGTCGAGGTCGCCGACCGCGATCTGCACGCCTGACGGCGCCTTGGCCGGGTCGCGCACCAGCACCCGCACGTCGGCGGCGCCTCCAGGAGAGCTTTCGAGGGAGCGCAGCACGGCGCGCGAGACGGTGCCGCCCGCACCGGTGATCAGGATGGTCATGACAGAGTCCCTTCCTCCGCGGACACGCGGATGTCATGCCTCAGAGAATATAGTAAGAATCAGTGACTATCAAGATTAGTGACTAAACTGGGAGTGTGTGGTGCGCAGGAGCCAACGCAAGCAGGAGGAGCCGGACCTCGGCATCCTGTCCAGCCGGACGCTCTTCAGCCTCCAGCGGGAGCTGTTCACGAAGCTGAGCGAGCAGGGGCATCCCGAGGTGCGGCCCCGGCACGGAGCCGTCCTGGCCTACCTGGATGAGGAGGGCAGCCGGGCCACCGACCTGGCCGCGCAGTCGGGCCAGCACAAGCAGGTGATCGGCACGCTGGTGGACGAGCTGGTGGCGCTCGGCTACGTGGAGCGGCAGCCCGACCCGGCCGACCGGCGGGCCAAGCTGATCGTGCCGACCGCGAAGGGGCTCGACCACATGGCCAAGTCGGACGCCGTCCTCGCCGAGATGGAGGCCGCGCACGCCGAGGCCGTGGGCGAGGAGGCGTACGCGGCTTTCAAGCGGGTCTTCACGCTGGTCGTGCGGCGTCAGACCGGCTCATGAGGATGAGGTGATCAGGTCTGGCGCAGCGACATGACGAGGTAGCGGAAGGACGGCTCGGCGTCGCCCGGCACGTCCTGGATGAGGGCGGGCCTGGTGGGCGACTCCATGTTGATGCGTGCAAGGTCGCTCTCGATGCCCGTCAGCCCGTCGAGCAGGAACTGCGACTGGAACGCGATCTGGATGTCGTCGCCGCGCAGCTCGCACGGGACCACCTCGGCGCCGCGCCCGATGTCTCCCCCGCCCGCCTGGATCAGCACCTGCCCCTGGCTGAACGACAGCCGGATCGCGGTGTTGCGCTCGGCCACCAGGGCCACCCGCTTGATCGCCCCGACGAACGGCGCCACCGCCACGTCGGCCCTGATCGACCAGTCGGCGGTCAGCCGGGCGCGGTAGTCGATGAACTGCTCGTCGAGCAGCCGCACGGTCGTGCTGCGCCCGACGCTCTCGAACCCGGCCACCCCGTCGCCCATCGCGATGGAGACCTCGCCGCCGCGCAGCGACTTGGCCACCTCGACCAGCACCCGCGCCGGAACCATGGCCGAGACGGCGACGTCGGGGGCGGCCGGGCGCCAGGCGAAGTCGCGGGCGGCGATGCGGTAGCGGTCGGTGGCCGCCATCGCCACCGACTCGCCCTCGATGTCGACCCTGATGCCGGTGAGCATCGGCAGCGTGTCGTCGCGGCTCGCGGCCGGCGCCACCTGGCCGACCGCCGAGGCGAACACGCCGCCGCCGATGGCGCCGATGCTCTCGGGCATGGACGGCATGGTCGGGAAGTCCTCGACCGGCATCGTGATGAGCCCGAACTCGGCGCTCCCGCAGGTCAGCACCGCCTCCGGCCCTTCGGTGACGATCTCCACGTCGTCGGCGGGCAGGCTGCGGCTGATCTCGGCCAGCAGCCGCCCGGGGATCAGCACCCGCCCCTCCTCGGCGACGTCGGCGTCGATCGCGGCCCGAGCGGACACGTCGTAGTCGAACGCCGACAGGGTCAGCTCCTCGCCCGCCTCCAGCAGCAGCCCGGAAAGGACAGGCACCACGGGGCGGCTGGGCAGGATTCGGGCAGCCCACGCCACTGCTTCTGCGAGAACATCACGGTTAACCCGGATTTTCACCTGAAACCACCTCTTCGTCGCACCGTGCCTCTATGAAAATAGCCGCTGCGACTGACAACTCCGGGCGGTTCAGGGAGGCGATCAGCGACTGTTGAGGTAGGCGAGCACGGCCAGCACGCGCCTGTTGTCGTCGTCCGACGGGGCCAGGCCGAGTTTGGCGAAGATGGAGGCCGTGTGCTTGGCCACGGCGCTCTCGCTCAGGTAGAGCCGCTGCGAAATGGCCGCGTTCGAGCGTCCCTCGGCCATCGCCTCCAGCACCTCGCGCTCGCGCGGCGTGAGCGCGGCCAGTGGCTCGTTCCTGGCGTTCCTGGCCAGCAGCTTGGCGATCACCTCCGGGTCCATGGCGGTGCCGCCCTCGGCGACCCTGCGTACGGCGTCCACGAACTGCTCGGCGTTGAAGACCCGGTCCTTGAGCAGGTAGCCGATCCCGCCCGAGCCGTCGGCGAGCAGCTCGCGCGCGTAGAGCTGCTCGACGTGCTGGGACAGCACGAGCACGGGCAGCCCCGGAAGCTGCTTCCTGGCCGCCAGCGCGGCCTGCAGCCCCTCGTCGGTGTGCGTGGGCGGCAGCCGCACGTCCACGACGGACACGTCGGGGCGCAGCTCCAGCAGGCCCTTCAGCAGCTCGGGGCCGCTCTCCACGGCCGCGACCACCGTGAAGCCGTGCGCCTGGAGCAGGTGCACCAGGCCGTCTCTGAGCAGGTAGAGGTCTTCGGCGATCAGTACGCGGTTCATCAGCACCAGGGTTTCGTCGGGGTGGCCTCCGCCATGAATTTCTCGCGGTTGTGCGAGGCGGGGATGCGGATGGCCATGACATGCATGATGACACCCAGCGCGATCATGCCCAGGATCACCGGCCACTGCCAGGGGCCCGGCAGGTGCAGGGCCAGGAACCAGGTCTTCTCCTGCACCCCGAACGTCTTGAAGATGCCCGCCACCAGCCCCTGGGGGAACGTCGGGCACCAGGCGGTGGCCCACAGCGCCATGACCGTGATCGACTTCCAGCGCGGCAGCTTGGACAGGTCCTGCGCCCACGGCACGGGCAGCACCTTGGGCAGCTCCATGCTGACGGTCGTGGGGCCGCCCGGCGGGCTGTGCAGGGCGAGGACGCCGTCGAAGGCGGCCAGGCGCCGCTCGATGCCGATCAGGCCGCTGCCCTTGCCCGGGTCGGCGCCGCCCATGCCGTCGTCGCTCACGCTGACGAGCAGGCCGGCCCCGTTGGCGCTGATGTCCACCGTCGCGGTGCGGGCGTCGCCGTGCCTGGCGGCGTTCGACAGCAGCTCGCTGACCGCGAAGTAGACCGCCGCCTCCACCGGCGGCTCAGGCCGGTGCGTCAGGGTGACGTCCACGGTGACGTCGAGGGGGCTGTCCATGGCCAGCGCGCGCACGGCGTCGGCCAGGCCGCGCTCGGCCAGGACGGGCGGGTGGATGCCGCGGATGACCCTGCGCAGTTCCGTGAGGGTCTCCGAGGAGGCGTCCCTGGCCTTGGCCAGCAGGGCCTTGGCCGCCTTCGGGTCGCTCTCGACGAGCTGCTCGACGGCGCCGAGCGTCATGCCGATCGCCACGAGCCTGGCCTGCGTGCCGTCGTGCAGGTCGCGCTCGATCCTGCGCATCTCGGCCGCCTGGGAGTCGGCGGCCAGGTGGCGGGTGCGTGTGAGGTGGCTGACCTGGCCGGCCAGGCGGCTGGCGGCGGTCGCGTCCAGCAGCTTCTTGCTCCACAGGCCGTACACGCGCAGGCCCCGCGCGGGGAGCAGGAGGAGCAGCGGCGCCAGCGTCACCTTCACCAGCGGGTCGAGCAGCAGCCAGACCTCGTCGCGCCACGTCGCCGGGTCGCTGACCAGCCACTTCCAGCGATTGTTCCAGGCGGGCACGCGGGGCGTCTTGTAGAGGGTGCGGTCCGAGCGGTACATGCCGTCGGCCTGCGGGACCGGCGGCGGAGGCGCCGGCAGGTACGGCGGCTCGATCTCGATGCCGGTCCAGTTGCGGACCAGCCTGCGGTTGAGCTCGGCCAGCTCCCTGACCATCATCGTCTGCGGCGGGAACAGGAAGACCATGCCGAGCGCGAAGGACAGGAGCAGCATGAGCCCTGTCACGCCCATCATGGGGATCTGCACGACGACGAGCGCGAGCAGCGTCGTGACGTGACCGTACCTTCGCAGCATGCCCCCAGTCTGCGTCAACCGGGCATGCGCCGACACTGCACCTAGATACACCCTTGCCGGGCATCCAGCCGGATTACCCGGCAGGCGGCGCGCTCCTAGCGTCGTGACCATGAAAATCATCGAGGTCAGGAACCTGCGCAAGCAGTACCCGAAGCACCTGGCGGTCGAGGATGTCTCGTTCGAGGTGGCCGAGAGCGAGATCTTCGGCATCCTCGGGCCCAACGGGGCGGGCAAGACCACCACGGTCGAGTGCGTGGCGGGCCTGCGCAAGCGGGACGGCGGGCACATCCGCGTGGCCGGGCTGGACCCGCGCGACGACAGGGATGAGCTGCGCCGCGTGCTGGGCATGCAGCTCCAGAGCTCCGCGCTGCCCGACAAGATCAAGGTCTGGGAGGCGATGGACCTGTACGCCTCCTTCTACCCCGACCCCGCCGACTGGCCGGAGCTGCTGGAGCGGGTGGGCCTGTCCGCCAAGCGGGACACGCTGTTCAAGGACCTGTCCGGCGGGCAGCGCCAGCGGCTGTCCGTCGCGCTGGCCCTGGTCGGCCGGCCGCGTGTGGCGGTGCTCGACGAGCTGACCACCGGCCTCGACCCCCAGGCCCGCAGGGACACCTGGGAGCTGGTCGAGCAGGTGCGCGACACGGGCGTGACGATCGTGCTGGTCACCCACTTCATGGAGGAGGCCGAGCGGCTCTGCGACCGGCTCGCGCTCATCGACGCCGGCAAGGTGGTCGCCACCGACACGCCCGCCGGGTTCATCGAGCAGGCGGGCGGCGGGCAGCGGGTGAGCTTCCGGCCGTCGGCGGCGTTCGACGACTCCGTGCTCCTGGCCCTGCCCGAGGTGCGGGAGGTCACCAGGAACGGCCAGACCGTCACGGTCAGCGGCTCGGGGAACCTGGCCCCCGCCGTCACCCTCGCCCTGGCACACCACCAGGTCGTCCCCGGGGACCTGCGCATCGAGCAGGCCACCCTCGACGACGCGTTCCTCGCGCTCACCGGAAGGAAGCTGTCATGAAGCTGCTCGTGATGGAGACCAAGCTGCACCTGCGGGACTGGCCGACGCTGCTGTTCACGATCGGGCTGCCGGTCGGGCTGCTGATCGTGCTGGGGTTCAGCATCCCCGGCTTCACCGAGCAGCAGGAGGGCGGCCAGCGGATCGTCGACACGCACATGCCGAGCGTGATGGTGCTGCTCTCGCTGCTGACGCTGTCGTGCAGCGTGCTGCCCGCGGTGCTGGCCACGTACCGGCAGCAGGGGGTGCTCAGGCGGATGTCCACCACGCCCGTGCATCCCGCGCGGGTGCTGGGGGCGCAGCTCCTGATCAACCTGGCGGTCGGCACCGTGGCCACGATCGTGATGATCGTGGCCGGCTGGCTGGCGTTCGGCGCCGCGCCGCCGCGGCAGTGGGCCTGGTTCGTCCTGGTGTTCCTGCTCGGCACCGCCGCGCTGCTGTCGATCGGGCTGGTCATCGCCGCGCTCGCGCCGAGCGCCAAGTCCGCGCCCGGTATCGGATCGATGGTGATGTTCCCGCTGATGTTCCTCGGCGGCGTCTGGGTGCCGCGCGAGGTCATGCCGGACGCGTTGCGCGTGGTCAGCGACTTCTCCGTGGCCGGGCCGTTCGCCCAGGCGCTCAAGGACACCTGGGGCGGTCAGCCGCCGCAACTCCTGCATCTGGTCGTGGTGGCCGCGGGGCTGGCCGTCTTCGGCGGGCTGGCCGTTCGCTCGTTCCGATGGGAGTAGCCGGGCCCACCGCCGCGGGGGCGCGGAGGGAGGCGTCAGCGCCCGGCCCACACCGGGCGCGCTCCTGTCACGTTGGTCATCAGCGAGTACAGCGAGGACGAGGCCGTGATGAACAAGCGGTTGCGCTTGAGCCCGCCGAACACCAGGTTGGCCGTGAACTCGGGCAGCCTGAGCCGGCCGAGCAGCGCCCCGTCCTGGTCGTAGCAGAGCACCGCCTTGCCGGCCGCGACCCACACGCGGCCGGTGTCGTCGAGCCGCATGCCGTCGTAGTTGTCCTGCTCCCCGCCCTCGGCGAAGACCTTCCCGCCGCCGAGCGTGCCGTCGTCGCCCACCTCGAAGACCCGCAGGTGCCTGGCCCTGGTGTCGGCCACGTACAGCCGCCGCTCGTCGAGGGAGAAGGCCAGGCCGTTGGGCCGGACGAAGTCGTCGGCCACGATCCGCACCTCACCCGTCACCGGGTCTGCCCGGTAGACGTGGCAGCCGTCGATCTCCTGCTCGGCGGCCACGCCCTCGTAGTTGCTGAGGATCCCGTACGGCGGGTCGGTGAACCAGATGGAGCCGTCGGAGCGGACCACCACGTCGTTGGGGCTGTTGAGGCGCCTGCCCTGCCACCGGTCGGCGATCACGGTGATCGAGCCGTCGTGCTCGGTGCGGGTCACCCGGCGCTCGCCCTGCTCGCACGAGATGAGCCGGCCCTCGCGGTCGAGCGTGTTGCCGTTGGTGTAGCCGGACGGCTGCCTGAACGGGCCCACGGCGCCGGTCATCTCGTCCCAGCGCAGCATGCGCTCGTTGGGGATGTCGCTCCAGACCAGGAAACGGCCGGCGGGGAAGTACACCGGGCCCTCCGCCCACCGGGTGCCGGTGTGCAGGATCTCGACCTTGTCGTCGCCGCCGATCGCGCCGAACCGCTCGTCCAGCACCTCGAACTCTGTGGGGATCGTGTCCGTCATACCGCACACCATACGGGGTTCAGGTGATTGGCGGTATGACCGGATAGCATTCGGTTGTGGATGACATCGACAGGATGCTGGTCGGGTTGCTTCAGGAGGACGCGACGCGGTCGTACGCGGTGCTCGGCAAGGCCGTGGGGCTGTCCAGCGGGGCGGCGCACGAGCGGGTGCGCAAGCTGCGCGAGCGCGGGGTGATCAGGCGGACCACCGTCGAGGTGGATCAGGAGGCGCTCGGGCGGGCGGTGACGGCGTACGTGCTGGTGGACGGCGGGTCGTGGATGGGCGACGCCGGCCAGGCGCTGGCGGCCGTGCCCGAGGTCGAGGAGGCGCACGTCATCGCGGGGCCCGCCACGCTGCTGCTGAAGGTCCGCACGACCGGCACCCGCGAGCTCCAGGACGTGCTGCGCCGCATCTTCCAGGTGGACGGCGTGACCGGGACGCAGACCGTCGTCGTGCTGGAGACGCTGTTCGAGCGAACCCTCAAGTAATCTCCAGGTATGACGAAGGGAATGACGAGGGTCGCCTGGAACACCAAGGAGCTGACCGTCGGCCAGCTCGCGGAGCGCAGCGGCGTGGCGGTCTCCGCCCTGCACTTCTACGAGGCCAAGGGCCTCATCAGCAGCCGGCGCACCGCCGGCAACCAGCGCCGCTACAGCCGCGACAGCCTGCGCAGAGTCGCCTTCATCCGGCTCGCGCAGCGCATCGGCATCCCGCTGAAGGTCATCAAGGACGCGCTGGCCGAGCTGCCCGACGAGCGCACGCCCACCCGCGAGGACTGGGCCCGGCTGTCGGCCGCCTGGCGCGGCGAGCTGGACGACCGGATCGAGCAGCTCCAGCGGCTGCGCGACGACCTGACCGACTGCATCGGGTGCGGCTGCCTGTCGCTGGACCGGTGCCCGGTCGCCAACCCGTACGACCGGCTGGGCGACGAGGGGCCGGGGGCGCGGCGCATCGACACCCGGCTCTGCCCGCCGCAGCAGACCTGCTGCGTCCCCGCGCCTTCTTAGCGGGCGGGCTTGGCCGGGGGCGGGACGATCAGGGTCGGCCGGTGCGCGTGGTGCAGCACGTGGTTGGAGACACTGCCCAGCAGCACCGACCGCACCCCGGCCAGCCCACGCGACCCCGTCACGATCACCGAGGCGTCGATCTCGTCGGCCACGTCCACGATCGTCTTCCAGATCGACTCGTTGTCGGCCACGGCCCGGTAGGAGACGTCGCTCAGCCCGGCGGCCACCGCCAGCTCAGCGCCCTCCTGAGCGTGCTGCTCGGCCTGCGCCTTCGCCTCGTTCTCCGTGCCGGGGTCGATCGCGCCCGCGGCCAGCGGGTACTTCTTGAGCTGCACGAGCAGCGGCTCCCACACCGTGACGATCACCGTGGGCTCGGCCGTGAGGTGCTTGGCGGCGAACTCGATCGCGGTGCGCGCGTCGGCCGAGCCGTCGTAGGCGACGAGGATGGTCATGGCGTACTTCCCTTCGCTTCAGTCACTCGTTAGAGCACCGGGGCGATCACCTGCCATTCCTCTGTCAACTGTCTGGTCGGTCACATGTGCGGGTGATACGCGTGAGAAGATCTGGGGTGCTTCGAATAGCAAGGGCAGTACTCGCACGATTGCCGCGACCGCTGCACGCACTTGTCATGCGGCACCGTGAGCTGCTGAAGTTCGCGGTGGTGGGTGGAACGACGTTCCTGGTCGACAACGCGGTCTTCTACGGGCTGAAGCTGACCTTCCTCGAACCCAAGCCGGTGACCGCGAAGATCATCGCGGTGCTGGTGGCGACGATCGTGTCCTACGTGCTCAACCGCGAATGGTCGTTCCGTGCCAGGGGCGGCCGCGAACGCCGACATGAGGCTGCGCTGTTCTTCCTGGTCAGCGGCGTCGGTCTGGTGCTCAGCTCCGCGCCGCTGTGGATCTCCAGGTACGTGTTCGGCCTGGAGACCCCCGAGGTGGGCCTGGTGACCCAGGAGATCGCCGACTTCGTCAGCGCCCAGGTCGTCGGCACACTGGTCGCCATGGTCTTCCGCTTCTGGGCCTTCAGGAAGTGGGTCTTCCCCGATGAGCAGGCCCCGTCCGGCCGCGTACGGCTGGTTCCCACCGCCGGTTCCAGGGATCGGGCGGCTTGAGGCAGGGGCGTCCGCTGGACCCGCACGCCGGGTTCACGACCGCTCGTGGCCATTGGCGGACAGCGCCTGGGAGAGCTGGTGGCGGGAGGTGATGCCGAGTTTGGCGAACACCTTCCTCAGGTGGTATTCGACGGTGCGCGGGCTGAGGAACAACTGGGCGGCGATCTCCGGGTTCGACAGACCTGTCCTGGCCAGCCGGGCGATCTGGCCCTCCTGAGGGGTCAGCCCGTCCGAGTTGTCGGGGGTGCGCTTGCGGGCCGTCTCGCCGGTGGCCAGCAGCTCGTTGTGGGCTCGCCCGGCGAACGCCTGCATGCCGATCGTGCTGAACATGTCGTGGGCGGCGCGCAGTTGCGTCCTGGCGTCGGTCCGCCTGCCTTCACGGCGTAACCACTCGCCGTAGAGCAGGTGTGCACGGGCGAGTTCGGTGCGAATGCCGGTGCGGCCCAGCAGATCCACCGCCTCGCGATACCGGAGCTCGGCCTCCTCGCCCTCGCTGAGCAGCGCCTGGGACCGCACGTAGAGCCCCGGCCCCCAGCCACCGTCACCGATGGCGATCGCCTCGGCCAGCCGGTCGAGCGCCTCGGCGGCCTGCCGCGTCTGCCCGGTTCTGCCGGCCGCCTCGATCAACTCGGACAGTGCCCACATGGAGACGTGCATCTCAGGCGCGCCGGGGGCCGCTTGGGCGGCCAGCGCCGCGGCAAGGGCCTCCTCGTGGCGGCCGAGCCCGTTGTTGAGCACGGCCTTCACCCACTGCGCGAACTGTTCTCCCACACCCTGGCCGGAAGCCCTGGCCTGCGCGGTCGCCCGCTCGATCAGCGGGGCGGCCTCGGCCTCCATCCCCCGGAACGCGGTGAGCATCATGACCCCCGTGGCCAAGCCGCGGCCTCCCGTCGCCGTCGCGATCGCTTCTGCCTCCGCGACCAGCGAAGCGGCCTCCGCGAGATCACCGCGCCAGGTCTCCAGGACGGCCATCGCGTTCACCCAGATCCCCAGCGGGCCGAGCAGGCCCGCCTCGCGGCAGTGCCGGAGCTCGCGGGACTGCATCGTGTACCAGCACTTCTCGTCCCACAGCGCCGACGCGGCGACGGCTGCCATCGGGCTCCATCGCAGGCGCTCCGCCAGGGTGATCTCACCTTCGGCGAAGACCCAGGCCGACCGTCTCAGCAGGGGCGCGGCCGCGGCACGTCCCTCAGTGACCAGGACCGCCAGCGCGTCCAGCAGCAGATCCGGCGGCCGGGGCGCGCCCGGGAGCGGCGAAGCCGATCGCGCGGCCCGGGAGATCTCGTGCAGGTCGTCGGCGCCCGCGAACCGCCCGGCGAACAGCGCGGCATACCAGGCCTCCAGGTACGTCTGCCGCGCCAGCGCGGGGTCCAGCGGCTCCAGCCGCTTGGCCACCCTGGCCAGGATCGGCGGAGCGTCGCCGCCCATGCTGGTGGCGAAGGCGATCTGCCCGTGCACCAGGTCGACGCGGGCCTGCTGGAGCTCGTTCAGCGGTCCCGCCGACGCGATGGCGAGCAGGCCGGACGCCGCGTCGAACCCGCCGGCCATGACGTTCGCCTGCGCGGCGGCCAGGGCCCGCTCGGACTGCAGACCGGGATCGCTCGTCAGCTCGACCGCGCGTTGCAGGAACGCCGCTGCCGCGGCCATGCCGCCGCGGGCCTGCGCACGGTCCGCCGATCGCGCCAGCTCCGCGGCCACCTCCTCGTCGGGCCCGGCCGCTGCCGCGGCCAGGTGCCAGGCCCGCCGATCCGGGTCCTGGTCGCGGTTGGTCGCCTCGGCCAGCGCCCGGTGCGTCACCCGCCGCTCCTGTGGCGACGCCGCCGAGTACACCGCCGACCGTACGAGCGGATGCCGGAACCGCACCACCGTCCCCATGTGCAGGAGCCCGTCGGACTTGGCGGCATCCGCGGCGGAGGCCGGGATGCCGAGCTGACCGGCCGCCCGCCAGAGCAGCACCGGGTTGCCGGTCGGCTCGGCCGCGGCGACCAGCATCAGCGCCCGCGTCTCGACCGGCAGCGCCTCCAGCCGATGCTGGAAGCCCTGCTCGATCCGGGCCGGTAGCGGCTGCGCCTCGACCAGCCCGAACCCGCCCGCCAGTTGGATGGGGCTCAACCCGCGCGGCAACTCGAGCAGCGCCAGCGGGTTGCCGTTCGTCTCGGCCAGGATCCGGTCCGTGACTCGTTCGTCCAGTTGGAACGGGACCACCGAGCGCAACAGCGTGAGGGACTCCCGCGGCGGCAGGCCGCGCACCTCCAGATCCGTCAGTCCTCGGAACTGCTCTCCCGGCTCGCGCGTGGCGAAGATCAGCCCCACCGGCTCGGCCAGCAGCCGTCGCGCCACGAACGCCAGCACCTGCGACGACGACTGGTCCAGCCACTGCGCGTCATCGACCACACACAGCAGCGCGCGTTCCTCCGCCGCCTCCGCCAGCAGGGTCAGCACCGCGAGCCCCACCAGGAACCGATCGGGCGCGCCCCCTTCCCGCAGGCCGAAGGCCGCTTCCAGCGCACCGCGCTGCGGGCCGGGCAGACGGTTGAGGCGGTGCAGCAGCGGCGCGCACAACAGATGCAGGCCGGCGAACGCCAGCTCCATCTCCGACTCGACGCCCGCCGCTCGCTCCACGCGGATGCCGGCAGCGGCCTCCACCACATGCCCCAGCAGCGCCGACTTGCCCACCCCCGCCTCGCCACGCAGCACCAGTGCCCGCCCGCGTCCGTCCCGCAGATCCCCCAGCAGGCCGTCGAGCACCGCACGTTCACGCTGCCGGTTCAACAGCGGCGGCCTTGGATCAGATAACGTCGCCATGACCTTTCCGCCCCCATATAGCCGCCGGCCCAGGCGGCGTGGTGAAGCCAGCGGGCCATCGGGCGCGCGCCGGGGATGCCAATGCCGAGAGCAAGATGATAATCGCTACGGCACTGGCGGCCGAGCGCCTCAGGCAGGCTTGTCACGTGGCGCCGCGAGCTTCTCTGTCCGTTCGGCCGACCAGATCATCGGTAGTCGGGCAGCTCGACGCCGTTGATCGCCCGCTCGATCAGCTCGGTGAACCATTCGCCGGCGAAGTCGGGGCTCGGCACGGCGTCCGGCCCCGGGACGGCGAGGCTGTGTACGTGCAACCGGCCGATCTCCTGATTGGCCTCCACGAACGAGCGCATCCGAGTCTCGTAGCCGGCGAACCCTGCCTCCGGGTCCCACCCGGCGGCGGCCAGCTCTCCGGCCAGCAGGTAGGCGCCGACCAGGGCCAGTCCGGTGCCCGCCCCGGACATCGGCGACGCGCTGAACGCCGCGTCCCCGAGCAGCCCCACCCGTCCACTCGACCAGCGGTCCATCACCACCTGAGCGACCTGGTCCAGATAGAAGTCCGGGGTGTCGTCCACGTGCGCGAGGATGCGCTGGGTCAACCAGCCGAAACCGTCCATCCGCTCGCGCAGCAGGCGCTTCTGCGCCGCGACGTCGCGGTGGTCGACGTCGAAGTCGGCCGCGGGGAAGGAGAACATGGCCATCGCCCGGGTGGCATCGGGGACGGGCCGCAGGCCGGCGGACCGTCCGGCCTCCTGATGGTCGATCATCCAGCGGTCCACTCCGAACTCGTTGGGCACGCTGTAGAAGGCCAGCACGAGCCCGAGATGGCGGACGAAGTGCTCGCGCGGCCCGAAGACCATCGCTCGCAACTGCGAGTGCAGCCCGTCGGCCCCGATCACCAGGTCGAAGCGCCGCCGGTCGCCGCCTGCGAAGACCACGTCAACCCCGTCCGCGTCCTGGCCGAGCTCGGCGATCCGGTCGCCGAAGACGTACTCGACGCCGTCGCGGGTGTCGTCGTAGAGCACCTGGGACAGGTCTCCGCGCAGGATCTCGATGTCCGCGATGAACCCGTCGCCACCGTGGTCGTCGGCGCGGAAGGTCTCCAGCACCTGCCCGTCCGCGTCCACGATGTGCGCGCCGGCGGTGTCGGTGCACGCCGCGCGCACCGCCGCGTCGAGCCCCATGCGCCCGATGACCTCCTTGGCGACCCCGCGCGCGTCCACCGCCTGCCCGCCGGGACGCAGCCGGGGAGCCCGCTCCACCACGGTCACCTCGGCTCCCCGCCGGCGCAGCCAGTGGGCCAGCGCGGGGCCCGCGATGCTCGCCCCCGCCACCAGCACCCTGGGACCGCTCGCCCGGGTCCCCTGCTCGCCGGTCCGGACGGTGTGCTCCTGCTTGGAGTCGCCGACGCTCATCACTGCCTCCATGGGCTTCCTCCCGCGCTGAACGTTCCCAGCGCGGGCCCACCGCTGTCGGTGTGTTCAGCCGTATGGACCACGGGTCCGTACGGAACTCATCGGCACGCGGCTAGTGCTGGGCCATGTCCACGAAGCGGCTGTAGTGACCCTGGAAGGCCACCGTCACGGTGGCGGTGGGGCCGTTACGGTGCTTGGCCACGATCAGGTCGGCCTCGCCCGCTCTGGGCGATTCGGGCTCGTAAGCGTCTTCGCGGTGCAGCAGGATGACCATGTCCGCGTCCTGCTCGATCGAGTTGTGCAGGCTGATGCCGTTGGCGACGAAGTTGTGCGTGCCCAGCACGGTCGCGTCGTATACGGGCTGCTCCCCCAGCGGGACGATCTCGGAGATCTCATCCCAGAAGACGTCATTTGTGGCCAGTAGTTCGAGATCGGAGTCCTCGAGGACGGCCGCAATCCTGCCCAGCCGTTCTCGGCTGGGCGCGTGCTTCCAGAGGGTGGTGCCGCAGTACCGCGTCCCCATGGCCGCGGCGGACTCGGGCTGACTCATCTTCCGTTCGATCAACGTCGCCTTCACACGGGACCAGACCTCCTTCGGCACAGTGTCGAGATTGGTGTTTCCGGTGATGTCACGCAGCAGCATCGCGCATTCCCGTGCCGAGGCGCCCCTGCCACCGTGCACGCCGACCTCATCGAGGAAGCGGAGCTGGTTCTCCGCCCCGTGGACGTCCAGGTGGTAGCAGACACGGTGATCGCCCTCGCGGACCTCGCTGATCCTGGTCATGACGTTGAACCGCAGCAGCAGCCGGGCCACGTCGTCCACCAGACGGCGGCTCGTGGACGAGTAGGAGATCCGTGCCTGGTTTCCCCGCTGATCCCACCAGACGCACCCGTCCGTCGCCCACAAGTGGCGCAGGAACAGCGCTGTCTGCCGTTTGGGCAGTGCGAACAGACCGGCGGGCAAGAATTTCTGATCACTTCGCAGCCCGAACAGGCCGAGACCGTCGAGCCAGGCCGCGATGGGGTTACGCCTGCCGTGAGTCAGCCGGTAGGGGGCCGGCAGCCTGAGCGTGGTGCATCGAGCCGCTTCGTCCTCGTCGCGGACCGCCGTGATGCCGAAGCGGCGGGCGGCCGCTTCCGACACGGCGGCGAGATTCGCCTCATCGGTGCTGCTGTAGCGGATGGGCTGCCGTCGCACGAAGGACCCGTGACCGATCAGGTGCGCAAGCACGACCAGCTCGTCCTCGTCCCATGCCACGAGGTTCAGTGGTGCGGGCACGTGCCTGAGCACCGCGACCCTGGCACCCGGGCCAAGGTCTTCGAGAGCCTGCCAGCCCTCGTAGGTCAGGAACGGGTGGTTGGCCGTGGCTTCCACCTCACGCCCCGAACGAAGGCGCACTCGATGAACCGGCTTCACACCGCTGGGAAAGACATGTGTCATCGTGCGCGGAACCAACTTGAGCCGGTCGTCCAATGACCAGACGGGAATGTCCCGTGCCCCTGACTCCAGCAGCTCTGCCAGCGAAAGCTCGGCGCCCGTGTCAGCGCGCATGATCCGGGTCGCGGCGGTCAGGCAGCCGGATTCGCGAAGGTCGCTGACCGCGGGGCGCTTGTCCGTGCGCTGCTCGGGACCACGGTTGAGCTGCGAGATCGCGATGACAGGCACCTCCAGCTCCTTGGCCAGCAGCTTGATGGCACGGGAGATCTCGGAGACCTCGTTCTGGCGGCTCTCGGTCTTCTTCGGCGAGCTCATCAGTTGGAGGTAGTCGATGACCACGAACCTCAGGTCGTTGCGCTGCTTGAGCCGCCGGCACTTGGCCCTGATCTCCATCATCGACATGTTGGGCGAGTCGTCGATGAACAGCGGGGCCTCGGCCACCTCGCTCATCCGGCGGGCCAGGCGGGTCCAGTCGTCGTCGCCCATCATGCCGGAGCGCATGTGGTGCAGCGCCACGCGGGCCTCGGCGGACAGCAGACGCATGGTGATCTCGTTGCGGGACATCTCCAGGGAGAAGATGACCGTGGTCATGCCGTTCTTGATCGCAGCCGAACGGGCGAAATCGAGCCCCAAGGTCGACTTCCCGATGGCGGGACGAGCCGCGACGACGATCATCTGGCCCGGGTGCAGGCCGTTGGTGAGCTGGTCGAGGTCGGCGAAGCCGGTCGGGACGCCGACCATCTGGCCGCCACGGCTGCCGATGGCCTCCAGCTCGTCGAGGGCGCCAGGCATGATGTCGGCCAGCGGCGCGTAGTCTTCCGAGGTGCGGCGCTCGGTGACCTGGTAGATCTCGGCCTGGGCGCGGTCGACGAGTTCGTCGACCTCTTCGTTCTGGCCGCCGTAGCCGAAGGAGACGATGCGGGTGCCGGCCTCGATGAGGCGGCGCAGGATGGCCTGCTCGCGGACGATCTTGGCGTAGTAGCCGGCGTTGGCCGCCGTGGGGACGACGGCCGTCAGGGTGTGCAGGTAGGCCGCGCCGCCCACCCTGGCCATCTCGCCGCGCTTCTGCAGTTCGTCGAAGACGGTGACGGCGTCGGCGGGCTCGCCCCGGCCGTACAGGTCGGTGATGACGTCGTAGACCATCTGGTGGGCGGGCCGGTAGAAGTCGTCGGAGCGCAGGATCTCCACGACGTCGGCGATGGCGTCCTTGGACAGCAGCATGCCGCCGAGGACGGACTGCTCCGCCTCGATGTTGTTGGGCGGTGTGCGTTCGAAACCCGGGCCTCCGCCGGAGCCTCCGCCGGCCTCTTCGTCAATGCTCACCCGCGCCCCCTCGAACAACTTGCAGGCGGTCGCACCACCCCCACTTGTAGTCGACCGGTCTGACAGTTTCCCGGAGTAACGCGCCGTCGGCAACGTGACCTGTGGACAACCCTGTGGCCGACTTGTGGATGACCTGTGGATGAACGCCCTCAGGGTGTGAACGGCCTGTGGACGGAGCCTGGGGATAACTCTTGCGGATATCCACCGAAGCCACTCTGACCAGGGCGAACAGTGTCCACCGGTTGTGGAGGAAAGAAAGTTGGCCCGACACGCCGCGTAAGGCTCATAATGGACGAATGCCCATTACATCCAGAGATCGGGAGATTCTCCGGCTGGCCGTGCCCGCCTTCGGCGCGCTCGTGGCCGAGCCGCTCTTCCTGCTCGCCGACTACGCCATCGTGGGGCACGGCCTCGGCACCACGGCGGTCGGCGCCCTGGGTGTGGCGGGGACGGTTCTGACGACTCTGGTGAACCTGTGCGTGTTCCTGGCGTACGGGACGACGGCGTCCGTGGCACGCCAGTCGGGGGCGGGCGACCACCTGCGGGCCATGCGCAGCGGTGTGGACGGCATCTGGCTGGCACTGGCACTCGGCGTGGCCGTGATCGTGGCGTGCTGGCCGCTGGCTCCGGCGATCGTGGAGCTGTTCGGCGCGGTGGGGCCGCAGGCGGCGCAGGCCGTGACGTACCTGCGGATCAGCCTGATCGGCGCGCCCGGCATGCTGGTCGTGCTGGCGGGCACCGGTGTGCTGCGCGGGCTGCAGGACACGGTGACGCCGCTGGTGGTGGCCGTCGGCTCGTTCGCGCTGAACGCCGCGCTGAACGCCTGGTTCGTGCTGGGGCTGGGCTGGGGCATCGCCGGGTCGGCGTGGGGGACGGTGCTGGCGCAGACGCTCGGCGCGGCCGTCTACCTCGTGGTGGTGGCCCGCGCGGCGGTGCGGCTGGGGGCGCCGCTGACGCCGTCCGTGGCGGGGGTCAAGCAGGCGGGGACGGTCGGTTTCGCGCTGTTCATCCGGACGTTGTGCATGCGCGTCGTGATCCTGGCCGCCACGGTCATCGCCACCAGGATGGGCGAGGCGGAGCTGGCCGCGTACGCGCTGGCCACCCAGGTGTGGACGCTGCTCGCCCTGGCCCTGGACGCGATCGCCATCGCCGGGCAGGCCATCACCGGGCGCTCGCTCGGCGCCGGCGACGTCGAGGCCACCCAGGCCGCCACGAAGCGGATGGTGTGGTGGGGCATCTGGTCGGGGGTCGTGCTCGGCCTGCTCGTGCTGGCGGCCAGGCCGCTGCTGCCCGGCCTGTTCGACGCCGATCCGCGGGTCGCCGGGCTGCTGCTGGACCTGCTGTGGCCGGTGGCGCTGCTCCAGCCGCTCTGCGGGGTGGTGTTCGTGCTGGACGGCGTGCTCATCGGCGCAGGCGACCAGCGTTACCTGGCCTGGGCCGGGGTGTGGACGACACTCGCCTACCTGCCCGCCGCCCTGGTCGCCGCCGGGCTGGGCGTGGTGGCCCTGTGGTGCGCGCTGGGGGTGTGGATGCTGGCCCGCCTGCTCACCCTGGTCCGCCGCGCCAACGGAACCGCCTGGCTGGTAACCGGCACGTGATGGATTCGTGCTTGTTGTTGTCCAAGTAGTGAGACATTGTGGGCGAGTTCCCTGAGCGGGGTGTTCCTTGTCCACAATTCTGCGACGACTGCCGCCTTCGGAGGCGACCGGGCTGCGCACCGGCGCCCGGCACAGCCTGGCCGAGGTCTACCGGCCGGCCGACCTGGTCGTGCTCGGGCTCGGCGTGATGATCGGCGCGGGCATCTTCAGCATCGCCGGGGAGCAGGCCGCCACCACGGCCGGCCCCGGAGTGATCCTCTCCTTCATGATCGCGGGCATCGCGTGCCTGCTGGCCTGCCTGTGCTACGCCGAGCTGTCCTCCACGATGCCGACCTCCGGCAGCGCGTACACCTTCGCCTACGTCATCTTCGGCGAGGTCTGGGCGTGGATCATCGGCTGGGCGCTGATCCTGGAGCTGCAGTTCGCCGCCGCGGTGGTGGCCAGGGCGTGGGCCGCGATCACGGTCGGCGCGATCGCCAACTTCGGCGTCCAGGTGCCCGCCGCCGACCTGGTCCAGGACGTCCTCGTGTTCGTGATCCTGGTGCTGCTCACGGGCATCGTGGCGCTGGGCGCCCGGGTCGGGCTGCGCGCTCTGTGGATCATGGTGTCGGCCAAGCTGCTGGCCATCGGCGCGGTCATCGTCGTGGGTCTGACCCACCTCGACGTGGCCAACTTCGGGGACTTCTACGTGCCGCCGAAGACCCTCGACACCGCTCCGGCGACCGTGCTGGAGATCTTCGTCGGGGAGAGCCAGGCGTTCGGCTGGTTCGGGATCTTCTCCGCGGCCTCGGCGATCGCGTTCGCCTACATCGGGTTCGACATCGTGGCCACCTCTGCCGAGGAGACCGCGAACGCGCCCAGGGCCGTGCCCAAGGGCATGATCCGCAGCCTGGTGGTCGCCACCGTCCTCTACCTCGCGGTGGCGCTGGTCATGGTCGGCATGGTGTCGTACACGGAGATCTCCGTCGAGAGACCGCTGGCCAGCGCCTTTCGCGCGGTCGGCGTGGACTGGATGGTGCACGTCATCGACGCGGGCGCGGTGCTCGGGCTGACCACGGTGATCCTGGTGCTGATCGTGGGGCAGACGCGGGTGCTGTTCTCGATGGCCCGCGACGGGCTCATCCCTCGCCGCCTGGCCACGGTGAGCCGCCGCTACCACACGCCCACGCGCGTCACGCTGGTGATCGGGCTGGTGGCGATCGTGCTGGCCGAGTTCGTGCCGGTGCTGACGATGCAGCAGCTCGTGGTGATCGGGACGCTGTTCGCGTTCATGTTCGTGGCCGCCGGGGTGATCGTCATGCGGCGGCGCATGCCGCACCTCGACCGCGGCTTCCGCGTGCCGCTGTCACCGCTGCTGCCCGCGCTGTCGCTGCTGGCCACCCTCTGGCTGATGGTGAACCTGCGGGTGCTCACCTGGGCCTGGTTCGCCCTGTGGATGGCGTTCGGCCTGCTCGTCTACCTCGTGTACGGCCGCCGCCACAGCCTCCTGGCCCGCCCCAGCGCCCCCTCCAGGCACCCCCACGGCCGCCACCGGCGCTAGAACCGCCCCGACTCCACCACGCTGCGCAGGAACTCCCTGGTACGCGGATGCTCGGGCGCGGAGAAGATCTGCTCGGGCGGGCCCTTCTCCAGCAGCACCCCGCCGTCGAGGAAGCACACCACGTCCGAGATGTCGCGGCAGAAGCCCATCTCGTGCGTCGTCAGGACCATCGTCATGCCCGACTCCTTGAGCTCCCTGATGATCCCCAGCACCTCCACCACCAGCTCGGGGTCGAGCGCCGAGGTCACCTCGTCGAGCAGCATCAGCCGCGGCTGCGTGGCCATCGCCCGGATGATCGCCACCCGCTGCTGCTGGCCGCCGGAGAGCTGGTCGGGGTAGGCCTTCGCCTTCGCCGCCAGCCCGAACCTGGCCAGCAGCGCATGAGCCTGCTCCTCCGCCTGCGCCCTGGGCACGCCGTGCACCTGCCTGGGCGCCAGCGTGATGTTGTCCAGCACCGTCATGTGCGGGAACAGATTGAACGCCTGGAAGACGATGCCGAGCCGCCTGCGCACCTGGTCGACGTTCACCCGGGGGTCGGTGAGCTCCTCGCCGTCGAGGTAGATCGCGCCGTCGTCGACCGTCTCCAGCAGGTTGACGCAGCGCAGCAGCGTGGACTTGCCCGAGCCCGACGCCCCGATGAGGCTCACCACCTCGTGCGGCCGCACCTCCAGGTCGATGCCGCGCAGCACGCTGTGGCCGTGGAAGTGCTTCCACACCCCTTCGATGGTCAGCACGTTCATGCTCCGCGCCTCCTGCGCGTCCGGTCCGCCAGGTGGTCGGTGAGCCTGGCCATGGGGATCGTGAGCAGGATGAACAGCAGCGCCGCCGCCAGGTAGGGCGTGTAGTTGAACGTGCTGGCCGCATGGATCTGAGCCTGTCTCAACGCCTCCAGCGGCCCGATGGTGGCCACCAGCGCCGTGTCCTTCTGCAGCGAGACGAAGTCGTTGAGCAGCGGCGGCACGACCCTTCTGGTGGCCTGCGGCAGCACCACGAAACGCATGGTCTTGACGTGGCCGAGCCCCAGCGAGCGCGCCGCCGCGATCTGGCTGGGATGCACCGACTCGATGCCCGAACGGAATACCTCGGCCACGTACGCGCCGTAGGAGAGCGTCAGCGCGATGATGCCCAGCGTCGCCAGGTCGGAGGGGATGCCCTGCAGCCTGAGCGCCGGCAGCCCGAACCCGATGAGGTAGATCACCAGGATCGTCGGCACGCCGCGGAAGACGTCCGTGTAGAGCGTCGCCAGGGCGCGGATCGGGAAGAAGGCGGGCGTCTTGATGCCTCTGGCCAGCGCCACCAGCAGGCCGACGACGAGGATCAGGACCTCCGCGATGAGGAAGATCTTGATGTTGAGCACGAAGCCGCTCAGCACGTCGGGCAGCGCCTTGGCGAACTGCTCGCCGTTGAAGAACGTCTCCCGCACCCGCGACCAGCCCGGCGAGCTGGTCACTCCCCAGACGACCAGGACGATGAAGACCACCGTCGAGGCCGTCGCGATCGAGGCCGAGCGGCGGGCGCGTGAGCGGCGGATCCGCTCACGCTCGCTCTGGCGCTCGGACTTGACCCACTCGCCGTGGCGCTCGGACTTGGCCCACTCGCTCATCGCAGCTCGGGAGCGCCCGCCGCCGAGCCCAGCCACTGCTGCTCGATCTTGGTCAGCTCACCCTTGGACTTCAGCGCGTCCACGGCCTTGTCCACGCAGGGCTTGAGCGCGCTGCCCTTCTCCATCACCAGGCCGAACTCCTCCGGCGTGCCGCCCGTGGAGCCGAACTGGCCGACGATCTTGGACTTCTCCACCTGGGCGGCCGTCACGTAGAACGCCGTCGGCAGGTCCACGACCACCGCGTCCACCTGCTCGTTCTTCAGGGCGTTCACGACGTCGATCTGCTCGTTGTAGACGTTGGGGTCGTCGGCGGGCTGGATGACGTTCTTGACCGCGTCGAGCGAGGTCGTCCCGACCTGCACGCCGATCTTGGCGTCCTTCAGCTCGGCCAGGCTCTTCGCCCCGGCGTACTTGCTTCCCTCGACGGCGACGACGGCCTGCTTGACCGTGTAGTACCCCTTGCTGAAGTCCACCGCCTTGGCCCGGTCAGGCGTGATCGAGACCTGGTTGACGTCGAAGTCGAACTGCTTCTCCCCCGGTGCGAACGCGGCGTCGAACTTCACCGTGCTCCACTGCACCTCACTGCGGTCGAAGCCCAGCTCCCCAGCGACGGCGAACGCCACGGCGCTCTCGAACCCCTGCCCGTTACTCGGGTCGTCGTCCTTGAACCACGGCTCGTAGGCGGGCTTGTCGGTCCCGATCGTGAGCTTGCCAGGGGTGAGAAGCTGCAACTGCTCCTTGGCACAGGCGGTGGAGGTCGTAGGCGCGGCAGTGGTGGCCGTGTCATCCACAGGCGCACAACCGACAACGGCCACGGCCAACGCGAGCAGCAGCAAAGGGCGAACGGCCATGGCCTTGCCTCCAGGGGGAACGTGCTAAAGAACGAACGGCATTCTACGCCGCCCGAATAGGGAATCCCGCCCAAGGGTGCCCTTCACCACGGCAATCGGCCCACTTTGGGCTCGCGTGACGGCGGCCCGGCGGTGAAGGGTCAGAGGCCGTTTCCTGGAGGGCCATCAGCCGAAGTAAGGCGGGTGGCAGGCCACGGCTTGCCGTAAAAACAAGAAGGCCCCCGCACAAAGGCGGGGGCCATCAAGTGAATCAGCCTGCGACGACCTCAACGTCAATGCCGGCAGCCACTTCGGGGTGGAGGCGGACGCTGACGCGGTGGGAGCCGACGCTCTTGATCGGGTTGACGATCTCGATGCGGCGGCGGTCGAGGATCGGGCCGCCGGCGGCCTTGACGGCGTCGGCGATGTCGCCCGTCGTGATCGAGCCGAACAGCCGGCCCGACTCGCCCGCGCGGGTGGTCAGCTTGACGCGCAGCGCGCCGAGCTGGCCGGCGACCTCCTTGGCGGTGCCGAGGTCGCGGATCTCGCGGGCGTCGCGAGCCTTACGGATGGTCTCGATCTGCTTCTCGGCGCCGCGCGTCCAGCGCATGGCGTAGCCGCGCGGGATGAGGTAGTTACGGCCGTAGCCGTCCTTGACCTCCACGACGTCGCCGGGGGTGCCGAGGCCGGAGACCTCGTTGGTGAGGATGAGCTTCATATCGACAGGCCTCCTTAGCGCGCGGTGCTCGTGTAAGGCAGCAGGGCCACCTCACGGGCGTTCTTGATCGCGGTCGCCACGTCACGCTGGTGCTGGGTGCAGTTGCCCGTCACCCGGCGCGCACGGATCTTGCCGCGGTCGGAGATGAACTTCCGCAGCAGCGCCGTGTCCTTGTAGTCGACGTAGGAGATCTTGTCGTGGCAGAACAGGCAAACCTTCTTCTTGGGCTTGCGCAGTGCCGGCTTTGCCATCGTGGTGCTCCTTTCAGAGCCCCGCCTTCAGGGCGGGAATGGACTCGGGCTTTTCGGACTGGATTTAGAAAGGCGGCTCGTCGCTGAAGTCGTTGCCGCCGCCGCCGAAGCCGCCGCCGCCCTGCTGGCCGCCGCCGCCTCCGCCGTAGCCACCGCCGCCACCGCCCTGGAAGCCGCCGCCCTGAGGCGGGGCGGGCGAGGCGGAGGCCCACGGGTCGTCGGCCGGGCCGCCACCGAAGCCGCCGCCACCGCCGCCACCCTGACGGGAGGTGCGGTTGACCTTGGCCGTGGCGTTACGCAGGGACGGGCCGACCTCGTCGACCTCGACCTCGTAGACCGTGCGCTTCTCGCCTTCCTTGGTCTCGTAAGACCGCTGCTTGAGCCGCCCCTGCACGATGACCCGCATGCCGCGCTGGAGGCTCTCGGCGGCGTTCTCCGCCGCCTGCCGCCAGACGTTGCAGGTCAGGAAGAGGCTCTCGCCGTCTTTCCACTCGTTGGTCTGTCGATCCATGAACCGCGGAGTGGACGCGATGCGGAATCGAGCCACCGCTTGCCCCGTCGGGGTGAAGCGCAGCTCCGGGTCGTCGACCAGGTTGCCGACGATGGTGATTACGGTGTCGCCTGCTGCCATGGCTAGCGCTCGCCTTCCTGCACGCCTTCGCTTGGATTACGGCTCAGAGTACGGGGCTCCTCCGACAAAAAGCCGGAGGTTAGTGCACGTCGGGACGCAGGACCTTGGTGCGCAGAATGCCCTCGTTGAGGTTCATCTGCCGGTCGAGCTCCTTGACCGTCGCGGGCTCCGCGGACAGGTCGATGACGGCGTAGATGCCTTCGGACTTCTTGTCGATGTCGTAGGCGAGACGGCGACGGCCCCAGACGTCGACCTTCTCCACGGTGCCGCCGTCGTTGCGGACCACGGTGAGGAACTGGTCGAGGGACGGCGCGACAGTGCGCTCATCGAGCGAAGGGTCCAGAATGACCATTACTTCGTAACGACGCATGCGGGACTCCTACCTCCTCTGGACTCTTGCGGTCACGACACTCTGCCGTGACAGGAGGACGCTGACGTCTTGGCCCGGGCGGCCCCTTTCGGCACCCGGGGCGATGGGGCACCCATCACAACGCAGCGTGCCCCAGGTTACCAGCCGCAGGTAGGTGGGAAGGCCTGTAGGAAACCAAGGGGGTGGTGGCTGTGCCACATGTGCTTCAGCCCTCCGAATCGGAGCGGTTCAAGCTCACGCTCAACCCGGATGGTCGTCCGCACCCGGTCGAGAACATCCTGGCCATCGTCACGCTCGTGTGCGGTGTGGTCGCCTTCGTGGCCACGTTCTGGACCTCGGCGCACATGATCGCGTCCTGGGTCGGCACGCTGGGCTTCGGCGTCGGCCTCTACTCGCAGTACATCTCGGCCACGACGCCGCAGCGCTCGCTCAACATCATCGGTCTCGTGGGCTCGTTCGTCGGCGCCGCGCTGGGCATCGCCCACGGCGGCTTCCTCCCCCATCCATGAGCAACGGCCCCGGTTCCACCGGGGCCGTTCTGTTCTATGCGCCTCACCCGATGTGCAGGTCTATGCCGAGCAGGACCAGGAACCAGAGGAACACCGAGAGCAACGCCTCAGCGAGGTCCCTGAGCAGCCCGGGCGTGATGTAGTCGTACACCCAGGCGACGTAGATGCCGATGATGACGTAAACGAGGACGATGAGCGCTCGTAAGCGCCAGCGGCTCATATGTTGTCTCCTCAGGAGTAGGGGGTGTCCCCGCGACTGCCCTGAGCTGCTTCCACCAAACGGATAAGCTCGGTGACATGGTGCTAATCGGAGCTCACGTCGATCAGGACGACCCCGCCGCCCACGCCGCGGAGGTGGGGGCCGAGGTGGTGCAGTTCTTCCTCGGCGACCCGCAGGGCTACGACAAGCCCGTGCTGCCGGCCAAGCCGGTCGAAGGGGTGGACATTTACATCCACGCCCCCTACCTGGTCAACGTGGCGACGACCAACAACCGCATCAGGATTCCCAGCCGCAAGCTGCTGGAGCAGCACCTGAAGGCGGCGGCGAGCCTCGGCGCCAAGGGCCTGATCGTGCACGGCGGCCACGTCAACAAGAGCGACGACCCGCAGACCGGGTTCGACAACTGGCGCAAGGTGTTCGAGCGCATGGAGTGCCCGATCCCGGTGCTGATCGAGAACACCGCGGGCGGCGGCAACGCGATGGCGCGCAAGCTGGAGCGCATCGCCCGGCTGTGGGAGGCGCTCGACGGGTTCGACGTGGGCTTCTGCCTCGACACCTGCCACGCCCACGCCGGCGGCGAGGAGCTGATCGACCTGGTCGACCGGGTCAAGGCCATCACCGGCCGCATCGACCTGGTGCACTGCAACGACTCGCGCGACGACTTCGACTCCGGCGCCGACCGGCACGCCAACCTGGGCAAGGGGAAGATCGACCCCGAGCTGATCCTGGCGGTCTGCCGGGCGGCCGGCGCGCCGATCGTGGTGGAGACTCCCGGCGACGGCCAGGCGGACGACATCGCGTTCCTGAGGAAGAACCTCTAGCGATTACACACAGCCTGTGGATAACTTCCCTGGATTACCGAGACGGAAAAGTGGGTAAGGGGCGTGACCCGAGTCAGCCCGCCCACGCCCCGTTCAGGAACCGGAAGGCGTTGACCAGCATCAACGGCCCCGAGATCGTCCCGTAGAGCACGATCACCCACGTCCGCCGGGTCGCGAACCGCGCGACCACCACCCACAGCGGGAACCACAGCAGCAGCGAACGCGGGATCGACAGGTAGTACGCCGACGTCATCAGCGCCCCCGCCTGCGCGCCCGTGTAGACGGCCTCGCTCCACCGGCGCAGCACCAGCAGCCACACCAGCGCGGCCACGGCCACCACGACGCCGACGATCTCCATCCGGAAGGCCACCGCGAAGTCGCCCGAGCCCATGGCCGAGCGCCAGGTCGTCGCCCACGCCTCCCACGGCCAGGCGAAGTCGCGCCCCCACCCGGCCTCCTGCGCGTGCTTCCACGCCAGCCAGTCGCCGGTCCTGCCGTACTGGTAGTACGAGTACGCCACCAGCGGCACGAACGGCACGGCCAGCCACCCGGCCCGCCGCGGCGACTCCTTGCGCATCGCGAACTCCACCACGAGCGCGACCGCGAGGAACAACCCCGTGATCCGCACACAGGAAGCCCCCGCCGCCAGCAGCGCCGCCGACGGCCAGTTCCCCTGCCTGGCGGCCAGCCACGCCGGGATCGCGAAGGCCAGGAACAGCGACTCGCTGTAGCCCGCGGACAGGAACACCGCCATCGGGAAGAGCAGCAGCGCCAGCACGGCCATCCACCCGGAGGCGCCCTCCACCTCGGCCAGCCTGGCCAGCGCCGTCATCGCGACCGCCCCCGCGGCCAGCGAGACCAGCAGCCCGGCCGCCGCCCAGTCGGGCACCACGAGGTGCACCAGCCGCAGCGCCGCGGGCAGGCCGGGGAAGAAGGCGGGCAGCCCGTCGTCCGGCGGCTTGCCCGGCTCGCCGTCGTAGCCGTACTGGGCGATCGTGATGAACAGCGTGGCGTCCCACTTGTGCCACTTGTCGAGGTATCCGCCCATCGCCGCGCCGAGGAGCGTGGCGAGGAGCAGCCCGGCCCGCGAGCCGAACCACAGCAGCAGCGCGTCCCTACCGGCCGAGCGAGTGATCATCTGAAGGCGGACTGGAGCGTGAACCGGTCGGGGGCGTCGTCGAACACGCCGCCCGCCTGGTCGTCGAGGTCGGCCTGCCGCACCGCGTCCTTGTCCGGCCGCAGCACGTCACGCACGACGAACGCCATCATGATGGCGATCGTGATGATGCGGCCCCACACGGCGGTGAAGTACGTGTCATCGCCGATGCCCAGGTCGTCCCGGTTGAGCGGCGACTGGGCCACCAGGTACAGCCAGATCGCGACGAAGTACCAGACCTCCGCGAGCTGCCACAGCACCAGCGGCTTCCAGTTGGGCCTGGCCAGCACCGCGAACGGCACCAGCCACAACACGAACTGCGGCGACCACACCTTGTTCGTCATCATGAACGCGGCCAGCGCCAGGAAGCAGATCTGCGCCAGCCTGGGCCGGCGCGGCGCGGCCAGCGTCAGCACCGCGATGCCCACGCACATGATCGCCAGCGACACCATGCCGAGCGTGCTCACGTCGGCCTCGCCCAGCACGGGCCAGCCCTTGTTCTGGAAGAACAGCCACGGCGAGCCCCAGTCGACCCCGCGGTCCTGGGAGAAGACGTAGAACCTGCGCCAGCCCTCCCAGGCGAAGACCATGAACGGCACGTTCACCACGAGCCAGGCGCCCAAGGCCGAGCCCATCGTGACGAGGAACGGCCGCCACCGGCCGGTGCGCCACGTCAGCAGGAACAGCGCGCCGACGAACATCAGCGGGTAGAACTTGGTCGCGATCGCCAGCCCCAGCAGCACCCCGGCCGCCACCTGGCGCTGCCGCTTCCAGGCCAGCAGCATGCCCATGGACAGCGCGCCGGCGACCAGGTCCCAGTTGATGTAGGCGGCCAGCACCACGGCCGGCGAGATGGCGTACCAGAGGGCGTCCCAGCGCCGCGTCGGGCCCGCCACCGCGGCCATCAGCAGCACGCCCGCCACGAGGCAGGCGCCGAGCAGGATCACCGTCAGGTCGTAGAAGCGCACCGCCTGGGCGACGTGGTCCGGCTCCAGCGCGCGGGCGATCCAGCTGAACAGCTGCATGACCTCGCCCAGCACCACCGGGTACTCGACCTGCTTGTCGAACGGCACGTCGGCGAAGTAGGGGTTCTGGGTGGCCAGCGCCCTGTCGAAGTACAGGGGGTAGATGTCGCTGTAGCAGAAGTTGGTGTAGGTGGTGACCTGGTCGTTCCACCCGCCGGTGCGGCACGGGAGCCGCACCACGTACGCGAGGGTCGCCCCCAGGGCGGCGATCAGCCCCAGGGGCAGGTAGGGAACGGCCCGCGCCACGAAGGGGGCGCGGGCCTCGGTGCTCGTCACTGGTCCTCTGGCCTGGTGGCCCTCGGCTGCGTCCCGCTGGATCTGGGCTCGGGCACGGAGCCCTGCCCGGCCAGGCCCACGTCGTTGGGGTCGCTGTTGCCGAAGTCGTCGTCGGTGCCGTCGTCCACGTTCACGTCGTCGTCGGGGATGGTGACGTCGTTGTCGTCACAGCCGATGAGGCAGTCGTCGGAGCCGTCGTCGAACGGGTTGTCCGAGCCGAACGGGTTCTCGTCCTCGGGCGTGGGCGTCGGCGTGGGCGTCGGGCTCGGCACGATGTTCTCGGGGACGCCGACCTCGGCCCGGTCCGGGAACTGCTCGACCGGCAGGCTCTCGTGGGCGAGCTGCATGAACTTCTGCCAGGCGATGGTGGGCGGGCCCGCGCCCTCGAAGCCGAGCGAGACCTCCTTGACGCTGGTGTAGGGGTTGTTCCCGTCGTACTTCTTGCTGCCCTTGCGGGTGATCGGGCAGTTGGAGTGCTGCGGCGGGACGACCTTGCCCGTCTTGGTCACGCACTGCTCGCGGTAGAACCCGACGGCGGTGGAGACCTGCGGCGTGTAGCCGACGAACCAGGCCTCCTTCTCGTCGTTGTTCGTGCCGGTCTTGCCCGCGGCCGGCCTGGTGCCCAGACCCTTGCCCGCCGCGGTGCCGCCCGCCTGCAGCACCGCCTGCATGGCGACCGTGGCGTCGGCGGCGACCCCCGGGTCGACGACCGTCTTGGCGACGGCCTGCTCCGGGTAGGCGACCTTGCCGTTCTGCTTGACCTCCTGGACGACGTGGTACTTGGTGTACTTGCCGCCGTTGGCGAAGATCGAGTAGCCCGCTGCCTGCTCGACCGGCGTCACCAGCGCGCTGCCGATCGCGAACTGGAAGTGGTGCTCCTCCACGTCCTGTTCCATGCGCTTCTGGTCGAAGCCGGCCGCCTCGACGAGGTTCTTGACGTCGTCGAGGCGGCCCGGCAGCGCGTACGCCATCGACACGTAGGCGGTGTTGACGGAGGCCGCGGTGGCCTTGACCACGTCAACGGACACGCCGACGTTGTGGCTGTTCTTGATGCCGCCCGCCTGCTGGCCCGGCAGCTCCTTCGGCACCGTCTGGTTGCCCGGCACGTAGCTCTTGAGCGAGTAGCCGGCCTGCAGCCAGGCCGCCAGCACGTACGGCTTGAACGCGGACGCGGCCTGCTTGGTGGACTGGAAGGGCTCGTTCCACGGGTCGGTGAGGAAGTCGTCGCCGCCGTAGAAGGCGAGCACCCGCCCGTTCTTCGGGTTCACCGCGGCCAGGCCGCCGTGGAACTCCGTGCTCATGCCGTAGGCCTGCATGGTGCTCTTGACCGCGGTCTGCGCGGCCTTCATGAGCTTCTTGTCGAAGGTCGAGACGATCTTGTAGCCGCCGGACTTGATCTCGTCGACGGTCAGGCCGCGGCCCTCGAGCTCGTTCAGCACCTCCTCGACCATGTAGCCGTTGAGGCCGCCCAGGTCGTCGTTGCCGGCGGAGGCGAGCGTCTTCGGGAACTTGGCGGTCTGCGGGAGGTTGCCGTACTTCTCCGGCCACAGCTCGGCCATGTTGTTGATGACCTGCTTGAAGCGCTCCTGGAGCGCCGCGGAGTTGTGGTCCCAGTTCGGCTGCTGGATGCGCGCGGCGAGATAGGCGCCCTGCTCGGGGGTCAGCTTCGCGGCGGTGACCTTCTTGCCGGGGAAGTACGCCTTCGCGGCGGCCTCGACGCCGTACGCGCGGCCGAAGTTGATGGTGTTGAGATAGGTCGAAAGGATGTCCTCCTTCGACATGGTCTCGTCGAGCTTGACCGCGACGAAGATCTCCTTGACCTTGCGCTGGATCGACACCTCCTGGCTGAGGCCGTCGTAGTAGCCGCGGGCCATCTGCTGGGTGATCGTCGAGGCGCCCTGGAGCTGCTGCCCCGTGGCGGTCATCCACACCGAGCGGGCCATGCCGGAGATGGAGATGCCGGAGTCTTCCCAGAACGTCTTGTTCTCGATGGCGACCGCGGCGTTCCTGACGTCCTCGTCCATCCTGGCGAAGGGGACGATCTCGCGCTTGAAGCCGAGCTGGGCGATGACGTTCTTGCCGTCGCGGTAGTAGATGGTGCTCTGCTGGGCCGTCGCCTCGCTCTGGGCGGAGGTCGGCACGGGGGTGTTGGCGTACGCGACCATGATCATGCCGAACAGGCCGGCCGCGAGCACCACGGCGCCCGCCACGACGATCTTCCAGCTCGGCACGAACCTGCGCCAGCCGCCGCGTCCGTCGCCGTCCTTCTTCGTCGGCGGGCCGGGAGGCTCGGGCGGCTGCCCGGAACCGCGCCTGCGCGAACGGCGCGGCGCGTCACTGATGATCGTCTCCTGATTACCCAGCGTGCGCGTATCCTGGCTTCGCGAGCGCTGCGGCGGCTGCTGCCCGTAGGGATCGTCCGGCCCGGGGCGCGGCTCAGGCCGGCGCGGCTCGGTGCGCGGCTCGGGCCTGCGTGGCTCGGGCCTGCGCGGCTCGGGCTGGTCGTACGGCTGCGCAGCCATCGCGCCCGTCTGCTCGTAGGCCGCTTCAGGACGACGGGGCGGCTGGGCCGCACCCCAACCCGGCTCGCCGGTTTGAGGTGGAGAACTCTGGGGCACAGAACGGGATGAGCTGGATCGACGGCGCCTTCCAGGGCGGGCCGTCCCCTCATTCATGCTGCTACTCACACGTCCTCACAACGTCGTCGGAACATAAACGGCGGTCGGGCGTGAACTCTTCGCCGCCCTCGGTCTTCACGCTTGTCCGGCGAGATCAGGCGGTCCGTTCCCGAGGACGTACGAAACCGTCAGGTGATTCCAGGAACAACCTTGGCAGACCTCGACAACGTACACCCGGAACTCATCGTAATCATGAGCCATGGCGGCGAGTTCTGATGTGACCTTTGCCTGACCGGCATGCCTACCGAGGGAATCCCCGTAGACATAGGTCACGTTGGTGACGTTCTCCTGTTCGCACACCGGGCAGGGGCGTTCGGTCGGCTCGCCGAAGTGGCGCGCCGCCCGGAGGAGGTAGGGCTGTGCGTCACAGACGTCGCGGCGCGAGGAGCGCCCCGAGCGCACGGAGCGGACCACCGCCCGCTTCGCGAGGCCGTAATCCACCACCCTTCTCTGTGACCACATGAGCGCCAGACTACGGCGTTTTACGGGTTCATCCCAACGCCTTGGCAGATTCATAGATTGCAGCCATATAGCGCACCGACGTATCTTGGAGATGTATCGGCTCGATACATCGACGCGAGAGGGGGCGGTTCCAGTGGCCAGCGGACAGGGCAGGGTTCTGGAGCTGGCCGTGCTCGGGTCGCTGCACGAGACGCCGCTACACGGCTACGAGCTGCGCAAACGGCTCAACGCCTTGCTGGGGATGTTCCGTGCGTTCTCCTACGGGTCGCTGTACCCCTGTCTGCGATCGCTTCTGGCTCAGGGCCTGATCGTGGAGGAGCAGCCCGCTCCGACCGCGATCGTCGGCGGCAGGTCGAAGATCGTCTACAAGCTGACCGCCGAGGGCAAGGAACGCCTTCAGGACATGCTCACGCAAGCCGGTCCATCCGCATGGGAGGACGAGAGCTTCGGCGTGCACTTCGCCTTCTTCCGCCACACGGAGGCCGAAGTGCGGCTGCGCATTCTCGAAGGCCGCCGTAGCCGGCTCGAGGAGCGCCTCGACGCGGTGCGTACTGCGCTGGCGCGCACCAGGGAGCGTCTCGACAGTTACACGCTCGAGCTGCAACGTCACGGGCTCGAGTCCGTCGAACGCGAGGTGCGCTGGTTGAACGAGCTGATCGCAACGGAGCGTCGGGCCTCGTCCTCCGCGGAGGAGAGTCCCGAGAGAGATACCACGTCAACTGATGAGTAAGGGAGCGAGTGCGATGGGTTCGGTTCGCGTGGCCATTGTCGGTGTCGGCAACTGCGCGTCGTCGCTGGTCCAGGGCGTTCACTACTACAAGGACGCGGACCCGGACACACGGGTCCCGGGCCTCATGCACGTGAAGTTCGGCGAGTACCACGTCGGCGACGTCGAGTTCGTCGCCGCCTTCGACGTGGACGCCAAGAAGGTCGGCCGCGACCTTTCAGAGGCCATCGTCGCCAGCGAGAACAACACGATCAAGATCTGCGACGTTCCCCCCACGGGGGTGACGGTGCAGCGCGGCCACACCTTCGACGGACTTGGCGAGTTCTACAGCGAGATCATCGAGGAGTCCGACGAGGCGCCGGTCGATGTGGTCCAGGTGCTGCGTGACAACCAGGTCGACGTCCTCGTGTCGTACCTGCCGGTGGGGTCGGAGGAGGCCGACCGCTTCTACGCGCAGTGCGCGATCGACGCCAAGGTGGCGTTCGTCAACGCGCTGCCGGTCTTCATCGCCTCCGACCCCGAGTGGGCGGAGAAGTTCACCGAGGCGGGCGTGCCGATCGTCGGCGACGACATCAAGTCGCAGGTCGGCGCCACCATCACGCACCGGGTGATGGCCAAGCTGTTCGAGGACCGCGGGGTCGAGCTGCTGCGCACGTACCAGCTCAACTTCGGCGGCAACATGGACTTCATGAACATGCTGGAGCGCAAGCGGCTCCAGTCCAAGAAGATCTCCAAGACGCAGTCGGTCACCTCGCAGATCCCGCACGAGATGGGCAAGGCCGACGTGCACATCGGGCCGTCGGACCACGTGCCGTGGCTGGACGACCGCAAGTGGGCTTACGTGCGGCTGGAGGGGCGCTCGTTCGGCGACACTCCCCTGAACCTGGAGTACAAGCTCGAGGTCTGGGACTCGCCGAACTCGGCCGGCATCATCATCGACGCCGTGCGGGCGGCCAAGATCGCCCTTGACCGGGGGATCGCCGGGCCGATCCTGTCGGCTTCCTCGTACTTCATGAAGTCGCCGCCGGAGCAGTACTCCGACGACGAGGCCCGGGAGTACGTCGAGAAGTTCATCCGGGGTGAGGTCGAGCGCTGACCTGCTCATCCCCGTGGCGCCGTGCCCCCGCTTCCCTGCGGGGGCACGGCGCTTTCACGCCCTTACGGCGCTTTTCACGCCCTTGAGACGCTTCCCCGTGCTTGCGGCGCCTTCACGGGGGCTTTGGGATGCTCCACGCGCGTGCGGCGCGGGCGTGCGGCGCGGGCGTGCGGCGCGGGCGTGCGGCGCGGGCGTGCGGCGCGGGCGTGCGGCGCGGGCGTGCGGCGCGTCTGCCGACGGCACTTCGCGGGCGGGCGGCGCTTTGACGTGCCGGACGGGGTCTACGGGCGGGCGGCCGGTGGCAGGTCGGCCGAAGAGGCGGGCTGCCAGGTGAGCGGGTCGGAGCCCAGCTCGGCCAGCAACGGCACCTGCTCCCTGCACCACGGCGAGATCGCCAGCAGCCCGTTCCCTGCCCCCTCGGCGAACTCCTTCCACGGCATCCACCGCGTCTGCGCCACCTCGTCGGGGTTGGGCGTGACGGCCGAGTCGACGGTGACCCGGTAGACCGGGCAGAGCTCGTGCTCGACGATGCCGTTGGCCATCTCGGCGCGATAGGAGAAGGCGGGCAGCATCAGGTCGGCGTGCCCGGCCGTGAGGCCCAGCTCGTAGGAGAGCCGGCGCAGCACCGCTCGGTCGACGGGCTCGCCGGGAAGCGGGTGACCGCAGCAGCTGTTGGTCCAGACGCTCGGCCAGGTGATCTTGTGGTCGGCTCTCTTGGTGAGCAGCACGCGGCCTTCGCTGTCGAAGACGTAGCTGGAGAACGCCAGGTGAAGGGGTGTCTCCCGGCCGTGCACCGACGTCTTGGGCGCGGTGCCGAGCGCCTGGCCGGACGGGTCAACCAGCACAACGTGTTCCTCAGTCGTCACGCTATGAAGCGTACGAGATCATGTGCACCGCTCGGAACCCCATGCGCACCCGCTGCACCAGCATCCTAGGACAGGTGACGCGGAGCTAGGCTGGCGGCGTGTCTTTCGTCGCCGATCTCCGCGTGGTCCTGCGGGGCCGGGACTTCAGAAGGCTGTTCAGCACCCGGCTGGTCTCCCAGTTCTCCGACGGGATCTTCCAGTTCGGGGTGACCGGGTTCGCCTTCTTCAGTCCCGAGAGCCAGACCACCGCCCTCGAAGTCGCCGCCGGGCTTGCCGTGCTGCTGCTGCCGTACAGCGTGCTCGGGCCCTTCGTGGGCGTCTTCATCGACCGATGGTCGCGGCGGCAGATCCTCGTGGTGGCGCCCTTCATCCGCGGCACGCTGTTGCTGGTCGCCGCCGGGCTGGTCGCCGCCGACGTGCCCGACGCGTGGTTCTACGGCGCGGCGCTGGCCGTGCTGGGGGTCAACCGGTTCTTCCTGGCGGCGCTCGGCGCCTCGCTGCCGCACGTGGTGCCGCCGGAGCGGCTGATCTCCGCCAACGCGGTGGTGCCCACCTCGGGCACGGTGGCCACGTTCATCGGGGCGGGCCTGGGCTTCCTGCTGCGGGAGGTCTTCGGCGGCGAGGACGCGGGGGTGGCGCTGCTGCTGGTCACGTCCGGCGTGGTGTTCACGCTGAGCGCGCTGGTGGCCCGGACGATGGACCGTCAGCTGCTCGGCCCGTGGCCCGACCCCAACCGGCCGCAGGCGCGTCAGGCGCTGCGCAACGTGGTCACCGGGCTGGCCGACGGCGCCAAGCACCTGGTGCGGCACCGGGTCGCCGCCGCGACGATGGGCGCGATGGCCACGCACCGGTTCCTGTTCGGCATGTGCACCGCGCTCGGCATCATCCTCTACCGCTACTACTTCACCGACGGCGACGCCGACGCGGCGCTGCGCGGCATCGGCCTGGTGGTGGTGGCCGCGGGCGTCGGCACCGCGCTGGCCGTGGTGGTCACCCCGTACGCGACCGAGCGGTTCGGGATCGAGCGCTGGGTGCAGATCGCGCTGGTCGCGGCCGGGGTGCTGACGGCGGGGCTGGTGCTGCCGTTCCAGGAGTGGGGGCTGCCGCTGGCCGGGTTCGTGCTGGGGCTGGCCGGGCAGAGCGTCAAGATCTGCGCCGACACGACCGTCCAGCGCGACGTGGAGGACATCTACCGGGGCCGCGCGTTCTCGATCTACGACATGCTCTTCAACGGCATGTACGTGCTCGCCGCGGCCCTCTCGGCGGCCATCCTGCCGCCGGACGGCAAGTCGTACGCGGCCGTGGTGATCATCTCGCTCGGCTACCCCGTGGCGGCGTTCGCCTACCGGATGATCACCACGCGGTCACGCGCCGACGTCGTTTGACCTGGCCCACTCCAGCAGCGCCGCCGTGGCGCTCTCCTTGCCGAGCATGCCCTTGTCGAGCCTGAGGTCGAGCAGGAACTTGTAGGCCCGCCCCACTACCGGCCCAGGCCCGACCCCGAGCACCTGCTGGATCTCGTTGCCGTCGAGCTCGGGGCGGATCTTGGCCAGCTCCTCCTCCTCGGCGAGCCTGGCGATGCGCTCCTCGAGGTGGTCGTAGGTGCGCGACAGGGCCGCCGCCTTGCGCTTGTTGCGGGTGGTGCAGTCGGCCCTGGTCAGCTTGTGCAGCCGGTCCAGCAGGTGGCCGCCGTCACGCACGTAACGGCGAACGGCGCTGTCGGTCCACTCCCCCGTGCCGTAGCCGTGGAAGCGCAGGTGCAGCTCGACCAGCCGGGAGACGTCGGACACCACGTCCTTGGGGAACTTCAGCTCGGTCATGCGCTTCTTGGTCATCTGCGCGCCGACCACCTCGTGGTGGTGGAAGGAGACCCGCCCGCCCGCCTCGTGGCGGCGCGTCTTCGGCTTGCCGATGTCGTGCAGGATCGCCGCCCAGCGCAGGATGCGGTCGGGCTTGCCGTCCTCCTCCTGCGCGATGGCCTGGTCGAGGACGGTGAGCGAGTGCTCGTACACGTCCTTGTGCCGGTGGTGCTCGTCGATCTCCAGGCGCAGCTTGGGCAGCTCGGGCAGCACGTGGGCGGCGAGGCCGGTGTCGACCAGCAGGCGCAGCCCCTCGCGCGGGTTGGCGCCGCAGATCAGCTTGTCGAGCTCGTCGCGGATGCGCTCGGCGGAGACGATCTCGATGCGCTCGGCCATCGCGGTCATCGCCGCCACGGCCTGCGGATCGACGGCGAAGCCGAGTTGCGAGGCGAACCTGGCGGCGCGGAGCATGCGCAGCGGGTCGTCGCCGAAGGACTGCTCGGGCGTGCCCGGCGTGCGCAGCAGCCGGCCGCGCAGGTCGGACAGGCCGCCGTACGGGTCGACGAACTCGTGGCCCGGCAGGCGGACCGCCATCGCGTTGACCGCGAAGTCGCGCCGCTCCAGGTCGGCGTCGAGCGTCTCGCCGTACATCACCTCGGGCTTGCGGGACTTGGGGTCGTACGACTCGCTCCGGTAGGTGGTGATCTCGATCAGCCAGCTCCCCTTGCGCAGGCCCACCGTGCCGAAGTCGATGCCGATCGTCCATACGGAGTCGGCCCAGTCCCTGACGATCTCCAGCACCCGCTCGGGGCGCGCGTCGGTGGTCAGGTCGAGGTCGTTGCCGATGCGGCCGAGCAGGAGGTCACGCACGGGACCGCCGACGAGGGCCAGCTCGTGGCCCTTGTCGGCGAACAGGCGGCCGAGCTCGTCGGCCACCGGTGCGATCTTGCGGAACAGGTCGGTCATGGCCTGCTGCTGGCTTTCGGTCAAGGTTGAGTCGGACAAACTGAGTCGGCCTTCTGCTTCCGGAACATATCCCCCGAGCCACACCAGGTCCGGGTTACCGTCGGTCAAGGGACCGTCGGGGGCCATGGATTCAAGCAAGGAGGACTATATGAAGGACGCCCTCGCGATCCACCGCTGGCTCCTCGCACACCAGGTCCATCATGAGATCGTACGCCTTCCGCGTCCCATGACATGCGCGGAAGAGCTGCCGGAGACGGTCTCCGCCGCCCCTGAGCGGTGCCTGACGGTCACGGTGCTCGAAGTCACGACCTGGGTCGGCCGCGAGGTCGTCATCGGGGTCACCTCCCCCGTCTCCTCGCCGCCCCGGCCCGGAGCCGTCGGCGGATTGCTCGGCGCGCGCCAGGTACGCCCCGCGCCCGCCCACGTCGTCAACGCCACCACCGACTACGCCTGCGGGCTGGTGTGCCCGCTGCTGCTGCCGGAGTCGCTGCCGATGTTCATCGACGACCGGCTGCTGGCCGACACGGGGCCGCTCTACACCGCCACCGGCGAGCGTCACACGGCGCTTTCCCTGCGTGCTCTCGACCTGCTGGCCGTCCTGCCAGGCAAGATGGTCGACCTGCGCGGCTCGCGCCCGCGAGGATCGCGCGTGGCGGTCGCGCGACGGCACTGAGCCCGTACCATTGCGGGCGTGCGTCGTCGTCGTAGTCCAGGTCGGGCATCCGCGTGATTCGTAAGGCCACGCTGCTCGCCGCGCTGTCCGCCGCGTTGCTCGCCCCCCTGGTGGCGGTGACGCCGGGTTCTGCTGCCGCGAAACCGGCGCTGACCACCGTGCAGCGGCAGGGCTACACGGTGACGATCTCGTCGATCACGCCAGAGGCCCCCAGAAACCTGACCGATGAGATCAAGATCACCGGTACGGTGCGCAACGACACGGGGGCGCCCGTGACCGGGCTGCAGGTGCGCCTGCGCTACAGCAACCAGAGGCTCACCGACCGCGCCGCCATGGCCGTCTACCAGAACGACCAGAGCACCCAGACGCTCCCGCAGAACGTCTCCACCCGCAACTCCTACATGGACCTGGAGCCGCTCGCCGCGGGCGGCACGGCGCAGTGGACGATCACCGCGACCCCCGTGCAGCTCGGGCTGAGCCAGTTCGGCGTCTATCCGATCGCCGTGGACGTCGCCCAGTACTCCGTCCCGCAGGCCGCGCAGCGCACGTTCCTGACGTACGCGCCGGCCACGCCGCAGAAGCTGCCGCGCAACAAGATCGCCATCGCCCTGCCCGTCATCGACCAGCCGCACCGCGCGACCGACGACGCCGCGTTCGTGGACGACAAGCTGAGCCAGTCGCTGGCGGGCCGTGGCCGCCTGGCCGACCTGGCCCGCATCGCGCAGTCCGCGCCGTCCACCGTCACCTGGGTGTTCGACCCGGCGCTGCTCGACGACGTCAACCGGATGACCAAGGGCTACAGCGTCAAGACCAAGGACGGCGACGAGAAGAAGCCCGCCAGCGCCGAGGCCGCCCAGTGGCTGACGACCATGCGCAGCGCGCTGGCCGCCTCCCCCGTGGTCGCGACCCCGTACGCCGACCCCGACGTGGCGGCGCTGGCCCACCAGGGGCTCGACACGCAGACCCACCGGGCCGTCGAGCTGGGCGGGCAGACGGCCAGGACACTGCTCAACCGCAACGCCAAGACCAATCTCGCCTGGCCCGCCGACGGCGTGCTCGACCCCGACGCGCTCGACCTGCTGTCGGTCAGCGACGTCGACACCGTCCTGCTCAACGCCACCAACCTGCCGCCGCAGCAGGCCCTCCTCACCACCCCCGACGCCGCGGCGACCCTCGACTCGGTCAACGGCCCCGTCACCGCGCTGGTCGCCGACGCCGAGCTGAGCCGCCTGTTCGAGCCGGGCACCGGCACGTCCGTCGCGCTCAGCACGCAGCGCTTCGTCGCCGAGACCGCGATGATCGCCTCCGAGCCCGGCCAGGTCACGCCGAGGTCGCTGGTCATCGCCCCCTCGCGGCGCTGGAACCCCAACCCCGCGCTCGTCACCGCCCTGGTCAAGGCGGCGGGCCGGCTGCCGTGGCTGCAGCCGGCCACGCTGGAGTCCATCAAGCCGGCCAAGACCTCCACCCCGCGCGCCGGCCTGACCTACACCGACCAGGACCGCAAGGAGGAGCTGAGCCGCAAGTACCTCGACCCGGTCAAGGACATCTGGTCGAAGTCGCAGCTCACCTCGCTGATCATGCAGCAGAAGGCGCAGTCCCGCTTCGACGCGGCGGTGCTGCGGCTGACCTCCTCCGCCTGGCGCAACAGCACGCGGGCGGGCCGCTCGGTGACCAACGAGGTCAAGAAGGCGGTGGACGGCAGGCTCGCCGAGATCAAAATCACCGGCGCCAGCCCCGACTCCCCGAAGACGCTCGCGGGCAGCAACGGCGTGGTGCCGATCAGCGTGAAGAACGAGCTCGGCGTGCCCATCGAGCTGTACATCGACATCAAGTCCGACAACCCCGAGCTGCTGACGGTCAACTTCGCGCAGCCCGAGCCGCTGACGATCGGCGGCGGGCAGAGCGGCACCGTGCAGGTCCAGATGAACGCCGCCCCCGACACCAGCGGCGACGCGACCGTGACCGTGCAGCTCAAGACCGCCGACGGGCAGCCGTACGGCAAGCCACAGCGGCTGACGATCCGCACGACCGGCTACACGGGGATCGCCCTGGTGATCGTGGGCGCGGCGCTGACCGTGATGCTCGCCGCCGTGGTGACGCGGCTGCTGCGCCGCAGGTCCCAGCGCAAGCTCGCGCGTGCCGCCAAGAACCGGGAGAGTGAGACCGTATGAGCCGCATGCTGCGGGCCAGCGCCATCATGGCGGCGGGCACCATGGTGTCCAGGGTCACGGGCTTCGTGCGGACGATGGTCCTGGCCTACGCCATCGGCACCGCCGCGCTGGGCGACGCCTACAACGTGGCGTACGCGATCCCGTACGGCATCCTCGACCTGCTGCTCCTCGGCGTGCTCAGCAGCGTGATCGTGCCCATGGTGGTCCGCGCCCAGCAGCACGACGAGGACGGCGGCCGGGCCTACGAGCAGCGGCTGCTGACCATCGCCACGGGCACGCTGATCGTGGTCGCGGTGCTCGCCGTGCTGGCCGCGCCGCTGCTGATCGACCTCTACAGCGACTGGGCGCCGGGCAGCAGGCAGTACGAGGTGGCCGTCATGCTGGCCCGCTTCATCCTGCCGCAGCTCGCCTTCTTCGGCGTGGGCGCGGTGGCGGGCGCCATCCTCAACACCCGCGACCGCTACGGCGCCCCCATGTGGGCCCCGGTGCTCAACAACGTCGTCGTCATCGTGGTGTTCCTGCTCTACGCCGCGATCGGCACGGGCAGCGACATCACCAAGGTCACCAACACCGACCTCGCGCTCCTGGGCCTGGGCACCACGGCGGGCATCGTGGCGCAGGCGGCGGTGCTCATCGTGGCGCTGCGGCGGGTCGGGTTCTCCTTCGTGCCCCGCTTCGACCTGCGCAACGCCCGCCTGGGCGAGATGGGCAAGGCCGGCGTGTGGACGATCGGCTACGCGGTGGTCACCCAGCTCGGCTTCATGCTGACCGTCAACCTGGCCAGCTCGGCGGGCGACGCGGTGAAGGGGCACGGTGTCAGCCCGTACACGCTGGCCTTCCAGCTCTTCCAGCTCCCCTATGGCGTCATCGGCGTCTCGGTGATCACCGCGATGCTGCCGCGGATGAGCCGGGCCGTGAGCGAGGGGCGCTTCGAGGACGTGCGCGGCGAGTTCGGCTCGAACGTGCGGCTGATCTGCTCGCTGATGGTGCCCGTGTCGCTGCTGCTCATGGTGCTCGGGCCGGCGATCACCGTGCCGATCTACGGCCACGGCGCCAACAGCGTCGCCGACGCCGTCTACATCGGCAACGTGCTGCAGGTGTACGGGTTGGCGCTGGTGCCGTTCGCGATCTTCCAGCTCCTGCTGCGGGTCTTCTACAGCTTCGGCGACACCCGTACCCCCGTGTTCATCGGGGCCGGGACGACGGCGGTCAACGCGGTGCTCATGGTGCTGCTGTACCTGATGCTGCCGGCCGCGTACGCGGTGATGGGGCTGGCGCTGGCGTACGCGGTCGCGTACGGGCTGGGTGCGATCCTGGCCTGGTGGCTGGCCAGCCGCCGGGTCGGCGGCCTGGGTGGCTGGGCCGTCGGCATGTCGATGACCCGGATGTACCTCGCCGCCCTGCCCACGGCGGTGCTGGCGCTGGCCGCGGTCTGGCTCGTGACGACCGTCTTCGGCGGGCTCGATTTTCTCAATTCGGTCATAGTGCTCGCCATCGGCGGCGGACTGGGTATGGTGCTCTATCTCGGCGTGGCCCACAGAATGCGCATCCCGGAGGTCAACTCGATCGTTGGGATGGTCGCGAGGCGGGTAGGTCGGTAAAGAACGCGGGCGGAATCTACTCGGCACTACCATGGAGCCCGACACGCGCGAATGGAAGCAGGAGGGGCGTGGGCGGATCCACCCGGCATAGCGTGCCTTCGTGGGACACGGCCACGCAGGTGAGTCGAACCATGAGCACGCCCGATCGGCCAAGCGGAGTGAGCCAGTGAGCAGCACGTCGGCCGTCGAACCCGGCACCCGTCTCGCCGAGCGTTTCCGGCTGGAGGACCGCGTCAGCGAGTCCGACGGCGCCACGTTGTGGAAGGCGATCGACGAGATCCTTGCCCGCCCTGTGGCGGTGCACACCTTCGCACCAGACTTTCCCCGGGTCCACGAGGTCGTCACGGCCGCCCGCGCGGCCAGCCGGCTGACCGACCCGCGCCTGACCCAGGTGTTCGACGCCGCCGAGGACGACAAGAGCGCCTACGTCGTCAGCGAGTGGGTCACCGGCGAGACGCTGACCGACCTGCTGGCCAACGGGCCGCTGGAGCCCGAGCGGGCGGCCGGGCTGGTCGCCGAGGCCGCCGAGGCGCTCGCGCACGCCCACGAGGCGCAGCTCTACCACCTGTGCCTGCGCCCGTCCCACCTGATGTGGACGAACGGCAACACGGTGAAGGTGCTCGGCGTGGCCGTGGACGCGGCCATGTGGGGCCTCACCACCGACCAGCCGGCGCTCGACGACGCCGAGGGGCTCGGCCGGCTGCTGTACGCGGGCCTGACCGGCCACTGGCCCGGTGACGAGGAGGAGGGCGGCCTGCCCGCCGCCCCCATGACCGACGGCCACTTCTGCACGCCCCGCCAGGTGACCGCGGGCGTGCCCGGCTACCTCGACACGGTCACCGTGCGGGCCTGCCTGCCGGAGTCGCGCAGGGGCCAGGGCGCGCTGTCCAGCCCCGCCGAGGTGGCCGAGTCGCTGGCCGACGTGGCCAGGCCGATGCCGATTCCGATCTCCTACCCCTCGACCCCCGCGGTCGCCTCGGCGTCCCACACCGAGGGCCTGGACATCGCCCACCGGCAGAAGGCCGCTCCCATGCCGCCGCTGCCGCCGGTCACGATGCCGCAGCGCCCGTCGGGCGGCGGCGGGGGCAGCACGGTCAACCGCGTGCTGATGACGCTGGTGGTGCTGCTCGTCATCGCCGCCGTCGGCGTCGGCGCCTGGACGATCGGCCGCAGCCTGGGCAGCCCGACCACGTCCGGCACGGCCTCCGCCGCCCCCACCTCGACCAAGTCGGCCACGGTCGCCGTCAACGCCGTCAAGCCGAAGAACGCCAAGGGCTTCGACCCGCTCGGCGACGGCGACGAGAAGAGCGACATCGCGAAGCTGGCCATCGACGGCAAGCCGGGCACGCTGTGGAAGACCGAGACCTACACCAGCGCCGACCTGGGCAGGCTCAAGGACGGCGTGGGCCTGCTGCTCGACATGGGCAAGTCCATGCAGATCAGTGACGTGGTGGCTACGCTGTCCGACGCGTCGGGCGCGACCGTCGAGCTGAAGGTGGGCGACTCCCCCGACCTCGACTCGCTGAAGACCGTGGCGACCGAGAAGAACGCCGCAGGTAAGACGACTCTCGCCCCCGAAGAGGCGACAAGCGGTCAGTACGTTTTGATCTGGTTTACGCGTGTTCCGACGGATGCAGGCACTTTTCATGGCACCATCTATGAGGTAGTGGTGCACTCTCCCGGATCGGCATAATCAGGAATCTCTCTTGTGAACTCCCCACCCGAGACACCCTCAGCAGCGGAGCGGCCGGCGGTCACAGACGCCGAGCTGCTGACCGCGCATATCAACGGGGATCCACACGCCTTCAGTGAAATCGTCAAAAGGCACCGCGACCGCATGTGGGCGGTCGCACTGCGTACGCTCGGTGACCCCGACGAGGCCGCCGACGCCGTGCAGGACGCCTTCGTCTCCGCATATCGCAAGGCCGCCACGTTTCGCGGCGAGGCGGCCGTCACGACCTGGCTGCACCGGATCGTGGTCAACGCCTGCCTCGATCGGATGCGCCGCAAGTCCGTCCGGCCCGTCGCCGACGACGAGCTGATCGAGGCGGCCGAGCGCGAGACGCCGCTGCCCGACCAGACGGTCGAGCGCGAGGTCTCGATGGAGGTTTCGGCCGCGCTGAAGCTGCTCCCCGCCGACCAGCGGGCCGCCCTGGTGCTGGTGGACATGATGGGCTATTCGGTCGAAGACGCAGCTCAGGTGCTACAGGTGCCCAGCGGCACCGTGAAGAGCCGCTGTGCGCGAGGCCGCGCGAAACTTGCCCCAATTCTTTCGCATCTGCGGAACCGATCGGACCTCAATCGCGTCTCATCCGCGAAGGGAGCAGAACTTCGTGACGGGTGATACGCACTACGATCTGGAAATCCTCGCCGAGCTGGCAGAGGGTCTCCTGGACGCAGGCACGGCGCGCCAGGTCCGCGAGCATCTCGCGGTCTGCGACCCCTGTGGGGAGCTTCTGGCCGACCTGGCGGCGGTTCGCGAGGTGCTGGCCGCGACCCCCACACCGGCCATGCCGATGGGTGTCGCACTGCGCATCGACAAGGCCCTGGCAGCCGAGGCTGAGTCCCGGCGTGGCGGGGGTGTCGGCCTCGTGGAAACGCCTGACTGGGATGAGCTCATGCGGGACGCCCCGTGGGAGCGGCGACCGGCCGTGGCCTCCTCGGCGGGTTCCGGGGCCGGTGACGTCCATGAGATCCCCGAGCCGGTACGTCTCGGCGTGGTCTCCGACGACGGCACCATCGTCCCCGCCAGGACCCGCACCATGCGGCGCCGGCGCTGGGCGATGCCCGCGGTCGCCGCCGCGGCGGCGGCCGTGGTGGTCGGCACGGCGGTGGCCTCCACGGGCCTGCTGGCGAGCGGCGGTGACAGCGGCACGAGCGTCGCACCACCGATCGCCCTGCCACCGGCGCAGCCATCCCAGTCTTCTGAGCCGACGAAGGACCGCCAGAGGGCCAGGGGCTACGCCGTGACCAACAGCGACCACAACTACAGCGACCCTGAGCTGAGGACCCCGCTGCAGAGCTTCCTGGCGCCTGCTCCTGCCGTGCTCGACACCTCCAACGGGGCCGACGGGGTCTCCAAGTGTGTCAGCGCGGTCTCCAAGCGTTCCAAGCTCGACGTGTTCGCGGTGGACCAGGGCCAGTACAACGGCCAGGAGGCGCTCATTGTGGCGTCCTGGAAGCAGCGGGCCGCCAAGAAGGTCCGCATCGACGTCGTCGACCCGTTCAACTGCAAGAACCTGCGTAAGCCCGCACTGGGCCGCTGGTAACGGTCGTCTGTAAGTCAGCCCACGTCAGAGCCCGCTTCGGCGGGCTCTTTCGTTTCTCACCGCGTTGCCGGGTAGGGCTGGGAATCAGGGCGGCCTAGGATTCGTTGACGCCGGTGCAATCAGCAGACGAGGAAGGCGTGACAGCGTTGAGCGACGTCCGTAACGTGATCATCATTGGTTCCGGCCCTGCCGGCTACACGGCGGCCGTCTACTCCGCGCGCGCCGAACTCAAGCCGCTCGTCTTCGAAGGCTCCGTGACCGCGGGTGGCGCGCTCATGAACACCACCGACGTGGAGAACTTCCCCGGGTTCCCCGACGGCATCATGGGCCCCGACCTCATGGACAACCTTCGCAAGCAGGCCGAACGGTTCGGCGCCGAGCTGGTGGCGGACGACGTCGTCGAGGTGGATCTGAACGCCAATCCCAAGGTGGTCAAGACCCACACCGACACCTACTACGCCAAGTCGGTCATCCTGGCGATGGGCTCCGGCTACCGCGAGCTCGGCCTGGAGAACGAGAAGCGGCTGTCCGGCCACGGTGTGTCCTGGTGTGCGACCTGTGACGGGTTCTTCTTCCGCAACAAGGACATCGTGGTCGTCGGCGGTGGCGACACCGCGATGGAGGAGGCCACGTTCCTGACCCGGTTCGGGCGCATGGTGACGGTGGTGCACCGCCGCGACGAGCTGCGTGCCAGCAAGATCATGCAGGACCGGGCGTTCGCCAACGACAAGATCCGCTTCGTCTGGGACTCCGAGGTCGTCGACGTGCTGGGCGAGACCAAGGTCGACGCGGTCAAGCTGCGCAACGTCAAGACCGGCGAGGAGTGCGAGCTGGCGACCGACGCGCTGTTCCTCGCGATCGGCCACGACCCCCGCACCGAGCTGGTCAAGGGCCAGATCGACCTCGACGAGGACGGCTACATCAAGGTGGCCTCCCCCTCCACGGCGACCAACATCGACGGCGTGTTCGCCGCGGGTGACGTCGTCGACCACACCTACCGCCAGGCCATCACCGCGGCGGGCACCGGCTGTGCGGCCTCGCTCGACTCCGAGCGCTGGCTCGCCAACAACGAGAAGTAAGGGAGCGCACCGTGAAGGCTGTCACCGACGCCACTTTCGCAGCAGAGGTCCTCAAGAGCGACAAGCCCGTGCTGGTCGATTTCTGGGCGGAGTGGTGCGGCCCCTGCCGTCAGGTCGCGCCCATCCTCCAGGAGATCGCCAACGAGCACGGCGACAAGCTGGAGATCGTCAAGCTGAACATCGACGAGAACCCTGAGGTGCCCCGTCAGTACGGTGTGCTCCAGATCCCGACGATGAACGTCTACAAGGGTGGAGAGGTCGTGAAGCAGATCATCGGCGCCAAGCCGAAGGCCATGCTGCTGCGCGAGCTCGAGGGCATCATCTAGGACGCCCAACGAGAAACGCCCCGCGGTCGTCACCGACCGCGGGGCGTTTCTCTTGTCCTCGCACTCTGCGGGGCTGTGGTGGCGTCAGACGGGACGTAGCGCCCGTTCCGGGCTCATGGAGCCGAGGAGGCGTTCGAGGGCCACCTCGACGTCCTCACGCCACGAGACCGCGCTCTTGAGCTCCAGCCGCAACCGCGGAAATCTCAAATGCGGACGAACGGTCTTAAACCCCACAGAAAGCAAGTATTCCGCTGGAACGACGCAACTAGGCTCTTCCCACTTGAGGTCTCCGAAAGCTTCAATGGCTTTCACGCCGCGCCGCGTCAGGTCCTTGGCCACCCCTTGAATGAGCATCCGGCCCAGCCCGCCGCCCGAGAACTCGGGAATGATGTGCGCGGTCATCAACAACACCGCGTCCGCGCTCACCGGCGAGGTCGGGAAGGCCACCGAACGGGGGGTGTAGAGCGGCGGGCTGTAGAGCACGAACCCGGCGGGCACGCCGTCAACGTAGGCGATCTTGCCGCAACTTCCCCACTCCAGCAGCGTGCCGGAGATCCAGGCCTCCTTCTCCAGGGTCGGATCGCCGGAATCCACCGCCCGCTCCCCGCTCATGGGGTCGAGCTCCCAGAACACGCACCTTCGGCAACGGCGCGGAAGATCTTCAACATTGTCCAGGGTTATGTTGACCAGCCGGCGCGACAACTACGGCCCCTATCGTTGACCCGGAAAAGCGCGCGAAAACCGCGTCTACAGGTGGCATCGTAGCCCAGTGAAGATGCCGCCACCGGACACCACGACGGGCGAGCCCGGCGACGGGCGACATGTCCGTCTGGCGTAATCTGGTATTTCAGCCCGATATGACACCTAGGAGGTGGGCCGTGACAGAAGAGCTGGATCACGGTCAGACACCCGCGACCCAAGGGTCGCGCATCGACGCTTACGTCGATCGGTACGCCGCGCGAGCTACCGGGATGGTCGCCTCCGAGATCCGAGCTCTTTTCGCCGTCGCGTCGAGGCCCGAGGTGGTCTCGCTCGCGGGCGGCATGCCGTACGTCACGGCTCTTCCCCTCGACATGGTCGGCGAGCTGGTCTCCGACCTCGTCACGCGGCGCGGCCCCGTCGCGCTGCAGTACGGCTCCGGCCAGGGCGACCCGCATCTGCGCGAGCAGATCTGCGAGGTCATGCGGCTGGAGGGGATTCACGCCGGGGCGAACGACGTGGTCGTCACCGTCGGTTCGCAGCAGGCCCTCGACCTGATCACCCGCATCTTCATCGATCCGGGCGACGTCGTGCTGGCCGAAGGCCCCTCCTATGTGGGGGCACTGGGAACGTTCGCCGCCTACCAGGCCAAAGTGGTCCATATCGCCATGGACGATCAGGGCATCGTGCCCGAATCGCTGGCCCAGACCATCTACGCCCTGGAGACCGCGGGCGCGCCCATCAAGTTCCTCTACACGATCCCGACCTTCCACAACCCGGGCGGCGTCACCCTGAACATCGCCCGCCGCCAGCAGGTGCTCGACATCTGCCAGCGGGCCGGGATCCTCATCATCGAGGACAACCCGTACGGGCTGCTCGGCTTCGACGGCGAGCCCATGCGCGCCCTACGCGCCGACAACCCCGACGGCGTGGTCTACCTGGGGTCGTTCTCCAAGACGCTCGCCCCCGGCTTCCGCGTCGGCTGGGCGCTCGCGCCACACGCCATCCGCGACAAGCTCGTGCTGGCCATGGAGTCGGCCGTGCTGTCCCACTCGTCGTTCACGCAGCTCGCGGTGGGCCAGTACCTCGCGACGCAGCCGTGGCACGAGCAGATCAAATCCTTCAGGGAGCTCTACCGCGAACGCCGCGACGCGTTGCTCGACGCGCTCGAATCCCTGATGCCGCCCGAGGTCACCTGGACCAGGCCCGGCGGCGGCTTCTTCGTCTGGGCCACCCTGCCAGAAGGGCTCGACTCCAAGGCGATCCTGCCGCGGGCCGTGGCCGAACGGGTCGCGTTCGTGCCCGGCACCGGGTTCTTCTCCGACGGCAGCGGGGCGCGGCACATGCGGCTGTCGTACTGCTTCCCCGAGCCCGACCGCATCCGTGAAGGGGTGCGCAGGCTCGCCGGGGTGATCGAGCAGGAGATCCAGCTCAGGGACACCTTCGGCACGGCCTCCGCCCGCGACCATCAGGGCGTCGACACGCCGGGGCCCGATCTGGCTTGATCCACCGGCAGGCCGGCGTCGCCCAGTGCGCGACGCCGGCCTCTCGCTTTCCCCGGCCTTTCGCTTTCGTGAGGTACGTGCACCCCTGCGTCCCCAGGTCCCTGAGGTACTTATCCCCTGCAATCCCCCGTCCCTGAGGTACGTGCACCCTGCGCCCTCACCTCCCTGAGGCACTTGCACCCTGCGCCCCAGGGCTTCCCGGATCCCTCCTTCCCGGAGGAGATGGCATGGGATCGCCGGAGAAAGCACCTCCCGTACACCATTAGCCCCGGCCGCCGGTACGGTTGGACAGCCTGCCATCAGCGGCGTCAGCAGAGGAGATGTGATGAGCGATCTGGGCCACGTGCTCGTGCTGGCCGGAGGCCTCTCCTACGAGCGGGAGGTGTCTCTGCGCTCGGGTCGCAGAGTCAGCGAGGTGTTGCGCGCCACGGGCACCGACGTGGAGACCCGCGACACCGACGCCTCCCTCGTGCCCTACATCCTCGCCGACCCGCCGGACGCCGTCTTCGTCACCCTCCACGGCGGCGCGGGCGAGGACGGCGCCATCCGCTCCGTGCTGGAACTCCTCAACGTGCCGTACGTCGGCGCCGACCCCGACGCCTGCCGCGTGGCCTTCGACAAGCCCACCGCCAAGGCCGTCGTCCGCTCCGTCGGCCTGCGCACCCCCGCCTCCGTCACCCTCCCCAAGGAGACCTTCCACGACCTCGGCGCCACCGTCGTCCTCGGCCGCATCGTCGAACGCCTCGGCCTGCCCCTCTTCGTCAAACCCGCCCGCGGCGGCTCCGCCCTGGGCGCCTCCTTCGTCCCCACCGCCGAAGAGCTGCCCGCCGCGATGGTCGGCTGCTTCGCCTACGGCGACACCGCGCTGATCGAGCGGTACGTGGAGGGCGTCGAGGTGGCCGTCTCCGTCGTCGACCTCGGTTCCGGGCCCGTCGCCCTGCCCGCCGTCGAGATCGTTCCCGACGAAGGCGTGTACGACTACGCCGCCCGCTACACCGCCGGCCACACCGAATTCTTCGCCCCCGCCCGCCTCTCCGCCGCCGCAGCCGCCGCCTGCGCCTCCACCGCCGTAACCGCCCACACCGCTCTGGGGCTGCGCGACATCTCCCGAACGGACCTCATCGTGGACGGGGATGGGGTGCCGCACTTCCTTGAGGTGAACGTGGCGCCGGGGATGACGGAGACTTCGTTGCTGCCCATGGCGGCTGAGGCGGCGGGCCAGGATCTCGGTGAGCTCTGCCGGACACTGCTCCAGAACGCGGCCTCCCGCTCCGCCGCTTCGTAGCGTGAGGTGAATGTCGGCACCCCTGGGCTGGTTATTCGGTGGGTTAGAGCTCGGGGTGGCGGCGGCCCATGACCGCAGTGCCGGTACACATGTGAAGTCCCGTTCCGAGCTACGCACCACTCCCCTGCCCGCGTGATGCCACGTACGCCGTGTTCGCCTTGCACACGCCCGCACACCCGCACACCCGCACACCCGCACACCCGCACACCCGCACACCCGCACACCCGCACACCCGCACACCCGCACCGAACGCCTACCACCGCCCAGGCGCCACCGAGTCCCCCGCGCGCGTCCGAGTGGAAGATCACCGGCCCGGTCGGCCGACGGTGGGCGCAGGCGTGCTGCAGAGCCTCCGCGACCAGGTCGGTGCGCAGGTGACCGGCCGTCGCCCAGCCGACCACCCATCGCGAGGCGATGTAGATGACGGTGGCCAGATACAGCCAGCCAGCCCTCCTCGGTCGGCACGTAGGTGATGTCGCCGCACCAGCGCGTATCGATGGCCGCCGTATCCGGCGTGAAGTCGCGCTCGATCAGGTCCGGCCGCGCAGGCTCGCATGCGGGTCGGGGACGGTGGTGATCTGGCGGCGCCGCCGATAACGCCCGTGCAGGCCGAGTACGCGCATCAGCCGGGCCACCCATCGCCGACCGCACTGCTGCCCGTTCCGCCGCAACTGCGCGTGCACCCGAAGCGCGCCATAGCGGCCCCGGAAGCGCGCGTGCACCTCGGAGATCTGCCCGGTCAGCTCGACATCGCGCATCGCACGCAGACCGGGCATCGCACTGCGGCGCGCGTAGAAGGCGGCACGGGAGACTCCCAGCAGCTCACACGCCCGCTTGACGCTGTGACCCCCTGCTTCTCCGCCTCGATGAACGGGTGCACGCTCACCGGGTCTGCCTCACGAAGAAGGCCATCGCCCGCTTCAGGACATCGACGTCCTCGCGCAGCCGCCAGTTCCTTTCGCGCACTGCTGGTCAGCCCGTCCCGCTGCCCCTCGTCGCCCTCGGCCTGGCGCACCCACTGACGCACCGCCGTCTCAGCCGGATCGAAGTCCTGAGCCACCTCACCGATCGACCGATCACCACGCCAACACAGCTCCACGATCTCGGCCTTGAACTCCAGCGTGAACGAGCGGCGAGGACGCGGCTTCTTCTTCCCCATGCTCCATCATGGACATCCTTCCGGGGACGAACCCCTGATCTCGGATGTCCGTCAAACCGGATCAAGCCCACACCGCACGTGCTCGCCCATCGGCCGCACGCACACCCACCTCACACAAGCCCGCTGCGAGCGCGCCGTCGCACCCACGTCCCCGCCCCGCATCCCCGCCCCCCCCCCCC
>NZ_VSEY01000036.1 GCF_008086045.1 Nonomuraea sp. PA05 | reverse complement strand
ACGACGGCCAGCACGTGCAGCTCCGGCTCCGCCCCGGCGACCGCCGACTCCGGCAGGACGGCCACGCCGAGCCCGCGCGCCGCGAGCTGTCCCAGCACGTACGGCTCGCCGGCCTCGAACGCCACGTGCGGCGCGAACCCCGCCCGCCCGCAGACCTCCTCCAGCGTCGTGCGCAGCCCCGTGCCCGGCGGCAGGCTGATCAGCGGCAGCCCCTTCAGCTCCGCGATCCTGATCGACCGCGCCCCGGCCAGCTCGTGCCTCCGGTGCACCACCGCGACCAGCGCCTGGTCCACCACGACCTGCACGTCCAGGCCCGGTGGCAGCGGGGCGCCCAGCCCGAGCAGGCCCAGGTCGAACCGCCCGCCGGCCACGCCGTCGAGGAGCTGCTCGGCGCCCGGCTCGACGAGCGAGATCTCCACGGCCGGGTGCCGCTCGTGGAAGGCGGCCAGCATGCCCGGCAGGTCGAGCACGGACGGCGTGGCCACTGCGCCCATCACGACGCGGCCGCGCAGCAGCCCGGTGAACTCGTCGGCGACCTGCCGCATCCCGGACACCGCCGCCAGCGCGGCGCGCGCGTACGGCAGCACCGCCTCACCCACGGCGGTCAGCCGGGCGCCGCGCCCCGACCGGTCGAACAGCGGCTCCCCCAGCTCCCGCTCGAGCTGGCGGATCTGCGCGCTCACGCCGGGCTGGGCGACGTGCAGCCGGGCGGCGGCCCGGGTGAAGCCCGCCTCCTCGGCGACGGCGACGAAGTACTCGAGCTGCCGCAACTCCATGCCCACCCATGCTAGGCCCGATCACCAGGGTGTGGTCAGGAGGGCGCGGTCACTCCCGTCACCGCGAAGCGTTCGACCTCCGCGATGTGGCCGCCGGTGGAGGCCACGATGGTCAGCGCTCGCCCCTGCCGTCCGGTGAACGTGACCCGTGCCGACCACGGGGCGTTCTCTCCGCCCGCCGCCAGGCAGCAGCGCTCCCCCACCGGGGTTTCTGAGCCGGGGTGGCGGACCTGGATCCTGATGCTCTCGTCCACGCCGGTGACGCGCCCGCCGACGGTCACCGGGGAGCGGACGGAGGCGCCGTACGCGGGCTTGGTCAGGGAGAGCGTGGTGTCGTCGGTGCCGACCACCTCCCAGGGGGCGTCCTCGCCGGAGCCGTACCGCATGAGGTGCACGACGGCCGCGACCATCGGCCGGGAGGCGTCGTCGGAGCGGAAGCCGACGTGCACGCGGGCGTGCGGGCCGTCCGTCACGATCTTGACGGCGCGGTCGATGCCGGAGAAGCCGAGGAAGTCGCGGCTGAAGGCGACGGCGGTGAGGCGGGCGTCGAGGTGCCACGGCTGGTGGCCGCTCGCCCGGTACTCGCGCTGCCAGGCGGCCACCTCCCGTGGGCTGGAGAACGGCCACAGCGGCTGGTAGTGGCCGCCGACCAGGGTCTCGGCCGGGCCTGGCTCGGCCTGCGCGCTGCTGGGGGGCGCGCTCGGCGGCGGGGACGTGGCCGGCGAGGAAGCCGGGGTGGCGTCCGCGGAGGGGGCCGGGGTGGCGTCCGGGGAAGGGGCCGGTGAGGGGCTGAGCGTGGTGGTGCCCTGCGAGAGCGGCGGCCCGGCGTCGCCGCAACCCGCCACCCCCACCCCCAGTGCGGCGAGCAACGACAACAGCCTCACGGTCAACGCTCTCATGCGGCGCCTCCTGCCATGCGGTGGGAACGGGGATTCACGTGGCGCGGCCTGGTGACAGACGTACCCACTGGGCGCTCCCGCTTCCCGTGTGACGGGCCGGAGGTAACGAGGCACGAGGTCGGACGGTCATGGCTGGGCGGCGTGTGCGCGGGTAGCGTCCTGGCATGGCCACCTTCGATCTGACCGGCTTGCGCGCCGTCGTCCTCGACACCGACGGCGTGGTCACCGACACGGCCCGGGTGCACGCGGCGGCGTGGAAGCACGTCTTCGACGCCTTCCTGCGCGGGCGCTCGGCGCCGTTCGACATCCGCGCCGACTACCTCGCCCATGTGGACGGCCGGCCGCGGCTGGACGGCGTGCGCACGTTCCTCGCCTCGCGCGGCATCTCGCTGCCCGAGGGCGGGCCCGGCGACGAGCCCGGCGCGCCGACCGTGCACGGGCTGGGGCTGGCGAAGGACGCCTTGTTCGTGGAGCAGATCCACCGGCACGGCGTGGCCGCCTTCCCGTCCACGGTCGCGCTGCTGCACGAGCTGCGGCGGCGCGGCTGCCGTACGGCGGTGGTCTCGGCGAGCAGGCACTGCCGGGCGGTCGTGTCGTCGGCGGGGCTGCTGCACCTGTTCGACGTGCTGGTGGACGGCAACGACGCGGCCCGGCTCGGCCTGCCCGGCAAGCCGGATCCCGCGCTGTTCCTGGAGGCGGCGCGGCGGCTGGAGCTGGCGCCGCGCGAGGTGGCGATCGTGGAGGACGCGTTGCCGGGGGTGGAGGCCGGGCGGCGGGGCGGGTTCGGGCAGGTGGTCGCCGTGGACAGGAGCGGCACGCAGGCCGCGGCCATGCTGGCCGCCGGTGCCGGCGCGGTCGTGACCGACCTGGCGGACGCGGACGTGACGGGACGCGTGCCGGTGACCCGCCGGTGAGCACCCCCGGCGACGGCGACCCGGCGGCGAACGGTGCGCCTGCGGTGAAGGGTGGGCCTGCGGTGGACCATGCCCCGCCCGGCCCCTGGGAGCTGATCTACGAGGGTTTCGAGCCGCAGGGCGAGGGCCTGCGCGAGGCGCTGTGCACGCTGGGCAACGGCCGCTTCGCCACGCGCGGCGCCACCCCCGACGGCGAGCCGCGCTCCCCGGGCACGTACCTGGCGGGCTGTTACAACCGCCTCGATTCGGTGGTGGCCGGCCACACCGTCACGAACGAGGACATCGTCAACCTCCCCGACTGGCTCCCGCTGACGTTCGCCACCCCGGGCTCCGGCTGGTTCCGCCCGGAGGAGGCTGACCTGCCGCTCTACCGGCACGTCCTGGACCTGCGCCGCGGCGTGCTGCTGCGCGACCTGCGCTGGCGTGACGCGGAGGGCCGGGTCACCCGGGTGCGCCAGCACCGCCTGGTGTCGATGGCGGACCCGTACCTGGCGGCGATGCGGACCACGTTCACGGCGGAGAACTGGTCGGGCCCGCTGCGGGTGCGCGCCACGCTGGACGGCCGGGTCCGCAATGAGGGCGTGGCCCGCTACCGCGACCTGCGCGGCGACCACCTGACGGGGCACGCGACCGGCTCGGAGGACGACCTGGCCTGGCTGACGGTGAGCACCCGCTGCTCGCACGTGGCCGTGGCCCTGGCCGCCAGGATCGAGGTGGATCCGGCGTCCGCCCCGCACGGGCGGCCGGTGCTGGGCGGCGACCACATCGACTCCGACCACGTCCTCGACCTGGCCGAAGGGGTGCCCGCCGGGCTGACGAAGGTGGTGTCGCTGACGTCCTCACGCGATCCGGCCGCTCACGACGCGCGCTCGTCGGCGCTGCGGCACGTGCGCCGTGCGCCACCGTTCGAGGAGCTGCTCGCGCGGCACGAGGCCGCGTGGGAGCGGCTGTGGCGGCGGGCCCGGCTGGACGTGGCGGACCCGGAGCTGGCGCAGGCCGTGCACCTGCACGTCTTCCATCTGCTGCAGACGCTCTCACCGCACACCGCCGGCCTCGACGCCGGGGTGCCCGCTCGTGGCCTGCACGGCGAGGCGTACCGGGGGCACGTGTTCTGGGACGAGCTGTTCGTCCAGCCCTGGCTGGACCTGCGTTTCCCGGAGATCTCGCGCGGCCTGCTGCGGTACCGGTGGCGGCGGCTGCCGGAGGCGCGGGACGCGGCCGCCGCGGCCGGTCACGCGGGCGCGATGTTCCCGTGGCAGAGCGGCAGCGACGGCCGCGAGGAGACCCAGACCCTGCACCTGAACCCGAAGTCCGGCCGCTGGCTGCCGGACCGTTCGCGGCTGCAGCGGCACGTCGGCCTGGCCATCGCGTACAACGTGTGGCACCACCACCTGGCCACCGGCGCGATGCCGCCGTGGTGCGCCGAGCTGCTGCTGGACATCGCCAGGTTCTTCGCCTCGCTGGCCGTGCCCGCCGGCGACCGGTACGAGATCCGCGGCGTGATGGGCCCTGACGAGTACCACGACGCCTACCCGGGCGCGGACGTCCCCGGCCTGGACAACAACGCCTACACGAACGTGATGACCGCGTGGCTGATGGCGCGCGCCCGCGACACCGCCGCGCTGGCCCCCGATCTGCCGCCGGGCGTGGCGCCCACCGCCGCCGAGCTGGCCCGCTGGGACGACGTCGGCCACCGCCTGCGGGTCGACTTCCACGACGGTGTGATCAGCCAGTTCACCGGTTACGGCGACCTGGCGGAGCTCGACTGGGACCACTACGCGGGGGTGCGCCGCCTGGACCGGGCGCTGGAGGCCGACGGTGACGACGTCAACCGGTACAAGGCGTCCAAGCAGGCCGACACGCTCATGCTCTGCTACCTGCTGACCGACGGCGAGCTGACCGGCCTGCTGCGGCGGCTCGGCTACCCGGCCGGCCCCGAGCTGATCTCCCGGACCGTCGCCTACTACCTGCGGCGCACCAGCCATGGCTCCACCCTCAGCGCCGTCGTGCACGCGTGGGTGCTGGCCCGCTCGCGTCCGGACCGGGCCCGGTCGTGGCGGTTCTTCACCGAGGCGCTCTACAGCGATATCAAGGACGTGCAGGGCGGCACCACCGCGGAAGGCATCCATCTGGGTGCCATGGGCGGCACGCTCGACCTGCTGCAGCGCTGTTACCTGGGCCTGGAGGTCAGGGCGGACGGGCTGCGGCTGGACCCGCTGCTGCCCGGGGAGGTCGGGTCGATGTCCATGCCGATCCGCTACCGGGGTCGCCAGGTGTTCATCGAGGCCGACCACCGTGGGGCCCGTATCCATGACAGAGGGGACGTCATCATGGCAGGCACAGGCGATCTCGGCCGTCGCATCATCCATCACCGGGAGCGGCTCGGGCTGACCCGCGAGCAGGTCGCCGAACGGGCCGACATGTCACCCGGTTACCTGAAATATCTGGAGGAGAACGCCGACACCCCGGACACGGGCGCGCTCTACCGGCTGGCGGACGCGCTGCGCACCACGGTGGAGGACCTGCTGGGCGGCGGCCAGGACCGGCCGCCGGGGCACGGCCCCGCGATGGCCCACCCGACCCTGGAGACGCTGGACGAGCAGGAGTGCCGGCGGCTGATCGAGCCGGGCGGGATCGGGCGGGTGGCGTTCAACGGCTCGCACGGGCCGACGGTGCTGCCGGTCAACTACAAGGTGCACCACGGCGCCGTCGTCTTCCGCACCGCCGCGGGCGGGGCCATGGACAAGGACCTGCGCAGCGGCCTGGAAGGCGTGGACATCCTGATCGCCTTCCAGATCGACAACATCGACGAGACCAACCGGGAGGGGTGGAGCGTGCTGGTGCAGGGGCCCGCGCACCACCTGCCGCCGGAGGAGGCGGCCCAGGTGACGGGCTCCGGCGTCACCCCGTGGGCGGGGGGCGAGCGGCAGCTCTACATCCGCATCGTCCCCCAGCGGATCACCGGGCGCCGCATCCACGGCATGTGACGGTACGGGGTCAGCGGCAGCCCGTGACGCCGAACGCCATGAACTGCGTCACCTCCTCCTCGGAGAAGTTGTCGTCGGAGCCGATCACCAGCGTGCACTCGCCGCTCGCCAGCCTCGGCCCCCAGGCCATGCCCTCCAGGTTCTGCACCGGAGGGCGGAACTCGCCCAGGTCGCGCACCAGCCGTTTGGCGACGGGCCGGTAGGTGTCGGCCTCGGTCAGCGAGTCGCGGTCCAGGACGTTCGAGGCGCCGCGCAGGTCGATCTCGTACAGCTTGACCCGGTAGCCGACGCCCTGGATCCAGGAACGTTCCAGGGCCAGGTAGCGGTGGTCGTCGATGGCCAGGATCTCCGAGACGCCGCTGTCGGTGAGGCCGGTCGGCGGGTTCGGCGGGGCCGCCAGCGCGTCGAGCGGGTAGGCGTACTGGGCGCGCACCTCGCCCCGGCGGTCCCACACGGTCAGCCGCGTCATCGAGCCGCGGCCGGCCGTCGGCGTCGGCCCGTCCTGGAAGCGCGGGCCCTCGGTCACGGCGGTGATGGCGCGTTCCGTGACGGCCAGCCCCTCGAATCCGAAATTACGCCTGGGGCCGCTTTCCCCGCTCTGGAAACGCAAATTCGACGGCAGCGGCAATTCCGCCTCCTGCCGCCCTTCCACGCTCATTCCGCGCACCTTCGAATGCGAAATGGGAATATCCGGATTCCGGTCGTCCGGCCGGTCTCCCTCATCGCCCCACAGCAGCCGCCCGCTCCACCGGTCGACCCTGATCGACTCGGGGTCGGCCGAGCCGGGCTTGCCGTAGGCGGGGTACGGCGTCCCGTCGGGCCGGTACAGCGTCGTGACGCCGGTGATCCGGACGCCGGTGAAGTCGCCCGTCCTGCGGTGGAAGGCCAGGCGGCCGGTGTAGAAGCGGGCGGGGTTGTAGCGCCAGCGGTCGTCGGAGACGAAGTACCAGGCGCCGGTGCGCGGGTCACGGTCGAACCCGGACAGGCCGCCCACCGTCGTGCCGCCGAACTTCACCAGGTGCGGGATCCGCTGCTCGCCGAGGAAGCGGGTGATCCGCACGGGCTCCTGCGGGGCGCTCGCGGCGGCGGGCGGGGCCGTGCCCGCCATCACCGCGAACGCCAGGGCGATTTTCATGATTCTGCGTGTACGCGCCAATTGTTCCTCCGTCCCGGCATTCGACGGAGGACATGAAAGCGTGTCCCGCCGTGGAAGTCCACGAAGAAAACAATTGCATGCCGCACTGCAAAAGGCGCAAATCAGTGCGCGGCGCCGGGGGCCGAGGCGGCGACCCCGTCGAGGATGAGGCGCAGGCCGTGCGCGAACGCCTCGTCGCTCGTGGGCGCGCCGCCCGTCCTGACCCCCTCGACCGTGAGCGGGTGGTCTCTGGCGTACGCCTCCAGGTCGGGGCTGTCGCCGCGGCTGCGGCGGTCGAGCCCGGCCTGCTCGTTCAGCACGAAACCGAGGGTGTAGTGGCTGATCGCCGTGATCGCGTGCAGGCCCTGGGCGGGGGTGAAGCCGAGCCCGGTGAGTGTCCTGAGCTCCGCCTCGAAGCTCCTGGCCACGTCGGGCCCGGGGTTGCCGGTCGCGATCAGCCGCGCGCCGTCGCGGTGGCTGAGCAGCGTGCGCCGGTAGCGGTGCGCGCGGCGGGCCAGCCACTCCCGCCAGCCCTCGCCCCCGGCCGGGCCGCCCATGTCGTGGGCGAGCAGCTCGCGGGCCATCTCGTCGAGCAGCTCCTGCTTGTTGCGGAAGTGCCAGTAGAGCGCCGGGTTCTGGACGCCGAGGCGGGCGGCCAGGCGGCGCACGGACAGGCCGTCCAGGCCGGCCTCGTCGAGCAGCTCCAGCGCCGCGCGCACGACGGTGTCCCGCGCCAGTCCCTTCTGTGCCATCGACGATCACCCTAACACCGCCGCCTCACCCGCCCTCCGGTGAGCACGACCGCCGCAAACCCACGCCCTGCCGGAGGCGCGACCCGCCCGGAGCGCGGGTCAGGGGTGGCGGGTGCCGATGACGGCCGTGGCGTCCAGGTCGTCGGAGGTGGCCACCCGCGCGTCCAGCCCGGCGGCCCGCACGGCGTCAGCGGTCGCCTCCGCCTGCCGCTCACTCGTCTCCACCAGCAACCGCCCGCCCGGAGCGAGCCACCCGGGCGCCCCACCGATCACCCGCCGCACCACGTCGAGCCCGTCGGCGCCGCCGTCCAGCGCGAGCAGCGGCTCGTGCAGGCGGGCCTCGGGCGGCAGCAGCCCCACCGACTCCGACGGAACGTACGGGGGGCTGGCGATGAGGATGTCCACCCGGCCGCGCAACGTGGCGGGCAGCGGCTCGTACAGGTCGCCCTCGTACACGGACGCCGTACCGGACAGGTTGCGCCGGGCGCAGCGGACGGCGGCGGGGTCGAGGTCGGCGGCGTGCAGCTCGGCCCGGCCGAGGCCCGCCACCACGGCGGCGCCCATCGCGCCCGTCCCGCAGCACAGGTCCAGCACCACAGGCGTGCCCCCGGCCTCACCCGCCAGCCCGACGGCCGCCGAGATGAGGAACCCGGTGCGCGGCCGGGGCACGAACACCCCCGGCTCCACGTACACGCGCAGGCCGCAGAACTCCGCCCACCCCAGCACGTGTTCGAGCGGTTCCCCGGCCACCCGGCGCGCCACCATGGCGTCGAGGCCGGCAGGGGTGGACGCGGTGGACAGGAGCAGCCCTGCCTCGTCCTCGGCGAAGACGCATCCGGCGGCGCGGAGGCGGGCGACGATGGCAGTGGTAGCGATAGATGACGAAAAAACCGACATGGGAGCCTTTCGGGATGCCGATGGGCGCTCCCGCGGTCACCTAATCCCTGTGGGCCGCGCTTCGCGAGGGGAGCACCCTGACTGGTACAGCGGTAATGGGTCCCACCTCCCAAGGACGATCCTCTGACGAGATCGTCACAGTATCAGGCAGCCGGATCCACCGCCGGACGGGGGTTGCGCGAGGCGCCCACCTGGAGCTCCGTTAGGATGAGCCGGTATCCCGCCGCCGTCCCCAGCGCTCACCGCGCCACGGGGACGCGCCCGCCCGCAAGATCGCCTTCTCGGCGCGCACCGCGGAGCGGACGAAGCACGCAGGTCAGGCCGCAAACCTCGCCGGTGCCAGCAACGGCGTCCGGAAGGGCAAAACCTCGTCCAAGCGGCGGCGAGCCGATGGGGCGAGGACAGGCGACGAACCTACACTTTTCCCAACGAACCCCTCGCTGACCGCTGAACCCATCAATACCGCCGCCTGACCGGCGGCTGGAGTCATCCCAGTGATCACGGCAATCTTCTTCGCAATCGCGGCCGTCTCGGCCCTGGAAATCACTCTCCTGCTCGCTCTGCTGGGAATCGGCGGCGTGCAGCTCCGCGCGTTCCTGCGCCACCACCCGCACGGCTCCGCCGGCGGCCTGCGCGACCTGGCCGCCGAGGCGCGGCAGCGCGGGCTCGTCGCGCGGGACGCCGTGCGGCGTCGCTGGGAGTCCCACGGCCGGTAGTGCCCATGACGCCCCCGCGGACCCGCGGCCGGGCAAGGCCTGTTGTCGAAAGTACAGATCAAGAAGGGGAACCGGGCTCAGGCATGGGCGACGTTCAGCGGAATTCGGACTTGACGGGGCCGCGACTCGCGGGAAACGCGCTGGCCGCGGCCACCGCCGCGGTGGCGGCCTCCTACCTCGGGGTGGCCGGCACCGTGCTCGGCGCGGCGCTGATGACCGTCGGCACCACGGCGGGGACCGCCGTGTACGCGCACTACCTGGAGCGCACCGGTGAGCTGAAGAGGCTGCCGTGGGGGAAGGTGGCGGTCACCACCGGGCTGGTGTTCGCCATCAGCATGGGCGGCGTCCTGGCCTACCAGACCGTGGCCGGCAAGACCGTGTCCGAGCAGCTCACCGGCAAGCCCGCGCGCAAGAGCGCGCGTCCCGAGCCCACTCGTGGCAGGGACAAGGACGCCGAGCCCGGCATCTCCGCTCGCCGGATGCGGACGGTGGCGACCCCGGTGGGGAGCAGGTCCGCCACCCCGGAAGCCACCTCCACTCCGGCGCTGTCCGTCACAACGACGATCACGGCGACACCGGCACCGGCAGGCGAGCCCACGCCCACGCCCGTACCGGCGGACACCATCGGCGCCTCCGGTTCCCCTTCCCAGAGCCCCGCTCCCGGCGGCTCCGTACCGGCGCCGCAGCACCTCGAACCGGCCGGCCGCACCGGGCACCCGCCCGCCGTCCCGACGACCACGCCGGACGAGGCGCGACCCTTCAACAGGAGTGACGACGATCCTCCTCCAGCAGCGCGGATGACGGCGCCCCGTCCCTCACGTCCCACCAGCGTGTCGTCCTGACCGCGCGACGCCGAACCCCCGCGCGGCGGGCCCTACACTGATCGCACAGTCGGCCTCACGTAGAAGGGCGGTGCGGTGACCCAGGACCCGGAACAGGACGTGACCAGGGATCACCTGCGGCTCCTGGCCCGCGTGGCGCGCATGTACCACGAGCAGGGCATCCGCCAGCCGGAGATCGCCGCCGCGCTCAACCTCTCGCAGCCCCGCGTGTCCCGGCTGCTGAAGGAGGCGGTCACGCGGGGCCTGGTGCGCACCGTGGTCACCCTGCCCGACGGCGTGCACACCGAGCTGGAGGAGGAGCTGCAGCGCCGGTACGGGCTGCGCGACGCCGTGGTGGTGGACGTCGAGGACTTCCAGGAGGACGTCATCCCGCCGCTCGCGACGGCGGCGGCGGCCTACCTGGACGTCACCCTCATCGGCGGTGACGTGGTCGGCATCACACCCTGGAGCCGGACACTCCAGGCCACGGTCAGCCGCCTGCCGCAGAAGAACGCGCGGGCCGCCGAGCGGGTGATCCAGCTCGCCGGGGGGCTCGGGCGGCCCGAGGCGCAGGTGCACGCCACCCGGCTGATCGCCCGACTGGCCGACCTCACCAACGCCCGGCCCGTCTTCGTGCCGCTGCCCGGCGTGGTCGCCACCAGCGCGATCCGGGAGGCGCTGCTGCAGGACCCCGACCTGGCCGAGGTGCAGGCCCAGTGGCGCGACCTGACCCTCACGCTGACCGGCATCGGCAGCCTGAACCCGGGCGGCGTCCACGATGGCGGGGATCCGGGCGGGGATCCGGGCGGCGTTCCCGGGCCGGCCGACCAGGAGGAGCTGCGCGGCCTCGGCGCGGTCGGCGACGTCTGCCTGCACTTCTTCGACGCCACCGGCAAGCCCGTCGCCTCGGCCCTCGACCGGCGCGTCATCGGCATCGACTCGGCGACGTTCCGCGCCGTCGAGCGGCGCGTCGGCATCGCGGGCGGCCTGCGGAAACTCGCCGCGATCAGGGCGGCCGTCGAGGGCGGCTGGGTGAACGTGCTCATCACCGACCTGCGGGTGGCGCGCCGGCTCTGCGCCTGACGCTCCGGTGTGTCCTTTTACCTGGAACGCCTTGATCGAGCCCGACGATCATCTGGTGTGCTTCTCCGCAACCGTTCCGTCTTCGCCAGCTCCGACCTCGACGAAGTCCGCGGCGAGGTCGCCAAGGTGTTCTGCCCGCACCGCCTCGACCTGTCCGGCGACGCCGCCCTGCTGTCGGCCCGGTTCAACTCCGTCCAGCTCGGCTCGGTCCGCGTCAGCTACCTCGACTACGGCGCCGACGTGCACATCGAACCCGGCGACCTCGAGACGTTCTTCCTGTTCATGATCCCGCTCGCCGGGCGCAGCCTGATCCGCGCCGGCGGCGAGGAGATCGTCTCCACGCCCGCGCTGGCCTCGCTGCCTTCGCCGACCCGCCACCTCGACATGCGGTGGGCCGCCGGCTGCCCGCAGCTGCTGGTCAAGTTCGAGCGCGCCGCGATCGAACGCTCGGTCGAGCAGCTGCTGGGCGAGCCGCTCGACGCCCCGCTCGTCTTCGGCCTGGGCGTGGACCTGACGGCGGGCTGGGCGAGGTCGTGGCGGGACCTGGCCGACCTGCTGGTACGGGAGGCCGAACGGGACGACGGGCTGGGCGGCCATCCGCTGGCCGTCGCGCACCTGGAGAACGCGCTGATCAGCCTGCTGCTGACGATGCAGCCGTCCAACTACCTGGAGCGGCTGACGGCGCCCAGGCCGCCCGTGCTGCCGAAGGTGGTGCGGCGGGCGATGGAGTTCATCGAAGGGCACGCGCACCTGCCGCTGACCACCGCCGACATCGCCGGCGCCGTCGCGGTCAGCAGCCGCTCGCTGCAGGAGGGTTTCCGCGCGCACCTGGGGCTGACCCCGATGGCGCAGCTCCGTCTGGTACGGCTCGCGCGGGTGCACGACGAGCTTCGCGCGGCCGACCCGGCCAGGGTCACGGTGACCACGGTGGCCGCCCGGTGGGGCTTCCTGCACCAGGGACGCTTCGCCGCCCAGTACCGCAGCAGGTACGGGCGTTCGCCGTCGGAGACGCTGCGCACGAGCTCCGCGTCCGGCGGATGAGATCCGCGCTCAGCGGATGGCCCGGCTGGGCGCGCCGACCGTAGCGTTCTTGTCACCACCTCCACCTACCACCCCGGAAGGGATATATCACCATGCGCGACATCCTCGTCGTCGGCGCCGGCCAGGCGGGCCTGCACCTGGCCATCGGCCTGCTCCAGCAGGGCTACGACGTCACCCTCGTCTCCAACCGCACCCCCGAGTCCATCCGCGACGGCCGGGTGATGTCCGGCCAGGCCATGTTCGGCACCGCGCAGGCCCGCGAGCGGGAGCTGGGCCTCGACTGGTGGGCCGGGGTCTGCCCGCCCATCGACGGCATCGCGCTCACGGTGCCGGCCCCGGACGGCGGCAAGGCGCTCGACTGGGCGGCCCGGCTGGAGGTCCCGGCCCGCGCGGTGGACCAGCGGCTGAAGATGCCGGCCTGGCTGGCCGAGTTCGAGCGGCTCGGCGGCGAGCTCGTCCTGCACGACGCCACCCCCGACGACCTGGAACGGTACGCCGCCCGCCACGACCTGGTCCTGGTCGCCGCCGGGAAGGGGCAGATCGCCTCGCTGTTCGAGCGGGACGCCGCGCGCTCCCCGTACGACGCCCCGCAGCGGGCGCTGGCGGTCACCTACGTCAACGGCCTCCTCCCCCGCCCCTGCCATTCGGCGGTCTGCTTCAACCTGCTGCCCGGCGTGGGCGAGTACTTCGTCTTCCCCGGCCTCACGCACACCGGCCCGTGCGAGATCATGGTGTTCGAGGGCGTGCCCGGCGGCCCCATGGACTGCTGGGGCGACGTGCGCGGCCCGGCCGAGCACCTGGCGCGCAGCCGCGAGATCCTGGAGACGTTCTTCCCGTGGGAGGCCGAGCGCTGCGCCGGGATCGAGCTCACCGACGCCGGCGCGACCCTGACCGGCCGTTTCGCGCCCACGGTGCGCCGCCCCGTGGCCGTGCTGCCGTCCGGCGCGCCGGTGCTCGGCGTCGCCGACGTCGTGGTGCTCAACGACCCGATCACCGGCCAGGGCAGCAACAACGCCGCCAAGTGCGCCGCCGGCTACCTGCGGGCCATCGTGGAGCGGGGCGCGCAGCCGTTCGACGCCGACTGGATGAACCGGACGTTCGACCGCTTCTGGACGCAGGCCCGGCACGTCACCGACTGGACCAACGCCCTGCTGGCGCCCGCCGAGCCGCACCACCTTTCGCTGCTGGGCGCCGCCGGGCAGAGCCAGGAGATCGCCTCCCGGTTCGTCAACGGCTTCGACGACCCGGCCGACTTCGCCGACTGGTTCATGGACGCCGGCCGGGCCGAGGCCTACCTGAGCAGGGTCGCGGCATGAGGGCGTTGCGTGAGGCCTTCGGGCAGTTCGCCACCGGGGTGGCGGTGGTCACGACGGTGACCGGTGGCGGGGAGCGGGCGGGGGTGACCGTCAACTCCTTCACCTCGGTCTCGCTCGACCCGCCGCTGGTGCTGTGGTGCCTGTCGGACCGGGCGCCCAGCGCGCCGCTCTTCCTGCGGGCCGGGCGGTTCGCGGTGAACGTGCTGGCCGCCGATCAGGACCACCTCTCCAGGCGCTTCGCCACGCCCGCCGCCGACAAGTTCGCCGGGGTGGAGCTGGCCGGCGGGCCAACGCTCGGCACGCCGCCGCTCGGCACGCCACTGCCCGCCTCGCCGCCGCTCGGCTCGCCGCCGCTGCCGGTGCTCGCCGGGGCGCTGGCCACGTTCGTCTGCCGGACGGAGCGGGTGCACGACGGCGGCGACCACCACATCTTCGTCGGCGCGGTGGAGCGCTACCAGCGGGCCGACGGGGAGCCGCTGGTCTTCCACGCCGGCCGCTACCGCGAGTTCTGGCCCGGACCGGCCCTGGCCCGCCCGGCTTGACTCGAACCGGGTCAGCCCAGGATCACCTTGAGGTCGAACGTGCCCTGGTGCGGGACGCGCAGGGCGTGGAAGCGGCGCGACCCGTCGCGGAAGTACCGGACGGTCCCCGCCGCGAGCGTCGCGGGCAGCGCGACACCCCACCGGAAGCGGATCGTGGTACGCCCCCGCCGCAGGTCGAAGCCGTCGGCGGTGGCGGTCGCGGAGCCGCCGAACACGCCCGGCGTGCCGTCGGTGAAGGTGAGCACGTCCTCCGGCCGCAGGACGAGGGGGATCTGCTCGGTGGCGGGCTGGTTCGCCGTGACGGTGCGCCGGACCGTGCGCCGGGTGACCAGGACGTCGGTGGTGACGGACGCGTTGCCGTAGCGGATGCCGAGCGCGGCGGGGGCGTGGCCGCCGGTCCACTCGGCGCCGCCGGGCGCGCCGCGGAAGTAGGTGGCGGGCAGCGGCCCGTCGGAGTCGGGGACCTGCCCGGGGAAGACGGTGGCCCAGCAGGCGTGGTCGTTGTCGTTGAGCCCGCAGATGACGGTGCCGGCCTCGGGGTGCCACAGGAAGGTCAGGCCGGTGCGGCCGCGTGAGGCGCGCTCGCCGAAGTAGCCGCCCAGGTACAGACCGGGCTTGCGGACGTAGAGGAAGTCGAGATCGCCGTCCCTGCGCAACTCGGCGAAGTCCGACGAGCGCAGGTAGGGCAGGTCCGCGATGGCGGCGGCCCGCTGCCGCCTGCTGGGGAACCGCTCGTCGTACAGGCCGTGGGTGAGGATGCGCGGCGAGGTGTCCTGCTTGGCGAGCGGCCGCACGGGCTCGGTGGACGCGGCCCAGGCGGCGCGGGCAGCGGCGAGGTCCTCGCGGGCGGTCATGAACGCCGACAGCAGCGGCACCTGGCGGGTGAACGTCCAGTTGAGCGCGGTCCTGTCGGGGTCGGGCCGCACCTCGTCGTACCAGCGGGCGCTGGTGCGGGTGGAGGGGGCGACGTTGACCAGGTAGCCGGAGCCGTCGGGCTCGCGCAGCAGGTTGTAGGACAGGAAGCCGGTGAAGGCGCGGGCCATGTCCACCAGGTGCGGGTCCGGGTTCTGCTGGTAGGCGTCGGCCAGTTCGGGCAGCATGACCTCGAAGTTGTAGTTCATGTCGTGGCCGCCCTCCTCGGGGAAGAAGCCGGCGGGGCTCACGCCGGTCGCGGCGATCCTGGCGAACGCCCCGGTCAGGCCCGCCGACAGCGCGGGGTCGGGGTCGAGCCGCAGCGCGAGCGCGGCTCCCGCCAGACCGGAGGCGGTCTGGTTGGCGTAGCGCAGCGGCTCCTGCCAGACGGTGCGGTTGGCCTGGTCGAGGAACCAGGTCATGGCGCGGTGCAGGGCGGCGGCGAGCTGGGCCTGCCTGGCGGGCAGCGCCCCGGTCGCGCGCAGGATGCGCAGCGTCTTGGCCAGGTAGCCGATGCCGAACCCGGTGGGCGCCAGGCCGTGCTCGTTCCTGCTGTACTCGGGAAAGGAGCCGTCGGCGTGCTGGAGCGACAGGTAGTGGCCGAGGGCCGCGTCGAGCGCGGCCAGCAGGGTCGGGTCGCCCGCGTACGGGTTCCACGGGCGGGCGACGGCGTGGAACCAGGCCAGCGTGAAGACGTGCTCCTGCACCCTGGCGTTGTACGGCGCCGCGGGCGAACGCCACCAGCCACCGGCGAGGAACCCGCTGTCGGCCATGTCGTTGACCATGGGGGCGAGGGTCATCAGGTACGGCGCGAAGCGCTGCTCCTGGGGCGTGAACGACCGGCGGTCCGGGCTGGGCGCCGCAGTCAGATCGGGCAGAGCGGCGGCTGTGGTGGCGGCGACCGGGAGCAGGGTGGCGGCGCGGAGCAGGGTGCGGCGGGAGAGGCGGGGGGTGTGCATGGTCAGCCTTTCAGACCGGTGTGCGCGAGCCCCTCGATGAACTGTCGCTGCGCCAGCACGAAGACAATCAGGATGGGCACGGCGGTCATCGTGGCGGCGGAGAGCTGCACGTTCCACAGGGGCGAGCCGTAGGCGTCGACGAACTGGGTGAGCGCCTGCGGCAGGGTGAACTTCGACGGGGTGGACAGGAACACGATCGGTTCGAGGTAGAGGTTCCAGGAGTGCAGGAAGGTGAAGATCGCGACCGCGCCGAGCGCGGGCCTGGCCAGCGGCAGCGCCACCCGGCAGAAGGTGCCGAAGCGGCCGAGCCCGTCCACTCTGGCGGCCTCCTCCAGCTCGGCGGGCAGCGTGATGAAGAACTGCCGCATGATGAACGTGGCCAGCACGCTGGGCGCGCCGAGGATCGGCACGAGGATCAGCGGCCAGTGCGTGTCGGTCATCCCCGCCGCGTGGAACATCTGGAACAGCGGGACGATCGTCACCTCGCTGGGGATCAGCAGGCCGACCAGCACGACGAGGAAGAGCACGTTCTGCCCGGGGAAGCGGATGCGGGCGAAGGCGTAGCCGGCCATCGCGGCCACCGCCATCGTGCCGGCGGTCACCACGGCGGCGATGTAGAGGCTGTTGAGGTACTGCTGGCCGAACGGCTGCAGCTCGAAGACCCTGGCGTAGGTGGAGAAGTCGAACCTGGAGGGCACCAGCGCGGGCGGGAAGGCGAAGATGTCGCTGATCGGCTTGACCGACGAGGTGACCATCCACCAGGTCGGGAAGACGAACGGGACGCACAGCACGCACAGCGCCGCGTACAGCGCGAGCTTGACCCTACGACTCATGGAAGACCCACTTCCGGCGCAGCCGCCACTGCAGCAGCGTCAGCGCCGCGACGATCAGGAACAGCAGGACCGACAGGGTGGCGCCGTAGCCGAGGTGCCTGAACTGGAAGGCCTGCTGGTACAGGTAGTAGACGAGGACGGTGGTGGACAGGCCGGGCCCGCCCTGGGTGAGCACCGCGATCTGGGCGAACACCTGCAGCGACCCGACCACGGTGATGATCGAGGTGAGCAGGATCGTCGGGCTGATCTGCGGCACCGTGATGCGCGTGAAGCGGGTCCAGGCGCCGGCGCCGTCGAGCTGCGCCGCCTCGTAGAGCTGGCGGGGCACGCCCTGGAGCGCGGCCAGGAACAGCACCATGTTGAGGCCGACGTTCTTGACGACCTGGACGACGACGACCGACAGCAGGGCGGTGGTCTCGCCGCGCAGCCAGTTGGGGCCGTCCACGCCCGCCAGGCCGAGCAGGCCGTTGACGCCGCCGTCCTGCTGGAGCAGGAACTGCCAGACGATGGTCCAGGCGACCAGCGACACCAGCACCGGCGAGAAGAACAGGGTGCGGAAGAACGTGGTGCCGCGCAGCTTCTGGTCGAGCAGGACGGCCAGGGTGAGGGCGAGCGTCAGGTTGAGCACGACCAGGCCGGCGGAGAACAGCGCGGTGCTGGTCAGCACCTGCCCCAGGTTGGGGTCGGCGAGCAGCTTGGCGTAGTTGTCGCCGCCGGCGAAGTCGAACGTGCCCGCCAGCACGTTCCACTCCTGAAGGCTGTAGTAGAGGACCAGGCCGAGGGGCAGCAGGACGAACAGCGCGCTGCCGGCGAGCTGCGGCGAGATGAGCAGGTAGCCGACGAGGGCGTCGCGCCGTGGGATGGTCCAGAAGGGGCGGGCCCGGGTGGCGGCGCGGCCTGCCACCCGGTCGCCGAGATCGGTCGCCGTCACGTCACCCGCCCAGCAGCGGCTGGATCTTCGCGCACACGCCGTCGAGCACCGTCTTGACGTCCGCGCCGGGCTTCCACAGCGGGTCGAGCGCGGCCCTGGCGGTCTGGGCGAGCTCGGCCTGCCCGGTGTGGCTGGGCTTGACCACGCCCTTCTCGATGCCGTCGATCACCACTTCCTGGAGCTGGTCGCCGTTCAGCATGGGGCTGGTCCTGGCCATCGTGGCGGCGGTCAGCAGGGAGGAGCGGGCGGGCGGGAAGTACGCGGCGAGCTTGGCGGAGTTGGCGGCGTTGGTGAAGTAGGCGAGGAAGTCGGCGGCCTGCTCGGCCCTGGGCGACTTCTTCAGCACGCCGATGCCCGCCTGGCCGATGACCGCGTACTCGCCCTTCGGCCCGGCGGGCAGCGGCACCAGGTCCCACGTGAAGGTGGCGTCCTCCAGCATGGCGGCGCGGGAGATCTGGGCGACGGCCATCGCGGTGTCGCCGGAGAAGAAGTCGACGGCGCTGCCGGGCCCCGGCATGGCCTTGTCCGTGAAGATCGACTTGTGCAGGAACGTCATCGCCTCGACCATCTCGGGCGCGTTGAACTGGCAGGTGCCGCCGTCGTCGCTCCACGCCTTGGCGCCCCAGCCCTGCCAGACGGTGGCGAGGTTGTCCCAGGCCTTGTAGTCGAAGTTGAGGATGGTCAGGCCGTTCTTGCCCTTCGCCGCGACGGCCTTGCCGATCTCGCCGGCGTGCTCCCAGTCCCACTGCCCGGCCTTGATCAGGTCACGGGGCGTCTTCTGGCCCGCCTCCTTGACCAGGTCGGTGTTGACGAAGACGCCGAAGGGCGAGGTGGAGAACGGGTAGGCGTACAGCTCGCCGTCGCGCTCCCACAGCCGGGTGGCGGCGGGCACCAGCTCGCCCGCGTTCTCGATCCTGCCTCTGAGCGGGACGAGGGCGCCTGAGCCGACGAAGTCGGGGGCCGAGTTCTCCAGGATCCAGGCCAGGTCGGGGGCGTTGCCGCCGGCGATCTGGGTGGTGAGGGTGGTCGTGTAGTTCTCGAACGGGATGGGGTCGAAGGTGATCTCGCCGGTCTGCGGGTGTGACTTGCGGTATTCGGCGGCGATGTCCTTGAACAGCTTCAGGTGGGCCTCGTTGGAGGTCCAGATCGACATGCGCAGCGGCTGCGGGCCCTGCGCGGCCGGCGCCTCGCCGCCGCCGCACGCGGTGGCTGTGAGGAGGGCGGCCAGCGCGAGAGCGGCCAGGGGTGCTTTCATGGGGGGTTCTCCTTCTCGCGTCAGTAGCCGGTGACGTCGGGCCAGCGCAGCTCCACGCCGTCGCGGACGAGCCGGTGCTGGTAGTCGGCCAGGAGCCGCTCGTCCGCGCGGACGGCGTGCGGCGTGGTGGCGCGGTCCAGGCAGAAGGCGGCGAGCGCGCCGGCCGCCTCGCCGACGTTCCACTCCACCGGGTGCAGGCGGTAGGCGCCGTTGGTGATGTGGGTGGTGCCGATGTTCTTGCCGGCGGGCAGCAGGTTGCCCATCCGCTGCGGGATCAGCGCGCCCAGGGGGATCTGGAACGGGGAGCAGGCGACGTCGATGTAGTTGTCGCCGCCGGTCGAGGGGTGCAGGTCGATGCGGTACATGCCGACGCCCACCGAGTCGGGGTAGGAGACGGCGCCCTTGTCGCCGCGCACCGCCACGGACAGGTCCTGCTCGACGACGGTGGTCAGGGCCCTGATGCGCCGGGACTCGCGGATGTAGGGGGCCTGGGCGAGCCCGTCGGCGCTGCCGGTGACGTCGCCGCGCAGCCGCAGGCCCGGGTAGCCGGTGCCGCCGTCGTGGCGGGGCGCCTCGGTCTGCAGCCAGTACAGCACCGACATGGACAGCTCGCGGGCCGCCGCCAGGTGACGGCCCGCGTCCGGCACGTCGATGACCGGCCCCTCCAGGTAGTCGATCATCGGCCAGTTGACGAGCGTGATGTCGCTCTCGTACGCGCCGGGCCGGAAGTTGCCGCGGGCGGCGATCCTGCGGAAGGTCCACAGGTTGCCGTCGCCGGGGTTGACCCGCTGGTCGGCCTCCACCAGGCGGGGGTCGTCGCCGGGGTTCGGGGTGAAGGAACGCTCCACGATCTCGAGCGTCCGCGGGCTCGGGCAGCGCCACGACAGCAGCCGGTCGCCCCAGAAGGGCGGCTGGTAGGCGCGCCAGAAGTCGTAGGTGGCGGGCTTGTCCACGGTGTGGTCGCCGTCCACGTGGTCGATCGCGAAGCACACGGACACGGCCTGCATGTTCATCGGCTGCGCCTCGGCGGGGGCGCTGGGCTCGCCGGTGTCGCCCTGCGCCTCGAAGCCGGTGACGTACTCGGCTCCGGTCAGCGGCAGCAGCTCGCCGGTCTCGGTGGCGTCCAGCACGTACGCCGCCACCGCGGTGATCTCGCCGCCCCCGTCGCGGTGCGCGAGCCGCACGGCCGTGACGCGGTCGCCGTCCACCTCGGCCCCGACCGGCCGGTACGGCTGCAGCACCCGCAACCGGCCCGACCCCCGGTAGGGGGCGAGCATCGCCTCGATGACCGCGACCGCGACCCTGGGCTCGTGGCACAGCTTGCTGACGTGCCCGGCGCCCGGGTTCAGCTCCCGCCACGCCCGTGCCCGTTCGGTGAGCGGGTAGTGGTCGCGGTAGTAGCGGCGGATGCCGTCGCGCAGCGCCCGGTAGCCGGCCGTGACGCCGAACCGCTCCACCCAGGTGTGCTCGTCCGGCGGCACGGCCTGGCTGGTGAGCTGGCCGCCCAGCCAGTCGTACTCCTCGGTGAGCACCACCGAGCGCCCGGCCCGCAGCAGGGCCAGCGCGGCGGCCACGCCGCCCAGCCCGCCGCCGACGACCAGGGCGTCTGCCGATATCTCGATCAAAGGGGTGTCACCTCTCGTGTGCTTGTGCCAGCGTCGAGCCTTCGACCAGCTCGCACGCCAGTAGTTCCTGCGGGGTGCCGCCGCGTTCCAGGACGCGGGTGAGCAGCTCGACGGCCCTGCGTCCCATCTCCCGTCTGGGGATGCGGAAGCCGGCGAAGTCGAGGTCGGTGGAGACGGGCCTGGTCGGCGCGCCGAGCGCGACGATGGACAGGTCCCGCGGCACGTCGAGGCCGCGGGCGCGGGCGGCCTCGGCGATGGCCACGCCGTCGGCCAGTTCCTCGGCGAAGACCACGCTGGCGCCGCTGTCGAACAGCCCGTCGGCGGCGGGCAGGTGCAGCCCGTGCGCGCCGGTCGCGGCCACGCCCTCGGTGAAGCCGCGCAGCCGGTCGGCGTAGGACTCCGGGCCGCGGCCCGCCCCTACGTAGGCCATCCGGCGGTGCCCGAGCGCCGCCGCCCGCCCGGCCAGCGCGCGCACGGCGGGCGGGTAGTCCGCGCCGACGTACGGCACCGGCCCGCCGGCGTCGTCGCGGCGGCCGACCGAGACGAACGGGATGCCCTCGGCCAGCAGCCTGGACAGGTCCTCGCTGTCGATGGTGCGGCCCAGCAGCACGCACCCGTCGGCCAGCCTGATCCGGCTCTCGGCGCTGAAGATGCGCCGCCGCTCGCCCTGCTCGACCTTGGCGCTGGTGAACAGCAGCAGGTCGCAGCCGGCCTCCTCGGCGCACTCCTCGATCCCGACCAGGAACGGGTGGTAGAAGTCGGCGCTCTCGGCGGGGAAGACGGCCTCGTAGGTGAACACGCCGTAGATGCGGTTGCGACGTTCGGCGAGCCGCCGGGCGGCCGGGTCGGCCACGTAGCCGGTCTCCCTGATCACCGCGAGCACGCGTTCGCGGGTCTCGGGCGAGATCCGCACCTCGCCGTCGGCCCTTCCGTTGAGCACCAGCGACACCGTCGTCTGGCTCACTCCGGCCATGCGCGCGATGTCCTGCTGCGTCAGCCGACGCCCGGAAGCACTCACTGTCCCTCACCCCGATAATGCGTATTAGTTCGGCAATTGTGGGACCGGGCAGAACGGGACGTCAAGGGGTAATAGCTGAAGTAATTCGTATTAGCAGTCACGGGGTGACCGCCGGCCACCCGTGCGTCCGGACTCGTCACTTGACAGAACCTGTGTTGCATTTGTTACGTAAGTGCGATCTTCCGCGCCCATGCCGGGTTCACTCTTTGATCAGCTCTGTCTCCCGTCTCATCCGAGGTGATCAGTGAAGAGGAGTCTGCTCCTCGCAGTGCTCGCGTCCGCGAGCCTGGCGCTCCCGTTAACCGTTTTGCCGGCGACGGCGAACGCCGAACCCGCCCGCCCTGACCGCTTCCAGCGCATCGACGGCGCGTTCGGCTACGCCGGGTTCAAGCCGGCCGCGCTCGACCCCGCCCGGCAGCTCAAGGTGCTCATCCAAGTGGACGGCGACCCGGTCGGCGAGGCGGCGGCCGAGGCCGCCGACGCGGGCAGGACGGTCGACCGGCCGGCCCTGCGCGCCGGGCTCCGCGACAAGCACCGCGACGTCGAGGAGAAGGTCAAGGCGGAGGGCGGCACGGTCCTGTCCTCCTACACCGACACCTTCAACGGCATCGCCGCCTCCGTCCCGCGCCGCAGCCTGCCGGCGATCCAGCAGGCCCCCGGCGTCGTGTCGGTGCACCCGGTACGCACGTTCAAGGCGGACAACACCGCCGGAATCCCCTACATCGGCGCCCCGCAGGCCTGGCAGGACCTGGGCAGGACCGGCGCCGGCGTCAAGGTCGCGGTCATCGACACCGGCATCGACTACACGCACGCCAACTTCGGCGGCTCCGGCGACCCGGCCGCCTTCGCGGGCAACGACGGCACCGTGATCGAGCCCGGCACCTTCCCGACCGCGAAGGTGATCGCCGGTTACGACCTCGTGGGCGACGCCTACGACGCCGGCGACCCCGCCTCGGTGCCGCGGCCCGACCCTGACCCGCTCGACTGCGACGGCCACGGCTCCCACGTGGCGGGCAGCTCGGCCGGCTCCGGGGTGAGCGCCGACGGCAAGACCTACCCCGGCCCGTACGACGCCACCACGCACACGCGGGCCTTCAAGGTCGGCCCCGGTGTGGCGCCGGCGGCCTCGCTGATGGCCTACCGCGTGTTCGGCTGCGCCGGCTCGGCCAGCGAGGACGTCATCGTCTCGGCCATGGAGCGGGCGCTGAAGGACGGCGCCGACGTCGTCAACATGTCGCTCGGCTCCCCCTACGGCCGCGAGGACGAGCCGTCCGCGCAGGCCGTGCGCACGCTCACCCGGGCCGGCGTGACCGTGGTCGCCTCGGCGGGCAACTCCGGGCAGAACGCCTACCTGGTGGGCGCGCCCGCGATCGCCCCGTCGGCCATCTCGGTCGCCGCCCTCGACGCCGCCCGCGCGGAGCTCCCCGCCGCGAAGATCTCCGCCGACGGCACCGAGATCGTCGCGCAGAACTCCAACGAGGCGCCCCTGCCCTCCGGCAGCCTGCCCATCGCGGTGCTGCGGACCAGCTACCCGTCCGGGCCGCTGTCGCTCGGCTGCGACCCCGCCGACTACGCGGCCTACCCCGGCGGCGTGTCGGGCAAGCTGGTGATCACCCTGCGCGGCACCTGCGCCCGGGTCAAGCGGGCGATACTCGGCCAGAAGGCCGGCGCCGCCGCGGTGGCCATGGTCAACACCGACGCCGCCTTCCCCGCGCTCGAAGGGCCGATCACCTCCGACCCCGACACCGGCGAGCAGTACACGGTCACCATCCCGTTCCTCGGCATCAGGAGCACCGACGGCGCCGCCGCCGCGACGCTGGACGGCAAGAGCACCACGCTGACCGCGCTCACCGTGCCCAGCCCGGGCTACTCGCGGCTCGCCTCGTTCTCCTCCGGCGGCCCCGCCAACGTCAGCAGCGCGCTGCGGCCCGACGTGACCGCGCCCGGCGTGTCCGTGGTCTCCACCGGCGTGGGCACCGGCTCCGGCGCCGCGACGATCTCCGGCACCTCGATGGCCTCGCCGATGGTCGCCGGCGTGGCCGCGCTGGTCAAGCAGGCGCACCCGCGCTGGCGGCCCGACCGGATCAAGGCCGCGATCCTGAGCACCGCCGACGCCACGACCAAAATCACCGGCTACACCGCCAGGGTCGCCGGCTCCGGCGTCGTCGCCGCCCGGCAGGCGGTCGGCGCGTCCGTGATCGCCGAGGGCAGGGGCGGCTCGGCCAACCTGTCGTTCGGCCTGAAGTCGCTGACCGGCGCCTACCGGCAGAGCGAGAGCTTCACCATCCGCAACACCGGCGAGCGCGCCGTCACCTACGACCTGGCCGCCGCCTTCACCGGCGAGGCCTACGGCGCGCAGGTCACCGTCTCCCCCAGGACCGTGACCGTGGGCCGCGACAGCAGCCGCGACGTGCACGTCACGCTGTCGCTCAGCGCGCAGGCGGTCGCCGCGCTGCCCGCCGCGGAGACGTCCAACTTCGGCACGGTCGTGCACATCCAGGGCGCGGTCACCGCCACGCCCCGCGCCGCCGCCGAAGGCGTCAGCCCGCTGCGGGCCGCGTTCCTGCTCGTGCCCGACGCCCAGTCCGAGGTACGCTCCGGCAGGCCTGGCAGGTACACCCCGGCCGACGGCGGGCTCGCGACCTCCGTCCAGGTGCGCAACACCGGCGCGCACGCCGGCGCCGCCGACGTCTACGCCTGGGGCGTCACGGACGCCGACGACGTGAAGGGCGCCGAGGACTCGATGGACGTCCGCGCGGCGGGCGTCCAGACGCTGCCCGGCCCGGCTCTCGGCGGCGCCGACACCGACCGGGCGCTGGTCTTCGCGGTCAACACCTCAGGGCGCTGGTCCAACGCGGCGACCGGCGAGTTCGACGTCGCCATCGACTCCACCGGCGACGGGACGCCCGACCACTACCTGGTCGGCGCGGACTACGGGCTGGTCACCACGGGCGACCTCGACGGGCGGTTCGCCACGTTCGTCTTCAAGGCCGACGGGACGCTGGTGGACGCCTGGATCGCCACCGCCCCGATGAACGGCGGCACGCTGCTCATGCCGGTCCTCGCCTCCGAAGTTGGGCTGGCCGAGGGGACCTCTCGGTTCACCTACTCGGTGGCCGGCTTCTCGCAGGTGCCGGACGGGCTCGTGGACGAGACCGAGGCGGCGGTGTTCGACGCCTTCGCCCCGGCGGTCTCGACGGGCGCGTACGTGCCGCTCGCTCCCGGCGCCTCGGCCGCCGTCCCGCTCACCGTCGACCCGGCGCGGCTCGCGGCCACGCCGGCGAAGGGCTGGCTCGTCGTCAGTCTGGACGACCGGAGCGGGCGCGACGAGGCCGACCAGGTCGGTCTCGGCCGCCTGCCCGCCGTCCAGCCCTGACACCCGCCGCCGGACCGCGCACCCCTGACGGCCGCGCGGTCCGGACGGGCCCTGCGATCCCGACCGGCCCCGCGATCCCGACCGGCCCCGCGATCCCGACCGGCCCTGCGATCCCGACCGGCCCCGCGATCCCGACCGGCCCCGCGATCCCGACCGGCCCCGCGATCCCGACCGGCCCTGCGGCCCTGGCGGCCGTGCGGCTCTTCGGCGGCTGTGCGGCTCTGGCGGCGGAAATCATTGCGCGGGCGCTCATCCCCGGCCCCCGGGGGTGGGCGCCCGCCGCGCGTTCACCCCGCGTCGCGATAGGCCGACGCCGGGATGTGCCCGTTCAGCCGCAGCCCGGCCCCCGGGCTGGTCTCGATGGTCAGGCTGCCGCCGATGGCCCCCAGCCGGTCGTACATGTTGGTGATCCCGTGCCCGGTCCGGATCAGCGCCGGATGGCACCCGATCCCGGTGTCGGCGAAGTCGAAGCAGAGCCCGTCCCGCTCCCGCAGGTCGATGGTGACGGCGGCCCGCTCCCCCGCGTGCTTGCTGGCGTTCTGCAGAGCCTCCAGCAGGCAGAAGTAGATGTTGATCTCGATCTCGGGCGGGTAGCGGCCGACCCCGGTGGCCCGCACCTCGGTGGGGATCGGCGCATGCTGGGCCGCCGTCCGCAGCGCCACCTCCAGCCCCGACTCGGCGAGCTGCGGCGGATAGATGCCGTGCGCCAGATCCCGCAGCTCGGCCTGCGCCTCGCTCAGGTCGCGGGAGAGCTGCCCGAGCACGGGAACCGCCTGCGCCGGATCGGTCTCCATCAGCCGCTGGGCCACCCTCGACTGCACGGCCGCCGCGACGAGCCGCTGCTGGGCGCCGTCGTGCAGGTTCCGTTCGATCTGGCGGCGCTCCCTGTCGGCCGCCGCGACCAGGCGGGCGCGCGATTCCTGCAGCGCCTCCGCCCTGGCCACCAGCAGCACGTGGTTGTGCCAGGCCAGGTACGAGGCCCTGGTCAGGCCCAGCACCACCAGGGCGATGACGACGGTGGCGACCAGCCATCTGGGGGCGTTCTCGAACCCGGCGCCGGAGGCCAGCCGCCCGGCGAGGGTGACGGCGACGGCGGCGGCCACCGTACCACCCATGACGACCTTGAAGCGCCGCCGCGGCAGGAACGCCACCGACAGCAGCACCGGCGACACGCACACCAGCGTCGCGTACGGCAGGGCGGCCGGGATCAGCGCGGTCAGCGTCAGCGCGTAACCCCAGGTGATGCCCGCCGACAGGCCGATGGCGTGGTCGATGCGGTGCCGCTTGACGACCCGCAGCGCCGCCATGACCAGCAGGATCACCGTGACGCAGCCGCCGGCCAGGGCGAGCAGCCAGAGCTTGTGCACGCCGGTGAAGGCGGCGGTGGCGACCGCGCCCGCGCCGAGTGCCACGCCCATGATCGCCCACAGGCCGGTGACGATGTACTGGTGGGGGTGCGGGTGGGTGCTGCGTTGCAGGCTGGTGTAGAGCCGGGCGATGAGGTGCCAGACGGCGTGCAGCGCGTCGCGCAGGGCGCCGCCCCGCTCCTGGCGGGAACGCTCCACGCCGGCGCTCTCCAGCGCGGAGCGCGGCAGGTGCCCGTGCAGGCGCAGGCCGCCGCCCGGCCGGGTGTCGATGGTGAGGGTGCCGCCGATGGCGCCCAGCCGGTCGTTCATGTTGATCATGCCGGTGCCGTGGTGGACGACGTCGGGGTGGCAGCCCACGCCGGTGTCGCGGAAGTCGAAGGACAGGCCGTTGCGGTCCTGGAGGGTGATGACGGCCGTGGCCTGCTCCCCCGCGTGCTTGATCGCGTTGCGCAGCGCCTCCAGCAGGCAGAAGTAGATGTTGATCTCGATCTCGGGCGGGTAGCGGCCGACGCCGGTCGCGTGCACCTGGGTGGGGATCGGGGCGTGCTGGGCGGCCGCGCGCAGCGCCGTCTCCAGGCCGTACTGGCCGAGCTGAGGCGGGTAGATGCCGTGCGCCAGGCCGCGCAGCTCCGCGCTGGCCTCCTGGAGGTCGTCCGACAGGCGGGACAGCAGCGGGCCCGCCCGCCCGGGGTCGTCGTCGAGCAGGCAGCGGGCCTGCCGCGCCTGTTCGGCGGCGGCGGCCAGGCGCTGCTGGGCGCCCTCGTGCAGGTTGCGCTCGATCCGGCAGCGCTCGCGGTCGGCCGCCGCGACCAGCCGGGCGCGCGACTCGCGCAGCGCCTCGGCCCTGGCGACCAGCATGCCGTGGTTCTGCCACGCGGCCAGCGACACCAGGATCGTGATGAACGGGATGAACACGATCGCCAGCGCGTCGGCGACCGACTTCGGCACCAGCCGCTCCAGCCCGACCCCCGGAGTCAGGCTGCCGACGACCACCAGCACCGTGCCGACCAGCATCGTCGCGCCGAGCATGGCCGACAGCCGCTCGTGGTTCATGTGCTGCACGGCGACCAGCACCGGCAGCAGCACCGCCAGCGTCAGCGTGGCCAGCGCGAACGGCACCACCGACGTGACGGCCACCGCCACGATCCAGTTGGACAGCGCGAAGACCACGACCGCGGCGAACCGCCGGTAGCTGTGGATCAGGTGGATGGCCCGCAGCAGGAACGCCGCCATGGTGAGCAGCAGCGCGACGATGACCAGCAGCCAGCCCTCACGCCGTACCCCCACCCACAGCGCCGCGATCCACACGGCGGCCACCACGACGCCGATCAGGTCGGCCTGGATGTAGGTGCGCAGCCGCTCCCACTCCGGCGCCCCGATCTCGATGATCTCGTGCCCCCGCAGGCCGGTTAAGACTCTGCGCGCCCCCCGTCGCTCCACAACGCCTCCAGTTCGTCGGGGCCGAAGCGGTCCTTGTGCCGATAATGGGCCCCCATCACCATCGCGTCACGAGGCAGCTCCTCTGTGTTGTTGACCGACAGCAGCACCACCGTGACGTCCGGATGCCCGCACCTGATGCGCCGGGCGGCCTCCAGCCCGCCCATGCCGGGCATGTTCACGTCCATCAGCACCATCCCGACCGGGTGGGCCTCCAGGAAGTCGAGCGCCTCCTCGCCGCTGGTGGCCTCCCCCGCCAGCACGAACCCGTCCACCACCGCGATCACGCCGGCCACGGCCCGGCGGAACGACGGCAGGTCGTCCACCACCAGAACGCGCACGAGCTGTTGGTTCACAAGCTGATCGTCGCATTCAAGCGCCGTCGTGTCGGTGGTGCCACCATCACTATCGGGCCCGTTTCCGTCCTCACTCGGACGCGGAACCCGAGTCGAGGAACATCAGCACCGCCTTGACCCGCCGGTTGGTGTCGCGGTCGCCGCGCAGGCCGAGCTTGACGAAGATGGAGTTGATGTACTTCTCGACCGCGCGCTCGGAGACGTTGAACGCGGTCGCGATGGCCAGGTTCGACCGTCCGGCGGCGACCTCGGCCAGGGTCTCGCGCTCGCGCGGCGTCAGGTGCCCCAGCAGGCCGGCGTCGTTGCGCGCCTTGGCCGACACCAGCGACTCGACCACCACCGGATCGATGAACGAGCCGCCGAAGGCGACCGTGCGCACCGCCGAGATCAGCTCGCCGGGCGCGGCGATGCGCTCCTTGAGCAGGTAGCCGCGCCTGCTGCTGCCCTGCTCGATCAGGGCCAGCAGGTACGTCGGATCGAGGAACTGCGACAGCACCAGCACGGCCACGTCCGGATGGCTGGCCCGCAGCGCCGTGGCCGCCCTGATGCCCTCGTCGCTCATCGTCGGCGGCATGCGGATGTCGGTGACGACGACGTCCGGTTTCTCCTGGCCGACGCACTCCATCAGCGCCTCGTAGCCCGAGCAGACGCCGACGACCTCGGCCCCGGACTCGGTCGCGATGAGAGCCTCGATACCGGCCCGCACCAGCAGGTGGTCCTCGGCGATCACCACGCGGAAGGACGTCACGTGGCAAACGTTAGTCCGCCGCCCCCCGCACACTCAACGGGTGCGGAAAACCGAACCACCGACTCGGAAGCCAGCTTTATCGCTGAATTAGCGGGCGCGGGCCAAACTGGCCCTATCGGCAGACGACCTGCGAACGGATATGAGGGGTTTCACAACGACAAAGACGGAGGGGGGCGGTGACCGAAATGCTTCAGCGAGTATCGCGATTCAGGTCCTACGTCAGCGAACTGCTGGCGCGCGCCGACCGGGCGTTGTACGCGGACCAGGACGAGCGGGCCCGCCGGTACGGGTGGACGGTCACCAGGACGGGGTTCGGCTCCCGGCGCTATCGCGACCCGCGCTTCGACGCGCTCAAGGCGGCCCGCCTGCGCGAGCTGCGCGCCGCCGGGGAGCCGTCGGCCGTAGGAGATGATCGACATGTTCCCGCGTAATCCGCGGCACAACCCGTACGCGCCGGTCGAGCCCCTGATCATGTGGCAGGGGCCGGGCCTGGTCACGCGGCTGTGGCGGTGGCGCACGGAGATCGTGCTGCTCACCCTCGCGGCCGGGGCGGTGCTCGCGTTCGTGTCCGCCGTGGGACAGGGGATGTGGTGGGCGACGGTCGCGCTGGCGGGCACCGTCTGCGTGCCCGCCGCGGTGCCGGTCGGGCGGAAATGGGTGCGGCGGCACTTCTGGTGCCTGTTCTCGCGGCACCGGATCCAGCGGGTGTGCGCGCAGACGTCCATGCACACCCGCAAAGGCAGAATTCCACTGATCCTCTGGATAACGCCGGCGGACTTCGGGGAAAGGGCGTTCATTCTGCTCCGGGCCGGGATTTGCGCCGACGACTTCGAGGCGTTCGGCGCGGAAATAGCGGCGGCCTGCTGCGCGGCTTCGGTCCGGGTGCGGCGGCACCCGCGCAGGGCCCACTTCGTCACGGTGGACGTCGTGCGCCGGGCCACGGACGACGACGTGCCGTGCGATGCGGGGGACGACAGGCTCGGGGCGGGGACGTGGGGCGACGGCGGGCAGGGCGGCGCGAGCCGCCCGCTGGAGAGGCTGGCCGGCTAGACCCCCGCCCCATCCACCTGGGCGGACGAGGCTCACGCCACCCGAGCCTCCCGCCCTTCGAAGCCTCAGGGCGCACCGGGGCCACCGGGCCGCCCCGGCCTTGGGGCTCCGGCCACCCGGACGGGTGCGACTTCGTCCGGGTGGCCGGCGTTTGCGCAGCCGGCCGGTGCCGCGCCGGCCGGCTGCGCGACGCCTTCCCCTTCACGCGGATCTCTCGCGGCGGTGCCGGTCGTGCCGGTCGCGGGGCACCAGGGTCGGGTTGACCTTGTCCAGCACCGTCTGCCTGGTGATCACGACGCGCCCCGCGGGAATCTCGTACATGACGTCCAGCAGCACCTCCTCCATGATCGCGCGCACCGCCCTGGCCCCGGTGCGGCGCAGCAGCGCCTGCTCGGCGACGGCGGCCACGGCGTCCGGCTCGAACTCCAGCTCCACCCCGTCCAGCTCCAGCAGCCGCCGGTACTGCTTGATCAGCGCGTCGCGCGGCTCGGTCAGAATGCGCATCAGCGCCTCCCGGTCCGGCGGGCGCAGCGTCGCCACCACGGGCATCCGGCCGACGAACTCCGGGATGAACCCGTACCGGACGAGGTCCTGCGGCATCACCTGGGAGAGCACCTCCTCATCGGCCCGCGGGCGCGGGGCGGCGCCGAAGCCCGCGCCGCCGCGGGCGACGCGCCGTTCGACGATCCGCTCCAGCCCGTCGAACGCGCCGCCCGCGATGAACAGCACGTTCGTCGTGTCGAGCTGGATGAGGTCCTGGTGGGGGTGCTTCCTGCCACCCTGCGGCGGCACGCCGGCCACCGTCCCCTCCAGGATCTTCAGCAGCGCCTGCTGCACGCCCTCCCCCGACACGTCGCGGGTGATCGACGGGTTCTCACTCTTACGGGCGAGCTTGTCGATCTCGTCGATGTAGACGATGCCGGTGCCGGCCCTGGCCAGGTCGTGGCCGGCGGCCTGGACGAGGGCGAGCAGCATGGCCTCGACGTCCTCGCCGACGTACCCGGCCTCGGTGAGCGCGGTGGCGTCGGCGACGGCGAACGGCACGTCGAGCAGCCGGGCGAGCGTCCGCACCAGGTGGGTCTTGCCGCTGCCCGTGGGGCCGAGGAGCAGGATGTTGGACTTGCCCAGCTCGGCCTCCGGCGCGCGGACGCGCTTGTAGTGGTTGTAGACGGCCACCGCCAGGGCGCGTTTGGCCTGGTCCTGGCCGATCACGTACTGGTCGAGGAAGTCGTGGGTCTCGCGCGGCCTGGGCAGCTCCGGTGCCTGCGCCGCCGCGCGTTCCCCGGCCATCAGCTCGGTGCACCGCCCCACGCACTCGTCGCAGATGCAGACGGTGTGCGGGCCGGCGATGAGCCTGCGCACCTCGCTCTGGCTCCTGCCGCAGAACGAGCAGTGCGGCAGGCCGCCGCCCTTGCCGGTGCGTGCCATCGCGCCGCCTCAGCCCGCCGGGCGCAGGGTCACGGGCAGGGACGCCAGCCGCCGCGTCCCCGGGTCGGGCAGGTACGCCGCCTCCCCCGCGAGCGCCAGGCCGGGGAAGCGGCGCAGCAGCGTCCCGAGCGCGACGCCGGTCTGCACGCGGGCCAGCGACGCGCCGACGCAGAAGTGCGGCCCGTGACCGAACCCGAGGTGCGGCCCCGGCTCGCGGGTGAGGTCGAGCCTGTCGGGGTCGTCGAACACGCGCGGGTCCCGGTTGGCCGAGGCGACGGACACGGTGACCGGCTGCCCCTCAGGGATGGGCACGCCGCCGATCTCGACGTCCTCGGTGGCGAAGCGCGGCACGGTCATCGGCTGGGGCGGGCTCCAGCGGGCCAGCTCGTCCACGGCGCGCGGCATGAGCGCGGGGTCCGCGCGCAGCGCGGCGAGCTGGTCAGGGTGGGCGAGCAGGGTGGCGACGGCGTTCGCGATGAGGTTGGCGGGGGTCTGGCCTGCCAGGACGAGCAGCCACACCATGGTGATCAGCTCGTCGTCAGAGAGCCGGTCGCCGTCCTCCTCCACCACGCGGGCCAGGTCGGACACCAGCCCGTCGCCCGGCTCGTCCTTGACTGCCGCGATCGCGGCCCGGGCGTCGCCGATGATCGCGGGGATGGCCCGCGCGAACTTCTCGCCGTGCCCGGCGGCGATGGCGGCGCCGTACTCGCGCCAGCGCGGGCGGTCGGCGGGCGGGATGCCGGCCAGCTCGCAGATCACGTCGATCGGCAGCGGCTTGGCGAACCGGTCGAGCAGGTCCACCGGCTCCCGCTCCGGCAGCTCGCCGAGCAGCCCTTCGACGATCCGCTCGACGCGCCCGGCGAACTCGGCGGCCCTGCGCGGCGTGAACGCGGGCGCGACCAGCCTGCGCAGCCGCGCATGCTCGGCGCCGTTCGTCTCGGACATCGTACGCAGGTACGGCCGGCAGTGCTCCGGCACGTCGGGCCGCATGAAGCTGGACTGCTCGATCCGCATGCGCGGGTCGGCCAGCATCGCCCTGGCCTCCTCGTGCCGCGTCACCGCCCAGAACGGGCCGAACCCGGGCACCAGCAGCCGCGCCACCGCGGACTGCTCCCTGACCTGCGCGTACGCCGTGTACGGGTCGTGCAGCACCGCCGGGTCGGTCAGGTCGATCTCCGGCACATCCATGGCTGGCCTCGTTTCGAATGATCCCATCATCTGGATGTTCACGGTATCTTGGCTGCGGAGCACCCGGCAACGAGGAGGACGGTTGGCCCGGCTCACCCGAGCGGAGACGCAGGAGCGCAATCGGGGGAAAGTGCTGGCCGCTGCCAGGGCGGAGTTCGCCGAGCGCGGATTCAGGGAAGCGAAGATCGACGACATCGCCGACCGGGCCGAGCTCACGCGCGGCGCGGTCTACTCCAACTTCCCCGGCAAGCGGGCGCTCTACTTCGCCGTGCTGGCCGACCTGGCCGAACGCGCCCCGGTGACCACCCCGGAGGAGCCCGCGCTGACCGTGCGGGAGGCTCTCGGCGAGCTGGCGCGCGTCTGGGTGACCCGGCTGCCGCTGGCCACCGAGGGCGAGCACGAGCCGAGCAGGCTGAGCATGCACCTGATCCCCGAGATCCTCGCCGACGAGGTCACCCGGCGGCCGTACGCGCAGCTCATGCAGCTCAACGCGGTCCTGCTCGGGCTGGCGATGGAGCGGCTGCGCCCGCCGCGCGAGCCGGACGGGCGGCTGGTGCGGCTGGCCGAGTCCGTGCTGACGGTGTTGCAGGGGGCCACGCAGCTCACGGCCGCCGCGCCGGGGTTCGTCGACCCGTTCAACGTGATCAGGGTGTGCGAGCAGCTCGCGGACCTCGACCTGGGTGACCGGTGGGCGCCGGCGCCGCTGCTCCCCCGCGTCCGGGAGACCGACGAGCCCTGGAAGCCGCCGCCGGGCGCCCTCGACGCGGTCGCGGGCGCGCCCGCGCGGCTGGAGCGTGACGGCGTGGTGGCGGTGCTCGGGCTGAACCGGCTCTCGGCCGTCGAGGACGTGGCGCGCGCGGCGCCCGCCGAGGCCGAGGTCACCGCCGTCGTGGTGACGGGCGCGCCCAAGGAGCTGCTGCCGCTGGCCCGGCTGGTGCTCGCCGAGGTGAGCACGTGCCTGCGGCAGGCGTTCCCGCGGCCCGCCTGGCCGCGGCTGCGGGTGGTCCACGACGAGAGCGGCGCGCTGGCGGCGGCGGCCGGAGTGGCCGAGCCGGGCGACGCCACGGAGGTCGCGTTGCGCGTGGAGTCGGGGCGGATCGTGGTGCGCGCGGACGGCTACGGCGCCGGGCACGCGGCAGCCGAACGCCGCTGACCTGGGCGGGCACGAACACTGCGACGGGTTGCGCTCCGGATGGAACCGGGGGGCATGGACGAGCGGTCCAAGCTATGGGCGACGTTCACGCCGGTGTCCCGCCCGTCGGCCGCCCGCGAGGCAGGCCGTGGTGTTGCAGCCGTGGTGTTGCAGGGGAGCCGGGTGACGCCGCGGACGGCCCTTCCCGTCCGCCGCGAACGCTGGACGTCGCCCCCCGCCAACCCCGCTCACAGGGTGGTGGGCAGCACCGGCAAGCCCCGGACGCCCGGGTCGGCGCAGAAGAGCGCACCCGCCTCCGGCTGCTCCTCCCGGTCCACGTCCAGCGCCGACGTGGTGATGAACAGCCGGTCGAGCCCCTCACCGCCGAACGTCACCGCCGTCACCTTGCGCACCGGCAGCCGGACGACGGCGTCGAGCCGCCCGCCCGGGTCGTACCGGTGCACGGCCCCGCCCCGGCGTAGTACGCCAGCCGCCCGTCCGGGCTGAAGCCGAACCCGTTGGAGATCGTCACCCCGGGCAGCACCACCCACATGCGCTCTCCGCTCTGATCACGGACGCCACCTAACCGCGCGGCACCCCCGTCCGACAAGTCCGTTACGCGAACGTTACGAGAGATCTTCCGAACGATCGCTTGACCAGCGCTTTTGCCGTGAAAGCCCTGAACGGAAGGGCCATGGGAGATTTCTTCCGGGTTATTGACGAAATTAATGCGACTTGGGCAGACTCTCCGCAACGGCGGCCCCCGCACCCGTCCCACGTGGAAGGACACAACTGATGACTGGTTCCGACAACGGGTTGAACGTCGATCGGCGATCGCTGCTGACCGGCGTGGCGGGCCTGCTGGGAGCGGCGGCGCTGCCCGCGACCGCCGCCCAGGCGTCCACGGGCGGCACGTCGCTGCGGCGTCACCCGGAGAACTGGCCGGAACTCGAGCCCTACGGCCTCGCCGACACCCGGGAGGACCTGTGGCCGCGTGCGGACAACTCCTTCATCCTCCCCCTCGAACTGCGGCCCCGCGACCAGGAGCTCGGCCGGGTCTGGATTCGCGACACCTACGTCAACTGCTTCCGCGTCGGCGGGCGCCCGCTCTACGTCGCCACCGGCACCACCCGCGTGCCCGGGCTCGCCGCCGCCGGACCGTGGAACGACGGCATCTTCGTGTGGACGGCCCGGTCGCTGCGCGGGCCGTGGCGGCTGGCGGACACCACCCGCATCCGGCCGGACGCCGAGAAGGGCAAGGTGTGGTCACCCGAGTTCGCCGGCGAGAACCAGCCGGGACGGACGGTCGTCGCGCCGTGGCAGGAGTACTGGACCGACGAGGGCCAGTTCGGCAAGCGCGGCAACGCGTGGGCGCCGGAGGTGCACTACTTCCGCGGCAAGTGGTACATCGTGGCGTGCATGGGCGACCACTCCCAGAAGGTCGGCTCGTTCATGCTGGTCAGCGATGGCGGGGTCGAGGGGCCGTACCGGCTGGTCGAGGGCAACCTCGACAAGCCGTTCGGCGACTCGTTCATCGGCGGGCCCAACTGGATCAAGCCGGGCGCCTACCACCACATCGACGGCAGCCTCTACACCGAGGGCGACGACGCGTGGCTGGTGCTGCACAACCACCTGTACGCCAAGTTCCGTGACGACATGGAGGACATCGTCCCGGTCACGAACCTGCCGAAGTTCCAGCAGACGGCCTACACGCCCGAGCCGTACCTCGAAGGCGCCTACGTCTTCAAGCACGGCGGCAAGTACTACCTGCTGCACGCCGCCTGGGATCGGTCGTCGGCCAACGCCGACGGCAGCACCCGCTACGCCTACGACACGGCGGCCCCCGGGCGGGTGCAGTACCAGTACGACGCGGTCGTGGCCGTGTCGGACACCTTCGAGGGCCCGTACTCCAAGCGGTGGACGGCGGGGGTCGGGGCCGGTCACAACAACTTCTTCACCGATCACAGCGGTCACGTCTGGGCGACGTTCTTCCGCAACCCGGCGTTCGGCTACTGGGCCGACCCGTCGCGCGTCGCCGACGCCGCGGTGGCGGGCGTGGTGCGGATGGAGTGGACGGGCCCCGAGGGCAACCGCCTGTACGTGCAGCGGCGTCGCGGCCACTGACCCTCACCGGAGGGCCGCACCCGCGCGGCGGACCACCGCCGGGGAGGCCGCACCCGCGCGGCCTCCCGCCGCCGGGAGGGTTGCACCTGCGCGACGACCAGCGCACCCAGTACGATCACCGCGCCGAACCCCTGGGCCACCGTGAGCTCCTGGCCGAGCACGACCCACCCCAGCATGGTGGCCACGACGGGGCTGAGCAGCCCGAGGAACGTGACCTTGGTCGCCGGCAGCACCCGCAGCCCCCTGAACCACAGGGCGTAGGCGAGCGCCGCCCCGACGAGCGAGAGATAGGCGTACCCGGCGACGTTCGCGCCGCTCAGCCCGGCCGGCGGCGCGCCCTCGACGACGAGCGCGACGGGCACCAGCAGCAGCCCGCCCGCGACGAGCTGCCATCCGGTGGTGGCCAGCAACGGCGCGGGCGACTGCCACCGCTTGCTCAGCACCACCCCCACCGCCATCACGGCGGCCCCGCCGAGCGCGGCGGCCACGCCCAGCGCGTCCAGCCGCGCGTCGGCGCGCAGCACGAGCAGGCTGACCCCGGCCACACCCGCCGCGGCGGCCAGCAGGGTGCGCACCGTGAGCCGCTCGCCGAGCAGCCCGGCCGACAACAGGGCGACCAGCAGCGGCTGGACGGCGCCGACGGTCGCCGCCACCCCTCCGGGCAGCCGGTAGGCCCCCACGAACAGCAACGCGAAGAACACCCCGATGTTCAGCGCGCCCAGCATCAGCGCCCGCCACCACCAGATCCCCTGAGGCAGGCGGCGGGTGATGGCGACGAGGAGCAACCCGGCGGGCAGCGCCCTGATCACCGCGGCGAGGAGGGGGCGGCCGGGCGGAAGCAGCTCGGTGGTGACGAGGTAGGTGGTGCCCCAGATGGCGGGGGTCAACGCGGTCAGGAGGATGACGCCACGGTGATTTCTTAGCACTAAGACAAAGTACCTCAACGCTAAGATATCTGTCACTACATTTACCTCACCGCTAAGACATCGGTAGGCTGAGGCGGTGGCCGATCATGTCGAACTCGTCCTGAAGCAGTGGCACGACCAGCGTCCCGACCTGGACGTCACCCCGATGGGGGTGGTCGGGCGGCTGGCGCGGCTGCACCGGCTGATCGACGCCGAGTTGCGCCGGACGTTCGCGGCTCACGAGCTGGACTCGGCCTCGTTCGACGTTCTGGCCACGCTGCGGCGCAGCGACCCGCCGCACCGGCTGACCCCGGCCGAGCTGATGCGCGCGTCCATGATCACCTCGGGGGCCGTCACGCAGCGGCTCGACCGGATGGAGGCGCGCGGGCTGGTGACGCGCACGCCCAGCGAGTCGGACGGGCGCGTCGTGCACGTGACGCTGACGGAGGAGGGGTTCGCGCTGATCGAGCGGGTGCTGCCGGATCATGTCGCGACGGAGCACCGGGTGCTCGCCGCGCTCACGGCCGAGCAGCGCGACGCCCTCGCGGGGACGCTGCGCGACCTGCTCGAATCACTGGGGGACACGACGGGCGCGCCCTGACGCGCGCGGGGCGGTGCGGCGTCAGCGGCGACGCGGACGGCGGCCCCGGCCACCTGCGGCGCGCTCGCCGCCACCGCCGTCGGCTGAGCGACGCCCCCGGCCGCCTCCCGCGCGCTCGGCCGCGCCGCCCTCCGTCCAGTGCGCGGGCCGCGCCAGCGACGCGGGCAGCCGCGTGGCCGTATCGCCCTTGGCGGCGTTGACCTGCGCCTGAGTCAGAAAAACGCACCCCGTGAGATCAGCGCCCGACAGGTCGGCACCCCGCAGGTCGGCCCCGATGAGATCCGCCTGCCGCAGATCGGCCCCCCGCAGATCAGCCCCGATCAGGTAGGCCCCCCGAAGGTTCGCCCCCCGGAGCCCGGCCCCCCTCAACCGCGCCCCGATCAGATCGGCCCCCCGGCGTTCCTTCCCCTTCAACCCGGCCCGCGCCAGCTCACTGGCCCGCAGCAGCAGCCCGTTGACCGCGCCCCGATGCGCCGCCACGTCCAGCTTCTCCAGCACGTCGGCGCTCTCCCTGGTGAGCCCCTCGGTCTCCGCCAGGGCCGACCGCAACGCGTCGTGCACCGGCCGCGCCGCCTCCAGGGTCAGCGCCTCGGCCAGGTACCACAGCAGCTCGTGGAGCTGCCGCATGACGGGGAACACCGCGTACATCTGCCGGGCCGTCCCCGGCTCCTCGCGCCAGCTCCGCCCCTCGTACGTGACCTGCGAGACCTTCTGCCCCGCCCCGAAGCAGTCGAACACCGTGCACCCGGGGAACCCGCGCTCCCGCAGCCGCGTGTGGATCGAGCAGCGGAAGTCGTCGCTCAGGTTGTGGCAGGGCTGTCCGCCGGCCTTGTCGACGGCGAAGTCGGCCGAGGCCGAGAACGGCAGCGCCACGCAGCACAGCCCGAAGCAGCTCTCACAGTCGGCCAGCAGGCCGAGCTCTCGCGGGTTCGTGACGCACTCCTGGAAGGAAAAGGACGGGCAGGTCAAGGGTACTCAAGGATGGACGTACGGCGTCGTCGTGGTGAGCTCGGCGAAGCCCAGCCGCAGCAGGATGGGATGGCTCTGGTCGGTGGCGTCCACCTGCAGATACTCGAAGCCGCGCGCCACCGCCTCCCGCGCCCGGTAGGCGACCAGCGCCCGGTAGACGCCGCGCCTGCGCCACTCGGGCACGGTGCCGCCGCCCCACAGGCTCGCGAACCGGGTGCCGGGGTGCAGATCCATGCGCGCGGCGCTGACGGGCACGTCGCCGGCCATGGCGACGACCGCGACGACGGTCCCGGCGGCGAGCTGGGCGTGCAGCCGTTCCCTGATGTGCACGCGAGCCGCGCCGAACGCCGCCTCGTGCACGTCGGCCACCAGCTCCACGCCGTCCTGGCCGGTCACCGGGATCAGCCGGATGCCGTCGGGGACGGGCGCGTCAGGGATGCCGACGGCCTGCGCCACCATGAGCGACTCCACCGGTTCCGGGGTGAAACCGGCGGCCAGGAGACGGCTGCCGAGGTCGGCGGGCCGGTCGTGCCCGTACACCTTCCACTCGAACGGACGGCCGAGCGCCCCGAAGTGCTTCACCTGCGCGGCGATGGCGGCGTCGGCGTCCTCGCCGGAGCGCAGACCGGACCAGAGGACGCCGTTCCAGCCGTCCTCCGGCCCCACCTGACGCACCACGTCGCCGTCGTGCTCCACCTCGGCGCCGGGGTCGTCGGCGACGGCCTCCCGCCGCAGCTCCCGGTCGAACGCGGCCAGTACCTCTTCACGATTCACCGGGACACCTCACCAGCCGCGCCGGCCGTCCGGCAACCCATTTATGCCAGGTCAGCCGCCCGGATCGGCCACCCTTGTCAGCCACCTTCGTCAGCCGCCCTTCGTCAGCGGCCCTGGGTCAGCCGCCGTAGCGCCGCTGGCGGTCGGCGAAGCTGCGCAGCGCGCGCAGGAAGTCGATCTCACGGAACGCCGGCCAGAACGCCTCGCAGAAGTACAGCTCGGAGTACGCGGACTGCCAGAGCAGGAAGTTCGACATGCGCTGCTCGCCGCTCGTCCTGATGACCAGGTCGGGATCCGGCTGCCCGGCCGTGTAGAGGTGGCGGGCCACGTCGTCCACGGTCAGCGTCGAGGCCAGCTCCACCATGGACTGACCGGCCTCGGCCCGCTCGTACAGCAGCTCCCGCAGCGCCTCGATCACCTCCTGGCGGCCGCCGTACCCGATGGCCAGGGTGAGGTGGAAGCCGGTGTCGCAGGTGCGGGTGGCCTCGACGGCGCTCTTGAGCGCGCGGGCCGTCGTGTCGGGCAGGATGTCGAGCATCCCGGCGACGTGCACCCGCCAGCGGGCGTCGGGGCGGTCGAAGTGGTCGGCCACCATCTGCTCGATCACCTTCAGCAGGAAGGCCACCTCCTCGTCGCCGCGGCGCTGGAGGTTCTCGGTGGAGCAGAGGAAGACGGTCAGGTGCTGGATGCCGAGGCCTTCGCACCAGGTCAGCACGTGTTCGATGTGGTCGGCGCCGTATTTGTGGCCCATGCTCGGGTTGGCCATGCCCATTTGCTTGGCCCAGCGCCGGTTGCCGTCCATGATCAGGCCGACGTGGCGGGGCAGGGGGCCTGCCATCACCTGACGGCGCAGGCGCCGGGCATAGAGGGAGTGAAGGAGGTCAGTCGTCTGCACCCTCCAAGGATGGCGCGGACGGAGCTCCGGAATCTGATCTTTCCCGATTTCTGACGGATAAGGTCTCCGACGCCTTCTCTGCCGGGCCGCACACTGATCCTCGATCGCGCTGGCGGCGATGGCGTGGCCGGCCGTTCTCGTCCGACCCCACTGGCTCGATAGGGCAGGGTCCGGCCCGGCGCGTTCGCCTGCGTCGGGAGTCCGGATCAGGCACAGCGGCGACCGTCCCGAGTCTTGACGGCCTTGACGCCGCCGGAGACGATACCGAAGCCCGCGCCGCAGATGCTCTGCGGGCTTCGGGTGGCGCTCGCCTCAGCCGGCGTCGCGAGGAGGATCGCCCGGGCCGGCATGCGCCCGGGTACGCCCCTTCCGGGAGAGCTCAGGAAGGCCCGGAACCTGGTCGCCGAGCCCATGGCCTCGGCCGCGGGCAGGTCGCCTCACTGCCCGGCGTCTCCGCCGAAGACCTCCTTGACGAGCTCCTGCGTGACCTCCTGGAAGACCGGGCCCAGCGACATCGCCGCGTCGTCCACGTAGTTGAGCGCCGCCGTCAGCGTCGTGCCGCCGTCCCGCGAGCTGTACATCAGCGCCGCGTGGCCCGCCATCCCGCCGTTGTGGGTGATGACCGTGCCGCCGCCGGGGGCCTCCTGCACCATGATCCCCAGTCCGTAACCGATCCCCGGGTACGGCACGCACATCTCGGTCAGCAGCTCGGCGGGCAGAAGCCCGCCGCTCGCCAGCACGGAGACGAACGTGTGGAGGTCCCGGCTCGTCGAGATCATGTCGCCGCCGCTGGAGATCCACGAGGGGTTCTGGCGGGTGACGTCGACGGTCGTCTCCTGGCCGTCCTCCTCATAGCGGTAGTAGGCGCGGGAGTGCGGCTCGGGGATGTCGGTCTCCGTAGTCAGCGCCCTGGTGCCGGTCAGCCCGAGCGGCTCCAGGATCCGCCGCCGCATCTCCTCGGCGTAGGAGTTGCCGGTGATCTTCTCGATGAGCAGCCTGGCGACCACGTAGTTGGTGTTGGCGTAGCTCCAGTCCGATCCGGGCTCGAACCGCGCCGGCTTGGACACCGCCAGCCGTACCAATTCCTCCGGCAGGTAGGTCTTGAAGCGGTTGTCCACCCACTCCTTGCCCGTGTTGGTGGCGGCGATCCCCGGCGCGAACGTGCCGTCGGGGTAGTACTCGCCGGTGAAGTTGAAGATGCCGCTCGTGTGCTGCAGCAGCATGCGTACGGTGATCCGGCGGTCCAGGCCGAACTCGGGCAGGTAGTCATCTACTGGTGCGTCCAGCCCGGCCCTGCCCTCAGCCACCAGTTGCAGCACCAGGACCGCGGTGAAGGTCTTGGTGTTGCTCCCGATCCGCACGTGCCCGTTCATCGGCGGCTGCTCCGTCCCGCCCAGCTCGCGTGCCCCGGCCCTGCCGCTCCACTCGCCGTGCTCGTCGTGCACGCGCAACTCCACGCCGACGAAGCCGGATTCGACCATCTTCTGCATGATCTTCCACAACTCCGGGCGGTCCTGCTCGGCGGCGTCGAGGGCTGCGGCGATCTTGCGGGCCATCTCCGCCGCTGCCGGGCCGGACCGCTGGCCGTGCATGGCGGCCTCGACGGCGACCAGGACGGTGGAGCGGTAGTTGCTCGCCTCCGCCGGGTCGTGCTCGCTGAGCAGGCCCATGGCGGCGGTGAGCGCGGGCAGCGTCTGGTCAGCGAGCGCGGCGACGGACTTGCCGCCCAGTTGCGCGCCCTTCGGCTTCCTGGCCAGCACGTGCCCGACCAGGCCGGTGGCAGTGGTGAGGGCGAGAGAGCCGTCGGTGCCGGCCTGGTGCGCGGAGCCGCCGGCACTGGCGGCGCTGATCAGCCAGACTGCGCCCCACGCGCCGGTCCACAGGGTGATCTTGTCCTGGTCGGAGAGGGTGACGGACATGGTGCGTTGCTCCTTGTGCGAGTCGAGTGGTGGTCAGGCGTCGATGGCCTGGTAGAGGGGTCTGCGGAAGTCGTGGAAGACGTGCACGGGCCGCCGACGCCGAATCCCCGGCCGCGTCCTTGCCGGCCGTAAGAGATGTGCACGCGGTCGCGGCCCATCACGGTGCGGGCAGCGGTCCGCTCGGGCGTCAGCCGGTTGCTGATCATCGGCTCCGCCGCGGGACGCGACAGGATCCGCCTGCCCTTGCGCACGTCGCCGTCCGGCAGCGTGCGGCGTTGACCTCGCCTATCCGCCCGTACGCCGGAGCCCGGCTGTCCCGGGGCGGGCTCGCCCAGGTGGGGCGCCAGGTCGGTCGCGTCACCGGCGCCGGCCCGGCATGGGAGAGGAAACGTTCGTCGAACGGCCGATCACCGGCAACGGCTGACAGGGCGGGCCCGTTCCGGCCCTCGCCCCATCAGTGGCTCAGAGCGTCGGCTTGCCACTGTTGTCCAGCCAGGTGATGAACAGGCCGGCGGTGTCCCCGTGGCAGGGAACTCCGCCGGGCGCGCCGAAGCGGAGGTAGAGGTCAGGCCGAGCCCCGCCGCGGCGAGAGCCGGCGACCGACAGGGGCACAGCGCGCTTGATCGACACTTGGCGTCCTTCTTCGTTCGGTGCACGCAGCAAGTTTCTGCTCGCTCAGCATCGCAAGGAGGCGATGCAGATCTGCTGCAAGAAATCTGCAGTCGGCTGACCGATATGTCGTCTATGCAGGTCAAGCGGCGGTCCACCGCCCATGCCCACTACCACGCCGCCGGGACGGCGATGAGGGCGGACGCCGTCGGTTTCGGCCGCGGCACAGAATACGGCTGAAGGGGCGACCTCCCGCGGTGCGGCGCCGCGCTGTCCCGGATCAGCGTCCGCCTGCCGATGGGCCGCACGCGCTCATCTGAGCAACCACAGCGCCATGATCGCGAACAGTCACCGGAGCACTAGAGGTGGCCGGGCACCCCGGACAGGCGCCAGACCTGGTTCTTCTTCACCAGAGGATCGGCCTGGCAGGCGTTCTGGACGACCTTCGCCGAGTTGGCGGTCTGCGCCCCGGTGACCTCTGCGCATTTGTAACTGTGCGTGGGCCGCAGCAGATAGCCCTGCGTGCCCGAGACCAGCTTGAGCTCGAACCTCTGCGCCGCCGTACCCGCGCAGGACTCTTGCACGACTGCCGCACCGTTGGACGTGCCGGCACCGGAGACGGCCAGGCATTTGCCGCTCTTGACATTGACGATGGTGTAGATCTTGGCGCCGGCCCGCTTGAAGGTGAAGGCCTGCTCGCTCCCGCCACCGCAGGCGTACTGGATGAGCTGGGTCCCGGAGGCGGTGGTCCCCCCCTGGTACGGCCAGGCATCTGCCCGAGTGCGACGCCACGGCGGTGCTGCGGAAGTCACGGGCGCCCAGGGCGGCGTGCACCTTGTCATAGGCGGGCTTGGCCTGGAGGCCGGCGTCCAGCATGGTGGCGGCTCCCCAGCCGGGCAGCGCGTCCGGCACCCACGAGTGCGCGTCGGTGAAGCCCCACACGGTCAGCGACACGCATCGGGCCACGGCCAGGCACGCCTTGGCCGCCCGCTCGTAGAGGGTGGCCTGGGTGGCGAGCTTGGTCTCGTCGGACGGCAGCGGCATGCGCACGTCCAACTCGGTGACGGCGACGTCCAAGCCGAGGGCCGCGAAACGCTGCAGGGTGGCTGCGAGCTGGGTCAGCCCGCTGTTGGTCGTGGCGTGGGTCTGGAAGCCGACGCCGTCGATCGGCACGCCGCTCGCCTTGAGGCCTTTGACCAGCGTGTAGAGGCCGTCACTCTTGGCGTTGTCCCATTCGGCGTTGTAGTCGTTGATGTAGAGCTTGGCCGACGGGTCCGCCGCCCGCGCCCAGCGGAAGGCGTCGGCGATGTAGCTCTCGCCCAGGCGCCGCAGCCAGAAGCTGTCGCGTAGCGTGCCGTCCTCCGCCACTGCTTCGTTGACCACGTCCCACACGCCGACCCTGCCCGCGTAGCGCTTCGTCATGGTCTCGACGTGCTTCTTGAGCAGGTCGCGTAGCTGAGCATCGGTGAACGCGCCGCCGGTCACCCACGACGGGACGGCGTTGTGCCACACGAGGGCATGGCCGCGTACAGCCTGGCCGTTGGCCTGGGCGAAACCGACGACGGAATCGGGATCCGCCCAGGTGTAGGCGTCCCGCTCGGCCTCGACCCAGGACCACTTCATGGCGTTCTCAGGGGTCAGGCTGTTGAACTCGTAGCGTGCCTTGTCCTGGTATCCGGGCTCGCCGGTGAGCGGTCCGGCGGCCACGGCTGTGCCTATCTTGATGCCCCGGGCGGCGGCCAGCGTCCGTAGGGTGGTGTCCGCCGCGGCAGCTGGCGCCTGCACGATTAACAGGCCACTCAGCAGTGCTATGAAGCCCCATAAAGCGCGAAATTTCATGCCCAGCAGCTATACCAGAAGCCTGCGCCGGTCGGCACGAGCCGCAGGCGTGGTCGGCGGCGGCTCCGGCAGGTGCGGCAGGTGCGGCGCCGGCGTGCCCGATGGCATGACGGATCATGAGAACGTGGAGACCGTCCTCTGCCACGGCGGTCCCCAGCAGCGCCGATAAGGCGTGTCTCTTCTCGATCATGTGACGTTCGCCGGATGGTGTTGCAGAAGCCGGATCGGGGTGCTCATCGACGTGTGAGACAGTGCCCGATGGCTCCGGCTGAACATATAGGGAAGACGTCCGATACCCCGGGCGGTGCCGCGCCCGTAGCGTTTCGACCTGCAAGAACGACGAAAGCAGGGAGAAACCCGTGAAGAACATCGTTGTCCTCGGCGGCGGCTATACCGGGGTGATGTGCGCGGTACGACTGGCGCTGCGCACCCGGAAGCTGGACGTGTCGATCACTCTGGTCAACCCGTCGGAGCGGTTCACCGAGCGGCTGCGCATGCACCAGGTCGCGGCGGGCCATGAGCTGGCCGACTTCCGGATTCCCGAACTGGTCGGCGAGCGCGTGACCTTCGTGCGGGGCTGGGCCACCGCCATCGACACCACGCGGCGCGAGGTCACGGTCAACGCGGGCGACAGCGCGCGGACGCTGCCCTACGACAAGCTGGTGTACGCGCTCGGCAGCTACACCGACACGAGCGTCGTCCCCGGCGCCGACGACCATGCCTACACGTTGAACGGCCCCCGGCCGGCCCGCTCCATGGCGCTGCGCCTGGCGTCACTGGCGGAGAACGGCGGGACCGTCGCCGTCTGCGGTGGCGGGCTGACCGGGATCGAGGCCGCCACCGAGATCGCCGAGAACCACCCGAACCTGAAGGTGTCCCTCATCAGCACGGAGCAGCCCGGCTGGATGATGGGTGAGAAGGCGCGCGCCTACCTGTACTCCGTGTTCGAGCGGCTTGACGTGACTGTCCACACCGGCGCGCGGATCACCAAGGTGCTGCCGGACAGCGTCGAGGTGGCCGACGGCCGCCTGATCCCGGCGGACGTGAGCCTCTGGACGGCCGGCGTCAAGGCTCACGCGCTCGCCGCCGAGTCCGGCATCGAAGTCGACCGCAAGGGCCTCATACTGGTCGACCCGGCGCTGCGGTCGCTGTCCCACCCGGAGATCTACGCGATCGGCGACGCCGCGGCGGCCCGCCAGGCCTGGGGGGCGATCCACGGCACCTGCCAGAGCGGTATGCCGTCGGCTGCCCACGCCGCTGACTCCATCGCCCGCGAGTTGCGAGGCCGCGCGGTCAAGCCGTTCCGGTTCGGTTACTTCCACCAGCCGCTCAGCCTGGGCCGTAAGGACGCCGTCATCCAGTTCACCCGCCACGACGACACCCCGGGCCGCTTCTACCTGAAGGGCAAGGCCGCCGTGCTTTACAAGGAGTGGGTCAGCAGCACTCCGCCCAAGGCGTACGTGAAGACGCACCGCTACCCGGCCCCGGTGAGCCTCTCGCGGGGCGGACGCGCCACCCGCGAGCCTGGTCCGGTCGGATGAGAGAAGAAATCTGCTGTTGAGGTAGGTCTTTGATGCGATTCCGGCTTCTCGGCGCGATGGAGATCTTCGCCGCCGGGCGACGTATTCCCATGGGTTCACGCAAGGAACGCCTTGTGCTCGCTGTGCTGCTGCTGGAGGCCAACCGCTGGGTTCCCATCGACAGACTGGTCGAACTGGCCTGGGCGGAGGAGGCCCCGGAATCCGCCCGGCGCACCGTCCAGTCGTTGATCTCCCGGCTGCGTGCGCGACTGCGCACGATCGATCAGGCACTCAACATTGAACGCGAAGGTCCGTGCTACCGCCTGACGGTGGATCGGGCCAGCGTTGACGTGCACCGATTTCGCGATCTGCTCGCCAGCGCACGAGACGCCGACGACAGCACGGCGGCGGCCTTGTACTCCGAGGCACTCAGCCTGTGGCGCGGCGATGGTCTCACGCATGAGGTCGCGGCTGAGCATCTGCGTGAGGAGCTGGCCGAACTGCGATTACGGGCGATCGAGGACCAGATGGACACCGAACTACGGCTCGGCCGGCACCGCTCCGCGATCGGCAGGCTCTCCGCTCTGGCGTCCGCATACCCGTACCGGCAGCGGATCACCGGTCAGCTCATGCTGGCCCTGCACCGGGAGGGGAGAAGCGACGAGGCCCTGGAGTGCTACAGGCGGATGAAGAACAGGCTGAGGGAGGAGGTGGGTCTCGACCCGGCAGAGGAGCTCATCCGATTGGAGCTGGCGATTCTCCGGGCGGATCCTTCCCTCGTCGCTCAGCCCCCATCACTTGACCGGGCCGGCGTCGCGTCCCTGCCACCGATGCAGCTTCCGGCCGACATCGTCGGTTTCTCCGGTCGCGAAGAGCATGTGAAACATCTCGATGCCCTTCTGCCCGATGACGGCGCGCCGCCCGTCGCCACCGTCGTGGCCATCGCGGGAACGGCGGGTATCGGCAAGACGACACTCGCGGTGCACTGGGCGCACCGTGTCCGCGACCGATTCCCCGATGGGCTGCTGTACGTCAATCTCCGTGGGTATGGACTCGCGAACACGGTGGAAGCCGCCGATGCGCTGCGCGGATTTCTCCATGCCCTGCATGTCCCCTCCCAGCAGATACCGGCTGATCCGGATCGGGCGGCTGCGCAGTTCCGGAGTGTGCTCGCGCATCGGCGGGTGCTGATTCTGCTGGACAACGCCCGTGACGCTGAGCAGGTGCGTCCGCTGCTGCCCGGCGGTGGGAGATGCCTGGTCGTCGTCACAAGCCGTCGTCAGATGTCCAGCCTGGTCGCCACCGAAGGCGCTCGTCTCCTGCGGCTCGCCCTTTTCACGACTGATGAGGCGTACGAACTGCTGGCGCGCCGCATTGATCGCGAACGGCTGCGGGCCGACCCCGCGGCCGTTGAGGCACTCATCACGGCGTGCGGGCGCTTGCCTCTTGCCCTGGCCATCGCCGCGGCCCGGGGCGCTGTGCAGCATGAGTTCCCGCTCAGAGCCATCGTCGATCAGCTGAAGGCCGGTCTCGCCGCGTTCGATTGCGGTGATGCGGCGACGTGTTTGCGTACGGTGTTCTCCTGGTCCTACGGGGCGCTGAGCGAGCCGGCTGCTCGGTTGTTCCGCATGCTCAGCCTTTGCCCGGGCGCCCATTTCACCGCGGCGGTGGCAGCGTCACTGACCGGGGCGCGGCTGCAGGATGTGCAGGCTCAACTGGCCGAATTGGCCGACATGCACTTGATCGACGAGTATCGTCCTGGCCGCTTCACCGTCCATGATCTTCTGCGTACCTACGCAACCGAGCTGGCGGAAGCCGTCGACGCTCCGGTTGACCGGCGCGCTGCCGCACGCCGAGCGCTTGAGCACTACTTGCACAGCGCGCACGACGCCGCGCAGTTGCTGAGCCCGCACCGCGATCCGATCGTCCTGCCTCCGGTTCTTCCCGGCGTGCGGCTGGAACCGTTCGCCGATCACGACGAGGCCCTCTCATGGTTCACGGCGCAGCATGACGCCCTCCTCGCGGCTGTCCACCTGGCCATTGAGCTCGCCTTGGACGAGCACGTCTGGCAACTGGCGTGGAGTCTTGCCGATTACCTGGATCGGCAGGGCCACTGGAAGGACCAGCTTTCCTGTCAGCGCCTGGCCATCGAGGCCGCGGAGCGCAGTGACCACCCCTTGGGGCAAGCCGCGGCGTTCCGGAATCTCGCGCGCGCACATCTGCGGCTCACCGAGTACGACGACGCCCACCATCATTATTCTGCCGCTCTCGATGTCTATGCGGCCGAGCATGACGTGGTGGGTCAGGCGCACACATACGGGAACTTGTCGGCCGTGCACGTCCTTCAACAGGATCACCACGCGGCGTTGCACTGCGCGCTGCAATCTCTCCGGCTCTTCGAGCGAGCAGGCCATCGGGCGGGGATGGCCAGGGCGTTGAACGCGACAGGCTGGTACCAGGTACTTCTGGGCGATTATGGTCTGGCCATCGACAGTTGCACGCGTGCGCTTGATTTGCATCTTGAGATCGACGATCGTCACGGGGAAGCCAACACGTATAACAGCCTTGGGCTGGCTCATCGTTACCTGGGCGATTACGCGGAGGCAACGGCCTGCTATCAGCGTTCGGTTCATCTCTATAGGTGTCTGGGTGACCGATACAACGAGGCTGACACCCTTGCTCAGCTAAGTGAGAATCTTCTGGTTTCAGGTGATCGCGGCGGAGCGGATCGACTTTGGCGCGATGCCTTGCGGATACTGGAGGATCTGGATCATCCAGACGCCGCCAAACTCCGCGGGCGGCGTCCCTTGAGCGATGGGAGTCAGTGAATGGGTCGAGCGGCGCGTGCGCCCGTAGGTCGGCGAGGGCCGGAAACGGCCCGCCGAAGCGCTCACGGTTTCGTACACTTTCGGGTCGATGCTCCGGCACCATGGCGCTACACCACTCAATGCAGGCAACCAGGCGATCAGCGTTGAAAGGACCGTGGTCATGGGCGAACGGAAACGCGCCGACGCCATCAGTTACGGCCGGGCTGTAGCGAACGCGCTGACGGCCGTGGGCGTCGAAAACGGAGGTGCCGCACCGGCCGGGGAGCCAGGCAAATTGAAGCGTGGCCTGGGGATCTCGCTCCTGGACCCCTACTGGCATATCCCGGACTTCGAGAACTCCGTCAGGATGAGCCTCGAATGGGACGAGGAACACGGGTGGGCGTTGCTCGACGTCAACGAGCCCGGTGCCGCGCGCGGTTACGCCTACACCTACCACGACCTTGAGCTGGGCGTACTGCCTGAACCTGCCGACGTGGCGCGGCTCGTCGACTCGGTTCTGGCCGGAAAGGAGCGTTTGAGCGGCGGGTTTCGCCGTAAGTACCGCATGGCCATCAAACACAACGTGGACTTCGAAGCCGCTCTGGCCGCCTATGCAGCCGAATTCCCAGGTGATTCCGGCGCACCACTGTGAGTTACATCCGGTATACCTCGTGATAGGCGACACGCCATCGAGGACCTTGCGGCGCACTACCGGGCCACCGGCCATCCGATCGCTGCCTCGGTCGAACCCGGTGAGCCTGGGCCTGGGGCTTCGCCGACGAGTTCCTGCTTGACATGGAGCAGGAGCAGCAGGTGTCAGCATGGGGTTCCGCTCAGGGCCGCACACGAATGACGGTCTTACCCTTGCGCCGCTCTGTCGGGTTGAGCGCGGAGACGGCGTCGTCGAGAGTCGCGACGGTTCCGATGTGCGTGCGTAGGCGCCCGTCTCGCACCCGCTCTACGATCTCCACGAGCTGACTCGGAACGGACTCCACGACGAAGTCGACCGCCAAGCCGTCGGCAGGGCGAGCCTCAACGGGCCCGACCACCGACACCAGCGTCCCGCCAGGCCGGACGACGCTCGCCGAGCGCCTCTGGACATCACCGCCGATGACGTCGAAGACCAGGTCGACCCCGCCGATGTCGTCAAGTTTCTCGTGGTCGAGGTCGAGGAACTCGTTCGCGCCGAAGTCGAGCGCCGCCTGGCGGTCCGCCGCCCGGCCGGTGCCGATGACGTAGGCGCCGGACTCCTTCGCGAGCTGCGTCACCATGGATCCGACCGCACCGGCGGCGCCGTGGGCAAGGACGCTCTGCCCGGCCCGGAGACGACCGTGCTGGAACAGGCCCTGCCACGCGGTCAGGCCGGAGATCGGCAGGCTCGCACCCGCCGTGAAGTCGACGTCTCCTGGCAGTGGCGCGAGGTTGCGTGCCTCCACGGCCACGAACTCGGCCAGCGTTCCATCGCGGTGCCAGTCGGTGATCCCGAACACCCGCTGTCCCAGTGAGAGCCCCGTCGTGCCGTAGCCGAGGGAAGAGACCACTCCGGCGACCTCGTGGCCGATGATCGCCTGGGCGCGCTCGCGGCCGGAGCGATCGACCCATGTCGAGGGCCACTCCCACTCCGCGGGGACGAAGCCCGACGCGTGGACCGCGACGACGACGTCGTTGATCGCCGGCGTCGGCTCGGGCCGCTCCGCGAGTGTGATGCCGGCCGCTTCGACGGCCTGATCCATCGCGACGATCGCCTTCATGGGTGCGCCTCCGTACATGCTCGCCGGTCTGGCAAGCCCCTTTTTGGGCTTGCCAGCCCACTAACGGCAGTTAACATGTCGCAGATATGGGCTGTCAAGCCCAATCTGGGTTATCGTGTGGTCATGGAAGCCGCAACGGAAGCCCAGGTGCCGCAGAAGCTCACGAACAAGGGGCAGGCCACCCGAGCCCGCATCCTCGAGCACGCCGCGGAGCTCATCTACACCAACGGCGTCCACGCGACCAGCAACGAGCAGCTCCGTCGCGCGGCGGGCATCAGCGGGTCACAGCTCAACCACTACTTCCCGACCAAGGAGAGCCTGGTCCTCGCGGTCATCGAATGGCAGGCGGAGCGCGTCCTCACGTTCCATCGCAGTGAGCGGTTCACCCGCTTTGAAAGCCTCGGCTCGCTGCGGGAGTGGGCGGGTTTCTACATCGCCTACGAGCGCTCCTGCCAGGAAGGCTGCAGCCTCGGCTCGCTCGCCAGCGAGATCATCAGGACCGACCTCGACGTTCGCGCGGAGCTCGCGAACGCGTTCGAGCAGTGGAGAGACGTTTTCCGGGAGGGGTTCGAACGGATGCAGAGGCTCGGCCGCCTCAGCGTTGAGGCCGATCCCACCCGGCTGGCCCATCTCCTGCTGTCCGCCTTTCAGGGCGGCATGCTCCTCGCTCAGGTCGCCCGCGACATCGCCCCGCTGAAGGACGCCCTGGGGGCAGCCATCGACCATGTGCAGACCTTCGTACTCGAAAGTGTCACTGAGGTCCCACGCGAGTAGCCCAGCCCCAGAGAGCCTGCTGACAAAGGGATTTGGTGTCGGGCATCACCTTCCAGCGCACCAAGACCTCCCGAAAGGATCGGGCTGGGCATCACGCGGTGAACCGGCGCCTCCAAGCGTGGGCCACCATCACCAGCCTTCGCCCTCCTGAGGGCCGACCTGCCCATGCCAGTCGTCGATCCCGCGGGCTGCCGCGCCCTCGGCGGCAAGATCTTCCGCGGTAGGCCGGTACCACCGGAGTCCGGTGCGGATGGTCAGCAGATCGACCACGTACGCACTGATGTCCACTCGCTCGTACTCGATCGGACCGTCGCCGTCCAGGGCGTGGCGGAAGCCCTTCTCGGCGACTACGCCGACGAGTTTGGCCACCTTCTTGTCACTGATTCCGTACTCGCCCACCAGGGCGAGTCTGAGGCCGAAGACCTCCGCTACTTGTGCGTGCCACCGTTGAAATTCACCTCGGACGAAAGTGCAGGTCATTGCTTGTCCGACGCGTGCGGCGACCTGCTCCAGCGCCTCGTCGGTGTCCGCACGAACGCTGAGGAAGATTTTGTGTCGCTTCATCTGAAGATTCTCTACCGGCGGGGTGGCAGCGGTTCGCGCGATGTTCGACCAGACCGAGGCCAGGGCCATCAATGAGCTGTCCTCATCCTGGGAACGCTGTCGGCGAGGGCGGGCAGGGGGCCCGCTGGGTGTCGAGGGTGCTTGGAGGTTGCCGTCCAGGATCGCGCAGGCCAGGCCGTCAGCGTGGGCGCGGTCCAAGGCCTCGTGCAGATCAGGTCCTTCGACGGCTTCTTCCGAGAGGTCCGAGACGCCACCATAAGGGCCCGAAGCCTTCTCGTTGTCCCGAAATATCTCTGAGTGGCAGCGATCAGGGCTGACCGCGCTCGGTGGTGAGGACTGAGAGCGCGGAGAGTTCGACGCCGTCCGCGCGACTGGGCCGCCAAGTACTGGCGCACCTCGCTCCCACATGCCCTGAAAGTTGTCCGGCCATGAACGCGATCGCGCCCGGCGGAACGGCCAGCGGGTCGTCGGTCATGAGCACCCGAGCATGCGCACCGCGCCCCACTGCACGAGCCCAGCCGAGCTTCGTGGCCGGACGCCGTCCGGACGCCCACGCGTCCAGCGCACTGCGGTCCAGCGGAAAGAACTAACCTTTCGATCATCCAGCCTGCCGCCGCGCGGCCGAGGCGAGCGCCACCTCGGCTTCTTGACTCGCTTGTCGGCACAGGCACGCGGGACGCGGAGCTCCACGCTCCGGGCTCGGCTTCCTGGCACGTTGAGCTGGGTGCGAGCCAGCAAGTCGTGAGGTCACCATGGCACAAAAGCTGTCCGGCTGTGGCTGGGACGATGGCGTCCTGCCCGTGAAGGCGGGCTGGTCGGTGGCGGCGGTGACGAGCACCGCGAGGAGGCCGAGGCTGTCGGTGATGATGCTGTGTTTGCGACCGGCGATCTTCTTGCCGACGTCGTAGCCCCGGTGGGCGCGGGGCACGTTGGTGGAGGTTTGATGCCTTGGGCGTCGATCACGCATTCGGTGGGCTCGGGGTCACGCCAGGCTGTGGTGCGGACGGATCGGCGGAGCAGGCTGGTGAGCTGGTGGAAGATGCCGTCCTGCTGCCAGTGGACGAAGGAGCGGGGCGGGAGGATACGAGCGGGCGGGGCGCTGCCGTACTACGCCGGGCACGGGTGCTGGCCCGGACGGCGAGCCTGACCTCGCCATTCAGGCGAAGGCGGAACTGACCCGCGGCCCGGCGGTGTGCCAGGTGTTGCCGTCCGGTCAGGTGCGGGAGCTGTAGCGGCACCGGGGTGTGTTACGTCAGGACCAGCCACCTCTCGCCGTCCAGGAGCTCGCGGGCCGCGTCGAGGTGGCCGGCGTGGCAGGCGGTCTCGGTGATGACGTGCAGGATGACCTCCCGCAGCGTATGCAGGCGCCAGTCGGCGAACCGGTCCGGCCACCACGCGGGCGCCGCGTCCAGTGGGGTGGCGGCGATGACGGCGTCGGCGGCCTCGATCTGCCGGCGGTAACCGTCAAGGACCGATTCGGCGGACTCCTCTGCGCCGATCTGCCAGGCGTCACCGGTCCGGTCCAGGTCGTCGATCAGTGCCCGGTCACCGGCGACCACGGCGCGGAACCAGTAGCGCTCGACGTCCAGCGCGAGATGCCGCACCAGGCCCAGGCAGCTCCAGCCCGACGGCAGTACGGGGCGCCGCAGGTCCGCCTCGCTCAGGCCCTTCAGTATGCCCAGGACGTGTTGTCGCTGGCTGTTGTGGAAGGCGAGCAGCGTTTCGGCCTCAGCGCTCATCATGAGCCCGGCTCCTGTCGTATGGTCGCAGCGGCACGGTCCGGCGGCGCCGGGCATCCGGTCTCGGCAGGACGGTCCGGCGGCGCTTGGCGTTCGGTCTCGGCGGCACGGTCCGGCGGCGCTTGGCGTTCGGTCTCGGCGGCACGGTCCGGCGGTGCCTGGCATCCGGTCTCGGCGGCGCGGTCAAGCAGGGCGCGGCGTTCGGATTCGGTGTGGGCGGCGGCGGCCGCCTGGCGGAACAGGGCAACGGCGCGGTCGCGATCGCCCTGCCGGGCGGTCAGGTCGGCCTCTGCGGCGATGGCGAGCGGGTGGCCGTTCAGCGTGCCGCCCTCCTGCGCCTTGGCCAGCAGCGCCAGCCCGGCCCGTGGTCCGTGCGCGTAGCCGTGGGCGACGGCGCGGTTCAGCTCGACCACGGGTGTGGAGCGAATCCCGGCCAGCGCGTCGTAGCAGCGGGCGATCTCCGCCCAGTCCGTGCCGGGCACCGACGGGGCGGTGGCGTGGCAGGCGGCGATGCGGGCCTGCAGCGCGTACGGGCTGTTCCGCTCCGCTCCGGGCAGCAGGTCAAGGGCCTCGGCGATCGCCGCCTCGTCCCAGCGGGAGCGGTCCTGCCGGTCGAGGGGGATCAGGTTGCCCGCGGCGTCCTGCCGGGCGTCCCGCCGGGAGTGCTGCAACAGCAACAACGCCAGCAGCGCCGAGACCTCGCCCTGTCCCGGCATCAGCCGGCGCAGCAGCCTGGCCAGCCGGATCGACTCCTCGGCGAACGCGGGCCGGCCGTCGGCGTTGTACCCCTGTGTGAACAGCAGATACAGCACCGCCAGGACGCTCGGCAGCCGCTCGGCCAGCGCGGATCCGCTCGGCACCCGGTACGGGATCCTCGCGTCGGCGATCTTCCTCTTGGCCCGGGTCAGGCGGCGCGTCATCGCCGGCTCGGTGACCAGGAAGGCGCGTGCGATGTCCGCGGCGGGCACCCCGCAGATCGTCCGCAAGGTCAGCGCCACGCGGGACTCCAGCGCCAGCGCCGGATGACAGCACGTGAAGACGAGCCGCAGCCGGTCGTCCACGACCTCCTCCTTCCACGCGGCCTCCTCCGTCCAGGCGGCCTCGTCCGCTTCGGTCAGCGCGAGCGTCGCCGCCTCCGCGAGCTTGCGGCGCTCGACGGAGGCGCGGCGTAGTGCGTCGAGCGCGCGATTGCGGGCCACCGTCATGAGCCAGCCGCCCGGATTGTCCGGCTCGCCCTCCTGCGGCCACCGTTGCACGGCCGCCGCCAACGCCTCCTGCGCGCAGTCCTCCGCCAGCGTCCAGTCACCGGTGACGCGGATCAGCGTGGCGACCATGCGCGGGTAGGCATCGGCCGCCAACGCCTCCAGGGACGCTCTCACTGCCCGCCATCGGCGAGCGGGCGCAGCTCCAGCCGCCCGTGCCGAGCCATCGGATGCGTGCGGGCGACCTCGATCGCCTCGTCCAGGTCGGCGCATTCGAGCAGGTCGAAGCCGACGATCAGCTCCTTGGTCTCGGCGAACGGGCCGTCGGTGAGTATCAGCTCGCCCTCTCGTACGCGGACCGTGGTCGCGGAGGACTCCGGAGCGAGCTGCGACCCGAGCAGCCGCCTGCCCCGGCTGTCGTTCTCGGCCACCCAGGCCTCGATGTCGGGCAGGTCCCGCTGGTCGGTGTCGGGCTCGCTGTCGCTGCAGACGAACATCATGTACTTCATGTCGCGCTCCTCGTTCAGATGGCGGTTCACCATAGTGACGAACGGCAGCCGCGCGACCGGACACCCACGGGGAAACTTCCCAAGGATGCCGGGCAGCCCCCGCGACCCGCGCCACACCAAACAAGATCGACTATATTGATGTGTCCCCCTTTGCCCGCCCTCGGGAGTCCTGGTGAAGTCGCCCAAGAAGAAGTCGCCGCTCGCCGTCGACCCCATCTTGCTCGTCGGCACGGGACTGTCCGTGCTCCTCGGCGTGATCTTCTATGTACGCGAGGACACCGCCCAGGCACTCGGCACCGTCGCCGGGCTCATCGGCGGCGTCATCACCCTCCAGATCCAGTCGCTGATCCAGGAGAAGCGCCGGATCGACCACGAGACCAGGGTCGGCCAGATGGTGGCCACGATCGACAAGGTCCCGTGGCTGCCCGACCTCATGGAGCCGATGCTGCGCGCGGTCAAGCACGTCGAACGCGACTACAAGGGCACGCCCGCCGAGGATGCCTGCCGCGCCGCGTTCGAGGAGTGCCTGCGCACGCTCGCCGACCTCGAACGCGGCCACTTCCGCGCCCCGTACGGCGACAACGAGGTGTTCCTGCGGCTCATCAGCCAGGCGCGCGAGCACATGTGCGTCACCAGCGTCCCCTCCGTGGACCTCGCCTGGTGGCGCGAGCCGGTCGGCAGGCAGTACTGGCGGGCGCAGTTGGAGGCGCTGGCGCGCGGCGTGCAGATCAGGCGGGTGTTCATCTATCACGAGTGGACCGACGACCTCGACGCGCTGGCCCGCGAGCAGGTCGCCGCCGGCGTCAAGGTGCGCCGCGTGCACGTGGACCGCCTGCCCTCGCCCATGCGCGTCATCACGGGGCTGTGGGACGGCGTGTGCGGGCACGAGCTGAGCTACACGGCCGCCGGCGAGGCGGTGCACGACACGTTCACCGTCTCGCCTCCGGATCTGGAACGCCTGATGCGCCAGTTCGAGATGATCGAGCGGAGCGCGGTGGAGCTGGACGACGAGCCGCGCCAGGCCGATCCCGTGGCCTGAGCCCGCCCGCGACCAGCACCGCCAGACCGGCCCAGAGCAGCCCGAACGCCGCCCACCGGCTGCCGGGCATCGACTCCTTGAAGACCAGCAGGCCTACCAGGAACTGCACGATGGGCTCGATGTACTGGAGCATGCCGGTCAGGCTGAGCGGGATCTTGGTGGCGGCGGCGCTGAACAGCAGCATCGGCACCACCATCACGAAGCCGGCGCCGATGCCGAGCAGGGTGTTGCCCGCCGACACGTGCCCGAATGTGGCCTGGCCGGTGGCCTGCAGCCACACCGTGTACGCCAGGGCGAGCGGGAACACGGCGGCCGTCTCCACCATCAGTCCCTCGATGGCGCCGACGGCCACCCGCTTCTTGATCAGGCCGTAGCCGCCGAAGGTGAGCGCCAGGCCGATCGCGATCCAAGGCGGGCCGCCGTAGCCGACCGTGAGGATGAGGACGGCGGCGGCGCCCAGACCGATGGCCGTCCACTGGCGGCCGCTCAGCCGCTCGCCGAAGACCGCCACCCCCAGGGCGACGCTGACCAGTGGCGTGATGAAGTAGCCGAGGGAGGCGTCGACGACGTGCCCGTTCATCGTGGCCCAGATGAACAACGCCCAGTTGACCGAGGTCAGCGCGCTGGCCAGGGTGAGCAGAAGCAGGTCACGACGGCGGCGCAGGAGCGCGGCCAGCTGGCTGCGGCGACCCAGCGCGAGCACCAGCAGCGCGATCGCCACCGGTGACCAGAGCGCGCGCAGCGCCAGGACCTCCAGGGAGCCGGTGGGCTCGACCAGCGGCCAGTAGAGGGCGGACAGACCCCACAGGACGTACGCGGCCACACCCAGCAGGACACCTCGGCGCGCGACAGACACCCGCCCAACCCTACCCATCGCCGAGCCCGTCCTCGTCCTGCCTCCCCCACGCCCCGGGCGCGGACGAGACAGCCGACCTGCACGCCCCGGGCGCGGACGCGACGGCCGACCTGCACGCCGCGCGACGCCGGAGAAAGACGGACTGGCCGCAGATCGCGGCGCTGTACCTGTGGCTGGAGCGGCTCAGCCCGACCGCGCCCGTGCGGCTGAGCCGGGTGGTGGCGGTGGCCCGGGTGTACGGGCCGGGCCGGGTGTACGGGCTGGGCCGGGGGCTGGCGCTGCTCGACGACCTCAACCGCCGCCACCGGCTGGATCGGGAACCGCTGACGCGGCAACGAGAACGCGCCGTGCGCGCCCACCTGCTCCAGATGACCGGCGACGCACCCGGCGCGGCGCTGCTGTACCGCGAGGCGGCCGCCCTGACCGGCAACCAGGTCGAGCGGCGATATCTACTCGACCGGGCCCGCCGCCTCGGCTGAGCACCACCCGGGGGTCGCTGTGAACGTACTGCTCCCCACCGGCGTATCCATGAATACCAGCGCCACATCCCAGACCCGGAAGGGGTGACGGCGGATGCGACTCCGCGGGAGCCGTCGCGTGCTCATCACCTGCGGTGCCGGTCTGCTCTGCATGACAAGCGCCTGCGCGGGCTACACCCCCACGCCCGGCGCCGGCGCCTTCGCGCCGAGCACCGTACCGGCCGCCGTCGAAACGGAGACGGCCGAGCCGTCCTTCGCGCCCTCGGCCGAGGAAACAGACGCCGGAACGCGGCAGACCGAGTGGGGTCCGCTGTCCGAGGCGGACCGGGACCTCGTCCGCAAGGTCCGGCTGGCCAGCCTGTGGGAGATGCCCATGGCCCAGGACGCTGTGCAGCGCGCGGGCACCGCCCGCGTACGCGAGATCAGCAAGGAGATCGCCAGCCAGCACCACACCCTCGACCGGCAGGTGCGGGACGTCGCCGCGAAGCTGGAGATCAAGCTGCCGGTGAAACCCACCACTCAGCAGCAAGCGTGGATGAGCGACATCTCCGACAGGTCCGGCACCGCCTATGACAGGACGTACGTGAAATGGCTGCGCCTGGCCCACGGCCAGATCTTCGGGCTGATCGGGTCGGTACGCGGCAGCACGCAGAACACTCTGGTCCGCCGCTTCGCCGAGCAGGCGAACGCCGCGGTGCTCAACCATCAGCGCCTGCTGGAGAGCACCGGCCTGACCACGGCGGCGAGCTTTCCCACCCCGCCGCCCGTCTGACGACGGGTCGCGGGTCACTCAGGGGTGCCGTGTTCCAGCATGACGGCGTCCTCCAGTCGTACGGTCGCGCCGCGCCCGGATTTCTTCCTCTCGCACGACCACCTGCTGGAGCGAGTCGAAGCGGTCGATCACGCCGGGGCCGGCAGCGGACGCGCCGTCGTGGGCGGCACGCGACGGTCGCGCGGCGAATCAGCCGCCGTTCGCGCCATGCGGGCCGGACGGGGCAGGCAGGCCACGGACGGGCACGGAAGGGCACGGACGGGCACGGCCAGGCGCCTCGCGCAGGGGGTCCGCCATCAGTGCCGCGGTGCGTCGCCGTTCCGCTCCGGCGAGCTCGGGATGCCGGTGGATCTCGCGCCGCGACTCGACCAGATCATCATTTATGGCGGGATGCTGGCGCAGAAACCTCCTCAAGATCGCCGCCTACGGCGTCAGGAGGCGGCGCAGGACGTAGGGCATGATGCCGCCGTGCCGGTAGTAGTCGGCCTCGCGCGGGGTGTCGAGGCGCAGCCGGGCCTGGAAGGTGACGGCCCCGGCGGCGACGGTCAGCGTCGGCGGGAGGTCAGGCCCGTTCAGGACGTCGAGCCCGGTGATGGTGAGGGTCTCGTGGCCGGTCAGGCCCAGCTCGTCGGCGCCCTCCCCGGGGAGGAACTGCAGCGGCAGGACGCCCATGCCGACGAGGTTGGAGCGGTGGATGCGTTCGAAGGATCGGGCGATCACGGCCCGCACGCCGAGCAGCGCGGGCCCCTTGGCGGCCCAGTCGCGGGAGGAGCCCGCGCCGTAGCCCTCCCCGGCCAGGACCACGGCGGGCACGCGGGCCTCCTGGTAGGCGCGGGCGGCCTCGTACACGCTGACGAGGCGGCCGGCGTCGAGCAGGTTCGGGGTGAGGCCGCCTTCCGTGCCGGGCGCGAGGTGGTTGCGCAGCCGGACGTTGGCGAACGCGCCGCGCATCAGGACCTCGTGGTTGCCGCGCCGGGAGGCGTAGGTGTTGAGCTGGTGGCGGGGCACGCCGAGGCCGGTGAGGTAGCGGCCGGCCGGGCTGGACGGGAGGATGGCGCCGGCCGGGGAGATGTGGTCGGTGGTGATGAAGTCGCCCAGCTTGACCAGGACGCGGGCGCCGGTGATGTCGGTGACGGGCGGCGGTTCCTGCGACATGCCGTCGAGGTACGGGGCGCGGCGGACGTAGGTGGAGCCGGGGTCCCAGGGGTAGGTGGCGGAGCCGGTGACGTCGAGGCGCTGCCAGCGTTCGTCGCCGTCGAGGACGCCGGCGTAGGCGCGGGTGAACATGTCCGGGCGGATCACCTCGTCGATGACCTGGCGCACCTCGGCGGGGCTGGGCCACAGGTCGCGCAGGTAGACGGGACGGCCGTCGGGGTCGGCGCCGAGGGGTTCGGTGGTGAGGTCGAGGTCCACGGTGCCGGCGATGGCGTAGGCGACGACGAGCGGCGGGGAGGCGAGGTAGTTGGAGCGGACCTCGGGCTGGATGCGGCCCTCGAAGTTGCGGTTGCCGGACAGGACGGCGGCGACGTCGAGGTCGTGCTCGGCGACGGCCAGCGACACCTCCTCGACGAGCGGGCCGGACGCGCCGATGCAGGTCATGCAGCCGAACCCGGCCAGGGTGAAGCCGAGCCGCTCCAGGGAGGAGGTCAGCCCGGCCTGGCCGTAGTAGTCCATGACGACGCGTGAGCCGGGCGACAGGGTGGTCTTGACCCAGGGCTTGGCGCGCAGGCCGCGCTCGGCGGCCTTCCTGGCGAGCAGCCCTGCGGCGATCATGACGGAGGGGTTGGAGGTGTTGGTGCAGGAGGTGATGGCGGCGATGGCGACGCTGCCGTGGGTGATCTGTCCGGCCCGCGGGGCGGGTGTCCGCTCCTGCTCGCGGAAGGCCGCCTTGACGCCGTCCAGGGGGATGCGGTCCTGGGGGCGGCGGGGCCCCGCGACGGAGGGGACGACGGTGGACAGGTCGAGGTCGAGGTCGGCGGTGTAGGACGGCGGCGCGGCGGGGTCGTGCCACAGGCCCTGCGCCTTGGCGTAGGCCTCGACGAGGCCGGCGTGCTCGTCGGAGCGGCCGGTGAAGCGCAGGTAGCGGATGGTCTCGGCGTCGATGGGGAACAGCGCGGCGGTGGAGCCGAACTCGGGGCTCATGTTGGAGATGGTCACCCGGTCGGTGACGGGCAGCGCGGTGACGCCGGGCCCGTGGAACTCGACCATCTTGCCGACGACGCCGTGGGCGCGCAGCAGCTCGGTGAGGGTGAGCACGAGGTCGGTCGCGGTGGCGGCGACGGGCAGCCCGCCGTGCAGGCGCACGCCGATCACGTCGGGGACGAGGATGGACACCGACTGGCCGAGCATGGCGGCCTCGGCCTCGATGCCGCCGATGCCCCAGCCGAGCGTGCCGAGCCCGTTGACCATGGTGGTGTGGGAGTCGGTGCCCAGGCACAGGTCAGGGTAGGCGACCCCGTCGTTCGTCATGACCACGCGGGCCAGGTGCTCGACGTTGATCTGGTGCATGATGCCCTTGCCCGGCGGCACGACGGTGAAGCCGCGCAGCGACGCCTGCCCCCAGCGCAGGAAGCGGTAGCGTTCGGCGTTGCGCTCGTACTCCAGCTCGGCGTTGCGCGCCAGCGCGTCGGGGCGGCCGAACACGTCGGCGATGATCGAGTGGTCCACGACCAGCTCGGCGGGGATGGCCGGGTTGACGCGCTCCGGGTCGCCGCCGAGTGCCGCCATGGCGTCGCGCATGGCGGCCAGGTCGGCGAGGGCGGGCACGCCGTTGGTGTCGTGCAGGAACACGCGGGCCGGATGCAGGTCCACGGCCGCCGTACGGTCGCCGCGCGGCTGCCAGCCGGTGAGCGCCCGCACCTGCTCTTCGGGCGCGCCGTGGCGCAGCAGGTTCTCCAGCATGATCCGCAGGCTGTACGGAAGCGGCGCGGCCACGGGATGGATGCGGTAGCGGCGGGCGCCAACGGTGAGGTGGTCGGTCACGAGTCCTGCCCTTGCAGCGAGACGGGGTGGCAGAAGGTGTTGCGGTGCTCGGTCACGCACTCCTCGGCGATCCGCCGCCAGGCGGCGTAGTGCGGCGCGGCGCGGTGCTCGGTGAAGAACGCCTGCTGGTCGCGGTAGATCTCGTACAGGACGAACCGGTGCGGATCATCGTCGGCGCGCAGCACGTCGAAGCGGAGGCAGCCGGGCTCCTGCCGGCTGGCGCGGGCGTTGGCCTCGATGCCGGGCAGGAAGGCGGAGAGCCGGTCGGGCCGCACCTGGAGGTGGACGATCACGACGAACATGCGCTCATCCAGCCGGGTCGCGGGAGCGCGCACGTCCCGGCGAGCCGTTCCAGGCCGCGCAGGGTCTTGCCGGGCAGCCGGACGGTGGTCGCGGCGGCGTTCCTGTCCTCGATCTCGCCGGGGTAGAAGATCTCGTCGTAGCCGGGCGCGAGCGGCACGGCCTTGGTGCGGTCGATGAGGTCGTCGAGGCGGCGGGCGTAGTCGGCGGGGTCGGCCACGGCGTCCAGGCGCAGCGCGAGCAGCAGGTGGCCGCAGCCGCTGCGGCGGTCGGGGACGTACGGGCCCGCCACGTCGGTGGCGTACGAGCTGCCGGTCAGCACGCCCGACAGCACGTCCATCATGAACGAGATGCCGTACCCCTTGTGCCCGGCCATGGGCAGGATGAGCCCGTCGATCGCCGCACGCGCGTCCGTGGTGGGGACACCGGCGGCGCTCTGCGCCCAGCCTTCGGGGATGGGCTGCTCGCGTTCCAGGGCGGCGTAGATCTTGCCCCGGGCGACCGTGGTGTTGGCGATGTCGAGCACGACGGGGCCGCGCCGGCCGCCGGGCGCCGCGATGGACCAGGGGTTGGCGCCGACGCTCTTCTCCCGGCCGCCCCACGGCGCCATGGCGGGGCTGCCGTTCGTGGTCAGCAGGGCGACGCAGCCCTCGGCGGCGATCATGCGGGTGAAGTAGGCGGCGGTGCCGAAGTGGTTGCTGTTGCGGACGGCGACCACGCCGACGCCGTGCTCTCCCGCCCGGCGGACGGCGTCGCGGGCCGCGTACGCGGTGACGACCTGGCCGACGCCGTCGCGGCCGTCGAGCACCGCGACCGCGCCGCCGTCCAGCACGGTGGTCACCTCGGTCACGGGACGCATGGCGCCGGAGCGCAGCCGGTCGGCGTACCACTCCAGGCGCAGCATGCCGTGCGACGGATGCCCCCAGGCGTCGGCCGTGACCAGGCTGTCGGCGACCAGCCGGGCGTCCGGCTCGGGCACGCCCAGGGAGGTCAGCACGGCGACCCCGAAGGAGATCAGCTCGGAGGGTGGGATCATGACAGGCTCCTGACCTGGTCGGGGGTGAGCGGCCGGACGGGACGGTCGCGCAGCAGCAGCCACAGCCGAGCCGTCTCCTCCAGCTCCTCGATCGCGTCGGCCGCGGCGGCCAGATCGGGTCCGGCGACGATGGGGCCGTGGTTGGCCAGCAGCAGGGCGTGCGCGTCGCGGGCGGCCCGCTCGGCGATCGGCCCCAGCGCGGGATCGCCCGGCGCGTGGTACGGCAGCAGCGGCAGCCGTCCGACCCGCATCACGTAGTAGGCGGTCAGTGGCGGCAGCACGTCGCCGGGGTTCAGGCCGTCGTGACAGGAGACGGCCACGGCGTACGTGCTGTGCAGGTGCGCGACCGCGCCGGCGTGCGGGCGGGCGCGGTAGAGGGCGGCGTGCAGGAACGCCTCCTTCGACGGCTTCGGGCCGTCCAGGTGCTCGCCCGCCAGGCTGACCAGCGACAGCTCGCCGATCGAGCGGAGGGAGCCGCCGGTCGGCGTGATGAGGAAGCCGTCGCCGGTGCGGGCGCTGAGGTTGCCGGTGCGGCCGTGGGTGAGCCGCCGGTCGAACAGGGACGCGCCCAGCTCGGCGATCTGCTGTGTCAGGTCGGTCATGGTGCTTCCGTGGCTCGCAGGAGAAGGTCTGGGCGGCCGAAGTTGCCGGACTTGAGCAGCAGAGCCAGCGGCGGGCGGCCGGTGGTGAGCAGCCACGGCACGCCGCGGTCCGCCTCGGCGCCGACGACCGCGCCGGACACGCCGAGCGCGTTCACCACGGCGCCGGACGTCTCTCCCCCGGCCACCACGATGCGGCGCGCGCCCAGCTCGGCGGCCCTGGCCGCGACGGCGGCCAGCGCCCGCTCCAGGAACGGCGCGGCGGCGGGCGAACGCTGCCCGGGCGGCGCGGAGGTGTGGACGATCACCCGGTTCTCCTGCCCGAGGTGGGCCTCCAGCCAGGTCAGCGCCTCGGGGAGCGCGCCGTCGCGGGCTCGCAGGTGGTGTGCGGGCATGTGGTCGCGGGCGTGCGCCACCTGCTCCAGGGTGGCCGCCGAGCAACTGCCCGCCAGGATGACGGACGGGCCGGGCGGCAGCTCGGGCATGGCCTCGGCGGTGTCGCCGGTGGCGAGGGCGCGGGCCAGCCCGGCGGCGCCCGTGAGCACCGGCAGGTGGGTGGTGGCGCGGGCGATGGTGTCGAGGTGGCCGTCGGTGACGGCGTCGGTCACGGCATGGCGGACGCCCCTGGCCGCCAGGTCGTCCAGCGCCTCGCGTACGGCGGCGGGGCCGCGCTCGACCGTCTGCAGCGGCACCAGCGCGACCGGGTGCGGGGTCTGCCTGCTCAGGACCCGGACCAGGTCGGAGTCGGTCATGGGGGTGAGCGGGTGGTGCCGCATCGGCGACTCCGACAGCGGCCTGTCGCCGACGAACAGGTGGCCTTGGTAGAGGGTGCGGCCGTGTTCGGGTGAGGCGGGGCACACCACCGTCAGGCCGGCGCCGCTCGCCTCCACCAGGGCGTCGGTCACCGGGCCGATGTTGCCCCGGTCGGTGGAGTCGAAGGTGGAGCAGTACTTGAAGTAGAGGCGGCGGGCTCCCTGGGTGGTCAGCCAGTCCTGGGCTTCCCGGGATGCGGTGATCGCCTCGGCGGGTGGGACGGAGCGGGTCTTCAGGGCCATGACCACGGCGTCGCAGGCCGGGAGGGTCGTTTCCGAGGGGGGTGTGCCGAAGAACAGGAGCGTGCGCAGGCCCGAGCGGCGGTAGGCGGCGGCCACGTCGGTGCCGCCGGTGTAGTCGTCGGCGACGCAACCGAGCAGGGGGCTCATGTCAATGCCTCGCGCAAGGCTCTGGCCGCCGCCAGCGGGGGGCTCAGCACCGGGGTGCCGAGGCGAGCGGCCAGCTCCGCGTGCACCGGGCTGATCGAGTACTGCCCGAGCAGCACCAGCTCCGCCTCGCCGAGGAGAGGCTGGGCGGCCCGCGCGAGCGCGTCCGTCAGGTCGGGCCAGTCCTGCGCGGCGGCAGCGGCGGCGGCGCCGGGCGCGGCCAGAGCACGCACCTCGACACCGTCCGCCACCTCGCGCAGCCGCCGCGCCGAGTCCGCCGCCGCCGACTCCAGCGAGCCGAGCACCAGCACCGCGCCCGACCGCCGGGCGACCTCCGCGAACATCGCCTCGTCCGACCCGATCACCGGCACCTCGTGCACCCGTCGGGCCAGCCCCGCGACCGGTCCGTACATGGAGCAGGACAGCAGCACGGCGTCGGCGCCGCCGCGCACCGCGTGGTCGATGAGCGCGAGCATGCGGCGCGCCAGCGCGGGCGTCATGCCGCCGGCCGCGTCGGCCTCGGTGACGAGCCGGTCGTCCAGCAGGTGCCAGGCGTCGGCCTCGGGAAACCCTTCGGCGAGCCCGTCGTCGGCGGGCTGGATGGAGGCGGTGGTGGCGTTGACGACCGCGACGATCATCGCTTCACACCGGCGGCGACGGCCTCGGCGAACGCGCGGGTGCCCGCCGTGCCGCCCATGTCGCGGGTCCGCGTCCCGCCCCGCACGGTGTCGGCGACCGCGCTCTCGATCAGCGCGGCGGCCTTGGCGAGGCAGGGGTCCTGGTGGCGGGCGCCGAGCCAGTCGAGCAGCATCGCGCTGGACAGGATCATCGCGATCGGGTTGGCCAGGTCCCGCCCGGCGATGTCGGGCGCGGACCCGTGCGCGGCCTGGGCCATGCAGCGCTCGTGGGAGGCGTTGATGGACGGCGCGATGCCGAGCGACCCGGCGAGCTCCCCGGTCAGGTCGGACAGGATGTCGCCGAACATGTTCTCGGTGACGATGACGTCGAAGTCGTTCGCGCGCCGCACCAGGTGCACGGTCATCGCGTCGATGTGGAAGTCGTCCACGGCGACCTGCGGGTAACGGGCGGCGACCTCGCGGCAGACGTCGCGGAACAGGCCGGTGGTCAGCTTGAGCACGTTCGCCTTGTGCACGATGGTGACCTTGCCGCGCCGGCGGGAGGCCAGCTCGAACGCCTCGACGGCGATCCGTTCGACGGCGGGCCGGGTGATGATGCCCATGGCGATGGCCACGTCGGGGGTGGGCATGAACTCGCCGGTGCCCTTGTAGGTGCTGCGGTCGGCGTAGAAGCCCTGGGTGTTCTCGCGGACGATGACCAGGTCGGTGCCGGGCACGACGGCGTCGGCGCCGTCGAAGGACTTGGCGGGGCGGATGTTGGCGAACAGGTCGAAGCGCTTGCGGATGGTGCCGCTGGGGTTGAGCCTGGAGCGGTGCGGCTCGGGGTAGGCGGCGCTGTCGTGCGGGCCGAGCAGCCAGGCGTCCAGCCCTTCCAGGGCGGTCAGCGTCGATTCCGGTACGGCGTCGCCGTGCGTGCCGATGGCCGCCGCGCCCAGCGGCAGATCCGCCCACTCGACGGGCGGGGCGCCGGCGGCGGCGAGCGCGGCGTCCACGACCAGGACGGAGGCGGGGACGATCTCGGGGCCGATGCCGTCGCCTTCGAGCACGCCAAGACGGTAGGAAGAGGTCACGGAATTCCTCACTGTGCGATGGTGATGAGCGCTTCGACGTCCTTCGGCAGGGCGTCGGTGGTCGGGTAGAGCAGGCAGGCGGCGGGTTCGACGGCGACCGTCACCTCGCCGGTGAGCCCGGCGCGGGTGGTCTCGGCCTGGATGACGTGGTCGCCCAGGCGCAGGTCGTACTCGTGCCGGGAGCCGACGTAGGAGGAGGTCAGCACCTGGGCGGTGAGCACGTTCGCGCCGGTCTCACCGGGTGGCAGGATCGTCAGCCGTTCTGGCCGGATCGCCACGGTCACCTTGCCCTCGATGGCCGAGTCGGGGACGGTGATCGTCTGGCCGGTGCAGTCGAGGCGCACCTCGCGCGGGCCGCACACCGTGCCGGTCAGGAAGTTGCAGCGGCCGACGAAGGCGGCCACCTCGGCGGTGGCGGGGGTCTCGTAGATCTCCTGCGGGGTGCCGATCTGCACCATGTCGCCCTTGGACATCACCGCGATGCGGTCGCTCAGCGCCAGGGCCTCGTCCTGGTCGTGGGTGACGTACACGGTGGTGATGCCGAGCTCGGTCTGCAGCCGTTTGAGCCAGGCGCGGGCCTGGTCGCGCAGCTTGGCGTCCAGGTTGGACAGCGGCTCGTCGAGCAGCAGCACGCTGGGCGAGTAGACCAGGGCGCGGGCGAGCGCGACGCGCTGCTGCTGGCCGCCGGAGAGCTGGTGCGGGTAGCGGTCCTTCAGCTCGGCCAGGCCCACCTTGGCCAGCGCCTCGGTGATGAGGGTGTCCTGCTCGCGCCGGTCGACCTTGCGGATCTTGAGCGGCATGGCGAGGTTCTGGGCGACGGTCATGTGCGGCCACAGCGCGTACGACTGGAAGACCATGCCGAGGTTGCGGCCCTCGGGCGGCACGAACGTGCCGGCGCCGGCGAAGGTGGCCTCGCCGACGGCGATGCTGCCGCCGGTGGGGCGTTCCAGGCCGGCGATGCAGGCCAGGGTGGTGGACTTGCCGCAGCCGCTGGGGCCGAGCAAGGTGAAGAACTCGCCGTCGGCGATGGTGAAGGTGATGTCGTTCAGTACGGCGTTGTCCCCGAACCGCTTGGACAGATGGGCGACCTTGACCTCAGGCATCCTTGTCACGTCCCTTGAGAAGAAGGCCGGCCAGCCCGACGAAGGTCGCCGTGATGGCGATCTGCAGGCTGGCCAGGGCGGCCACGGAGCCGGTGTTGCCCTGCACCCACAGTTCGAGCATGGTCGTGCCGATGATGTTGGAGTCGGCCGAGCCCAGGAACACGGCGGGCGAGTACTCCTTGAGCAGGGTCACGAACGTCAGGATCAGTGCTCCGGCGAAGGCGGGCCGCAGCAGCGAGGCGAGGATGCGGGTGAAGGTGCGCACCCAGTCGGCGCCCGACACGCGGGCGGCGTTGTCGAGCTCGTGCCCGATCTGCATGATCGACGGCGAGATGGAGCCGAAGCCGCTGGGCAGCGCGCGCAGCCCGAAACCGATGATCAGCGCCCACAGCGTGCCCTGGATGAGCGCGCCCACGCCGGACAGCGCCAGCGCCCAGAACAGGCCGATGCCGACGATGATGCCGGGCATGGCCTGCGGGGCGAGCGCCAGGTACTCCACCGCGCGGGCGTACCGGAACGTCGAACGCCTGGCCACCATCACCGCCAGCAGCGACAGGGCGCTGACCAGGACGGCGCCGATCGCGGCCACGAGCAGGCTGTTGACGATCGACTGCACGTACACCGGATAGGTGAAGATGCGCTCGTAATTGTCGCCGGTGAGGGTCTTGAACGGCGACTGCAGCGGCGTGAACACCTGCGTGAACGAGCGGAACACCAGCCCGCCGATCGGGATCAGCGCGCCCATCACCACGTAGAACGCGATGGCGGCCACACTGATCCACTTCAGCCACCCCAGGTCCAGCGGACGCGGCCGGGTCGCCTTGCCGCGTACGGACACGAAGCGCTGGGCGTCCTTGAGCAGCTTGGCCTGCAGCGCGACCAGGCTGATGGTGACCAGCAGAATGATCGCCGAGGCCGCGCCGAGCACACCGTAGTCCGGGTTGATCGACTGCAGGCCGTTGCGGTAGAGGAAGGTGGAGAAGACGTCGATGCCGACCGGCTGGCCGAACAGCAGCGGCACGCTCAGCGTCTCCACCGACATGCTGACCACGAGGATCGAGCTGTAGACGACGGGCGGGCGCAGCAGCGGCAGGATCACCGAGCGCAGGATGCGCAGCGGGCCCGCGCCGCACACCTGCGCGGCGGCCTCCAGCGAGGCGTCGCTCTGGCGCAGCGCGTTCGCGCAGAACGTGTAGACGATCGGGGCCAGCGCGACGGCCTCGGTGAGGGCCATGCCAGGGATGGAGTACAGGTTCCACGGCAGGAACCCGAGCAGCCGGCGCACCTCGACGCTGACGAACCCGGCGGGGCCGTACATGGTGATCCAGCCGAAGCCCAGAATGAGCGAGGAGATGAAGAACGGCCACTGCATGGCGGCGGCGAACAGCCGCCCGCCGGGCAGCCTGGTGCGCACCACGACGACGGCCATCGGCACCGCGATGAGCAGGCTGAGCAGGGTGGTGAGCGCGGCGAACAGCGCCGTGTTGAGCACGACCCGGCCGAAGCCCGCCTCGGTGAACAGCCGCGCGTAGTTGTCGAGGCCGAGCACGCCGCCCGCCTCGTACAGGGGGCGGTCGAGGAAGGACTGGTACAGCGTCGGCACGACCGGCGCCAGCACCAGGACGGCCAGCAGGAGCAGCACGGCGTACTGCAGCCAGCTCTCCCTGGTCAGCCCCAGCGGCCTGCGGTAGCGCGGCGGAGACGAGGTGATGGTTGTCCGCGTCATCTGCCGAGCAGGCCGTTCCACTTGTCGGTGAAGGACTTGACCTCGGCGTCGGGAACCTTCTCGTACTTCGCGACTATCACGTTGGCCTCGCCCACCGCCTTGACCAACTCCTGGTAGGTGTGCAGCCCGTCGGCGTCCTGGACGTCGTCGCGGTAGGAGGTGAGCCCGCCCTCCGCCACCGCCCGCTGGCCCTCCTGCGACAGCAGGAAGTCCACGAACAGCTTGGACGTGGCGGGGTGCGGCGCTTTGGCGGCGATGCCGACGCCGCGCGGCAGCACGACGGTGCCGTCGTCGAGGAAGGAGATCTCCAGCAGGCCGCCGCTCTTGGCCACCACCGGGTAGGCGGGGGCGGCGCTGACGAAGAAGCCGGCCACGTACTCGCCCGCGATGATCTTCTCCATCTGCGTGCCCGAGGAGGTCTCCGGCCTGGCCAGCGGCAGCACCGACTGCAGTGACGTCCACGACTCGGGGCGGGCGTCGGCGAAGGCGTGCGAGACGGTGAAGCCGAACGCGCCGCCCACGTCCCTGGTGGTGATCTTGTTCTTGTACTGGGCGGGGTCCTTGGCCAGGATCGCGGCCAGGCTCTTCAAGCCGGTCGGCTTCCCGGGCAGCAGCGAGGTGTTGTACGCGATCGACATCGGGTCGACCGACATCGCGTACACGCCGGGCAGCAGCTCGCCGAACTCGGGCAGCTTGCCCTTCTCCGGCGAGGCGTACTCCATCAGCGTGCCCGGCCGGGCGGCGAAGTCGGCCCACGCCTGGGCGGCGTTCGACACCACCAGGTCAGCCGGGGAGCTGCCGGTGGCCTGCTCGCTGAGCACCCGCTGGAAGACCTCGTCACTGTCCAGGTTGTTCGCCGCGATCTTCGTCACCCAGGAGTACTTCTTCTGGAAGTCGCGGAAGATCGGCGCCCAGTTCTCCTGGTCGGTGTTGGAGTAGATGGTGAGGGTGCCGCCCTCCTTCTTGGACGCCTCCATGAGCTGGGCGTACTCGGCCGGGTAGTACGACGGGGCCTGGCCCGCCGCGATCTGGTTCGGCGGCGGTTGTTTCGCCGCCTCGCCACCGCCGCCGCATGCCGTGAGCAGCCCGAGTGCGAGCACGGCGGCGCCGAGGGTGCGGAAAGGGGGGTGGAAGGTGGTCATGTGCTTCCTCCTAGACCAGGCGAGGCTCTGACCAGCCGCCGCCTGCGATGCCGCACACTCTGCTTCGTTATAACCTATGACGTCAACCCCCTGTTTCCTGAATGTAACGCGATAAGCCATGCTTAATGCCTTATATCCGCTAGCTGCCCGCACTTCCCGGCGATCTGCTCAGATCCGACACTTGTCGACAAGTCCGGAGAGGGGTGTAGGTTATAACGGTCATCGGGCGACGAGACGGGACAGCGATGAGCGAATCAGCGGCCGAGCTCTACACCACCAAGGCGGACTTCGCCTACCTGCGTGTCAAGGAGCTGATCCTGTCCGGGACGCTGCTTCCCGGCTCGGTCATCGCGCAGGCACAGCTCGCACGCGACATCGGCATCAGCACCACTCCCCTGCGCGAGGCGCTGCGCAGGCTCAAGAGCGAGGGGCTGGTCGAGCTGGACGCGCACCGCGACGCCCGGGTCGCGCCGCTGGCCGCGGAGGAGGCCCGCGACCTGCTGGAGCTGCGCCGCAGCCTCGACCCGCTCGCCGTCGCGCTGGCCGCCGAACGCCGCACCAAGTCCGACATCGCCGCCATGCGCGCCGCGCTCGACGGGCTCGAACCGCTGCCCGGCAACCCGGCGTACGAGGAGCTCGTCGCCCACCGCAAGTTCCACGCGGCCCTCTACCACGCCTCGCACAACGACCTGCTCGTCCAGACCCTCGACGGCCTGTGGGACAAGGCGGATCGCTACCGCCGTCTCGCCCTGGAGGTCGAGCGCGGGCAGGCGGCCCGCGACCGCAAGGCCGCCGAGCACGTGGCCCTGCTGGAGTACGTGATCGCGGGCGACGCCGAGTCGGCCGCCGCCGTCATGCGCGAGCACATCGACACCAGCCTCGGCGCCCAGGCCGCCTGGCGGCTGCGCAAGCACCAGCCCGAGGCCGATGTCTGACGTGTGGCATCGGCACGCCGTCCTGCTGGCCCACTCCGCCGGCGCCCAGGTCATCACGTTCGTCCTGCGTCCCACCATGTCCTACCGGGCGATCGAGCTCGGTGTGCCGCCCGCCCTGCTCGGGGTGCTCGGCGCCAGTTTCGCGCTCGCGCCGCTGCTGCTGGCGCTGCCCGCCGGGCACGCCGCCGACCGCTACGGCGAGCGCCGCATCGCCGTCGCCGGTGCGCTGCTGCTGGCCGCCGCCGCCCTCGCCTTCACCACGCTCGGCCACACCGTCGCCGGGCTGATCGCGGCCGGGATCCTGCTCGGCACCGGCCATCTGGGCAGCGTCATCGCCCAGCAGGCGCTGGTCGCCAACACCACCGAGCGCGGCCGGCACGACACCGCCTTCGGCCACTACACCTTCGCCGCCTCCCTCGGCCAGGCCGCGGGCCCGCTGCTGATCGCCGCGTTCGGCGGCGCGGGCGCCATCCCCGACACCGGCCGCATCTTCGCCGCGTCGTGCGGCCTGGCCGTGCTGCTGCTCGTCCTGTCGGCCCTGCTGCCCAGCCACCGGTCCGGCCGCGCCGAGGCGGAGGGCGGCGACCTGCGGGCGCTGCTGCGCCTGCCCGGCCTCGCGCACGCGCTGCTGACGAGCTGCGTGGTGCTGGCCGCCGTGGACATCACCCTGGCCTACCTGCCCGCCCTCGGCACCGAGCTGGGCCTGAGCGCGGGCGCCGTCGGGCTGCTGCTCACGCTGCGCGGGCTGGCGTCCATGACGTCGCGGTTCTTCCTCGGCCGCCTGGCCCGCGCGGTGGGCCGGCGCAGGCTGCTGGTCGTCAGCACGCTCGGCGCGGCCGTCGCCATGCTGCTCACCCCGGTGCCGATGCCCGTGTGGCTGCTGGCCGCGCTGCTCGTCGTCGTGGGCTTCGGCCTCGGCGTGGGGCAGCCGCTGACGATGTCGTGGCTGGCAGAGTCGGCACCCACGGGCATGCGCGGCCGGGCCATGTCGCTGCGCCTGGTCGGCAACCGCACCGGCCAGCTCGTCATCCCGGGCGCGGCCGGCCTCATGGCCGCCGGCCTCGGCGCCGGCGGCGTCCTGTTCGTGACCGCGCTCAGCCTCGGCTGGGCGGGCGTCGCCGCCCGGCGGCTGCCCGTGGATCCGTGAGAAGGGAACCCCGCATGACCATCGTGACCGCCGACCTGTTCGACGAGCGCGGCGACCAGCTCGACTCCTGCGACCTGCAACTGCGCCAGTACGGCGGCCGCCGCGCCTTCTCCGGCCCGATCGTGACCGTCCGCTGCCACGAGGACAACGCGCTGCTCAAGCGGGTGCTGTCCGAGCCGGGTCAGGGCCGGGTGCTGGTCGTGGACGGCGGCGGCTCGCTGCACACCGCGCTCATGGGCGACCTCATCGCCGGCCTGGCCGTCTCGAACGGCTGGGCGGGCGTGGTCATCAACGGCGCCGTCCGCGACGTCGCCGCCCTGCGCGAGCTGGACCTGGGCGTCAAGGCCCTCGGCTCCAACCCCCGCAAGAGCGGCAAGCAGGGCACCGGCGAACGCGACATCCCGGTCAGCTTCGGCGGCATCGTCTTCCACCCGGGCGCCGAGCTGTTCTCCGACGACGACGGCATCCTCGTGACCAGGCCCTGACCGGTCAGCCCGCCTTCACCAGGAGCCGGACCGGCCGGTGGACGAAGCCTTCGGCCCACCGCACGGCCGCCAGGTCCTCCTGCGCGGACAGCCCGGGCAGGCGGGTCACCAGGGCGCGGAACGCCTCCTGCAACTCCATGCGGGCCAGGTTCGCGCCCAGGCAGTAGTGCGGGCCGTGGCCGAACGCCAGGTGCGGCGTGGGCGAGGCCCCGGCGAAGCGGTGGACGTCGAACCGCAGCGGATCCTCGAACACGTGCGGGTCGTGGTCGGCGGCGTACAGGTTGGGCAGGACGACGCTCCCCGCGGGCAGCTCACCGGCGGAGATCTCGACGTCGGCGGTGAGCCGCCGCAGCATGCCGTTGCTGCCGGGGGCCTCGTGCCGCAGGATCTCCTCCACGGCGGGCTCCAGCAGGCCGGGACGGGCGGCGAGCTCGGCGTACTGGGCGGGGTGGCACAGCAGCCTGAACGTGCCCCGGGCGATCATGGAGGCGGTGGTCTCGTGTCCGGCCAGGATCAGCGTGAACACCATGTTGACCAGCTCGTCCTCGCTGAGCCCGTCGCCGCCGTCGCGGGCCGCGATGAGCAGGTCGATCAGGTCGTCGCCCGGCTCCGCCCGGTGCTGCTCGATCAGCTCCCCGGTGTAGGCGATGAACGCGGCCATCCCCTCGGCCCTGGCCTCCTCCCTCGCCTCGTTCGTGGCCAGGAACAGCTCCGTCCACCCGAGGAACTGCTCGTAGCGGTCGATCGGCACGCCCAGCACCTCGCAGATCACCCGGGCGGGCAGCGGCAGCGCGTAGTCGGCCACCAGGTCGAACTCCTGCCCGGCCGCGTCGATCAGCTCGCCCGCGATCGCGGCCGTGCGCGCACGCCAGCGTTCGATGTTCCTCGGGGTGAACGTGGCGTGCGTGATGCGGCGGTAGCGGGTGTGCTCGGGCGGGTCCTGGTTCACCAGGGCCGCCGGGTCGTCGTCCAGGAACGGGCCGCGCGCCATGCGCGGCAGGCCGGGCTCGCGCAGGTTGCGGCTCGCGGCGGGCGACATGAGCAGCGCACGGACGTCCGCGTAGCGGACGATCATGGGGACGCGGTCGCCGCTGGGCAGCGTGGCGTCCTCCATGGGGGCCTCCGCGTGGCGGCGCGGGATGTCCGGCGAGAGGGTTCCGTACGGGCCCGGGGGGAGATCGGGCCAGGTTGGATTGGTGCCGGGCTGGTCTGTCATTGCCACCTCCGGGCGATGCCGTCGTCAACCGCGCTCGCTCGGAACGTACGGAGTGATCAGGCGGCGGTCAAGAGCCGCCGAAGCCCGTCACTCCGCGCGACCGGTCGAACTGGTGGATACGGGTCAGCGGCCACTCCTCGTACGGGAAGGTACGCAGCTCGCCCCCCTCGAAGGCGTCCACCACACCATCGGCCAGCAGCCGCCCGGCCAGCAGCGCCGTCAGCTCGTCGGCCCGCTCCCTGTCCTGGAGCGGCTCCAGCTCGTGCGGGTCGGCCGCCACGTCGAACAGCAGCCGGTGCCCGCCGTTGGCCATCCAGATCAGCTTCAGGTCCCCCTGCCGCACCATCGCCTTGAACCGGCGGGTCCCCGGCCGCCCGTGGAAGCCGAACAGGGTCTCGCGGGGCCGCGCCGCGCAGGTGAGCAGGCCGAGCAGGTCGCCGCCCTGCCGCAGCTCGGGCCGCCCGGCGGCGGAGGTGGCCAGGCCGAACAGGTCGGTCAGGCAGACCAGCTCGGAGCGGCGCTCGCCGGCGGCGACGCGGCCCGGCCAGGAGATCAGGAACGGCACCCGCGCCGACGCCTCGAAGAAGCTCTCCTTCTGCCAGCCGTGATGGTCGCCGAGCAGGTCGCCGTGGTCGGAGAAGAAGCAGATGACGGTGTCGTCCGCGTCGGGCCTGCGTTCGACGGCGTCCAGCAGGTCGCCGACGCAGCCGTCGATGTAGCTGATCTCGCCGTAGTAGCGGGCCTTGAGCGCGCGGGCACGGTGCGGGTCGACGTCCTCGGCGTAGACGAGGTGGTTCATCCAGGGGATGTGCTGGTCGAGGTGGTCGACGTCGCGGTCGCCGCACACCGGGTCCGGCATGCGGTCCGGGTCGTACATGCGGTTGTACGGCAGCGGCGGCGCGAACGGCGGATGCGGGCCGATGTAGGAGACGAGGCCGAACCAGGGGCGGCCGTCGTCGGCGTCCATGAGCGCGATCGCCTCCCTGGTGGCCCAGGACTCGACGGTGCACTCCGCGGGCAGGGGGCTGAGCTGCGGCATGTAGTACATGTCGGTCCGCTCCCCCATCAGTGCCTCGATCCAGTCGTAGGCGGGGTGCTCGGCGGCGATCCACGCCGCGTACGCGTCACCGGCCCGCTGCTCGGGGGTGTCGTAGAACTCCTCGCTGTGCCGCTGGACGTCGTAGCCGACGGGCGCGTCCCACGGCGTCGTGTGGAACTTGCCGACGCCCCACGTGCGGTACCCGCGCAGGCCCATCGCCTCGGCCAGGTACGGGCCGCACCGTTCTCTGATCGCGGCGTGCCCGCCGCCGGGCACCGTGTTGTCGTAGACGTCGGTCATCGTCGCCTCGCAGCCGCTGCGCAGGGTGTAGCGGGCCGGCACGCACACCGGGCTGGTGGAGTACGCGTTGTCGAAGACGGTCCCCCGGGCGGCCAGCCGGTCGAGGCTGGGGGTGGCGACGTGGGGGTTGCCGAGCGCCGCGATCGTGTCGAAGCGCTGCTGGTCGGTCATCACGAACAGCACGTTGGGGCGGGTGGGCATGTACGGGTTCACTCCTCGAAGGGCGGTCGGCGGCCGGGCGCCGGCAGCGGCCTGGCCCGGTCGCCCCGCAGGGCGGACTCCCTGGCGTTCCAGTCGTCGATCAGGTTCAGCTCGGCCAGCAGCCGTTCGGCGGGCAGGACCGCGTCCCCTGCCTCGGCCAGCAGCTCGGTCAGGCGGGCGTCGGCCTCGGCGACCCGGCCGGCCGACGCCGGATCGGCGGCCAGGTTCCGGAGCTGCCACGGGTCGGCCTGGTCGTCGAACAGCAGCCACGGCCGCCCGCCGGCCTTGCGCGCGTAGGTCAGCTCGCCGGTGACGAACCCCCGCCACTCGCCGATGCCCTGGTCGTAGCCGTTGTCGAAGCTGACCCAGTTGCCGATCAGCAGCTCCTCGCGCAGCGGCCCTCGGGACCGGAGCCGGTCGCTCAGGTCGCGGCCGTACGCGCCGATCGGCGGCAGGCCGAGCAGCCCGAGCAGGGTCGGGGCGAGGTCGGTGAGGCCGAGCAGCCCGTCCGGCCGGTACGCGGGCACGCCCGGCCCGTTGATCACCATCGGCACCCGGACGGCCTCCGCGTACGGGCTCTGCTTGGCCCGCAGGCCGTGGGCGCCGAGCAGGTCGCCGTGGTCGGAGGTGACGACGACGATCGTGTCCCCGCGCAGCCCGAGCCGGTCCAGCCCGGCCACGACCCGACCGAGCTCGGTGTCCACGGCGGTGATCGCGCTCCAGTAGAGCCGCTGGAGCTCACGCTGGGCGGGGGTGTCCGGGGTGTTGGGCGGCACCGTCATCCGGTCGGCCGGGTAGCCGGTGCGCAGGTGGGCGGGCACCGAGTCGTACGGGTCGTGGGGCGGGTTGTAGGAGATCGTGAGGAAGAAGGGGCCGCCGTCACGCTCCGCTCCGGCGAGGAAGTCCAGTGCCAGGCCGGTCTGGGTCTGCGGTTCGTAGCCGGTGAACGCGACCCGGTCGCCTGGCCCGGTGTAGTAGTGGCCGTCCACGTGCTGGTGGGAGCAGTCGACGCCGGCGTAGTAGCCGATGCCCGGCCGCGCGGCCGGGGGCACCCACTTGTCGCGGGGCAGGCCGGCCAGGTGCCACTTGCCGATCCAGCCCGTCCGGTATCCGGCGGCGGACAGGGCGGTGGCGAGCGTGGCCGGCTCCGGGGACAGCGGCAGGTCGTTGGCGACGACGCCGTGCTGGTGCGGCAGGCTGCCGGTGAGCAGGCCGGCGCGGCTGGGGCCGCACACGGGTGAGCTGGCCAGCCCACCCGCGACGGCCGCGCCACCGGCCGCCAAGCGGTCCAGGTTCGGGGTGCGGACCTGGGACGTACGGGCGCCTGGTGAGGCGCAGGTCCGGAACGCCGGGAGGTCTGCGCCGCCGAGCCAGCCCTGGTCCTGCCCTCGCCACTGGTCGGCCAGCACCATGACGACGTTCGGAGCCGTCGTCACGCCTGGAACTCCCGCGGGTCGAGCTCCCCCGCCTTTACCGCGGCGTCGTAGGCCGCCTGCAGCCGCCCGGCCATCCCGGTGAGCGCGGGCCCGATCGCCGCCGACGGGTCGAGCAGCAGCTTCTCGATCGTCTGATCGACGCTCTCCCCCTCCACCTGCAGCAGCCCGCCGGGCGTCTTCGGCCACTGCTGATCCAGCTCACCCGGCTTGAACTGCTGCAGCAACGCGTTGTCCTTGATCGCGGCCGAGTCCCACACGGCGGCGTTCAGCGGCGGCGCGGCCTTGGCCGCCAGCGCCTCCTGCACCCCGTTGCCGGCCATGACCTCCAGCACCTTGGCCGCCTTCTCCGGGTTCTGGGAGGTGGACGAGATCGCGTACGGGTAGCCGGCGTTCATGGGCGAGCGCACCAGCCGCTGCCCGTCCGGCACCGGCAGCGGCGCCGCGCCGGCCTTGACGGTGCTGCCCAGGTCGGCCAGTGAGGAGACGATCGCGCTGCTGGTGATGTACATCCCGGCCTCGCCCTTGCCGAAGGCGTTGATGGCGACGTCGGCTGCCAGGGTCGCGGCGCCCGGGTAGGCGGTCTTGTCGGTGATCAAGGCCCGGTAGAGCTCCAGCACCGGCTCGTACTTGGCCGGCTCGTACTTCTGCGTGGCCGCGTCGAACAGCCCGAACTGCGCGAGCGCCGCGTCGCCCGCCATCACCGGGACGTCCACGCTCCACTGCCGGAACCCGGTCGCCTTGATCGGGACGATCATGCCGAACGCGTCGCCGCCGCCCGCCTTGGTGATGGCCGCGGCGGCCTTGCGGACCTCGCCGAAGGTGGCGGGCGGCGCGCCGGGGTCCAGCCCGGCCTTCTCGAACAGCTCCACGTTGATGATCATGCGGTTGGTGAAGGACGTGGTCGGGATGGCGTACGGCTGGCCGCCCCAGACCAGCTCGCTGTTCTTGCGGTGGTACGGCGCCGCGGCGTCCAGCACGGCCTTGCCGACCAGCTCCCGCAGGGGACGGACCCAGCCGGCCGCGACGAACGCCCCGAGCTGCGCCGACGGGCTGTGGAAGACGTCGGGCGCCCGCTTGGTCTGGAAGCCGAGGCGGACGATCTCCTCGTACTTGTCGGTCGCCTGCGGCTCGTAGCGCACCTCGATGCCGAGCGCCTTGCCCTGCTGGGCGTTCCAGGTGCGGAAGAACTCCTGCCTGGCCTTGGCGTGCGCGCCGGCCCGGTCCCAGACCACGATGGTGGTCAGCTCGCCCGGATCGGTGGAGCCGGTCGTGGAGCCGCCGCAGCCGGTGAGGGTGGCGGCGGCCCCGGCGGCGAGCGTGCCGAGGAAGCCGCGGCGGGTCAGGGTGGTGTGGTTCATCGGGGGCCTCTCTCGGGCGTGAGGAGCGGGGCCGGGCGTGGCCCGGCCGGCGAAGAGGGGGTCCGCACCGCGGCGGCCCGGTCGTACAGGGTGATCACGAGGCTGGCGGTGGCCGCCGGAAGGGCGACCACCAGCAGCGGGCCGAGGTACGGCACGCGGATCGCGACGAAGGGCGCGCCCGCGGCGGCGATCACGGCCGCCGTCGCGAGCAGCGCCGACTCGATCCGCGACAGCGCCAGCACGTACGCCGCCCGCAGCGCCGCGAACGCGCGGCCGGTCCGCGCGAACGCCGGCACCGACCACGGGGCGACGAGCAGCCAGGTCGCGCCCGCCACCACGCTGGTGACCAGCACCAGCCAGCCGTAGGGGCCGCCGGGCGACGGCCCGAGCAGGCCGATCAGCACCAGGGCGGCGATGCCCGCGTGGCAGCAGGCCAGGCGCAGCGCGGGCAGCAGGTGGCGGCCCAGGAACCGCACGGTCTCCGCCGCGCCGAGCGGGGCCTCGCCTGCGGACCGGCGGCGTTGCTGGGCGACCAGCCACAGGGTGGCCGCGGGCGCGGTGATCACGGGCAGGCTCAGCAGCAGCCAGCAGGCGCTCGTCCAGGCCCACAGCCACCAGCGGGACCAGGCCCGCATCAGGGCGCCGTCAGGGGTGAGGAGGGTCATCCCTTCACCGACCCGTCCGTCCAGCCGCGGACGAAGTGCCGCTGCAGCACGATGAAGATCACCACGATCGGCACCAGCGCCATGTTCGCGCCGGCCAGCACCGTGTTGTACGGCGTCATCCCCTCGGCGGCGTCGTACTGCAGGGCGCTCACCCCCACGACGAGGGTGCGCAGGTCCGGCGCGGCCAGCGAGAAGACGAGGGGCACCTGGTAGTTGTTCCAGGAGGCCTGGAAGCCGAGAATCACGGTGGTGGCCAGGATCGGGCGCATCAGGGGGAAGGCGATGCGCCAGTACGTGCCGAACAGGCCGCAGCCGTCGACGCGGGCCGCGTCCTCCATCTCGGTGCCGAGGCCGAGCACGAACGCCTTGATCAGGAAGATGTGCACGAGCATGATGCCGGCGAGCTGGACGAGCGCGATGCCGAGCAGGTTGTCGAGGCCGAGCGCCTGGGCGATCATGTACTGCGGGTAGAGCGTGGCCGTGGTCAGGCCGACGAACAGGGTGCCGACGTACAGGCCTTCGAGCAGGCGCTGGCCGCGCAGCCGTCTGCGGGCCAGCACGTAGCCGGTCATGCTGGAGGCGAGGGTGTCCAGGACCACGACCAGGGCGGTGACGACGACGCTGTTGACGAAGTAGCGGGAGAAGCTGGCCGTGGTCCAGGCCTGCACGTAGTTGCCCCACTCCCAGACGCGCGGCAGGATCCCGCCGTTCCTGCTGAGGATCTGCTCCAGCGGCGAGACGGCCGCGAACAGGCCGAACACCAGCGGGGAGAGCATGATCAGGGCCGCGGCGGCCAGGACCACGTGCAGCAGCACGGTTCCCGGGCGGAGGCGGCGCCGGACCGGCCGCTGCCGGGAGGCCGTGGCCGTCCGGGTCTCGGTGATGGCGGGTGCGCTCATGCCGGGGTCCTCCCGCTCCGGTTGATCCGCAGGTAGGCCACGGAGATGATGCCGACGACCACGCTCGCGGTGACGCCGAGCGCGGCGGCGTACCCGATCTGCGGCACCGACTCGGGCTCGAAGAAGAACCGGTAGAGGTAGGTGAACATCACCTCGGTGCTCCCGGCGGGGCCGCCGTCGGTGAGCGTCTTGACCAGGTCGAAGCTGCGCAGCGTCCCGATGATCGAGATGAGGACCACCACGCGGGTGACGGGTGCCAGCATGGGCAGCACGATGTGCCGCAGCGTCTGCCAGTGGCCGGCGCCCTCCAGGGCGGCGCTCTCCAGCAGCGCGTTCGGGATCGTCATCATGCCGGCGAAGAAGAGCAGCAGGTTGATGCCCAGGTGGGCCCAGACCCCGACCCCGATCAGGCTGCCCAGCGCGTTGCCCGCCTCGCCGAGGAAGCGGATCGGCTCGTCCAGCAGGCCCCAGCCGGTGAGGAGCTGGTTGACCGGCCCGCCGGTCTCCCGCAGCAGGAAGACGAAGATGATGCCGACGATGGCCGGTGACAGCACGTGCGGCAGGAACAGGATCGTCCGGTAGACGGTGCCGCCGCGGACCCCGCGGAAGAACACGTACGCCAGCGCCAGGGCCAGCGGGATCTCGATGATCAGCCGGCCGAATCCGAACTTCAGCGTGTTCAGCACGGCCAGCCACCACTGCCCGTCGCCGAGCATCCGCTGGTAGTTGGCCGCCCCGGTGAACTGCGGGGGCGAGAACCCGTTCCAGCGCTGGAGGCTGAACCAGAACAACCAGCCGATCGGCAGCAGCGCGAAGGCCAGGTACGGCAGTAAGGCCGGTAGCAGCATCAGGCGGGCGACGCCGTCCTCGCGCCGGCGCCAGGAGCGGACAACTGTGGACATCCGAGGCCTTCCCTATCGCGTACAGGCTTCACCACCGCGGTGCGGGCAAATTTAGATCGATCTAACCCGGCGGGTCAACCATACCGCATAAAACCCACATGGAATGTAGGTAAAGCGGGTTAGGAGGCGTCAGTGGCAGCCGCAGGAGGCGCGGGCGTGCACCTCGGGCGCCGGGGGAACCGGGCTGCCCTCGACCCTCAGGCCCATCTCCGCGAGCAGCACCCGGCCGCAGACCCGGCCCAGCTCGACCGGGTCCGTCGCGATGCTGCTGATCGGCGGGTTCCACATCGCCGACTGGCGCAGGTCGTCGATGCCCAGCACCGCGCACGGCACCGCGTCCCGCTCCCCCAGCCGCAGCGCCCTGGCCAGGCCGTAGGCGACGTTGTCGCTGTGGCACAGCACGCCGTCGGGCGCGGGCCCGGCGGCCAGCAGCTCCGCGGCCCTGCGGCAGGCGGCCTCCGCGCTCGGCTCCAGCGGCTGCGACCACGACTCGTCCCAGCCCGCGCCCGCCTCGGCGACCGCCCGGCGGAAGCTGTCCATCCTGCCGACGCGCGGCGACGCCAGCGTGTCCCCGCCGAAGTAGGCGACCCGCCGGCAACCGTGCACGGCGAGCAGGTGCTCCGCGCCGAGCCGGCCGATGGCCGCCTCGTCCGTGCCGACGAACGGCAGGTCCACGCCCTCGATGTGGCGCAGCAGCAGAACCGTCGGCAGGCCGCTGCGGCTGATGCCGGCCAGGTGCTCCGCCTTCGAGGTCAGCGCCGGGATGGTCACCACGCCCGCCGCCCGGTGCTCCACCAGCGAGCGCAGGATCTGCTCCTGGAGGTCCAGGTCGTCGACCATGTTCGCGATCATGACGAAGAAGCCGACCTCGCCGAGCACCTCCTGCACGCCCAGCGACACCTCGCCGACGAACGGGTTGATCACGTCCGGCATCACCAGGCCGACCAGGTCGTTGCGCTGGGTCCGCAGGTTCGCCGCCGCCTGGTTGTAGATGTAGCCGAGCCGCTCGGCCTCGGCCAGGACGGCCTGCCTGGTCGCCGCCGACACCAGCGGGCTGTTGCGCATCACCAGCGAGACGGTGGCCCGGGACAGGCCCAGCGAGTCGGCCACGTCGATCATCCGGACCCGGCGCGCGCCGGGCCGCTCCCGCTCCTCCCGCATGTCCCTCTCCCCATCGAGCGATGATCATCGGGCGGCCTCAGGATAGCCCGGGACGGGACCCTTCCGGGCGCTCCCCCACAGGCAGGCCGATCGGCTCCACCCGCTTCAGTATCACCGCGTACGTGAACGCCCCCAGCAACGCCACCCCCGAGATCCGTTGTTGCGCGGGAACCAGCGGCGCTCCGCCGCCGCATGGCCGGACGGGCCGCACCTGGACGGCGATCTGCGACCGGCTGATCCGGCACTACGCGGCCGCCGGAGCCCCGGAGCTCGCGGGGCGTGCGGTGTGATCACCGCCGACCGGCCTTCCTCAGGGCGAAACGGCGATGCGAGGATGTGCGGGAGTTCTCCGTCCCCCCTGGAGCGTCATGGCTGAGACCGGCCACCGCAGGAACCACCGGCACCGGCCGCTGTCGGGCCGCGACCCCGGGCAGGCGCACCGCGCCGCGACCCCGCTGGAGCTGCTGTTCGACCTGACCTTCGTGGTCGCGTTCGGGACCGCCGCGAACGAGCTGGCGCACTACCTGGCGGAGGGCCACCTCGGCACGGCGGCCGGCGGCTTCCTCTTCGCGGTCGGGGCGGTCGCCTGGTGCTGGATGAACTACTCCTGGTTCGCCTCGGCCTACGACAACGACGACTGGGTGTTCAGGATCGCCACCATGGTGCAGATGGTCGGCGTGATCGTGCTGACGCTCGGCATCGAGGACATGTTCTCCTCCCTCGACCGGGGGACGACCATGGACAACCGGGTGATGGTGTTCGGGTACGTCGTGATGCGCACGTCCATGATCTTCCTGTGGGTGATGGCGGCCCGGCACGATCCGGCGCACGCGCCCGCGGCGCGCAAGTACGTGTGGACGATCGGCGCCGCGCAGGCCGGGTGGGTGGTGCTGGCCCTGCTGGCGCTGCCGGTGCCGTGGCTGCTGCCGTGCTGCGTCGCGTTGTTCGCCGTCGAGGTGGCCGGTCCCGTACTGGCGGAGCGGCGCGGCGCCACGCCGTGGCACGTGCGGCACATCGCGGAGCGGCACGGCCTGCTGGTGCTGATCACGCTGGGCGAGGGGGTGTTCGGCACGGTCGCGGCGCTCAACGCGCTCGTGCACACCGAGCACCGCTGGACCGTGGACGCCGCGCTGCTCGCCGTGGCCGGCATCGGGCTGACGTTCGGCATCTGGTGGACGTACTTCGCCATCCCGTGGGCCGAGATGCTGGAGCGGCACCGGGAGCGGGCGTACGGGTGGGGCGTCGGGCACGTCCTGCTGTTCGGCTCCATCGCCGCCACCGGAGCGGGGCTGCACGTGGCGGCGTACTTCCTGGAGGGAGCCGCCGTTCTGGGCAGCACCGCCACGGTGCTGACGGTCGCGGTGCCCGTGTCGCTCTACGTTCTGGCGCTGTACGCCCTCTATCTGATCTTCATGCGGCATCGGGACCCGTTCCACCTGCTGCTCCTGGCGGGCACCGTGGGCGTGCTGGTGCTCGCGGTGGTGCTGGCCGGGCTGGGCGTGAGCATGGCGTGGTGCCTGGTGGTGCTGATGTTCGCGCCCGCCGTGACGGTGGTCGGGTTCGAGACGGTGGGGCACCGGCACCTCGCCGAGGTGCTGCGGGAGGGCTGACGGCCGTCCCATTCAGACGAGATCGTGCACCAGCCCCGGGGCGGCCACGTGGACCGGGCCGTCGAAGTGCGGCTCGGCCTGCGCCTTGCGCGTGGCGTCGCCGCCGGGCAGGTGGGTGAGCATGAGCTGAGCGGCGTTGGCCTTCTGCGCGGCGCGGGCGGCGTCGGCGGCGCTGAGGTGGCCGTGCCGGGAGCGGTCGGTGTCGTCCAGGGTGGCCTCGGCCAGCAGCAGGTCCACGTCCGCCGCCAGGGTGTGCAGGGCGTCGGTCACCCCGGTGTCGCCGGTGTAGGCCAGCGTCGCGGCGGGCCCCTGGACGCGGGCGCCGCAGTTGGGCAGCGCGTGGCGCAGGGCGTGCATGGTGACCAGGCAGTCGCCCAGCTCGAACTCCTCGCCGGGCCGGTACTCCCGCACGTCCAGGGCCAGCTCGAAGACCCGGTCCAGGATCGGCGCGGTCGACAGCGGGAACAGGGCCGCCAGCCCGAGCAGCAGGTCCCGGCCGCCGGCGGGCACGTAGAGGGGGATCGCCGGGCGCAGCGCGTCCACGTCGTGCGCCGCGAACGGGTCGGTGAGCTGGTCGGACAGGATCCTGCGGCCCAGCGGCAGCAGGTCGTAGCAGTGGTCGATGTGCAGATGGCTGATGACGACGCCGCTGAGGCTCCCCGGCGGGATGACGCCGCTGAGCGCGGTGGCGACCCCGGGCCCGCAGTCGAGCAGCAGCCTGGCCGCACCGGTGGTGACCAGGTAGCCGGAGCTGGCCACCCCGTGCGAGGGCATCCCCGCCCGGCAGCCGAGAACGGTCAGGCGCATCGGCGCGGCCTCGTGGTCGAGCATTCCCCGAGCCTGGCGCGGGCGCCGATCGGGATCACCAACCGCGCCTGACGAACAGGCGAACCCTCACCGACGTGACGGTGTGCTGCTCAGTTGTGCCGCGCGGCGGCGGCCGCCTCCTGGAAGTCGACGATGGCCTCGCCGTGGTCCCTGGCCCAGGCCGTCAGGACCTCGATGGGCTCGACGAGGGTCCGGCCCAGGTCGGTGAGGCTGTACTCGACCTGCCGCGGCGCCTCCTCGCGGCGTTCGACCAGGCCGTACTCCTGGAGCCTGCGCAGCGTCTGGGTGAGGACCTTGCGTGAGACGCCGCCGATGAGGGCGGCGAGCTCACCGTGCCTGCGGGGCTGCTGACTGAGCCCGAAGAGCACGAGCACGGACCACTTGTCGGAGATGATCTCGACCGCCAGCCGCGTGGGGCAGTCGGAGAGGAAGGACGGTCCCGCGACGTTCTGCATGACATTCGAAGGTACCAGGAGGTAACCGCCGGCTCCGTAACGTCTTCTGTGAGCACGTAACCAGCAGCGATGCGAAGGAGTCACCATGTCAAGAGTCGTCGTGTTCGACGAGTTCGGCGGGCCGGAGGTCATGCGCGTCGTCGAGGAGCCGGTCGCCGAGCCGGGCGCCGGGGAGGTACGGGTCAGGATCGAGGCGTTCGCGGTGAACCCGCTCGACCAGATGATGCGTTCCGGCAACTCGCCGGCGCCCGTCCCGCTGCCGCACGCTCGCCTCGGCTGCGAGGGAACCGGCGTGGTGGACGCGCTGGGCTCCGGGGTCGTCGGGCTGAGCGTCGGCGATCCGGTCATCCTCGCGGCCATCCCGGACGCGAGCGCCAGGGGCAGCTACGCCGAACACACCACGCTGCCCGCGAGCCAGGTCATCCCCCGTCCTGCCGGGCTCTCGGTGCCGGAGGCGGCGGCGGTCTGGGTCGCGTTCTCCACCGCCTACGGCGCGCTCGTGGAGAAGGCGGGAATGCGGCCGGGCGACCACGTCCTCATCACCGCGGCGTCCGGCGGGGTCGGACGGGCGGCGATGCAGGTCGCCAACCAGATCGGCGCCGTGCCCATCGCCGTCACCCGGCACACCGCGCGGCGCGACGACCTGCTCGCCGCCGGCGCCGCCGCGGTCGTCGCCACCTCGGACGTCGCCGGCGCCGTCCGTTCCCTCACCGGCGGGGCGGGGGCCGACATCGTCCTCGACCTGGTCACCGGCCCCGGCCAGGGGGAGCTGGTGAAAGCGGCCCGGCCCGGCGGGACGCTGCTCGCCGCAGGCTTCCTGGACCCCGGGCCCACCCCGTCCCCGGTGGACGCGGCGGTCACGATCCTCAGCTACCGGAGCTTCGAGCACACCCTCGACCCCGTCGTGGTGCGGCGCATGGCGGCGTTCCTGAACGCGGGGGTGCGGCTCGGTGCGCTGCGGCCCGCGATCCACCAGGTGTTCGCCCTCGACGACGTCGCCGAGGCGCACCGCCACCTGGAGAAGGGGCTGCACGCCGGGAAGAAGATCGTCGTCGCGGTCTGAGCGGGCCCCTCGTGACCGGGCCCCTCGTGACCGGGCCCCTCGTGACCGGGCACAGGCGTACGCTCATCCTCCCTCCGGCCCGTCTGAGCGGACCTCGGCCGCGATGCCCCGCCGCCGGAGCCGCAGGTTGAGATACTCCATCTCCGCCGACGTCCCCGTCAGCCCGGGGCCGGCCAGCTCTCCGGCCAGCTCGCGAGCCTGGGGAAGCGACACCCGCAGTTCCTCTCGCAGCACCTTCAGAACCGGGACCATACCGGCCACGGGGCCGGCCAGCCGCAACCGGCTCGGCCCGTGTTCCGCCAGCAGGGCGTCGCGGATGTAGCCGGGTGTCTCGCCCGAGCCGAAATCCTCGCAGCCACCGTCACCGCACGACTCGCAGCTGAACCCGGTGTCCCAGCACAGCCGGCCGGCGTCGTCGACGAACTGGTTGACCTGCCGGATCAGGGTGCCTCCGCAGGCCCGGCAACGCGAGGTGAGCTTCGCCGTCTGCGCACTCATGCGGGGCTCTGAGCGAGGCCGGGCGAGAGCGCGCGGGGCGCGGCGGCGATGACGGCGTCGAGCAGTTCGCGCGAGGCCACCAGCTCGCCGATGGCGCGGGAGATGCGTTCCCGCTGCTGCCGCAGGTCGTCGACGATCTCCGGGCAGACCGGCACGAGGTTGCCCGCCTTGACGCGGACACAGGGCAGCACCTGCGCGATGGTCTCAGTGTTGAGCCCGGCCGACAGCAGGCGGCGGATGCGCATGACGGTGTCGATGTCCGACTCCTGGTAGTAGCGGTAGCCGCTGGCCGCCCGCTCCGGCCACAGCAGCCCCTGCTTCTCGTAGTACCGCAGCAGCCGTTCGTGCACCCCGGTGCGCCGCGACAACTCCCCGATCCGCACGCTTCCTCCAGTTGACTCTGACATGGATGTCAGAGCTTAACCTCCACCGCATGCAACGATCATCTCCGGCGATCGCCGCGCTGTGCGTGAGCGTCTTCGTCGTCGGCACCGCCGAGTTCCTGGTCGCCGGGCTGCTGCCGCAGATCGGGTCCGATCTGGGGGTCTCCGTCGCCGTCGCCGGGCAGGCGGTGACGGCCTACGCGATCGGCACGGTGATCGCCGGGCCGCTGGTGGCGATGCTCACCGTACGGCTGCCGCGCAAGGGCCTCATGCTCACCCTGATGGCGGTCTTCGCGGCCGGCAACGCGGTGAGCGCGCTGGCTCCGGGCTTCCCCGCGCTGCTGGCCGGGCGGGTGCTGGCCTCGACCGGTCATGCCACGCTGTTCGCGCTGACGCTGATCGTGGCCACCACCGTGGCGGGTCCCGATCGCGCGGGGACGGCGATCGCCGCCGTGACCTCCGGCCTGACCGTGGCCAACCTGCTCGGCGTGCCCCTCGGCGCGGCGCTCGGCCAGGGCCTGGGCTGGCGGTTCCCGTTCGCCGTGCTGACCGCGCTGGCGCTGCTGTGCCTGGCGCTGATGGCGGTCGCGCTGCCGCGCGTGGCGGCTCCGCCCACGAGCGTCGCGGCGGAGGTCGCGGTCCTGGCCAGGCGGCCGGTGCTGATGTGCGTGGCCACCACGGCCGTCGGCTTCGCCGGGGTCGGCGCGGTGTTCACGTACGTGGCGCCGATGCTGACGCAGGTCAGCGGGTTCTCCCCGGCCACCGTCTCCTGGTTGCTGCTGGCGTACGGAGTGGGCAGTCTCCTGGGCAACCTGGTGGCAGGGCGGCTGGCCGACCGCTCGGCGGGTGCGACGCTGCGCGGCGTCTTCGCGTGCCTGACGGCGCTGCTCGCCCTGCTGCCGCTGGCCGTCGTGCACCGGCCGGCGGCGGCGGTGGCGGTGCTGGGGCTCGGGCTGCTGGCCACCGCCACCGTCGCGCCGCTGCAGACGCTCATCCTGCGCCGCGCCGGCGCGGCTCCGACGCTGGCGGTCACCGTGAACGTGGCCGCGTTCATGCTGGCTCACGCGGTGGGCTCGGTGATCGGCGCCGGTGTCGTGTCCGCCGCCGGGCTGCGCTGGACGGGCCTGGCCGGAGCCGCGCTCAGTCTCGCCGGGCTGCTGCTGTCCTACCTGGCCGTGCCCCGGCGCTCCCCACACCCGCCCACCACAAGCCCGTCCGACGCAAGCCCGTCCGCCACAGTGAGGATGCTTCATGACCGCCGCCGCTGACCACTACGACCGGCTGCTCGCCCAGCACTACACCTGGATGCTGGGCGGCGACCTGGACGCCCTCGCCGCCGAGCAGGCAGACCTGCTGCGCGGCCTCGGCGTCACCCCGGCGGGCGCGGGCGCGACCGCGGTCGATCTGGGCTGCGGGCCGGGCAACCAGAGCCTGGCCCTGGCCCGGCTCGGCTTCTCCCGCGTGCTGGCCGTCGACACCAGCGAAGCGCTGCTCGGCGAGCTGGCCGCCGCCGCCGGGGACCTGCCCGCGATCAGCCCCGTCCGGGCCGACCTCCGCTCCGCGCTGCCGCTGATCACCCGGCCCGGCGAGGTCCGGACCGTCGTCTGCATGGGCGACACGCTCACCCACCTGCCCGCCAAGGCTGATGTGACCGCCCTGCTCGCCGACGTCGCCACGGCCCTGGCCGGGGACGGCTGCCTGGTCGTCACCTACCGCGACCTCACCGGGCCACTGACCGGCACGGACCGGTTCATCCAGGTACGCGGCACCGCCGACAAGCTCCTCACCTGCTTCCTGGACTACCGCGACGACGACGTCGTGCTCGTCCATGACCTGCTGCACACCCGTACCGGCGAGACCTGGACGCAGCAGGTGAGCAGCTACCCCAAGCTCCGCCTCGGCGCGGACTGGCTGGCCGCGCAGTGCGCGGCGGCCGGGCTGGTGGTCCGGCGCGACGAGGTCGGTCCGCGAGGCATGCGCCTGCTGACCGCCGTCAAGGGCGCATGAGGGAGCCGCTCATCCCCACCTTCTCGGCTCGGTGGGGTAGGGGGCGCGTCCGAAGGCGGAGAGCCCGGCCCGGGAGTGCTGGCCGGAGCCGTTGACCGGCAGGCGGCTGCCGTCCATGGCCGGATCCGCGTGGCGGGCGAACCACTCTTCGAGCCTGGCGCGCAGGTCGTGCAGCTCCGGCGGCTCCTCGCCGATCACGTTGTGGCGCTCGCCGGGGTCCAGGCCGAGGTCGTAGAGCTCGTGCGGGCCGTGGGGGTAGCGGTGCACGTACTTCCAGCGGGTGGTGCGGATCATCCGCACCGGGCCGTACTCGTCGTGCACCACCACCTCCCGCCGGGCGGCGGAGAACGGCCGCCCGGGGCCGCCTGCGTCGCAGGGCAGGCCGAGGTGGCCGAGCAGCGTCGGCCTGACGTCGTAGGCGGACAGCAGGGTGTCATTGACCTGCCCGGCGGGGATGCGGCCCGGCTGGCTGGCGATGAACGGCACCATGACGGAGGAGTCGTACATGTTCTGCGGGAAGGTGCCGTTGCCCTTGCCCCAGATGCCGTGATGGCCGCAGTTGAAGCCGTTGTCGCTGGTGAAGACGACCAGGGTGGACGCGGTCAGGTCGTGGCGGCGCAGCGTTTCCAGGACGCGCCCGATGCCTGCGTCCATGGCGGTGACGGCGGCGTAGTAGCCGATCAGGGCGGCGCGGGTGTCCGGTTCGCCGCCGACGGGCGCGCCGTCCTCTTCGTGCGGCTGCCAGGGGTGCGGCGGCTCCTGCGGGCAGCTGTCGAAGGCGCAGTTCGCGTAGAGCTGCTCGAACTCCGGCGGGTGCTGGCCCTGCCACGGCTTGTGCGGGGCGGTGTAGTGCAGCGACAGGTAGAACGGCGCCTCCTGGGACGCCTCGCGGTCGATGAACGCCTGTGCCTCGGCGGTGAGCACGTCGGTGAGGTAGCCGGGCACCTCGCGGCGCACCCCGTTGTCCCAGATGGGGGCGTGGTGGTACGGCCCTCCCCCGGACTCGTGGGCGTACCAGTGGACGAAGCCGGGACGCGGCCGGTCGTTGGCGCCGAGATGCCACTTGCCGACCAGGCCGAGCCGGTAGCCGGCCTCGGCCAGGTCGTCGGTGAACAGACGTCGCCCCTGGAGGAAGTCGATCGCGCCGGGCCCGGCGTGGTGGGCGCTCAGCCAGTCGTGGACGCCGTGCCGCGACGGGATCTGGCCGGTGAACAGCGACGCCCTGGCCGGGGAGCAGACCGGGGAGGCACAGAAGAACCGCGACAGCCGCAGCCCCGACTCCGCGAGCGCGTCCAGGTGCGGGGTGCGGATGTCGGCGTTGCCCGCGCAGCCCAGCGCCCACGGCCCCTGGTCGTCGCTGAGGATGAACAGGACGTTGGGCCGCCGGGGGTCACGGCTGGCCAAGGCGGCGCCGATCCGCGGCGACGAGCGGCTCGCCGAGGGGCTGCCGGTCCGTAGCGACGAGCGGCCGGCCGAGGGGCTGGCGGTCCGCGGCGACGAGCGCGGCCTCGCCGGTGTCCGCCGACGCGTACGCGGCCAGCACGGTGGCCACCACCGCCCTGCCCACCTCGGGGCCGATGGCGGCGGGCCGCTCCCCGCGTACGGCGGCGGCGAAGTCGCGGAGCTGGTCGCGGAAGGCGAGGGCCACTTCCTGGTCGATGTCGCCGGGCCCGGCCAGTTGCCCGGCCCGGCCCCGCGCGGCCAGCCAGACGCCGTCGGCGCGGGAGGCCCGCAGCGTGCCGTGCGAGCCCAGGACCTCGATCTCGTCCATCGGCGGGATGGCGCCGGTGGTGACGGAGACGGTGACCAGCACGTCGTTGGCCAGCTCCAGGTGCAGCAGCCCTTCCGTCTCGACGGGCAGGCCGCGCTTCTCCAGCCGGGCGGTGACGCGGACGGCCGGCGCGCCGGCGAGCCAGGTGGAGCGGTCGACGCAGTGGGCGCCGATGTTCATCACGGCGCCGCCGCCCGCCAGCGCGGGGTCGAAGAACCAGGCCGGCCTGCGGTCGCGCCGGTAGTCGGTGGCCCGCCGGTCGACGATGGCGACGGGGCGGCCGATCTCGCCGGACGCGACGACCTCGTGCGCCTTCCTGGTGATCGGCAGGTAGTGCTGGACGTGCCCGAGGAAGAGCACCACCCCGGCCTTGGCGCAGGCGTCGGCCATGGCGTCGCAGTCGGCGAGCGAGGTGGCCATCGGCTTCTCCATCAGCACGTGCACCCCGGCCGCCGCCGCGTCGAGCGCGGGCGCCAGGTGCAGGGCGTGCGGGGTGCAGACGATCAGCGCGTCCACCGCGTCCAGCATGCTGAGGTGGTCGGGGTGCACCCGCGCGCCGCTGCGCGCGGCCAGCTCGGCGGCTCTGGCCTGGTCCACGTCGCAGACGGCGGTGACGCGCACCTCGCCGGGCATGGCCAGCGCGGCCTGCGCGTGCAGGGCGGCCACTCCGCCGGCGCCGAGCAGGCCGAGTCGAACAACACTCATCGCTTTCCTTCACGTCGGGGGGTCGGCGTGATTACCTTGACCGAAGTCATCCTTAAATTCAACCCTTCTTCATGGAAGGACTTCCGGTCGAGTCGCGGATCACCAGGCGGGGCACGATGAGGTGCTGCCGGAGCGGGGCATCCGGGCGGGCCAGACGGTGCAGGATCGTGTCCACGGCCAGCCTGCCGACGTCGGCCTTGGCCGGGGAGATCGCGGTGAGCGGCACCTCCGACAGGTCGGCCACCTCGTCGTCGTAGCCGATCACCGACAGGTCGCCCGGCACCCGCAGGCCTCGCCGCAGCGCCGCGCCGACCAGGAGCGTCGCCTCCCGGTCGGCGAAGCAGATCGCCGCCGTCGCGCCGGCGTCGAGCAGCACGCCGAGGTAGTCCTCCGCGTCGGCCGCGCTCCAGCGCGGCAGCGTCCGCTCGGCCGCCGGGGCGAGGTCGCTGTCGGCCAGCGCCTGTGTGAAGCCCTGGACGACCTGCTCGGAGTGCGGGCTGGTACGCGCCATGTAGGCGATGGCGGTGTGCCCGAGCGAGAGCAGGTGGCGCGCGCCGAGGTAGCCGCCGGCCCCGTGGTTGGAGCAGACGAACTCGTAGACGTCGCCGCCCGACCGCAGCCTGCGCTCGACCAGCACCGTGGGCAGCGGCAGCGCGTCGAGGTAGGCGTGCGCGTCGGGCCGCCGCCCCAGCTCGGGCACCAGCAGCAGGGCCTCGGCCCCGGCGGCCAGCATGCCCTCGACGCCCTTCTCCTCCTGCGCGGCGTCGTAGCCGGTGCTGCGCAGCAGCATCTGGCAGCCCCGCGCCGACAGCTCCTCCTCGATGCCCGCGATGATGCGCGGGTAGTAGTACGTCATCGAGGGCACGGCCACCCCGATCACCGGCCCCGCCGCCGGCACGTCGTGCTTCACGTAGGTGCCCGACCCCTGCTTGCGGTAGACGAGCCCCTCGCTGACCAGCAGGTCGATCGCCCTGCGCACGGTGTTGAGACTGACCTCCTGCTCCTTGGCGAGCTGCTGCTCGGTGGGCAGGCGGCCCTCCGGCCACCGCACCTCCGCGATGCCCCGGCGCAGCTCGTCCGCGAGCACGCGGAACTTCTGCCTGCGTTCGTTCATGCCACCTCCGTGGGCATTGTGGCCGACTTCGGCGGCGCCCCGGCGCCTGAGCGGCCCGCAGGGTTGTATCGCCTCAGTAACGACAAGATTCATTCCTATGAATGTGTTGACCCTAGCGGATGAATCTGCGCAGAATCCTCCACAACGTTCCCGCAAGCAACGGTGGTTCCGCGATGAGACTCCACACCCCGGGCACAGCCGCCCTCGCCGTACTCCTCCTGAGCACCACAGCGTGCGGCGGCACGGACGGCGAAGCCGGCGCCGCCGCGGAGTTCACCTACTGGTCGATGTACAAGCAGGACGAGGTCCGCGCCAAGATCGTGCAGGACGCGGCCACCGCGTTCACCAAGGAGACCGGGATCAAGGTCAACGTGGTCTTCCAGGGCCGCGAGAACCTCAAGAAGCTGCAGCCGACGCTGGTCGGCGGCAACGTCGGCGCCGACCTGGTGGACGGCGCCGCGTTCAACGTGCTCAACATGCTGCAAGCGACCGGCAACGCCGCCGACCTGTCCGGCGTGTACGCCGCCACCATCCCCGGCGAGACCAGGACGGTCGCCGACGTGGTGCCCGACACCTACGAGCGGCTCATCACCGACGGCGGCGCCAAGTACCTGGTGCCGGTCGCCGTCCACTCCTGGCAGGTCTTCTACGACGCCAAGCGGCACCCCGAGCTGGCCGAGCAGCCGCCGCGCACCTTCGACGAGTTGCTGGCCGTGGCCGGTGAGCTGAAGCGGAAGGGCAGGACCCCCCTCGCCCTCGACGGCGACGTGGCGGGCTACCCGCCCAAGTGGACCGCGACCCTGCTGATCCGCGAGCTCGGCCCCGGCGGGCTGGCCAAGGTGCTCCAGGACAAGAGCGGCGCCGGGTTCGACGACCCCAGGGTGCTCAAGGCCGCCGCCTACATGGAGCGGCTCGGCAAGGGCAGCCTCTGGGCCGACGGCTGGGACGCCAGCAAGTTCCCCGCGATCCAGCAGAAGTGGGCGCAGGGCGAGTCCGACCTGCTGTTCATGGGCACCTGGGCGCCCAGCGAGACCGGCGAGGTCGCCGGCGAGGGCTTCGAGTACCGCTCCTTCCCCTTCCCCGAGACCGAGTCCGGCTTCGACTCCCAGGAGACGACCCTGTACGGCTTCGCGGTTCCGGCGAAGTCCCGGCACGCCGAGCAGGCCGGGAAGTTCATCGCCTACTTCCTGAACAAGAAGTGGATGGACCGCATCCCGGCCGAGGACAAGGTGCTCAGCGCCCGCACCGACACCACCACCCCGCCGGAGCTGGCCGACACCAAGAAGGCGCTCGGCTCGGCGACCGCGGCGCACTTCGCGCTGGACGGGGTGCGCGGCATGGGCGACTGGGAGACCAAGATCTTCAACCCGCTGTCGAAGGAGATCCTGTCCGGCAGGCTCACGGGCGCGCAGTTCGTGGCGCGGCTCAAGACCGAGACCGTCGAGTGGTGGAAGGTCAACGCCTGATGGCGGTCGAGGCCGTCCCCGTCCCGGTGGCGCGGGCCGCCGCCGCGGAGTCCAGCCCGCTGGCCCGCTCCAGGCGGCGGCTCTACTGGCCGCTCGTGCTGCCCGCGCTGGTCGTCTACGTGGCGGTGTTCATGCTGCCCGGCCTGCTCACGGTGGCGCTGAGCTTCACCAAGTGGGCGGGCTCAGGACCGATCGAGTGGGTGGGCCTGGCCAACTACCGCAGGCTCTGGTACGACGACGTCTTCGCCTCGTCGCTGGTCAACACCATGCTCATCCTGTTCGGGGTGGGCGCGCTGACGTTCCTGTTCAGCTTCGGGCTGACGGTGCTGCTGCGGGAGATGGCGGGACGCAAGTTCGTCCGCGCGGTCATCTTCTTCCCCAACGCGGTCTCGGCGCTGGCCATCTCGATCCTGTGGGGCTTCCTGTTCCAGGCGGACGGCCTGATCAATGGGCTGCTCGGCGCGATGGGCCTCGACGCGGTCCCCCGGTGGCTGTCGGACGACAACCTGTTCTTCGTCATCTGCGCGGGCCTCGTCTGGGTGAACACCGGCTTCTACACCACCATCCTGATGGCGGCCGTCGACCGCATCCCTGCCTACCTGTACGAGGCGGCCGATCTGGAGGGCGCCACGTCGTGGCAGAAGTTCCGCGCCATCACCCTGCCGCTGATGTGGGACGCGGTCGCGGTGAGCGCGACGCTCTGGGCGATCAGCGCCATCAAGATCTTCGAGTTCATCTACGTGTTCGCGGGGGCGGCCGGCTCGGTGCCGACGACCAAGGCCTGGACGCTGTCGCTGTACGCCTACGCCGAGGCGTTCCAGCCGACCGGCGAGTCCAGGTTCGGCGCGTCGGCGGCGGCCACGGTGGTGACGCTCGTCCTCATCGTCGTGCTGACCCTGCTGACCAGGCGGGTCACCCGCCGCGACAGCCTGGAGTACTGACCATGGCCCCTGTCCCCCTCCGCCTGCGCCCGCGGCACGCCGGGTTCGCCGTCGTCTGGCTCGTCGTGGCGTTCGACGTCCTGGTGCTGCTGTGGATGCTGCTCTCCTCGCTCAAGACGGCCAAGGAGATCTTCGCCAGCCCCTTCTCGCTGCCCGCCACGTGGCAGTTCGACAACTGGGCCCGCGCCTGGCAGGTCAGCGAGTTCGGGCCGGCCATCCTGCGGACCGTGGTCGTGGTCGCCGCCACCGCGGCGGGCACCGTCGCCATCGCCGCGCCCGCCGCCTACGCGCTCAGCCGCTTCCGCACCAGGAGCGCGTCGCCGCTGACGTCGTTCTTCGCGCTGGGTCTCGGCATCCCGGTGCAGGCCATCATGTTGCCGCTGTTCGTGGCGTTGTCGCAGGTGGGGCTGGTCAACAGTCTCAGCGGTCTGATCATCGTCTACGTGGCGACGTCCGTGCCGTTCGCCGTGTTCTTCCTGACGGCCTTCTTCCGTAACCTGCCGGGCGATCTGGAGGAGGCCGCGGCCATCGACGGGGCGACGCCGTGGCGTACGTACTGGCAGATCATGCTGCCGCTCGCTCGCTCCGGGATCGTCACGCTGCTGATCCTCAACGTCATCCAGCACTGGTCCGAGGGGTTGCTGTCGCTGATCTTCTTGCAGGATCCGGCGCAGCAGACGCTTCCGCTGGCGTTGCTCGGGTTCCTGACGCGGGTGCAGTACAGCGGGGCCGACTGGGGCGGGTTGTTCGCCGCGCTCGGGATCGTCATCCTGCCGCTGCTGATCATCTATGTCTGGCTCGGCCGGCGGATCATCGAAGGGATGACCCTGGGGAGCGGAAAGTGAACATACCGGCGAGATGGCGGCACTGACGGTTCGCGGGCGGCCGTCGAGCGACGGCGGGCCGCCCGCACGGCCGGTGGCTAGACTGCCGCCATGACCACGGAGTCGTCCCCCCTCACCATCGCCCAGCTCGCCGAACTGGCCGGCGTCTCCACCGCGACGGTCTCCAAGGTCGTCAACGGCCGCTCCGAAGTCTCCGCAGAAACCCGCGCCGCCGTCGAAGAACTCATCCGCCGGCACGGCTACCGCCGCCAACGCCGCCGCTCCACCCCCACCGGCCTGATCGAACTCGTCTTCCACGCCCTCGAAGGCGACTACCCCGTCGAAATCACCAAAGGCGTCGCCCAGATCGCCCGCGCACACGACCTCACCGTCAGCATCTCCGACCTACGCCGCGACCCCCACGCCGCCGACACCTGGCTGGAAGGCGTCCTGCGCCGCCGCCCCACCGGCGTCATCGCCGTCTTCTCCGGCCTCACCGAACCCCAGCACCAGCAACTCACCCACCGCGACATCCCCCTCGTCCTGCTCGACCCCGCCGACACACCCGCCCGCACCATCCCCTCCGTCGGCGCCGGCAACTGGAACGGCGGCCTCACCGCCACCCGCCACCTCCTCGAACTCGGCCACCGCCGCATCGCCATCATCACCGGCCCCGACAACGCCCTGGCCAGCCGCGCCCGCCTCGACGGCTACCGCACCGCCCTCGACCTCGCCGGCCTGCCCGCCGACCCCGCCCTCATCGGCCACGGCGACTTCCACATCCACGCCGGCCAAACCACAGCACACCACCTCCTCCAGCTCCCCGACCCACCCACCGCCATCTTCGCCACCAACGACGGCCAAGCCATCGGCACCTACCACGCCGCCCACCACCTCGGCCTGCGCATCCCCCACGACCTCAGCGTCATCGGCTTCGACGACATGCCCTCCATCCAATGGACCATCCCCCCACTCACCACCATCCGCCAGCCCCTCACCGACATGGCCGCCGCAGCCACCACCATGCTCCTCACCCTCGCCCACGGCCAACCCCTGCCACAAAACCGCGTCGAACTGGCCACCGAACTCATCATCCGCGAAAGCACCGCACCACCCGCCGCCTGAGCCCGGCTCCGGACGCCGAAGGACACCCCGTGCTGAAGCGCGAGCGCAGCACTCAGGGCAGCAGGACGATCTTGCCGCGGAGGTGCCCCCGCTCCAGCCGTTCGAACGCGGCACGAACATCGTCCAGCCGGTACGTGGCCGCGATCGGCACCTCCAGCTCCCCAGCGGCCACCAGCGCGGCGAGCTCGGCCAGCAGCCCCGCGTTCTTGACGGAGCTGCCGTCGGCCTTCACCCCGTACTTGGCCACGGCGGCGAAGTCCGCGATCGTGTTGACGCGCTCCGGCGGCACCCCCAGCTCGACGGCGAGCGCCACGTACCCGTCGCCGTAGGTGTCGACGAACGCGTCGACACGGGCCTCGCGCAGCCGTTCCTCCAGGCCGTCCCCGTAGGCGACGGCCCGGACGCCGTGCGCGGCCAGCCACTCGTGATGGGCGGGCCCGGCGATGCCGATCACCTCGGCCCCGGCCCGCCTGGCGAGCTGGACGGCGATCGAGCCGACACCGCCCGCCGCGCCCGACACCGCCACCGTGTCGCCCGGCCGCGGCGAGACCGCGCGCACCGCCGCCCAGGCCGTGCACCCCGCGATGGCCAGCGACCCGGCCACCTCCCACGGCACGTTCTCCGGCTTGGGCGTGAGGTCGCCGGCCTGCACGAGGACGTACTCGGCGTGGCTGGCGCGGGCGTCGGTGAAGCCGATGACCTCGCTGCCCGGCGCGGGGCCGGTCACGTCAGGGCCGGTCCTGACGACGATCCCGGCCAGGTCGCTGCCCTCGCCCGACGGGAACGTGGCGGGCCACCGGTCGTGCAGCAGCCCTTGGCGGATCTTCGCCTCGCCGGGGTTGACGGCCGCGGCCTTGACCTGGACCAGCACCTGGCCGGCCGCGGGCTCGGGGATCGGGACGTCGGCCACGCGCAGGACGTCAGGGCCGCCGTACTCGTCGAATCGCACTGCCTTCGCCATGCCCGGCTCCTACCCGGCCCGGAGACCGCCGAGTCGATCGTCCTCTCGCAGATAATCTCCAGCGGGATGGTTTGGGTAGGCTGGCAGGCATGACAGCGATGGCTCCCGCGCGTACAGAAACAGACCTGTCCTTCCTCCTCGACCACACGGGCCACGTGCTGCGCACGCAGATGTCGGCGGCGCTGGCCGAGATCGGGCTGACGGCGCGCATGCACTGCGTGCTGGTGCACGCCTTGGAGGAGGAACGCACGCAGATCCAGCTTGCCGAGATCGGCGACATGGACAAGACCACGATGGTGGTGACCGTGGACGCGCTGGAGAAGGCCGGCTACGCCGAGCGCCGCCCGTCCAGCACCGACCGGCGGGCGAGGATCATCGCGGTCACCGAGGCGGGCGCCGAGGTCGCCAGGCGCAGCCAGCAGATCGTGGACGGCGTGCACAGGGCAGCGCTCGAGACGCTGCCCGACGACGAGCGCAAAGTGCTCGTCCGCGCCCTGAACCGCCTGGTCGGCGGGCATCTGGCGACCGCCGCCGAGGGCACGCAGCAGGCCCGCAGGGCGCGGGAGCGCGCAAAGTAAGTCCGAAAAGGATCGTCTGTAACGGAACTATCTGCTACGGTCTCTCTTGTCGACCTGAGACGGGAGAGACCAATGTCTAATGTGCTCAATTCGCGCTGGACCGCACTGGGCGTGCTGTCCGCGACCGGACTGATGACGGTTCTGGACGGCAGCATCGTGACGGTGGCGATGCCGGCCATCCAGCAGGATCTGGACTTCTCGGCCGCCGGGCTGAGCTGGATCGTCAACGCCTACCTGATCCCCTTCGGCGGCCTGCTGCTCCTGGCGGGCCGGCTGGGCGACCTGATCGGGCGGCGGGCGATGTTCCTGGCCGGGAACGCGGTCTTCACGGCCGCCTCCGTGCTGGCGGGCGCGGCCACCGACGCCGGTCTGCTGATCGCCGCCCGTTTCCTCCAGGGCGTGGGCAGCGCGCTGGCCTCCGCCGTGGTCCTGGGCATCCTGGTGACGCTGTTCACGGAGCCGGCCGAACGCGGCAAGGCGATCGCGATCTTCAGCTTCACCGGGGCCGCCGGCGCATCCATCGGGCAGGTGGTGGGCGGTGTGCTGACCGACGTGCTGAGCTGGCCGTGGATCTTCTTCATCAACGTGCCGATCGGTTTGGTCACCATCCTGCTCGCACTGCCGGCGCTGCCCGCCGACCGCGGCGCAGGCCTGTCGGCCGGGGCCGACGTGATCGGCGCCCTGCTCGTGACGTCCGGCCTGATGCTGGGCATCTACACGGTCGTCAAGGTCGAGGAGTACGGCTGGCTCGCCGCCCACACCCTGGGCCTCGGTGCGCTCTCCATCGCCCTGCTCGGCGGCTTCGTGGCACGGCAGGCCACCGCCAAGGCCCCGCTGATGCCGCTGCGGATCCTGCGCTCGCGCAACGTGGCGGGCGCCAACCTCGCCCAGATGCTGAGCCTGTCGGGCATGTTCGCCTTCCAGGTGCTCGTGGCGCTCTACATGCAGCGGGTCCTGGGCTACGGCGCCCTGGAGACCGGCCTGGCCATGCTGCCCGCCGCGGTCGGCATCGGCACGATCTCGCTGTTCGTCTCCGCCCGCCTCAGCGCCCGGTTCGGCGCCCGCACGGTGCTGATCGGCGGCCTGGTGCTGCTCGTCGCGGCGATGCTGCTGCTCACCCGGGTCAGCGTGGACGCCGGTTACCTCACCCACCTGCTGCCTCCGATGCTGCTGATCTCGGGCGGCGGGCTGGTGCTGCCGGCGCTGGCCACGCTGGGCATGTCCGGGGCCCGCGACAGCGACGCGGGGCTGGCCTCCGGATTGTTCAACACGACGCAGCAGGTGGGCATGGCCGTGGGGGTGGCGGTGCTGTCCACGATGGCCGCCTCTCGTACGGGCGAGCTGCTCGCGGCCGGGGCCGGTGAGGCCGCCGCGCTCACCGGCGGGTACCGGCTCGCGTTCGCCATCTCCGCGGGGCTGCTGGTGGCGGCGTTCGTGGTGGCGCTCACCGTCCTGCGCCGCCCCGCCGACCGGCCGGCCGCCGAGGCCCAGCCCTCCGTGACCGTCTGAGCCGCGACCTTCCCGGCCCGGCGCGCCCCTGGCGTGCCGGGCCTAGGGTTTTCCCGGATCCGGTCCCGGATGCGACCGCCGCCCCCTTGCCGCACTCTGTGCATGCCGCCGAGTCCGATCGATCGAGGAGGAACGTTGTCGTACCTGCGCAATCCCAGTTTCGAGGCCCCCGACATCGCCCCCTGGACGCGGATGAACCAGGCGGGCTCCGTGCAGTACAAGATCTGGGGCACCAGCGACGCCAGATCCGGCGACGCCGTCCTCGTCATGAGCACGAGCCAGCTGGAGGGGTCGGTCGCCCAGGACTTCACCGCCACCGGGCCGCCCGCGAGCGTCTCCTGCTTCGCCTGGGTCAGGTCCGGCTCCCAGCAGCCGGTCAAGGCGTCGCTGGCGATCTGGGACCTCGGCGTGAACCGCGCGGTGTCCGCCAGGTTCACGGCCACGCCGGAGTGGCGGCTCGTGACCTGCGCGATGGACACCTCGGGGACCTCGCCGAAGCAGATCCGCGTCGAGTTCTACCTGCACACGGTGAACAGGGAGCTCTGGATCGACAGCGTGAACGCCTTCTGAGCCCACCCGGCGACCCGGACAAATGCATACATACTGGACGTGGCGGGTAGGGGTCTGCGTAGGGGATCGATTGCCCACCCCTGAGGACGCCTCTGCTGCGGTACGCGGTCGGGGGCGTTCTCATGCCCCGCGGGCCACCACCACCTCCTCGCTGTCCTTGGCGCGAGTGGCCCAGAAGTAGGCCAGCGCCCCCGCGAACAGCACGATCGACGTCCACTGGTTGATCCGCAACCCCAGGAGCAGCACCGCGTGGTCCACCCCGCCCACCGGGTCGATCCGCAGCCCCTCGATCCAGAACCGCCCGAACGTGTAACCCGCGACGTACAGCGCGAACAGGCGGCCGTGGTGCAGCACGAACCTCCGGCCGATCAGGATCAGCGCGAAGCCGAGCGCCGCGTCCCACAACGACTCGTACAGGAACGTCGGATGGTAGAGCACGCCCGGCTGGCCGCCGTGCGCCTGGTCGATCTCCAGGCCCCAGGGCAGCATGGTCGGGCTGCCGTACAGCTCCTGGTTGAACCAGTTGCCCCAGCGGGCGATCGCCTGCCCGAACGCGATGCCGGGGGCGACCGTGTCGGCCACCGCGCCGAGCGACAGCCCGCGGCGGCGGCAGGCCAGCCACACGCCGACGCCGCCGAGCGCGACCGCGCCCCAGATGCCAAGGCCGCCCTCCCAGATGTACAGCGCCTGGATCGGCTCCTTGATCGCGCGCGGGCCGAAGTAGGTCTGCCAGTCGACGATGACGTGGTAGAGCCGGCCGCCGATCAGACCGAAGATCACCGCGGGGACCGCGATGTCGTACATCGTGCCCTTCTCGCCGCCACGGGCGCGCCAGCGGCGCTCGCTCAGCCAGGCGCCGACGACGATCCCGAGAATGTGACACAGCGCGTAGGCCCGGATCGGGATGAACCCGATGTCCCAGACCGCTTCCGAGGGGCTCGGAATCAAGGCGAGGCCCATGGTGGAGAGGTTAACCGAAGCCACGCTTTCCGCGGTTAACGAGTCAGACTCATTCGTGCCTAGCGCGGCCTGGTGCCCGCCGAACGGCTGCGCGCGCTGGAGCTGGAGATCACGACGCAGCTCTGGATGGGGCCCGGCGGGCACTTCGTGCACCACTTCGTCGCCGGCGGCCGGCTGGTCAACTTCGTGGCCGTCACCGGGCAGGACACCTGGACGCGCGAGTCCTGGACCGACCGGCGCGCCGCCTGCCTCGCCTCCGCCGGTCGTCCGGGTTTGCGCGGGTACGAGGCGAAGCGCGCGCCTCGTACGACGCGGGTGCATGCGCTGTCCACCGCCGACAAGGCGCGCTTCCACCTTCCGGACGGGCCTGAGCAGCGGGCACTACGCCTTCGGTCAGGCCACCGGTAGCGCGCCGCCGCGCAGCGTCAGGCCACCCGGTAGCGCGCCGCCGCGGCGGGGCGCAGCGTCAGGCCGTGGCCGGGCGCGTCCGTGTTGGGCCTGGCCAGCCCTCCGGACGGGTCGGCGGCCCCGTCGAACAGCTCCGCCTCGATCCGCTGATGATCGTGGAACCACTCGATGTGCCGCAGCCCGGCCGTGGCCGCCGCGGCCGGGAGGTGCAGATTCGGGGCGCAGTGCGCCGACACCTCCAGATGGTGCCCGCCCGCCACGGCCGCGGCGGCGAACCAGCCGCTGTAGCCGCCGCACCTCGTGGCGTCGATCTGCAGGCAGTCCACCGCCCGCGCCTGGCACATGCGGGTGAAGTACCCCGGATCGCAGCCGTACTCGCCCGCAGTGACGTCGGCATGGCAGCGCTCCCGCACCAGGCGCAGGCCGGCCAGGTCGTCAGAGGAGACGGGCTCCTCGAACCAGGTGACGTCCCGCTCGCGCATCCGCTCGGCGACGCGGACGGCCTGCTTGGCGGTGTAGCCGCCGTTGGCGTCCACGTACAGCTCGGCGTCCTGGCCGATGGTGCGGCGGGCCAGCGCCACCCGGTGCAGGTCGCGGTCGGGGCGGCTGCCGTACGACTCGCCGATCTTGATCTTGACGCGGCCAATGCCCTGCTCGTGCACCCAGTGCGTGAGCTGACCGACGGTGGTGGCGTCGTCGTAGGTGGTGAAACCGCCCGAACCGTACAGTGGTACCCGCTCCCGCGCCAAGCCCCACAACCGGGTCAGCGGCACCCCGATCAGACGCGCCTTGAGATCCCACAACGCCACGTCCACGGCCGAGACCGCGTAACCGGCGACGCCGGGACGGCCCGCGTTCCGCACCTGACGCGTCAGGGCGGCGAAGAGCGCGGGAATTCCGTCGGGGTCGGCGCCGTTCAGCGTGCCCGCGAGCGTCTCTGTGACGAACGCGGCCGCGGCGGCCGGCGCGTACGTCCACCCCGTCCCCATGACGCCCGCCGCCGCCACGGTCACCACCACCATCGTGGTCGACTCCCAGGCCAGCGTCCCATCCCCCTCAGGACACCCGGCGGGAACACGGTAGGCCGCCGCCGTGACCTCGTCGATCGTAGTCATCCGGCTCTCATCCCCCAGACGGCGGCAACTACCCCACGGTCACCGTCCAAACGGTTATAAGGCGGCGTGCGGCGAGTGCACCTGTGGGAAAGTTGGTGCCTCGTACGGTCCACCCAGGCCACCGTCCGCGGGGTCGAGGAGGTAGCGACGCGTGGCTCACCCGTATGGCCCGTGGAGACCCGAGGTGTCGGGGATCGACCCGGCGCGCATGGACACGTTCGTCGCCGCCCTGGACCGCGCCTGCGCGGACGTCGCCGAACAGACCCAGGCCGTCAGAGCGGAGCTGACACGCCTGGGCGTCGGCACGCTGACGCTGACCCCGTTCGTCGAGATCGAACGCTGGGCGCGCGGCCAGGTCCCCAAGCTCCAGGCCCGCAACGCCACCATCCGCAAGCAGGTGCCGGGCTGGACGCCGGGCATCGTGACCTACGACGAGGCGGCCATGCCGTACGCCACGCCGGAGGAGTCGCGACGCGAAGGCGCCGCCATGGCCGCGCTCTACCGGCAGTACGCGCAGGCGGCCAAGCTCGGCATGAGCAGCCCCCGGCCCAACTCCGCCGTGCGGCGCTTCGCGGAGCTTCTGGAGCGCATATCGGCGCACAAGGACGATCCCGACTTCGCGGCGGCCTTCTTCGGGGAGCTGGGGACGGCGGGGACCCTGGCGGTGCCCAAGGACATCCTCGACCTGTTCGGGCCTGCCGCTGCTGGTATTCCGGTGCGGGAGGCGGAGAAGAAGCTGCTCGGCGAGTTCAGCCGGATGTTCGCCGCCGCCTCCACCGCCTCGCCGCCGGATCCGCGCTTTCCGAAGGTGATGAGTGATATCGAGCGGGGTGGGGAGGGGGTGGATTCCTCGTCGTTGTCATGGTTGGTGAGCGAAGGGGTGTTTCCTACTCAGTGGCTTACTGCTGTGGGGCGGCGGCATTTGACGGACAGCGGGCGGGTGGATGTTACCGGGCGGTTTTTGAGTGCTCTATCGCATAATGCGGTGGCGGCTCGGGCTGTTGTTTCGGATTTGGCGGGGTTGGCTGTGCGGGTGGGGAAGGATTCGGAGGCTAGTGCGGCTTTTGGGCGGGTGTTGGCGGCGGCTTCGGGGGTTTATGACGAGAGGGATGGAGGGCATAGTGAGGGGGCTGCGGCGTTTGCGTTCGGGGTTATTACGCGGGGGCCTGAGCTGGTGACGAACGATGTCATGCGGAGGTATTTCGCGGAGATCGCCGGGGCTTATGCGACGGAGTTCGCAGCGAGCGCGGCTTTCCTGGACCCCGACTCCCAGCTTCCGAGTCGGCTTGGCGGCTTCGACGACAAGCTCGTCGGAACGACCCCGATGTTCCGGCTGTCCCTGGCGGACAGCCATCTCTTCATGAAGACCTTCGCAGACACCAACGCCCACATGGAACCGTTCAACGAGGGCATGGCCGCGCTGACCCAGCGACTCTTCGAGGCGGGCGTGCGAGCGGACCGGCACCTGCTTGCCTTCCCTCCCCCGGACCGCCGGCAGCAACAGACGGCGGTCGAGCAGGTCTTCGCCCGGCTGGGCACGGTCGCGGGTATACAGTTCGCCGCGATGAAGTCCGTTCGCGGCGCTGCGGACCTCAAGGACGAGGAAGAAGTCGAACGATTCGGCCAGGTACTGGACAAGGGCATGGACGCGGGCATGCTGTTCCTGCCCACCGCAGGAGGGCTGCCTGCGGCGGCGGGCTGGATGTTTCTCAGCTGGGGGCTCAAGGACGGCGTCGCAGCCGCGATGGAGCCCGACCTCCGGATGCCGGACGTCAACAAACAGGAGCTGGAGCAGGCGCGCGCGGCGCTGTACGAGATCGCTTCTGGGCTCGTCGCACAGGGCTACACCTCGAAGAATTCACCAGTGGACTTCAAGCCTCCGACCGACCCGCTCATCGTCGATCAGCAGGGGCGGCTACGGCCATACGCGGAGATCGACGGCAATCAACAGGCGATGAAGGCCTTCCTCGCCTGGCTGAAGGAGAACGGCAGCGTCGACGACCAGGCCGACCGCCGGACGCTGGGGAAGGTGGCCGCGGCAGCGTCCACGAGGTTCTCTGGGGATCGGAAGAACGTGGAGAACTTCCTTTCCACGACCGATCCCGACCTGAAAGAGGCTCTGATCGAAGAAAGGTGATCATGTCCGAGCTATTCGCGCGGGATGCAGTCCGTTTCGCCTACGGCGGCGGCCTCATGGTCGCTGGGCGTCTCCACGGTGATGCTGGTGCGCGACGAAGAGAGCTTGAGGGTCGTCTTGGGCAGACCTGGCTTGTAAGGGTCGAACACCTCGTAGCCCCACTTCGTGCCGAGCCTCCCCGCCATCTCGGCGATGAGGTTGTCGTCATACCTAGAGAACGTGGACTTAACGCCATAAGTACGCTTCACCCCACCCGACCCGCAAGGCACATCCTTCCCCCCAGCATCCACAACCACCGTCTCCTCCGGATCCACCGACTCCATCAACTCCGTGATATGCCGCTGAAGCGTCTCCCCCGCCTCCTCCACCGTCGGCCCCGCCTCAGCCGCCGAGCACCCACCCAGCACCACGACCACCCCCACCACAACCGCCCAACGCCCCACCGCCACCATCGACACCGTCTCCGTCCCGATCGCCCGCCCAGCCGCTCCCATACTCCATCACCGACCCCCCGCCGTACCCGTAACGCCAAGATGGGTTGGCCCCGATGACCGACACTCCGGTGGATAATCCTCGCTATACGGCCCTACGGGAGGCGCAGGTCAGGGTGGAGCGGCATGTCGCCCAGTTGCGGGCGGCGCTGGACGAGCCGTTCCGGTTGTTCTCCGGTGACGCGGTGTGGATCGGGCCGGTCGCCAGGAGGTTCGGCGAGGATCTGGGGCATTACCGGCAGCGGCTCAGGCAGCAGGCCGAGACGGTGCTGGCGGAGCTGGAGGCGGAGATCAGGCGGACGCCGCCGCAGGTGTCGGCGGCCGTGGCCCGGCGGGAGGCGGCGCGGCTGTCCGGGGCGCCGTCGGCGTTCACCGCCTTCTGAGTGCGGTGCGGCCGGTCCCGCGGGGAAGTAGCGTGACCTGCCGGAGCCCGGCTGTAGGAGTCAGGGGCCCGGCCGTGGGAGCTTGATGGAGGGTGGACGGCGGGGAGCTGGGGCTCCGGTGGAGGAGCGGCGTGGGCTCAGCCGGTCGCCGCCACCGCCTCGCCCTCCTGGTCGCCGTGCCGCACCGGCTCCCGTCCCACCTCGTCCGGATCCCCGTCCAGGGAGCTGAGCCCGAGGCGCCAGCGGTTCACGACGTGCTCGGCCCAGCGGCGCTCGAGCGCCAGGGCGCAGGCGGCGCCGTACAGGATGTCGCCGGTGAGGGAGGGCTCCCGGGCGGCCAGTTCCGCGCAGAGGCCGAGTGCGGCGAGGTGGGCGGGTGAGGTGGCCGGCTCCGACGCGGCGAGGTGACCGGCGAGCGCGCCGCGCAGCCGCCTGTGCAGGCCGAACAGTGTCCTGACGTTGGAGACGGCCAGCGTGATGCCGGGGACGACGGGCAGGTAGGCGCCGTAGGAGTCGTCCAGGCCGATGCCGGTCATGGTGGCTCTGAAGAGGTGGACGCCGGCCTGCTCGGCGCCGGCGTCACGCTCGGCGGACGGGTCGCCGGACAGGCGTACCCGGGTGCTGGTGTCCTTGAGGTGGTGGATCGAACGGTGCACGAGGAGCTCGCGGAACCGTCCCAGATCGGCCTCGCGCTGCAGGTGCGCGGGCGACAGGACGCTCGTCTCCTCCTTGGCGACCAGCTCGGCCAGCGCGTCGCGCACGCGGGACGGCGGCACGGCCGGGGGGCGGGGCACGGCGTGCGCCAGCGCGGACTCCAGTGATCGCTCCAGGTCGCGGCGGGTGGCCAGCAGGGACGGCTGCCATTCCCAGAGGTCGTCCACGTCGTCGAAGCCGCGGGCGTGCAGCTCGTAGCAGGCGAAGAGGGCGAGCTGGAGGTCGCCGTCGTCGAGCGCCGTGCCGGGCGGCGGGGTGACGAGCGGCGGGTCCAGCTCGACCGGCCGGCCGCCGAGGCGGGCGAAGAGCCCGGCTGTGATCGGGCCGCGGGCGGCGGGCAGACGCATGACGAACCTCCTCAGGGTGAATCCCTGGCTGCCCTGCCCCCGCACGCTCAAACGGCCCGTCTTTCACGCGCGGGCCAGGAGGGCGGCGGCCACCGCGTCCGCGTCGCGGAAGAACGGGCTTTCCTGCCCCGGGCGGCCGGTGCCGACCTCCGTGAACCAGCGGGTGTGGTTGGTGGCCACGCCGAGCGCGTGGATGTCCGGCGCCGCGCGTCCCGTTCCGTCGATCACCCGGTACGGCGCCCGCGTCACGGCCAGCCCGCCCGCGTCGAAACGCGCCCCCGTGGCCGGGTCCACGTTGACGAACTCGCTGACCATCCCGTCCGCCAGCAACTGCTTGACGAGCGGCGAGGCGTCCCTGGACAGGTCACGCGCGGGCGCCCGCGCGTCCACGAGCGCCCTGGTGACCCGCCGCGACCCGTTCACCTGCGGCGACTCCACCCCGAACCCGCCGGGCACCGCCTCCACCACGGCCCCTGGCCCGACAGGGCGCACGATCCCGGCCTCCATCAGGGCGGCGAGCTGGTCGACGTGGGCCGCGGGCGGGCCCGCCGACAGCACGAAGCTCTGCGGCACGAACCTGGCCAGGAAGTCTCGGTGCGAGTCGGGCAGCAGCCCGCCGAAGTCGACGACCTGCGGGAGCAGCGGCCTGATCGCGCGCAGCATCTCGGTGGCGGCCTTGACCGTGCCGTCCACGCAGCCGGCGCCCGCCCGCCGGGCGTCCTCGCGCAGCAGCCGGGCCAGGCCGGCGTGGTAGTCGTCCGGGGTGGCGAAGCGCCGGTCGCGGAAGGGCCTGGCCAGGTGGGTGAGCGGGTGGGCGGCCCCGTTGGAGCAGGCCAGGTCCGCCTCGTACTGGATGAGCGGCTCTACCAGGCGGGCGAAGTCGAGCTGCGGCGTGCCGGTGGACGCCAGCGCCGCCGCGCGCAGCTCTCCCAGGCGTTCCTCCGTCACGACCCGCAGCCGTACGGGCGGCGCGGGGAAGTCCGGCACCGCGGGCCTGGCCAGGAACGGCAGGCCGCCGCGCGAGAGCGCCAGCAGGATCGGCTCGTCGCCGCTGGGCAGGTACCGCAGCCCGGCGGGGGTGGGTGTGAAGCGTCCGCCCCTGCCCAGGGTCACCGCCCGCATCACGTCGTAGAACGTCAGCCCGAACCCGCGCACCGCGACCTCGGCCCCCGGCGGCAGGTCGTCGAGCGGCATCTCGGCGGCCAGGCCGGGCGGGAGGTAGCACAGGCCGTGGTCGTCGGCGTGCCGGAGCCAGGCGAGCTGCTCGTCGTCGGGCTCCAGGCTGCCGTGGCCGGTGGCCAGCACCGCCTTGTCCACCCGGTACGCGACGCCGTCCGCGACCAGCCGCAATCCACCCGGAACGCGGGTCATCCTGGTCACCTCGGCCCGTACGGGACGGACGCGCACGTACGGCGGCGCCGTCGCGCACAGCGCGCGGAACACGTCGGCCAGGTACTGCCCGTACAGGCGGCGGGCCGGGTAGGCGCCCGGCTCCAGCCCGGCCCAGCGCGCCATCGTGCCGTACCGTTCGGCGGGCAGGCCGTCGTCGCCGGGCGAGCACATGGTGCTCTCGCCCGCCGTGGTGTTGGCCGACAGCCAGGACGGCTGGTCGACCCGCCAGACCCGGCCGCCGCCGTGGCCCACGGCGTCGAAGGCCCAGATGGTCACCTTGTCGTGGCCGTGGTGCGGGGGGTCGCGCAGGCGTACCAGCAGGCGTTCCAGCACGGACAGGCCGCGCGGCCCCACCCCGATCACCGCGATGACCCGTTCCCCCATGCCGCTCCGCTACCCGAGAGCTCCCAGGTCAGGCACCTGGGCGGGGTGAGGGAAGTTCAGCACGGCCCGCGCGATCTCGTCCGGCTGCTCGGCCACCATGTTGTGGCTGGCGTCCAGTTCGAGTACGCGCAGGTGGGGCCGGTCGGCGACGAGGGGCAGCAGGTCGCGGCGGATGCCCGCCCGGTGCGCGGGCATGAGCTCCGCGACGCGCCCGGGCAGCCCGGGCAGGTCCCGGGTGGCCAGCACGAACAGGGCGGGGCAGCGGATGCCGGCGACGGGCGGGACGCTGTCCAGGAAGTACGGGTCGTGCCGGACCTGCCCGGCCAGCGCCGCGCCCGGCCGGACGAACACGCCGTCGGCGGTGGTGCGGAGCGACCGCCGCGGGTACATCGCGGCGTGCGCCTCCGGCAGCGGCTGCGCCATCGCCGCCGCCTGCGCGTCGAAGACGGATCTCAGCTCCGCGAGCAGCTCCTGGAGCTCGTCCTGGGCGAGGCCGGCGTAGTGGCGCGGCTCGGTCTCGGCCGAGCGCAGTCCGTCGAGGTTGACGATGCCGGGCCCGCCGGGGTGGCGCAGCGCCCACCGCACGGCGACCATGCCGCCGAGCGAGTGTCCGACGACGAGCGGCTCGTCCAGGCCGAGGTGGTCGATGACGGCCTGGACGTCGTCCAGGACGGCCTCCCACTCCCATGGCCCCTCGCCCGACAGGCCGTGTCCGCGCAGGTCCATGGCGACGACGCGGTGCGAGCCGGTCAGCAGGGGCGCGACGGCGTCCCAGTGCAGCAGGGTGCCGCCGAGGCCGTGCAGCAGCAGGACGGGGGCGCCGTCGCCGCCGTGGTCGCGGACGGCCAGGTGGACGGGGCGGTCTTCGATCACGAGGTCGTGTGCGGTCAAGAGGTGCTCTCCTTGGGACGGTTGAGCCGGGCCTGGATGGAGGAGGTCGTGACGCCGCCCCCGGGATCTTTGTCGAGCTTGCCGCGTTTGACCAGGTCGTGGACGCCCTGGCGGGTGATGCCGAGCATCGCGCCCGCCGTGGAGTAGGAGACCGCCGTCGCGGAGGGGTGCCCGGCGCCGCGCGCCACGGCGCGGCCGAGCGGGGTGCGCCACCACTGCTCGGGCGGGTCGAAGGGCTCGTCGCCGGGGAACAGGACGGCGATGAGCTTCGCGGCGGTCCGCGCGGCCTGCCGCCGGTCGGGGCCGAGCAGCTGGGCCGCCCAGACCTCGGCCTCCACGTGCAGGCGGTCCTTGATCGGGGTGAGCGGCTCGTCGGAGGCGAGCAGGATCTCCAGGGGGTCGAGCACCCGGGTCTCCAGCAGCCGGACGAGCGCGCCCACCAGCTCGACGTGTTCTTCGGTCGTCGTCACTTGACGGACGATAGCAAGTACTTGCTATCGTCCGTCAAGTAGCAATCTCAGCGGGTCTCGGCGAACCGGCCCACCCAGTAAGCCGTGCGGTCCAGGTACGCCGTCTGGGCCGCCGCCCCCGTACGCCCGTAGGCGCCCTCGAAGCTCTGGTAACCCGCACGCGGCACGGCGGGCTCGATCACGCTGCCCTCGTGCCACTCGTTGAAGGAGGTGATCGACACCCACGTGGGCCGGGTCTGCAGGGCGTTGGCCCACTCCTTGTCGTAGGTGGCGCCGTTGTCCCTGGCCAGGGTGGGGGTGGTGTTGCCGGGCACCGCGCGGTCGTCGAGGTAGCCGGGCCCCACGGACGGCGCCCACACCAGCCCGTGCTGCCGCGCGTAGTCGGCGGCCTGCTGCCAGCCGGGCGCGGTGGCGCCGGCGATCGCGTCGTAGGTGTACATGCCGTTGAAGTGGGCGATCTTGCTGGTGTCGGTGGTCTGGGCCAGGATGACGTTGTCCTGGTTCACCTGGCCGAGGGCCGACCAGTCGGTGATGCGCAGGCTCTCGAAGACGTAGAAGGCGTCGCTGAAGGCCGGGTGCGCGCCGTAAGTCTGGTTGAGGTAGCGGACGTCCTCCACGGTGGAGGCGGCGGTGCGGCCGGCGTACGGCTCCAGGTGCCAGGCGACCTTGAGCCCTTCCCTGGCCGCCGCGTCCAGGATGCCGCGGGCGAGGCCGTCCTCGTAGCTGCCGCGGCCCCACCAGCTCAGCACCAGTACCCCGGCCGCCGACTGCCTGATCCACTTCATGTGCTGGGCGACCGTTCCGGCGAAGTCTCCCGAGTCGTACGCGCCCAGCGCCGGGTAGAAGTCGGCGCCGATGTCGCCCGGCGGGGTGCGGCCGCCCTGCTGCCAGTGCCGCCAGCCGCCGTTGACCTGCGGCGAGCCGTACCAGGGGTAGTAGAAGACGTGCACCTTGTCCGACAGGAGCGGCGCCGGGCCGCCGCCGTCGAGGGTGATGGTGTCGATGTCGTAGAGGTTGCCGCTGCCGCCGGTGAAGACCAGGAACAGCGGTCCTGTGGCGGAGCCGGTGAGCGTCGTGGTGACGGTCTGGAAGTTCTCCCAGCCGCCGGTGACGGGGACGGTGACCGTGCCGAGCAGGGTGCCGGTGGCCGAGCCCGAACGGATCTGGATGGCGCCGCCGACGCCGCCGGAGGAGACGCGGGCGGAGAAGCGGGTGGCGCCCGCGGTCGTGACGTGCGCGTAGCCCGCCCAGTCGCCGTTGTCCACGTAGCCGAGCGTCTTGCCGCCGCTGGCCGGCGGGTGGTCGGCGATCTGGATGCCCGAGCTGGAGGTGTACGACTCGCCCTCGGCGGTGACGCCGCCGCCGCCCAGTTCCTTGACGCGGACGTTGCGGAAGGCGACCTGGTCGGCGGCGCCGTGGTTCTGGATGCCGACGTGGCCCTGGCGCAGCGAACGGCGGGGGTCGGTGTTGGTGAAGTCGTTGATCAGCGCGCCGTTGAGGTGGACGCGCAGCCGTTCGCCCTCCACCAGCAGCTCGTAGGTGTTCCAGGAGCCGGGCGGGTTGAGCGCGGCGTCGCGGGCCGCCTGGTCGGCGGCCTTGAACCCGTAGATCGAGCCGGTCGTGCGGTCGGCCGTGTCGGTGGCGTCGATCTGCACCTCGTAGCCGTTGTCCACGGCGGACTGCGGGTCGCCCGAGGCGGGGAAGCCGACGAACACGCCGGAGTTGCTGTCGCCGGTCACCTTCCAGTCCACTTTCAGCGAGTACGAGCCCAGCTCCCTGGCGGAGTACCACAGGAGGCCCATCCCGCCCTGCGAGGTCAGGGTGGCGTCGGCGTTGGCGAAGCCGCCTGGGCCCGCCTGCGACCAGCCGCTGGTGGAGCCGTTGTAGATCGGGGTGTAGCCGGTCTCGGGGCGGCAGTCGGCCTTGGCCGTCCCGGCCGCGTACCGGATGCCGCCGAGCAGCACGCCGCGGAAGGCGGGGTCGGCGTAGGACTCGATGGTGTGGCCGAGGCCGGTGTAGAAGGCGCGGCCCTGCCCCTGGGGGTGGCACCAGGTGATGGGGTGGTCCCCCATGTCGCCGCCGCTGTAGGTCGTCTCGTCCAGGGACTGCAGGACGCGTACGGACGTGCGGGGGCCGACGCGGTAGTTGTACCACTCGTCGGTGCGCGTCCAGGCGGGGCCGAGGTGCGCGGTCGCGGGGTGGGCGCGGTCCTCGGTGCGGACGGTGGCCTGCTGGATGGCGGGATGGCTCTTGAAGTACGCGCCCGCCAGCCTTCCGTAGTACGGCCAGTCGTACTCGGTGTCGGCGGCGGCGTGCACGCCCACGTAGCCGCCGCCACCGTCCACGTACTGCTGGAAGGCGGCCTGCTGGGTGTCGTTCAGCACGTCGCCGGTGGTGTTGAGGAAGACGACGGCCTCGTAGCCGGACAGGTTCGTGAAGGCGCCGGCGTCCTCGGTGGCCGTGACGGTGAAGTTGTTCGCGGCGCCGAGGTCGCGGATGGCCTGGATGCCCGCGGGGATCGCGTCGTGGCGGAACCCGGCGGTCTTGGAGAAGACCAGCACCTGATAGGCCGGGTTCGCGGGGACGGCGGTCAGGCTCGCCGCGACGAGGGTGAGGCTCAGGAGTTTGGACAGCATCGCCGCCTACCTGGTGATCGTGAACGTGTCGATGTCGAAGAGGTTGCCGCTGCCGCCGGTGAAGACCAGGAACAGCGGTCCGGTGGCGGAGCCGGTCAGGGTGGTGGTGACGTTCTGGAAGGTCTCCCAGCCGCCCGTGACCGGCACGGGCACCGAGCCGAGCAGGGTGCCGGTGGCCGAGCCCGAACGGACCTGGATGGCGCCGCCGACGCCGGCGGAGGAGACGCGGGCGGAGAACGTCTTCGCGCCGGCGGTGTCGATGCCCGCGTAGCCCGCCCAGTCGCCGTTGTCCACGTAGCCGAGCGTCTTGCCGCCGCTGGCCGGCGGGTGGTCGGCGACCTGCACGCCCGAGCTGGAGGTGTACGACTCGCCCTCGGCCGTCGTCGCTGCCACGGAGAAGGTGAAGGCGTCCACGTCGAGCAGGTTGCCCTGGCCCGTCACGCCCTTGAAGACGAGGAACAGCTTGGTCGGGCCGGTGGGGGCGCCGCCGTTCAGGGTGGTGGAGACGTCGGTGAAGGTGTCCCAGCCGCCCGTGTTGGCGACGGTGAGCGTGGCCAGCAGCGTTCCGGTCGCCGAACCGGCGCGGACCTCGACGGTGCCGCCGGGGCCGCCGGAGGAGACGCGGGCCGTCACACGGGTCACCCCCGCGAGCAGGTACGGCTCGAAGGAGATCCAGTCGCCGTTGTCGGTGAAGCCGACCGTGGTGCCGCCCTCCGCCCCGCCGTGGGCGGCGGTCTGGATGCCCTGCTGCGCGCCGAAGTGCTCGGCCTGGCGGTGCGCCGGTTGCAGGGTGCGCAGGTCGTGGCCGGTCAGCCCGCCCTTGTCGGTGTACTCGGCGTCGAACACGCCGTACAGGTTGGCCGCCGCGTCGTGCTCGCCGTCGGGCGGGATGGTGATCGACCCCGTGCAGCCGTTCCTCGAGGTGATGGCGTGGGTGTGGCTGTCGTGGCCCACCAGGTACGTCACCTTGACGGCGGCGCAGTCCACGGTGCCGTCCTCGGGGTCGGTGACCGTGACGCGGAAGGGCACGGCCTGGCCGTAGGAGAAGATCTGGCCGGCGGCCGGGGTGGTGAGCGTGACGGCAGGCGCGGTGTTGCCGACGGTGATCACCAGGCTGGCGGTCCCGGTCAGGCCCTGCGGGTCGCGTACGGTCAGGGTCGGGCGGAACGTGCCGTTGGCCGCGTACGTGTGCGTGGGGTTCGCCTGCGTGGCGGACGTGTCGTCGCCGAAGTCCCAGGCGTAGGTGAGCGCGCCGCCCTCGGGGTCGGAGCTGCCCGCCGAGGAGAACGCGACGGTCAGCGGCGCCTTGCCGGAGGTCCTGTCGGCGGCGGCCCTGGCGACCGGGTTGCGGTTGGCGCCGCCGAGGTACTCGATCCGGTACAGCGCCTGGTTGCCGCCGCCCGTGCCGTAGTCCAGCACGTACAGGGCGCCGTCCGGGCCGAACTCCGAGTCGATGATCTGCGTGCCGTCCCACGGGAAGTCCTCGATCACGCCGGGCGCGCCGTCGCCGCCGACCGCGATCGCCTTGATCCACTGGCGGCCGAACTCCATGGCGAAGAAGCGGCCGTCGAGCGACTGCGGGAACTTGACCGGCGAGGAAGAGCCGGCGTCGTAGCGGTAGACCTCGCCGCCCATGGGCGACTCCGAGCCGCCGCCGAACTCAGGGGGCGAGCCCGCGTCGCCGTACTTGATCCAGCTCGGCTTGGCGGCGGGCAGCCTGGTCAGGCCGGTGTTGCGGAAGGAGTTGTTCACCGGGCCGCCCGCGCAGTCGTACCTGGCGCCGGACGGGCCGCTGGGGAAGGTGTACTCGTTGTACGTCTCGGCGGCCGTGTTGGTGCCGGTGCAGTACGGCCAGCCGTGGTTGCCGGGCGCGGTGATCCGGTCGAACTCCACCTGCCCGCCGGGGCCGCGGGAGGAGTCGGCGCCGCCCGCGTCCGGGCCGTAGTCGCCCACGTAGACCGTGCCCGTCTGCTTGTCGACCGACATCCGGAACGGGTTGCGGAAGCCCATGGCGTAGATCTCGGGCCGGGTGCCCGCCGTGCCGGGCGGGAAGAGGTTGCCCGCCGGGACCGTGTAGGTGCCGTCCGGCTGCGGCTTGACGCGCAGCAGCTTGCCGCGCAGGTCGTTGGTGTTGCCCGAGGAGCGCTGCGCGTCGAACTGGGGGTTGCGGTCGGTGCGCTCGTCGAGCGGGGAGTAGCCGCTGGACTCGAAGGGGTTGGTGTCGTCGCCGGTGGTCAGGTACAGGTTGCCGGCGGCGTCGAAGTCGAGGTCGCCGCCCACGTGGCAGCACTGGCCGCGGTCGTTCGGCACCTCCAGCACGACCTTCTCGCTGCCCAGGTCGAGGGTGTTGTCGGCCTTCAGCGTGAAGCGCGACAGGTTCAGATGCCCCTTCCAGGGCGCGAAGTCGGCCTCGCTGCCGGTCACCGGGGCGTCGCCTGCGGGGGTGCTCAGCTTGGGCGAGTAGTACAGGTAGACGAAGCGGTTGGCGGCGAAGCCGGGGTCGGCGGCGATGCCCTGTAAGCCCTCCTCATCGTGGGTGTAGACGTCGAGCTTGCCCGCCACCTTCGTAGCGCCGGAGGCGTCGGTGTGGCGGACGGTTCCGTCGCGGGCGGTGTGCAGCACCGACCTGTCGGGCAGGACCGCCAGCGACATGGGCTCACCCAGCTCGGACGGCCCGAGGGCGAGCTGGACGTGCTGGTAGTCGCCGGGTGGGATGTCGATCGCCGCCGCGCCGGTGAACACCAGCGACGCAGCGATGAGCAGCCTCGACCACACAGACATGGGCTTCCTTTCCTGACCGGGGGGACGTCAGGCAAGGCGCGCGCCGGCCGCGCTTTGCTTGTGGAGATTGCGCTTGACGATTTGGACGGATATTTCGGGATCCATCGAGTTGCTTACCGCGACGAAATATGGCTGTCAAGAGTCTGACTGTTCAGCGAGTGAACGGTGAGAAGCGACGAAGATCCGCAAAATCTCGATCGTATGGTGCAATTTGGCTTTGGATGCTTGCGTCTGCCGGGTCAGAGGACGTTTGATCCAGACTCACGCACCCCTCGGGAGCCGGAGTACGGCGGCCCGACGGCGGTCTCTGAACTTTCAGCGGCTGAAAGGATCCTGTCGTCGTAAGATCTCCGCATGCCCACCCAGCAGCCCCCGGCCAGGCGTGAGCGGAAGAAGGCCGAGACGCGGCGCGCCATCGCCGATGCCGCACTGCGGTTGTTCGCGTTGCGGGGGTTCGACGCGGTGACGGTCAGCGAGGTCGCCGAGGCGGCGGACGTGTCGGCCAAGACCGTGTTCAACTACTTTCCCGTCAAGGAGCAGCTCTTCTACGAGCACGAGCCGCTGCTGGCGGGCGATCCGGCCGAAGTGGTGCGGCACCGGCGGGGCGGGCTGACGGCGGTGGCGCTCGGCGGGCTGCTGCGGGCCGCGCCTGCCGGGGAGCTCGCCCTGTTCGGGCGGGTGTATCGCGGGAGTGAGACGCTGCGGGCGTTCGGGCGGGAGCTGTTCGCGGCACGGGAGCGTGCGCTCGCGGAGGCGCTGGCGGAGACGCCGGCCGGGGTGGGAGACGCGGCGAGGGCGGCGGACGCGGGCGGTCTCAGGGCGCGGATCCTGGCGGCTGCGGCGCTCGGACCTCTGCGCCAGGTGTGGGAGGCGATCCTGCTGGAGGCGGCCGACCTGGTGCCGCCCGCCGAGGCCGTCGCGCGAGGCGTGCGTGCGCTGGAGGAGGCTTACGCCGTGCTCGGCGGCGCGTTCGAAGCCTTCTTCCAGGGCCGCCGCGTCACCCCCGGAGACGACGCTCTCCCAGGCGGCACCACCCCCACAGCCGCACCTGAACGCGGCACCACACCAGCAGGCACGCCCGGACGCGGCACCACACCCCCGGGCGCGCCCGCATACGGCGCTCCGCCCGGATCAGCGGGACGAGGCGACGGCGCACCGGAAGGCATCACCCGAGACGAACCCCGCCTGGTCAGGGGTGAGCGGCCGAGCATCAGGCGGGTGGCCGACCTGGCCGGGGTGAGCGCGACGACCGTCTCCCACACCCTCAACGGCCGCCGCCCCGTCGCCGAGGAGACCCGCCGCCGTGTCCTCCAGGCGATCGAACAACTCGGCTACCGCCCGAACGTCCTGGCCAGGGGCCTGCGCACGAGCCGCAGCCAGACCATCGGCCTGATCATCCCCGACATCACCAACCCGTTCTACCCGGCACTGGCCCGCGGTCTGCAGGACGTCCTGGGCCCCGCCGGTTACGACCAGATCATCAGCAACACCGACGGCATGCGGCGGATCGAGCAGGCGGCGATCGAGCAGATGATCGCCCGCCAGGTGGACGGGCTGGCGTTCGCGGTGTTCCACACGCACGCCGGGGACCTGCTGCCGGTCATCGAGGCGGGCATCCCCGTGGTGCGGCTGGGCGGGCGGCTGGCCCAGCGGGGTGTGGACGTGGTGCACAGCGACGACGAGGGCGGCGCCGCCGAGGCGACCCGCCACCTGCTGGCCCGCGGCTACCGCAGGATCGCCTTCGTGTGCGGCCCCGCGGCCGAGGGCCCGGCGGCCGAGCGGGTGGCCGGTTACCGCGCGGCGCTCGCCGAGGCCGGGGTGCCGGCCGATCAGGCGCTGGTGGCGCACACCGAGTTCAGCCGGACGGGCGGCGCGCAGGGCGTGTCGCGGCTGCTGGAGCTGCCCGAGCCGCCCGACGCCGTCCTGTGCGCGAACGACGTGATGGCGATCGGGGCGCTCGACGTGGCGGCGCGGCGCGGCCTGCGCGTGCCGGAGGACCTGGCGGTGATGGGCTTCGACGACATCGACGCCGCCGGCATGGTGTCGCCCGGCCTGACCACGATGGCCAACCCGGCCCGCGAGATCGGCCGGGCCACGGCCATGCGGCTGCTCGAACGGCTGCGCGGCGCCATCGACGAGCCGTCCACGGAGCTGGTCGTCCCGGCCCGCCTCGTACGCCGCCACTCCGCCTGAGCCGCTGCCGCACCCCTCGACCCGGCTTGCTACGCGCGTAACTTAACGATTTGCGCACCACGCCCCGACCGCGAGGGACAGCGTCCTTCCCCGGAAGCACGCCATGATCACGCAACGTCGAAGCCTCATCCTCCTCGCAACCCTCCTGCTCCTGCAGCGCTATTCCGTCAACGGGGCGATCCAAGGTCGACCGGCGCGCCGAACCAGGTGCCGAGGGCGGTGGCGAGGGTGCCGGTCGGCTGGGGGTCGGACGTGGTGGAGACCCAGGCGGTGTGCCCGTCCGGGCGGATCAGCAGCCCTTCGAGGTCGGGCCGAGCGAGGCAGCGGGCGTCGAGGGTGTCCACCCAGCCGCCGCCTGCCGCCGGTAGGGGCCGGTCGCCGAGGCGAAGCAGGAGCGGGCGGGCGGGGCGCAGCAGCTCGGCGACGCTGGTGCGGCGGCCGTCGGTGATCGGCTCCGGGCCGTGGGCGAGGCGGCCGTCGGTGATCGGCTCCGGGCCGTGGGCGAGGCGGCCGTCGGTGGTCAGTTCCAGGTCGGGGGCAAGGCGGCCGTCGGTGGTCAGTTCCAGGTCGGGGGCGAGGCGGCCGAGCCACGGGTGTTCGCCGGGGATCTTCGGGTCGTACCGGGTGCTCACCCCGGCCGCCAGCTCGGCCAGGTACTTGCCGACGCCCGGCACCCGTTCGACGAGCTGGCCGAACAGGTCGCGCACCGGCGCCAGATCCTGGTCGTGCCCGGCGAGGGCCGCCTGGGCGCGCAGGGTGCCGAGCAGCCGCTCCCCCGCCTCGTGCCGTTCCTCGTGGTAGCTGTGCAGGAGACCGGCGGGGGCGTGGCCGAGCGCGGTGGCCGCGAGCTTCCAGCCGAGGTTGACCGCGTCGGCCAGCGCCACGTTCACCCCCACCGCCCCCGTCGGCGGGTGGATGTGCGCGGCGTCGCCGGCCAGCATCACCCGTCCGGAGACGTAGTGGTCGGCCAGGCGGGCCGCGTTGCCGAACCGGGTGAGCCAGCGCGGCTCGCGCAGCTCCACCCGGCGGCCGAGCTGGTCGTCCAGCAGGCGCTGGAAGTAAGCCAGGGTCACCGGCCCGTCCCGGTCGGCGGGCGGCTCGGGGTCGTCGAGCACGATGCGCACGTAGCCGGGCCTGGGGATCACGAACGCCGCGCCGCGCTCGCCCCGCGTCACGCCGAACGGCAGCGCGGCGGGGTCTGCCAGCTCGACGTCCGCGAGCACGCCGTAGCTGGTGGCGGGCGTGCCGGGGAAGGCGATGCCTGCGCGCTTGCGTACGGTGCTGCGGCTGCCGTCGCATCCGACCAGGTAGGCGACGCGCGTGCGCTGCCGCCTGCCGCCGGACTCGATGGTCACCTCGACCCCGTCGCCGTCCTGTTGCAGGTCGACGAGCGTGTGGCCCCAGCGCACCTTGACGCCCAGCTCGGCCAGCCACTCTTCGAGCAGCTCCTCGACGCGCGTCTGCGCGATGCCCAGCACGTACGGGTGGCCGCTGTCCATCTGCGTCAGGTCGAGCGGCCGGGCCGGGTCGGCGAACATGCTCGCCGTGACGGTCGGCCCCTCGGCCAGGAACCGTCCGGCGATGCCGCGCCGGTCGAGCAGTTCCAGGCTGCGGGCGTTCAGGTTGAAGCCCCGGCAGAACGGCGAGCGCTCCGGCAGGCCGTCGAGCACCGTCACCTCGGCCCCGGCGAGGCTCAGCTCCGCCGCCAGCATCAGCCCGGCGGGCCCGGCGCCCACCACCATGATCATGCCATCGCCGCTCACCGCCGCCCCGCTCGCACCGCCGCCACTCACCGCCGTCTCGGCCGCGCCGCCAACGCTCACCGACCCCGCGCTCGCGCCGCCGCCGCTTACCGCCATCTCGGCCGCGCCGCCACCGCTCACCGGCGCCTCGGTCCCGTTACGGCCGCTCATCGGCTCTCCTCCCCGGCAGGCGCCTGCCCGGTCACATCAGGCCAGGCCAGCCGGCCCGTCTCGATGTCGGCGGCGATCTCCTCGACCCAGCCGAGCTCGGCCTCCTGCATGCGCAGGGCGTACTCCACCTCGATCACGAACAGGCGCGGCACCTTCCCGCTCGCCAGCAGCTCACTGTGCTCTCGCCGGTACTCCTCCAGCGTCGCGCGCAACCGCGTGGCGCGTTCGCGCAGCGCGGCCGTGGCGCCGCCGGGCCCGAGCGCGCCCAGGTAGCCGACGGCGGACAGGAACTTCGGGTACTCGGCGGCCGGGACGCGGATCAGCTCCTCGACCCAGCGGCCGAACTCGGCCCGCCCGAGCTCGGTGTGCTGGTAGACGGTGCGCTCGGGCCGGGCGCCGACCTTGACGGTCTCGCGCGCCTCGATCCATCCGGCCCGTTCCAGCGCGCGGACGACGTCGTACAGGGAGCCGGTGGTCACTTTGAACGCCCGGTCCTGGCCGCGTTCGCGCAGGGTGGCGGCCATGGCGTGCGGGTGCATCGGGGTCTCGATGAGCAGCCCGAGCACGGCCAGGCCCAGGGCGTTCGACACCGGGCGCTTCTTAGTCGTGTCCAATCACTTGCCTCCTATCACTCGGATCCGAGTATCAGGCAGGCGTGCGGGGCTGTCAAACTGCGAAGGGCCCCGCCGGCGGCGGGGCCCGAGCCGATCGGTCGCGGCTAGCAGTTCGTCTTCTTCTTGGTGAGGACGACCTTGTCCGGGTTCGAGTTGTCGAACTTCTTCTTGCCGCTGGTACGCGGGTTGACCGGCACGCACTTCCAGAAGTAGTCGTGGTTCTGCTTGACGAACTTCAGCTCGATCCACCGCTTCTGGTTGCAGTGGTTGTTGAAGTAGACCGTGGTGGAGACGTTGCCGTCGCCCCACGAGACGTTGATCTTCTGCCCCCGTGGCGACGTGCACGACGCCGACGCCCGGTGGACGCTCAGCGACTGAGCCTGCGCCGTGCTCTGCGCGGTGGCGGCCGACGCGGCGGACGGGACGGCGAGCAGCGCGAGGGCGGCGGCGAGTCCGGCGGCCGCGGGGGCGAGCTTCGAGTACGTCATGATCCTCTTTCTCGTCTCGGGACGCCCCGGATCGGCTTCGCCTGCCGCCCCCGTCGGGCGGCGACCTGTGCGCCGGGGCTCTGTCTCCACGCTGTACGGCGGCCCCCGCGAACGGCAAGCGTTCTTTGTCCAGCGTCCGTCCAGGACCGTTGGACAATACGAACGCCCAGGTCAGGCGGGCAGGGCTCCGAGCTGGCGCAGCTGCGAGAACACGTCCACGACGCCCCAGATCTCGGCGATCCTGCCGTCCGAGAAGCGCACCACGAACATCTCCCCGTACGTGACGGTCCTGCCGGTCGGCGCGAGGCCGCGGTACTCGCCCCGGTGGGTCCCGGTGACGGTGTTCCGGCAGGCGACCAGGTCGCCCTCCTCGATCACGTCCTCGATCTGGACGTGCAGGTCGGGGAACGCGCGCAGGAGCATGTCCCACACCCGCGTGAACGCCTCCGCCCCGCCTGGCGCGGCCGGCGCGGGCGCGTGGAAGCGCACGTCCGGCTGGACGAGCTCGCCGATCGCCTTGGCGATGACGTCCGCGTCGCCGCTGCTGATCGCCTCGTGGAAGCGCCGGAACGCCGCCTTGTTGCTGGTCCGCATCTGAACTCTCCTCCGATGTGGCGCGGGCGTCCGTCGCCCGCATTGAGGCGACGAACGGGCACGCCCTCCCGGGACAACTCGTCAGAGTTGTTCGAGCCGCCGCGTGAGAAACCGCCGCTCGGGGGCCAAGGTGGCCAGCGCGAGCGCCCGGCCGTAGGCGTCCCTTGCCTCGGCGTCGCGGCCGAGCCGCCGCAGCAGCTCGCCGCGCGTGGAGTGGAAGTACAGGTAGCCGTCCAGGCCGAGCCGGTCGACGGCGCGCAGCGCGGCGGCGGGGTCGCCCGCCTGGGCCAGCGCGACGGCGCCGTTCAGCTCGACCACCGCCGAGCCGGTGAGCCCGGCCAGCCGCCGGTAGAGCGCGGCCACCTGCGGCCAGTCGATCCGCTCCCGCGCCTGCAGCGACGCGATCGCCGCCTGGACGACGTAGGCGCCGCGCCCGCCCAGCGCGATGGCCCGGTCGAGCACCGCGCGCCCCTCCGCGATGCCGCGCTGATCCCACAGCGACCGATCCTGATCCTCCAGCAGCACCAGGTCCTCGCCGGAGAAGCGGGCCCGCCGCCTGGCGTGGTGGATCGTCATCAGGGCCAGCAGGCCGAGCGCCTCCGGCTGGTCCGGCATCAACGCGGCGAGCAGCCGGCCCAGGCGCAGGGCCTCCCTGCCGAGGTCCACCCGGCCGCGATAGCCCTCGTTGTAGATGAGGTAGACGACGGCGAGCACCGCGTCGAGCCGCTCGGGCAGCAGGGGCGCGGCGGGCACCCTGAACGGGATGCCGGTCGCCTTGATCTTGGCCTTGGCGCGGGACAGCCGCCGTTTCATGGTCTCCTCGGAGACCAGGAAGGCCCTGGCGATCTCGGCGGTCTCCAGGCCGCCGAGTGCCCGCAGCGTGAGCGCCACCTGCCCGTCCAGGGGCAGCGCGGGGTGGCAGCAGGCGAAGACGAGCTCCAGTCGTTCGTCCTTGACGACCGTGTCGTCGAACTCGTCCATGACGACCTCGGATGGCTGCAGCAGGTGCATTTTCCCGGCCAGGGTGCGCTCGCGGCGTACGCGGTCGATCGCCCTGTTACGGGCCGTCGTCACCAGCCACGCGCCCGGCCTGTCTGGCATTCCGGACTTGGGCCAGCGCTCGGCCGCGATCGCGAACGCCTCCTGCACGGCCTCCTCGGCGCGGTCGAAGTCGCCGAGGAACCCGACCAGCGAGGCCAGCACCCTGCCCCACTCGTCCCTGAAGACCTCCTCCAGCGCGTTCAGAGCCGCCCCACCGGCCTGATCTCCACCACGCCGCCGAGCCTGGCGGCCGGGACGCGCGCCGCCAGCTCGATCGCCTCGTCCAGGTCGGCCGCCTCGACCAGGCAGAACCCGCCGAGCACCTCCTTGGTGTCGGCGAACGGGCCGTCGGTCACCAGCGTCCGGCCGCCGCTCACGCGCACGCCGGTCGCCGTCTCGACCGGCTGCAGTTGCGCGCCGCCGGCGTAGCGGGGGTCCTCGGCCAGCGCGCGATACTCCGCGTACGCCGCCTCGCGCTCCTCCTGCGGCAGGGCGTCGAGGTAGCCGGGCTCCTCGTAGATGATCAGGGCGTACTGCATGGCGGCCTCCACTGTTCTCACCTGTACGACGGGCGAACGGCCGTACCGGGGACTATTTCCTCGAAGATTGTCCCCGTGCGCCCGATCACTTCGTCGCCTGGGTGTAACCACCGCACGGCAAGGAGATCACCATGGACGCCCGTCTCGACTACGCAGGCAACCCCGTCGGGGCCAGGATCGCGAAGTACCTCGTCTCGGCGAGCAGGGTCGTGCACGACTCGCCCCTGCCCGCCGCGACCCGGGAGCTGGTGCAGCTCAGGGTCAGCCAGATCAACGGCTGCGCCGTCTGCGTGGACCAGCACACCAAGGACGCCGCGCACGCCGGGGAGACCTCGGTGCGGCTCAACCTGGTCGCGGTGTGGCGCGAGGCCACCGTGTTCACCGCCGCCGAGCGCGCGGCGCTGGAGCTAACCGAGCAGGCCACCCGCATCGCCGACGGCTCCGGCGGAGTGTCCGACGAGGCGTGGGCCGGGGCCGCCGAGCACTACGACGAGGAGCAGCTCACCGCGCTGGTGGGCCTGATCGCCGTCATGAACGCCTGGAACCGGCTGAACGTCGCCACCCGGCAGCCCGCCGGAGACTACCGGCCCGGCCAGTGGGGATGACCTCCCGCCGCCGGGCCCGGACTGTGCGGGGTCAGTGGGGGTGACCCGCGTCCCTGGGGTCAGGCCGCGCGCGGCCCCAGGAACAGGCCGCCGCTGGCGTCGATGACCTGGCCGGTGATCCAGCGGGCGGCGTCCGAGGCGAGGAAGGCGACGACGTCGGCCACGTCGCCCGCCTCGCCCACCCGATCCAGCGCCGTGGAAGCGGCGATGAGGTCGGCCAGGCCAGGCGCCTCGAAGATCGCGCCGTTGGTGGCCGTCCTGGTGGCGCCGGGAGCGACCGCGTTCACGGTGATGCCGCGGGCGCCGAGCTCGTTGGCCAGGGTCAGCGTCATGGTCTCGACGGCGCCCTTGGTCATGGCGAACGACGTCTGCGCCGGGTTGGCCATCCGGGTCGCCACGGACGAGATCGTGATGACCCGCCCGCCGTCGCGCAGCAGCGGCAGCGCCCGCTGGATGATGAAGTACGGCGCGCGCACGTTCACCGCGAAGAGGCGGTCGAACGCGGCCCGCGTCGTCGCCCCGAGCGGCCCGGCGGGCGGCGCCGCCGCGTTGTTGACCAGGACGTCGAGCGGCCGTCCCGCCAGGGCCGCCTCTACTTCCGTGAAGAGCGTCTCGACGTCGCCGTCCGTGCCCAGTTCCGCGCCGACGGTGTGCGCGGCGCCGCCTTCGCGCTCGATCTCGGCGACCGTCTCGCGTGCGCCGTCCTCGTCCGTGCCGAAGTGCACGATGACCGTCGCGCCCGCGGCGGCCAGCCGGAGCGCGATCGCCTGCCCGATGCCGCGCGACGCGCCGGTGACCAGAGCCGTTCTGCCGTCCATGTCGACCATCCCGTTTCCGTTAGTTGCTACCAAACTGGTAGTGACTATCACTGCGGTAGTGTCTACCACATGGCCGATCAGCACTCAACACTGCGGGAGCGCAGGAGAGCCCAGACGCAGCGCACGATCCAGGCGCACGCGGTGCGGCTGTTCGCCGAGCGCGGGTACGACGCGACGACCGTGACGGACGTCGCGGAGGCCGCCGGGGTGTCGCCGATGACCGTGTATCGGCACTTCCCGACCAAGGAGGACCTCGTCCTGGCCGATCAGCACGGCCGGCTCGTGGCCGAGCGGATCGCCGCGTCGGGGGCCGGGCCGGCGCTGGTGCGGCGGATCGGGGGTGCGCTGGTCGAGTCGGGGGCCGCGTTGACCGGGGACGAAGGGGCCAGGGAGTTCCTGCTCACGCGGCTCCGGTTGATGATCTCCACGCCCGCGTTGCGGGCCAAGCACCTCGACAACCAGTACGCCCTTCAGCAGGCGATCATCGGTGCTCTGGGTGACGACGCCGCAGACCCCGAGGCGGCGTTCCAGGCGCAGGCGGCGGCCAGCGCGTGCCTGGCCGCTCTGCACACGGCGCTGGTGCGGTGGGCCGAGGGAGACGGGCGCGAGGAACTGCCCGGCCTGATCGCCAAGGCGCTCGCCGCCGTCTTCGGCGACGACCCGCTGTCAGGCGTAGGGGGCTGACGGCCCGCTGTCAGGCGAAGGGGGCTGACGGCCCGGACGCGGAGGCGGGGGTGGTTGACGGCTCGGGCGTGAAGGCGCCTGCGGAGGCGGCGAGGACGGCGGTCCTGGCCGCCTGTTCCGGCAGGTCGGGGTCCGGCGGCGTACGGAGCAGCACGAGCTGGTGGTAGAGCGGCGCCGTGGCCGCGACCAGCAGCCGCCGCGCATCCGTCCCCGGCGGCAGCTCCCCACGCCCGACCGCCCGGCTGACGATCACCTCGCAGCGGGTGTAGCGATCCTCCCAGAGCCGCCGCAGCCCACGGGCGGCCTCCTCGGAACGGAACGAGGCGGCGATGAGCGCGGCGGCCATCGACGGCTGCGCGGTCATGGCCCCCAGGTTCTCCCGGTTCAGCACGATCAGGTCGCCCAGCAGGGAGCCGGTGTCCTCGGGCTGCCAGTCGTCGTCCCCCGTCGCCTCCAGGACGTCGGCGAGCAGGCCGCCGACGTCCCGCCAGCGCCGGTACACCGTCGCCCGGTGCACGCCCGCGCGGGCCGCGACCCCGTCCAGGCTCAGCCCGTCGTAACCGTGCTCGGCCAGCTCGGCCCGGACGGCGTCGAGCACCCGCGCGCGGGTGCGGCTCGTCCGGCCGCCCGGACGACGCCTGGGCGGCGCCTTCTCAGCCGCCGTCGCCGCTTCATCGGTTTGCTCATCGAACCGCTCCATGCCACCATCTTAATGTACAAGTTGTCGCGTTAACGGAGCCGCACCTCATGAATCCGCTCGTCCCCGCCGATCCGACCGTGCTGCACCCCATGCCGGAGCAGCCGCGGGTGGTGCTGCTCCGGCCGCTGGTGAAGTCCCCGCTGATCGAGGTCGGGGAGTACTCCTACTACGACGACCCCGACGATCCGACCGCGTTCGAGACGCGCAACGTGCTCTACCACTACGGCCCCGAGAGGCTGGTCATCGGCAGGTTCTGCGCGCTGGGCACGGGCGTGCGGTTCATCATGAACGGCGCCAACCACCGCATGGACGGCCCCTCGACCTTCCCCTTCCCCACCATGGGCGGCTCGTGGGCGCAGCACTTCGACCTGCTGACCGGCCTGCCGAGCCGCGGCGACACAGTGGTCGGCAACGACGTCTGGTTCGGCTACGGCGCGACGGTGATGCCGGGCGTCAGGATCGGGCACGGCGCGATCATCGGCGCCGGGGCCGTGGTGACCTCCGACGTGCCCGACTACGGGATCGTCGGCGGCAACCCGGCCCGGCTGATCCGCACCCGCTACAGCGAGGCGGACGTCGCCCGGCTGCTGGCGGTGGCCTGGTGGGACTGGCCTGCGGAGCACATCACCGGGCACGTACGTACGATCATGTCGGGCAGCGTCGCCGACCTCGTAGCCGCCACCCCCGGAGGAAAGTGACCATGGCGCACATCGCGATGGCCGGCATCCCGATCGTCAGCCACGTGCTGCCCAGCCTGGAGATCATCCGTGAGCTGGTGTCCCGCGGCCACCGGGTGACCTACGCCAACGATCCCGTGGTCGGCGACCTGATCGCCGCCACCGGCGCCGAGCCGGTCACCTGCACCTCCGTGCTGCCGGTGGCCGACGACTCCTGGCCCGACGACCCGGTGGCGGCGATGAGCCTCTTCCTGGACGACGCCATGCGGGCGCTCCCGCAGCTCCGCGCCGCCTACGACGAGGATCCGGCGGACCTGTACCTGTACGACATCGGCGCCTACGCCGCCCGCGCCCTCGCCGAGTCGCAGGGCCGCCCGCTGCTGCAACTGTCGCCGACGTTCGTGGCCTGGAAGGGCTACGACGAGGACGTGGCGGCGCAGATCCGGCGGCTGCCGGGCGCGGACGCGTACCAGGACAGGTTCGCGCGGTGGCTGGCCGGTTCCGGGGCGTCCACCACCGACGTGGACGCCTTCTCCGGCGTCCCGTCGCGGGCTCTGGCGCTGACCACGCGGGCCATGCAGCCGCACGCCGACCAGGTGGACACCGGCACGGTGACCTTCGTCGGCCCCTGCTACGGCCCGCCCGGCGAGCAGGACGAGTGGACACCCCCCGCCGGCGCGGGCAAGGTGCTGCTGATCTCCCTGGGGTCGGCGTACACGCGGCAGCCCGAGTTCTACCGGCAGTGCCTGGCCGCCTTCGGCGACCTGCCGGGCTGGCACGTCGTCCTGCAGATCGGCCGGCACACCGACGCGGCCGAGCTGGGCGACATCCCGGCGAACGTCGAGGTGCATCCCTGGGTGCCGCAGCGGGCGATCCTGGAGCGGGCGGACGCGTTCGTCACCCACGCCGGCATGGGCGGTTGCGGCGAGGGGCTGCTGGCCGGCGTCCCGATGATCGCCGTTCCGCAGGGCGCCGAGCAGTTCCTCAACGCCGACCGGCTCGTGGAGCTGGGCGTCGCCCGGCGCATCGACACCGCGGACGCCACCGCCGCCGCCTTGCGGTCCGCGCTGCTCGAACTCACCGCCGACCCGGAGGTCGCCCGCCGCTCCGCGCGGCTCCAGGCGGACGCGCGCGCAGAGGGCGGCACCACGCGCGCCGCCGACCTCGTCGAACAGCTCCTCACAGGAGCTTCATAGGCCCCCCGAACGGATCCCACTTCACCATGACGAGCCCGCCGTACCGCTCGGCCAGGCGGCGGCGCAGGCCCGGATCGAAGACGTTCGTCTCCAGGACGATCCGGTTGACCTCCGCGTCGATGCCGCCCGCGTGGACGGCTGGCTCCTCGGACCCCGCCGTGCTCTCGCGCAGCCGGCTCAGCGCCGCCTGGCTGTTGGCGACCCGCCGCACCTCCGGCACGATGTCGAACCTGACCCGCCGCCCGTCCTGCCAGTACACGCCGGAGATCACCGGGGTGGCCAGCGCGCGGCCCCGCTCGGTGACGTAGGGGGCGACGAGCCGGTACGCCCCGCCGTGCGCGATGTAAGGGGGGCCGAGGTCGTCCGGGTAGGCCTCGGCCCGCTGCTCGGCGAGGAGCCGCGCCCGGTTGAAGGGCTCGATCCCCTCGTACGACCTGAGCATCACGGGAGAGGTGACCTCGTAGAACACCTCGACCCCGTCGCCGGTGGCGGGCTGGAGGACCACCCGCAGCTCACCGGGCAGGAACAGGGGTGCCGCGGTGACGAGGTAGACCAGGAACAGCGCGAAGATCGTCTTTAGGCGCATGCGCGCAGAGTCTAGACGCCGGATGTCCTGGGTGGTGGTGGACCGCTTCTAGGATCCGAGAGTGGCCAGATACTTCGACGTTCACCCGGAAAACCCCCAGCCCCGCCTGATCGGCCAGGTCGTCGACCTGTTGCGCGCCGACGGGCTGATCGCGTACCCGACCGACTCCTCGTACGCGCTGGGCTGCCGGCCGGGCAACAAGGAGGGCATCGACCGGATCAGGGAGATCCGCGGCCTCGGCAGCGACCACCACTTCACCCTGATCTGCAGGGACTTCGCGCAGTTCGGCCAGTTCGTGCATGTGAGCAACGCGGTGTTCCGGCTGGTGAAGGCGGCGACGCCTGGCGGTTACACGTTCATCCTGCCGGCGACGAAGGAGGTGCCGCGGCGGTTGCTGCATCCCAGGAAGAAGACGGTGGGGGTGCGGATCCCCGACCACGTGGTGACGCAGGCGCTGCTGGCCGAGCTGGGTGAGCCGCTGGTGTCGAGCACCCTGCTGCTGCCGGACGAGGACGAGCCGCCGACGCAGGGCTGGGAGATCAAGGAGCGGCTGGACCACTCGGTGGACGCCGTGATCGACGCCGGCGAGTGCGGCGCGACCCCGACGACCGTGGTCGACCTGTCGCAGGACGAGCCCGAGATCCTCCGCGTCGGCACGGGGGACCCGTCGCTGTTCGAGTGACGGCACGGCGAAACGCCCACCCCCCGGCGTCCGGGGGGTGGGCGGGGTGGCCCGCTACTTGAGCCATGGGGTGCGCCGGACGATGGGCAGGTTGCCGAGCCCGAGGGTGCGGCCCGCTCCGGCGAGGGCCAGGCCGATGATGACGATCGAGTAGATGATGTGGTCGTCCATGAACGGGTTGTTCTCCAGGGGCAGCTCCGCGGCCCACATGAGCAGCAGCATCGCGGTGCCCGCGCCGGCGGCGATCCGGGTGCCGATGCCGAGCATGAGGGCCAGGCCGACGCCGAGCAGGCCGGCCATGAACAGCCAGTCCACCCAGGCCTGACCGGCCAGCGAGCCGAAGAGCCCGCCGAGCGCGTTCTCGCCCGTGCTCTTGAGGAAGCCGGTCGTCGGGCTGCCGCCGTTGATCCAGGCCCGCTCGGCGGGGGTGGCGAAGCCCCACCCGAAGGTCTTGTCGAGGAACGCCCACAGGAAGATCCAGCCGATCGAGATCCGGGCGGCCGCCCAGACGTAGTCGACGGGGCGGCGAACGGCGGTCTCCACGGTCGCCTGCGGCTGGTGGATGGTGCTTGCCATGACGAGCCTCCCTTTCCAGCTCGGTGGTGCAGTCCTTGTCACGCCTCCATCACACCGCCGGGAGCCTTCCGTGCTCAGTGCCGTAGGACCCGCGCTCGAAGGTCATTGGTCCTTGCCCCCGCCGTGGGACCTTCGGCGCCGCCAGGAGGCCGTCCGGCACTCTTCGGGGGCGGGGCCGGTGCGCGAGCGTCGGTGGCAGGAGGTGTGTGCGATGTCCGCTTCGATCGCCACCGAGCTCGGTGTCCGTCGGCTGCTGGTGGCGGCCGGCCAGGCACCGTCGGTGCTCAACACCCAGCCCTGGCGTTTCCGCGTGGTGCGCGGCGAGTACGTCGAGGTGCTCGCCGACCAGGACCGGCGGTTGCGGGTCGGTGATCCGCGCGGCCGCAACCAGCACGTGAGCTGCGGCGCGGCGCTGTTCAACCTGCGCCTGGCGGTGCGGACGGCGGGGTGGCGGCCGATGGTGTGGCTGCTGCCGTCGCCCGGGGAGGAGCCCGGCCTGCTGGCGGCCGTCCGCCTGGGCGCGGCGTCGCCCGTTCCCGGCGACGCCCGCGAGCTGTACGACCTCATCCCGGTGCGCCGCACCAGCCGCCGCCCGTTCATCAGCCGGAGCCTGCCGCGCGCGGTGTGGGAGGAGCTGCGGCTGGCGGCCTCCCGGGAGGGCGCGGCCCTGGTGCGCCTCGGCCGGCCCGCCACGGCCGACATGCTCGACTACGCGGCCATCGCCGAGGACGAGCTCGCCCGCGACCGCGGCTACCTGGCCGAGGTGGCGGCCTGGACGATGCGGGGCGCGCGGCACGACGGCCTGCCCGGCCACGTGCACGGGCCGCGGGCGCTGCGCGACCCCTCGCCGGTCCGGGACTTCGGCCGGCACGACGGCGAGGCGCGTTTCGAGGAGCGGCCGCAGCTCGCGGTGCTGACCACGATGGGCGACCGTCCCGCCGACTGGCTGCGTGCCGGTCAGGCGCTGCAGCGAGTGCTGCTGGTCGCGGCCCTGCACGACGTGTCGGCGTCGTTCCTGAACCAGCCGCTGGACCTGCGGGACATGCGCAGCCGCCGCGACCCGTACCACCGGCGCGGCCACGCCCAGATGATCATCAGGCTCGGTTACGGCCCGTACGTGGCGCGCAGCCCGCGCCGCCCGGCGGGCGAGCTGGTGACGTGATCAGCGATCTCCAAGCCGATCGCAAGAGCGGCGCAATATTCGTAGGAGGGTTCGATCGTCACCGCCACCTGGAGTCTTTTCATGCGTTCGCTCGTCGTCCTGGTCACCGCCGCCGCCGTCTCGCTGACGCTGAGCGTCCCGGCCGCCGCCACGCCCGCGCTGCGCAAGTGGCGCGCCGTGCACTCCGCCGACGGCATGGCCTCGGCCTGGGGCGAGGTCGCCATCCACCAGTTCGGCCACCTCGTGACCGGCAATCTGGAGGACACGCGCGGCAAGGGCTGCGCGTGGGCGGTGCTGCGTTCGCAGGGCTCGCGCGACGGGCGCCGGCGCGATCACGGCTTCTACAACTGCGTGCCGGGCGTCGGCACGTTCAGGAAGGACTACCGCGACGCGCGGCAGGTCAAGGTGCGGGTCTGCCGGGGCACGGCCCAGCGGCCCACGGGCGAGTGCTCGGCGTGGAAGACCATCCTGCGTCCTGGGCAGTGATCCATCCAGCCCTGACCGACGAATCCTCATATGCCATGACAACGGGGAGGAAATCATGAAGAAGCTGCTCGTCGCCCTGCTGGCCGGTGGGGCGCTGGTGGCCGGTTCCGCCGCGCCCGCGCTCGCCGCCACGACCGCGAAGAAGCCCGCCCTCGGCCCGTACGGCTACGGCGCGGTGAAGCTCGGCATGAGCGCCACCAAGGCGAAGGCCACCGGGAAGATCGTCTTCAGGATGGGGTCCGGCGCGAGCCCGTGCTCCGGCTGGAACCTCAAGGCGCACCCGGCGGGGAAGGGCCGCGTGGGCCTGTACATCTCCAAGCGGGTCGGGGTGGCCGTGATCCTGGCGCAGAAGGGCATGAGGACGCCGCAGGGGATCGGCCTCGGCTCCTCCGCCAAGCAGGTCAGGAAGGCCTACCCGGGGCTGCGCGTCTCGCCCGCCGGCATCTCGTACGTCGCGGTGCCCGGCAACGCGAAGGCCTACTACGCCTTCCTCTACACCAAGGGCGGCAAGGTCAGGGAGCTGGCCTTCGGGCTCGACAAGCAGGACTGCGTCAACTGACCGCGGTGCGCAGTTATATCGAAGTTTGATATAACTGCGCACGTGCCTTCTTCACCCGGCGGGGAGCCCGGCCTCGACGCGCTGGCCCGCGCGATCGAGGACTTCAACACGTACTTCATCCGGCTCCCCGCGGTCAGGAGGCTGAGCTTCTCAAGCCTGTCCGTGCTGCACACCCTGTCCCGCAAGGGGCCGATGCGGCTGACCGAGCTGACCGCGACGGAGCAGCTCAAGCAGCCCGCGCTGACCAGCCTGGTCACCAAGCTGGAGCGCGACGGCCTGGTCGCGCGCAGCCCCGACCCCCGCGACGGCCGGGCCGTGCTGCTGTCCCTCACCTCCGAGGGCGAGCAGGTCGTCCAGTCGCGGCGCGCCGACAGGATCGCGCGGCTGGCGCGCGTGGTCGAGCACCTCGACGCGCGGGAGCAGGCGGAGCTCGACGGTTACGCGCGGGTCCTGGCCCGGATGACGGAGATCGCCGCGCGCCTCGAAGGTCTAGAGGATTGACGATGCCCGATCGGCCGTTCCCGCTGGAGCCGGTGCCGCTGCACGTGCCGGACGAGACCCTGGACGATCTGCGCCGCAGGCTGAAGGCGACCCGATGGCCGCTGGACGCCGGAAACGAGGACGGTCGTTACGGGGTGCGGCGGGCGTACCTGGAGGAGCTGGTCGCGTACTGGGCGGACGGCTACGACTGGCGGGCCGCCGAGCGGGCGATCAACCGCTACGAGCACTACCGCGTGGACGTCGGCGGCGTGCCCCTGCACTTCATGCGCAGGCCGGGCGCCGGCCCCGACCCGGTGCCGCTGATCCTGAGCCACGGCTGGCCGTGGACGTTCTGGCACTGGTCCAAGGTCGTCGACCCGCTCGCCGACCCGGCCGCGCACGGGGGCGACCCGGCCGAGTCGTTCGACGTGATCGTGCCGTCGCTGCCGGGCTTCGGCTTCTCCACGCCGCTGACGCAGCGCCCGGACATGAACTTCTGGAAGATGGCCGACGTCTGGCACGAGCTGATGACCGGCGTGCTCGGCCACGACAAGTACGCCGCGGCGGGCTGCGACGTCGGCGCGCTGATCACCGGGCAGCTCGGGCACAAGTACGCCGGCGAGCTGTACGCGACGCACATCGGCTCGGCGCAGAAGCTCACCATGTTCAACGGCGACAGGGCGTGGGACCTCAGCGGCGGCGCGCCCATCCCGCCCGGCCTGCCCGCCGACGTGCACGACCGGTTCGTCGAGCTGGACCGGCGCTTCGCGGTGCACCTGGCCGCGCACATGCTGGCCCCCAGCACGCTCGGCTTCGGCCTGTCCGACTCCCCCTCCGGCATGCTGGCGTGGCTGCTGGAGCGGTGGGCGAAGTGGTCGGACAACGGCGGCGACGTGGAGCGCGTGTTCAGCAAGGACGACCTGCTCACGCACGCCACCATCTACTGGGCCGGCGGCGGGATCGACACCTCGATCCGTACCTACGCCAACAACAACCGTTACCCGTGGACGCCGTCGCACGACCGGTGGCCGGTCGTCGAGGCGCCCACCGGGATCACGTTCGTCGGCTACGAGAACCCGCCCGGCGTGACGACGGGCGAGGAGCGCGTCCGCGGCTTCCTCGGCGGTGACAGGGCCGCCTGGTACAACCATGTGAACATCACCTGCCATGACCATGGCGGGCACTTCATCCCGTGGGAGATCCCCGGGGAGTGGGTGGCTGACCTGCGCCGCACGTTCAAGGGCCGCACGTCATGACCCCACGCGGACCCCGGCCGCACGTTCAAGGGCCGCGCGCCGGGAGCCGCGCGTCCGAGGCCGCGGCTCATATCCCCATGCGGATCGGCGCGGCGGGCACGCCGTCAGCCAGCAGCGCGCCCAGGACACCCGCCAGGTCGCGGGGCGAGAAGAGGTCGTCGCCGTGGCCCGCGGCGATCTCCGCCACGCTCCACCACCGCCACCCGGTGATGTGCTCGGCCGCCAGCTCCTCGTCGCTCATGGCCCCCCGGGGCACGAAGCCGGGCCGCCGCAGGAGGTAGTAGTCGTTGACCACGCCGTCGTAGCCGGGCGCGTACGGGCCGGTCACGCTCTGGTGCCAGACGTGCGGCGGCCGCTCGCCGTCCAGGCGCAGCCCGATCTCCTCCTCCAGCTCGCGGGCCAGCGCCCGCAGGCTCGTCTCGCCGGGCTCCACCCCGCCGCCCGGCATGGCCCACACGACCGGGCCGTCCTCGGCGGTCAGGTCGATCCTGCACAGCAGCACCCGGTCGTCCTGGTCGAGGATGACGGCGCGCGCCGCCCTGCGCAGCCGGGGCGTGGACATGTGGCTCCTGTCGTGGATGGGGCGATCCACGATAGGGCAGGCCACTAGCATGATCGAGTGGATCTCGGACTGCTGTGCGTGCACGCGCACCCCGACGACGAGGCGATCTGGACGGGCGGCACCCTGGCCAGGTACGCCGACGCCGGAGCCAGGACGGCCGTGGTGACCTGCACCTGGGCGGCGGGCACCGGCCGCGCCGGGGAGCTGGAGCGCTCGCTGGAGATCCTCGGCGCGGGCGGGCCGCGGCTGCTCGGGTACGCCGACGCGGGCAAGCCAGACTCGGCGCCGGGCGCGCCGCGCTTCGTGGACGTGCCGCTGGAGGAGTCGGTGGGACGGCTGGTCGAGCACATCAGGCAGGTCAGGCCGGACGTGGTGCTCACCTACGACGGCTACGGCGGTTACGGCCATCCGGATCACGTGCACGCCCACCGGGTCACGCTGGCGGCGGCCGAGGCGGCCGGATACGACCAGCTCTATCCCGGGGCGGGCGATCCGTGGCGGCCACGGGCCGTCTACCTGGCCACGTTTCCGCGCTCGGTGGTCGTGGCGGGGTGGGAGGAGGTGTTCGGGGCGCCGCCCGAGCCGGGGCAGACGATGCTCGGCGTGCCGGACGGGGAGATCGCCGTCCACCTGGACGTGGCGGCGTGGGCGGAGCGGAAGTGGGCGGCCATGCACGCGCACGAGTCGGAGGTGGAGCGGGGCGCGTCGATGACGCTGCTGACGTCGCTGCCGGAACGGGCGCGGGCGCAACTGCTGGGCAACGAGTGGTACCGGCGGGTGTCGTTCACCGCTCAGCCCACGGCCACCTCACTGGAGGCGTGACCGGGTCGTCGGCGGCGTCATGGGGTCGCTGGACTCGAGGCGCTGCGGGTCACTTGAGCCGGCTCGCCACGCCGTCCAGCACGCACGCCAGCCCGTCCTCGAACTCCTCCGCGCGCGTCCGCCCCCGGTCCTGCCCGCGCTGCCCGGCGTACAGGCCGCGCAGCCGGGGGTGGTCGCGGACGGCGGCCTCGGCGGCGGGCCACAGCGCCTCGGCCCACTCCTGCTCGCTCCTGCCGCTGCGGGCCAGCGTCGTCAGCCACGCGGCCTCGCTGGTGGCGGCGCCGATCACGTACGCCACCACGGTGTTCACCGCCCGATCGGCCGCCTCCAGGGCGAACCCGCCCTCCTCCAGCACGGCGAGCATCCGTTCGGACAGCCGCAACACGTTCGGCCCCAGGTAGGCCACGCCCGCCTCGCCGAGCACGGACACGATCCACGGATGGCGCAGCAGCGTGGCGCGCATGCTGCGGGCGCAGCCGGCCAGTGCCTCACGCCAGTCTCCCGGCGGCACCTCGACCTCGCCGTACACCTCGTCCACGACCAGCTCGATCAGCTCGTCCTTGTTGGTCACGTGGGTGTACATGGAGGTGGCGCCCGCGTTCAGCACGGAGCCCAGCTTGCGCATGCTGAGCGCGTCGAGGCCGTCCTCGTCGAGCAGCCGCAGCGCCGCGGCGACGATCTGCTCGCGGCTGAGTGACGGCTGCTCGCGGCGCTCGCGCCGGGGGCGCGCCCACACCGAGGGCAGCGGCTGACCGTCGGCCACTGTTCGTCTCCTCCCGCACGGTTGGCCCGAACAGTGTACGGCCTGCCGCACGTCGTACGTGAGGACGGCGTCACTTGCCGCAGGTGACGATCACCAGCGTCAGTATCCCCGTCAGGATCAGCACCATGGCCGCCACCACGGCCACCTCGCCGCGGCTGACGTGATCGCCGAAGCGGCGCGGGCCGCCCTCCGCCGCGCGTTCGTTGAACTCGTTGAGCCGGCTGGCCAGCCGTTCCCCGCTGTGCCGCAGCTCGAGCTCGATCTCCGCCAGGACGAGCCGCTCCCGCGGCGACAGTCCGTCCACCCCGTCCACGCCGTCCACGCCCTCACTCCGCCGCACGGCCGCCGACATGCGGATAGTGCAGGTCGAAGGCGGGGCGTTCGGAGCGGATGCGGGGCATGCTGGTGAAGTTGTGCCGGGGCGGCGGGCAGGAGGTGGCCCACTCCAGCGAGTTGCCGAACCCCCAGGGGTCGTCCACGACGACCCGCTTGGCCGTGCGCGCGGTGTACCAGACGTTGTAGAGGAACGGCAGCGTCGAGGCGCCCAGCAGGAACGCGCCGATGGAGGAGATCAGGTGCAGGTCGGTGAAGCCGTCGCCGGCGCCGTAGTCGGCGTACCGGCGCGGCATGCCGGCCACGCCGAGCCAGTGCTGCACCAGGAACGTGAGGTGGAAGCCGATGAACAGCATCCAGAAGTGCAGCTTGCCGATGCCTTCGTGCAGCATGCGCCCCGTCATCTTGGGCCACCAGAAGTAGAACCCGGCGAACATGGCGAACACCACGGTGCCGAACACCACATAGTGGAAGTGGGCCACGACGAAGTAGCTGTCGGTGATGTGGAAGTCCAGCGGCGGCGAGCCGAGGATGACGCCGGTCAGGCCGCCGAGCAGGAACGTGATGAGGAAGCCGACGGCGAACAGCATGGGCGTCTCGAAGCTGAGATGGCCCCGCCACATGGTGCCGGTCCAGTTGAAGAACTTCACGCCGGTCGGCACGGCGATGAGGAAGGTGAAGAAGGAGAAGAACGGCAGCAGCACCTGCCCGGTGGGGAACATGTGGTGCGCCCAGACGGTCATCGACAGCCCGGCGATGGCGATGGTGGCGCCGACCAGGCCGATGTAGCCGAAGATCGGCTTGCGGCTGAAGACGGGCAGCACCTCGGTGATGATGCCGAAGAACGGCAGCGCGATGATGTACACCTCGGGGTGGCCGAAGAACCAGAACAGGTGCTGCCAGAGCATCGCCCCGCCGTTCTCGGGGTGGAAGAACTGGGTGTTCACCTTGCGGTCGGCCTCCAGCGCGAGCAGCGCGGCGGCCAGCACGGGGAACGCCATCAGCACGAGCATGCTGGTCAGCAGCACGTTCCAGGTGAAGATGGACATGCGGAACATGGTCATTCCGGGGGCGCGCATGCAGATGATGGTGGTGATGAAGTTGACGGCGCCGAGGATCGTGCCGACGCCGGCCAGGCTCAGCCCCATGACCCACAGGTCTCCCCCGACGCCGGGCGAGAAGGTCGCGTCCGAGAGCGGCGTGTAGGCGAACCAGCCGAAGCTGGCCGCTCCGGAGGGGCTCAGGAAGCCGCTGACCGCGATGAGGCCGCCGAACAGGAACAGCCAGAAGCTCACCGCGTTCAGCCGGGGGAAGGCCACGTCCGGCGAGCCGATCTGCAGCGGCATGATCACGTTGGCGAACCCGGCGAACAGCGGGGTGGCGAACAGCAGCATCATGATCGTGCCGTGCATGGTGAAGAGCTGGTTGTACTGCTCGTTGGTCACCAGTTGCATGCCGGGATGGATCAGCTCGGCCCGGATGAGCAGCGCCATGATGCCGCCCAGCGAGAAGAACACGAACGAGGCGATCAGGTACATGTAGCCGATGACCTTGTGGTCCGTGCTCGACAGCCAGCGCACGATGATGCGGCCCTTGCTCGACGGCCTCACCGGCGCCACCACCGGTGTCAACGGCTCGTCAGTACGCGGTTCGTCAATGGTCACCGGGAACCCCCCATTTGCCCCGTGGTGCTCTCGGCGCCCGCACATGACGAAGTTTCCGCAGGTCAGCGCCTTACGACGGGCTTACCCCCTTCCGGTTGTCCTAAGCCGGTGAGCCGGGCTCGGACCAGCCCGGATACCTCAGATACCCTCCTGAACGTCCAGTTTGGGAGGGAATGGGTTGTCGGGGGTAGTCGCGGCGTTCGCCGCCTTGGTGTCGGTCGCCGTGCTCGGCTACGTCATCGGTGTCATCGGCCTGCTCAAGTCCAGCGACGAGCTGGTGCTGTCGCGGCTGGCGTTCTTCGTGGCGACCCCGGCGCTGATGTTCGCCACCGTGTCCCGCGCCGACCTGGGCGCGCTGCTCTCTCCGGTGCTGCTGACCGAGATCATCGCGGTGGCGGTCACGCAACTCGTGTTCGTGCTGGTGGCCAAGCTCGCCTGGCGGCGCACCACGAGACAGGCCACGATCGGCGCGCTCGCCTCCTCCTACGTCAACGCCGGCAACCTCGGCGTGCCGATCTCGCTGTACGTGCTCGGCGACGCCGCCCTCGTCGCGCCCATCCTGCTCTTCCAGCTCCTCGTCCTGACCCCGGTCTCGTTCCTGATCCTCGACAAGGGCTCCCGCTCCCCGCGCGCGGCACTCCTGCTGCCCTTCCGCAACCCGCTCACCGTCGCCTCACTGCTCGGCCTGGCACTCGCGCTCAGCGGCGTCTCGCTGCCGGTCACGGTCATGCGCCCGATCGACCTGCTCGGCGGCGCGGCCGTACCGGTGGCGCTGCTGGCGTACGGCCTCAGCCTGTACGGCTCGCGCCGCGCCCCGGCCGCGCCCGAGGAGAACGGCGTGGGCAAGGACATCGCGCTGGCGGTGACGCTCAAGGCGTTCGCGCAGCCCGCGCTCGCGTACGTGACCGCCCGCTTCGCGCTGGGCCTGGAGGGCACGCAACTGCTGGCGGCGACGTTGTTCGCGGCGCTGCCCACGGCGCAGAACATTTATGTGTACGCCGTCACCTACGACACGGGGAGGCGGCTGGCTCGCGGGGCGGTGCTGCTGACCACGGGGTTGTCCATTCCGATCATGACGGCGATCGGCGCCGTGCTCGGCTGAGAATTTCTTTCCTGGATCGTGTCGATCCGCGCCCCGCCCGTACGACGCGTTGGTGCGGAACGAACGACAACCCCTGAGGAGGGACCCGCCATGCAGAAGATCACCACGTTCCTGTGGTTCGACGACCAGGCCGAGCAGGCCGCCACCTTCTACACCTCCCTGTTCCCCGACTCCCGCATCGTGTCGGTGCAGCGCCAGGGGGACACCGGGCCGGCGTTCATGGTGGAGTTCGAGGCGGCGGGCCAGCGGTTCCTGGCGCTGAACGGCGGTCCGCAGTACAAGTTCAACGAGGCGATCTCGCTGTACGTGAACTGCGAGTCGCAGGAGGAGGTGGACGAGCTGTGGGACAAGCTCACCGAGGGCGGCGAGGAGTCGCAGTGCGGCTGGCTGAAGGACCGGTGGGGCCTGTCCTGGCAGATCATCCCCAAGCAAATGCACGAGCTGCTGCAGCACCCCGACCCGGCCACGGCGCAGCAGGTCATGAAGGCCATGATGGGCATGCAGAAGATCGACATCGCCGGGCTGAAGGTGGCGGCCGGGCAGTGAGGCCCAGTGCTTGGGCCGTAGGGTCGGCGCTCAGGCAGCGAAGTCGGCGCTCAGGCCGTAAGGTCAGCGGCCCGGCCGTGAGGTCAGCGCTCAGGCCGTGAGGTCGGAGGCCCGGCCGTGAGGTCAGCGCTCAGGCCGTGAGGTCGGAGGCCGGCGCCGCCGTGCGGCGCCGGCCGGTGGGGGCGGTCAGCGGGGGGTGATGAGGCCTCGCTGGTACGCCCTGACGAGCGGCCGCGGCACCAGCAGCTCCCGCCCGTCCACCACGATGGGCACGAGGTCGGGCGCGGCGGCCTTCCACTGGCTGCGGCGGTGCCGCGTGTTCGAGCGGGACGTCTTCCGCTTGGGCACGGCCACCGCTACCAGCTCGCCTTCGTCACGCCGGGCAACTCGCCCCGGTGGGCCATCTCGCGGAAGCGCACCCGCGAGAGCCCGAACTTCGACAGGTGACCGCGGGGGCGTCCGTCGATGGAGTCGCGGTTGCGCACCCGTGTGGGGCTGGCGTCGCGGGGCTGGCGGGCCAGCTCCCGCACGGCGTCGGCCCTCTCCTGCGGGCCGCCGGTGCGGATGATCTCCTTGAGCTCGGCCCGCCGTTCGGCGTGGCGGCGCACCACGGCCTTGCGTCGCTCGTTGGCGGCGATCTTGCTCTTCTTGGCCATCAGACTCTCTCCCCCCTGGCGCGGATGCGCCCCACGGCCTGCTCGATGCCGATCCTGTCGATGATCTTGATGGCTCTGGTGCTGAGCGTCAGCCGTACGTGCCGGCCCTCGCTCGGCAGCCAGTAGCGGCGGCGCTGGATGTTGGGGTCCCAGCGGCGGCGGGTGCGCCGGTGGGAGTGGGAGACGGCGTTGCCGAAGACCGGCGCCGCGCCGGTCAGCTGGCAGTGTGCGGACATCATTTCCTTCCGTCGGGACGGGTCATCGCTCTTCGCGGAACGTCACGTGCCTGCGCACGATCGGGTCGTACTTGCGCAGCGTCAGCCTGTCGGGGTCGTTACGGCGGTTCTTCCTGGTCACGTAGGTGTAGCCGGTGCCGGCTGTCGAGCGGAGCTTGATCAGCGGCCGCAGCTCGTTTCTGGCCACAGCGGTTCCTTTCGGGTTGCGGAGCTGTGCCATGATAACGACAACGATTTTCATTTCGACAACTGGAGGTCCGGTGCCCACCCCCGTCGTCCTCGTCGCGGGCCTGCACGGCGCGGCCCGCACGGCCGCTGTCGAGCGGCTGCTCGCCGGCCATCCCGGCTCGCTCGCCGTCCACCACGACCTCGGGCGGGTCACCACCGGCCTGATCACGCGCACCGTCCGCGACGCGAGCGGCGTGCGGGAGAGCGCGCAGGTGCGGCTCGCGCACGGCTGCGTCACCTGCACGGTGCGCGAGGACCTGCTCCCCCGGCTCATCGCGCTCGCACCCACCGCGCCACTGCTGATCGCCGACCTGTGGGACTCCGTCGAGCCCCGCTCCGTCGCCGAGGCCGTCGACTGCCCCGAGGCGCACGACCTGCTGCGGCTCACCGCCGTCCTCACCGCCGTGGACGCCGCCGCCATGCCCGAGGACCTGACCAGGGGCGAACGCCTCATCGAGGTCGGCAAACCCGCCGCGGCCGGCGACCAGCGCTTCCTGGCCGAGGTGCTCACCCGGCAGATCGAGTACGGCACCGGCCTGGTGCCGCACGGCGGCGACGAGGAGGACCAGGAGCTGACGGCCGCCGTGCTCACGCACCTGGCCCCGTTCACGCCGGTGCATCCCGTCACCGCCATGCCCGCCGTCACCGGGACGGCGCTGTGCACGTCCGAGCTGGCCGAACGCGTGGAGCCCGCCACCGCGCAGCTTCCCGGCGACGCCCGCACCGACGAGATCACCACCATGGTCTGGCACAGCCGCCGCCCCCTGCACCCCGGCCGCCTCTTCGAGGCGGTGGACGAGCTGGTCACCGAGTCCGTACGCTCGCGCGGCCGCTTCTGGCTGGCCACCCGGCCCAGCCGGCTGCTGGCCTGGGACGCGGTCGCCGGGATCGTCTCCGTCGAGGACGCGGGCCCGTGGCTGGCCGCGCTGCCCGAGGCCGCGTGGGACCTCGTCTCGCCCGCCCGGCGGCTGGCCGCTTCCCTGGACTGGCATTGCGAGGTCGGTGATCGCGTTCAGCATCTCGTGTTCACCGGGCCCGACCTGGACGGCGAGCGGCTGCGGGCGTTGCTGGACTCCTGTTTGACCACCCCCGAGGACGGGCCCGTGGCCCTGCTCGATGATCCGTTCGCACCGATGCTGGACCTTGAGGAGATCGCATGAAGAGCCGTCGCGCGCCACGCAGGAAGCCGAATCCGCTGGCAGGGGTGGAGCGGATCGACTACAAGGACACGAACTTGTTGCGCCGGTTCATCTCCGATCGGGGGAAGATTCGTAGCCGGCGGGTCACCGGGGTGAGTGTGCGGCAGCAGCGGGAGCTCGCCCGCGCCATCAAGAACGCCAGGGAGATGGCACTGCTGCCGTACGCGTCCCGCCCCGGAAAGCCGTGAACCCGCGCCGCCCGGCCCGGCACCACCCGGCCCGGCGGCGCTGACCCGGCGGCACCGACCCGGCGGCACCGACCCGGCGGCACTGACCGACGGCGCTGACCGGCGGCGCAGCGTGGGGCGGGGCCGCCGGGCCGCTCGCCCCTACGACGGCAGCATCGCGTCCGCGTCGAGAACGAGAGAGAACGGGTCCTCGTAGCCGCTCCAGACGTCCGAACCGGCCAGCATCTCCGCCCGGCCGAGCAGACACCCGTCGAGCAACTCCCAGATGCGCCGGCGATCGAGGTCGGGCCCCGTGAAGACGAGGTGCTGCACCCGGTCGCCGGTCAGCGGGTTCCAGTCGAGGGCGGCCACGGCGCGGCGGGCCGGGCGGCACGCGTCCCACGCCGACGGCGGCATGGCGGCCAGCCAGGGCCCGGCGTCGCGCACGGCGAGCCGCCCGGCCACCGAGTCCCAGGCCAGCAGCCGGTCGTGCCGCCCGGCCAGCCAGAAGCGCCCGCGCCCCCGCACGGAGCAGGCGGCCAGTTCCTCGGTGACCTCGAACAGACGGCCGGGATGCAGGGGCCGCAGCCGGTGCCAGACGACCGTGGTGACCGCGCCGGTCCTGGCCTCGCAGGGCAGCAGCGCGGTGGCGGGTTCGACGCGGTCGGCCAGCTCGCGGGGGCACACCGTCCGGCCGGTCAGGCGGGGCAGGCCGTCGCGCAGGTGGTGGACGGGGGTGGCGGGCGCCAGGTGGGCGAGCACGGCCCGCGACAGTTCGCCGTCCTCGGCGTCGCCGCCGTCCAGCACCAGGTGGGTGGCGTACTCGAGCTGCCTGGCCAGCACTTCGGCGACGTACCGTTCGTCGCGGCCGGGCAGGCGGTCGGCGCGCAGGATGTCCACGGGCATGTGCCGGGCGTCGAGCGCGGTGAGCACGCCGGTCAGGCGGAGCCCGGCCTCGGCAGCGAGCGCCTCGGCGAACGGGCGCGGCTCGGCGGTGTCCGGCAGCTCCATCACCAGGAAGGCGGCGCCGGGGGGCGGGCCGGAGCTCATCAGCGCCGCTCCGGGGTGATCCGCGAGCAGCCGCCGTACGACGGCCGCGCGGGCGTCGGCGTACGGACCGGCGACCAGGACGACAGGAGTGGCCACGCGAACCTCCATGCTTGTAATGAAAACCATTATCATAGTCTTGTTCGCGATCCACCCGGAATGTGGCGCAACACACCGTTGTCGTTAACTTTCCTGACAGATCGGTGTCCATGTGGTCGACTTACTGTCGGCGAGGCTGCACCCCCACTCAGGAGGTTCGTCGATGGAACGCCGCCATTTCCTGCGCGCCTCGGTGCTCGGCGCCGGCACGATCGCCTTCTCCGGCAGTCTCTGGCAGGGGGCGGCCCTGGCCGCGCCCGCCCAGAACGCCCCCGGCCCGTACGGCGCGCTGCAGGCCGCCGACGCCAACGGCATCCGGTTGCCCGCCGGCTTCACCAGCCGAGTGATTGCCCGGTCCCGCCAGGCCGTCACCGGCACGTCCTACACCTGGCACGACGCGCCCGACGGAGGCGCATGCTTCGCCGACGGCAGCGGCTGGATCTACGTGTCCAACTCGGAGATCAACCCGGGCGGCGGCGCCTCGGCGCTCCGCTTCGACGCCGACGGCGACGTCACCTCGGCCTACCGCATCCTGTCGGGCACCCGGACGAATTGCGCGGGCGGCAAGACGCCCTGGAACACCTGGTTGTCGTGCGAGGAGGTCAGCCGGGGCTTCGTCTACGAGACGTACCCGTTCGGCGGCGCCGCCGTGCAGCGGCCCGCGATGGGCAGGTTCAAGCACGAGGCCGCCGCGGCCGACCCGGTGCGGCGGGTGATCTACCTGACCGAGGACGAGCCAGACGGACGGTTCTACCGGTTCGTTCCCACCACCTGGGGCGACCTGTCGTCGGGCACCCTACAGGTGCTGGTCGCGGGCTCCGCCACCTCCGGCTCCTTCACCTGGGCGAACGTGCCCGACCCGGACGGCTCCCCGACCGCCACCCGCAGCCAGGTATCGGGATCGAAGTCCTTCAACGGGGGCGAGGGCTGCCACTACGCGAACGACACCGTCTGGTTCACCACCAAGGGCGACAACCGGGTGTGGCAGGTCGATCCGACCACGAACAGGTACGAGCTCGCCTACGACGACAGCCTCGTCAGCCCGGGCACGCCGCCGCTCACCGGGGTCGACAACGTCACCGGCTCCGCCTCCGGTGACCTTTACGTGGCCGAGGACGGCGGGAACATGGAGATCTGCCTGATCACGCCGGACGACAAGATCTCGCCGTTCCTGCGGATCAGCGGGCAGAGCGGGTCGGAGATCACCGGGCCCGCCTTCAGCCCGGCCGGCGACCGGCTGTACTTCTCCTCCCAGCGCGGGACGTCGGGGGCGTCGTCGGGCGGCATCACGTACTGCGTGACCGGGCCCTTCCGCTGACCCCGACGAGACGGCGGGAGCGTCGCGAGGCTGCGCGACCAGCCCCTCCGCTGACCCGGACGAGACGGCGGGAGCGTCGCGAGGCTGCGTGACCAGCCCTTCCGCTGGCCCCGAGCCCGCTCACTCCCCGCGCGGGCGCATGTTGGCGAACATCTCGGCCAGCGTCCGGCTGCCGGGCTCGTACAGGTCCAGCGGGTCGGCGCGCATCGCCTCGTCCAGCGCGCGGGCGTCGTCACCGACCAGAATGCGCCAGGTGCCCGCGCGCACACCGTCGAGGATGATCGTCGCGGCCTCGGCGGCGGAGAGCGGGGCGTTGTCGCGGAAGCCCTCCCCCATGGCCTTGACCGCCGCCCGCACCGCCTCGTCGCTCAGCGCATCGGCGGGAACCCCGGCGACGGCGGCGGCGAGGCCCCGGGCGTCCGCGAGTTCCTCCGGGGTCATGTCGTCTGGCTCCGCGCCACCGTGCAGCCTTCGCGAGTTGATCACAATCTCGGTGCCGACGTGGCCGGGCATCACCAGCGCGACCCGCACGTGGGGGGCGTTGAGCCGCAAGTCCACCAGCAGCGACTCCGAGAAACCCTTCACCGCGAACTTGGCGGCGCTGTAGGCGCTCATCGGCATGTTCGGGCCGCACGCCCAGAAGCCGTTGACGCTGCTGGTGTTGATCAGGCAGGCCTCGTCGGCGGCGATGAGGAGGGGCATGAACGCGCGCGAGCAATTGTAGACGCCGCCCCAGCAGATGGCGAACGTGCGCTCCCATTCGGCTCGCGGACTGGTGACGAAGCTGCTGCCGCCGCCTACGCCGGCGTTGTTGAACAGCAGGTTGATGTGGTCGGTGCCGTGTCGCTCGATCACCTCGTCGCGGAATCTCGCCACCTGGGCTTCGTCCGACACGTCGCACAGGTGGGTCGTGATCCGAACCTCACCGCCGGGCGCGGCGTTGACGGCCCGCGCCTGACCACTGGGCCCGCTCTTGTCAGCCCTCGCCTCGGGGCCGCTCTTGGCAGCCCCCACCTCGGGCCCGCTCTTGTCACCTCCCGCCTCGGGTCTGCTCTTGGCAGCCCGCGCCTCGGACGCGCTCTCGGCAGCCCGCACCTCGAACGCGCTCTCGGCAGCTCGTGCCTCGGGCGCGCTGTTGACGGCCTGCCCGTCACCGCCAGGCCCGGCCGCGACGGCTCGCCCATCACCTCCGGGCGCGATCCTGGCGGCCCGCGCGTTTTCGCCGTTCACAGCCTTGGCGGCCTTGGCGGCCTGCTCAGCGGTGATGGCCAGGGCCGCCTCGTCGATGTCGCAGGCGGCGACCGAGCAGCCCTCAGCCGCCAGCTGCACGACCAGTTCGCGGCCCATCCCGGCGCCGCCTCCCGTGACGACGGCCGTCTTCCCCGTGAACGATCTCATCGATCCGCCCTTCGTCGCCGAAGGCCACACTTACACGTACCGGAGCGACCATCAACGCCACCCGCCTTCCAGATCGCCGCACGACCGGTCAAGGCGGGCCGCCAGAACCGGCTACGAAACCGGCGCGGACGCAGGCAGCCCCAGCTCAGCGGCCAACTCCTCGATCAACCCGACCTGCTGCTCGGCGTCCATCGGCAGGAGATGAAGCGCGATGTGCACCTCATCAGCACCAACCTCCACCGCACGATCGAGTTGCCCCAGCACGGCGCCGGCGAAGACCTGGGGCGAGACCGGCTCCCCGGGAGGAGTCGGAATGATGTTCACCACAACCGTGCCACCACCCCCGCCCCGGCCACTGCCCGTGCCCCTGCCCCAGTCACTCCCGCTCCCACTTCCGCTGGCGTCGCCGCTCCCGCTCCCGCTTCCGCTGCGACTGCCTCCGCCGCTGCCACTCCCGCTTCCACTCCCGCTTCCGCTCCCGCTCCCGCTGTCGCCTCCGCTCCGACTCTCGCTGCCGCCTCCGTTCCCGTTCCCGCTCCCGCTCCCGCTCCCGCTCCCGCTGCTAGCGTCCCGGTACCACCCGACCTGCGTACGAGTGTCATCCCAATTCACCGCAGTCGTAATGAACCCGTCCCCGATACGCGCAGCCCGCTCAATCGTGGTACGCGTGATCGCACCGAACAGCAGCGGAATGCTGCCCCGCCAAGGCTTCGGCCCCACCTTGGCCAGCGGGATCCGGTAGTCCTCACCGTGAAACTCCACAGGGTCAGGAGCCCAGCAGGCACGCATCGCCGCCGTATGTTCAACGAACCCCGCACCCCTGCGCCCGGCGGGCACCCCAGCCGCGGTGAACTCCTCGGGAATGTAGAACGGCGGCAGCCGGGTGCCACCGCCCTGCCCGATGCCCACGACCAGCCGCCCCTTGGAGAGCCGGTCGAGCGTGGCCAGCCTGCGAGCCAGGACGACGGGCGGCTGGAAGATCGTGTTCAGGATGCCGGTGACCACGCGGATGCGCCGGGTGTGCGCCGCCGCCCAGGTCAGCAGCTCCAGCGACTCCCAGACGTGGTCCTCGGGCAGGCCCGCGTCGTTGTTCCAGTGCGGCCCGGCGGGGATCAGCAGCCGGTCGCTGGCGGACACGGCGTGATAGCCGAGCCGTTCGGCCGCCTGCGCCACGGTGACGACGGCGTCGGGGCCGGCGTACGGGCTGACCTGCGGCAGGGTCACGCCGATGCGGGGAAGACTCATTCGTATGCTCCATTCGTAACCGTCGAGCGGGAACACCCGCTCCGCAGGGAGGTCGGAGCAGCGGAAGAATTCTTGCGTCCGCCACGGCAAAAACCCGCAACCGGCTCCGACCCCACGGTGAACGGCCCCACGGGGGCACCGAACGTCCATCGAAGGAGATGACATGAAGTTCCTGTTGATCATGCACACGAACCCCCAGGTCTGGGAGGCGCTCACCGAGGAGCAGCGCAACGAGGTGATGAGCGGCCACGGCGGATTCATGGAAACCGTCACCAAGTCCGGAGAGCTGATCAGCACCGCGGCCCTGGCCGATCCGGGGCAGAGCGCCGTGGTGCGGGTCCGTCGCGGCGTCCCGGTCGTGACGGACGGGCCGTATCTGGAGGCCAAGGAGTTCCTCGGCGGCTACTACCTGGTGGAGTGCGACAGCCGGGAGCGCGCCCTCGAACTGGCCGCGCTCATCCCGGACGCCGGCGTCGAGGGCCTTGGCATCGAGGTGCGCCCGGTTGTCTTCGCGGGCACGGCCGACGGCTGAGCTCGGTGAAGTTCCTGCTGAACGTCTACGCGAGCGCCGCCACCGCACTCGATCACGAACGCATCCTGGCCGTGGCCGGCCGCTCGGGCGAGCTCATCGCCGGCCACGCTCTCTCCGACCCGTCCATCAGCACCGTCGTACAGGTCAGGGATGGCGTGGTGGAGGTGAACGACGGACCGTACCTTCCGGTCGCGCAGCAAGCGGCCGGGCAGTACCTGCTCGACTGCGAAAGCCGGGAGCGGGCCGTCGAACTGGCGGCGCTCGTAGCGGACGGACATGGCGGAACCGTGGAAGTACGTCCGGTGATGGACTCGGCCGGGTGGGAGATGTGATCACCCGCTGACGACGCAGACTGCCCCGAACCGTGCCGCAGTGCGAAACTGCGCCGCGCAATGACTCACCACTGGAGTTGCCCCGGTGGGCTTGATCCGGTTTCGTCCCCGGAATGACATCCATGGTGGAGAGCACGGGAAGGAAAAGCCGTGTCCTCGCCGCACGTTCAAGGCTGAGATTGTCGAGTTGTGTCGTGTGCCGCCGTGGGCGCCAGCCGATGTAAATGCCGGTCAGCGGGACGGCCTGATGAGCAGCGAGCGTCAGTAGTCGGAGGCTCTGCGGCGAAAAGGCCAGCGGCTTCGCCAGGATGTCGGCATCCTCATGCGGGCGACAGCTTCTTCATCTGAATGCCTCGGAAACGTGCACCCGTCTGCACTGCGCCGCCTCCCGCGAGTCAGCACGTCGTAGGTCCCCAGCATGCTCCCCCAGCGGCCCCCTCGCTCACACGGTCACCCGCTCCGTCACTCACACCATCACCCGCTCCGCCACTCACACCATCACCTACTGCGTAACTGACGCCATCACCCACACCGTCACCCGTCCCGAATCCACCCCTCGCCGCACTCCGTTGCCGCCCGTCACTGCAGCCTCCGCCTCACTTCACCGTCCACACCGCGTTTCACTCCTCCGCCACCCGCGCCTCACTCCTTTCTCCCGCCCCCGCGCCCAGCAGCGAAGACACACGACAGCGCACTACGCAAAACACCAGCGAAAGAGCCGGTGACCCCAGGCTGCAACCAGTGGCGCCCCGCCACCCGGATAGCCCCGGCAACAGCCGCAGCCGTCACAGCAGGAAACAGGTCAGTCCGAGGATCGCCAGCGGTCCGCTCAGCGATGGCCTCCGCCAGCGGCTCCTCGGCCATGCTGAACGCCTTGAGCGCCTCCCCCTCCAACGCGGGCGTCGACATGATCATGGCAAGACCGGCCCGATCCGGCTCAGGATCGGTATAGAGCTCGACCACGGCCGCGATCACCGCCTCCTCCAGCGCCTCCCCCGCGGGCCTGGCCCGCAGCGCCTTCCCCACCCGCCGCGACTGATCGGCCTGAAAAGCGCAGATCGCCTCCTCCCGGCTGGAGAAGTAGTTGTTATACGTACGCGGCGAAACACCCGCAGCAGTGGCGATGTCATGGACGCGAACGAGCGCCAGCCCGTTGGGGCCCTGCTCGATGGCCAGCCGCAGTGCGGCGTGACCGATCGCCTCCCGGGTGGCCTGCTTGTTACGGGACCGCAGATCCATGGCGTCATCGTTCATGGCGAGAAGCCTACCCGATGATGCGCGCCACGCAACTTGTGCGTGCCACGCACATTGTGGGTAAAGTACGGGACGACGCCCGGCACCTCCCACCCGAAGTGCCGACCACATGGCGTCGCCGGAGACGGCGAGGCTCCGCAGATCAGACTGCCATGCCCGTCCTGCGCGAGCCGTCCGTCGCGGGCGCCGTCCCGGCCACGCCCCCGAGGGCCCAGCAGGGCCTTCCGACAAGAGCAGAAACCAGAGCAGGAACAGGAGCAGCCGATGGCCGCCAAGATGATCACATTC